>CAYNPO010000005.1:0-188841 GCA_964399165.1 uncultured Bacteriovoracaceae bacterium | reverse complement strand
TTGATCCGAGCACGCGAACGCGCTCGAAACTTAAACTCTATTTGAATGTCAAAGAACGTGAGCTGACGGTTCTAGCACCGAGGCTCGGGCATGACAAGAGTAATCTCTTGAGTGTTTTGGTGGTGGAGATGACAGGAATCGAACCTGCGACCCTCAGAATGCAAATCTGATGCTCTCCCAACTGAGCTACATCCCCATCGCAAACCAAAACATGCCGTGAGGGGCAAAAATACGGATTGCCAGTGAGGGTGTCAACGGGAAGTTCGTCGGCAAAAAAAAGGGCGGCTGTTGCCGCCCTTTCAGAGGGGAAATCAGTTCTTCGGAAGTGGCGCGGGATAGCTGTCGATGCCCATTTCCTGCACCCATTTGCGCATGGCGCGAATCTGGCGTTTCGGGTCGTTATCGAGCACGCCTTCCACGGCTGCTGCATTCCCACCATCCCAGAAATTAGGCATGGTCGTGTAGGGCATGATGGCAGTGGGGTCAGTGAGCCACTTCTCGATCCAAGAGCCGCGCAGGCGGCGTTTAGCGTTCTTCAGTGCGGGAGCCTGGGCCGGCTCGTTATTGAACCCGATGGTGTGACAGGTGGTACAAGCGAGCTCGTTCCAAATACGTTGAGCAGCTTCACGCTCACCCGGTTCCCAGACGACCGGTTGCAGATTCTCGAATGTGGGCTGAGCGGCATCCATCTGGAAGTAAGTCACCAGTGCGTTCAATTCCTCATTGGAGAGGTTGAACGTGGGCATGCGCACCTTCACGTAGGGGCGAATAACGTGCACGTTGCGGAGGAAGTAGTTCAGCCAGTCGGATTGCACGCGGTGACCTTCCTTCACGAGCCAAGGCGGACCCATGTTCGGGTCGTCTTGCTCAAAGGCGGTGGCGAGAGATCCGCCCATGCCGTCAATTTTGTGGCAACCGTAGCAGTTGTACTTATTGGCGACCTTACGGCCCAGTTCCGCAATTTTGCCATTCGGTCCGGGGTTGTGCTGGCCAGACAAGGGTACCTTGTCGGCTACTTGGCCAAGTAGGTCCGTATTGATGGCGTCGATCTCCCAGTCTTCCAGATAGAAGTTGGGCATGCGGTTCAGGTCCTTGAAGGGCTTAGGAACGCCCACGTCCCAAATACGGGGATCCTTAAGGTGCTGGGTCAACCACCCATGGCGGGTCTTAGGCACATGCTTCTGCTGACCAAAGCCGAATTGCTCGACGGGCTTGGAACCCTCTTTGGTGAGCTCAGGCCCGATCTGAGGTAGATCACCCTCAAAGCCATTGATGTTGTGACAAGAGTAGCAACCGTATTTGTTAATAGAACGCTTGCCCAGCTCCATGGTGCGCTCTTGCGGGGTCATTTTCGCCAGGCGCGCCTTGGCGGCATCGATGGTGTCGAAGGCGGAGAAATAATCCTGGACCAGGATCTCGTCACGCAGGTTCGCATCGAGGGAGGGGAATTTATTCTCGGCGAACGCGGGGTTCTTGAGCCCGAGCAAGTAGGCAGCGATGTCATTGGCCTCTCCATCCGTCAGACGGAAGGAAGGCATGACAGTGTCTTCCTGGTAATGGCTGGGGCGCTTGAGCCAGGAGACAAGCCAGTCAGGGTCGACCTTGTCGCCGAGACCGGTTAGGTAGGTACCTTTGCGCTCACCCACGGCATTCCACTTGTCGTCGATGCCCTCCACCATGTGGCAACCCACGCAACCAATGGTCTCGATCAACTCTTTGCCACGCTCAGAGTTGCCACCAGCATAGCGCTGCAAGGGTTGGTAGTCCTTGGCCGTAGCTGCGATGTACTCCGCCATGGCGTTTACTTCAGCCATGTTCTTGCGCTTAAACTCGGGGTGCGAGTTGTTGGACTGCATGAAGAACGAAGGCATTTTGGATTTGGGGTTGAACGCCTTGGGGTTCCAGATCCAGTTCTTGATCCACTCTTTGCTGGTCTTGGCGGTGATCTTTTTGAGCGAGGGGCCCGGCTTGGGGAGGTGCTGCCAGCCTTCGATCTTGTGGCAGCCGTAACAGCCGTAGGTTTCCATCAGGTCGCGGCCCTTGTTGAGCTGGTCCGCCATGGGCAGGCGCTCGACGCCGGTGTGGCACTTGAGGCACATGCCCTCGGTATACTGGAGAGGCAGCATGGGCTGGGGGACTTTGTGGGGCTCGTGCCAGTGGTACTTGTCCTTCCAAATCTTGGCCTGGGCGGGATTGCGCGGGATGTGCGCCGGGGCGTTGAAGTCGTTAACCCGGTCACCCACGCCACCGTGGCAGGAAGTACAACCAAATTCCTTCACGGGGTGGGCGGAGTTGGCACCCACCGCGAGCGTGTCGACCTTCGGGTGCGTCTTGTAGGGGTTCTCCTGGTTTTCATACCCCGGCCGGTCGATGAAAACGTGGCAAGTAGTGCAGCGGTCGATCTTAGGAATCTGCTGGAAGTACATGTCGTTGGTGGCGCGGGTGATCACGTACTGGCGGATCTTGATGGTGGGATCGAGGAAGTCGATGAAGGGCGAGTTCCTCATGAACCAGACGTGGTTCTTCTCCGTGGCAGCGAGCGCCTGCTGGGCGCGGTCGCGGTCGGCCAGCAAGCTTTTCAGCTCCTTCTCGGCTGCGGTCTTATCAGCCTCGATCTTACGGATCGCTTCGTTGGCAGCGGTCTCTTCAGTTTGGAGGCCCTTCAAGGCGTCCTTGCCGGCGATCTCATTCTTTTTGTATTCGTCGAAAGTCTTCTTGTACTCCTTCGCGTCCTCGGGATGGTTCTCCATGAGGGCATGCTCGTATTTGAATTGCCACGCGGCTGCCTGGGAGCCCTGGACGCCATTGTACATATTCTGGACGTAGATGCGACGCTGGACATCGGCAATGATAGCCTGCTGTTTCTCAATTTCTTTCTTATGCCCTTCCAGGGCCTTCTCGGCGGCGGCAATCTTGGCCTCAGCCTCTTTCATCTTGGCGGGATCCAAGGAGCCCTCGATCTCCTTGATCTTGGCTTCGGTGACCTTTCTCTCAATCTCCATGGCCTTGACCTGCACGGCTTTCCAAGGGCGGATGTAGTCGTCCAGGACGACCCAGACCACGGTCAGGAGGAACACCACCGAGAGGACGGCGAACACCTTGTTCAGTGTGCTCGTGTTGTAGGCCATTCCGGGTTCACGCTTCATCTTCTATCTCGTTGTCAGAGGTTCAACTCGAACTCGGGCATGGCGACGATGTACTTCAGGGTCAGGAACCAACGGAGGTACATTTTGATCGGCAGGCTCGCGGTGCCGAGGATCAGGGCCAGCAGGATGTAGTAGCGGATCGCGCCCATACGCTCGAGGTAGCGCTTACCCCATTTTTTGGTGATCAAGGGAATGGAGCCGAACATGTAGGCCAGCGTCAGGATGATGCCGAAGATTTCGCGCAGGAAGATGTTCTTGGGCAAGCCGGTGTTGAACAGCTTGATCCACATGATTTCGGAGAGGTTAATGTTGTTCTCAGCGACCACTTTGTGGGCATCCCAGTATTCGAAGGGGCCGTAGAAGGTCCAGTTGGGGCCGCGAAGGAACGTTCCCACCTGGATGAGGAAGATCCAGAGCACGATCCAGCCGAACATGAAGCCAGTGATGGCGAACTTGCGCTCTTTGAAAGTGTAGTAGCCGTTGCCCTTGGGGTTCACGTCCAGGAACGGGATGGCGATGAGGCCAACGACGATCAAACCGGGCAGGACAACCCCGGCCATCCAGGGATCGAAGTACACCAGCATTTCCTGCAAGCCGAGGAAGTACCAGGGGGCTTTGGCCGGGTTAGGGGCCCAGGTGGGGTTGGCGGGCTCTTCGAGGGGAGCCTTGAAGAAGATGGCCCACACGATCAGGAAGACGGTGCCTGCGATGATGGTGAAGAGTTCGGTGTAGACGAGGTTAGGCCAAGCCCAAACTTTCTCGCGATTTTCGGGTGTCCCTTCGATGGGCGGTTCGCCAGCCGCGATCCGCTTGTCGTTTTCGACGCCTTTGTGGATGGCAAACCACCAGGACCACAGGACCACCACATTCAGGATGATGATGGGGATGTTGTCGGGGAGGCTGATGACCGAGAAGAAGACGGGATCGTTGAGCATCCAAGCGAAGAGGGCCAAGCACACCAGCATGGCGATGAGGCCGAACTTCTTGGAGCCCACGATCTCAGGCTTCTTAATGGTGAAGACGAAGAAAGCGATCATCCCCGTGAAGGAGTACACCGGGGACGAGAGGTAATTGACGAGTTCCTTGACCATGGTCTTCCTCGGTTAGAGCGGGGCAGAGATCCCGCCGTCCTTGCGCACGCGCCAGAAGTGGACGGCGATCAGCACGGCGACCACCAGGGGAATGAACACGCAGTGGAGGATGTAGAAGCGCAGAAGCGCTGCCTCACCCACGAAACGGCCGCCCAGCAGCTGGAAGCGCACGTCGTTTTTGTCGGAAACCATCACGAAGTCGCCGATGCGGGCGAGTGCCGCGCCGGGGCCGCCGTGGCCCATGAAGGGCGTGGCTTTGGCCATGTTCGAGCCCACGGTGATGGCCCAGATGGCCAGCTGGTCCCAAGGCAGGAGGTAACCGGTGAAGGAAAGGAGGAGGGTGAGTACGAGCAGGATCACGCCCACGCCCCAGTTGAACTCGCGGGGCGGTTTGTAGGATCCGGTCATGAAGACGCGGAACATGTGGATCCACACGGTGATCACCATCAAGTGGGCGCCCCAGCGGTGGAGTTCGCGCATGATGCCCAGCGGGACGTGCTCGCGCAGGCCGATGATGTCGGTGAAGGCGTACTCGGCAGTGGGGCGGTAGTAGAACATGAGCAGGACCCCAGTGACGGTCAGGGCGAGGAAGACGAAAAAGGTCAGTCCGCCCATGCACCAAGTGTAGCCCAGCTGGACCCCGGACTTCTTGAGCTTGATGGGGTGCAGGTGCAGGAACACGTTGCCCGCGACCACCGCGGCGCGGTTGCGCGCGTTGTTGGGTGGACCGTGGCGGAAGATGGCCTTCCACACCTGGGTGTTGGCGACTTTGTCTGCGAAGCTCTGCGTATCGGCCATGGGGTTTCCTGCGCTGTTTTAGACTTCGATGAAGGCGTCGGGGTTGCTCCACTCGCCTTTCTCGTAACGGAAGATTTTGGTCTTATCGACGATGATCTTGCCCTCGGGGTTGAGGGAGACCTTGAAACGCTCGAGGGGCCGCGGCGCGGGCCCTTCGAAATTGATGCCGTTGGGGTAGTAGCCGGAGCCGTGGCAGGGGCATTTGAACTTGCTCTCGGCGGGCAGCCAGGTGGGGATGCAGCCGAGATGGGTGCAGATGTTGCTCATGGCGACCAAGCGGCCGTCCTTCTTGTAAATCCAGACGCCGAAACCGTTTTTCCAGCGCTCATCCACGCCTTCGGGGTAATCGTCCGGGTAACCAGCCATGAAATCCATGGCCGGCTCGAACACGACGTTGGGGTACAGGAAGCGGAACACGAAGCTGGCCAAACCAGCGCATGCCGCCCCGAACGTGATCCATCCGACCGCGAGAAAGCTGAAGAACTCGCGGCGGTTGAGACTAGTTTTGACTTCTTCACTCATGAGTGAAAGCTCCGGGGAAACAGCCCAGGTGAGGACCTGAATTCAATCTAAACGAGACGGAGGGGAACGAGCCCATTATGGGCGTAAACTTCTAATTTTTCAATAAGTTTACGACTTGCTTGGCCCGGGTGGAGACGCCGATATTGGAGTCATTTTCCGCCGTATTTTTTAACAGCGGGAGTAGGTGGGAAGCCTCGGCTTTTTCGGCGTGGGTGATGATGTTGAGCTTGAGTGCTTCAACTTGCGCACCGTTTAATTCATCCGCTGCACGATTCTCGTAGGAGAGGTTCATCATCTCTTGCAGTGTGGGATTTGCCTCTAGTCTTCCGTAATAAATCAAGCCCATTGCTGCGGAGTACCGGAGCATTCGCTGCGGTGATTCAAGGTAGGGCATAAGCCACTGAGCACCGTCATCCTTGCGCTGAGCAGCAACCGTCAGGATGATAGCCTGCTTTAGCCCGTCGTCGTGGGTGGACTGGAGCAAGGTTGCCAGCTTGTCCCAGGCCAAGGCGGAGCGCGGCGGAAGGTTACCCAAGGTCACCACGGCGCTGAACTGGGTTTGAGCGTCGGCGTCGTCCAGGGCCTTGTTGAGCAAAGGAAGCACATCGGGGTGCTTCAAAGTTCCCAGAGCGAGCACCACGAAGTTGCGCGTGCGTGCGTCGGCGCTCTGTTCGTACACCTGCACCAGATTTTGCACCACCCACGGGACGTCCTGAGGCGGGATGCGTGAAGAGGCTAGGTACTTGGAGAGCTCATAGGCGGCCACCCAGCGGTTGCCGAAGGTCTTTGAGTTGAGTTCTTCGACGAGGTCCCGGTGGTTTTTGCCAGACGAGAGCATTTTGGTGACGCCGAAGATGATGAGCGCGCCCACGAGCACGATGGCGATGGGAACCGCTATGCCCGAGAGGGGGGACTTCTCGAGCAACTTCTTGGGGGAGGTCTTTTCCTCGGACATTCTCGGGGCCTTTTTGCTATAACGACGTGGCTAAGAATAGAGAATCGACGGCGATTGGGCAAACGGGAGGACGCGTGGCCTGGCTTTTGCGGGGACTTTTGGTGGTGATGACGGCGTCGATCCTGCTCACGGCGGCGAACGCCCTGGGGTGGGTGGCCCTCCCCTATTCGCACATTCAAACCGCCCTGCCCTCGTTCCTGTACCTGATCTTCATTCAGGCCTTCGTGATGTTCTACTTCATCGGCGTCGCGCGGTTGGTGGAGAACGTTTGGAACGTGCTGCATTCCGAGAGCAACCTGGGCGAACTCTTCGACACGCCCCCGGCCGACCTGGAGCCCTACAAAAAGCGTGTGGCCCGCTTCGTCCACGAGTCCACCTTGTCCAAGCGGCAAACCATCCCTTGGACCATCCTGATGCTGGTGCTCGGATCTATCGGATTCCTGTTGGGCGGGGCCCACGACACGGGCCTGGTGGCGCGGACGGTGCACTCCGGGGTGATCTACGGGTTCATGGCGTCCATGCTGATCGGGTTCGTCCGTCAGTGGTTCTATCTCGGAAAGAGCCACGTTTTGTTGCGGGAGCTGAAGGGCCTATTCGGGATGAGTAGCGACCGCATGTAATTGAATTCCCTAGGTTTTCAAAAGGGAAAAATTCACCCTCCCACGGGAAATTCGGTTCTCCCCTAGAATGGGAGCATGTTGTTCCTGGTTCCATTCCTGCTCGTCTGGGGTGTCTCTGCTGAGGTGACCCTATCCGGCGCGCAGTTGCAGCAGCTGTCCCAGCGTTTCGTGAGCACTATCCGGGAGACGCAGGTGGATCGGCAGCTCACGTCTGAACCTCGGGTGCAAGCGTGCCTGGACCAACACCGCATCACTGCGGGGATGAGCGACACGCAGATTCGGGAGAAGCGGGAGGCGGCCCAGGTGTGCTTCCGTGGCGTTTTCGCTAACACCAGCGAGGCAGACCTGCAGCGTTTGTCAGAGCAAATGCGTCTTGAGTCCTCGGGCCTGGTCAGCGGCCGTAGTCGGCAGGCCATCATGGATTACTTCTCCAACCGTTTGGAGAATGCGCTTTATGGGCAGGCTGGTGCGAATGGGCAAGAGGCGAAACTACGTGATCAGAACATCGTGGATCATAAGGTGTTCGAGGATTTGTATCGGTCGCAGCTGGGTAAGAACATCTTGTTGGAGATTTCGCGGTTTTGCCTTGAAAAAGCCTCCGCCAAGTTGAACGACTCTTTCCCCGACCCCGGAACGGCCAATCACATGAGCGGGTGGCAGTTCTTCATCACCAACACCAAGACCAACGCCGGATTCTGTGATCCTAAAAATTCCAAAGAATGCTTGGAATGGCTCACGGATACCAAGGCTATCACCCCCCAAGATGACCCATATCAAGCCGTGCAGGATGCGCTCATGGGCGTTGAGCCCCAAAATCAACAAGCCTTTTTGACCGACTTCTTCAGCAACTGCGCTTTGATGGTCAATCCCATGTGCGAGGCCAAGGCTTATTGTGAGGCGCCTGCGGCGGACCGCGACCGCCTCTACCCCCATTTCCGAGGATTCTCAGAAAGATGCACGGAGAATGGCAAGAAGTACGGTGCTGAGGCTTGCATCACGCAAGCCAAGCTACGCGCGATGCGCGTGAACTTGACAGCGCTCGAGGAAACCAAGACGGCTTACAGGGAGATGCAGGCCGGCCCGGCAGGATTGAACCGTGAGCCCATCGGCTCGGGCCGGGTCTACACCGGTAGCCAAGGCTCCACTATCGATGAACTCACTTCGCTTACTACAACCGAGGCGAAGCGAGCGCAGGATTCAGCAGGCATCGAAGCGGAGGCTTTCGAGAGTGCGAATTGTATTGAGATGCCAGAAAACGCTGCTTGCCGAGATTTCTTCTACACCCAACAGGAAGGGACGGCCCTCGCGAACGTCGGGCTGAGAGACATGGCAGCGACGGAGTTGGAACGCCGACGGATTGAGGCTCTACGCGGAGAGGACTTAGAGAAATACCTTCGGGATAAGGGCTACGCCGACCTACTCCAACAACTACAAAATGGAACACCGGCCACCGACATCGTGGAGCTCGCAAAGAACCGTTACACCGCCGAGCGGGAAGCGGCTTTCAGCGCCATGGAGGATGCCTTCAAGGAGCGGCAGATCGGCGCAGGCGAGAATACGGCAGCCCAAGCCGCACAAAAGGTTCAGCAGCAACTGCAGGAGCGCAACAACGCCTTCAACCGGTTGGTGCTGTTCAACAACGTGGTGTCGAGTTACCTGAAATTGAATGATGGCACCCAGAACACAGCTACCCTAACTCGGGAAGTGGAGAGCATGCGCTCCGGCGAAGCGCCCGAGACGGCGTTGCAATTCTTCTCCAACCTCAGTGACGCTTCTGGCGGTGGCAACAGGTCCGGAGAATCCGTCACCGTCGACTTCGACACCCTCGACAAGCTGTTGGGTGGTCAAGAGAATCCCGGAGGAAGCGGTACCACGCCCCCGGGACTTCAATAGCTAAATCGACTTGACCCAAATAAAGACCCGGTTTTTGCCGGCGGGCACGGCTTCGCGCGCGTTACTCTCGAAGATGGTGGCGTCGCCCATGCCCGAGACGGCGCCGAGGAAGGTCTTGAGGCGGTCGCTGGGGACGAGCAAGTTGAAGTAAACGCCGCCGGGGATGACGGTTCCTGGTTTGACGTTGCCTAGGGGTGTCGCGCCGTAGGTGCCGAGCAGGGGCATGAGTTGGGCGCGCATGGCCGCTGGATCCACGGAGGTCATGAGCACGCGGTAGGCACGCTTGCCTCCCGCGCCGGCACCGGCGTCGCGGTAGCCGCCCTTCTTCGTTTCTTCGTATTCGGAGGGGGTGGCTTCAGTCAGAGAGGGGATTTCTTCGACCGAGGTCAGGGCGACCTCATCCGATTCGGGATCGAAGCGCACGTCCTTGATCTCCTCAAAGGACTGGGCGCCCTCGATGCGCTCGAGTTTCTCGATTTCCTCGTTGGAGAGCTCAATACGGCGTTGGGCGCGGTCCTCGGGACGGTAGAGCAGCGTGAGGTCGAGGCCGAAGAAGTGGGGCTCTAGGAGCTTGATGCGCTTAACGATGGAACTTTCCCACCAGTCATTGGCCTGGCGCATGCCCACGATCAACACTCCCGCCACGAGGAGGAGTAACGCTACCTCCCGCAGGAAACGCAGTTGCCGGCCCCACGCGAGCCGACGCCGAGCCTGCTTCCAGTCGAGGCGCAGCCGGAAAACGTCCTTCTTGAGTTCCCGCAGGACGGTGGCCCATTGGGGGAAGAGAGTTACCTCGAGAGAGAGCATCATGTCCTCGGCGTCCCCATGGCGAGGGAGGCCCGCCAAACCCAGGCGCGCAGCGATCTCCCCGAAGGTCTGGTGCCGATTGGGGGAGAGGAGATGGCCCGTATCAAGTGCGGTGTGGATGGCGTCTTCATGCCCAGGCAGGACACTGGAGAAATAGTCTCGCAAAACATGGCAAAGCCAGCTCTCCTCCACCCGAACTAAGCGGCAGAAAGCGTCTAATGGAGCGCCAGACGATGAGAAAGAGAAAATCAAGAAACGGTCTCGCAGCCAGCCGAACCAGGAATAGAGGGGGCCCGTCTTCACTACGCGCTGGGCATGTTCGAGGCGCTCCACCACCTCCTCCACCCCACGTGGGTTTTGGAAAAGGCTTTCCCAAAAGTCGTCGAACGAGGCGCGATGCTTGCCCTCCCAGGCCAGGCTTTCCAGGTCTAGGTTGAGCCAGTCGGCGAATGCTGCCGCTTGGTCCGGGTTGAACGGCACGACCGCCCCGGGTGGGGGCGGGAAACCGCTGATTTCACGTGTGGGCACGCCCGCACCGGGATGGCCCATTTTGCCTGCCTTGAGGTGGGTCTGGAGTCTTCTCTATCATAGTACAAGATGCCACGGATGGCATGCCAAGGAAGGGGTGAGACAATGTCCGACGCCGCGATCACCAAATTCAATGCCTCCCAGGAGGCCCTGCAGCGACGCCACGCCACCCAACTCCGCCAATCCGAAGAGCAGAAGGCCCGTGAACTCACCAAAATCCGTGAAGTGAACGAGAAAGAGGCCAAGCGGCTGGAGAAGGACTTCGAGGTGCAGATCAACGCCGACAAATCCGAGTACGAGAAAAAGATCCACGACATCCGCGCCCATATGGGCAAGCGCCTACAGGAAGAGAATGAACGATTCCAGACCACGCTCACCCAACTGCGCGAGGCCCAGGCGGCCCAGACCTCCGAGCTACGTTCGCAGCACGAAAAGCAGGTGGCGGAGATGAAGGCGGACCACGAAGAATACATGGAAGATGCCAAACGGCGTTTTGAAGACCAGAAATCCAAAATGAATGCCTGAGCTAGGGAGACACGATGTCGCAGGAAACCGCTGGGGAAAAGAACGGGATTTACATCAACGGCCGCCAACAGGTTGTCGACATGCTCCGGCACATGGACCAGAACGAGAAAGCGCGCCTGCTACGGGGCCTGCGCCACCGCAATCCGGTCCTGGCCAAGGAGCTCTCCGAGCAGTGTTTCTCCTACGAGAACGTCTGGTATCTCAGCGACGATGACCTGGGTAAAATCCTTGGTGGCGTGAAGCCGGTGATCCTGGGCCTCGCCCTGGCCCTCACCAGCCTCAAGAACCAGAAGCGCGCCCTGTCGGTCATTCCCCGCGAACAAGCGCTGAAGGCCTATGAAGTCATGACGAAGGACCTCTCCGGCAACCGCCGCGAATGCCTACGTGCCCAAGATAAAATCCTGGAAGTCGCCATCGACCTCAGCCGCCGCCGCATCGTCCAGTTCTACTGAGGCGCGGCTCCCGCCAACAGCTTCTTCAGGCGTGTCTCTTCTTCCGGAGGGAGCTCTCTCCCACCGGAAAGGCTTGGATTGAAGATACGATGTTCCACCACAGCTTCTGTCGTCTCGCCGAACCGCTCCGCCAGGGTTGAAAAAAGTTGTCCGATCCAATGGGGTGCGTCTTTGATCAAGCCACGCACATCGGCGGCATTGATCTCCACGATCTCTGCTTCCTCCGTCACGATCGCACTGAAGGAATGGGGTGCAGCCGCTAGGACCGCGTCTTCCCCCACCACCTGCTGCGCCCCCGCGTGGAACACGGGCACCAGACGGTCTTTGGTCTGCGTGACGCCCAGGACGCCCCCTGACTTCACCAGGAACAGCTTGGCGGCTTCCTCGCCCTGCCTGAAGAGAATTTCGTCCTTGCCGACGATGCGGATGTGCGGACTAAGCGAGATATTCACGTTTGACCTCCCCTTCCAAAAAGGTGCCGTAACGGAGGCCATAAGTCGAGACGACCATCTCCCGGACTCCCTGGTGGCGGATGAGGGCATGGCACAGGAAGAGCCCTCCCCGGATAGCCTGGGATCGCTTGCCAAGGAAGGGGAATTCGGAAAGGAACTTCTCGGGCTCCCACTCCCCGCAACGGTCCAGCAACCTCTCAACGTCAGCCAGGGTTAGACGCAACCCGTGGACTTCGTCTTCGACGAAGGATTTATGTCCAAGGTGCATGTTGCCCAAGGAAGTGACCGTACCTGCCACGCAGTGGAGGACGGCGCTCTTGAGTGACGTGAGCGCCACTGCATGCTCTGAGAGTATTTTGGTCAGGCGGCTTTCCCATGCCCCCTCCGCAAGCCAATCGCTGGCGCGAACGGATCCCACAGGCAAGCTCACGAGCGACAATATGGAGCGATCGGAGTTGCGCACCCTGATGAATTCGGTGGAAGCGCCCCCGATGTCCATGATGAGTGCCTCCTCCCCCTCCAACATGCCGTCGAAAAGTACGCCCTTTGTGGTGAGTGTTGCCTCTGCCGCCCCCGTGATGATTTTCACGTCGATCCCCAATTCCCTCCTCACACGGGCGTAAAACTCAGGTGCGTTGCGGGCCACACGGGAAGCTTCCGTGGCGGTCGCTATGATGGCCTCAGGCGGGACGCCATGGGAACGGCACAAGTCGCGGTAATGGGCCAAAGCACGGTAGGTGTCCTCCATGGACGCCTCCGAGAAAATGCCGTTCTTGTCCAGGCCCTTACCGAGGGCGGTGACCTCCGAGAGCTTCGCTATCTCCCTGTAAGGGGAAACCTCCCCCAGCAGGAGGAGTGTCGTGTTGGAACCAATGTCGATGGTGGCACGTCTCACTTCTCACCCCTCAGCACCGCCATCCTCGCTGCGTTAGGAAAGCGGGCAATGCCATTCTCGCAGATGATCCCAGTGATAAGGTCGGCGGTAGTCACATCGAAGCTTGGGTTGAGAGCGCGTCCCCCCGGAGGCGCGAAACGATGGCTTTTGTAGGCCAGGATTTCGTCCTCATGGCGGAGTTCGATCTCGATGCCTTTTCCATCGGGCAATCCAAAATCGAACGAACTCAGGGGGGCAACCACGTAAAACGGCACCCCATAATGCTTGGCAACGATGGCCAGCGTGGCGGTGCCTACTTTGTTGGCCGTGTCCCCGTTGGCGGCGATGCGGTCAGCTCCCACGAATATGGCGTCTACTTTGCCATGGGAGAGAAGCCAGGAAGCCGCGCCTTCCACCACTAAGTGATAAGGAATGTTCTCGCGGGCCAATTCGTAAGCCGTCAGGCGACTGCCCTGCAGGTAAGGCCGTGTCTCGTCGGCGTAGACCATTGCAACTCGGCCCAGGGAATGGGCGTGGGAGATGACCCCCAAGGCTGTTCCGAGCACTCCGCAGGCAAGAACGCCGGTGTTACAATGGGTCATGAGGTTCAGCGGGCGCTGCCCGTAAGCTGTTTCCAGTTCCGCGACGGCAGTCTTGGCCATGCGCAAATTCTTCTCACCCGCCTCCTCCAACTGGTCCAGGCCGTCACGAGCGACGTATTCAGCCACCTGGGCGGCGGGCGAGCCGTCGGGGAAGCGCGCCAGGGCAGTCCCAACAACCCGGTCCACCTCGTACATGAGATTGACTGCGGTGGGACGCGCCGTTTTCAGGAACTCACCGGCCCGCCGGAACTCCGCATGACGGAACGTGTCTCTTCCACGCAGCCACAAAGCAAGGCCGAAGACGGCGGTGAAGCCTATGCAAGGCGCCCCACGCACGACCATGTCCCGTATTCCGCTATGAGCCTCCTCAAGCGTCGTGCATCGGACAAATCGTTCCTCGGCAGGAAGGAGTCGCTGGTCCAGAAGGTTCAAAGCCTCACCATCCCAAGCCAAGGGGGAACAGGAGTCAAATTGCCGCATATTCAGTCCATCACCACGTCGTGAACGCGGGCCTTTCTGCCTTTAATGGTTTCTTTAATCTTGAGAGCGCATCTCATCGGTTGGTTGGACCATGATCCGCTGATGTCCCATTGCGCAGAAGGAGACCGCATGGTCCAGCGGGTGATCTCATAATTGGGAGCCCGGTGGAGCGCCTCCAACTGGTGCGCGTAATCATCGTGCAAGAGACCGGCAAGCTCCGGGCGGTCCTGTATGAGTACGCGACAGCTGGAGCGGGAGAGGAAAGCGAATGGTGCCCCCTTCCATCCAAGCTTGAGTCCGATGGCTCCGTCCTTGTGCCTGCGAATTGCCCCCGTGAAAGGAAAACCGGCGGCGGCGGGAGATTCCATCGGAACCAATTCCATGAGGCGCTCCAATGGGGACTGGGTGAACTCGGCAACCCATTCCATCTCCCTTCGGGTCTCAGTGTCGTAGACCACAGAAAACCGGGGTCCTCCTTCCCATGGGACCACGTTCTCCGCACGAACCAAGGGTCCAGCCCGGCGCAACGTCTGGCCCTCTACCTGCCCTACCACGGTGACCTGCAAGGTTTCCCAAGGAAGGAGCGAAGCCGTGTCCCAGACGGCTGTGTGGGGATGCAACCAACCCACGGGTGAGGAAGACGGGGCGAAAAGCGATGGAGACCAGGTCAAAGCGGATGCCTTGCCCGCATGGCGGAGGTGGAACCATGGCTCGCCCGAGACCACGATCGAGCTTTCCGCTGGGGCGGCTGCTCCACGGTCGACGTGGAGTTCTAGCTTGCGGCCGGCCCCGCCTCCGGCGAGTTTCAGGGAGTCCTTGCCGCGCAAACGAAGAAGTGTCGAAACGCCCCCGGCATCGCTTTTCCAGCGAAACTCTCCTAACGCGCCAGTTCCCTGGTAGGGGCCATTTCCGGCCCAGAGAGCGTCGAAGGGGAGCATATCGAGCAGAAGTTGGTGGGACATGGAGAAACGGGGAACGTTGAGGTTGAGGTGCTGCTTGGTCCACTCTATGTCGCCCACAAAAGAGAGCCAATCATCCTTGGCGGTGAGCGTGGAGAAAAGGCCCATTCGGGGATGGTAGAAACCCTTGCCTTCCACCGAGCCTTCCGCTGTGCGGGTGCGCCCACCACGCACTACCCGCAACCGGTTTTTGAGAAAGTAATGAAGATCCACCTTGGTGGGCGAAACGCGGTATTCTCCCAAGGCTTTGGTCTCCCCCTGAACGGCCAAACCGTTCAGCGACAGCTCCCAGGGAAAAACTATTTCGAAGGCCGAGGGATGCCGGGGGTCGAGATTCAACAAGTACAGCTTGTCCACCCGCAGGGTTTTGCCCTCCCAGGGGCCCTCTATGCCGGAGAGGCGGAGATTGTAAGTGGAATCGGCCAATTGGGCTGGCACGGAGATTTCCTGGGCACTGTCGCCCCTGCGGGCGTCCAGCCACTTCTCTGCCTCGTCCATCACCACTGCCCAGTCCCCCACTGTCACGCCCTGAAGGGAAAAGTTCACCTTAACTGGTTCCCTTGTCAGGAAGAGGGTCCAGGGCAAGCGCACTTCGGCTTTGCGTCCTCTCAGCACCACGGCGCCATTGACGTTGACCGCCTCGATATCCTCGAAGAGCACGCGGAAATCCGCGCCCGGACGAGGGATAATTTTCCCGAAACGAAGCGTCCACGGGATCTGCAGTTCTCGTGCGACTTGATTGGCACGCTCGGACACCCGCTCGGGCGTGAGACCCTGTGAAACCTTCCACCAAGCGATGTACACGCCAGCCCCGGCCAGGGCCCAGGCTATACCTAGAATGAGGAGAAGCTTTTTCATTCCGCAGGTCTCCTAAAGCCTCTGCAAAGGGGCGAATTTAACCATGAATCTTTTCTTTACGCCGTCACGGAACATGATCAAGATTTTCTCGTCCGCACCCGCCCCTTCGCTTTCCATCACGGTACCCTCCCCGTAAAGGGCATGGAGTACCTTGGCTCCAGAAGCATAGGCCGAGGGTGAGCGGGGGGTTGACCGACGCTGCTGGATGATGGGCTCTCCGCCATAGACGTCGCCGTCATAGTCGGGGTGGCTTTGGACATGATCATCCCAGGATGCCGCGGTGGCTCCCCGAGAAGTGGTGCCGTGAAAACGCCATTCCACGTATTCTTTGGGTATTTCACCCACAAATTGGCTTGGCCCATTGAATTTTATGCTCCCCCAAAGCATCCGGCCCTGGGCGAAGGTAATGGTCAAGCCACGCATGGCGCGTGTCATGGCCACGTAGAACAGACGGCGCTCCTCTTCGACGGCCCGCCCCCCCTGTTCGAGGCTCTTGAACGACGGAAACAGGTTATCCTCCGCGCCGGCAAGGAAGACGTAAGGGTACTCGAGTCCCTTGGAGCCGTGAGCGGTCATGAGAGAGACGGAAACGCTGCGGTCCTCCTCTTTCTCCGAGTCCAGCGTGATGGTCTCAAGGAACCCCACCAAAGTGGGACGCTCTTGACCCGCCTCGTACTGATTCAGGGCAGTGAGCAACTCCTCCAGGTTCTCCAGTCTCGCAGCTCCTTCGTGGGAACGATCGGCTTTCAAGAATTGGAGGTACCCTGACTCGTGCAGGAGTTTTTCATAGGAATAGGATGGCAGTGGGGCCTCACCCCCCTCGAGCACCTGGACTTCTTGGATCAAACTGACCAATGAGTGGAGAGCGCTCATGACCTTACCGGTAAGTCCAACGTGTTTGTGCGCAATGGGATCAGCGACGACCCGCTCCACCACCTCGTAAAGGGAGCAATTGGCTTCAACGGCAGCGTCCTCCAGCTTGCGCAAGCTGGTGGCTCCAATACCGCGAGCAGGAACGTTGATGATCCGGGAGAAGGCGAGTGAGTCCTTGGGATTCACGACCACCCTCATGTACGACAGCATGTCCTTGACCTCTTTGCGGTCGTAGAACTTGATGCCGGCCACGATATGGTAGGGAATGCGCTCGCGCCTGAGGGCATCCTCCAGGGAGCGCGATTGGGAGTTGGTCCGGTAGATGACGGCGACGTCGCTACCCTTCACTCCTTCCTCAATGAGACCTTGAATGGCAGAGGCAATGTAGTCCCCTTCGGCGCGGTCGTCCCTACACTCCACGACGCGGATAGCGTCCCCTTCTTGGTTGTCGGTCCACAGGACCTTTCCCTTGCGTTCGGTGTTGTGGGAGATGACGTGGGCAGCCGCCTCGATGATTTTCTTAGAGGAGCGGTAATTCTGCTCCAACTTCACTAACCGCGCGGAGGGGAAAACACGCTCAAAGTCTAGAATGTTACGTATGTCAGCCCCGCGCCATGAGTAGATGGACTGGTCCTCATCACCGACCACGCACACGTTGCCGTGCCCCCCCCCCAGCAGGCGCACCAGGGAAAACTGGGCGCGGTTGGTGTCTTGATACTCGTCCACCATGAGATAGCGGTAGCGCTTTTGGTAGCGCTCAAGCACGTCCGGATATTCGTGGAAAAGACGGAGTACGCCGGTGATGAGCCCCCCGAAGTCCAGGGCATTACTGCGGTGGAGTTCAGCCTCGTAGTCCAGGAACAGGCTCCACAAGCGAGGGTCACCCGCGATGTCTTGGGCCTCGGCGTCCAGGCCGGAACCGGGGAACCATCCCAAGTTCTTGACCATGTCCACGTACCAGCCGAGCGTCCCGGGCGGGATATCTTTCGGCCCGATGCCATGGCGGGAGAGCACGCTCTTGGATACGGAGTTCGTCTCACCGTCGTCGAAAATGGTGAAGTTTTTTGACAGTCCCAGGTACTGTGCCTCTGAGCGCAGCAAGCGCGCGCAGAAGGAGTGGAAGGTGGTTACCTGGAAAACGCCGACGTCGAAAGGCGTGACGCGGGATAGGCGCTCGCGCATTTCACGGGCGGCCTTGTTGGAAAAGGTCATGGCCAGGATCTGGAAAGGGCTTGCGCGTTTTTCTTCCAATAGCCACTGGATCCTGGCGATGAGGGTACGGGTTTTACCCGATCCCGCCCCCGCTAGGATCATCACGGGACCCTCGGTGGCGC
Source organism: uncultured Bacteriovoracaceae bacterium (assembly GCA_964399165.1). Lineage (GTDB taxonomy): Bacteria > Bdellovibrionota > Bacteriovoracia > Bacteriovoracales > Bacteriovoracaceae > UBA6144. The sequence continues at coordinate 171,072 of CAYNPO010000005.1, read as the reverse complement.
GAACCGCCTCCTGCTGGGCCTGGTTCAGATGGGAAAGGTCCATCTCACTCCACCGTCACCGACTTAGCGAGGTTGCGGGGCTTGTCGATGTCGGTCCCGCGTAGCTTGGCGATGTGGTAGGACAACAACTGAAGCACCACGTTCACCATGACGGGAGCCAAGTTGGGAAGCCCGTCGAAGTCGAGTTCGTAGGACAGGTCGGCTACGTGGGCAAAGTCAGGATGCGACTTGGGCCCTACGGCGAAGACCATGCCTTTACGGGCCCGGACCTCTTCGACGTTGGAAACGGTTTTCTCGTAGAGCTCCGGCCCTATGAGGGCGATGTTGACCATGTTCTCGTCGATCAGAGCGATGGGGCCGTGCTTGAGCTCGCCAGCGGCGTAACCTTCTGCGTGCACATAGGCGATCTCCTTGAGTTTGAGCGCGCCTTCGAGCGCGATGGGGAAATACGCCCCACGCCCGGTGAAGATGAAGCCCTTGCGCGTGTAGAGCTCTACGGCTATGTCCCGGATGCGGGGAGCATCCTCGCAGATAGCGGCGATGCGGTCCGAGAGCGTTTTGATCTCCAAGTAGACTCCGGTGTCGGCAAGTTTGCCGGCATAACCGCGAGACATGAGGAAACCCGTCAGGACTTGCTGGGTGAAGGCTTTGGTGCTCGCCACACCGATCTCTTGGCCGGCGTGGATCAAGAAATTCTTGTCGCAGTTGCGGAAGAGCGTGGATCCCTCCACGTTGACGATCGAAAGAGTGGGCAAGCCCTGGGAATGGCAAAGCTCCTGGCATGCCAAGGTATCGGCGGTTTCGCCCGACTGGGAGATGAACAAACCCGCCTCCCCTTTCTTCAGGATGGGTGAGCGGTAACGGAACTCACTGGCGATCTCCACGTTACAGCGGACGCCGTTTTCGAGTTCGAAGAAGTTCTTCACCACCAAGCCCGCGTGCCAGGCAGTGCCGCAGGCGGCGACATGGAAGAACGTTGGAGCCTGGCCCTTAAGCCCCTCATACACGGAGCGCCCTTCACCCTTGATGGCCCAGGCTGCGAGCTTCTCGACCAGGGCAGGTTGCTCGTGAATCTCCTTGAGCATGAAGTGCTCGTGCCCGCCTTTCGAGGTTGCGTCGACGCTCATCATGTTGGGTTGTTGGCGAAAGCGCTCGCTGGTGCGCCCATCCGTCTCGAAGAACTCAAGCACACCACTGTGGGCGTCTACGGTTCCACGGGCTATGACGCCGTCCTGGGGGAAAAAGATCTCGGGGGCGAAGCCCACCAAGGCAAACGGGTCAGAAGAAATGAACACCTCGCGGGTGGAGGGGTTGCGGCCACACACCATGGGGGCGCCTCGCTTGACGCCATAGATGCGATCTGAACTGCGTTCCATGATCACAAAAGCGGAGTTCCCGCGCATTGTTTCGAAGGCACGGGCAATGGCAGCGATAGTGTCGACGCCCTGACGCGCGAACTTGGTGAGCAGGACCAGGAAAACTTCCGAGTCGGTTTGGCTCTTGAATGTCCAGCCCTCAGCCTGCAAGTCCTTCTTTAACGCCGCCGCGTTCTCGATAATGCCGTTGTGAACGACGGCGTAATCCTCATTCCCGTGAGGGTGGGCGTTGTCGTTGTTGACCGCGCCGTGGGTGGCCCAGCGGGTATGGCCGATGCCGACATGTGAGAACGGCTTACTGGCTTCGAGCATGCCCCGGAGGTTCTCAAGCTTGCCCTCTTTTTTGGCGATTTCCAGATGGCCGCCGAGCTTTAGACAAATGCCGGCGGAATCGTATCCCCGGTATTCGAGCCTCGCCAGGCCTTCCAGAATGGGGGTGACGGAGTTTTGGGGGCCGGTATACCCGACGATGCCGCACATGGGGATCTCCTGGAGCGGGTGAGCACCCCAGGGTAACACCACCCCTTTCAGGTGACCAGTTTGTCGCTACGTTTCAGGAGGGCTTCTTCGTTTTCAAAAAGCGATGGGCCATTCCAGGTTTCGTGACTTGCTGGGAACGCGCGATGGCAAATCCCTCGGCGGGCACGTCCTTCGTCACGGTGGAGCCCGCCGCTACGAAGGAATTGTCCCCGATCTGCAGGGGGGCGACCGCCTGCACGTCTGAACCGATGAATACGTTCTTCCCGACCACCGTCTTGTGCTTATTCACTCCGTCGTAATTGCAGGTGATGAACCCGCAACCAATGTTGGAACCTTCGCCGATGTCGGCGTCCCCCACGTAACTGAGGTGCGAGACTTTGGCGCCGGCCCCCAGGCGCGCCTTCTTGGTTTCCACGAAGTTGCCGATTTTGGCCCCTGGCCCTACGTCGCTGCCGGGACGAAGGCGTGCGAATGGACCCACATGGGCGCCGGCGGCCACCACTGCCCCCTCCAGGTGGCTATAGGCCAGGATTTCAGCCCCCTCGCCCACCTCGGAATCCACCAGCACCGCGCCAGGGCCCACAATGGTTCCTGCCGCGAGGCGGGTGCAGCCACGGAGATGAACGCCAGGGTGGAGCACCGTGCCCGGGGCAGCCTCAACGGCCCAATCCACGTGGCAGGAAGCGGCGTCCAAGAGCATCACGCCGGATTCCATCATCCGCACGAGCTTGCGTCGGCGCAACACCTGGGCCGCCTCTTCCAGCTGCACCAGGGTGTTTACGCCCCAGAACACGGTGGCGTCCTCGAACTTAACCGCCTTGACGGACACATCCTGAGCGAAGAGGTCGGTGAGGTAGAACTCCCCCGACTTGTTGGAATTCCCGATGGCGCCCAGGCGCTGCTTCAAGAATGCCGTGCGGACCAGGTAGAAACCAGAATTCACCTCAGTCACCGCACGTTCGGTGGGAGTGGCGTCTTTCTCCTCCACGATCCTGAAACCCTTGCCCCCGCGCAGGATGCGCCCATACCCCTTGGGTTGAGCAGTCTCGAAGGTCCCCGCGCATGCCTGAAGAGACGGGTCCGAGGCGAACTCATCCCACAAGCGATGGAAGGTCGATGCCTCCAGTAAGGGGGTGTCGGCGCAGGCGACGAAGGTGTACTCGTGCTTCCAGTTCTCCGGGCATTCGTCGAAGTAGCTTCTGAGAGCGTCGGCAGTGCCCTTCTGCTCCTTCTGCCAAGCGAAGGACACGGTTCCCGGGAACGTTTTCTCCACGTGGGCACGCACTTCCTCACCCTTGTGGCCCACCACCGCGGTAAGGGCGACGGTAGTCCCGGCGGCGCTTCCGAAGGCGCGTGCCTCGTCCACCACGTAATCCACCAAGGCCCTCCCAAGGGCGGGACAGAGTGCCTTGGCGACGTCGATTTTGAGACGAGTGCCCTTGCCGGCGGCGAGGATGGCGACTCCCACGGAACTCATGCTGAATCCTTTCAGTCGGGTGTATCCCCGATTATCCTTCCCGGATCGGTCGTTAATCAAGCGTTTGGGGTTAACCCGTCAGATGTTCGCCCGCCTCCCTCGGTCGGGTAATGCCTCGAGGAAACGCTCTTAAGCCTTAAAATTTCTTAAAGGCTCCCAAGGAAATCCCGATCTGCCATCCAGTGACGCATGTTCAAGGTCGAACGCGCTGAAGGGCCCATAGGAGTGTAATCATGGTGACCAACTACGAAGGGGACGCAATCGAATTCAAGGAAAACCTGCCGCTGTTGCCGGTCAGGGACTTGGTCGTCTACCCCTTCATGATCCTTCCCCTCTTTGTAGGGCGGGAAAGTTCCATCCGTGCCGTCGAAGAGGCGCTGAACCACACGGACCGTCTCATTCTCCTGTCCTCGCAGAAGGACATCTCCGCCGAGGCCCCCGCGCCTTCAGAGATCTACGAGATGGGCACCGTTTCCATGATCATGCGCATGCGCCGTCTTCCCGACGGCCGCATCAAGATCCTGGTGCAGGGCCTGGCAAAGGCACGCATCCTCGACTTCGTCCACACCGAGCCCTTCTACCGCGTGAAGGTCGCCAAGGTCGATGCTGTGCCCGCTAAAGAAGGGGCCGAGGCTGAAGCCTCCATGCGCTTGGTACGCGAGAACCTCGAGAAGGTCATCTCCCTCGGCAAAGTCCTTTCACCGGACATCCTCATGGTCCTGGAGGACATCCAGGATCCCGGTCGTCTTGCCGACTTGGTTGCATCCAACCTTAACCTGAAAGTTGCCGACGCTCAAGCCGTGCTCGAAACCCTCGAGCCCCACGAGCGCCTCGTGCGCATCAACAAGATTCTCACCCACGAGCTCGAGATCCTCGGCATGCAGGCCAAGCTCAAGCGCGAAGCCCCCGACAAGAAAGACGGCTTCATCCGTGACCAGATCAAGGCCCTCAAGGGCGAGCTGGGAGACGGTGACGAGGGCAAGAATGACGAATTCGCGGAACTGCGTGAAAAGCTCGCTGCCAAGAACCTCCCCGCCGAGGCCCAGAAGGAAGCCTTCAAGCAACTCGGCCGCCTGGAGCGCATGCACCCGGACTCCTCGGAGAGCAGCATCCTGCGCTCGTACCTTGAGTGGGTGCTGGACATCCCCTGGCACGAGGAGCGCACCGAGATCACCGACCTGGCCCACGCCCGCGGCGTGCTCGACGAGGAGCACTTCGACCTGGAGAAGGTCAAGGAGCGCATCCTCGAGTACCTCGCCGTGCGCGCCCTCAAGGGCGGCGCCATGAAGGGCCCCATTCTGTGCTTCTCCGGTCCCCCGGGCGTCGGCAAAACCTCCCTCGGTAAATCGATCGCCAAGGCCACCGGCCGTGAGTTCGTCCGCATCAGCCTCGGCGGCGTTAAGGACGAAAGCGAGATCCGCGGCCACCGCCGCACCTACGTGGGCGCAATGCCCGGCCGCTTCATCCAGGCGATGAAGCAGGTCAAGAGCATGAACCCCGTCATCATGCTCGACGAGATCGACAAACTCGGCAGTGACTTCCGCGGCGACCCCTCGGCCGCCCTGCTGGAAGTCCTGGACCCCGAGCAGAACAATTCATTCCGCGACAACTACTTGAACGTCCCCTTTGACCTTTCCAAGGTGATGTTCATCGCCACCGCCAACATGCTCGAGAACGTCCCGGGTCCCCTGCGCGACCGTATGGAGGTCATCAGCCTCAGCGGCTACTCCCACGAGGAGAAGGTGCAGATCTCCAAGAAGTACCTGATCCCCAAGCAGATGGACGAGAACGGCATCACCGACGACCACATCGAGTTCACCGACGAGGGCGTGGAAACCGTGATCAACGGCTTCACCCGCGAAGCGGGTCTCAGGAACTTGGAGCGGCAGATCGGTTCCCTATGCCGCAAGGTCGCCAAGAAGATCGCCAGCGGAGACCATGCCAAGACCCACATTTTCTCCGCCACGGTGGAGGAACTGCTGGGACCGGCCCCTTACGGCCGCGAAGAGCAGAACGAGCAGGACGAAGTGGGGGTCGCCACCGGTCTCGCCTGGACGGCGGCTGGCGGTGAGATCCTCAAGATTGAGGCAACCAAGATGCGCGGTAAGGGCGTAACCCTCACGGGACAACTGGGTGACGTGATGAAAGAATCCGCCCAGGCCGCCATGGGCTACATCCGCTCTCACGCCAAGGAGCTGGGCATCGACGAGGACCTCTTCGACAAGCATGAGGTGCACGTGCACCTTCCCGCGGGCGCCATTCCTAAAGACGGGCCCTCAGCCGGGATCACCCTGACCACCGTCATCGTGTCACTCCTGACCGGCACCGCCATCAGCAAGGACATCGCCATGACCGGCGAAGTCACACTGACCGGCAAAGTGCTTCCCGTGGGTGGCATCAAGGAAAAGGCCCTGGCCGCCATGCGCGCCGGGATCGAGACCATCATCATTCCCTGGAAGAACCAGAAGGACCTGGCCGACATCCCCGCGCACCACCGGAAGAAGCTCAACTTCATCCCGGTGAAGAACGTGCAGGAGGTCCTGGCCCTCGCCTTGGTTGACTGGAAGCCTCAACCGGTAGAGCCGGAAAAACCCGAGGCGCCGCCATCCCCGAAGAAATCTTCCCAAGTCGCAGCCTGAAGAGAAGGCCCCGCAAGGGGCCTTTTCTGTTATGCTGGGACCATGGCTAATTCCCCTTCCACTCCCGCTTCCCAGCACCGCCTCATGGTGGTCGACGATTCCGACTTCGCCCGGGCCAGCCTGCGCTCCTTGCTGGGCCAGGGTGGCTACCAGGTAGTAGCGGAAGCCGCCAACGGGACGGACGCCCTGCGCTTGGTGAAGGAGAAAAAGCCCCACCTCGTGTTGGTGGATGTCGTCATGCCGGAAATGTCCGGCATCCAACTGACCGAGTCCATCATCACCTCCTTCCCCCAGGTCGGGGTGATCGTGGTCTCCTCGCTCAACCAAGAGCAGGTGGTGTTGGAGGCGATTGCTGCTGGTGCCTCTGACTTCTTGGCCAAGCCCCTGAATCCCACCCAGGTCCTCGAGGCGGTGGAGAAATTTCTCAAGAACGTCCCCAAGGACTGAAGATGAAAAAGCTGATCGCTTGCCTGGCGATGTTCGCCGCCACATTCTTCCTCCTCTCCCTGGACACCGGCGGGATCACCTTGTTCGAGCGCCTGCACCGCCTCGCCGCTCCCGTGACCGGCGGAATCCAGCGGGTCGTTGGGAGCGTCCTGGGCCGAGGTTGGGATGGCTCCCGCGCCGTGGGCCGCAAGCTGTTCCAAAACTCAGTTCCCAACCTTCCCTCAAGCCCTTCCCGCGCCACGGTCGTGAATGCCGCGGCTGCCGTCAAGGCCTCCGCCGCCCTCCCCCAGGAAGACCTGCGGGAAGCCGAACGGGCCGAACTCCGCTCGCTGATCAAGGATTACGCCCGCTGAAATGACGAAGCGGCCCCGGAGGGCCGCTTTGGCGTCTTGATGGGTTGGCTGCAATCAGGCGTTGTGGACGCCCTTCTCCGGCAAAGGCAATGCCTTGTCCTCTTCAGCGTCGGCGGGCAGGCGGTTCTGGTTGTCATGCTGGAGGCAGGTCTCGGGCACGAACTCCTCGCCTAGGGCCTTCTCGGGCCGGGGGGCGCCCTCCGTCAGCAGGCTCTCTACGTCATTGGCGGGGTTGGCGGCTTCCAGGTCCATGGAGGCTTGGGCGGAGCCCACCATCAGGGTCAAGGCGAACATGAGAATCAAGGCTTTCATGGGTCACTCCTGGGTTAAGTCCCGTGTTGCCTTGGTCTTTGCAGGGGGCGTGCCAGGAGGGGGGGGTCTAAGGGCTTGACGGTGCGGGGGCAGGGGCGGGGGGAGATGTGTACAAATTATAGGCTGTCGAAAGTTTGGGCAAAAAAAAGCCCACCCCGGGGGGTGGGCGAATGGTCATTCTTGGGTTGCGTCTACAGGCGCATCAGGGGTCCTTGCAGCGGCACCAACCTCGCCATCGTTCCCGCTATTCACCGAAGCGTCACAACGCTCATCAGCGGTGTTTACCGCCACGGTTTCCTGGTTTTCACCCTCGGTACTTTCAGCACTGGTCACGGCCGCCAAAGCGCCCATGGAAATCGTGAGTGCCAGGATCACAAACAAACTCTTCATCCGCTTCTCCTCGGGTTAGTCACACCCATTATACCAGCCCTATCGGCGGCTCCCCTAAAATCCTTGAGCGGGACGGTCTTCAAGGGGTTGGACCGCCCACTTTCCTTGGCACTGGGGCTTACATGTTCAGGTTCACACCGGCCGGCTTCACGATGGTCAGCAGGTTCTGGAAGGCCTGAGTCACCTGGAGGGCCATCTTGTGACCGGCGGCAGACTCAACTTTCTTGATCTCGCCATAGTTGTCGTAGGCGACGTTGATCTTGCCGACTTTCTCCATCTCGATTTCAACCGGCTTGCCGAGGGCGTTGTACTTGAACGCGAGGGTGCGGCGCTGGTTGGTCTTCTTGTCGTCGTCCACCATTTTGGTGATCTTGCCCTTGGTGTCGTAGAGCAGCAGCACGGCCTTGCCTTTGTCGTTGCGGGCGGTGACCAGGTTGCCGTTTTGGTCATAGCTGAACTCGGTCACACCGTCGTTGTTGGTCACGCGCTTGATCTTGTTCAGGGCATCGTCGTAGTCGATTTTCACGAAGTCGCCGCGGGTGGAGTTCTTCTTGAGCAGAAGACCTTTGGCGTTGTACTCGAAGTTCGTGACGTGCTTACCGCGGGCGATCTTGAGGGGCAGGGAGCAGCACTCGGAATAGATGGTCTCGGTCTTCACGCCATTGATGTCGGTCACGATGCGGTAGGTGTAGCGTGAGCCGTCGGGGCGGGCCTTGACCTCGTACTCGTAGCGGTTGGAGGCTGGCTTACCATCGAAGCCGGGCTTGGTCACGATGGTCCAGTAGTGGTCCTCGGGGGCCTTGGGATTGTTCCCGTACTGGTAGGAAGTGGTCTCGCCGTTGCGGTCAGTGATCTGGGAAACGAAGAGGGTCTTGGGCTCGTACTTCACCAGCATCTTGGACTTGTCGGCGTAAGTCACGGCCGTCAGGTTATGAGACTTATCGTAGGAGTACTGATAGACGTTACCGCCCACGTCCTTGGACTCGACCAGGTCATCGCCCTGGTACTTGTAGGCGGCTTTCTTGTCGCCAGCGGACCAGAGTTCCTTCACGCGACCGTCGGCGTACCAAGAGAAGAAGATTTGCTTCGCCTGGGAGTCCTTGATGGACTCGATGCGGCCGTCTTTCCACACGAAGTTGATGCTGTAGCCTGACTTGTCGGCGACTTTGGAGAGATGGCCCTTCTGGTTGAAGAGTTCATGTTTGCCGTCGGGGTAGACACGCTTGTAGCCATCCTTCACGACGTGCAGCTCCTGGGAGCCGCGGTCGGAGGAGTAAAGCACGGTGCCCACGGCCACGGGAGCCTGGACTTTGAAGTTCAGGGCGTAGGAGTGGCGGAGTTCGGCGTTGTTCTTCAGCTTCTCGGTGAGCTGGGCGGCAGCCTGCTCGGAGAGCTGGGTGCGCTTGCGCATGGCCTCGACAATTTTCTTGGCCGCGTCCTCGGCGTTCACCGGTGTCTTGGGGATGAAGCGGGTTTTTGCGCCGGCGCCATGTTCGTGGATGACCACTGAGCCGTCAGCCGAGGGCTCGAGGCGTGTCTCGAACTCCGAGCCCCAACCGAAACCGAACCAACCCACGTCAGTGGCGCGGGAGTTGTAGGTGCGGGTGATTTCCAGCTTCTTACCACCCCCGGGCACCACGATGTCCGTGTAGGAGATGTAGAAGTTCCCGTTCTTCAGGTTCACGCCCGCGAAGGCCGCGGTGGCGGTCAACGCTGCGATGAAGAAACTGATTTTTCCGGCGATGTTCATGTGGCTTCCACCCTTTTTAGGAAAGTCTTCCCAGGTATCTTAACTTAGTGCTGAACGGAGGGAAGGTGGTCAAACTTTAACCTTTACGATCTTCATAATGACCCACAAACCCACTCCACTTGACCCCACGATCAGAAAGAACATGATGATGCCCAAGGGTGTTGTGAACATTTGGCCCAGGTACTCGGGATCATTAGAGGCGTTGATCAAAATCTGGGCGTAGGGCATGGCGAAGATGACCAAACCCTGGAACATGCCTTGGGCCACATAGGTGTCGATTTTTTGCTGGAGGCGCACGCGCTCCCGGATAACGGAGACAATCGTGTCGAATACCTCGGCCAAATTACCGCCTGTTTCTCTCAGGATATTCACGCTGGTCACGAACATCTCATTGTCTTGGGTCTTGACCCTTTTATTCAGGTTTTCCAGGGCCTCTTCAAGAGGAACGCCGATCTTGGTCTGCTGGAGGACAAGGTTGAACTCCTGGCTGACGGGAGGTGGGAGTTCGTCCACCACCATGCCCACAGCCTGCGGCATGGATAGGCCGGCCCGGATTCCATTGGCGAGGAGATTAAGCGCGTCCACCATCTGGTCTTGGTACTTCTTCACCCGACGGGCCTCCATCCAATTCACGATGTGCCTCGGTGACTTCCACCCCGCGAAGGCGAGGGCGGCGCCGAACAGGGCGCCGGCGATGAAGTTCCCGAACAACGCAAACAAGCCAAACACCAGGAAGCCTAGGCCAAAGGACATGGCAAGAAGGGCGATGGTCACCCGTGAAGGTTCCACTTCAATGTGCATGATCTCGAACTTCTGGAGAATATGGTCGCGGGTCCCATAGGTCTGGTCCTCGATCCACGAGAAGAGCTTGACCGAGTTGCGATAGACGTAGAGGAAGAAGACGATGCCCACCACGGCAAGGAGACCCTTGCGGCCAAGGACATCGGTGAAGAAATTGAACTGGCGCGCGACCGCGGTCCCAGCCGCATCCTGACCCAAGGCAGGGGAAGTCGCCAAACCCGCCAGGACGAGCAGCAGGCGGTCACTTGTTGATGAAAAGCCCACGCGGCACCTTGTAGCCCTTGCGCTCCAGCACCTCGATGAATTTCGGGATGAAGCCTGTAGCCATGAATTTGCCCTGGATCTTGCCGTCGCGGCCGATCCCCTCCTGCTTGTACATGAACACGTCCTGCAAGGTGATGATCTCGCCCTGGATCCCCCCGACCTCGGTAATGTTCATGATCTTCCGGGTGCCGTCGTCCAGGCGCGATTGCTGGATCACCAAGTGAACCGCGGACGCGATCATTTCGCGGATGGCCCGCTGGGTGAGGCTCGCACCTGAGTACTGGACGAGGGTCTCGAGGCGACCCATGCTGTCACGGGGGGTGTTGGAGTGCACGGTGGTCATGGAACCGTCGTGGCCCGTGTTCATGGCCTGAAGCATGTCCAGGGTCTCGCCACCCCGGCACTCCCCCACCACGATTCGGTCGGGCCGCATGCGGAGGGTTTGCTTGACCAGGCAGCGGATGTCGATCTCCCCGTCGCCTTCAAGCGAGGGCGGACGAGTCTCCAACCGGACCACATGGTCCTGCGGGAAGTTTAGTTCGGCGGAGTCTTCACAGGTGATGATGCGCTCATTGGACTGGATAAAGCCACCCAGCATGTTGATCAGGGTCGTCTTACCCGATCCCGTACCGCCCGAGACGACGATATTCCGGTGCGCTTCGACTGAGATGCGCATGAAGTCCGCCATCTCCTCGGTCATGGAACCAAACTTCACGAGGTCCTTGTAAGTCAGTCGTTTGTCGGGGAATTTCCGGATGGTGATGCAACACCCATCGATGGAACAGGGGGGAATGATGGCGTGAACGCGGGAGCCGTCCTGCAGGCGGGCGTCCACATAGGGCGTCTTCTCGTCGATGCGCCTCCCGATGGGGGCCACGATTCGCTCAATGACGTTGCGGACCTGTTGGTCATTAGTGAAGGTGATCTCGCTCTTCTTCACCTTCCCGCCCTGCTCGTAGTAGATCTTCTTGGGTCCTACCACCATGATCTCGGAAATGCTCTTGTCGGCGAGCATGTCCTCCAGGGGACCAAGGCCCAGGGCCTCATCGAGGATTTCCTTCACGATGCGGTTCATGTCGTCGCGGCCCTGGAGGACAGCCCGAGTGTCCTCCTTACCCAGGAGGTCGACGATCATCTTCTTGGTCTGCTCGCGCAAGATTATGCGGGCACGAGGGTCATTGTCGTCCTGCTTCTTGAGGTCCATCTCCTCCACCAATGACCGGTGGATGCGGGCCTTGAGCTCGGTCCAGGCGTCCTTCGCTTTCTTTTCTTCCACGCCGGGATCGGCGCCGGGCGCTGTGGGCTTCTTGGCCTCGGTCGGCCGCGCCAGACGCGCCAGAGTGGGCAGCACGTTCTTCTGGATGATTTTCCGACACAGGTCAGTTACCCCCGCTGCGAAGGGGGCGTTCTTCGCCGCCACGACGACGGGTGTGGAGCGTGTCAGTGCGGCAGTGCAGTTCTGATCATCCCGTGGGACGATCCCGAACACCGCTTTCCCAAGTTGCTTGCCGATGACGTCCGGCGAGACGGGATGACCGTTCACGAACTGGTTAACCACAATCTGGACCATGTCTTTGGGGAAAAGCATGGTCATGAGATCACCATACATCCGCTTGCCCTGGTTAACCGACAGCAGGTCGGGAGTTACTACCAGGAGGATCAGTGTGGAGTGTTCAAGCGCTTTGACCGCTAAAGGGTTGAGCTCGCTTCCTGCGTCCACCACCGTCACAGGATGAATGTTGGTCATGGCCTTGAGGGCCTTGCCTAAAGCCTCCTCGTTGATCTGACCAGCCGCCACGGGCTCGGTTGGCATACCGATGTAACTGATGCCACCCTTATGGTCGGAAGTGAAGAGGGCGAGTGTACGTGGATCCACCGCGCCTGTGAAATCGGCCAGGTCTTTCACCGTTTTCTTGGAGCGCAGCCCGGTGATGATGTTCTGGTCACCGCAAGCTTTTTGGTCGAAATCCAACAGCAGTGCCTTCTGACGTGTTTCAGCGGCCCAGGCCAAGGCCAGGTTTGCGGCGATCTGGGACTTGCCTACCCCGCCCTTTCCACCGATCACGCTAATGATGTGTCCTGCCATCCGGTCTTTCCCCTCAGCGCGTCCGGCGCCGGAATTTTTTGCGAATTTCCTCAGTGCCGGCGGAAGCGCTTTCCACGATCTCGGGGGTGAGGAACATCACATACTGGCTACGCTGGATCTTGTGTTCTTTTGACCTCAGAATCCGGAAGAGCGCGCTGGGCGGCGATTGGCCCTGGGTCGTTTGCGCCGGCGCGGGGTCATTGCGGTCGTAATCGGTGGACATGCTGTTCTGGACGATGCCCCCGATCGCCGCAGATTCCTTGGATTTGATGACGACATTCGTGCTGATGTTGTTGCTGGTCGTGTTGGGCGCCCCAGTGGAGGAGTTGCGCGCCTCCGCCGATACGCTGATGCCCACCGCCAGCTCGATTTTTTCCTGTTCCAGGACTTTGGGCGTGATCTGCATGTTGAAGCCGATCTTGGCTTCGTTAGCGCGTGTGAAATCCCCCGTACCCACGGCGTAGGGAATGGTGGTTTCCTTTTTGATCGTGGCGCTCTGTTGGTCCTTCGTTACCACCATCCCGGATTGGACAATGCGCACGTAACCAGCTGAACGCGCGGAATTGAGTTTCGGGAAGAGGTTAGAGATGGTGGCGGCCAGGGTGCCGCGGTTCTCAACGGTAACTCCACCCTGCGAGGTTTGGCCGAATCCGATCTGGCTTTGGTCCTCACCCATCAGGGGGGCCCATTTAAACCCGAACAGCCGGCTATAGTCCTTGGAGAGCTCCACAAACTGAGAGGTGATCTTCACCTGTTTCGGTGGTGGCGCGGGGTCCTTCTTCTCGTTGACCGAGATGAAATCGATGATCTCGTTGCGGCGGACGGTTTGTAGCCCTTTGTTGTCATTGGCGATTTTGTCCGGCAGGTAGGCGGAAGCGATTTCCACGGCGAGCTTCTTCTTAGCGTCGCTGCTCACCACTCCCTCGAGCCAGAACACCCGGTTGACCACCCGGACGGTAACGTCCTTGAGGTTGTTGCGGGAGAGCTCGTCCATCATCTTCCGGGCGATCACCCTCTGGGTTTGGGGGGAAAGCTCCACCAACCTCAACACGTCGGGGTACCCTTCAAGAACGGTGTTGACCCTGGTGATGTCGCTGGGGACGACGATCTCGCCGCCGACGTAGACCTTGCCACCGCGAATTCCAATGTCGAGCCCCTCCACGTCCCCCAGGAGCTCACGCAATTCCGCCACGGTGTTGGACTTTCCCGTGGCAGTGACGATGACGATGTAACGGACGCGCACGTCCCCGACGTTGTCGCGCACGGTGACCGAGGTGCGACCGGGCTTGAGGCCCTTGAAAGTGATCTCGCGCTTTTGCGGGGCAAGCACCAACTGAAGCAGGGATTCATTTCCGATGGAAACTTTCGTGTTGTAATCGAAATCCGTCTTTACGATCTCATCGATGCCGACCGCCACTTCGAGTTCTTTCTCTTGTGCATCTCCCCCACCGGTGCCGGCGGCAGGCGCAGGTGCGGGAGATTGAGCCCACGATGGCGCTGGCCCATGGCCCAAGGCCAGAAAGGCTGCCAGGATGAGGGCCTTAACGACCACCGGCCCCCCCGGTGCGGGCGCGTTCTTTCGCCTGCTGTTCGGCGAAGTAGCCTTTCGCCTCCGCCGCGTCCTCGCCGAGCACGTCGAAGAGCCGAGTGCCGCCGATGCGCTCGATGGCCTTGTCGTCATTGTTCCGGAGGGTGAGGAAGATGCCCCCATTGGAGGTGACCTGCAGGAAAATCATCTTCTGCACCTCGAAGGGCGTGAGTTCCAGCGTGACGGTGTTGAAGTTGGTGTAGGTGTTGAGTTTCATCTCGCGTACTTCGGTCTCGGAAGTCTGCACATTCACCAGCGGCACGTTGTTGGTAACCTGAAGACCGGTGGACAGGACCAGCACGTCCTGCAGTACGGTTTTCACCTTCATGCGCTCGCGCTTGCCACCGGCGTAGTCGATGAGTGCGAGCACGTCGACGCGATCGCCTGGCTTGATGAGCTTCGAAACGGCCTGGCCGTCCGACACAGGAACAGACATGGCACGCTTTCCTATCGAGATCTGGCGCGAAAGACCGGACTGGGCGCCAGGATAGGTAATGCGGGGACGCGTGATCTGCTCCCCTTGCTTAATGGGAACTGAGGCAATGGTGTTGTAGAGCTCCTCGATCTTCTTGAAGTGGCCCGGCTGCTGGAACTTTTTGGGCACGTTCTCGATCTTGAGCTTGCGGTCGTCGATGAGTTCGAGCTCCTTGATGTCCACCTTGGCGATGACCACTGGCGAGGGGTTGCCGTACTCCTCGATGAATTGAGCTTCGCGTCCCTCCAGGAACGAATAAACCATGAACACCGCGATGCCCGCGATGACCAAACTGAGCGTGAAAGCACGACTGTTCATCCGTCCGTCCTTGGAAGGCCTAAACCATTTAATTCAAGATGATAGCAGATTTCCACGCGGGACGTTGGAGAAAGCTTCCTGAGTCAACGAATCAGGCATCCATCCGTGCTAAGGACCATGGCCAGGTCTTGGGTCCCCGCAGGTTGTTCGGCGTGCAGGGTGGGGTTGTTTTCGCTTCGGGCGTAGGTGGCGCCGCAGATGCCGTAAGCCGTCCCAACTCGGATGAACTGGGTGGTGGGATCGGAGTAGGTCTCATTGCATTCATCCCCGTCCGCAGGCGTGAAGGGAAGGTTGATGCGGTAACACGGGTAAACGGGGGTCCTGCCGCCTTCGAGGAAGTCGGCCCATCCGATGAAAAACATCCCGAACGAGTTCCAAGTCTCGGCCCCCTCCCCCGGACGGGTGACGTGGGCATTGTTTTGCAGACGGTAAAAGTAGTAACCCCGCAGGGCCTTCTGCTGGTTGATGGACCCATTGATGGCGTCCCCTAGGCCTTGAACCATGGTGTACATGAGCAACATGAAGGGTAGGAAAATGATGAACTCGATGAGCGCCTGTCCGCGCTCGCCCTCAGCAACCGTTGTCATAAACCGTCATCTCGCCATTCGCCTCCGGGCACGCGGTGGGTGCGCCCTTGATGGCCAGCATGATTGCCTCACATGTGCGTTTCCAGCACTCATGCCGCAGGGGCTCCTTGCCCAGGTAGGCCTCTGAGACCAGGGTCGCCTCCGTGCCGCCCGCGACCGCCCGGAAGAAGGAGAGGCGACGCGTGAAGACGGCATAGGCCCCAATGTACATGGCATCCTTGGGGTTCATGAGGGAAGTGAAGCCGTTGATGTGGAGCCCGGGGGCGGCGCTGCCAGCTCCCGGGAGAACGCTGCCCGTGGGTATGTCGAGCGCCGCCATTTTGAGGCGTTTGAATGTGTTCAAGGCAGCGTTTTTGGCCAAGGTGTCGCTGGATGCAGGATTGGTGTTGTGCGCCTCCACCACCAGGTAACTGCGGGCAGCCATGTAGGTGGCGTAGTGGGCTAAGAAGCCGGCGGAATAGTTGATGGCAACATTCACGAAAAGCAGCACCACGCCAAGGCCGAACATGAAGGTGAGGATGAACTCGATCGTAGATTGACCCTCCTGGGAAGCGCGATGCCTCATGGGTATGGTTCCCGTGCGCTGAAGAAGCGCGTGGTGCTTCCGTTCCAGTAGGTGGGGTGGGTTCCATTGGGATATTGGATGGTGGTCGAAAGACCGCGCCCCGAGACCCCGTGGCGGTATTTCCACTCCACGTCCTCCCGCAACTCAGTGGCGAGGCGCCCGCCTTCGCCGAAGTATTGGCGGAAGCGGGCGGACCCGAAGAACGTGGTGACGACCGTGATCACCACGGCCAAAAGGAGCAGGTATTCCACCGTGCTCTGCCCGTCCTCCGTCAAATCGCCAAAAGTCCTAGTTCCCATCCGAGCCACACCCACGCCAACAGGATCACAGGAGCGAAGGAGAACTTCGTGCCGAAGCACTCCTTGATCCCCTTAATGTAGCCGGTTTTGAGGTGGCCCACAATTTTTTCGTGGTTCTTACCCAAGTTGGTGAGAAAGAGGAATCCGCCGATCAGGAGCGTCGAGAGGAGCAAGAGCACCAGCGCCCGCGGCTGGACGGACACGGGCACGAGCAGGAAGAACGAGAAAAGGTATTTGGAATCGCCGCCACCCATGATTCGCAGCAGGAACAAGCCGAAACCCACGAGCAGGAAGACCACCGAATAGAGCAAGGTTCCCAGGCGGAAGGGATACTGCTCCGGGTAGAGCAACAGCAGTCCCAAGAACAGGGCGATGTTGAGCAGGGCCCAGGCGTTGGGGATCTTCTGTGTGCGCACGTCACCCCAGGCGACGAAGCCAAGTTCGATCATGAGGAACCAATAGACGGGAACGGGGATCACGGCTGGTGGCGGTTCTTGTAGGCCGCGAAGAAGCAATGCCGGGGACACACGCCCACGGTGAGGTGAGTCGAGAGCACATGGCTGAGATTGCCCACCGAGTCCCGAAAGAAGACCCCGAAGCGGTTCACGATTTTGGTGGAAAGGTAGAGCATGAAAACGAGGACGAATAGGTATTCGACGGCCGCTTGGCCGCGCTGGGAGAGGGGCATGTCACCATGGTAGGGCGGGCCCGGCCGGCAGTCAAACCGGGCTCCGCACCTCTTCAGGGACCGCCGGCGTCGAGCTGCTGGAGGAGCCCGTCGGCTTTACCGAACACGCTGTCCATCAAGCCCATCAGCTTGGTGTCCAGTTTGTCCTTGAACTTGAAGATGATGAAGGCCACCACCGCCACGAGCAAGATGTACTCGGTGGAAGTTTGGCCGCTCTCGTCTTTCAAGAACGCCTTGATTTGCTTCTTCATAACAATCCCCTTGCGAGAAGGTGCCCAAGTCTTATCGGCCCGACCTCCCGGAAACTTAAGCCTGGATACGCCTTTCCCGCTTCATTATAACCCATAGCGCAATCCCAGCCTAAGAAGCTCGGGATTTCAGGTAAATAGCTGCACTTGCGCTGATGTCGAACCAGTGGTGGGCCAGAAAAACTGCCCAGGAAAATCCTCCCTGTTCCGCTGATCGGGGCAAGGCCGTAAAATGGAGTCTGGGTCCTGGCGACGCTAAGTTTCGCCCCTACGATTCAGTTTTCGGGAGCAGTCCCTGGTCACGGTGTGCAAGCCCGCCTTCCTCGAGAGAGAAAGATTGCGGGAAGCCTAAAGTGGCTACTCACAGCGCCCACCTTATATCTTAAGGGGCGCGAAACGGATCTGGTCACCAGGACCCTTCATTCAGGCCCTCCATCCCTGAAAATTGACGGCAGGCCGCGGCTGCGGCGATCATGAATACATGATCACCAACACCGCCTTGGAAAAACACGACACCTCTTGGATCGAATCCCTCGCGATGGAGGAGATCAACATGGAGGAGTCCGGCTACATCAGCTTCCACGAAGCCGCCTCGCCGGCACGCGTGTTGGAGGAATCTTCCGTACGATTCATGCACCAGCTGAAAGACCGCTTCGAATTCTACGTGGCGCTCTTCAACCAGTTCCGCGTGAACCGCGATCAGGGCCGGGCAGTGAAAGTTTTCCGCATCTCCAATACCGTGAACGACTTCATGCTGTTCCGGAACACGCTTAAGCTGATCGTCGCCCGTCGCAGCCCGGACGTGGTGAGCATCGGCTTCCTCTCCCACAGCGGTGGCCTGTTCACCCCACGCGTACCGGGTGAAACCGCCGGCCTCGGTTCCGCCGCTATCCATGAGATCAAGGCGCACGTCGGCCCCTTCAACCACGTCACCTGGCGCTACCAGGGTGAACCGGTCGAGGTGGAACCTCTGGTGCGTTTCTGGGTCAGCGAATTCGTCCGCAACTCAGCCCGCTAAACGCTTCTTTGTGCTTTCCAGGGACTCTTCTACGCTGGGAAAGCGGACGTTGAAGTATTCCTCGGCGTTCTTCGTCTCCATCCTGAAATGGTACCGGGTGAGCGCCTTTCCCATCCGCATCGCACCCTCCGCAACCGGAAAATCCCACTGGCCGCGGGTGACTAGGTTCTCGTCCTTGTCAAAGACCCGGCAGTAAAGGCGGGCGAAGTCGTGCCGGGACATTACGTCGCGCGAAGACACGTGCAGCAGGCGGTTGGTGACGTTTTCCTGGATCGCCGTCCTCACCAAACGTCCCACGAGCTGCACGTCGAGGTGGCCATGAAGGACGTGGTCATCCCAGGCCGACGGAATACCTTTGGAAACTTGGCCTTCGAGCGCCTCCCACCAGTTTCGTCGCGTGGGATGGGCGCTACGGCCGTAGAGGGGACAGCAGCGGAAAATGACGTAATTAAGGCAGGACTTCTGCACGTAGAATTCGCTGGAGGCGAGGGTCGATCCGTAGACGGTGGTGGGAAAGGGGGTATCGCTTTCCTTATAAAGCACGTCCTCCCCGCCCAAGACGAAGCCCGAGGATAAGAAGAGAAACTTAGAGCCAAAGCGCTCGGCTGAGGAGCAAACGTTGATGAGTCCCGCTGAGTTAAGGGCGTCTGCCAGCTTCGGGTTCGCGTGACAGGCCATCACCGAGGAAAGTCCGGCGGCATAGATGGTGACGTCCGGTCGCATGACTGCGATCAACCGGTTCACGCTGTCTTTCTTGTGAACGTCGCATTTAACGGCGAGCACGCCGGGCACGGAGACGGGGTTCTCGTGGTAGGTGGCGATGACCCGGAAGTCGGCGCGCAAAGCCTCTAGCAGGTTGGACCCCACGAAAGAGCTCGCCCCGAAGATCATCACGGTCTTGCGCATGCGGGGATTATAACAGGGAAAATAGAAAAAGGTTGCCCCATTCGGGGCAACCTTGCGTGGGTGTGACTTACGAGATCAGCTTCAGGGCAAATTGCGGGGCGTTGTTCGCTTGGGCAAGGACCGACACCGAGGCTTGGTTCAGGATGTTGTTCCTGGTCAAGTCGGCCGTCTCCGCCGCCACGTCTACGTCCCTAATCCGCGAGTTGGCCGCGCTGTAGTTCTCATCCGTGACCGCCAGGTTGCTGACGGTGGATTGGAGGCGGTTTTGCAAGGCACCGAGGTTCGCTCGGACACCGTTGACCCGCACCAGCGCGTTGTCCAGCTTCTCGAGTGACAGCTGGGCACCTTCTTTGTGGGCGATCGTTTCGGCCATGAGACCGAGGGACGCGAGAGATGCATCGGTGATGGTTGAATCGTATTTGATCCGGTCCAGCGTGGGATCATTGTGGATCCCCACTTGGACTTCAACCATTCCGCCCGACCCATCGAGCAGCTTCCGGCCGTTGAACTCCGAGCCTTGCGAGATACGGTTAATCTCGTCTTTGAGCTGTTGGAATTCGATGTCCGAGAAACCGCGCTCAGTGTCCCCCACAGTGTCAGAAGCCGCTTGGACCGCCAACTCGCGGAGACGGACAATAATATTGGAGATTTCAGACAAACCGCCTTCCGCTGTTTGAATGAGCGAGATGCCGTCATCTGCGTTCCTCCTTGCCTGGCGTGCCCCGCGAATGTGGCTTTTGAGCTTTTCGCTGATCGCTAAACCAGCTGCATCATCTGCCGCGCGCGTGATCCGCTCGCCTGAGGAAAGCTTCCTCAGGTTATTGTCCGTGTTGAACTTGTTAATCCCTAAACTACGTTGGGCCGCAAGGCTCGCAACGTTTGTATTAATTCTAAGACCCATGGTCAGTCTCCAGTGTTGTTAGACATGTGAACCTCCTTGTTCGTCCGGTGGCAATCCATCGCCACCAAGTTGTTATTAAGCGATCAGTTCTGCTTACACTTCCTGCCTAAAACCACTCTTTCGTCACACCCACGTCAGAGTATCAATGCAGGGTTTTGGTCACTTCAATCCGTTCAAGCTCCGGTCCACTTAGCCTTGAGCCGCGGCGTTGATCAAGCCGAGGGCAGAGGTGGTGGACTGGTTCGCCTGGGCAAGGACAGAAGTACCGGCCTGCATCAGGATGTTCGTACGGGTCAGCTCAGCGGTGGAAGAGGCCACGTCAGCGTCGCGAACTCGGGAGTTGGCGGCGGACAGGTTCTCAGTGCTCACCTGGATGTTGTTGATGGTCGACTGCAAGCGGTTCTGGAGAGCACCGAAGTCGGCGCGGACGCCGGAAACGGTCTGAATCGCCTGGTCAATCGCCGCCAACGAGTTCTGGGCGGAGATCTTGTCGGACACGCTGGCCAAGTTGAGGCCCAAGGCGGCGACGTTCACGTCGGCGCTGGAGGCATCAAAGGTCAAACGGTCGGACAGGGGGTCGTTGCGGGTACCGATCTGGATGTCGAAGACGGAACCGGTGCCGTTCAAGAGGGGAACGCGGTTGAACTCCGTGGAGTTCGCGATACGGTCCACTTCTGCGAGCAGCTGTTCGAATTCGACGTTCAGGAACTTGCGTTCGGTCGGCCCGATGGTGTCGGAAGCCGCCTGCACGGCCAGTTCGCGGAGACGGATCATGATGTTCGAAACCTCGGACATCGCGCCTTCAGCGATCTGCACCAGCGAGATACCGTCTTGGGCGTTGCGCTCGGCTTGGCCCAGGCCGCGGATCTGCGCTTTCAGGTTTTCGGAGATGGCCAAGCCGGCAGCGTCATCGCCGGCACGGTTAATCCGCTGCCCTGAAGACAGTTGCTCTAGGACCTTCTGTTGAGCGAGACGAGTCCCACTCAGGTTCCTTTGAGCGTTCAGTGACGAAACGTTCGTGTTAATCCTCAAACCCATAAATCCTCCTTGATTCGGGTTCGCCCACCTTCATGGTGGACGGGCGGAAAGGACCCGCCTTGCCCAACCTTTCGACATCGGGGCAAGGAACTTGAGGCGGGGTGTAAAAGAAATTTACAAAGAAGTGCCCAGGGACTTAGCATCCGAGGTGCGATGGTGGAAAAAACCTATCAATACGCCACTTTGGATGCATTTCCAGAACTGGCCGACCAGACCGATCAACTGATCGAAAGAGGCTTAAATTACCTCCCCCCCCACCGTTTCGCGGTGGATTTCGCCCCGCTCGCGGGCCCACAAAACCTTCGCAACCGCCATGTGTTGCTGGATCCCACTTCCGGAGAGGTGGTGGCACACGTGGGATGCCTCGTGCGCTCATTCTGCTGGGAGGCTGACGTGGTGCCAGTGGCGATGCTGGGCGGAATTTCCGTCGATGAATCACTACGCGGTCAGGGTTTGTTCCACGAGCTTTTCATGCGCGTGCTCACGCACTACCACTCCCAGTGCGCGTTTTTCCTCCTCTGGAGCGATAAGCACGAGATGTATGCCAAGTACGGGTTCCAGTTGGCGGGAAGGCAGTGGTGCTACCTTACGCCGGGTGAGGGTATGAGGGGAGAAACAACCCGGCTCGCGAACGTGGATGACGCTACTTTGGCAGAGATGGCGCTGCTCTACCGTAGGACCGTCAATCGCTCCGCCTTCTCCCCTTTGCGAGACGCCGCAGATTGGGAAGCTCTCAAGTCGATTCGCTCCTCGGAACTTCGTTTACTCAAAGAGAATGGACGACTGCGAGGGTATTACTTCCGCGGCAAAGGCATGGACCTGGAAGGAATCGTGCACGATTGGGCCCATGAAGAGGGTGTGGCCGGGCTTTTAAAGGATGCGGGTGCTCCCGGGGTGGTCTGGGCGGCGGAAAACGTGCCAGTGGACGACGAAACCCGCCAAGACCTCCAGCTAGTGGGCCTTTGGCGCCCCAACACTCATCCGATGGCCCTCGCCAAACTCTCCGTGTTACTGGGAGGGGCCGAGGTGATGTGGCAGGATCCCTACTTCATGGTGAGGTCCCAGAAAGGGACGTTTCGTCTACGGGGGGAAGAGCTACTTGAAGAAATTTTCAGTTATGGAAAACACGGCGTGAGGGCCCAGGGAATTCCTGTCTGGGTAGGTGGACTGGATTCCATTTAGTTAACGCAGGTTCACCTCCGCAGCGGAGGTGGATTTGCGTTAGTACTTTTTCAACACCACAGACCGAAACAAGGTAACCGCCGCGATCCCCCAGAACACCCAACTCAGGGTCGGAATTTCAGAGCCGCTGTCATGGCCCCGCCCCATAAGGGGAATGGTTCCAGCGAGCAAGAGGGCCCCGGAAAGCAGGGAGAGTCCCAGAAAGTACATGGAGCGCGAGAGCGAGCGCACGTGCTCATCCGCCCCTTGGACCCTCAGTTCCAGCGCATAGCCGCGCTTCGCCTGCTCGCGCATGAACCACTTGAGATGTTTGGGCAGAATCCTGAGGGTGGTGAGCAGGTCCTTCCCCGCCCACATAGCCTCCTCGCGGGCAGCGTCCTTGGAGAGCACCTCCCCAATCAATTTGGGCAGGTCTTTCTCGAGGATCTTGAAGATGTTCAGGTCGAGCCCCACCGACTTCCCGACCCCGTCCAGTGTCATGAGCGCGCGGAAGATGATGAACCACTCCCGTGGCAGGAAGAGGCGGTGCCGTGAAAGCGTGCGTATGATGGCGCGAACGAGTTCGGTGACGTTGGTTTCCTTCACCGAAAGGCCCACGTAGGGCGAGAGGGCGTCCTTGAAGTCCCGGATCAGCTCTTCGTGGTCGGGCACACCCTCGACGGTGGCGACCTCGAGCAGCTCGTAGACCAGATTCTCGTAGTTGTGGGTGATGACCGCGTAGAGGATGGCGATGAGGTTGGCGCGGTTGCGCTTGGACAGGGTGCCCATGAGGCCGAAATCCACTAGCCCGATCCGGCCATCTTTCAGGATGAAGAAATTCCCCCCGTGAAGATCGGCGTGGAAGAACCCGTCGGAGAGCAGGGTATGGGCGAACAAGTCCACGCTGCGTTCGAGCTTCTGGATGGTCTCCGGCGGGATCTCACTCAGTGATTTGTATTGATTGAAAGGTTTCCCGTCGAGGAATCCCATCACCAAGACCGAGGAAGATGAGTACTCGCGCCACACCTTTGGCAGGACAAAGTCCCCCTCAGTGTCCACGCGGGCGAGGTTGGCCGTGAGGCGCTCGCAGCTCTGGGCCTCCACCAGGAAGTTGAGTTCGGTCAGGGTGGTGCGGAAGAAGTCGGCCACCATGGCGGATGTTCCCAGGGCGCGAACCCCCTCGGAAACTCGCTCCACCTGAGCGATGATGAAGCTCACGATCTCGAAGTCGGTGCGCAGAATTTGCTCGATACCCGGACGGCGGACTTTCACCACCACCCGTTCTCCATTGAGGAGCGTGGCGCGGTACACGACACCTATCGAGGCGGTGCCGATGGGTCTCTCCTCGATCTCGCGGAAAACCTCGCCAATCGGACGGCCGAGGGTCTCTTGGATGGCGGCGCGGGCGTCCTCAAAGGGGATGGTGCGCACGCGGTCCTGGAGCTTCTTGAGTTCTCGGATGAGCGCGGGGTCCAGCAAGTCCTCGCGGGTGGCGAGCAACTGGCCGAGCTTCACGAAGCTGGGACCAAGTTCTTCAAAGGACAAGCGTAGGCGTTGGCCAACCCGGGACCAGAACTCTTCCTGGGTCGCCTCGTCGGTCACCACCTCGTCCTGCCCTGGCGCGAGCCCTGGAACCGACGCGCCCATGCCGGCCTTGGTGATTAACCCGCCGAAGCCGTTTTTGCTGAAAACTCCCAAGATCTCACGGAAGCGCGAGACGTTCTTGATCGTCTTGGACAGCCCGATGCCGGTTTTGATCAGGTCCATGGGTTTCCTTGTGCCTTCCATCATAAATCGGGGCGCGGTAAGCTCATAGAGCAGGCATTTTAGTCACGAGCGAGGCACGGACTTGAGCAAATTGCTCCCATGGGCGTTATGCGGGCTGTTTCCCCTCGGGGCGGTGGCCGCGGACTCGTGCAGCCGTACGGCGGTGGTGAACTACCAAAACGTGCTCGTGGACGCCAGTTCCAGTAACCGGGGCGAAGGTCTGCGCTACTACCTCCAGAAAGACCCGGTGGCGAAAAAGCTCTTGGACGAGTACCAGGCCAACAACCGCCCGCGCTGGCAAGGCGCCGCCCTCAGTACTTTCGGAAGCGCCATGATACTCGCCGGCCTTTTGCGCACCAACGGGGGAGACGATGACGCGCTCACGGGGCAAACCACCCTGCTCCTGGGTGGTGCCACCATGGTAGGGGTGAGTTATTTGATTTCCCGAACGAACCAGTATAATAATGAGTGGCTTTTGCAGCGCTCAATTGAAGAGTACAACAAGCGCAACAGTCCCCGGATTTTCTTCTCCGCAGACCCCTCCTCTTCCTCGCAAAGGAATTTCGGAATGGGGTGGAGCCAGGAGTTTTAGCCATGGGCGTGTGCCATCGCTGCGGAGCTAAGGTTCCCTATATGGAGGCATTTCCACCGGGACGCACCGACCAATGCGGGTCCTGCGGAGCGGACCTTCGGAATTGCCGCTCCTGTAAACATTACGACAAGGCGGCCTACAATGAATGCCGCGAATCTTCCGCTGAACGGGTGGTGGATAAGGACAAGGCGAATTTTTGCGACTGGTTCAAGTTCGGGCCGGGCGCGGCCGGGAGTGGGCCGAGCAAGGATGACCTCTTGGCGAAGGCCCGCGAACTTTTCAAGAAATAGGACTGGCGATGAATGAGTTCCCCATGACCCCGCAAGGTAAGAAGCTCCTCGAAGCCGAGCTGGACCAGCTCATCAAGGTGGATCGCGAGCAGGTCAAGGAGGCCATCGCTGAGGCGCGAGCCCTCGGCGATCTCAAGGAAAACGCCGAGTACTCCGCGGCCAAGGAGAAGCAGTCCCACGTGGAAGGCCGTATCCAGGAACTCCAGGCCAAACTCGCCCGAGCGCGAGTAGTAGAGACCCCAGCAACCCGGCCGGAGAACATCATCTTCGGCGCCTACGTCGTGCTCACCGATCCCCGCGGCCAAACCGTGAACTACCAAATCGTGGGTGAGGACGAGGCCCAGAGCACTCCTAACAAGATCTCCTTCAGTTCCCCACTGGGCAAGGCCTTGATCGGCAAAGAAGCCGGGGACGAGGTCGTCGTCAAGGCCCCGAAAGGCGATGTGACCTATGAGGTCCAGTCCGTCGAATACCGCTGACCTAACAGCGGACACCCCACTGTTGGCCCTGGCCGCGGGCAAGAAGCCTCCGGCGCACCTGGAGTCTCTATCCGAGGGTGGCGTCACGACTCTCGGCGACCTCATGTGGGTCCTCCCGCTCCGTACCCTCCCCATGCCGCGTCCCCGCCCCTTCAGCGAAGCTCGGCTAAACGAGCTCTTCCTTGGCAAAGGCAAGGTCATACATCGCGAGGTCCGCCCGGCTTTCGGGCGGCGGACCAAGGGACGCTTCCTCCTTCACAACGCCTACGTGGTGGTGAAAGAGTTGGATGGCGACGCCACCATGTCCTTGCGCTTTTTCAACCTGTATCCCCAACAGAAAAAGCAAATCGACCTCTGGGACCAGGTGTGGTTTTTGGGCCAGCTCCAGGAGTGGAAGGCGCAGCACCAATTGGTGAACCCTCGCGTTCATCCGCTGGCCGACGAAGGCTGGGGCGACCAACTCGGGGAATGGTTGGTGGAGTACCCCACCATCAATAAAGTACCGGGCAACTTCACGGCAAAGATCGTGGCGTCTCTGCCCCCTGCCTTCTGGGACAAGCTCCATTCGCCCTTCGGCGCGGACGATCTGCACGAGATGTCACTCTCCCGCGCCTTCCGCCTGTTACATGGACGCGTCCCCCCCTCCGAGGCGGGCCCCGAGGAACGCAAGGCAGCCGTCGAACGCCTCGCCTACGAGGAATTCTTCGTGGACCAGCTCAAGATCACCACCCGCCGCCGATTCATCAAGCGTAAACAGGGTCCGGTCATTCCCGAGGGCGGAGAGGCTCTTGCCGCCCTCACAAAGCTCCTCCCCTTCACACTCACCGACGACCAGGACAAAGCGGTTCAACAGGTGCTGGCCGACATGGGCACGGGCCACCCCATGATGAGGATGATCCAGGGGGACGTGGGCTGCGGGAAAACCGTGGTGGCCATGCTGGCGGGCCTCATGGTGGCGCACGCTGGTAAGCAAGTGGCACTCATGTGCCCCACGGAGGCGCTGGCGCAACAGCATGCGCGCACTCTGGGAGACATGTTCGGCAAGGTACCCTTCCTCAGACCCGCCCTGTTGCTAGGGAGCATGAAGAAAAGGGAAAAAGACGCCGTCGGCAAGGCCCTTGCCTCAGGGGCCGCCAACTTCGTCATCGGGACCCACGCCCTCTTCCAGGAAAGCACCGCTTTCAGCTGCCTCGGGCTCGCCGTGATCGACGAGCAGCACAAGTTCGGCGTCGAGCAGCGCCTCATGCTCACCGCCAAAGGCGAGGGCACACACTGCCTCATCATGTCGGCGACGCCCATCCCGCGTACGCTCTCACTGGCCCAGTACGGTGACCTGGACTTCACCACCATCCGCGCCATGCCCGCCGGCCGCAAGGGCATCAAGACCCGCATCGTGGAGCGGGCGAACTACGCCAAGTACGTGGAGTTCATCCGCCAGCGCATGGCCTTGGGGGAGCAGGGCTACTTCGTCTTCCCCGCGATCGAAGAGTCCGAGACACTGGAACTCCAAAACGTCACGGACGCCTTCGAAAAATACCGGGCCACGTTTCCGGGCACGCCGATAGCCGTGCTTCACGGTAAGATGAAGGCAGAGGACAAGGAAGCAACGGTCGCCGCCTTCACCGCCGGCCAGATCCGGCTCCTCATCGCCACCAGCGTGATTGAGGTGGGCATCAACGTGCCCAACGCGGCTTTCATGTGCGTGTACCATCCCGAACGCTTTGGGCTCTCACAACTCCACCAGCTTAGGGGGCGCGTGGGGCGCGGAGACAAAACCGGATTTTGCTTCTTAGTGCTGGACCAGGACCTGGGACCCGAGGCCCTAGGGAGGCTTCAGCACCTTGAGCGAACCACGGACGGTTTTGCCATCGCTGAAGCGGACCTGCAGGGCCGCGGCGAAGGGGATCTTTTCGGCGTGGACCAGTCCGGCACGGTGGTGCGCCGGAGGGTGGCGGATTTCGGGCGGCACGCCCACGTGCTGGAGAAAGCCTACCGGGACGTTCAAGAACTCCTGGCCCGTGATCCGGGCAAAATCGATCCCCTGCTGCTGCGGCTCGCCCGCGACCAGAAGATTTTGGATACAATCTGAGGATGCTGGAACTCGAGGTCACCGAGTGCCCGGACCCGGATTACCTGGGTACCTGGCGCTTCGAAAAAAACCAAGTTTATCTGGGGCATCCAGAGGGCGATATCATCCCCAAACTGGATGGCTTGCCCTCCTGGGGTTTCTTGCTTGAGGTGTGGCCGGACGGGGTACAGGCCCAACCCCACCCCGACTTGGGCCATTGGCTGCTGAACGGAAAGCGCGCCACCCGCCCGCGGCGCTTGCGCGTGGGCGATGAACTTACCGTGGCGGGGCTCAAGCTGCGCGTGCTCAAGGCCGAGCACTCCGACTTCCAGACCAAGAAAGCCATCCTCGACGCCCGCCTGGACGAGCTCAAGGCCGCCCAGGCCCCCGCCCTGGCCCTGGTGAAGCTACTCAACGCCAAAAGCCGCCGGGAGGGGTGATGCGCCAGCACGCGAACTTCTTCAAAACTAGTGATGGTGAGCAGCTCTTCTACGGCACCAACTTCCCCCCCCACAAAATCACGCCGCAGGACACGGTCATTGTCTTCAACTACGGCCTCCTCTGCAGCAACCTCCACTGGAAATACCAGCTTGAGTGGTTCGACAAGGCCGGCTTCAAAGTGCTGAGCCACGACCTGCGCGGACATTTCCAGAGCAGCGGCAAGGAGACCCTGGACAAGATCACCTTCGGCCGCATCGCCGACGACATCGAGGAGATGTTGGAGCACCTGAAGTTCCCGCGGGTGGCGATGGTGGGACACAGCATGGGCGTGAACGTCACCTTGGAGTACGCCCGCCGCTACCCCCAGCGACTGGCGGCAATGGTACTGATTTCCGGCACCACCTTGCCCGTCAAAGGCGTGATGTTCGACAACAACCTGATGGAGTACGTGATCCCGCTCGCCGAGGAAGGCCTCAAGCGCTGGCGGGCCGCCATCGACGTGATCTGGCAAACCCAGGGCATGAACCCCCTGACGCTCAAGTTGATCCACTCCCAGGGCTTCAATGAGAAGCGCGTCGGGCGCGACTTCATCGAAGTCTACATGAACCGTATTGCCCAGTTGGGGCCCGACATGTTCCTGCAGCTTTTCAATCAAATGCAGAAGCACGACATCCTGGGGAGCCTCGACGCCATCCGTGTGCCGGCGTTGGTGGCGGGCGGTGACAAGGACCGGGTCATTCCCTTCCACCTGCAGCGGCTCCTCTCCCAACGCCTCCCCGACGCCGAACTCTACATCGTGAAGGACGGCTCCCACGTGCCCCAGGTGGACTTCCCCGAGGAGATGAACGAGCGGATTAAGCTGTTCCTGGAACAGCGGCTTTGATCAGAGGGCAAGGCCCTTCAGCTCGATCAGGGGCTTGAAAATCCGCCTCATCGCGGATTTCACCTGCGCGCGCTTGTACTCCTGATGCGAGGCTTCGCCCTGGGTATTCCGCTGGTGGCTCTCATAGTCAGTGATCTGAACCTCGAACGGGTAGAAGAAACGCACGTCCTGGCTGATAGGCGAGGTATCCAAAGCCAGCAGCTGCTTGGCCAAGGGATTCTCCTTGTCCTGGAGGGCGGCCTTGCGGACCTCGTTGAATTGGGCCATGAATGGGTTGCGGTACTTAATCAGCTGACGACCGGTGAAGTGGATGGCGCGGTACTCCTGGGAGGAGTGCTGGTTGATCCGCCCGGGTTCCGGGCTGGGTGCGCAGGCATCCACCAGGATCTGCAGCTCTCGGTAGTAACGAGCCTCGTCCCAACCCTCACGCATGGCCTTCTTCAGCAGACCATAGGTCCGGCGACGCAGAAGATCCGTGTCCACCAGCGTGTTTTGGGAGCGGCTGGGCTTGATGTTGTTGATCATGACCACGTAGTTGGAAACCAGGAATTGGATCGCCCGCAGGGCGTCCAGCTTGGTCTCGGTCACGAAACGCACGCCGATCCGGTCGAAGAGTTCCTCGGCCACGTTCTCCTGCTTGTGCAGCAGCTTGATGATGATGGACTCTCGGCCTTTCTTGGCCTTGGCTTGGAAGTCATGGAGAGGAACCGCGAAGCCGGCTTCGTTACGCAGCCACAGACGGTTGTCTCCATCCCGGTGCACCCACTTGTAAAAGCGGTCGAAGATTTGCTGCTGGATCACGTTCACGTAGCGGTGGCGCAGATCCTTGTCCGCGTGCAGGATGGTGTGCATGACCTTCAGGATCACCCCCGCCCAGAGGGCGTCTTCCTTGCTATGGCGCCCCCCGGACTTACCGGTGGCGAGCAAGAAGAGTTCGGAGATATCGGTCAGCGTGTAGAGGAAGCTCGGCAACGACAGCTCCAGGCCCTCGGGGTTCCCCTCCTTGAGGAAGTAACGTTTGATGAACGCCACCGCCTCCTGGAAAATTCCGAACAGCTCTGCACCCTCCACCGGATTCTTCAGGTCGAACCCATACCCTACCAGGAAATCTGAAACCTGCTCCGGCCCCCACATCTCCGTGAGATAGTTTTTGGCATCCAACGACGACTTACCGCCGCACACCACGTGCAGTGTTTCCCAGTTGAACAGCGAGTTCTGGAGGAAGGCGGGACGGGTCGTCATGATTCACGCTAAAATAGGGGAAAAAGTAGCGTTTAGCCATGAAAGACCCCCAAGACAGCGCACTGCGGAGATTAGAGACCGTTTATCTGACGTGGTTCGGAGCCGGTCGTGCGCCGCGCGCACCGGGGACATTTGGGACGCTGGCTTCCCTCCCCTTCATCTGGTTGCTGCATTTCTATGGGGTTCCCACCATCGCCATCGCGCTCCTGGCGCTGGCTATGACCGTCCTCGCCTGCTGGTGCGCGGAGCGGGCGCAAAAACGCCTGGGGCTGCAGGATCCCCAGTGGATCGTGGTGGATGAAGTCGTCGGCATGCTCATCACTTGGGCGTGCGTGCGACCGGAAACTTGGGTGGGATGGCTCGCCTGCTTCGTAGCCTTCCGCTTTTTCGACATCGTGAAAATCTGGCCCGCATCCTTCTTTGACCGGAAGGTGAAGAATGGGGCCGGCACCATCCTGGATGACGTGGTGTCTGGCTTCTACGCAGGAATTTTTGTTGAGTTGGGCTCCGTTTTTCTCCGACACTCCTCGTCGAATTTTCCAAGTTTCTGATAATTTGGGCTTCCGTAATTTTTCCGTAGTTTTGCAGGGAATTCGCTTGGCACGAATTACTGGGGGGTGTTAGCGTGGGAAACACACACCTCCGAAATCATTGAGCAGAGGAGACACTGCATGGCTTTTAACACCTCATTTACTACCAATACTGACGCGGCTAACAAGAAGAAGGCCCTGGAGCTCGCGCTCTCCTCCATCGAAAAGCAATTCGGTAAAGGCGCCATCATGCGCCTGGGTACAGACGAAGTTCAGGAAAAAATCCCGGCTATTTCGACCGGTTCACTCGGCCTTGACCTCGCCCTTGGCATCGGCGGCATTCCCCAAGGACGCATCATCGAGATCTACGGCCCGGAGTCTTCCGGCAAAACCACCCTCACCTTGCACATCGCTTCCGAGTGCCAAAAGATGGGCGGCACCGTCGCCTTCGTGGATGCCGAGCACGCCCTCGATACCGCCTACGCCGCCAAGCTGGGCGTGGACGTGCCCAATACCCTCATCTCTCAGCCGGACTCTGGTGAACAGGCCCTGGAAATCGCCGACATGCTCGTGCGCTCCGGCGCCGTGAACCTGCTCATCGTCGACTCCGTCGCCGCCCTCACCCCCAAGGCCGAACTTGAAGGCGAGATGGGCGACAGCCACATGGGTCTGCAGGCCCGTCTCATGTCCCAGGCCCTGCGCAAGCTCACCGGCTCCATCTCCCGCTCCAACTGCACCGTGATCTTCATCAACCAGATCCGCATGAAGATCGGCGTGATGTTCGGAAACCCTGAGACCACCACCGGCGGTAACGCTCTCAAGTTCTATGCCTCCGTCCGCATGGACATCCGCCGCATCGGCGCCATCAAGGACGGCGAAGAGACCACCGGCTCACGCACCCGCGTGAAGATCGTGAAGAACAAGGTATCTCCTCCTTTCAAGGAAGTGGAATTCGACATCATGTACGGCGAGGGCGTCTCCAAGACGGGCGATCTCCTCGACATCGCCTCCAATGAGGGCATCGTGGAGAAGGCCGGCGCCTGGTACTCCTACAACAATCAAAAAATCGGCCAGGGCCGTGAGCAGTCCAAGACGTTCCTGAAGGAGAACCCCGCGCTGATGGAAGAGATCCGCGGCAAGGTCTTCGCCAAGCATAACATCGGCAAGCCCACAGCCATCGCGGCCGTGGACATGGCCACCGGCGAGATCAAGGAAGAGGTGGCTGAGAAGCCTGCCATGAAGAAGAAAGCCACCGTTCAGTAAGCTTTAGGGAAGGGCCCTTCGGGGCCCTTTTTTTATGTCTGAGACCGAAGAAAAGAAACCTGGGCCCTCGGCGTACAACTACTGCCTGTACCTGTTGAGCGGGCAGGACTACTCCGAGTACAAAATCCGCCAGAAGATGAAGCTCAAGGGTTTTGAGTCTGAGGTCATCGATCAGACGGTGGAGACGCTCAAGGAGAAGAACTACCTGCGCGAGAGCGAATACAAGCGGCTGCTGGCGAAGAAGCTGGTGGCCAAGGGGTATTCGGACAACCTGATCCGGCGCAAGGCCGGGCAGGAGAGGCTGGAATATGAGGCGGGAGAGCTGCGGGACGCCCGCGAGGAATCAGGCTTGGCATCCGAGACCGTGGTGCAGAAGCTTGTGGCCAAGAAAATGCGCGGGCAAAGCGTGCCCGAGGATCGGGATGAGCGGCGAAAGCTCCAGGAGAAGCTGTACAGGTTCGTGCTTTCCCGCGGTTTTTCCTACGACGAGGCCAAGCGGGCGGTCAGCGCGGCTTTATCGGCGCCCATCGAGGACTGAGTTGTTTCACTTTGACATCCTCCGGAGGAAGTGGCGGACCACAGTCCCGGTTGCTCAATAATCAGCGACAGAGCAAGTGGGCGTAACGACCGGCGGTCAGCTCCCGGCGTGCCTCAGCCAGGTCGACGCGCACTTTCTCGCGCAGGCTTTCATGTACCTCGCGGCGGCGGAAGGTGCAGACCACGCAGTTTTCCCACTCAGTGCTGATGCTGGAGAGCTCCTGCAGGTGGGTGTTAGCCTCGCCGCGCTGGCGCACTTCCAACTTAATGGAGCAGCCGTAGGTGCGGCGGATGCCGGGGGGGTTGGACTGGTCGAGCACACCGTAGATGTTGTGGTTTTCCCAGCAGTCCTCGCCTTGCTCGATGCGGACCACACAGCGGCCGTAAGCATTGAAATAGCGGTCCATCTTGCCCAGTTCGAAGACGGCGCTGTCGGACACGTAGCCTTCGCTGGCAAAGCCGCCCAAGGGGAGGAGGAGTGCGATGAGGACGAACTTCAGCATGGGGACTCCTGGAAAGGTTTGTGGGAGTGGGATAGCAGCGGCAAGGCGCTTTGGCCCGTTCTGGGATCCCCGCCAGGTGCCCATAACGGGCAGTCTACAGTTCTGCCGGGTCATTTTTTCACGGTTCAGCCCGCCCCCTTCCAATCCTGTTTATGATGTGTCTGCACCCATTTACAGGAGGATTCCATGCGTCTCGCCGCCACTGCCCTGCTGCTCGCCTCTTTCGCCGCCCACGCCGAATACGGAGACGGCATCACCGGAACTTTCGTGGGCGAGGTCAGCGACGGGGGTGCCGCCTGCACTGTCATCATCGAGGGCGCCGGGAACGAGCGGCTCCTGGTGACCGTGGGTGGCCGCACTTCTGTCTTCAGTACCCACACCGATCACCGCACCTACTCCCCGTCCGCCAATATGCAGACGTTGAGCGGTCCCGACGGCCGGCTCATGATGGGTTACTCGGACGTGCCGGGCATTGACTGGGACATCATCGTAGCGCACAGGGGCGCGCGGAATATTTCCATCTGCCAGAACCTGGTCCGCCAGGCCGATTAAGGAGAACACCATGCGTTTCACCATCGCCCTCATCCTCCTCCTGACCGCGGCCGTCGCCCAGGCTGACTACCTCGCCGAGAGTTACTCTGGGACCTACCGGGGCATCGGCGAACGTAACCAGCCCTGCACCGTACTGATCAGCGCCCATAGCAACGGCACCCACATGAACGTGCGCATCGGCAACGTCAGCGGCAGCTTCCTGGAGGAAAACGCCGGCTTCGACGACGACACCGGCTCATTCCGGATCACTTCGGACAACGGCATGCTGACCATGGGCTTCCAGGTCAGCGAGGACATCGCCGACCTGAGCATCGTTAATCTGCGCGTGAGCGGCCAGGTCGCCGAATGCGGGAACCTGCAGCTGTTGTAACTGGCCAATGGTGCGCCGCCATCCCCTCTAGGGGGCGGCGCACAACCCTAGTCCCCCCTTCTTCAGCATGCTAGTCTGAACGCTCGTTTTCACGGGGAGTTCCAGACTATGCGCGCCCAAGACATCCGCAACGCCTTCTCCAACTATTTCATCCGCCAGGGCCACGACAAACACAAGTCGTCCAGCCTGGTCCCCCACAACGACAACACCATCCTGTTCGCCAACGCCGGCATGAACCAGTTCAAGGACTACTTCACCGGCAAAGCGACCCCCGGCAACCGCCGCGCGGTCACCATCCAGAAGTGCGTGCGCGCCGGCGGAAAGCACAACGACCTGGAGAACGTGGGCTTCACCGCCCGCCACCACACTTTCTTCGAGATGCTGGGCAACTTCAGCTTCGGCGACTACTTCAAGAGGGACGCCATCCGCTTCGCCTGGGAACTCCTCACCGTCGATCTCAAGATCCCCAAGGAAAAGCTGCGCGTGACCGTGCACGAGTCCGACGACGAGGCCCTCATGATCTGGCACAAGGACATAGGCGTGCCGCTGGAGTGGATCTTCAAGCTGGGCGACAAGAGCAACTTCTGGGAGATGGGCGACGTGGGCCCCTGCGGCCCCTGCACCGAGATCTTCTACGACCACGGCCCAGAGCGCTCCTCCGGTGTGCCCACCGGCCACCAGGAGATCGACGACGAGGGCCGCTACGTGGAGATCTGGAACCTGGTCTTCATGCAATTCGAGAAGTACCGCGAGGGCGATGAGATCAAGCGCAAGCCCTTGCCTAAACCCTCCGTCGACACCGGCTCAGGCCTTGAGCGAGTAGCCGCGGCCCTGCAGGGCAAGTACTTCAACTATGACACCGACATCTTCGAGCCCATCATGCGCGCTGTGGGGAAACTCTCCGGCCGTAACTACTACACCGATCCGGATGAAGCGATCAAATCCTCTTTCCGCGTGGTGGCCGACCACATCCGCGCCGCCACCATGCTCATTACTGACGGCGTGATCCCTTCCAACGATGGGCGCGGTTACGTGCTCCGCCGGATCATCCGCCGGGCCGTCCGCCACATGTCGCTGTTGGGCGTGAAGGAAACCGGCTTCTACAAGCTGGTGCCGGCTGTCTTCGAGAGCCTGGGCGAGGAATACCCTGACAACGCCCATAACGCCGCGCTGGCTGAGAAGCTTCTCAAGCTCGAGGAGGAAAAGTTCCGTAAGACCCTCGACACTGGCCTGGAGTTGATCGGCGCCGAACTCAAGGCGCTCAAGCCCGGTGCCAAATTCCCCGGCGACACCGCATTCAAGCTCTATGACACCTTCGGCTTCCCCCTGGATCTCACCGAGGTCATCCTGCGCGAGAAAGGCATTGAGCTGGATGGCGAAGGCTTCGACGCTGCCATGGCCAAGCAGAAGGAACTCTCCAAGAAGGCGGGCAAGTTCAAGGTCCAGGACGACAATCTGAAGCTCTTCTACGGCATTAAGGAAAAGCACGGCGAGACCGGCTTCACCGGCTACGAAGCCACCGAGTCCAAGGCCAAGCTCATCGCTAAGGAAGAGATCAACGGCGTGTGGCACCTGGTGTTCGACCGCACGCCTTTCTACGGCGAGGGCGGCGGACAGTTGGGTGACAGGGGCGAAATCTTCGGCAAAGAGGGCAAACTCGCCACCATCACCGACACCCAGAAGCCCGTGGATGGCCTGCATGACCACCTATCCGAGGACGCGGACGCCCTCGAAGTTGGCCAAGAGTACACTCTCCGGGTCCATCGCGAGGAGCGCGAGCTCACCAAGCGCAACCATTCAGCTACCCACTTGCTCCAGTCCGCCCTGATCAAGGTGCTAGGCACCCACGTGAAACAAGCTGGTTCTAGCGTGGGCCCGGATCGGCTACGCTTCGACTTCACCCACCCGGAGGCCCTCAAGCCCGAAGAGCTCCAGCGCGTAGAGGCCCTGGTGAACGAGGCTATCGCCAAGCGCATGCCCGTAGCCGCAGACGTCATGTCCAAGGACGAAGCGGGCAAAAAGGGAGCCATGGCGCTCTTCGGCGAGAAGTACGGTGACAAGGTCCGTGTGCTCACCATGGGAGATTTCTCATGTGAGCTTTGCGGAGGCACCCACGTCTCCAACACCGGCGACATCGGCCTCTTCAAGGTCGTGGTCGAAACCGCGCTCGCCAGCGGCGTGCGCAGGATCGAGGCCATCACCTCCAGCAACGCCGTAGAGTGGTTGCTCAAGCGCTCCGCCCTGTTCGGCGAGCTGGAGCGCGACTTCGCCGCCAAGGATGAGAAGGTGCTGGAGAAAATCGCGGCCCTCTCGGCTGAGAACCGCGCGAAGGGCAAGACCATCGAGACCCTGCAGGAACGCCTGCTCTCCTCCTCCGTGGAAAACCTCTTCCGCATCAGCGGCAAGGCCCACCTGCGGGAGTTCTTCGTAGCCGACGCCTCTGGCACGGACGCGGGCCAGCTGAGGAAGCTCGCCGAGCTCTTCGGGGACCGTTTCCCCCAGGGCGTGGCGCTGATCACCCACAAGGACGGTGACCGTCTCACGGTGCTACTCAAGGCACCAAGAGACGCCAAGGAAATCGACTGCGGAAAAATCCTCAAGGAGACCCTGCCCCTCATCGAGGGCAAAGGAGGGGGTAAACCCGACATGGCCCAGGGATCCGGGTCTGCCGCAAAGGCGGAAGCCTTCATCGCCGCTGTGAAAAAGGCCCTCGACGCATGAAAACGCTGATCCTCGCCTCCCTCCTCATTCTCACGGGCTGCTCCGGTAAAGACAAGGCCAAGAACGAACTGCGCGCGGTCCTGCCCACCGAGGTTTCCACCATCGATCCAGCGTCCTGCTATGACAACGTCTGCCAGCCGGTGGTCATGACCGCCTACGAGACGCTGTACGAATACGAATACCTCAAACGTCCGTACCAGCTGCGCCCGCTGCTCGCCTCCGATATGCCTACGATGGAGGACAATGGCCTGCGCATGACCATTAAACTTAAGCCCGGTATCCCGTACCATCCTCAGGCATTTCTGCCGAAGGACCGCACGGTGAAGGCCCAGGACTTCATCAACGCTTTCAAGCGCCAAGCTTTCGTCCCAACCAAAGGGCAAGGCTGGTGGCTCTTTGACGGGCGGATCGTGGGGCTCAACGAGTGGCGCGCGAAAGTGGGCAGCGACCATGCGGCCATGCTGCGGGAGCCGGTGGCGGGCCTCTCCGCTCCCGATGACTTGACCCTCGTCATCAACCTGACCAAACCCTTTCCACAGCTGGTCTTCGCCCTTGGCATGAACTTCACCGCGCCGATTCCCACCGAAGCGATGGAGACTTTGAAGAACGACTTCTCCCAGGTGATGGTGGGCACGGGCGCCTTCACGCTCGAGAGCTTCAATCCCGACCAGCAGGCCGTGTTCGTGAAGTTCCCCGGCTACCGCTCCAGCACCTACCCCACCCAGGGCGACCGTGCCGCTAACGAGGGCGGGCTCCTGAAAGACGCGGGCAAGGCGCTGCCCTTCGTCGAGCGCGTCGTGATGACCGTGATGAAGGAACAGCAGACGAGCTGGCTGAACTTCCTCTCCGGCAAGCTCGACATTCTCACACTCACAAAGGATTACTACCAGGTGGCCCTCACCGCCGACGGTAAGCTCTCCCCCGAGCTCGAGGGCAAGAAGGTGCGCGTTCAGGTAGCCCCCACGCTCATCTACTACTGGCTCTCCTTCAACATGAAGGACCCCGTGGTTGGCAAGAACCTCAAGGTCCGCCAGGCCATCGCTCACGCGGTGGACGCCGAGAAGTTCATCAAGCTTTTCACCAGCAACGTGGGCCAGAAAGCCAACTCGATCTACCCGCCCGGCATCCCGGGTTACGACCCCTCTGCCAAGCTACCCTACGCGCCCGACCTGGCCAAGGCGCGCCAGTTGTTAGCCGAAGCCGGCTACCCCGGCGGCAAGGGCATGCCCGAAGTTACCTTCGACGTGCGTGGCAACAATACCCTCAACCGCCAGATCGCCGAGTTCATCGTGCAGGAAGTGGCCCAGATCGGAATCAAGGCCAAGCCGAACACGAATACCTTCCCGGCCTTCCTCGAGCGCTCGCGGCGGGGCGAGCTGCAGTTCTGGAACGGCGGCTGGGTGGTGGACTATCCCGACGCTGAGAACATCATCCAGCTGCTGGTCACACCCAATTTCCCGCCAGGGCCCAACAACACGTTCTACTCCAACAAGAAAGTCGATGCCCTCTTCGAAAAGATCCGCTACATGCCGGAGAGCCCCGCTAAGCACGCCCTCATGGCCGAAGTGGAGCAGGAAGTGCACCGGGAGTTGCCGTGGGTGATGCTCTACTACACCCGTAACTACGTACTCTCTCAGGATCGGGTGGGGAATTACAGGTACTCGGACATTATTGGTAATTACTTCAAATACTTGCGTTTAAATGCCGGCATTTAATTCAAGTTTGGAACGGCTTTCTCCGATGGGACTCCTCAGAATAAAGGATATCCATGAAAGCCGTCTCCCTCGCATTCATGTTGTCTCTGGTATTGCAGACCGCTTGGGCGGGGGACTGTACCGTCTTTCTGAGAGATGTACGCCTAGACGTCCCTGAGCGCTGTGCCCCTGAGGGGCAGCTGCTCGAAGACCGCTGTGAGATCCGGGAACGCCAGGTCTACGTCAGAACCGAGGAAGGGGAATGGGAGCTGTGGGAGAAACCCCGCAACCCCTTCAATTGGTCAGTCTATGGCATGGATCCCCAGATGGCGTACGACCTCATGAACAGCTGCGAGTACGTGCGTAGTCAAGGTTATGGCGTCCTCGCCCCCACCCCATCTGACAGGAAACCCGCTTCACGGCTTCCCTGATGGAGGGATTCCCGAGCGGGGCGCTCCTGGTCTCAAGATCCCGCGCCAGGAGCCGAAAAAGGGCAGGACACTACTCCTCCCTGCAAGGTGGCGTGCGATGAGAAAGTACCTGCTCCCCCTGGCCCTCGTGGCCGTCTCCTGGGTCCCCGCGGCCCACGCCAAAACATTCATGATCTACAGCGTGGCCCAGGACCTTCCCATGGGTACCGACAACCAAGTTATCCGCAAGAACTTCTACGTGAACATCGGCGGCGCCCAGGGCGTGAAGAAAGGCACCATCCTGGACGTGTTCCGGGTAGTCTCGCTGCTCAACCCCTATGACAACCGCAAGCGCGTGAACTACAAGGTCAAGATCGGCGAGCTCAAGGTCTTCCACGCCAACAGCGAGGCCGCCATCGGCAACTTCCACAAAATGGTGGAAGAGGACCTGCCGGTGCTCGAGTTGGACCAGTTCATCGTGGGTGACCACGTGGCGGTCAATACCGACTAGGCTTTGGCGGGCGGTTCCTCCAACGCCCGCACCCTGAGCGCCTCCCCCGTAAGCGTCCCCCGTCCCAGCGATAGAACCTTCACGTAAACCACGTACTCCTCCCCCGTTTTCCACGAGAATCCCCGAGGCGGCAGCAGGTGGAGCGCCCGCACCTCCTCTCCTGCGTAAAACCCCTTGAAGGGAAAATCCCCCCCGCCCGTGCCCCGCTCCACCTTGAGACACCGGGACACCACCACCAACGTGCGCATAGACCCTCCTGTTGGGGCCCTTTCTCGCAAAGAAAATGCCGCCCAGCCTTGAGACAAGCCGGGGAAAATCCGTAGAATGAGAGGGTTGGCGGGAAGAAATCCCCGTCCCTCGGGAAGAAAAGGAACACGCCCTATGAACGAGCCCCAAACCCTGGGCCGCCTCTTTTTGCAGCGCCTGCACCAGAGCCCCGACGCCAGGGCCGTGGGCTGGATCGAGGCCAAAGAGGTCAAATCCCTCACCTTCCGCGAGTACGGCGTGCTTGTCCAGGAACTCTCCCTGGGGCTCGCCAAACATGGCATGTCCGTGGGCGA
The DNA here is from genome assembly GCA_964399165.1 of uncultured Bacteriovoracaceae bacterium. Classification (GTDB taxonomy): domain Bacteria; phylum Bdellovibrionota; class Bacteriovoracia; order Bacteriovoracales; family Bacteriovoracaceae; genus UBA6144. Next base: position 131,492 of record CAYNPO010000005.1, on the reverse strand, counting down.
CCGGGTGGCGATCCTTGCGACAACCTGCAAGGAATGGCACTTCATGGACATGGCGGCCATGCTTGGCCGCGGGGTGGTGGTTCCCGTCTACCCCAGCTACCTTGGTAACGAGATCACGCACCTCTTGGCCCACTCGGAGACCCGAGTGCTGGTGGTGGAGAATGACGCCCAGATGGAAAAGGTCATCCCCCACCTGTCGGAGCTTCCCGAGCTCAAGCTCGTGGTCGCACTACAAGAGTTCCAAGAGGAAACCAAAAGGAAAATCCGCAACCACTTGCCCACTGTAACTTACCGGGACTTAGTGCGCGACGGTTCGGACGAAATGCGCACCCAGCCCGATCTTTTCGAAGAAACGCTTAAACAACAAAAGCCCGAAGAGAACGCCTCCATCATTTACACCTCCGGCACCACCGGTGAGCCCAAGGGCGCGGTCATTACCCACCAGGCCCTCACTGCCATGCTGGGCAACGTGCGAAGCTTTTTCAAAGGCGCCTTCGGCCCCCAGGACCGCAGCCTCACTTTCCTGCCGCTCTCCCACGTGCTCGGCCGCTGTGACTCCCTTCTACCTCTCGTCTTCGGCTGGGAGTCCGTCTACGCCGAGAGCCTGGAGAAGGTCACCGACAACCTGCAGACCGTGCGCCCAACCATCATGGTGGCTGTCCCGCGTATCTTCGAGAAAATCCATGCCAAGATCATGGAGCAGGTGGAGCAGGGCCCGTTCTGGAAGAAGCAGGCTTTCGAGCTGGCGGTTAAGGCGGGAGAAGCCTACTTCTCCAAGCTGGACGCCGACCGCTCACCCACCGCCGTGGAACTCGTCGCCTACCGCGCGGCCTATGAGAGCGTATTCCGCCAAATCTACCAACGCTTCGGAGGGCGACTCCGCTACTTCGTCTCGGGCGGCGCCCCCCTCTCACCTGACATCATCAAGTTCCTCCGCTACGCCAATCTCACGGTGCTCGAGGGCTACGGCCTGACTGAGACCATAGCTCCCTGTGCGGTGAACCCGTTGAGCCGTCAGGTGCCCGGCACCGTGGGGAGCCCGATGGGCGACGTGGAATTCCGCTTCGACGAGGACGGTGAAATCCTCATTAGGACCCGGGCCTTGTTCAAGGAATACTACAAGAACCCCGCTGCCACCGCCGAGGCCCTCACCGAGGATGGGTGGTTCCGCTCCGGCGATATCGGAGAGTTTACCCAAGAGGGCTATCTCAAGATCACCGATCGCAAGAAGGACCTGATCATCACCAGCGGTGGCAAGAACGTGGCCCCGCAAAAGATCGAGAACATGCTCAAGACCCGCAAATGGGTTTCTCACGCCGTGGTCATCGGCGACCGTCGCAAGTACCTCACGGCCCTCATCGGCCTGGAGAAGGAGCGCTTCCTCCCGTATCTGGAGCAGCTGGGGCTCCCAGGCGACTGCACCTTGGAAGATCTGGTGAAGAACGAACAGGTCCAGGCGTGGGTCCAAGCGGATATTGACTCAGTGAATCAGGAGCTCGCTCAGTACGAGAGCATCAAGGCCTTCAAGCTGGTCCCTGAGGAGTTCACCACGGCGAACTACCTCACTCCCAGCCTCAAGATTAAACGTAAGGTGGTCAGCCAACGTTTCGCCTCTGAAATTGAAGCGATGTATCATTGACAACTTAGGCCCCCCCTCCTAAAACTGTCTGTTCCTAACCCATCTATCCAAGAGAGCGCCCATGGCCCGTGTGACCGTTGAAGACTGTCTTGAGCACGTTGAAAACCGCTACGAACTCGTCCACCTGACCACCAAGCGCGTGAAACAGCTGCGCGAAGGTGCTGACGCCGAAGTGAAATCCCGCAACAAAGACGTGGTGACCGCCCTCCGCGAGATCGCCGCCGGCAAGATCAAGCACGTCATGCAAGCCGAGTACGATTCCGACGAATTCTAAGATCCAAGCTTTTCCAAGGAAGCCACCCACGGGTGGCTTTTTTTTTGCCATGGCCTTGAAGTTCCGCCCAGCCACCACCGCCGACATCCCCTGGATCGAAGGGTTGGTGAACCGCGCTTATCGAGGTGACAGCGCACGCCGGGGGTGGACCCACGAGGCAGACCTGCTGGACGGAACCCGTGTGGACGCCTCATTGTTGGCCGAGCAGATGGCAACCCCAAGCGTGACGTTGGTGGTGGGGCTCGTCGGTGATTCCATCTCCGGCTGCTACCACTTCGAGCAAGTGGACGCCTCCACCTGCTACGTGGGCATGATCACCGTGGACCCGGACCTGCAGGCGATGGGCTTCGGCAAGGAGCTCCTGGCGGACACGGTGGCGCGAGCGAAGGCCGCGGGCGCCAAGGAATTGAAGCTCGCCGTGTTGGACGGGAGGAACGAGTTGATCTCATACTACGAGCGCCGGGGGTTTAAGCTCACCGGCAAAGTCGAGCCGTTTCAGACTGGGCATGGTGGGGACACACGCTATGGTATCCCCAAGCGGGAACTGCATCTGCTTGAAATGGTGCTAACCTTTTAACGTAAGTTCACCTCCGCTGCGGAGGTGGACTTGCGTTAGAAAGTGAAAAATCCCCTTTTGCGGGTCTATTTCATTTACGCAAAGCGATCCGCAGGACCTCGTCGAAATGCTTCACCGGGTGGAATTTCATCCCTTTGCGGTGGCGCTCGGGCACCTCTTTGAGGTCCTTCTCGTTCTGCCAAGGCAGGATGATGGTCTTGATCCCGGCACGCTTCGCCGCCAGCACCTTCTCTTTAATCCCACCAACGGGAAGCACTTTCCCAGTCAATGAAAGTTCTCCGGTCATGGCCACGTCACCGCGTACCTTGCGGTCGGTGGCGAGCGAATAGAGCGCCAGCGCCATGGTGATGCCGGCGGAAGGGCCATCCTTCGGGGTCGCGCCCGCGGGCAGGTGCAAGTGCACCTCGTGGGAAGCGAGGAAGTCGGTAGCCTCCTCGGCGTTAGTGGTGCCGGTAACCGGGCCCGGTGCGGGCGTGGTGGGCACAGTCGTGAGTTTCTTGACCGGCTTTTTCTTAACCTGCTTCTTCTGGATTTCGGCTTCCTTCTGCAACAACTGTTTCACGTAGCTGTAAGCGAGGTTGGCGGACTCGTTCATCACGTTCCCCAACTGCCCGGTCAGCTTGAAGCCCTTGCCCTTGAGCGGGATGGATTCGATGAACAGGATGTCACCGCCGAACGCGGTCCAGGCCAGGCCCGTGACCACGCCGGGCATGAGCGGCTTCTCCGCTTTGTCGGACTCGAAGCGCTTGCTGCCCAGGGCCTTCTCGAGTTCCGCGGGCGTGGGCGCCCAAGCGGTCTTCTTGCGGGTGGACACCTTCTGCAGGGCCGCGTGCCTGCAAAGCTTGGCGATGTTCTGCTCCATCACGCGCACGCCCGGCTCCCGGGCGTAGTCGGCGATGAGGGCCTTGAGCACGGCAGGGGAGAATTTCACGTCTTTTGAGGTGAGACCGTGCTTCTTGAGCTGCTTGGGGATGACCCACTTGGTGGCGATGGAGAGCTTCTCCTCCAGCGTGTAGCCGGAAAGTTCGATCAACTCCATACGGTCCAGCAGTGCCTCAGGGATCTCGCCAACGTAGTTGGCGGTGGCGATGAAGAGCACCTTGGAAAGGTCGAAAGGCACGTCCAGGTAGTTGTCGATGAAGGTCTTGTTCTGCTCAGGGTCCAGCACCTCGAGAAGGGCCGAGGCGGGATCTCCCTGGAAGCTCTTCCCGATCTTGTCGATCTCATCGAGCATGATGACCGGGTTGTTCACCTCCACGCGCTTGAGGGCCTGAAGGATCTTTCCGGGCATGGCGCCCACGTAGGTGCGACGGTGGCCCTTGATCTCGGCCTCGTCACGCATGCCGCCTAGGGAGAAGCGGTAGAACTTGCGGCCCAGGGCCTTGGCGATGGAATGGCCTAGTGAGGTTTTGCCTACTCCGGGGGGGCCCGCTAGGCACAGGATGGTGCCGTCGTACTCGGGCTTGAGCTGACGGACGGCGATGAACTCGAGGATGCGCTGCTTGGGCTTCTCAAGGCCGTAGTGGTCCTTCTCCAGAACACGCTTGGCAAAGTTGATGTCGACCTTGTCCTCGCTTTCCTTAGACCAAGGGAGCTGCACCATCCACTGTAGGTAGGTGCGGGTGACGTTGTATTCGGGGGAGCTGTCAGGGATGGACTCCAGCCGGTCCAGTTCCTCCAGGGCGACCTTACGGGCGTCCTCAGGAAGACCGGCGGCCTCGATGCCCTCCCGGAGCTTCTTCATGTCCTTGGCCTTCTCGTCCTCCTCCATGCCGAGCTCGTTACGGATGACCTTGAGCTGCTCGCGCAGGAAATACTCGCGCTGGTACTTGTTGACCTTGTCGTTCACTTCGTCGGTGATTTTCTTTTGGATGTCGGCGACATCCTTCTCGCGTTTGAGGTAAACGAGCAACTTCGCGAAGCGCTTCTTCACCACGAGCGTTTCTAGGAAATCCTGCGCCTCGGGCACATCCAGCGAGAGCGCGAAGGCGACGAGGTCGGCCAGGCTGCCCGGCGACGGTGAGTTGAGCATCGCGAGCTTCATCTCCTCGTTGAAGTACGGGTTGATCTCGCTGAGCTTCTTTACCTGGTTGATGACGGAACGGGTGTAGGCGTCGAGCTCCTCGTCGGGCTCGTGGATGTCCTGGAAGACTTCAGGGCGGCAAGTGAGCAAGGGGCTGTCCCCGGTGTACTCGATGGCCCGATAGCGGCGCATGCCGTGGACCAAAAGGTTCACGCTGCCGTCGGGAAGCTTGAGCTTCTTCACTACTTTGCACAGCACGCCCACTTTGTAGATGTCCTTGGGCGTGAGCGGCGCACCGGAGGCTTCTGGAGCTTCCTGGATGTCATGCTCGGGCAGATCCGAGTCTTCGCCGTCATCAGGCACGTTGGAGGAAGGCTCCGAGCCATCCCGGTACTTCACCAGGTTAAGGGCGATGTGGCCGTGGCGCGCGAGGTACTGGTCCAGCTCCGCGGTGTACTTGTCCTCGGAAAGGATGATAGGCGCGATCATCCCAGGGAAGATCGGACTGTTCACGATGGGGATGATCACCACTTCGTTGGGGATGTCGCCGATAAACTGGGCGTCGGGGTTGGCTTTGACGGCTTTTTCTTTGGCCATGTGGTTCCCCCGCCCGGTCGGCGGGGCCTCTCATTGGGGGGTTTTCAGGCGGGGGGCGGGCTCAGGGACGGATGTCGATGACCAATCGCCCAGGATTCTCGAGGTAAAAAATATCAAAGTTCAGGTTGTCTTTCAGCTGCATTTCCATGGTCACCTGGTTTTGGTCGATGGCCAGGAAATCCACGGCTTTGACATGGCGTGAGTTCTGCAGGGCAGAGAGGCCAGGAGAGACGCTGGTGTTGAAGAAATCCACGGAGATTTTGCGCGCGGGCCCGTCAATATGGCCGTACAGGCGGGGAACGCCGGCGCCGGAGAAATCCACCACTACTCGCTCGTAGCCACGGTCCTTGACGTATGAACTGCGCAAACCGGCTACCGAGGAGGAGGTCCCCTGGTTCAGATGGAAGACACCATGTCCGAGGTAGATTGCTTTTTTGCGGGGAACCAACTTCCAAATGCGCGCCTCATTGAGGTTTTGCGCTGAAGCGTCGAAGACGAAAAGACCGATTAAAAGCCATAGGTACTTCATGTTTCCCCTCACCTTCCAACATCTTACCGAAGGCGGGGAGTGAAGACAAAAACTTCTTAGAGGCGACGCCGACGGGGCAGTGCAGCCAAGGCGGCCAAGAAGCCAATGAGGAGGGGCCATCCCATGCCGGGACCACCACTGGAGGGAGGTTCCCAGCTTCCACAGGCGGGAGACGCACTTTGGGTCGCGGCTTCATCGTCGCCGCCATTGATGGCGGAAGCCGGAACGGTATTGGCCTGCACGGTCCGGGTGTAGGCGGCGTCCAGGCACGTCCGGTTGTCAGAGAGCGTTGGCACACGGTTTTGGTAATGGAGATAGTCACCGGCCCCGACGTCGCTAACTATGGAGACCAACGCGAGCCACGGACGGTCGGACAGGGTGAAAGCGGCGTCGGAGGGGAGCGCCACGCTGCTCTCGAGCAGCGTGAGTGCCCGCGGTTTAAGCCTCACGCTGAAGACGTTGAGACCAGCGGTCGCATGGAGGGGATAGAGGAGCCGGCGTTCGAACAGGGGTTTGAAAGTACCACTTTCCAGGTTAGGGGAAGCGAATGGCGCGACGACTGCACGGTCAGGGTCCGTTAGTGTTCCGTGGGGACCGTCGATTTCCACGGAGAAATCCAGGGCCGAGCCGATGCCGGTGGTAAGAAGGCGGATTTCCAGACGGGGATTGCCGGCAGGCACAGCCAACGCCGATAGATCAAGTTCGAGTCCGTCGTCATGCCCGGTGGAGAGCGAGAACGATGTCGGGAGAGTGGTGGAAGCGGGATAGACACCTACGAACGCCTCGCCGGGCTTGGATGGCGTGGCGGTGAACGAATAGGTGCCTCCAGACAGCGAAGCCTTGTCGAGCAGGTACTCCTCCCCCACCCTCAGGTGGCAACGGATCGTCACCGTCCCCACGTCCCGTATGCTGGCGGAGGGCACGCGCACCGGTTGAGGATGGCCCTTCCCGGCACTCCCGCAGGTTTCGAAAAAGCTCCCCACCCACGGTCCAGGACAAAAGTCGTTTTGGACGCTGGCGAGGGGGTCTGTGAGCACGGAGACTTTCCGCAGGGGTTCCACATACAAGTAATACGTATGACCAGGAGGTAACCCGCCCACGACGAAGGTCCCGTCGGTGGCACTCACCGCTGCCCCGGCCACCGCACCAGTGCTAGCTGAGATAGCTTGGACGTGAGCGCCGAACACCGGCACGCTGTTGCCTCCACGGACCACGCCACGAATGGAGCCCCAGCCGGACTGCCCGTACAGCGTGCGCAGCCCGGCCATGTCATCGGCGTGGGGCGTGTGCTGGCCGAGCATCGCCAAGTAGACCATGCTGCTGTCCCGCACCTCTGAATGAGCGAGCCCGAGGAGGTGACCCACCTCGTGAGAGAGTACGTCGCCCACGTAAAGCGGGTTGAGTCCCCACCCACCGGTGCCACAGGACGCTGCGTTCTTGTTCGCGCTGAAACAAAAGCTCCGGCCTTCCGTCTGGTTAAGCAATATGCTCCCACCTTTAGCCTTGCCTGAAGATGAGTAACTCAGGACGGTCACGGCCACCACACCAGGGCCGAAATAACGTTCGTCATCGCTGTAGCGTAAGCGGTTGGTGGTGGTGCTGTGGGTGACTTGCTCCACGCGCACGGGGGAAAAGGCGTTCCAGGCGGCGAAGACTTCCGCCACCGCCGCCGCACTTTGGGCGGGCGTCAGATCCTCGGCATCATGAGTGACCACCAAGGGGATGCTGTCCTTCTCCCAACGCACGGGTTCGCGGTCGATGGTTTCGGCGGGCACGTAAGGACGGGCGATCCCAGGGGACAGCGCGCACGCGAGAATGATGATGGCCAGAGGGCGAAAGGGAATGGGGTTACCTCAGTTTGCGTCGCGCCCCCCAGGCGGTGCAACCCCCCAGGAAGGCCAGCAACGTCACCAGCCAAAAGCTGTCCATGACGTTGGGTTCCTGGTTATTTTCCGGTCCAGCCCCGACTGAGGCAATGGAGCGGGAATTGCCGGCGGGGACATGAACACGCCTGTGGCGTTCCTTCTCCATTTCCCGCATATATTTGTCGGACTCGGGGGACTTCAGGGATGCCTGCTTGATCTCTGAGACTTCCTTCAAGAAAGCCTCCATCGGGATCTGGCTCAAGGCTACGTTATCGGGAAAAATGGCGTTCACCAAGAGACTGGTGGCTCCCACCCGGACTACTCTGAACGTCCCCATCGCTAGTCCCTGGACCCAGAGACGGCCATCGTCATGCTGACGCATGAGCAGAACGTTCTTTTCCCCCACCACGAACTGCGGAGCTCCCTCTATCCAGACGGCGTCATGTCCTATGGGGCTCCCCCCTGGGTAATACACCTTCACCTCGGAAATGCCGTACTCGGCTGCGTTCACACCCCACTCCCGCTCGATGCGGAAATGCGCCTCGGTGGCCACGGTGCCGTCTTCCAGCACCACGGCCTGGCTACGGAGAAAGTCCCCAACCAGGATGGCGTCCGCTGGCACCAGCATTTTCTCTAATGGGAGAGGCACAAAGGTTGTGGCCCAAGCCATTGGAAAAACAAACAAGCTAGTGAACGCTAACCTCAAGAGAGTAAAGGGGGTGAACATGTCCGACTTATCGGATCAACCTTTTGGATACTTGAGAGTTTTCTTAGATCTTTGGGTGCTTTCGATGTGTTAGCTTCTAAGGACCGTCGGGAGTAAATTTGAGCCCATGCTGAGAGTGAGTTTCATCGTTTGCGTCGACATGGAGACCGAAGGCACGCAGATGTTTGGGGTTCGCTATATGCCCGTATGGGCCTATACGCTGGCGGCCCACCTCCGTCGGGGTCTTCCTGGGGTTGAACTCAGGCTCGAAGACACACGCATAAAGGGTGGCGAGACCATAGCCGAGGCGGATGTCTTTCTTTATTCCGCCCTCAACCAGGACGTCCCCTCCAACCTGGCTCTCTTAAGGCAATTACGCAGAAAGTTTCCTGCAGCCAAGCATGCCCTTGGTGGCCCCGCCACGGGCTCCCTCAAAATGGCAGGCCGCCTAGAGGAGATGGGGGAGTTTGACGCCGTTTACATCGGGGAAGGTGAATCCTCCATCACTGACTTCGTCTCAAGATTGGCTTCCGGAGTCTGTGCGAAAGTGTACGAATCCCGAGGCCGTTTCGCGCTTTCGGAATCGTTGCCCATGGACTTCACTTTGCTGGCTTCCACTTGTCAGGAGTACTACGGCGGTGTGCTGGAAGTTTCCAGGGGATGTCCTTTTTTGTGTGAGTTTTGTGACATCCGCACCCTTCCTGATAACAATAAGGCCCACAATAGGCCATTGACCGTGCTCAAGGAGGAATTGATACAGTTCGGGCGACTGGGCGTCGTAAATGTTCTGCTCGCTTGCGACAATTTCATCGGCGATCCCGTATGGGCCGAGGGATTTTGTGACATGGTCCTGGCCCTTCGAAAGGAGAGCGATTTCCGCCCTCGCTTCTACACTTGGCTCACCATCAACGTGGTTAATCATCCAGGGTTGCTCGCGAAGATGAAGGAATCTGGCTTTGATATGCTCTTCATCGGGCTGGAGAGTTTCGGCGCCAACCAGCTACTAGAGACTGCGAAAGTGCAAAACACCAAATTCGACCTGCCCGAGGCGGTCCGACGGATTCAGTCACATGGAATTGTAGTGGTAGCCGGCTTGATTTTCGGCTTTGACACGGACACCGACGAGACCACGCACGAAGCACTCGGCGGTATACTGTCTTCGGGACTCATTTCCGGCGATCCTACGCTCCTCACTGCCCTCGCTGGCACGCCACTTTACCGGCGCATGCAGTTGGCGGGCCGGTTGCGGCAGGGGAAAGTCGCATTAGGTGGCCATAAGTACAGCACCAATATCCGTTATCTACGACCTAAAGAACGCATCATCTCTGACTATGTCGAGTTCGTGCGGACCTTCAACTCACCAGACTTCCAATTGCGCCGATACCGGAATTTCCTCGCCGGCCTATCCAAACATGCACTTGGGCCCCGCGGAGGCGGTTACATTCAAGTAGGCAAGCTCCTGCGTCTCCTACGTGGCAACCGTCGAGCTGCGCGTCTAGCCCTCGCCAGACTGGCCCGTTTTGCCTCCTCGCCCTCGCGACTCTGGGCCGTGATGCGAGGACTTTTGGCTACACTGAGCTCCCCAACAGCCTCCTTTTCACACTTTTCATTCTGGGTCTTCAATTGGAGTAACTCCATCGTGAAGTACCACCACATTAGCCCCGCTGACTTTGACATCGAATCGATCGCCGGCCCCATCTCCTTGGAAACCGTGCTCCCGCCTGGCTATGAAGAAGAGCGCTTTGAGCCCATCCCAGAAGCCAAGATTCGGGCCCAACGCCAATCCACCACGCGCACTCTTCGTAAAGTGTTCGCCCCATGATTGCCGACCTGGGCGGATGTACGGTGGTGATCCCCAGCTTCAGACCTCCGCCGGCGCTTCCTGCATTGGCCCGCGAGCTTGTGCAGGCGGGATTTCGCGCGGTGTACATTGTAGACGATGGTTCCCCCATGGATGGGCACCACATCTTCGCCGAATGCTCCCGCCTAGGCGCAACCGTGGTGACCCATCCCATCAACCAAGGGAAAGGCAGTGCTCTGAAAACCGGAATCCGCACGGTGCTTACCCGCGACCCCGGAACCACATCCCTCGTCTTCTGTGACGACGACGGCCAGCATCTTCCCTCCGACGTGAAGTTGGTTGCCCAAGAAGGAATTGGACGGGGCTTTGATTTCTTGATGGGCGTGCGTAATTTTTCCGGCAACACTCCATGGAGAAGCCTCATCGGGAACCGACTCTCCACCATCTTGCTCAAATTGCGCCATGGCCTTGTCCTCCCGGACTGCCAGTCTGGCTTGCGTTATTGCGACCGCCGTATCGCGGAGGAGCTCTTGAGCATTCCCGGCGATGGCTTCGCCTTTGAGACCAACGTTCTCCTGGAGCGAGCACGCTCCCAACGCCATACTCCCACCATTCCCGTCAGCACGGTTTATCTTGCGGGAAACCGCCACACCCGATTCCGAGCGTTCGCTGACTCCTGGGACGTACTCACAGCCATGTGGAGGAGTAAATGAGGACATGGTTAGCGAATGTACTACTGTTGATCCTGCTCATCTGCCTTTATATCCCCGCCCTCCCAGGTGACTTTGTGGGCGACGATCTGGCTCGCATCCACACCAACCCCGAGTTCGCCAGCCTGGAGGAAACCGTCACCGGACAGCTTGGTGACCGGCCCGTTTTGATGTTTTCACTTTGGATGGATTACACGCTCTTCGGCAAACGTCCCATTCCCATGCGATTGGTCAATCTGGGCTTACACTTCCTAGTTTTCCTCGAGCTCCTGCGCCTTCTGCGACTACTTGGGCGCTCTACCGATAAAAGCCTGCCGTGGGCGACCTGGGCGGTGATGGCTTTGTTCGTCGTACATCCGTTAGCGACTCAACCCATTACGCACATCGTGCAACGGGGCGTACTCATCGCCGCTTTGGCGGGACTGGCGTCTTGGAGACACTTCCATCTCTGGGAAACCTGCGGACGGCGCGTGGATTGGTCACTCTCTTTGCTCTTCTTCTTACTCTCGGTGCTCGCCAAACCCATCACCGCTGCTTTGCCGATTTTCATCGCCTTTGCTGGCTGGCATTTACACCGCAAAAACTGGCGTCCCCTAGCACTTATCCCCCACATGGCGTGCCTGACAGCCCCCCTTCTTTTCCAAGTCATCTTCGAGGTCAATCCACAGTCCAATGCTCTGGCCCCGACACCTTTGAAATATTTCCTGTTGCAAGGTGAGGTGCTCTTCACCTATCTCCGGCTGATGATCGCGCCCCTTGGCTTGCGCTTCTTTTACGACTTCGCCCCTAATGTGGACTCATGGGCCAACCCGCGTTGGCTTCTATTGGGCTTGCACGCGCTCATCCTCGTGTGGGCGTGGAAGCGCTTGCCGACCAAGGAGGCTAAAGTCAGCTTCGTCGGCGGTTATATGGCATTTCTCCCCGAGTCTTCCTTTTTTCCCATCACCCATCCAGCCTTTGACCATCGCGCTTACTTCCCGTTGGCTTTTTTTTCCCTTGCGGGAGCTCTTGCCCTACCCCAAGATCCCAAGCGACCGCGCGCGTTAGCCGTTCTCATGATCGTATTTGCGCTCTTCTTTGCTGGCGCGACCATTTTCCGCAACGTCCAGGTGAACACCCTCAAAAAGTGGATATCGCACACCATGGATGGTACACGGATGTGGCCAGAAACCTGGTTCAATGTCGTGTTTCCGCTCTATCGTACCGGGCGTACAGATGAAGCTGATCATCTGGTCGCAGAGTTCAAGGCGCACTACCCCCATATGCCGGTGCTTGCCGCGTACATGGCCAAGCTGCGCGCTTATTATCACGCTCCCAGCAGGGATACTTTGCGGCGGCTCTCCGAGGCCATGCACAGCGACATGCCCAAGAACACGGAATTCTCCCGCATGATGAATATCATCGTGCTCACAGGGACTGCCGAACATTTCGAGCCCGGTACGGCAGACTGCTTCCTGGAGGAGCATTTCGGACGCCAGTTGCGCTATGCCCGCAGCAAAGCCGCTCCAGATGAAGCGCGGGCCATTCTGGAACGCTACCGCAGGCATGCCCTCACGTGCCTTAAGTCTTCGAAGATGACAGGCAAAGTAGATGAATTCACGCGAATGAAGATCCGCACCATCCTGCGACACTACTTCAACGCTCCCGACCCTGAATTACTCGCCGACCTCGAAAGTGGGGGGCAAGGGCCGGAGTGGGATTACCTCAAAGAGCTCGCCGCGAAAGAGCCCTTGCCCCCGTTAGGGGAGTGAGCCCGCTTTCACCGAAGACCAACTCCGTTTGAGCGATCTTGCCGAACAGGGGGTCAGAGTCTATGACCACCACCGTGTTCCCAAGCTTCGCCAAGTCTGTGAGGAACTGGCCCACGCGCACGATCTCCCGCGGGGACAAGCCGAATGAAAGGTTCTCCACCACGACCAAGGTCCCGCGCATGTCCTTGAGGAATTGGCAGAGAAGATAAAGTCTCTGCTTTTCCCCACCCGAGAGCGAGTTCACCTGGCGTTCCAGGGATAGGTAGTCCAAGTTGAGGATCTTGAGGTATTCCCACACGCGCCGGAACTTGGGGGTAAGCTCCACGTTGGCCAACACTTCCCCAATGGGACGGTTGAAGGCTTCGGCCACGGTCATTTTCCCATCGGTGATTTCGGCGTAGACAGGCTTCATCCCTGCCCCCCGGCAGTCCTCGCAGGGGAGGATGATGTCTTCCAAGTACTGCATGTCGATGATGAGCTCGCCCTTCCCTTCGCAGCGCGGGCACATTCCAAGCTCTGAGTTGCGGGAGAAGTGCCCGTCTTTGAGTCCCATGGCCTTGGAGACGCGAAGCTTAAGGTAGTGGCGTCGCACCGCCGGCGCGAGCTCGGCCAGGCTTCCCACAGTGGAACGCGAGGTGAACCGGTTCAGCTGAGCGTCCACCACCACCACGTCGCTCACGCTGGAAGCGCCTTTGATCGTGGCGAGGGTGCCTGGTACGTCCACCAGGTTCTCGTGGTGGATGCGCTTGTGCAGGTGCTGGGCAAGTACGTTTACCAAACAAGCGGTTTTACCGGATCCAGAGGGCCCGTGCGCCCATACCAGTTTTCCCAATGGCACGCTGAAATCGGGCCAGGTCAGCCCGTGTGCGGAAGCCCCACGTACCACTAGCTCTCTGCCCTCACCCCGCGGCTGTGCGGGTAACCGCTCGATTTCCTCCACTTGCGGAAAGGCGTAGCCAGAGACTGGCCCAGCGTAAAGAACCCTTCCGCCGCGGTGTCCAGCCTCTGGGCCCATCACCACCAGGTGATCGGCATGCTTCTGCATATACTCAGAGTGGTCGATCACAACCACGGTATTCCCCTGGGCGATGACTTCGCGCAAACCGGCCAGCAGCATAGCCTGCTCGGCGGCGCCTAGTCCCAGGCTGGGTTCATCCAACACGAACAGGGCGTCCGTGCCCTGGAACGAAAGGTATTTAAGCAGCAACAAGCGCTGGTACTCTCCTGCGGAGAGGGAGCGGGTTTTGCGTCCCATCTGCAGATGTCCCAGCCCCATGGTCTTGGCCAGCACCGCCTTGTGGGCGAGCTCACCGGCCAGCTTATGGGCGTGCTCACCATCGGCGGAAGTACCAGATGTCGCTAATGCCGCGAACTCCGAGATCGTCAGTGGCGAAAGGTCCTTCAAAGCTCGTTTCCCCGCCCCCCATGGTAGGAGGAAATTGTCCACTGACCGGTCCAAACGCGAGCCACGACAGTCAGCGCATACTTGCTCACGCTGCATCTTCCGGATGAACACACGGACCGCGGGCTTGTAGCGTTTTGACTCGAGGTACTTTTGCACCTTGGGAAAGCCGTCCCAAACTCCGTCCCCTTCCTCCAACGCGCGGAAGAATTCCCGAGGGAGCTTCTTGAGAGGGACGTCCGTGGGCCACTTGCGCTTCTTCATGGTCTTTCGAAGATCCTCGCGCCAGGGATCCAGCGGGCCGAACCCCAGGAAGGCCACGCCGCCCTCATCAAAGGAAAGCTCGCGGTCCAGTCGTTTCTCTTCGTCCCATACCAGGTTAGCGCCATAACCATTGCATGATTTGCACGCTCCCAGCGCCGTATGTGGGGAAAAAGCGCCGGCCGTCAGCCCGCTCTTGCCGGCATAGTTACAGGAGGGGCAGCGGCGCCGGGACACGAAACGGAAGGGCAGGACTTTTTTCATACCTTCGGCCCATAGCGCGAGAGGACGGCCCTCCAAGCGAGGAACTATTTCACGATTGCGCTCCTCAGCGCCCGCTTCGCCTCCGCGTTTAAACCGCATGACCTCCCATTGGGTGTCTGTCGCCTCAAAGGGCCGCACCGTTTTCGCCTTCACGTCCCAGGAGCGTGACGGCGCGAAGGACTCGCCGAAGAGGGCCGCCCCCAATTCGGCATCTACCAGTAAGTGGAAAACTTCGCCCTTGAGCGAAGCCACGGTCTGGGCCAGTTGCGCGTGGAATGGCACCGATCGAATCTCCTCCCCGTGAACGGGACAGTGCTCTTTGGCGTAGTTGAAATAAAGCCCCTGGAGCGCGTCCGTGCCGCGCATGACGTCCGCCACCACCGAGCGCGACCCCATCACGGGGTTGGTTTGTGGCAATCCAAACACCGGCAACACCGGGTAGATCTCATCCACTTCCACCGCCGATGGCCTGTCTGTGAAGAACCGCATGGAGTTGGGGAAGGAATTCACGAATCGCCGTTTGGACTCCGTATGGAGTGTGTGGAAGGCGAGAGAGGTCTTGCCCGACCCCGAAGGGCCGGCGAAGCAAATAAGCTGCTTGAGCGGCAAATCCAGGTCCACCCCTTTCAGGTTGTGGACGCGCGCCCCCCGGATGCGGATTATGCCCTGCCCGTTTTCCATGGGGCCCAGCATAGCAAAAAAAAAGCCTCCCCGGAGGGAGGCTTTCTCGACGTCCAAGGGACGTGCTTGCGAATCAGCGTTTGGAGAACTGGCAGGAGCGGCGGGCGCCGTGTTTGCCGTACTTCTTCCGTTCAACTTTCCGGGAGTCGCGGGTCAGGAAACCGGCTTTCTTCAGCTCGGCGCGACCAGCGGGACTCAGCTTCAGCAGGGCGCGAGCGATGCCCAGGCGGACGGCGCCGGCTTGGCCGGTAACGCCCCCACCCTTCACGTTGATGCTGAAGTCGTAACCTTCGGTCAGCTTCAGGAGGTGCAGGGGCTGGAACACGATCACGCGGCTGGTGGCCATGGGGAAGTAATCGGTCACGTCGCGGTGGTTGATGGTCACTTTACCGGTGCCACGGGAGGCGTACACGCGCGCGACGGAGGATTTCCGGCGGCCGATGGTGTGGACGTCGTAAGCTTTGGTTTTGCTCATTTCTGGGTCCTTTGTGCGGCAGTGATGGTCAGGGCTTCGGGTTTCTGGGCCTCATGGGTGTGCGCGGGGCCCACGAAAACTTTCAGTTTGGTGAGCTGCTGGCGCCCCAGAGTGTTTTTGGGAAGCATGCCTTTAACGGCTTCATACACCAGGAGCTCCGGATGCTTCGCCAGTTGCTCCTCGGCGGTGCGCTTCTTAATCCCGCCGATGTGGTTGGTGTGCCAGAAGTACTCTTTGTCTTTCCACTTGTTGCCGGTGAACTGCACCTTCTCGGCATTGGTGATGATGACGAAATCGCCAGCATCATTGTTGGTGCAGAAAGTGGGCTTGTTCTTCCCGCGGAGGATCTTGGCCACTTCGGATGCCAGGCGTCCCACCACCAGGTCAGTGGCGTCGACGACCCACCATTTTTTGTTTTGCATGTCCGCGGCTTTCAACGCGAACGACTTTTGCGTGTACATGGTTTACCTCATCAATAAAATTTATCGGCCCCGGTTACCGTCGCTGGCCCGCGTGTTGAAGTAGAGGCCGAAACTTCTAAGGGGTTTCAGCGTTCCTCACTCGGATTCATCTAGGTTTAAGGGGGACTAGAAGAAGCCAATTGACACATGGAAGCGTCCGGGGGACTCGAGCCTACCATCCGAGTCCCGTTTCCTCAAGAGCTTGATCCCGTAGTCAAAGTCCAGAGTCCCCACTGGCGTGACCACTTTAAAGGTAATGCCTGCGGACTCCCGGAGGTCACCCAGATCCACCTGCTCAACGAATACGCGCCCCGCGTCGTAAAAGACTCCGGCCATGAAATGGTCGGTGACGAAATAGCGGGGCTCCACTTTAATATTCGCCATATAGGCGCGGTTTTGGATCCGTTGGTCCCCGATGTCTTGGCCATTAGGTAGGCGGTTGATTTCCTCGTCGCTGTATCCCCGAACAATATCCGTACCGGTCAATCGGAAGAGCTTGATGCTGGGGATGTAACCCACCCGCTCCCGTACCCCATCCTCGTCCACCACCGGATTGCCATCTGCGTCACGTTTATAGTCGCGGGCCAGATTCTCCTGGATGCCGCCTACCACGGAAATGGCGATGGTTCCCCGAGGGATCGGCAGGTAGAAGCGGTTGCGGGAAATCAGTTTATAGAAGTTGATCTCCAGGTCGTCGTTCTTCTGGGACAGGAAGAACGGGTTGGCGAATTCGCAGGAGGCGTTGAACCACGCGCCGGCGGTGGGGTTGGCGCGGGTGTTGCGGAAGTCCAAGGTGGCGCTGGGAGTGAAGGCGCCGATGGTGAAGCTGCCGTTGTCGCGCTCCTCGGTGGCGTCAAATTGGTTGATACGCTCGAACTGGTGGCGCAGAGAGGCTGAAAAGCGGGGGCCGAAGTCACGGCTGAGAGTGTTCGCCAAACGCAGGATGTCCGCGTCGAAAGCGAAGAAACGGCGCCGCTGGAAGTTGGCGGAGGCGCCGTAGTCGGTCCAGGTCTCGAAGATGTCCGGCTGGCTGTATTGGGTGCCGAGGTTCCACTCCAGCATCTGCTTGCCTTCCTCGCGCCTGCGGGCGTCCAGCGTCGCGAAGTCCAAGCGCTGGTTGACCTGGCCGGTAAGGGAGATGGAGCGGTTGTGCCCCAGGATGTTCATGTAGGAGATTGTGCCCGAGAGCTTGAGACCGATGTCGGTTCGGTAGCCCGGAGCAAGCTCGATCAAGCCATAATCGCGCTCCACCACCTCTACCGCCACGTCGGTGGCGGAGGTGGAGCCTTTGTGCGCGATGGGACGCACGCGCACGCTGGAGAAGAGGCCGGTGGTGGAGAGCCTCGCCTCGTATTCCTTGGCCATGGCGGGCGTGACCGGCTCACCTTCCTTAAAGGGGGACTTACGCTTGATCACGCGGTCGTCGGTACGCCGATTGCCGACCAACACCAAGCGGTTGAAGGTCAGGTAACGACCTTTTCGGATTTTGAAGTGTACCCTCACGGACACGCGGTCCTTCCCGTAAACGACGATGTCACCGCCGTCCCGGTTAACGACCTCGGCGTCATACCATCCGCGGTTCTGGAGCATCTCGGCCACTAAGCGCACGTCCTCAGCGAACTGAGTGGGATTGAATGGAACTCCCTCCTTGGTGGTGATGGCCTCCGACAGCGCGGACTCCTCGGCTTCGTCCACACCGGTAAAAGTGATGCCATCCACGAGCACCCTCTGGCCCTCGTTGAGGGTATAGGAAACTTCCGCCTCATGACCGGAGAACTCCACCTGGGGTGAGGACACGGCTGCTCGTACGAAGCCTTCCTTGATATACTCTGCCCGGAGCCAATCCGAGAAAGCGGCGTTGGATTCCTCGTCGTAGAATCCTGCCGCAGCAAGCTCCTGGGCCTGCTCGCGCCACATGGAACGGAGCTTGCGCTCGCCCCAGTGTCCCCCACCCACGAAAGACACGCGCCGCACTCGTGTGCGGACCCCGGGGTCGTAGTCTATTCGGTAAGCACGCACGTCTTCGCCGTTGGCGTCTAGCCGGCGCTCGATCTTCACATCCACGCGCGGCTTCAGGAAGCCCCGCTTCCGCAAGTGCTCTTGGATGCCTGCCTTGAGGGACTCCTCGTCCAGCGGGCGGCGGAAACGGCGGAAGAGATCCTGGATGAGCGGCGCCATCTCCACCTTGGCGTCTTCGCGGCCGCGTCTCACGTCGAAAATGTGCAGTGTCAGGTTCTCCGCCCGGACCTCGAGAGTGACATCCCTCCCCTCTGCTGAAGGGACAAGGGCGATCGCTGCGAGGTAATAGCCGTAGCCGAAGAGCTCTGCCTCGAGCTCGTCGGCCCTAGCACGCACGAGTTGGGCGTCGAAGGGGCGACCTACCGTTTCCCGGAACTTAAGCTCGGTGAACTTCCTGACAACCGGAGAAGAGGAGGTTACTTTGAAGGAACGCACGATCTGGGGCCTGCCAGCGGATGCCGTGATGATGATCCGGGCCTCATCTCCCTCGTCCACGCCGCGCAAGCGCACGCTGGCACGCACATAGCCCTTCAGGGCCAGGGCCTGCTCGAGGCGGCGTTCCTCCTCCGGGAAAACAGAGGGATCAAGCCATCCGTCAGGACGCAGGCGCGTCCCCCGCTCGAGGGTCTCCTTGACCGCGTCGACGTCCGCCCGCACCTCCACCTTACCGATGGGAACTTTGGGCGTGTACTGGAGCCGTAGCACTTTCGTCCCATCTGCTTCGGACAACTCCCACGCGAAATCGCGGACGCCACCCCGGCTCGCCATAACCTTCAATGTCTGCTGAAGATGGGTGGCGTTGCGGTACTGGGCGCGCAGCACTTGATAGCGGGGGCGCTGGCGCTGGCATAAGGGCCCCTTGCCGCAATCCACCTCCACGCGCCCTACTTCAAGAGCCGCTTGGGCCCCAGAAACAAGGAGGACAGCCCAGAGGAGCGCCCCTATCAACAAGCGCGCCGTCATCGGAAGGTCATCCTGAACTTGACGTCGCCGCCAACGGAATTGTCGATCACGTCCTCCTGCCCATCGGCGTTCGTGCGCAGTTCGTAGACGCCTTCCAGAGCGACGTTTTTGTTGATGCCGTAATTGAGGTTCATGCGCTGGCGCTGGCCGATGGAACCTCCCACCGTGCTGGAAACCGACAGGCTCAAGGCCTCCGTCAACCGCTTCCTGACCTCGATGTTCGTTGCGGTACGGGTGCGGGCGAGGCCCCCCGCCCCGGTTGCCCCGCTTTGGTCCTGGGACCTGCCCGCCAGCATGCTTTCGTTGGACTGCATGAAAACCGTGCCGAGGTTCACTTGTAGGCCGAACTGCTTCTTGACGATGTCCGTAACCTTGAACTGGTCGAAGATGAAGGATCCCACGCCGACGTTGGTGAGATTCTGGCGCTCCTCCGGGGTCATGGCGTTGGATAGATCTTCAGTGTAGCCAAACGCGATGAGAGAGAGGACGTTTTGCTTACTCAAAGCAGGGTCGGAGGAGAGGTCGAAGGTGAAACTGTCAGGGTTGCCGAATGCCTTCGCCATGACCTTGTAGTTGCTGATGACGGAGGTCGCGGCGACATCGAAATCAGGACGGCCGATGGGACGGCGAGAGGAGAAGATGAACTCTCCTTTGGTGATCTGGTACTCGTTGCTCTTGAAGAAAACTCTTGAGCCCGGGATAGGTACGTGAACACGGCCATCCGCAACGGGGCGGCCCACGTCACCCTGGAGATGCAGATCGGCCAGGAGGTTCACGTCCATCATGGAATTGCTGACGTTGACCGGAGCTTCAGTACGGACGGTCAGGTCCAGCTCCATGAGGCCCGCGGTAACTCCGCCGACGTCGGGTGGCATGTACTTTGAGTCTGTGCTGGGTCCGCCTCCTTTCATGAACTCGGTGAGCTCATTGAGGACCGAGCCCTTGTTCACCACGACTTCACCGCTCAAAACATAGGGGCGCCGGCTCCCGAAGAACATGCCATTTCCGGTGACGGTCACCTGCGATCTGCCCTTGAAGGGGATCGTGGCGCCGTCAAGGAACCACCGCAAATTGATCTCGGGGTCTAACCCGACGAACAGGACGCTCCCCGTGGCCTTGACTGAGCCCCCGTCAGGACGGAAAGAAAGCCGCTGCACCTCAAGCTCGCGGTGCGCGTAGCGCACGTTCCAATGGAGGTCCCCTAGCGTAAACGGTAGCACGTCGGTCGTGATGGAGAGACCCCGGGCGCTGGATTCCAGCGAGAACTCGGGACGCCCCGGTTTCAATAAGAGCTGCGACGATGCCGTGACATGTCCTTCCGCCCTTTGCACGTGCTTGCTTAGCAACTCCAAGAGACTGGCGTCGAAGCGAAGGTCGTTCATGACCTTGAGGCCACGCCCTAGCGCTCCCTCCGCGCGGGAAGAGAGCGCTATTCCGGATTGCTCGAGTTTCAGATCCCATCGTTCCACATGACCGCCACTCAAGACCAGCTGGGGCCGGTCGAAGGCGGCGTCGAGGCGGAATTCGCCGGTCTCCAGGCGAAGGCGTTTGAGCCACGTCTGCATCCTCATCCGGTCCCATTCCCAGTCATCCATGCCCATGCGGGCTTCCAGGGCGAGACCGCCGCTAGCTCCTACGAAATGCGGATTATCCCCAAGGAATGCGGTCATCACCAGTGGCAGGTCAGGAATGTCGGCGTCAAGGGTAGCGTCGAAGTGGTGGCGGCCTGCGGACCTCGCAGACTGGGCGTTGAGCTGCACCCACCCCCCAGCGAGGTTCGCGTCCACTTCCATCGCGTCCTCCCTGGCGTCCCATTCCACCCGCGAGTCAGGCCATTGCCGATCTCTCACTCGACCCTGCACCAACGCGAGATATCCGCGGTGATGATGGCGCCCGCGGCCGTGCCACCCGCGGAATTCGCCGTTGGCGACAACGTCCAGGGCAAAAGGGAGGCGTTTGTAAGCAGACAGCTCGCGCGCAGGCAATCCTCCCAGCTTCAGATCGTAATCCAGACGACTTTGAGCGAGGGAGTAGGAGAGGTTGCCGCTCACCCGCCCCTGGTCTTTCCGGAGCGAGAGACCGTCGAGCTTGATCACACGGTCCTTGTAGAGGAAGGCAAACTTGGCGTCGCGGAAGGATTCTCCGGCTGCGTTGATCTTCTGGGCGTGGACGTCGGCGGCGACCGCTAGATTCTTGATGGTTCCCTTGGCGTATAGTTCGACGTTGCCTTGGAGCTGGGCCTCGAGGTCCTGAGGGAGAAACGACAGCCCGCCGGCCAGGGGGTGGATCGCGTCTTTCAACTCCGCATAACTCAGCTCGGGAATGTCGATGGAAAGATCCATCAAGAAGTCCTTCCACATCACGACTCCCGAACCAGCCCAGTCGTAGCGCCCCTTGCGGGCCTTAAGTTCATGGATCTCCACCCCGCCCTTGCCCAGATCGATAGTCGTATGGTGGTTGGTATCGCCGATGCGGTATCCCAGCACGCCGAAGCCCCGCAACTCTCCCCGCCAATCCATGGAAACGGCGTTGAAGGGCCCACGTACCAGCAAGGTGTTATCGCCGGCACCGGTGAGCTCGAGGGCAGCGATGTCGCCGAGGTCGCGAAGATCCAGTGCCCCCTTGGCAGTCAGGTCCACTCGACCCTTGCCGATGCTTCCCTGCACGGGTAGCTGGGTCCGTGGGCCCTTGACCAGCGCCCGCAGACGCGCGGTTGCGCCATCAAACTTCACCGTCGTTTGGTGCAACCAAAGCACGGGAGCGTTCACCACATGGAGAAAGGAACCGTCATCCCGGCGCAACCGCAAGCCCACACGCTCCAATTTGAAACCGTCTTGTGGGGCGATAGAGATGTCCTTGCCGCGAATGGCAACCGAGACCTCGCCGGTCATGCGACCCTGCACTCGCTGCCCCCCCTCGCCAAAAAAGGAAAGGAGATTGGGTAATTCGAAGGATTCGAGCCGGACGCGGATTTCACCGGGAAGTGGCGTGGAGGTGGACGGTTCCCACAGCAGCAGGGGTCTGGCCAGGACGAGGGTGGAGCGACCGTGGGCCAGCGTGAAACTCTCCAGGCGCAATCGACCGCCGTCACCGCCGGCGCGTCCCTCCACCACATCGGCTTGTAACAAGTTGGATCGCACCCCTTCCGCGCGGAAATCCAAATCAAGACTCGGCCCAGCTTTTTTGGACCATGAGACATTGCCCTTGGCCTGTAGGGATCCGGAGAGCAGCTCGACCGGGCCGGTGTCGACTAAGTCATGCACATCGGGAAGGTCGGCCCATAGGCGCGCTTTGCCCCGAAAGGCGAGGGTTTCGGTGTTGCTCCAGCCGTGTACCTCACCTTTGGTCTCCAGGCGGGAGCGCCGCTGGAGCAGGACGGCCTTTCGGAGATCCACCGAGTCCCGCCGCACGATTGCGTCGAGTTCCAAGAGATCCACTCGTCCCGGAAGCCGGGGGTGGGTGATGTCCTTGACCGCGCCCTCCACGCTCACCTCAGTGGATCCGAGGACGACCCTGGCCTCAGGCACATCAACGGACATGCCTTCCACTTCAATTCGGCTGTCCCGCACGACCAATTCATCTAGTTGAACGGGAAGTTTGAACAGCTCGGCCTGCAGTTTGTCCCAGGGATGTTCGTTCGTACCCGCGGGGGGAGGTAATTCCAGGTGGACCCATCCCTCGCGCATGTAAATTTCACGCAAGCGTGGCCGCTCGCCCTTCAGCAGGTTGAAGTCCACGGCCACACCTACCTCAGACGCCTGACTTTCCACCCTGGTCCCCGCCTTGGCGTAGCGAAAGCGGACGCCTTCGAGCGCCAGGCCCGGGGGGAAGAACTTGATGGACACGCGACGGAAGCGTACTTGAGCGTCGAAGCGGGCAGACGCTTCGGTCACGCTGCGCGAGAGGATCTTACCGAAATGGCGCGACTGGAGATACCACCAGGAACCTGCCAACAGCACGGCCACGAGGCCCAGGAAGCTGAGGATGACAAGGTTCAGCTTCCGCATTCAGCGCGCCCCTTCCCGCGCGCGGCGGTAACCTGGGCGGAGGGCGTCCACTTCGGCGAAGAGCCGGCGGGCGCCGGCATCGTCACCCAGCTTACGATGGATGGCGGCTTGCACGTACTTCAACTCTCCCAGCTCCTCGATTCCAAGATCCCGCGAGCCAAGCATTTCCGTCACGCAGGCGAGTGCCAGGTGGAAACTGCCCTGCTCCATGGCGTGCAGAACCGCGAGGTATTGGACTTTCCTCCGCGTGAGAGGCGGACAGTCGTCCCCGAGAGGCCGCGCCAGCAGCCAATCAACCACGCGGCCGAAGCCCAGAGCACGGTAAGCGACGATGAGGTCGGGAATGCTTGTGGCCGTTGGCGTGAGGAGGCGCATCTGGGCCAGGGCGTTTTCCTCCATGGCCCGTTCCTCAGCGTCCAAGGTGGGCACTGGGGAGGTTGATGTCGTGACTCGCTCCTGGGGCTCACCATCCCAACGTTCCCACGAGGTCAGTGTCTGCGCGACGGTTCCCGCATCGGCCCCCTGGCTCCTCCGGAGCAGCCACTCCTTGAGTTCGGGGTCATGCCGGGCAAAGACCTGAGGAGAGAATCCGCGCTTGCGCTTGGCGAGCTGGAGAGTTTCCTCCGCCAGTGCCTGGTCCCCCGATCTCACAGCAGCCTTCAGCACCAGTCGTAATGTCTCTGGCGCGTCCGAGCGCACCACCAACTCGAGGAGCTTCTTCCAGTCTTCCGGCCGCGGCTGTTGCGTGCCCTCGATAATCCGATGCCAGCGAAGGCCATGAGTAAGGAACGCGAAGCGGCCGTCCGAGGGGTCCAGCGGTGTTATGGCCTCGTACATAGCAGCCAAAAAAGATGCGCGCCCTTCTGGCGTGACGTCCTCCAAACGGCGCCACCCCGAGCGTAACGCCTCGAGATACTCCCCCATGGCCCGCTCGGCCTGAGAAAAAT
Organism: uncultured Bacteriovoracaceae bacterium; assembly: GCA_964399165.1. Taxonomy (GTDB): domain Bacteria; phylum Bdellovibrionota; class Bacteriovoracia; order Bacteriovoracales; family Bacteriovoracaceae; genus UBA6144. Next base: position 107,540 of record CAYNPO010000005.1, on the reverse strand, counting down.
CCTCGCGCCACGCGTGCACGACGGCCGCGTGGAAAATGAACGTGATGGTTCGAGGAAAGCGGTGCCGATAAAGCAATGCGTACTTCAAGAGTCCCGGAATCACTTTCTTGCGGTGGAGCAACTCGCAATGGAGAACCGCACAGGCGAACGCCTTGGCATGCTCGCCCTTGCGGTGGTGGAACTCCCCCACCAGCTCATGGACGAACCCGGCGTGGACGGCAGGAACGCTGGCCCCATGCTCCTCGAGGGTCGTGGCGACAGCATCCCAGTCACCTGCCTGGGCCATGAAACGAGTCCAAGTCTCCAACTCGCGCCACGACTCTTCAGGGCGAAGCTCGCGCGCCACCTTAAACATGGCCGCATGCACCTGCGTTGCGGGCGCGCCTTCCACCGCCGCCTCATTTAGGTGCGCTTGAGCCTCATGGAAACGCCGAGCCGCCAAAGCGGCCATGGCCTGTTCGAAATGTCCCATGACAACCCCCTCCTGGGGTTACACAACTTCCTGATTTCATTATACTTTATTCGTTGATTTTAGTGAGAAAATTCGTGGAATAACGATTGGCCAGGAAGTCTGGGTGGGACAAGATTCCCTTGTGAAGTTCGATGTTGGTTTGGATGCCGGAGACCACGATCTCAGTGAGGGCCCGCATGCCCCGGGCCACACATTTCTCCCTCGTATCGGCGGTGACAATGATCTTGGAGACCATGGAGTCGTAGTAAGGCGGTACGGTATAGCCCGTGTAGATGAAGTCGTCTGAACGCACGCCGAGGCCGCCTGGCCGGTGATAATGGGTGATGTGTCCAGGTGACGGCATACCGGTTTTGCCATCTTCCGCGTTAATCCGGAACTCAATCACATGCCCGCGAAAAACGATGTCTTCCTGTCGGATATCCAGGGGCATCCCCTGCGCTACGCGGATCTGCTCAGCGATAAGGTCGATGCCCGTTCGCTGTTCAGTCACGGGATGTTCCACCTGGATCCGGGTGTTCATCTCCATGAAGTAAAACTTGCCGTCATCCTGGTCGTAGAGGAACTCCACAGTTCCCACCGAATCATACTTCACGGCCTTGGCCAAGCGGATGGAGGCATCGCACATTTCCTGTCGCGTCTTCTCGGGGAGTACCGGTGACGGGGACTCCTCGAGAATCTTCTGGAAACGGCGTTGGATGGTGCAGTCACGCTCACCCACGTGCAGGATGGTGCCATGCCGGTCCGCGAGGATCTGCACCTCGATGTGGCGGGGGTTCTGGATGTACTTCTCGATGAACAGGGTGCCGTCGCCAAAGGCGCTCTTGGCTTCTGCTTCGAGGCGCGCCAGCGCTGAAGCAAGCTCGGATTCGGCGTTAATCCGTTGCATCCCGCGACCGCCGCCACCGGCGGAAGCTTTGATCAAGATTGGGTAACCCATCTTCTTGGCGGCTTGTGCAACTTGCTCGACGGTTTGGTCCTTCACGTAGATGGGCTCCAGCGTGGGAACGCCCGCGTTCTTGGCTAGGACTTTGGACTCGATTTTATCGCCCATCTTGCGCACGCATTCCGGAGACGGCCCGATGAAGGTAATCCCCCACTTCGCACACATCTCGGAGAACTCGTCATCCTCGGAGAGGAAACCGTAGCCCGGATGGATGGCATCCGCGCCGGTGATGTCGGCGGCGGAGAGGAGTTGGGGGATGTTTAGGTAGCTTTGTGCGCTCTTGGCCGGGCCGATGCACACGGACTCGTCCGCCATTTTCACGTGAAGGCTGTCCTCATCGGCGGTTGAGTGCACGCTCACGGTCTCGATGCCCAATTCACGGCAGGACCGGATGATCCTCACCGCGATCTCTCCGCGGTTGGCGATCAACACCTTCTTGAACTTCTTGGGGGCGCTCATGCGCGGCGGATCTTGAAGAGCGGCTGGCCGTACTCAACCAGGCTCTCGTTTTCCACGCAGATCTCCACGATTTCACCCGCCATGTCGGCGTCGATCTCGTTCATGATTTTCATCGCCTCAAGCACGCAGAGGGGTTGGCCGACCTTAACCTTGTCGCCCACTTTGGCGTAAACGGGTTTGCCGGGGGCAGGCGAGGCGTAGAAAGTTCCGACGAAGGGTGATTTCACCACGTGCAGGTTGGCGTCGGCTACGACGGCCTTGGCGGAGGTGGCGGACTCAGCCACGGCTTTCCCGGCCGCCGGTGCCGGAGCGACGTGGGCGACCGGGGCGGGAGTCGCGTAATGGACGGGGGCGCCGCCGCCGAAAGCCACCTTGAGCTTCAGTGTCTTCGACTCGTAGACGAGCTCGGAAGCCCCGGAGTCCTTGGCGAGTTTGACGAACTCCTTGAGGCCTTTCATGTCGATGGCCATGTCAGACCTTCGCCCGTTCCATGTACTCGCCGGTGCGGGTGTCGATCTTAAGGATCTCCCCTTCTTTGATGAACAGGGGGACGTTCACCTGGAGGCCGGTGTTCATGATCGCCTTCTTGCTGCCGCCGGAGGCGGTGTCGCCTTTGAGGCCTGGGTCGGTGCTCTCGACTTTCAGGTTCACGAAGTTAGGGACTTCGATGGCGATGGGGCGGCCGTTGTAATACAGGACGAACACCTTGATGCCTTCCTGGAGGTAGTACTTGTAGTCCCCCACTTGCTCATTGGAGAGGTGAATCATCTCGAACGTCGTCTGCTCCATAAAGTTGAAGCCGTCCTGATCGGAGTAGTTGTATTCCATCTCGCGCTCTTCGATGTCCGGGGTCTCGGCGGTGTCCACGCCCGCCTTGAAGGTCTTTTCGATCACCTGGTTGGTCTCAAGGTTCTTCAGGCGGGTGCGCACGAAGGCGGAGCCTTTGCCCGGATTCACGTGCTGGAAATCCACGATCAGGTAAGGTTTGCCCTCGACCTCGATCTTAAGGCCCTTCTTGAAATCAGTAGTCTGGTACATGGGTCAGTCCTTTTGGAGCTGCGACAGCACAGCGAGCCGGTACACGTCTTTTCCGAGCCCGGACATTATGGCCACGCATGCCTTGGCAGTCAATAAAGTCTGTCGGAAGGACTCGCGCCGATGCACGTGGCTGAGGTGGACTTCAATCACCGGAATTTGCAGGATTTTGATGGCGTCATGAATTGCCACGGATGTGTGGGCGTAGCCACCCGGGTTGATGATGACGGCGTGCCAATCTTGCGAGGCGGCGGCCTGCAAACGCGTGACGATTTCTCCCTCGACGTTGGACTGAAACCACTCAAGTCGCGCGCCTAGTCCCTGGAGTCCTCGTTCTGTGTGGGCGCGTACGTCGTCCAGAGAGTCCTTGCCGTAAACCTCGGGTTCGCGCTTGCCCAGCATGTTCAGGTTCGGGCCATTGATGATGAGGAAGTTAGACATGCCCCGCCCGCCGTTCATCCGCAGTCAGCTGCAGTTGCTGCAAGAAAAGTCGGTAGGCCTTCTCCAGTTTCTGAAGCGAGGGCGTCTGTACCGTGTCCTCCACCAGGCGTAAGAGGGCGTTGTGGCCTTCCGCTTCATTCACCGGCGGTTTGCCGCTTGCCATGCGCGCCCGCAGCTCCCCGAGACGAGCGCGGCTTCGTTCGTCACCCGGGTCGAGCTCGACGAACTTCTCTAGCAACTCCAAAGCCGGCCCCAGGTGGTCCTGGGCGAGGTACAGGTCCACAAGGGTGTGAGACACGAGAGGGCGCGCCTCTGGCGGTGCGGGCGCCTCGGCGTCTTCAGGAGTCACTTCCTCGTCACTGAAGAACTCGTCATCCAGCGCGCGGGACATAACCTGCCAGTCCTCAGGGCGGGGAGCGGCGGGCGGGGGCTCCATACGCCATTCATCAACGGGCGCGGGAGGGGAATCGGGCGCGAAGTCCATCATCGCCCAATCGTCGTCGTCGGCGCCGAAACCACCAGGAGCGGGCTCTGGGGCTCGTACCACCGCTTCTCGGGGAACCACGCCGTGAGAGGCGTGGACGTCGCGCTCGAGTGCGGTGACCTTTTGGGCGAGCCCCTTGTCCATCGGATTCAGGAACAGGAGCCACTTGTAGGACTCCAGTGCTAACTGCAAGTCGCCCGTCTCCTGGCAAGCCTGGGCGTACAGCCGTTGGAGCGCCTGGTTGTCTTTATGTTGCGCCACCAGGGGGCGTAAGGTCTGGGCCACCCGCTCCCACTGTGATTGATCCGCATAACATTGGGCCAGAACCAAGTAACCCAGGGGATAACCCGGGTTTCGCTTGATACCCTCACGTAGAACTTTAAGCGCCTCCTCGGTCATGCCCAGCTTGCGGTAAGCCTCCGCCAGGGGAGCGAAGACGCGCGAATGGGGCCGGCTGCGGTACTGGGCTAGGTACTTACTGAGCAGCGCGGAAGGGCTCCGGCGGGGGGCCATGGCGCCTCCTACAACCGGGTGGCGGTCGAAGCGGCGGCGCCGCGCTCGCTCATCCCGGCTTCTTCCTGGTTGATGATCCGCGGAGTGAGAAACACCAGGAGCTCGTTACGGTTTTCGGTGGGGTTATAAGGCGTGCGGAAGAGCCAGCCCACCAAGGGCAGGTCTTTCAAGAACGGCACACCGCTGTGGCTCTCGGTGCTGGAAGAGCTGTAAAGGCCTCCCAGGACCACGGTGGATCCATTGTCGACGAGCACGTTGGTGCGCAGCTGGCGCTGGATGGTGGCGGGCGGTGCGGTGGGTGCGGATTGGGCGCCAAAACTGCCCTTTTGCAATTCCACGTCCATGTTGATTGCGCCCTCGTTGGTAACTTGTGGGGTTACCGTGAGGTTGAGGGTGATGGAAACCGGAACGATGGAGGCGGTGTTAATCCCACCGACCTGGGGGGCCACGACCAGGAAGTTCACGGTTTCGGTGCTGCTGATGTTGGCGGGTTTTTTATTCTGCGTGATCACCTTGGGCGCCGTCACGATTCGGGCCTTGGACTCACTCTCCATCATCTCCAAGGTGAAGTTGAGGTTTGAGAGGCGCTTGTAGGTCTGGATGGTGAACCCCATGAAGCCGGGGGCATTGCTACCTGGGGCGCTGGAGAAGCTAAAGCCCGGCCCCACGGGCACGGGATTCCCCACTGCATTGATGCGGACTGGATCATATCCGAATTGGAGTCCGTTGGTGAGCCCCATCCGCTTGGACTGGCCAGCGGTTGCTTCCACGATCTTGGACTCGATGAGAATTTGCGGAGTCTGCGTGTCCAGCAGTTCCACTATCTTCTTGATGCGTTCGATGGAGTCGACGGTGTCCTTCACGATCAGGCTGTTGGTGCGCACGTCCTGTTGCATGGTTCCGCGCTCGGGCGTGAGATAGTCCTTGATGATGGTCTGCAGGCTAGGCAAGTCGGCGTAGCTGATGGCGAAGACTTTCGTGACCAGAGGCTCCAGCCCGAGTTTGAGCTTTTCGGCTTCCGCCATGGCCTTCTTCTCCGCGGTGGCCTGTTCGACCGTCTTCACGGAAAGGATGTTGGCGTTCTTCGTGGCCACCAGCTTGGAGAGAGTGAGGATGGTATCCAACGCTTGGTCCCAGGGGATGTTGGTGAGGGAGAGGGTCAGGGGCGGAACCTTGTCGACGGCGGAGTCGATGATGATGTTGAACCCTGAGGTATCGGCGATCATGCCGAGGAGTTCCTTGAGCGGAATGTCCTTCACATTGATGGAGATGCGCTTGCCGATGTATTTCTTGGGGCCCGAGAGGGTGAGATTCTCAAGGATGTCCTCCACGGCGGAGGATTTGGGCACGTGAAGGCGCAGGCGGTCCTCGGCGGTGGGGGCTGCCTCCGCGGCAGAAGTCTTCACGCCGGAGGACTGCCCTTCGAGCTTACCGCGGGAGAAGACGCCGAAGCGGTTCTCGATGCTCAGGACCAGTTTGTTGCCTTGGGTTTCCAGGATCGAGCGCACGTTGTCTCGCAACTGAATGGCGAAACGCAGGTCGGAGGGAGCTCCCGGGCGGGGATAGCCGGAGATGTAAACGGCAGCACCGTTGAACTCGGAAGTGTCAATCCCACGGAGCACCTTGGGGTCAGCCTTGGCGTTCTTCACGTCGAGGATGATCTGTTTGTCGTCCTGGACGTGGAAACGTTCGGCGACCACGGGCGCGTCCAACTCGAGTACGAGCTTGCTGACCTCGCCCTCTTGGAGGAAGTTGACGCTTTTGATCTGCTGGGGCCAGGCACGTGTCGAGGCGAGCAGCAGGGCGGCGGTGAGGAGGTTTCTCATGCTTACTTTCCTGTTGGGTCCCATGGGACGGTGCTCCCTTCCAGTTTAAGGGGTGATAGGGATCACTGTCTCCAAATATTCTTCTTCTCCGTACACGTTCACCAGCTTCTCCACCAGGATGATGCCACCGGGGTGGATCGCCTTAAGCTCGGCGTTGTCCTTCCCAAGGCGCATACCCTCCCGGAGGGTGATGATGTCCTTGCGGCCTTCCACGCGGGCCATGGCCCGTCGCTCTTTTCCGATCATCACCCCCACGACCTGCAGCTTCGTGATGTCGATGTCGCCGGTCGGCTCCACGTTAGTGTAAACGCCGTCCCTCATGAGGGTACGCGAGGCGCGGCCCTCCTTGTCCTGTCCCTTGATGAAGGGCGCTTTGAAGGGGTCACGCAGGTCAAAAGGCCGTTCGATCTTGGTCTTGTCGGAAAATATCTCGCGCATGCGGGAGGACTGAGCGGCTGCGGAGACGGTCCACGCAAAAGCGATGACGAGAGCCAGGTAATTACTCATCCACGTCCCCCCTTCCACTTTGCTTGGGCCGGCGCCGGCGAGGCGCCGGTTCAGAGGCGGAGCCGTTGAACTGGGCGTCAATTTCATCCAGACCACTGGATTCCTTGTGGCCGGCGTTATACTTGAAAGTCTCCACCACCGCAGTGAAGTTGATCACTTTGAATCTGCCCTTCTGGGGACCTTCCGGTGTGGACAGGGTGAATTTGGGGATGTTGAAGAGCCGTTCGGCAACCGCCAACCGCTCCATGAAAATAAGGAACTGGAGGAATGTCCCCTCCCCCTTCAGCTCGTAAGGTTTCGCCACATAAAACCCCTGGGGGACCTCGGGAAGCGGGGTGGGTTCGAGGCGCAGGATATTGAGGGCACGACCTTCCCGCGCCAGGAAATCGAGCACGCCTATGTCGCTGACCTCGGCGGGGAGCTGACGCTGTACCTTTTCGATGTTCTTGAACACCTCCTCCACGTTCTTTCGCGAAGCCTCGATGTTCTTGCGGTAGTTTTCGATGTCGGCCAAACGCTTGCGCGACTTGGCGATCTCCTGCTCAAGCTCGGGCATCTGCGCCGTGATGTTGGCGGCATTGGTCTGATGCTCCTCCCAAACCGTGTAAATCGACCACGCCGCGTAGACCAGGATGATCCAATGGAGCTGAGCCAGGAACTTGCCGACCAACGACTTCATGGATCGAACCTCGCCACCGTCGCGGTAATCTCGAAGGGTGCGAGGTTCTTCTCGTCCGGATTACTCGAAGGCGTCTTGAGGTAAGAGATGTTTTTCTCGAAGAAGACCGACTTCTTGAGGTTCTCCAGGAAGATCCCCTGGGGAGTGTAGTCGGTGGAGAGTCCCCGGAAAGTGAGCTTGTTGTTCTCGAACACAACCTCACGCAACCAGACGTCCTGGGGTATGTTGCGGGCGACATATTCTAGGATGGTCCAGGGGTTCTGCCGCTTGCCCAAGATGCTGCGGACAACTTCAAGCTTGTCCTTCAGCTTCTGTTCTTGGCGCCGCAACGCCTGGATCTGCCGATCGTACTCCTGCAGGCCATCCACCTGGCGTTTAAGCTTGGTGCGCTCGGCTTGCAACTCCTCGAACCTGGACTGTTGAGCGGCGATCTCCTCCTGGAACATCGAGTTCAGGTAGAAATCGGGTAAGTAGAGAACCACCAGCGCACCCAACACCAGCTTGACGTTGACCTTGGAGAGGTCCATCCCGCCCACGTTGGCGAGGTCGAGCGGCTTCTGGGTCGTACTGAGGTTAATCTCAATCATGCGGTCATTTCCTCAGCCCCAGGCCCATGGCGACCAGACCAACCGCCGCAATGTGGTCGGCGTTATCGGCCATCGGGCCCGTGGGAGGTTTCACCCCGTGTTCGAAAGGGTTGAACAGCTGGACCTCCATGCCGAGCGAATCGGCGAGCATCCGACGAAGCAGGGGCATGCGCGAACCGCCGCCCATGAGGAAACAATGCTGAATCTGCTCGGTGGAGCTGGCTGATATGTAGAAGTTGAGGTTCTTCTTCACCTCGGCGATGTGGCCCTCCAGTAGACCCTGGATGATGCCGAGCACTTCCTCCGGCAGGTTGCCCTTGGCGTCCTGGGCGGTTTTCAGGTCCTCCGCCTCCTCGTAGCTCACCGCCATTTGCCGCTGAATCTCCTCGGTGATGAGACTACCGCCCACTGGGAGTTCCTTGGTGAAGATCGGACCACCCCCGCGGTAGACGACGACTTTCACGCTTTGGGCCCCCCAATCGAGCAAAATGGCCCCTTCTTCCAAGTCGGGATTCGCGGCGACGGCGGTCATCTCGAAAATGTTCGAGAGGGCAACCACGTTCAGGTCCACGTTCTTGGCCACCAGCTTGGCTTCCTTGACCAGATCTTGGAAGCGCTCGACGATCTCGGTGCGGGCCGCAACCACGAGGGTGTCCTTCCCTCCCCCCTCGGTGTCGCCAATGACATGGAAATCAATCTCAGACTCATCGGCCCCGAAGGGGATGTACTGCTCGGATTCCCACATGATGTGGTCCTCGATCTCCTCGTCGGTGCCCTCGGGAACAGACAGGCGCTTGGTCATCGTGTTCTGGCCAAAAAGGCCAATGGTCACGTTCTTAGCCTTCACGCCAGATAGCCGCAAAGCCGCGTTGATGGCCTCAACGAGTTCTTCGGGTTTCTGGAATTCATCCTCGATGATGGCGGCTTCACTCAAGGGAACGATGGCGAAACGCTCGATCTTGAGCTTGCCCTTGGTGCCGGACATCTCGCAGATCTTGATGCTATGGGAACCTAGGTCCAGCCCCACGGCGGGGCCTGGAGCCAACCCTCCCAGGAGCTCTTGGATTTTTTCTTGCAACGAAGGCACTGGCACCACCGTCCGAACGATTTATTCCCTGTGACAATTATAGGCAGCGCGCGCATGGAGCTTCAAGTATTTAGGATGGCGCCCCCCAACCGTTTTCGTCGGGATCTCCTCCTCAGAAAATTGCGAACTGGCGGAGGAGTGAGGGGCTAAAAAGTTGCAGCAGGCTCACCACAATGATGAAAGGACCAAAGGGGATGCCCTTGCTACGGTCGTACCGCTTGAGCATCATCAGGCCTATTCCCACGAGGGAACCTAGCATGCAGCTCCAGAAGATATTCTCCACAATGCCGCGGGGGCCGAGCAAGAAACCAAGTACACCCCAAAGTTTGATGTCCCCGCCTCCAAGCCCCACTTGGCCTTTCAGCTTGTAGAAGGCCCAGGCCACCAGGAACGGCCCGCCAAGACCAATAACGGCTCCCCAGAACCAATGCCCCGCAGGCTGGAACACCAATCCATGGGGAAGGACCAACAACAGTAATGCCAGGTTCAGCTTGTCCAACAAAAGGCGGTGCTCGAGATCAATGAAGAAGTGGCAGACCATGATGGATGCAAAAGCACAGGTGAAGGCATAACCGTAAAGCGAGGCGGAAGTGAGTTCAGCGGGAAAGGCGCCCCAGAACACTGCCGCCATCAGGACTTCCACCACCGGATAGCGCCAGTGGATGGGGGCACGGCAGGCGCGACAGCGCCCGCGCAGGGCTAACCAAGCAAGCACCGGCACGTTCAGGTAAAATGGGATGGGGTCCCTGCAGGCGGGGCACGCGGAACGCGCGACCACCATGTCCTGGCCGCGTGGTAGCCGGTGGATGACAACGTTCAGGAAGCTTCCGATCAAGGCACCTGTGATCGTGGCCATCGCGTGGTAGAATGCATGCATGCCCCAGCTTAACAAGAGCCCCACGTGAATCCTAGTCCCAGGGTCAACCCTGCTGGATGGGTCATTGCCTTTGCATTGCTGGCGCTCTTCCTCGCCACATGTCCGGCGCTACCCTTGGAGGGTGATTCGGCAGAGCTGGTCACTCAAGGCTGGAACCTTGGTGTCATGCATCCTCCCGGCTACCCGCTGGCGGTGACTTACTTCCATCTTGCTCGTTGGCTCCCCGCGCCCACGCCATTCACCGGGGCTGCTTGGCTAAACCTGGCCCTCGCCCTAGCGGCACTGGCCATTGTCGCGCGGGCCCTGCCACGCGCAGGGTGGGCCTGGGCCCTCGGGTTGGGCGCGTTAGCCACGGGACGAGTGTACTGGACCTACGCCGTAACGCCTGAAGTGTTCTCGGGGCTCGCCCTTTTCGCGGCGGGCTTTCTCCTTCTTGCCTACCGTCCCCGCCTCTACCGCCATAGAGGATTCGTAGTATTCCTCGCCCTCTCCCTCCTTCATCACCATACAGTGGTGTTCTTGGCTCCCATTCTCGCATGGGCTGCCTGGAAATCCCGCGCTGGATGGCGCGACCACGTCTGGGCCACTGCCAGCGGGGCCACGGCACTGTTGGGATACGCGGTGCTGCTGCTCTTCGATGGATCCTCCCCATGGTCATGGCGCGAGCTGGAGGGCGTGCCGGACATCATCACGCATTTCTTGCGCCAGGAGTATGGCACTTTTTCCCTCATGCGGACCGGTGATGAAGGGGCCTTGACCGCGCGGGCCTGGTTCACGATTCATGAAGCCGCGCTATCCCTGGTCGGGATGATCGGAGCGGCAGCTTTATCCTGGACAGGGCTCCCACCGTCAGAGAAGAGGCGTGCGGGCAGCCTCATGACCTTGGCGCTTCTCCACGTCCTCGTCTTCGTGTTCGCCGCCCACATCAATCCCGTTGGCGTTGGCGCACGGGTTTACGAACGATTCTTGCTCCTCCCTATCTTCGTAACATCGGTGGTGGCCATCCGGACGGCTAGCCGGGCGCGAGGCAAACGACGGTCTTGGGTCTTGATGCTGCTAGGCGGGCAAATCGCCTTAAATCTTTTAGTCACCTGGAACCCTTTGCGATCGGACTTGCGCGAGGTACCTGCTGAACGCATTCGACAGGTCCTTGAATCGCTGCCGGCTGACGCCGTACTCGCTGTGACGGGGGACTCGGAACACTTCATCGCGGGCTACTGGCAAAGCGTCGCGGGGCTGCGCAGGGATGTCCTCACGGTTCCTTACTACATCTCCCCGGAACGAGCCGTCCAAATAGGGCGCCAGTTCCCCGGCCGCGTGATGGAACGACCCACTCCAGGTCTCACCGGAATTTTTAACTATGGCCGTTTTCCACTCATGATGCTGCCAGGATCACGTTCGGCCTTTCCCGACGAAACGCGCCTGGAGTATCGTGATCTCAGCATTCAGGTGCTCCCGGGCGCGGGCAAGCCCTCCTACAGGTGCGATCCTCGCTTCATTTACCCGGGACGTGATTTTCCCTTGGAGAAACCCACACCCACGGGCGACATCGCATTACAATATGGCGCCTGCGATTTCATCCTGGGACTCGCCCTACTCCAAAAGGGCGAATCCGCCGCATCCATCCCTTATCTAGAGGAAGCGGTGAGGAAATCCCCCTTCCACCTCCACGCCAAGGAGCGCCTGTGCCACGCCCTCGCCCAGGTTGCGCCGGGGCGTGCCCCCGCTTGCTTGGCCGAACTGGAGAAGATGCTGGCGAAAACCCATGCCGCCTATCTGGCGGTAAGGTTCGAGGCGCCCGACCCCTCCTCAATCGAAATCCTTGCGCCTCACCAGCCAACAGCACATGGCCAGTAGTGCCATCGTATAGAGGGACCAGTAGAGGGCAAGTTTAGCGAAATAGCCTTCGCCGGGATGTGCCTGGTACAGCACGTAGTCCTTGAGGTTGAAGCGATGGAAGCCCGGCAGCACCCAGTCATAGAACGTGACGACATCGTGTAACCAAGGGCGCATGCGGACGAAATTGATCGCGGCTGTCTCCGCGACAGAATGACCCGCCACGAGCAAGGCCACGCCTCCAAGAATGGTAAGGGCCCGGTTGGCCAGCAAGGAAATCAAAACCACCGTGGCCAGTAACATCACGCATTCCATCCAATTAGCCACCAGGGCGTACCATCCCATGGTCGGCAGCTCTCCCCCTGAAGCCGTCACCGCCAGCAAAACGCAGGCCGTGACCAACACGAAGTTGAGGGTGAGGAAAGCAGTCACGCCCAAGACTTTACCCAGGAGGAAGGCTTCTCGCGAGACCGGACGGGAAATAATGAGGTAAATCGTGCGGGAATCCTCTTCCTGGCGCACGAGGGGGACGCCAGCGAAAAAAGCCAATCCGTACCCGGAGATGGCGCAGAAAGCGAGGCCCAGGTCCACAGCGATCCGTGCCGGAACGCCATAGGCGAACTCGGCGGCGGTTAGGGTCACTCCGGCGAGCACCAGGCCCAGCACACCAACGTTCCACAGAAATTTACTCCTGACCAACTCCTGGAAGGTGTAGCGCGCGATGACGACCGTTTTCCCTGCTTGCTCCAACGTCACCTCCTTATGTGGTAGAAGATTTCTTCCAATGAGGGGCGCACCTGCTGGAGGGCATGGACAGGGGTTCCTTTAGCCACGAGCTCCGCCAAAAGACGGTCCTTATCCGATGAGGCAACCTCCAGTCGAATATTCCCGTCGTTCAGACGTTCCTTCGCGATCAGTGGCGTCGAGGTATCGCTGGGAAGTTCAGGCACGGTGATGTGGAACGCTTGCCGAACGTTCTCCCGTAAAAGCGAATCCACTGGCCCATCGTAGGCGAGCTTACCCTGCTGTAGGAAAACCACCCTCTGGCAGACCTCCTCCACGTCGGGGACCACATGGCTGCTAAAAAAAACCGTACAGCCCTCACGATGCACTTCGGACATGATTTCTTTCATCTCAACCCTTCCCACTGGGTCTAACCCTGAAAGCGGCTCATCCAGAATAATGAGCTTCGGCCGATGCAGGACGGTGACAAGAAAACCTGTGCGCTGGAGCATGCCCTTCGAATAATTGCGCAAGGGACGGTCTAGAGCGTGGTCAATGCGAAATCGCGGAGCGAGCGCAGCGGTTCGCGCAGCTACATCCCCCCGGCCCACCCCGGCCAACTCGCCCATGTAACGGATGAACTCCCTACCCGTGAGATGGGGGTAGAAATAAGGCCGCTCGGGAAGATATCCGACATAGGAAAAGTCCAGGTTGCCGTTACGGGTAATCTCCGGGCCGTAGTGGACCTCGCCAGAGTCCGCTCGGATGAAATCGAGCACTACCTTGATGGCAGTCGTCTTTCCGGCGCCATTAGCGCCCAGGAATCCAACCATCGCGCCTTCCGGCACGCGGAAGGAAACACCATCCAGTGCCGTGAAGGCGGATTTGAGTATGTCGCTGCGGAAAACTTTCGTGACTCCGTGGAGTTCGAGCATGCTACCATTATCGACACGGGAGCTGAGGATGGCAACGCACAGAGGTTTCCAAACCATGGTACTTGCAGCCGCAAGCCTCGCCGCCGCGGTAGTGGCAGGGCATGGTTTGCGTCAGGCACCTCTCAGAATCGACAAACAACAGGCGCACCTGACCGTAAAAGCGGATTCTTTGCGTTTCTTCTCCGTGGGTATGAAGCGGGCGCTAGCCGATTTGATTTGGGTGAAAACCCTTATCGACGGGGACCTGGAGCATTATGGATTGCGCGACCTCAACTCCTGGATGTACCTACGCTTTCGCACCATCGCTCAACTCGATCCAATGTTCTATGAGGTTTACCGCCACGGCGGGCAATACCTTTCCATCGTCAAGGATGACCTGGAGGGTGCGGAGACCCTCATGCGCGACGGACTGGCGCTCTTCCCGAACGACTACCACCTCAACTGGCAAATGGGCTTTCTCATCTCTATCGAACTCCAGGATCCCGCGCGCAGCTTTCCCTTCTTCGAGCGCATTAAAGACCATCCCCTCAGACCCCCCTTCTTTGACTCGTTTTTCACCAAAATCACGGCTCACCGCTTCGGGGATCGGGAAGCTTTTCTGGTGGCCCTGGAGCTCTACAAGCGTCATCCCGAGGGTGATCCCCTCCACGAACGGCTGGGGCATTACCTTTACCAATTGAAGGCAGGTATTGATTTGGCTTGTTTGAACGGCGGCGAGGCAAATTGCGAAACCCAGGATTTTGATGGGCAGCCATATTTGCGCGGCCAGAGCGGTTGGTTTGCGCGTAAAACCGTGGCGCCCCTAAGGCTGAAGGCAAAAAAAGGGGGGGACCGCAGTCCCCCCGGAGAGATCCCTAATCAGTAGCCCGCTCGTAACTGCACCATGCGCTTAGCTTCGTTGATGGTGAAGGCGGAAGCGCCCGTGGCGCCAGCCGCGGTGCCCGTGAAGCCAACGTCGATGACCCCCACTGCACCCGCCACGAATGTATCAACCGCAGCCGCTGTGCCCAAGTCGCCCGTGGCGAAGGTCGTGATCGCCGCCGCCGAGCCCGTGCGCTTACCCGCCGCAAAGAAGGTCTCTCCCGCTGTCGCGGTGATGTAGCAGGACTGGGCGGCGTCCGCCACCTGAGCTCCGTTGGTGCTGGCGATGTTGCTGTTGGTACCCGCCGTGGCCACCGCACCAGCGTTCAAACCGGTTCCGAAGCCCACGGCATAGACCCGCTGGGCCACTTCTCCCGACGGGTTATACCCCATGTACTTGAGGCAGATGTGATAAGTGTCGTAGTCCGAGTAGAACGACTGTTGGGCGGTGTAGAGCGCCGCCAGCTGCAACTTGGCCTCCGCCGTCTTGGACTTGGCCTGGTACTTCTTGAAATTCGGCACCGCCACCGCGGAAAGCACGCCAATGATGGCAACTACTACCATCAGCTCCACTAATGTGAAGCCCCCTTCCTTCTTGAACTGAAACATATAACCTCCAAACGTTGGGTCATTGAGAGACCCGATGTTGACGCTTCCCCATCTTTAGCTTTCTGGCGGGCATTAAGAGCCCTCCTTCAGCTTCCACGGTTCCGCGATAGGTTGATTGTCTCGCATGTAGAAATGAATGCAACGGGGGGTCATAACTCCCCGTCCATCCATTAAAACTTAAGAAGGTCCTTTGGATAGCCGCCCGGGACCGCCAGAAATTATGGGCAACGGGACAACTCGGAGATCAATAACCTGCGCGCAGCTGCACTAATCGTTTGGCTTCGTTAATGGTGAAGGCGGAAGCGCCCGTGGCACCCGCAGCGCTGCCCGTGAAGCCAACGTCGATGACCCCCACTGCACCCGCCACGAATGTATCAACCGCAGCCGCTGTGCCCAAGTCGCCCGTGGCGAAGGTCGTGATCGCCGCCGCCGAGCCCGTGCGCTTACCCGCCGCAAAGAAGGTCTCTCCCGCTGTCGCGGTGATGTAGCAGGACTGGGCGGCGTCCGCCACCTGAGCTCCGTTGGTGCTGGCGATGTTGCTGTTGGTACCCGCCGTGGCCACCGCACCAGCGTTCAAACCGGTTCCGAAGCCCACGGCATAGACCCGCTGGGCCACTTCTCCCGACGGGTTATACCCCATGTACTTGAGGCAGATGTGATAAGTGTCGTAGTCCGAGTAGAACGACTGTTGGGCGGTGTAGAGCGCCGCCAGCTGCAGTTTGGCCTCCGCCGTCTTGGACTTGGCCTGGTACTTCTTGAAGTTCGGCACCGCCACCGCGGAAAGCACCCCGATGATGGCGACCACCACCATGAGTTCTACAAGTGTGAAGCCAGACTGGAGTGAGTGACGCGACATAGTGACCTCCGATGTACCCATTGTGGCGCACACATTTTTAAACACACCTTAATAAATCTTTGTGTAGTGGCGATGCCAGCTAGTCAGATTTTCGGGTGTTGGTCTTATTGTGCCAGTCACTTCGAAAAATTGTTAGAAAACTCCTAAATACTAATTCATCGTATCAAGAGGCTTGAGCTCGGCTATTCGTTGCCCACGCCTCCTGCGGCCAAAAACACCGGCAGGTACATGGCCACCAAGACTACGGCAATCATCCCACCCAGCACCACTAGGATCAGGGGCTCGATGAGTTTAGTCAGGTTTTCTACGACGTTTTCCACTTCTTCGTCGAAAACGTTGGCTACCTTTTCCAGCATGGAGTCTAAGTTACCCGTCGACTCGCCCACCTTAATCATCTGGGAGACGAGTTCGGGGAAATACTTAATCCGCTGGAGTGGTTCGGTGATGGATTTACCCTCGGTGACCGCCTTGCGAACGGTCGTGAGATCACGGGCGATTTGCTGGTTGTCCAAGGTCTCGATGCAGATGTCGAGGGCGTCGATGATGGGCACGCCCGCTCCAAGCGTAGTCGACAGAGTCCTGCAGAAGGCGCCAAGGTTCGCCTTGATGATAAGTTCCCCGAACAGCGGGGAGTTCATGAGGAAACGGTCCCAGGCGAGTTTTCCCTCTCGGGTGCGAATGAAGTTGATGAAGACCATGAAGGCAGCGATGAGGATAGGCACCATAAGCAGGGTGTAGTCGCGGAAGAAATTGGACGTGTCGATCACGAACTGGGTGATGGCGGGGATCTCCTGGCCTGACTCTTCGAGCATTCCCACGAACTGGGGAACCACGAAGGTCATCAAGCCCCAGAGGACCAGGATGCCCACCGCCACCACGATAGCGGGATAGGTCAGGGCTCCTTTGACCTTACGGCGGAGCTTGTCCTGCTTTTCCATGAACTCAGCCAGCTTGACCAGGATGGAGTCAAGGATACCGGCGGATTCCCCGGCCTTCACGAGGTTGCAGTAGAGCCGGGAAAAATGCTTGGCGCTCGTGAGTGAGTCAAAGAGCGACTTACCACCCTCGACCTGGGAGGCAATATTGCGGATGGTTTTCTTGAAGAAAAGGTTTTTCTCCTGCTTGTACAGAATTTCCAAGCACTCCATGATCGGCACGCCGGCGTTGATAAGGATGGAGAGCTGACGGGTGAAACGCATCAGGTCCTTGTGGGTGAACGCGCTCGCAAGCCCTTTGTCGACCAACCACTGGCCAAGATCGATGTTCAGTACGGAGGGTGGGGTAATGCGGGAAGGCTTTATGCCCTGGCGGCGCAGAAGCTTACGCGCTTCCTTGAGGGTGTCGGCATCGATTTCCGCCTCGATCCTCTTTCCGTCTTCCCTTAATCCAACGTACCTGAACTTAGCCATCCATCAACCGCCCGGCTTGCGTTTAGGGCCACCGCCTTGCACGCCCATCATCCGCTGGAGCTCATCTGGGTTGTTGGTGTAGGCCAGTGCCGTTTCCGCGGTGATCACACCGCTGTCGAGCAGTTTCTTCAACCCCTGGTTCATGGTGGTCATCCCCGTCTCCTCCTGCCCGATTTGCATTTGGGAGTAGATTTGGTGGACCTTGTCCTCACGGATGAGGTTACGGATGGCCGGGGTCATCCGAAGGATCTCCTGGACCGCCACACGGCCCTTAGGGATTTTGGGAAGAAGTTGCTGGGCCACTACCCCCTGAAGCACGAATGAAAGCAGCGTGCGTATCTGCTCCTGTTGTTCGTGGGGGAAAACGTTGATGATCCGGTTGATGGTCTGCACGGTGGAGTTGGTGTGCAGGGTTCCGAAGACCAGGTGGCCGGTCTCCGCGATGGTCAGGGCGGCTTCAATGGTTTCCACGTCCCGCAACTCGCCTACCAGGACGATGTCGGGGTCCTGGCGCAGGAGCGATTTGAGTCCGCGGGTGAAGGTCAGGGTATCGGCGCCGATCTCCCGTTGGTTGACCAGCGACATCTTGTGTTGGTGCACGAACTCGATGGGGTCTTCAAGAGTGATGATGTGCCCGGGTGTAGTGGTGTTAAGGCGGTCAATCAAGGCTGCCAGCGTGGTGGATTTACCCGATCCGGTCGGCCCTGTTACGAGGACTAGTCCGTTGGATACGTTCACCATGTCCAGCATGACTTTGGGCAGACCAAGGGTATCGAAGTCGGGAATGATGCTCGGAATTTGCCTAAAGACAGCGGCCACAGCGTTCTTGGAATAAAAAACGTTGGCGCGGAAACGGGCAAGCCCCTTGATGCCGAAGGAAAAGTCCAACTCCAGGTTCTTCTCGAGTTCAGCCTTCTGCTTTTCCGTCAGGATTTGATACACCAGACGTTTGGTTTCCTCGGCGACCAGCGGCGGTATTTTCACGCGCACGATGTCGCCATTGATGCGCATGCCAGGGGCGGTTCCGACGGTGATATGCAAGTCCGAGGCCCCGGAGTCCACCATGACCTTGAAAAGCTGCTGGATTCCGATGCTCTGGGCGCTTGGTTCTTCGGGCTTGGTCTGGGTGCTCGTGCGCGTATTGTCCTGAGACATAGTGTTTCTCCTTACAAGTTGTCCGAAGCGGAGTTGGCGATGGCCTCCTCCAGCGTCGTCAACCCCTGCGCCACTTTCGTGAGGGCGCACATGCGCAGCGTTTTCATGCCGTCCTTGATCGCCTGTCGCTTGATGTCGTCGGTAGAGCCGTTCTTGAGCACTATCTCACGTACCTTTGGTCCCATTGTGAGGACTTCATAGATCGCCACGCGACCTTTGTAACCGGTGTTATTACAAGCTTCGCATCCTCGCCCATGATAAACCTTGATTTTTTCCGCCGAAGCTGGAGCAAAGCCGCAGGCGATGAGCTCCTCCACCGAGGACTTGCGCTCGTCTCGGCAGTTGAGGCAGATTTTACGGCAAAGGCGCTGCGCTACCACGACGTTCAGGGCCGCCACAACCAGGAACGGCTCGATGCCCATGTTGAGGAGACGTGTGACGGTGGAGGGGGCGTCGTTGGTGTGCAGAGTGGAGAGCACCAAGTGGCCGGTCAATGCTGCCTCGACCGCGATCTCCCCCACTTCCTGGTCCCTGATCTCCCCCACCATGATGATGTCGGGATCTTGGCGCAGGAAGGACTTGAGAGCTGCGGCGAAGGTCAAGCCAATGTCCTTGCGGACGTTCACCTGGTTGACTCCCTCGAGGTTGAACTCGACTGGGTCTTCAGCGGTGGAGATGTTGGTGTCAGCCTTGTTCAGTTCCGCCAGGGCGGAATAGAGCGTGGTGGTCTTCCCTGAGCCCGTGGGCCCGGTCACCAGGCACATACCGAAGGGACGCATGATGCCTTCCTGGAAGGCCTCGATCTGCTTGGGCTCGAAGCCGAGCTTGGTCATGTCCAGCTGCAGGTTCGATGAGTCCAACAACCGGAGTACGATCTTTTCGCCGAAAATGGTGGGCAAGGAAGAGACCCTGTAGTCGATCGGTTTGCCACCAATGACGAGCTTGATGCGCCCGTCCTGTGGCTTGCGCTTTTCCGAGATGTCCATCTGGGACATGATCTTAAGGCGAGAAACGATGGGCGCCATCATGCTCTTGGGGGGGGAGGCGGCTTCCACCAGAGATCCGTCCAGCCGGATGCGGATCCGGAAGTTTTTCTCGTAAGGCTCCACGTGGATATCGGACGCTTTCTTGATGAAAGCTTCTGCCAGCATGCGGTTCACAAAGGTGAGGACGTCCTCACCGATGTCTTCGGCCCGGATGTTCTCCTCCGCAGCGCTGGCGGCAGTGACCTCGACGATATTCCCGATCAAATCGTCTACTGAGTCTTTTATGCCCGCGAAGAGCTTGCGCCAGGACGAGAGGTTGGTGAGGATGAACTCGACTTGCTTCTTGAAGTGGTCGGAAAGCTCTTTCGACCCTTCCGCCACGACCGAGGGGTCGAAGGTGGCCAGTGTCACCTTGTTCGCGGTTTTCTGGATGGGGATGGCCCGCCACTTGATCACCAGACGCTTCTTCAGGGCGGAGAGCGTTTCAGGCGGGACCTTGGCGTTCTTCAGGTCGATGAACGTCATCGAGTGCTTTTCCGAGACGATCTTCGCGAATTTATGCTCGTCAAAATACGGCATACGGAGGAGTTCGAACTCCCCCACGTCGTCCTCGCGGCCCACGGACAGCCGGCGCAGCTCCTTGAGCGTCGCCATCCCCGTGTTGGTCACCACGTCGATGAATTCCTTGCGAATCATGATGATGGCGTTTCGGCGCGTAAGTCCGCGGAGTTTAACGCTTGAGCGATAGGTTCCAGAATTGGACCGCGTGCTCGGCCTGCTTTCTAAGCAGTCCCAGGCCGTCCACGTAGGTGGCGCCGGTCCTTTCCACAGCCGCTTGCTGGTCCGGGAGGCCGTAGTTGAAATCCCAAAAAACCCACGTGGCGTCGAGCTTTCCGGCGAAAGTGAAGGAGCGCGAGCAGGCGTTGAGGACAAGCTTTTTCCCCATCCCCGGATAGAGGGTGGGAAGATCCAAAGTCGCGGGGTCGTCCCCTTGTGAACGGGCAAAAGTGGCGTTCTTCTGACCCAAACGCTCAAGCACGTCCCGAGCCACGCGGGCCATGGCCCCGTTCCCGAGGATGACCACGGGCGAGCCGATTCCTCGCTCCCTCAGAAATGGGGGGAGCAATTCTTTCAGGGCGCTCCAGTCCGTGTTCGTCGCTTCCATGCCAGCGGGGCCAAAACGCAAGCAGTTTACTGCTCCCAGGTGGGCGGCTTCGGCCACGGCCGCACCGGCATAGGCCTCTTTCCATGGGGCCGTGATGCTGACGCCGTCGTACCGCGCAGCCAGCTGGTCCGCGGTGGGTAGGGATTCCATGTCAGCCACGTCCAACAAGTCGTACTGGGTGTCTTGGCCCAAGAGCGAGCGGTAGGTGTCGGGGGAGCGGGAATGGCCAATGCCCTTCCCGATGAGGGCGAGCCTAGCTGGGGAAGGCGCGGGCACGGCCGATGTCCTGTTTGATTTGGTCGAGCAGGGCGTCCACTCCCGGGAATTTGCGTTCGTCACGGAGACGGTCCAGGAAACGCACCTCCAGCCCCTCACCGTAGATGTCCCCGTCAAAGTCCAGGATGTGCGTTTCCACCGAAAGCTCGGGCCCATCTTTGAAAGTGGGGTTGCGCCCGATGTTGGTGACGGAGCGGTAGAGCATGCCCCGGGAGGCGGTCTCGGTGACGTAGACGCCAGGTTTGGGCAGGAGCACGTCCTGGTCCACCTGCATGTTGGCGGTGGGCACCCCCAGGCGCTTGCCCCGGCCCTCCCCTTTCACCACCAAACCTTCGAGCGTGTAAAGCCGGCCCAACATGGCGTGGGCCTCGCGCACGCGCCCCTCGGAGACGCATTGGCGGATGTGGGATGAGGACACCTGGGAGTCGCCAGCGGAATAACGTGGGCAGACTTCCACGTGGATGCCACGGCCTGTGCAATGCTTGCGTACTTCTTCGGCGCCGGCGCTCTTATGAGCGCCGAAGGCGAAATCCCATCCCAGGTAGATCTCGCGCAAACCGGGATGGCACAGAACGTGGCGGTCGAGGAACTCCTCCGCGCTGAGCGTGCTGAAGTCGCGGGTGAAGGGGATCTCCACCAGCCAATCCACGCCGGCTTCGGCTAACCAGCGGTGGCGCTGGGGCGCGCTGCCTAAGAGGAAACCTGCCGCGGGAGCCTGAAGCACTTTGCGCGGGTGGGGATGGAAGGTGATCACCGCCAAGGCCATGCCGCGGGGATGGGTGTGGTCCTTGAGGGAGCGCAGCAGCTGCTGGTGCCCGCGGTGGACGCCATCGAAATTGCCGATGGTCACCGCCAGTTGCGGTTTTTCCCCGGGTGCCCCGGATACGTCCAGCAAGGAGGAGACGGTTTTCATCATGCCTTCAGCGCTTTCCTCAACGCCTGCATGTGGCGTTTGTCCGCGACAATATCGCCCGTCGCGCGGGAAGTGGCAAATTCCCGCCGGGCGAGTTCGTCCGCCAGATGCTGGAAGTATTCCCGGGACTCCTCCGGGAGCGTGGAAGCCTCCAGGGACTCGCGCAGGGTGGCCTTACCAGGCGCAAGAGAGTGTAGAACCCGTGTCAAAGAAGCGCTGTCCGGTCCCTGGCGCTCGATCCGGCGCAAGTCGGCCTCCCAGGGGGGGGCCACCCGGCTGCCGAGCAGGGTCCGGGTACCCATGGCCACAGCCGCCAAGAGGATGAGCCCCAAGAAGCCCACCCAAACCTCCGGTCGCTGCCACCAGGGAGGGGCCGCGAACTCCACCGTTCCTTGGGGCGAGAGGGAGACTTTCTCCGGCGTCTTCTTGTTGTCGGGACGCGGGGGGGGGGCAGGCTGCTGGATGGGAGTGGCCACTCCACCGCCCACCACCACTGGGGGCAGGGTCAAGCGTTTGGTTTCGTAGCGGACCGCCACGGGGTCGAACCAGCTCAACTCGAGCTCCCGCGGGGCCACCGTCCCGGCGGCTTTGCCAAGGAAGGTGTAGTCGAACGTCTTGATGGCGCCGTCTCCTCCCACCAGGTCCAAGTCCGATTTGGTGTCGAATTTCTCCAGTTCCGGCACGCTCCACAACTCGGGAGCCCCGTAGTTCTCCAGGTTGCCCGGGCCGCTCACGATCAAACGTGCTTCCAAGGGCTCGTTGACCAGGATGCGGCCACCGCCGGTCTTCAGCTCGAACTGGTGGGGTCCCACCAATCCCGTGAAGGAGGCCGGTCGGCCGGCGGTGGGCAGTTCTTTGACCTGTATTTCCACGGGCGGGCTTTGGACGCGCATGGTTTTCATGCGTCCTCCCCCGAAACCCAGGCCCAGGGCCGCGAAGGGGTCGTTGCCATAGCTGGCTTCCATCTCGATGGAGTCGATGGTCAATGTGCCAGCACGCTCAGGATAGACACGGGCGGCGTAGACGGCCGAGCGGCCATAGGACTCGCCGTTCACCACCACGCGCTCCAGCCGCTCGGGTTCCTGCAGGTATCGTTTCATGAAGCCGGTGAGTTTGGGGAACTTCTTGATGTCGAAACCCTGGAGGTTGACCTTGCGGTAGACGTAGTAGCGGATGGTGGCGCCTTCCCCCACCCACAGGGCGCGTTTGGGCACGTCCGCCTTCACGAAAAACATCTGGGGTTCCACCGGCGCGTCCACCACGTCGATCTGCACCGCAGGCTCAGTGAGGCGCTTGCCGTCGATCTGCACCACCAGGTTACGCAGGGTGACCCGGCCCGCCCGCGGCGCCATGGCCTCGTACGAAACCAGCAGCTCACGGGTGGTGGTGATCCGTCCTTGGTGGTAGACCGTGCGCGTGGAGACGCCTTGGCTCTGGCGCCCGAGGACCTCAAAGCCTTCCGGATCAAAACTGATCTCTGGCTCGGCGTTGGAGGTGGTTTTGCATTTGAACAGGATTTGGAAAGCCTCACCCTTAACCGGGTTGCGGGGATTGGTCTCCACCACCACGTCCTGCGTGGCCGCCAGGCCTGCCCAGAGGGCCACAAAAACCGTCAACAGGGGTTTCACAATGCCCTTCACCAGTCTTTCCTCCGTCCAGGAACGCGTTTCTGCGTCGAGGTGTCCAGCAGCTTCAACTGCAGTTTGCGGTCGTCTTGTTTGAGTTGTTCAAGCAGCGGCGAAGGTTTCGGCTTGGGTTTGCCGTCCTTCCCTTCCTCGGCGGGCAGGGGCCGCTTCTCCGGCCCCTCCTTGTCCCCCGCCTCTTTCTTCTCCTCACCTTCCCCCTCCTCGGGGTTGTCTTGGTTGTCGGGATCGAAGGGATTCTTACCGTCCTCACTGTCCTTGCCGGTGGACTCGCCTTGGTCGTCCTTGCGGCGGGAGTCGCCCTCGCCGTCTTCCGGCTTGCGCTCCTTGCCCTCGCCGTCCCCAGTGTTCTTCTTGTCCTGCTTCTTCTTTTCGTCCTCGGGGGACGCCAGGACCGCACGTTTTACGTTATCGCGGATTTGCCCGCGCAGGGGTGAATCCGGGGCCTGCCCTTCCAGGGCGCGGTCAAGGGCGTGGTACTTGTCCAGCGCCGCCGGCACGTCCCCGCCCTCCAACTCGGACGTCGCCCAGTTGAAGAATGAGTCGGGGTGCTCGCCGGCGTCCGCCCGCGAGAGGTTCTCTCGGTAGATCTGGCGGGCTTCCTCATGGGCCTTGGCCTTCACCAGCTGGTCGGCCAGGTTGATGCGTTCAAGGCGGTCGAGTTCACCCCGACGGAGTTGTTCCATCCGCTCCAAAAGCTGGGGCGGGATTTCGCCCTCCTTCCCCTTGTCCTGGGCCATTGCCCCAGCGGGAAGCAGGAACAGGGCGAGGAGCGCCGCGAATGGCCGGAGGTTGCGCGCCAGGAAACCCAACGCCAGGAGCACCAGCCCGGGCAACGCGAATCCTTCCATCGCCACGGGACGTACCAGATTATCCCCTTCCTCCTCCTCGGCTTTGCGCTGCCCGAAGAAGGCCACGATTTGGTCCGTGGGGAGGTCATAGCTTTGGGCGAGGAAGTAGCGGGCGTTGGCCTTGCCGTCCACGGCAGCTTTGAAGAAGCCTTCGTTGAGCTTGGTGAGGATCGTGACCCCCCGCTCTTTCTTGACGCCGTGGTGGAAGCCCATGCTGTCCTTCATGGGGATGGGGGCACCCGCCTTCGTCCCCACGCCCACCATGGCCAGTGAAATCCCCTCCGGCAGCTTGAAGCGCTCCGTGCCGGCGTTGTCCTCGCCATCAGTGATGACCAGGATGTTGCCGGTGACGTCCTTGTCCGCGGGATCGAAGTGCCTGACGGCTTCTTCCAGCGCCAATCCTATGGAGGAGCCGGCGTTGAGGTTTCTCAGGCCGCGCACGCTGTCGATGCGCGCGTCCAGCAGGTCCCGGTCATTGGTGAAAGGGACGAGCTTCTTGGTTATGTCGGCGAACACCATGACGGATATTTCATGGCCGGGGGCCTTGCGCACGAAGTGTTTGGCCAGCAAGGTGGCCTTCTCCAGCCGGTTGGGCTTCACGTCCTCGGCTAGCATGGAGGAGGAGGTGTCCACCAGGATGATGGTGCGGTCCTTGCGCACCTTTCCCTTGATTTTGATCTCACCTAGCCGAGGGTCCAGCAAGACCACGCACAAAAGCGCCAGGCCGCCCCACCATGCCCAGGAACCCAGCACACCGACCCACGACCGGCGCAGGAACCAATGGGCTTCCACCCAGCGATGGAAGCGGCGCTCGCGCCACAGGGCCCAAGGCACGGCCAAGGCGAAAGCGGCGATGAGCCAGGGGGCGAGTTCGGCGCGCATGAACGTCATACTGCCTCCTTGAGGGCCAGGCGCCTGAGCGCCTCGGCCAGGAGGATCAGGGCCAGTCCGCCCGCGAACCAGGAGTAGTAAAGCTCGTCGTAAATGACCTGGTTCTCCACCTTGATCTCGGTGCGCTCCAGCTTGTCGATGTCCCCGAGGAACTTCTCCAGCGCCGCCTCGTCGGTGGCGGGATAGAACTTCCCGCCGGTCATGCGGGAGACTTCGGTCAGCGTCTTGTAGTCGATGGAACCGCCGGGGATGAGTTGGTACTGTTTGCCAAACACCGAGTTGCCCACGGGCATGCGGGCTTCGCCTTGGGTGCCCACCCCGATGGTGTAGACCTTGATGCCGAGTTTACGCGCCTCCTCGGCGGCCTGGATCGGCGTGAGGTTACCCACGTTGGCCACGCCGTCGGAGAGCAGGATAATGATCTTGCTCGCGGCTTCGGACTCCGCCAGGCGGGCCACGCCCAAGGCGAGCCCGTCGCCGATGTTGGTGCCGCTACCCAAATAGCCGATGCCCACGTCGCCGATGACCTTGTCCAGCAAGGCGGGATCGGAGGACAGGGGCATGAGCGTGAAGACTTTCTCCGAGAAGAGCACCAGTCCCACCCGGTCCGTGAGGCGTTTGCGCGCGAATTCGCGCAGGCGGCGTTTGGTAGCCTCCATGCGGTTGGGCTGCATGTCCTCGGCGAGCATGGAGCGTGAGACGTCCACCACCAGCATGATGTCCTTCACCTCACGGGAGGAAGGGCCCACTTCCCGCGGGACGCGCGGCTGGGACAGCGAGTAGGACAGGGCCCCCCAGCCAGCGGCGCCGGTGAGGAAGAGCAGCCAGCGCACGCCGGTGCGCCAGGCTTGCCGGCGGGCCTCGGCCCCTCCCACGGGCAAGGGCCGCCGCCACAGGATCTTCCAGTAGTCCAACGCCCATAGCAGCGCGACCAGCGCGCCCAAGAGCGGCAACCATGGGGCCTTATGCTCCAACGCCGCCTCCCCCGGAAAGCCGCTCCATGAGACGCGCTTTGGCGCGCGCCACTTCGTCGGCCCCCGCCTGGTCAGGGCGCGGTTTGAATTGGTGGAGGTTCAGAACCTCGAAGAAACCACGTATGGGCGCTTCCGCCTCGGGAAAGTCGGCCAGCAAAGCGTCGCGCTCCCCCCAGACCTTCGAGAGGGCCGGGATGTCGGAGGCTTCCCTGAGTCGGCCCAACCACGCTTCCCGCGCCCGTTGCCGCGCGAGCCTGGCGCGTCGGCGGTGCCACGCCGTTTTGCCGAAGAAGAGCGCGGTGCCCAGGAGCAGCGCTAAGCCCGCCAGGAGGGGGGCCCGTCGCCACCAAGGCCGCTCATACCAGGGTACGTCCTGGTACGCGTAATCACCCTCGGGTTTCTCCGTGGATGGGCTGAAGGCGAACCCCTTGAACCGCAGGGTGGTCTCCCCTCCCGGGAGGCGCAAACGCACCTCCTGGTCTGGGCGGAACTCCGGTCCAATCACCACCGTGGCCCCAGCGGAGGCGGATTCACCCACCTCCCAGGGATCCACGTGCATGAACCAAAGGACCCTGGGGACGGCAGCCGCCTTGAGCCTCGATGGGGAAACGCGCTCGAGTAGCGCGGGATCGAGGAGTTTAAGGCGCACTTGTACCGGCTCACCGGGAACCAGCCTCGCCTCGCCGGCAGGTTCAGCTTGCAGCTGCCCCCAGGCTGGGAATGCCAGCAGGAAAGAAAGGAGGAGAAGCGCCTTCACGTGATCCTCCGCAGGAATTGTTCCAAGTAGCGCTCGTCGCTTGTCACGGCGGGGAATCGGGCCAGGAAATCGTCCTTGCCCGGATCACCAAGGCCGGCGCTGACACCCGGCCCAATGGGCAGGGACCAGGGCAGTTTCTGCGTGTCCACTGGGGACAGCAGGCGCACGGCATGGAAGCGGGCATCATGGACCAGCCGGCGGGCATCGGCGGTCCGGGGGAAATCCAACATGTCCCCGAGATACACCACTTCCTTGCGGCGGGAGAGGCATTGGCGGATGGCCTTGAGCAGCTCCGGGCCGTTGTCGCCGCGCTGGGATCGCTTCGGCGCCTGGGCCCGACGGCCGGCGGTGATCAGGCCCTCGCGCTCGAAGAGCGAAATCAGCTGGACGAGGCCTTCCTTGCCTTTCTTGGCGGGAAGCTCGAGCTTGCGCCCTTGGTGGAACAAGAGCACGCGCACGAGGTCGTGGGTCTGGCTCGCGAGGAGGTAGAGGAGGCCGCAGACCTCCATGGCCATTTGCAACTTGCTGGCGCGACCCGAGCCATAGAAGCTGTTGGCGGTCACGTCCACGCAGACGGTGATCTCGACGTTGCGGTCTTCCTCGAAAGTCTTGACGTAGGTGTGCTCGGAGCGCGCGGACAGCTTCCAGTCGATGAAGCGCACGTCGTCCCCGGGGGCGTAGACCTGGTGCTCGCGGAACTGGAGGCCCGCCCCGCGGAAGCGCGAGCGCAGCACGCCCGCCGCCACGGTGTTGGCGTTGCGGAAGACGGCGTGCTGGACGGAAGCGACGACGCGCTCTATTTCCTTGATGTCCATTTCACAGTGCCGCTAGGGCGATGTCCTTGACCACTTGGCGCATGTTAACCTTGTCCAGGGCTGCTTCGTAACTCGGGATGACCCGGTGGCCGAGCACCGCGGGCACGATGGAGAGCACGTGCTCGGGGGTCACGAATTCCTTGCCCTCCATGAAGGCGCGGAACTTGGCGATCTTGTAGAGCCAGATGCTGGCGCGGGGGGACGCCCCGGCGACCACGAGGCCCTCGCGCTTTTTGCCGAAGTGCGGGTTCCCCGGGCGCGTGGCGTGCACGACGCGCACGATGACGTCCTTGATCTTCTCGTCCACGTACACGGCCTCCACCGCTGCCTTGATGGCAGCGAGGTCTTCCTGGCCCAGCTGGGGCTTCAGGTCCATGTGCTCGTGCTTGAGCTGCAGGATGCGCTTTTCGGCTTCGTAGTCGGGATAGTCCACCTGGACCTTCATCATGAAACGGTCGAGCTGCGCCTCGGGGAGGTTGTACGTGCCTTCCTGCTCGATGGGATTCTGGGTGGCGAGCACCACGAACGGCGTGGGCAGCTTGTGTGTGCGGTCGCCGATGGTGACTTGTTTCTCGGCCATGGCCTCGAGCAAGGCAGATTGGACTTTGGCGGGAGACCTGTTGATTTCGTCAGCCAGAACGATTTGAGAGAAAATCGGTCCAAACTTAGTCGAAAACTCCTGCTTCACCTGGTTATAGACCAGGGTGCCAATCAAGTCGGAAGGCAACAAGTCCGGCGTGAATTGTATGCGCTGGAATTGGAGATTGCACAGCCGGCTCATGACGGAAACGCTCATGGTTTTGCCGAGACCAGGCATACCCTCGATAAGGACGTGCCCCTCGCATACCAACGCGGCGAGGATCGCCTCCAGCATGTCGTCCTGGCCGTAAACCAGTGACTTGGCTTCTTTAAGGATCTTTTGCAACTTTTCACGGTTCGCGCTCATATGTTCTCCACGCCCCACAGTGTGTATTTAATGTAGTTCCCGCGGTCCACCAGGTCGGCGACCGGATGGTCCCAGCCCTGGATCCCCACGTCCAACAAACGTACTTTGCGCCCTTCCGCGCGGGCCGCATGGGTGACGGTCGCGATGAAGGAATTCATGTCTACGTACTTGGTACAGGATGCCGCCACGAAGAGGGCCTCGTCCGCCGCGGCCTTCAGGGCGGCACGGTGCAGGCGGCGGTAGCCTTCCAGTGCGCCTGGGATGTCCTTGGAGGATTTGGCGAAAGCGGGCGGATCGGAGACGACCACGTCCCACTTTTCCCCGCGCCCGTTAGCCGCCTCCATCCACGCGAACACGTCGCCATGATGGAATTCGCCCCGGCCGGCGTAGCCGTTAGCCTCTAGGTGCCCGCAGACCACGTCGACCAGCGGCGCTTGGTCGACGAAATCCACTTTACCTACGCCGGCGCGCAGGACGTGCAGGCCCCAAGCACCGCCGTAGCAGAAGAGATCCAAGCCGCGCGCGCGCGAGCCGCGCCAGCGCGCCACCGCGGCCTCGAGTTTGCGGCGGTTCTCGCGGTGGTCGTAGTACCAACCCACTTTCTGCAGGTGGCGACGGGGGATCGAGTAGCGGAAACCATTCTCGCGCACGTCGAGCTCGGGGATGACCTCCCCCGCCGCGTGGTGGGGCAGCATCTCGCGCGCGCGTTGTGCGGGTTGGTCAAGAAAGTACACTCTCTTGCCCGTGCGCTCCTCGAGCCGCTCGCGGAAGAACGTGCGCCAGCGCTCCATGCCGGCGGTGTTCACCTGGACCAGCACTCCGTTGGCGTAACCGTCCACCACCAACCCCGGCAAACCGTCGGCGGCTCCGAACACCAACCGGGCACCGTCGCCATAGCCCTCGAACACTTCCCGTCTGCGAAAGGCCTGGTCCAGACGCCGCTCCAGGTAGGTTTCGACTTCGTCGCCTTTGGGCGGCTTCGCCAAACGGTGGAGCACGTGTATAGCCGGATGCTTGTCGGCTACCAACGGGTTGGCGAAACCCAGATACACTCGTTTGCGGTGCGGATCACGTAGGAGGACCCATTCTCCAGGAGGCAACGACTTGAGGCTCCCCTCCAC
This sequence comes from uncultured Bacteriovoracaceae bacterium, assembly GCA_964399165.1. GTDB lineage: Bacteria > Bdellovibrionota > Bacteriovoracia > Bacteriovoracales > Bacteriovoracaceae > UBA6144. The sequence continues at coordinate 77,908 of CAYNPO010000005.1, read as the reverse complement.
GTCGCTCTTGAAGAGTTCCCCCTGGTCACCGGTCAGGCGATCCAGCGCAATTTTTTTTATTTCCAATGACTTAAACATCGCTCCAACCTCCCTCCATTATAGGGGGAAGCAGGGAGGATACAAGAAACCAAACGCCCCCGTAGGGGCGTCGGCTTTTCAGTGAGTGTCGTCCTCAGCGGCTATGCCTGAGCCCTCGTTTTCCACGAGCTCCCCATCCAGCGATTGCCAACCGGTGTAATCGAAAAGGTATTTGACGAATTTCATCAGGGGAGCGCCATGGCGGATTGAGTTGAGCGCGGCTTCACGCCAGCCCGGGGTGACAACCAACTCCCAGGGGTTGAACCCGGCCACCGCGGGATCGCCGTCCGTGGTGGGAAGTCGCACCACTTTAGGCTTCCAGGCGAAGTCCGGATGCTTGTTCCCCCGCCACTCCCCACCCACGATGCGTTGTCTGGCGTCGAGTTCAAGGTCGTAGTGGTAAGTGGCTGTCTTGGTGCGATAGCCAGTGCTGCCGACGGGAGCACCGTCGAGGTAAATGGTTTCCATGCGAACCCCCACCACATAGGCGGTGTTCGGGTTGCGGTAGGATCCGTAACGGTAGCGACGGGCCTCGGCGGCGGTACGCATGGATTGTGCCAAGGTTCCATCCCGCCCATTGCCGATGTTGAACCACTGGAAGGAGTACCCCACCACGGGTTTATTCCAGACTTGGCGGGAGTTCTCCACGTCCATGACGAACGCCTGGCGCTTGCGGGCGATCTGGTGGGTGATGATGAGGTGCCAGTCCGCGGGGTTCATGTCAAAGCACTCGGGATTGGTGACGCGGCCTTGGCGGTCGGCGGTGGGTTCATCCGTGTAGCAGCGCACGCCGGCGAAAACCATTTCAGCACGGCCGTTGGCGTACAGGAGGGCGCCGAGCGCCTTAACGTCATCGGGGGTGAAGCGGATGTTCCCGCGACGGGTGGAGAAGGTCACAGAGCGCACGGGCTGCACGAAGTTGACTGCGGCGGGTGCCCAGCCGTGGCAAATGCCTTGCCAGGTTTCCACATTCCCGGTGTCGTTGTACTCGGCGCGGCCGAGGTTCCATTGCTTGGCGGTTAGACTGTCTGGGGATTCAGGGGTGATGCCCATGACGAGATCGTACTTTTCCGATGGAGAGAGCAGTTCGTTCGGAACTTGGTCTGTTGGGCGGCGTGCGACGTAGGCGCGGGAAGCGGCCCAGTCCCCCCGTGGGAAGGACCCATCATTATAGCGGTACCCCAAGCCACCCAAATAGTTGGGCCAGAAGAAGCCCGACCATGTTTGCATTCCCAAGTTTGCCGCGCGCATGGCCTCGTGTTCGACGATGTTGGTGGTGATCTCGTCCGGGGTCATGTCCAGGAAGCCAGCGGGTATGTAGGGATTGTTGGCCTCTTTCTCGAGAGGGGTGGGTGCTGACCGGCCGATGATGGCATTACGGTGGGACATGCGGGCACGTTCAAAGCCAGGGTCCACTACGTCATCCAGCGCCTCATCCTGGGCGTGCAGGCCGGGACAGCTGAGGAGAAAGGGGAGAGCAAGGAGAGGGAGCACGCGCATAGAAATCCTTTTCAGGAGGCCGTAAGGCATGACGAACTTGAGGGACTTGTACCCCTCTCCCGTGATTCGATCAACTTAGACGGCCCTTGTCTGAACTATTTTCAGGCCGCTGGACAAAGCCGGAAGAACGGATTTCAGGCTTGTTGCGTGGGGTCCGCCAGTACGCAAAGAAGCGTCTTCTGCTTCTTATAGGTGACAAGCCCTGGGGCGCCTGGGACCCCTCGTAAATTCTTCACTTGGGTCACAATGACCTCCAACCGGTCGCCTTTGAGGCTGGACTGTCTGGCCAGCAACGTAGCAGCCACAGCGAAGTGGGATGGGGTGGGCATGGCCCCGCCGTCCATTCTTAACACCGCGTGGGCGCTAGGCCCGGCGGCGGCGTGGACCCACCAGTCTTCAGGCCCCGCCCATTCTTTCCTTAGCTGGTCGTTCCCCCGTGCGCTCCTGCCCACCCCCACTCGACCACCTTCCACTGCGTGCACTACGTACTCGCCCGCCGGGATGGGCGCGGGCGGGGAAGAGATGGGAGCGCTCCTCCACACCGGCCGTACGGGCTTCAGGGGATTGGAGGCCTCCTCGACAGGTTTGCCCAGGCCCTCAAGGTGCGCCAGGGCCTCTTCCAAGCGCCGGGCCTGTTTTGCCTCCGCCGCACGCAAGCGCTTTGCTTGTTGAAATAGCCAATCCTTCTTCTGCCAAGCCCCCAATCCAGGGGGAAACTTGTACTTGAGGGGACCGTGCGTGACTTCCTTGGCGTTCTCCCACGCCACGGGATCGGTGGCGGCAACCCACTCCTGAAAAGGCTGCCAGGCACGGATCTTGTCCAGATCGGCCCGGATGTGGGCGATCTTGCGCTCGGCTGACCTGATCTTTGTTTTCGGTGCGATCATGGCCCTGAGCGCCGCCTTGGACTCCTCCTCCAGGAGGGAAGCAGCCTCCACCGGTGTGGGAGCCTCCTCGACTGGAAGGGGCACATCGCGCCGCCCGACTTCAGAAAAGATGCCGAAGCCAAGAGGGCCCACTTCCTTGCCTCGCCAAGAGAGGAACCATTCATCGCCCTCGGAGCGATGGAAGGCGAAGTAACTCGTGCGCCCCGCCCAGAACACCTGCCAGGAGCACACTTCTCCGCCACGCCTGAAGACCAACGCTACTGCACGGTCGCATGGATCGAGCTCACAGCCGCCCAGGAGCGCGCCGGAAAGGTTCTTGCGGCACCACTCCAGCCAAGTGTCCCGCACTCGCAAAGCCGGCGGTGGGACGGGGCCTCCCAGCCACAGGCCTTCATGGCCCCCTCCCCTCCCCACATACAGGTTCACAGTGCGCCGGGGAAATCGCAGCTGCAGGCAGAGGTAGCGTGAGGTGGAATAGATCTTCTGCACGTGCGCGGGGGCGGAGGCCAAGAGCTCCGCTAAGGTTCCCACCTGCTGTCGCAACTGAGGATGGCGTGATATCATGGCAACAAGATGTCCCCTTCCGCCCGGCCCGTCTTTCAACTTCCCGAATGGCCACTCGTGGTAGAGAAAATCCACGGGTACCTTTTCTTTGATTCTAACAAAGAAAGCTTATTCGTGGAGGACCAGGTGATGACCGTGGCCGAAAGCGAGCTCTCTTTCGACCAGCTGCAGTTTTTCCAAGAGTACCTCGTTGACGAATACGCTCACGCATTTGCCACCGCCCTGCATCCCTTGGACCCTGGAGTACCGCTCGCTGAACTCTCCCTGCGAGTTTCCAAGGGCGGCTTCCTGGGCATCCGTGACCAGAACCGCGTGGTTCTTGCCATCGAAGCTGCCTACCAATTGGCCCGCGGCAGTTCCCGGCATGCTCTGAACCCCGTCACCGCCCTCCTCCCTCACGCCCAACAGGGCGCCATGGTGAAACTGCTCAAAGACTTCCGCCACCTTGTCACAAAAGACGGGGACATCGACCACACCAAGCACCCCGAATTGAGCCAGCTCACGCAGCAGCTCTATGAGCAGGAAGACCGGCTCCGCCGGCTTGTCCAAGAGCTGGCCCGCTCGGAAGACTGGCGCCATGTCCTCCAGTACGACGGATTCGACCTCATGGACGAGCGCTACGTGCTACCCGTACGCACGGACTCCTACCGTACAGGATTGGGGCTCATCGCCGGCAGATCCGACTCCGGCCAAACCCTCTTCGTGGAGCCTTTCGCCTGTCGCGAGCTCGCGCAAAAGCGCTTGGAAACCCTTTCACGCATCAAAGAAATCACCTACCAGATAGAGTCCTCGTTCTTTCGACGCCTGGAGGAAAACGCCGCGCCTGTGCGTGATGCCATCACGGCACTGCTGAGCTTCGACGGTGCCTTGGGCAAAGCTCGTTTCTGCCAAGCCATGAGTTTTAGCCGCCCAAAGCGCCGTGACCGGCCCGGCTTCGCCTTTCACGACCTCTTTCACCCGCTGATCAAGAACGCTATCAAAAACGACGTCTACATCGACAGCACCCACACGGCGTTGGTCGTCTCCGGACCCAACACCGGCGGAAAAACAGCGCTCTTGAAGGCCATAGCCCTCGCTTTCCAGCTACATCGCCATGGCCTATTCGTGCCGGCACTCCACGCCGAGATTTATCCCTACGACACACTTTTCTTTCTCGCCAACGACCTACAGGACATAAACTCCGGCCTTAGCTCGTTCTCCGGGGAAGTCGTCACTTATCTGTCATTGTCGGAAAACCTGGGCGCGCATAACTTGGTGCTGGTAGATGAGATCTTCAACTCCACCGCATCCGACGAAGCTAGCGCCTTGGCGATTTCTCTCATAGACAACTTCAACTTGCGCAAGCAAACCCACTTCATCCTCTCCACCCACCACCAGCTCTTGAAGAATCTCGCTGGGGAGCGGCCAACCATCCTCTCTGGCTCCATGGGCTTCGATATCAAGGAAATGCGGCCTAATTACCGCTTTTACCAGGGTGTCCCAGGGCAATCGATGGCGGTCGAGATCTTCGAGCGCCTCTCCGGCGACAACCCTTACGGACGCCTGATCGCCCAGGAAGCCCGGGGCCTCCTGGATCACAAACAGGTCAACTACGAGAAGCTGGTGGAGCAGGTGGGTGCCAAAGGTCGGGAACTCGATGACCTCCTCCAGGCCAACCGCCTCAAGGAACGCGAGCTCATGAATCGCGAGAAGAGCCTCGAGGGCGTGATGAAACTCCGGCTAGGCGACGAGCTGGCGCGCGCCCGCGGCAAAATCGACAAGATCCACCGTGACGCCCTAGACGTGCTGGAACAGACCAAGTCGGGAGAAATCAACAAGGCCCGACGAGTGGACGACCGCATGGTGGGGTTCAAAGGCGAGCTGGACCGCGAGATTTCCGGCGAGGAAACCGCCTCCCCCACCGAGGACACCAGCGGCGACGCCGATATTCTGCCAGTGCACCTGCTCCGACAAGGCTCCATCTACTTCAACACCTTCTTGAGGAAGGAAGTGCAGCTCCAAACCATCGACTGGCGCAAGCGCCAGGCCATCGTGACCAAGGGCAGCCTCACGGTGACCGTGCCCCTCAACACCTTCAAGAGGGGCACCACGACCGTTTCCTCGTTCAACCAGATCCGAATCAACGTCACCCGCGAGAGCGAGCGCCCCTTCCAGCTGGACTGCCGGGGCATGAGATTGGAGGAATTCCAGCACACGGTAGAGAAGGGCCTGGGAGACCTGCTCGCCGGCGACATGCCGGTCCTGAGCGTGATCCACGGCCATGGGGATGGGGTGCTCAAAGCCTGGCTGCGCGGCCACATCGGCAAGAGTCGGGACTTCAAATGGGACGTGCCCGAGACCGGGAACGACGGAGAGACGGAAATCCGGCTCAAAGAGTGATCAGGTAGTACCGCTTGAGCACGCCCGAGTCGGGCAAAGGCTTCGTTTCCCGCAGGACTCCGCCATTCTTCTCGATGGTCCTGATCGACGCCACGTTGTCGTCGTTACACGTGAGCAAGGCTTCTCTAATCCCAATCCGGCGCGCGATGGGCAGCGCCTGCTCCAGCATGGCGCTGGCGATGCCGCGTCCACGGTAACTGGGGCGCGTGTCGTAGCCGATGTGGCCACCAACCAGCCGAAGGTCGGCGTTCAGAGCGTGGCGGATGGAAATGCGCCCCACGAACACGCCGTGGAGGGCGGCCCAAAGCTCGGTCTCGTCCACAGGCTTGTCCTTGCTCCAGAAGGTCGTTTTGTTAATCTGGGTGGCGACAAAGGAGGCAAAGTCTCGGCGTAGCTCGTCGACCTGAAGATGCATCTTCCAAGGAAGCCCCTCAGCTTGGAACTCCACGAGGGCTTCGATGAAGCTTTTTTTCAGGCCCACCGTGGGTACGACAAGATCCAAGCCCTCCATGTGAAAGGCCTCAGTCGATCAACTTCCCGATCCGCCAGAAGCGCATGGCGAACGCCTCCTGCTCATCCCCGCCCCAGGGCCAAGGGAACGAGAGCGAGAACCAGATCGCGATGGCCTTGCCCTTGATGTTTCCGAAGGGCACGGGGCCCCAGGAGCGCGAGTCCGCGGAGAAGTCCCGGTTGTCGCCCATCACGAAGAAGTTCCCCTGGGGGACGGTGACCTTGTAGAAGTTGGCGTTGAAAATGTTGTCCTGGTCCACCTGGGTGACGTGGGTGTGGTCGCCCGTCTTGGTCTCGGAGAATCGGAAATTGTAGCGCTTGTACTTCTCGTCCATGTCCTCGAGGATCTCTTTTCCGTCGATATCCTTCATGGGCAGGGGTTCGCCGTTCACGTAGACCACCTTGTCCACCACTTCGACGGTGTCGCCTGGAAGGCCCACGATGCGTTTGATGTAGTTGAGCGATGGATCCTGGGGATACTTGAATACCACCACGTCGCCGCGTTCGGGCATCTTTGGACCGGTGATGTAAGTAGGGTCGGAAAACCAATCGCTGAAGGGCACCTTGAAGCCGTAGGAGAATTTGTTCACCAGAATGAAATCCCCAATCAGGAGCGTGGGGATCATAGAGCCAGAGGGGATCTTGAAGGGCTCAAATAAGACCGAGCGGAACAGCAACACCGCGAAGATGATCATGGTGAAGGACTTGGCCTCCTTCACGAACTTCTCCTTGCGGGAGGGCTTCGCGGGTTCGGTGGGAGCCGCGGTGGCGCCCTCGGCGGGGGGGGTCAGGTTCTGTTCGTCCATATGATCCTTCTCAGGTTCGAGGAGAGCTGCGACGGGCCCCAGATGAGCTCAAGGATCTCGCGCGCGACTTGGGTGGACTTAACATACCACCGTCTCTTGTTCACGATCATGACACAGAGGGATACGCCTTTGTCCTGGGGGCGCTTGGGATCCTTGGCGTAGACCACGAACCAATCCCGCTTACCGAAGGGCTCGCCGCCCGTGATGGAGCCGGTTTTACCGGCTATTTCCAAATCCTGGAGCGATTTGGGCAGCCGGCGGAAGGGCCTGCGTGCGGTGCCCTCGAGGACGGTGGCGATCATCATGCGACGTAGGTCAGCGGCTGTCTCGGGAGCCACCACGAGCTCTTGGGCCGGGGCAGATTCCCACGCCACATTGCCTTCGGCGTCACGTACCCGCTGAATGACCGTGGGCGCGCGCATGTGCCCACCGTTGGCGACTACCGAAGCGATCATCGCGCCATGGACCGGGCTAATCAGCGTTTTGCGGTTGAACCCGGAGGCGAGCTCCGCCAGATTGTACTGGTCCATGGCCATGGGGAAGACCGAAGGCTGCGCCTGCAGGAATGGGACCACGGGCTTGTTAAAGCCGAATTTCTCCGCCATACGCTTGAGGCCTCCCGGAGAGAGGTTTTCAAGGGCCGCGCGGCCAAAGATGACGTTGTTGGAGCGTGCGAAGGCGTGCTCGAAGTCGGTTCGGCGGGTCCACCGGTTCGTCCCGGCCTGCTTGAGCTGGTACTTGTAAAGCGTGGTGGACCGGCCAGAGAACTGGAACTGAGTATCGTTGCCCACATGGGAGTTCTCGAGCAGGTCAGCGGCGGTGACGATCTTGAAGATGCTGGCGGCGGGATGGGTGGGAGAGAAGGTTGATACGCGGCCGGGATCCTGGACGTTCTCCCGGGCCATGTCCAGGGCGGCGAGCACCCTACCCGTGTTGTTGTCCAGCAACACCACGGAGGAGAAGTCCGGACGGTACTTGCGTAGCACCTTGAGGACGGCATCCTCCAGCTCAGGCCGGATGGTGTACTCGGGCCTGAGTTCCTTGCCCGCGACCTGAAGCGTCTCCGGCAGCTTCCCCCCCTCGTAAAAGGCGCGGTGGAACTCCTTCTGGAAGGCGGCGGGGTCGAAGTTGGGCGCGAACAGGGAAATGCGTCGGAGGAATTCGAGGGGGTCGGCGAAGGCAGTGAAGGAAAGCCCCACCACCAGCGCCAGAAAAAACGCTATTTTCCGTCCGAACCTTGACCGCATCTTAAGGAAATTATGCCTTGAATCCCTTTCCGATGACAAAAAATTCTTTGCTCACGGAACGGGTGGATTTGGGGCGCAAATAGTGGAACTCGGCAAACCGGTTTTTCTGCGCTTTCAAGTAGTCCTGCGCGTCCTGGGACTCAAAAACTTTTATGACGAAGTTCCCCTTGGGCCTCAGCACGAGTGGCAAGAGCCCGAAGACGGATTCCACCAGATTGAGGCTGCGGGCCTGGTCCACCGACGTGATCCCGGTGGTGCTTGGGGCCATGTCCGACAGGACGACATCGAACGGCCGCTCCACGCCGAAATCGGCGGGGCCGCGCATCTCGAAGATGTCTTGCTGGAGGAGCGTGGCGTTCGGGAATTGGATCTTCTTGTTCACCGGCTGGATGTCGATCCCCACCACTCTCCCTTCCGGGCCCACCTTGGGGGCGGTGTACTGGACCCATGAGCCGGGGTAGTATCCCAAGTCGAGGACATGGTCGCCGGCGCGCAGGACCTTGTAGCGGGCGTCGATCTCCTCCAGCTTGTAGATGGAGCGGGCCACGAAATTCTCGCGCTTGGCCTTCTCGTAGTAGTGGTCTTTGACCTTGAACATGCCCGGACCATGCCAGAGGGCCCTCCCTCTGGCAACCGCCCGCGGGGGAACCGTGAAAAAGAACCTGAAGGCCCTTGAAATCCTCGCCACGCTCAAGGAGCGCCACCCGGACGCCCACTGCGAGCTGGACCATGAAAACCCCTTCCAGCTCCTGGTCGCCACCATTCTGTCCGCCCAATGCACCGACGTGAGGGTGAACATGGTCACCCCTGGTCTTTTCAAGCGCTGGCCCACCCCGGCCAAGCTGGCCCAGGCCGACCCCGCAGAGGTGGAGGAAGTGGTCCGACCGACGGGGTTCTACAAGAACAAGGCGAAGAACATCATCGGTTGCGCCGCGGGCCTGGTGGAGCGCCACGGGGGCGAGGTCCCCCGGAGCATCGAGGAGCTCACCGCCCTCCCGGGGGTGGGCCGCAAGACCGCCAACGTGGTGCTGGGCAACTGCTTCGGTATGAACGAGGGCGTGGTGGTGGACACCCACGTACGCCGGCTGGCCGGGCTCTTGGGGCTGACCAAGCACGACGACCCGGAAAAGATCGAGCTCGACCTTATGAAGCTCTTTCCCCGCGAGGAATGGGCCATGCTCAGCCACTTGCTGATCTTCCATGGGCGCCGCGTGTGCGTGGCCCGCCGGCCCCAGTGCGACCTGTGTCCGTTGGCGGGTTCCTGCCCGTCGGCTAAGCGGGGAAAGCCCGCCGCAAAAAAGCGCTGAGGGAGGGGGGCCCCCAAATCAGGGGCGCCTGGTAGCTCCCGCGGTCCAAGGAGAGCACCCGCTCCCCCGCCGACCAACACTCCATTCCCCGCTCGGCCGCGAGCAACGTCCCCGCGGCGATGTCCCACACGTTCTTGGGGCGCAGGCTGACCACGAAATCGCAGGCGCCCGAAGCCAGCAACGCCAGCTTGAAGGCGATGCTTCCCCGGGGTTGCACGGTCCACTCCTCCCCCGTCTCGCGTCCCCGGTAGAGGCCCTGTTCCCACTCGCTGCGCGAGACCAACCCGCGCCAGGGTTGCGTGGGGGGCCGTGGGACCCAGCGTGGGGCCATGCCGCTGGCGAGGCGGAAACCGGTGAAGGGATTGTAGATGGCGGCGGCGTGAGGCGCGTCCAAGCCTGGCCCGCACATCCAAGCGGCGCTGAAGGCGCACTCGGGACGGCCCACGACGTACTCGCGGGTGCCATCCAGAGGGTCCAGGATGAGGGCGGGAAAACGCAATTCCCCGTGCTCTTCCTCGGAATGGAAGTGGAAGCCTTTGGCGAGGGCGTGGTCCCGCAGGAACGCCGAGAGTGCGAGGTCCGCCTCCGTCACGGGTGAGTGGTCGGGCTTACTATGGGCAAGTGTAGATTGTGTGGAGAGGATGTGCGTGCAACGCTCTTCGAGTTCCGAGAAAAATTGCGACCATTGCGGTTGGCTAAACATAATTCTGGCCCAATCTCCCCATAAACAAGGGAGATTTCCACACCCTTCTGACTTCTGATGCCTCTCAGCTTATACCAATAACCGCTATCGAGATTCGTGTAATTTAGAGGGCTTCCCAAAAAGAACTCGAGACACGTGGCGACGTAAAAAGCCACATTCCCATGCTTGACAGCGAAAGTTATCCACGAAAATGCTTCGGCTAGTCATTTAGGGCGAGCATCTCCATCCAACCATCTTCCGCCATGGAGAGGGCGAACACGCCCCCCGGGGTGGCCGAAGCGCCCACCATGTTGGTGACCAGCTTCACCCCTTGGGAGTCGACGTAAACGAAAGGTTCTGTGGATCTTCGGGAAGAGAGGTTCTTGAGGGACTGGTAGGACGAGATGAAGCCGTGGACAACGTTCGCAGTCAAAGGGCTTTTGTACAAAAGGTCCTCCTTGGCCGTGTTGCGGGAAAATCCATCCGCCCGCGCTTGACTCCATTCTAGCGGTCCTCGCCCATCGGTCGCAAGGGCCGAATTGACCCCAAGGTCAATTCGTCGATATCCGGTGTGACGATGGTGAACTTTTGAAAAATTTTGCCGTGATCCTTACGCGGCCCTCGAAATGGGAGTCGAGCAAACAGACCAGGACGTAAGCCACATAGATCATGTTCCGCTTGGAACGCAGTCGGGAGATTACCTGGAAGATCCACTCAAGAGGGACCAAGGCCAAGAAGGGGAGTAACCACATCAGTCCAAAGCCGCGGATGAGGTTCTTCTCCAGCGTGAGGCCCACCACTACCGCGGCCAAGGTTGCCCCCCCCAAATGCGCCAACCGCGGGCGATCCAAGGTGAAGGCAGCGAACTTGCGTCGAATCCAAGGGGAGAAGGAGAGGACGAGCAAGATCACCCCGACCACGGAAAGGGCGTAGAAGGCCTTCCGGCGGACCAGGTTCCACAGAAATATACCCAGGCCCTCGGGGTCCCAACCATGGTCGAAGGCCTGCAAATCCAGGTGGTACAGGAGCACGACAGCGCAGCCTACGGCGCCGAGAGAGGTGTAGCGTAGGAACTGCTGGCGGTACCAGGTGGTTTTATCGGCCATGTGCCAGAAGTGCAGCATGAGCAGTCCCAATGGGAAAAGCGGGAAGAAGCTGTAATTCAGGCAGGTCCCGATGTAGCACAGGAGACCGTACATCAATCCAGAGCGGTAGGTGGCGCTCTTGACCGCCCAGAGGATTCCCCAGATCCAGAGTATCGAGAACGAAGTGAGAAGAGCGCTGAAAGGGTCTTTCTGCAACAGCAGTGACCATGACCAGGTGGAGACCAGTCCGAAAAGACCCAGTATGGAGAGTCGGCGTGAAAAGAAAAAGCGCAAGACCCCATAGAAGCTCAACAGGTAGAGAACGCTGCCTACGAAGTAAAAGTGCAAGCACCAGGCAAGGTATGTCAGGTTAGGGAAGCGGCGGAAGGGGAAGTAATTCACCGCCAAGAAGTTCCAGTATTGTTGGGACACTTTCTCGTCGGAATCTATGAGGATTTTAAGGGAATCGGGGTTGTCGAAGTAAGGGAACACCGGCACGGAGACCAGTACCATCAGGATCACGAGGAACAGCACGGTCTTCTCGAAGTTGTCCAGGAACCGGTACTCGCCGAATTGCGTGGACACGCTCTCCTCAATGATCTTCCCCCGGGTGGGCCAGGAGTAGAACAGGCCCAACACGGCCCAGAAACCCCAAAAGAAATGCTTCGTCCAAGCTTCCGGGAAAAGCAGTATGACGTTGAAAAGCAACACCATCACGGCCATACCCACCACCAGCCGGTACACAACGCGGTCGATGGAGGAGTTGGCCCGGAAGTAGATTTTGAGACGATGGTCGACTTCCTTGCCCAAGAGGTACCACTGGCCAGCTATGAAGAGCATGTACAGCAGCATGAGTACGGCTTGGCCGAAGAGGTTCAGTTCGAGGGTCTTCTGAACCCAAACCGGGATCAGCAGGAAGGAGAAATACGTAACTGCCCGGGATAAGAAGAATTTCGACTTTTCCAGGACGATGGTTGAGTTATTCACTTAAGTTCCCGAGCAAATACCCGACAAGTCCGGTGGGACGTTAAACTCCCACCCAAGACCTGGAAGGCGGCGGGAAGCCGGACCGTTCACCCGGTTCTGCCCGCCGCCCTTTCCGTTTCTCCCCATGCTAGCTCACTTCCTGCCCACTTGCACCCGCCACCGGCTCCCGTAAAATGGGACGGTAGGGGCAGGATGCCCCGGCCCGCCACCGACCCCGCGTCAGGAGGATGCTTTGGGGATCTCGTTCGGCTCCATCAATTCAGGCCTCCCCAAGGACATCGTTCAACAGATCGTGAACGCGGAGAAAATCCCGTTGCAGCAGATGGAAGCCCGCAAGGCGAAGATCGCCAACAAGCAGGCCCTGTTGAAGGAGCTCACTGGCCTGGTGGAGGGTATGCGCGGTGAGGTGCTTAAGAACAAGGGCGCTCGCAGCCTGCGCGAGCTCAAGGTCAATGGCGGTGGGAAAAACATCGCCGTCACCGTGGACAAAAACATCGCCGAACCTGGCAAATACAGCCTCGAGGTGGAGCAACTCGCCCAGAAGTCTTCTGCCATCACCAACGGCGTAGAGGACAAGGACAAGACGTACGTTGGCGTGGGCTACATCAGAGCGGTGATGCCAAACGGTGACACCAAGGAAATCTACGTGGACCAGGAGCATGCGACTCTCTCGGGAATCGCCAAGCTCATCAACGCCGATCCCGATCTCGGGATGCGCGCCAATGTGGTCAACGACGGCGCCGGCGGTGACGAACCCTGGAAACTCGTGATCGCCATGAACGGCACCGGTGAGGGGGAGCGAGCCGAGTTTCCCTACCTCTACCTGGTGGACGGTGAGGTCGATCTCTACTTGGAGAGCGAGCGCCCCGCCCAAAACGCGAAAATCAAGATGGACGGCTTCCCCATACAAGTCCCCTCTAACAAGCTCACGGAGCTCATCCCCGGCGTGACCATCGACTTAAAAAAGGCCAAGCCGGGCGAGGAAATCAGCTTCGAGATCACCGAAGACGTCGTGAAGATCGGGGAGAAGATGACTTCCCTGGTTGATAACATCAACAAGGTGTTGAAGTTCATCAAAGAACAGAACGCCCTGACGGAGAAATCGGACACCGCCTCCACCCTCGGTGGCGACCTCACCCTACAGACCATCGAGAGCCGGTTACGCTCAACCATCTTTACGCCTATCCAAACAGAGAAAGGCTCCATGCGGCTGGGCGACCTAGGAATCACGTACCAGAGGGACGGTCTGTTGAAGTTCGATTCGGCCAAGTTCGAGAGCGTGCTAGCTTCCGACTACAAGAGCGTAGCCCAGGTGCTGACCGGCGTGTACAGCCCGACCGGCAAGACCGATGGCTTCGTGGACATGCTCGATCAAACCGCCATGCAGCTTCTGAACCAACCTTCTGGCGTCCTCGTGACCCGCTCCCGTGGTCTGCGTTCGAACGTGGACCAAATCGATCGGCAAATAGCCACCCGGCAACGCATGATCGACCAGAAAGAGGAAGTCTTGAAGGCGAAATTCGCGCGTTTGGAGGAGACCATCTCCAAGATCCGCGGCCAAGGGGCAGGGCTTGCCGGGTTGGCCGCCCTTCCGAATCCGGTGCAACAATTAGGATGAACACCGTCCCGCGTCGGGCGGCCTAGGAGGACGTGATGAGCTACGGTTTGGGCCAGTACAAGAAAACCTCAGTGGAAACCGCCAGCAAGGAGCAGATCCTGCTGATGCTGTACCAGGCCGCCATCAAGAACTGCAAGAAGGCCATCGAGGCAATCGAGTCGCGCAACATCGCCAAGAAAGGTGAGTACATCGGCAAGCTGCAAGACATCGTCGTGGAACTCTCCAACAGCTTGGACTTCGAGGTCGGTGGCGAAGTCGCCAAAGAACTCAATTCCCTCTACGACTACCTGATGTACGCCAGCACCCAGGCCAACATCAAGATCGACAAGCAGCCCCTCGAGGGCTGCCTCAAAGTGCTCAACACGCTTTACGACGGATGGACTGAGGCGGTGAAGTCGCTCAAGACCTCCCCTGCCCCCGCGGCGCCCACGCCGCCGAAAGCCGCCAATGGCTGAGCGCGACCTACCCACCGGACAACTCGCCTGGCGCGCTTTCCGTCTGACGGAGAAAGCCGTTTCACTGGTCCGCTCCGGCCGCCTCGACGACGCCATTTCCGTTGTGGACAACCGCGAGCGGTTGCTAAACCTTCTAGCTACCCGTGCGGATGTCTCCGAAGCTGATTTGGCATTACTGCGTGAGGCTGATAAAACCAACGAAGTGCTTCTCGGCCTAATGGTCGAGGTGCGCGAGCGCCTGCGAGAGGAGATCTCCCGAGCGCACAAGGGTGCAGAGGCCCATCGGGCTTACCATTCCGGCCAGGTCAAGTAATCATCCTGGTTTGACAAGGCCGACGGCCCCGTGCCGAAATAGGGTGTGTGCCCCGAAATCCTTATGGAAGAGGATGCCCCGCTCATGCCCAGCCGCCTTTCCCTCACAGAGTCCAAGACCAAGGACCTCGTCCCCCTCGTGGACGGCAACCCGCTGCACTCGCTGCACAACCCTCGGCGCGAAGCGGAGGTGTGGGCCAATAACCACCTGGCGCAGATCCAGCGCTCCCCCGCCGTGCTGGTGCTCGGTCTGGGCTTTGGTTACCACCTCGAAGAATTGGCGAAGATCCTCCGCCTGAAGCACAAGAACTACCGCTTGCACGCAGTAGAGGCCCTGCCTGAAGTGGCGCGATTGTGGGCGAGCTATCGCACCAACGAAGCCGGAATCCATGTGCACACCTCCGCCACGGCCGCTGCACTGTGGGAGGACGAGGTCCTGTGTCGCTTGTTACTCGAAAAGCCGGCAGTCATCATCCATCGCCCATCTTGGGAGACGGATACGACGTTCTATCGAGCCTTTCTTGCCAAGCGCGCGCCCCGGGCGCTAGAGGAGTGGAGGCACGCCGATCCCGCCTGGGCATCATTTCTTGTCAGCCAAGGGGATGCTTCGCTCGCACGCGCCACTCGGGAGTTACCATCCTCGCAGAAAGCGGCTTGGCTGCGCGCCTACTGGGAGGGCATGCATGCAGAATGAGCTGCGAAACCTACATCTTCTGACGTCCAAGGGCGCCGTCACGTTGATGGGGACCCTGCAGGTGCCCGCCCTGCGAAAGAAGTATCCCGGCCGCCATGTGGCTTTAGTCCGGCCGACCGAGGTGGAGCAAGTCCTCGCTGCGGGGACTTTCGACGAAGTACTTTCCCTGGACCTTTCTTTCGTCCAGAAATGCGCTTTCTCGCCGTTGCACGGCGACGACACCGCCTTTCATTTTTTCCAGCGCGCCCTGGAACCGGTAACGTCACTCCGTTGGGAACGGGTTTTCAACCTGGGTGGCGGCTCCCTGGACGCCGCCATCGCCGCCATACTGGAAGCTGGCGCCACGGTGGGGGCCCGCGCGGAAGGCGTTCGCATGGAATGCGCGGAACCCACACTTAAGCTTGCCCGTATCCTGGAAACCTGGGGCGTCTCCGACCCCCGTTGCCACGCTTGGCTAGCAGCCAAGGCCTTGGGCCAGCTGGAGTGGACTGTCACCGAACGCTCCTTCGCGCGGGTGGGGGAGGTCAAGGCGGCTAAACCTGATTCACCCTTCAAGACTATCGTGGTGGGTTGGGACGCTGGCGCGACGGACTCTGCCGAACGCGAGCGCCTCGCGCGTCTCTTCACCCTTCTCGACCTCGAGGGCGCCGACCCGGCCCTTCGCTTGTTCGTGGACTTCACCTATGGAGGCGAATCTGGCGGGGGGGCGTGGGAAGCGCGATTGACTGCGACTGACGTGGACCCGGATGTTCTGCCAGACCGTTTGGCGGAACTCTTGCCGCTGGCGATGCGCAAATGGATTTGCCTCTCATTCCTTTTTGATTACCTCGGCAATGCCAAGCTCGCGCTGGCCGCCGAAAAGATTCTGGGGCGCTACGAGCGCGAAGCCCTCGGCCCCTTCCTTCTACAGGAAGTCCTTAGTCTGCGCGATTTCAGCAAGGCCCTCCTGGGTGGGGCTCGCCGCATAGGTGAGGAATCGGCCGAGGAACTGGAGTCCCTGTGGCAAAACCACCGAGGCACCCTCGCCTTTGTGTCCGCCGTAGAGTTGAGCTTACAACCCGGACTCGCCCCACTTGTGCGAGGGGAACGTGACGTGCAGGCGGTGCGACAGCGCCTGCGCTCCCTCAACCATTTCTATGAACGTGTTCACCGCGCCACCACCCTAGAGATCCCCAAGACAGATTTGGCCCTGACATTATGAACCTGCGCGTATTGATGGCCATCCCGGACCACCCGAAGCTTTTCGTAGACGCCGCCGCCGCCGCCATCACCGCCAAGCGCCACCATCCTGACCTGGAGCTTGACCTCCTCGTCTCCGCCAAGTCGGTGCCCAGCTGGTGGAGCCCTCCTGGGCCATGGTTACAGGCTATCCACGACCGCAAACTCTCCCACACTGCTTATGAGCTCGCCATCCAGCTGGACTCCGATGAGGACTTGGCGCGCTTCATCGATAAAGTCCATGCGAACCATCGTTCCGGGGTCACGTTCGATGGCGGCTTGGCGGTAAAAGGCCGATGGGCACAAACCTTCCTTTCCCAATGGACCGCCCGCCGGTTCGCGCCGTTTTCCCCCTATGACCTTTTCACCCGCGTTCTCATGGGACATACGCCTTACGAGACAGCAGTTCCGCGAGTTCTCGGGAATGGAACGTGGGTTGTTGACTTGGACTCGCTCCCGACGTCTCGCCGCTCATGGGGCGAGGAGTTGCTGTCGCTGGCAGCGGCTTCACACACAGGCAAGGTGCTGGATCACGTCCCACCGGCCCCGTTCCGAGCCGAGGCGCTCGAGGGCTACATCGGTGGAAACTCTGCGCTCGCATCGTGGCTCTCCTATCATGACGTGCCTACGGTGCTGCTACACGGAGGGCCCTTCGATTCTCTTCTAGTCCTTCCTCGGGCCCATTCCTGGTACCTCTCCCTGGAATCCAACCCAACGCCCGGACAGGCGCTCGCATTGCTCAAAAAGCCTGACGCTTCTCCGACCGGAGCCTTCCGCCTCACCGACGAGTTCCTCGGGGGCGTCTGCCACCAGGTTGAAGGCACGACGTACGCTACGGCACTGGAAGCCTACGACGTCCTACACTACGTCGTGCTGAACTACGTGAATGACTTGCGCGAAGTCGACCTCCCTATCCCCGTCGTTACATCCGATTGCTGCCTTCGGCTCAAGGCGTCCCAAGCCGCATTCGGTAAGCTCACCCATCTCCACCAGTTCGGCATCAAGTTCCTACAAGAATTCCTGGATAAGGCCGCCACGGGCATACCACGGGAACAGGACCTGCAAGAACTGAACCAGAAGGTGGGGGAGGTGGACGCACTGGCGGAGAAGACCCTGGCGGCATTCCCCGAACTGGATGTGTTCCGCACCGGACTGAAATTCGCCAAATCCGCAGCCCAGGGCCACAACCTGGTGGAGGTCGCCAAGAGCCTCATCCTCATCCTGCATGAGTCCAACCAGGCCATGCAGGCGTACGTAGAACTGGTGGAAGCCATTGTGAGGCGCCACACCCGCACGGAGAACCGCGCGGGCGCGTAATCATCCCAGGGAGGGGAAAGATGGAAAACGTAACCACCCCGGAGCAGCCCTCGATGGCCGACATGGCCGCCCTCATCCACCGCACGCTCCAGGAGACAATCGCCGACATCACCAGTGACCTCGACGCCCTCCGCGCGGCCGGGCCCGAGAATACGCCACCTGGCTCTGTGGAGAAGATCCTCGACCAAACCCGTCGTCTCACAGTTTTTTTGAAGTATGCCGGTGACTACCTCCGCCGCGCCCTGCCCGAAGATCCCATCAGGGAGGAAATGCTGAGGATCAAGCTGCATCTGCTGTCCGTCTTGCGCAGCCTCGTCGAAGCAGTGCGCGCCCGCGACGCCGCGGTCGTGCATGACTTGCTGACGGAAGAGCTGCGAGATAACCTAATCCAGTGGAAAATCACGATTCTTCCTCTGGTCAGGTCCAAACGCCCATCGCCGTCCATCTCGCCCCGGAACTAACCGGCGAGGCGGCAGCGGCTTTCTCGGCCCCGGACTTCCATATCCACTCGGACGCCGCATGGAGGATCGAGACGACGGGCGCTCACTACCTGCTCCGTCATCGAGGGCGAACCGAACTTTGGCTCCCGCGCTCCCCGGCCAACCTCCGCTTCTTTGCCCAACATTTGAAGTCTCTCTCCCGTACATCCGTGCCGGGTTCCCGGCGAGCGTCTACCGCCACCCTTGAACTCGCCAATTTAGCGGTTCCCGAGGGGTGGGGGCCTGACGAGAGCGAAACGCGTACGTTTTTGACCAAGCTCTCTACCACCATCAGTCTCAAGAACGCCCTCGACGGCCTGTTCGGCCTGCGTTGGTTCCAGAACCACCGTCCAGGTCTCCTGCTGGTGCACCAGAAGGGCGAAGCCAAGGCGTGGCAGATCGGCGCCGGCGGTGCCGACCGCGCCCCGACCCATCCATTGGAAATAGACTCCTTCAACGCCCTTTTCACCGCCGCCAAGAAATCCAAAAGTGGACAGTTCTCAACCCACCCTAAGTGGCCCTGGCTCCCCTTCGGCGGGCCTTTCCTCGCGGAACCCTACGCGTTCAAGCGCTTCAATGCCATCTTGATCACCACCCGTGAGGAATTCTTGCCCTTCTCCCAGGAAGAAGTGGAGTGCTTTCGCGGCTTCGCCCGCATCGTTGGTTGGTGGTTAGAGGACCTGGTTGAGGGTGAGTTCTCGGACTTGCGGCTGGCGGAAGTGATGCTGCTGCTGGATGAGTGCCCGCATCCCCTCCAGCTGCAGGAAGCGGGGGGGGCGCCGGTTTTCACCAATGCCGCCCACCAGTTGGCCCCTCCTGAGCACACCACCTCGATACCCCTGGGCCAGGGCTACATCCTGGCCATGGGTAACGCCCCAGAAAGCGGCGAAAACGACATCGACGTTGTCCACCGTTACAAGATCGCGCTCCTCGGCGACCTCTTCAACACCTTGGGGCACGAACTCTCCAATCCCTTGTTCGGCCTGGCATTGGCGGCGGACATCTTGGCATCCAGCCCTCCCGACGAGGACTCCCGCATGATGCTCCAGCAAGTGGGAAAGAACATCAAGCGCTGCCAGTTGATTCTCCAAAACCTGTCACGTCTTTACTCCGATGCTCCCCAGGACGCCTCATGTGACCTTGGCATGGTGGTGCGCGAGGCTGTTACCCTCGCCAAATCGGAGTTGAAAGGTATTCGCCACACGCTGGAGGGCGTCCCTCCAGAGGGGACTACGCTCAAGGTGGAGGGACGTCCCGTGCTGGTGATTCAGGTGCTGTTCAACCTCCTGGTCAATAGCGCCCAAGCTTTGCGCACAGGGGGGACAGCTGGCCACATCCGCCTCATCGTGCACCAGGGAGAAAGCGACGTGGCAGTGGAAGTATCCGACAATGGGCCGGGTTTGCCGCCGCTGGTCCGGGAAAACCTTTTTAGGCCGTTCACAACGACTCGCGCCCAGGGCCACGGCCTGGGTCTCGCCCTGTCGCGCCACCTGGCGCTCCAGGCCGGCGGCAACTTGGAGTACCTGGATCCCGCTGAAGGAGCCGCCTTTCGCTTGACCCTCCGGAGAATCTTATGAAGCGCATTCTCTTGGTAGAAGACGAAGTCTTGATAGCCCAGTCCCTCAAGAAGCTCCTTGAGCGACGCGGTCACAAAGTCGAAACCACGGAGTCTGGGCACGACGCCATCCTCCGAATCGCCCGCGGCCACTATGACCGCATCGTATGTGACCTCATGCTTCAGGACATTTCGGGCTTCGACGTGCTTGAAGCGTCCCGCCAGTGGGTGCCTTTCGAGGAAATGGGGAAAAAATTCATCATCATGACCGCTTATAACTCTCCCCAAGTCCTGGAGAAAGCGCGAGAATACCGATGTGAAATCCTCAACAAGCCTTTCGACGATCTGATGGCCGCCTTGGCCAGGATCGAGGGAGCCTGAAGCGGGAGCCCCCATGCGCGCAGCCGCCATACACAAAATTGGCATAGCTCTCAAGCCCCATGCCATGACAGAGTTCTACGGACTACTCCCGAACCTCTGCCAATGGGCATCTCGCCGTAAAAAAGAGCTGTTTTTCCGCCAGTGCGATCAGGAGCGTGTACAAAAGATTTTCGGGAAGAAAGAGCAGCGCTTCGGTTTCCAAGAAGACAAGACATTCTTCCGCGCCAACGACCTGCTTATCTCCCTGGGGGGTGACGGTACCATGATCGGCGTGTGCCGCAAGGACGCCGCCGGCATTCCCGTCCTCGGGATAAACCTGGGGCGGCTCGGTTTCATCACTCCCTACAACAAAGACGAGTTCTTCGACCACCTTGGCGAGGTCCTTGACGGCAAGTACACCGCGGTCAAGCAGCCCCTCTACCACGTAGAGGTTGAGCGCCGGAACAAGCGAGTGTTCCAAGGCTATTTCTTCAACGACGCCGTCCTCGCCAAGAACGACATCGCTCGCATGGTGAACCTGCGGGTGGAGTCCGACGACCACCACGTCTACAACCTCGCCGCGGATGGGGTCATTATCAGTTCCACTATGGGCTCCACCGCCTATTCGCTAGCGGCAGGCGGGCCGTTGGTGCACCCGGAAGTACAGGCGTTGCTCCTTGCCCCGATTTGCCCCCACTCGCTCAACCATAGGCCCCTGGTGCTGCCGGCGGGCTCGAAGCTCACGGTGCGTCCCTTGCCAGCGTTCCAATCGTTGACGCTCACCCTGGACGGCCAAGAAGGCTTTCCTATCGAGGAGCACGACGTGGTGAGGGTGAACCACCGCCCGCCCAAACGCGTCCCATTGGTGAAAAACACCGAACGCTCCTATTTCGAGACCTTGAGAGACAAGTTCACACATGGAAGAAGGGCCTGAAGGGGGATCCATGCGCCAAGACCAACTGCACCTCGTAACCCTCAAACTCCAGAACTTCGCCACCTTTCGCCAGAGGGAAATTAGCTTCGGCAAAGGCCTCAACGCCATCGTGGGCGAGACAGGGTCTGGCAAAAGTCTCATCCTAGACGCGCTCCAACTCGTGTTTGGCGGCCGCGCCGACAAGAAATCCGTGCGCCTTGGGGCGGAAAGCGCCTTGGTGGAGGCGGTGCTCGCAGGCGGCGATGCTGACGCCCGCCGCGCCTTGGATGAGATGGGCTTTCCTTCTGACGATGGGGAAATCGTCATCAAACGGGTAATCAAGCGGGACGGGACCGGAAAGTGTTGGCTCAACCACATGGCTTGCAGCCTGCAACAACTCTCCCAGTTCTCCCGACGGTGGGTTGACCTCGTCGGACAGTTCGAGAACCAGAAACTCCTCAGCGACGCCTACCAACTGAGACTCCTTGACCAATTCGGCCAGACCACCTCGGAAGCAGAATCCGTACGCGCTCAGGTGGTGGAAATGCGAAGCCTGCGGGAGGAGCGTGATGCCCTAGAGCGCTCACGCTCGGAGCGCGACCAACGCCTCGACTACCTGGACTACCAGATCCGCGAAATCGCTCAGGTGGCTCCGAGAGCAGGCGAGGAGGAGGAGCTGGTTGGCCTCAAAGATGAGTTCCTCAACCACGAGCGCAAGCAGCTCCTGATAAGACAGCTGGACGGGCTGGTGGAAGGGGACGAGCAGGGAGGAGGTTTGGCTGGCCTGGTGCGAGCGGGGAGGAGTCTACTGGCCAAGAACGCAACCCTTATGCCGTCCGCCTTCCAAGAGAAGTTCCAGGCGCTGGAAAGCGCTTACGAGGATCTGCGGGACGCCCTGCGGGGCTTTTCTTCCAGCGAGCCGGATCAAGAAGAGCTTCAGCGCACCATGGACCGTCTGGATGGCTACCAAAAGCTCAAGCGGAAGTTTGGGGGAACCGTCGAGAAAGTGCTCGAGGCTCATGAAACGTTCTTGCGCGAGGCCGAGCGGCTCCGCCAGGTGGATGTGGACTTGGGCGAGATCAGCAGGGCCCTTGCCGCCACTGAGTCCTCGGCACTCAAAGCCGCGGAGAAACTCCACGAGGCACGGATTCGCTCAGCAGCCAAGTTCTCCTCAGAATTGACCTCAGCTGTGCGCTCGCTGCGCATGGACGGGGCGGACATCCGCCTCGAGCTGGAGAAAGGTGATCTGGGTGATTCAGGTTGCACCAAGTTGACGTTCTTGGCCCAGACCAATCCCGGGGAGGGGCACTTCAAGGTCAAAGAAATCGCCTCGGGCGGAGAGCTGTCCCGTATCCTGCTGGCACTTCGGCAAGTTCTTTCCCACCATGATTCCATCAGCATTTTCCTCTTCGACGAAATCGACGCCGGGATGGGCGGTGAGACCGCCCTGCACATCGGAAAGGCACTGCGGAAAGTCGCGGATCATTCCCAGGTCATCGCCATTACGCATCTCCCGCAGATCGCAGCTTGCGCGGACCGTTTGATCGTGGTGTCCAAGGAGACCGGTAAGTCTGACGACGGTGAGCGCACGGAATCGCTAGTGCGTGCCGTGGAGGGCAAGGCCGCCATACGCAAGGAGAGCGAGGCCATGGTGCCTCTGCACTAAACGTCGAGGGAGACCAGACGCGCCTCGTCCCGAGTGACCCAAGAAAACCTCCGGCTTTTCGGAGGGAATCCATTGTTCAGGTAAACGCGCCCGTCCCAGGCATACTCCTCCACCAGGTGGCTGTGGCCACCCACCACAACGCTGGCCTCGGAAGGTGCCAATGCCCTGACGCCGGAGCGGAATTTCTCCCGCACATGCTCGCGAACGTAATGACCGCCCCGTTGCCGGGAGCGCGCACTGGCATATTCTCCCAGCGTCTTTAAGACCCCGTAGGGCATCACGTGGTCCGCGACCCGGGCTAGTGGATCTGAGGTGATGAAGCGCTTGTACCTTAAGTAAGCGAAGTCCTCACGGTTGTATGTGTCCCCATGCCCCAGGAAAACCCAGCGGCCGTCCACATCCAAAAGCCGGTCCGCGCGTGCCACCACCAGACGGGCGGCGGCCGCCGGCGACCAGTTACGGGCAGCGCGGGCGAACAAGGCCGTGAGGTGCATGTCGTGATTCCCCTCGGCCTGGATAACCACTTTCCCTGATTCGCACCAGTCCCTTAGCATTTCGAAGAACCAGGCGTGTCGGGCGACATACTCCGGGTGGTCACCCGCCATAAGGTCGAAGATGTCGCCTAGAAGCCCCACATGGGTGGCCGAAGCCACCAAGGGATGGCGCCCGAAATCTTCCAAGCACCGCCCGCCAGGGTCGCCGCGCTCGTGGATGTGGATGTCGGAAATCGCAGCGAGTGGCATGGGGCAATCTTACCCCGGAAAGGGGGAGGGCTCAAACCGCCACGGGCCTGTCTCCCAGGTTCTGGAAGACGAATTTACACAGGTGGTCTTGGTCCTTCGGATCGATCGCGTCGAACCGCAGACTGACCTTCCACCCCCTGGGACGCCCTTCCCCCAGGGCGACCTCCTGAACCCTAAGTACCTTGGCGGTGATGCGGATTTTTCGCCCATCCACCAAAAGCTCAAAGTTCCGGATGTCTTCCCCGGGAGTGAAGAAGCGTGCTTCCGCCCGGCTCATCGCCAGGGAAGCCCCCCCGGCGCCCAGGTCCAGCAAAGTCTTGCCGAAGAACTGGGTGCTCGGGCGGGGCAACGCCACCTGCTTGCTGAACTGCGCTCGCAGGCGTGGGTCCCCCTCAGCGGCCATCCTCAACCATTTGCGTCGCTCCACCTGGGCCAGGAACTCGGGGAACTTTGCTACCCATCCCCCCGCCTGCCATCGTCCCTTGGATGGGCTTTGGAACAGCAGGCACGCGTGGGGCAGGAAGAAGTTCACGTTGTCGCTGGCGCCCATGACGTGGGCGAAAGCTTCCTCTTGGCCGGGAAGCGGGGAGAAAACGAACTCCCCGCGAGCTAGGAGAATGATGTCCAGGCGCACGCCGGCCATCATCTTTTTGTCTCCCACGAAGCGCCAGATGTGGGCCTGGTCCTGGCGTTCCTTGGCGGTGACCAGCATGTGGCCGATCAGCTTGTCGCCATGGATCTTCTTGAGCTTGTTGTCACCCCATTCAGACACGGGTGATCCTCCGGGCAAGGGAAAAATTCCCGGCCCCCAAAGGGGCCGGGAAAGGAGTGGACTGCTCCGCTAAGGGGGACCGGATCAGGCAATGAGTTTCAGGGCACCCATGGGCAACTCATTGGCTTGGCTCAACACCGAGGTACCGGCCGCCTTCATGATGTTGATCGAGGCAACCTTGGCGCTGGACTCGGCGTAGTCGGTGTCCTCGATGCGTGACCGTGCGTTCTCTTGGTTCACGGAAGCAGTTTCCAAGTTGGACACGGAGGTCTGCAGGCGTGACTGCATGGCACCCAGGTTAGCGCGGAAACCGGACACTTTGTCGATGGCGGCGTCGATGCGCTCCAGGTTGCTCCAGGCTTCCGACTTGCTTTGCACGTTGGTGCCGTCCACGCCGAGGTTTTCGATGGTGGCGTCGGTGATGCTGGCGTCGAATTGGATGCGGTTTTCTTCCCCTCCAAAGGCGCCCACCTGGAAGTCGAGGGTGTCACCTTCGCCCTTCAGCAGTGACTTGCCGTTGAAGCTGGTGGTCTCCGCAATGCGGTCCAATTCCTGCGTGAGCTGCTGGTATTCGAGGTTCAGGAACCCGCGCTCTTGGTCACCCACGGTGTCTGAACCGGCCTGCACGGAAAGTTCGCGGAGGCGAGTCAGGATGTTGCTGGATTCGTTCAAACCGCCTTCGGCAACTTGCACCATGGAGATGGCGTTGTTGGCGTTTCGCGCGGCCATCTTGATGCCCTTGTTGGAGGCGTCCAATTTCTTGGCGATGGCCAAGCCGGCGGCGTCGTCGGCGGATTTGGTGATCCGCTTACCGGAAGAGAGTCGGGCGAACTCGGTTTCTTGCTCAGCAGAACTTGCCCGCAGGTTCCGCTGGACCTCTTGTGAGGCAATGTTCGTGTTGATCCTCAAGCCCATCCACATTCTCCTTGTTTCCCGACCAATTAAGACCGGTTTTGTGTGTTGAGCCCCTCTTCGGTCTCCCGGAAACAATCTTGAGCGCGTTCGTCGGTTGTTGCCGAGAAAAATGAAAAAGCAGCCTTTTTCAAAGGACTTGGCTCTAAACAAATTGTGGGGAATTCAGGTTGAAGCTTTGGGATTTACAGGGAGTGCCAAGAAGATCAGTCAGTGGATTTCTGAATTTTTTCCACCACGGAAGTTGTGGAGTAACCCTCCACGAAGCCAAGAGAGCGCACCTCCCCGCCCCAAGACAGGACTTCCTTCCCACCTACGATTTGGTCCGGCCTCCAGTCTCCGCCCTTGACCAGGATGTCGGGATGCACGGCCTTAATGAGTTCCAAAGGGGTGTCCTCAGCGAAGATCTCCACGGCGTCCACTCCCTTGAGGTTGAGCAGAACGAAACGACGGTCACCCTCCTGGTTGAGGGGGCGCTGCGGTCCCTTGAGCCGTTTCACGCTCGCGTCTGAGTTGAGCCCCACAACCAACACGTCGCCCAATGCGCGGGCTTCGTTGAGGTAAGTCACATGGCCTCGGTGGAGGATATCAAAACACCCATTGGTGAAGACCACGCGCTTGCCTGAGGCCTTCGCCGCTTCCAGCACGGCACGCGTCTCAGAGGAAAGATTCAAGCTTTGACCACCCGGGTGCCCGTTGCTGCACCTTGGAGGTCAGCCCATGCGGTCGCCCCCAGGCTGAAAAGACCAAGGAAGGTGATCGCGGACCGGGCGAACGCGCGCATAAGGCTGAATCCACCCGGGGCATCTACGCGCAGGCCGAGCATTTCCTTGCCGAGACTTTTGCCCTGGAATTTTTCGAGAACAGTGAAATAGAGCAAGAAGTATCCACAGAAGAGCACTGCGTAGGCGCCGACCACGTCCGCTTCTCCGGCCATCAAGGCGGCTTCGGGCTCAAGGCCAGTCAACATACCCACCGCAGCCATGGTGAAGGCGCAACAGGCGCCAAGGATGGCGGCGTCCAAGAGGAAGGCAACCAAGCGGATGGCGCGGTCCGCGGCTACGAGTGTGGAGGGCATTTCGATTTCCGGGGCCCAGGCGGGTTCACGTTTCTCCGCGTAGAAGAGGGATAGGCCGTCTTGGACGAAATCAGCGGCGGGCGCCCCAGCGCGAGCAGCTTTCTGCATAGCCGTGTAGGGATGTTCCTCGCGTGGGAAAGGACGCGGGGCGGGATTGCGCTCGAGCACAGTCTGTTGGGCCACGCGAACGGCTTCCTGGCCCTTGTTGCCATGATGAAATCCAAGGCCGTCCGTGACGGGCCTGAAGTCGAGATCATCCATCATGTCGACGGGGTTCGAGGAGCTGCGGTTAGGAGTGGTTTGTTGTTCCATACGATCATCGCCTTCGTTGTTACCAGAGTACGCCAATGTCTCCGGCCCATCAAGCTTCTGCGCGCGCCATCATCCATCCCCATCCCGCCGCCATAGCGGTTGGCGCCCGTAACACCGGGGTAGGTAAAGACACGCGTGCTAATCCAGGCACACCATCCATCATGGCCCGCTCATGAGGTGAGAATCCCCCTTCGGGACCAACCACCGTCAAAATACCGTCAGACTTATGTGCCCGGGGAAGGTCCCGGGAACCCTCCACGTCAAGGCACCACTTGAAACGGTATTCGTCCCAAGGCACGTCTCCCCATCCTTCAAGCCTCCGGACATCAGGCCACCAAGGGTTGTTGGATTGCTCCCCTGCTGAACGAAGCAGGGCTTCGACCCGACCTGGATCGGGTAAGCGTTCCGGTGAGTAATCTCCCCGCAGCATGAGCACACGGCGCACACCCAATTCCACGGCCATCTTCAACATCAGATCGAGAGCCTCCCGCTTGGGAACAACCAACAGGACGTCACATGCGGCGGGCGCGGGATGGCGATGTACCTCGCCCACTTGGAGCAGGGAGCTCCGCTTGGAGAGTTCCGTGACGATCGATAGCGCGCTCGTCCCCCGTGTATCCAGCAAGAGGACTTCTTCTCCTATCGACACGCGGGTCACGTTGGCAAGGTGGTGATGGGCGTCCCCTTCCACTGTGATGCATGATCCCCGCACGAGGTCCATGCCGGGCACACAGAGCGCCCTCAAGCCATCCTCCGGAAGACGAGGCATCCCCAGTCGTTGAGTGTTTCCTCGACAAGCAGCTCAACCTTGCCGCTGTCGAGGTAAAGACTCCTGGTCTCGCTTAGCTGACTGCACAAGAGGCCAGACAGGATCAGGGGAGACCCAGGAGCCGCCATGGCGACCAGGAAATCCCGCTCAGCGTGCAATACGTCCTGCAGGATGTTCGCGAAGACGACGTCGTAAGGAGGCCGCAATTCCGAGCGCTCGTTCACCAGCAGGAGTCTTGCGCGTCCGGGATTCACCCCGTTGAGGTCGAGATTCTGGCGACAGTTGCGGTGGGCCTCAAGGTCGATATCCACGAAGTCGGCTCTGCTCCCCACATGCGTGAGCAACGTAGCCAACCCGAGGATGCCCGATCCTGATCCATAGTCGAGTACATGCGCAGGAGATACGGGGGCGAAACGCAAATACTCGCGAAGGCACAGAAATGTGGTCTCATGGGAACCCGTGCCGAAACCCATGCCGGGATGGATGCGTAGGACCGTCTGGTGGGCGTGTGCGGCAGCATCCTCCCACTCGGGCAAAATCACAAGCCCACCCTCCACCTGTATGGGGCGATAGTGCTTCTTCCATTCAGCGTTCCAGTCCTCATCGTTCTTGCTCTCAAGCACCACCTCGCACAGGAACTCGCGCCGAACTTCCTCGGCGAAACTCCTGGCATCACCCGCGGCGCCCTCCTCGAAGAAGAATTTTAAATGTACGTCCCTCCCGGACATGACGCCATCGACCTCGTCGAGGACATCCTGGGGTAGATCTCCGCCGGAGTAGGACCTGGCCCCTAACAAAGCGTCCACCTCTGGCTCGCTGAGGGAGTACTCCTCTATTCCCTGGCACCCGAAACGCCCCAGCGCCAGCGCCTGCAGCGCCTGCGCCCGACGACGACCGCCGGCATGGAAAACGGTGACCTGATGGAAGCCCATGGGGTCCTTTGGAAAATAGCCCTTATACCTGGGCCGGTAGCGCTTGGGAGGGTATAATTTTTTCAGCCTTTTTCCCGGCTGGCGTGGACGCACCGTCTAGCCAGCTGCTACAACCGCCCCTTCGCTATGGAAGAAGCTCAAGTCTCCCTCATTGGCATCTGCGGCGGTTCCGGCTCGGGCAAAACCACCTTCGCCCACAAAGTGCTCAAGCACGTGGGTGTGGGCAAGGCCAGCCTCCTGCACATGGATTCCTACTACCTTCACCGCCTCCCCCCGGAGAGCCATACCCCCGCGGGTAAACCCAATTTCGACCATCCGGGCGCCTTTGACTGGGATCTCTTGCGTCAGCACCTGCGCGACCTGCGACAGGGCCGCGCGGTGGCATGCCCCGTGTACGACTTCGCGACTTCCTCACGTTCCGGGGAGCACGTGCTGGTCCCTGCCACCCCGGTTGTGGTCATCGAGGGCATTTTCACTCTCTTCGATCAGGCGATACGGGACATGTTGGACATTAAATGCTTCCTCCATGTGGATTCGGACATCCGCTTTACTCGCCGCTTGCACCGAGATGTGAAGGAACGTGGCCGCTCCCTGGAGTCGGTCATCTCCCAGTATTACGACACAGTCCGACCCATGTACCAAAAATACTTGGATCCCCAACGTCAGTACGCGGACTTCATCGTGGGCGAGGAGACCGACGTAGCCAGCCTCATTCTAGCGGCACGAGTTCGCGAACTCCTCACTCGCACCACCGTCGCGCGGACGGCACCGTGAACCGCGCCTCGCTTTCATTAATGCCCGCGGGTGGCGTGGGTGAAATCGGGTCCAACCACACCTTGCTCCGGTCCCCCTCGCACGACGTCATCGTTGATTGTGGCCTGCTGTTCCCCTACGAGGACTTCTTCGACATCAATTACCTGGTGCCTGACTTTGGGTTCATTGACCCTGCAAGGCTGCGGGCCATCGTGATCACTCACGGCCATGAAGACCACATTGGCGCCCTTCCCCACTTGCTGGCCCTCTTCCCAGACGTGCCAGTGCACGCGAGCCCATTCACTCAGGCACTCATCCGCCGCCGATGCGAGGAAGCTGGGCTATCGCCACGCCTTGTCACCTTCCGGGCCGGCGACTCCATCGATTTTGGTGAGTTCTCCATACACCCCGTACACGTTACCCACTCCATCCCCGAGACCTTCGGGCTTTTCGTCCGTGACCAGGAACGCCAGTGGGGACTTTTCTACGCTTCGGACTTCAAGTACGACCTCAACCCGGGGCATGAAGCCCCATTCGACGTGGCCGGGCTCCAGTCACTGGCGTCCACCGTCCAGAAGACCGCTTTCTTCATCGACAGCACGAACGCCCTGGTGCCCGGTAAAACCCCCTCCGAACAAGAGCTCCATGATGATCTCGAGGGCGTGATCGCCTCCGGCTCCGAGCGCCTCTTCATCACCTTGTTCTCCTCCAACGTCCATCGCATGGGGCGCATCTTCACTCTCGCCCAACGCCATGGCCGCAAGATCGTCCTCATGGGACGCTCAGTGGAGCACTATGCCCGAGCGGGCGCCGAAACCGGGATCCTGCCCTTCACCGTTGACGATTTCTTTCAACCCATCCAGGTGAAGGGCCAAACCGGGCGCATGCTCATCGTAGTGTCGGGGTGCCAAGGAGACTACATGTCCGCCTTACGACGCTTGGCCGCTGGTGAGGACGGCACCTTCAAGCTTGCCCCCGGCGATAAGGTCGTTTTCAGTTCAAAGGTAATCCCGGGGAACGACAAGAAAATTGCCCGCATCATCAACCAAATCGTCGAGGCCGGCGCGGAGGTAGTCACCGCCCACGACCGCCTCATACACGCATCAGGCCATCCAGCGCAGGAAGACCTGGTCGCACTCGCATCAGAGTTGCGCCCCAACGTCTGGTTCCCCATCCACGGGGAAAGCTTTTTCCTCCACCGCCACCACGCCTTAATGCGCGAGCGTTTCCCGACCATGGAAGGCGCCGTCATCATGAACTGGCATGAAGTGCTCTTCCACCCTGGGGGAACATGGAGAATCAAGGAACATCCCGAGCGGGAGCCAGTGCTGATTCACGGCAGGGGACTTCCCATCGAGCGGACCCAGATTTCACAACGACGAAAAATGGCGTGTCAGGGGAGCATTTTCGTCAGCATAGACCGAGTACGCGGCAACTGCCACGTCTCATCCCTTGGACTGCCGCTTTCCACCAAGGATTGCATGGCCCGAGTCCGCGGACTTATACTGGAAAAGGTGCGAGAGGACCTAGGATCCCGCGCTCCTGAGTACGCGGCAGACCAGGTGAAGATCCTCGTACGCCAGTACTTCCAACAATCCCTGGGTTACAAACCGGTCACGGAAGTGCACATCTTGAGCTGAAATGGAAAACGTGCTCCTAACCCTCGTGGTCGTCTTGCTCGTGATGGTCCTGCTCATGCTGGCCGGTGTCGCCATCTTAACTTGGAAGCTATTGCGCCGCGGTTCCGGGACCTTGGAAGCGGCGCCGGCAACCAGTGCGGCCGCCTCAGAAAGCCGCTATCATCCTGCCATACGCCAGCGTCTCGCGGAAGCGCAACTCGCGGCAGCCCATCAGGTCTCGGACTCCATGTGCGCACTTCACCCCCAGGAGCCGGCGGAAGGTTCCTGTGCCATCTGTGACCGGGCCTTCTGCCGCGTCTGCCTCAAGCCCCACCGCACACTCCTGTTCTGCCGCGAGCACCTCAACACCTTTCTTTCCGCTCCTTGGTCAGAAGTTCACACGGTTAAGAGTTCTACCACCGATCCGGAGGCAGGTGTCCGGCTCGTCGAGTGGAAGAAGACCCAATGGCACACGCAGGGTATCCCACTCTTCCTCGAGACCCATTACAAGATCAACGTGGACGGCGATATGATTGAAAGTTGGGTGGTGCTGTTCGCGCGAGAGGTAGACAGGGAGGCGGTAAAAGAGCGGCTGGAGCGACACGATGCCTCCCCAGCCGCGTTGAGTTGATCAGGGATTAGAATTGTTCTCGAGGCCCCCGCGCTCCTTCTTGAGGAAAGAAGGGGTATCGAACTCGTCTTCATCGAAATTCATGAAGCCCAGCTTTTCCGCAATGGATTTCACCCGGGACTCTTTCATCGGCTCGTCCTTCACAACAGGAGAAGCCGCCACAGTGGGTGCGTTCAGGGGAGCCTCGCTCGAAGCTAAGGCGCGTGAGGGCGCGGAAGGAGTGGAATCCTCGTAACGATTAGCGGCTTCCTTCAGAGACTGGGCCAGGTTGAAGCGTGGCTTGCCGGCGACGTCCGTGTGCATGGTGGCGGCTTGGCGGGTCGCGACCGGCTCGCGCGTGTTCTCGGAGCCAAAGTTGAAGGTCGCCTCAGAGCGGACCGCGGTGTCCGTGCGGCGAGCGGCGTAGGCTGGGGTCTCCAGGGCCTCCCTCTGGAAAGCCTGGGCACGGGAAGCAGCGGTCATGGTTTCGGTGGTTGGAGCGGTCTCTGGCAGGCGAGCCGCTCGCTGGAGCTCCTCTCCTCGCTCGGCCGAGATGCCGGGACGGGGACTGGTCGTCGTGCGGGGCTGCGTGCGCAAGCCGGTGGCGATAACGGTGATCTTAATCTGGTCACCCATGGAGTCGTCGATGACAGTGCCGAAGATGATCTCGGCGTCCTCGTCGGCGGCTTGCATGATCAGCGAAACCGCTTCATTGGTTTCGTGGGTAGTGAGAGAGCTGGAGCCCGTAATGTTGATGATGATACCGGTGGCACCGTCGATCGTTATGTCTTCCAACAGCGGGGAGCTGATCGCCTGTCGAGCCGCCTTCACCGCCCGCTCTGCGCCCGCGGCAGTTCCGGTTCCCATCAACGCCAAGCCCTTATTGGCCATGACGGTGGACACATCGGCGAAGTCGGCGTTGATAAGGCCGGTGTTGTTAATCAGGTCGGAGATGCCCTGGACAGCGTTCAACAGCACTTCGTCGGCGCGCTTGAAAGTTTCCACCAGGGAAAGGCTCTCGCCCGCGAGCTGAAGGAGGCGCTGGTTGGGGATGCAGATGAGGGAATCCACCCCCTCCTCGAGGGCCGCGATGCCAGCGTCGGCCTGGCGGGTTCGCTTTTTACCCTCGAATGAGAACGGCTTCGTGACCACACCAACTGTGAGGATGCCCATTTCTCGGCAAAGCTTGGCGATGACGGGCGCGGCCCCTGTGCCGGTGCCTCCACCCATGCCAGCGGTCACGAACACCATGTCTGCGCCGGCGACGGCGTCAGAGAGTTTCTCGTAGTCCTCAATGGCAGCCTTGCGGCCCACTTCGGGGTTGGCACCGGCGCCGAGGCCCTTGGTAACTTCCGAGCCCAGTTGAATTTTGCGGGGGGCGAGGGAAGCCTGAAGAGCCTGCGCGTCCGTATTGGCCACAATATATTCCACACCGGTCAAGCCAGCCCGGATCATGGTGTTCACGGCGTTGCATCCGCCCCCACCCACGCCCACGACCTTGATCTTGGCACCCGCGGTGGGGTTGGTGTCATCGATGTCAAACATGGTCGACTCCTCGGTCAAAAAAGGTCTTTAAAGGCGTTGCGGAGGGATGAACCCCACCGCCCCATTATCGCAGCGGGATTCTCGCCCGCTTCGTCGTCTTCGTCTGTTCTGAGTGAGGGATTGTCCTGCTCACCACTCTCCTGCAACAGGCCCAGCACTGTGGAAAATTTCGGGTCCTGCATCACGCTTCCCATACCGCCCACGGGACGGGGAAAGCCAATTTTCACGGTCTTCTC
Source organism: uncultured Bacteriovoracaceae bacterium (assembly GCA_964399165.1). Lineage (GTDB taxonomy): Bacteria > Bdellovibrionota > Bacteriovoracia > Bacteriovoracales > Bacteriovoracaceae > UBA6144. The sequence continues at coordinate 45,008 of CAYNPO010000005.1, read as the reverse complement.
CAGCGAGTACTCCGCCAGCTCCGCCATGCCACGAACCATGGCGCCTCCGCCGGTGATGACGTAACCACCCGTGATCAGCGATTCAAGTTGCTTGTCGGCTATGATGGTTCGGATGACGTGGAAGAGTTCTTCCGCACGCGCGCCAAGCACCTCGGCAACCGCGGAGATGGGAACTTCCTTGGGACGGGTGCCCGCCATGCCCTGCACGCTAACGTGAACTCGGGGGTCCGCCTGTTCCGGCAGAACGGTGCCCTGTTGGAGCTTGATGCGCTCGGCTTCGTTGTGGGGCACCTTGAGCGCGACCGCCAGGTCGTTCGTGAAATGGTTTCCGCCCAGGGGAATGATCTGGGAGTGCACCAACGCCCCGTCCTTCCACACCGCCAGGTCGGTCGTGCCGCCACCGATATCGATCAATGCGACTCCCAGTTCTTTCTCCTCGTTGGTGAGGACGGCCCGTGAGGAGGCAATGGGCTGGAGGATGACCGAGGAAGCGGCAAGGCCCGCCTGTTCAACGCATTTGATGAGATTCTGGATGAGGGGGGTTTTACCCGTCACGATGTGCACGTACACTTCGAGCCTGGACCCGCACATGCCGACGGGGTCCTTGATGCCAGAGGTGTTGTCCACCTTGAATTCCTGCGGAATGATGTGCAAGACTTCGCGGTCAGAGGGGATAAGCACGGCGCGGGCGGCTTCTACCACACGGTCCACGTCCGCTCGGGTTATCTCCTTGCCCTTAACGGGCACAACCCCGGAACTGTTAAAGCAGAAGATGTGATTGCCCGCGATGCCAACGGTGGCTTGGTTCAGGTCTTCTACGCCCGCCATGAGCTTCGCTTCCTCGATGGAACCGCGGATGGACTGGACGGTCTTGTCGATATTGACCACAGAGCCTTTCTTAAGGCCATGGCTGGGATGGGAACCTACGCCCAGTATTTCCGTTCCCGTGGGGCCCTTGGCGGCGATGACGGTGCAGACTTTGGTGGTGCCGACGTCGAGAGCGACGATGAGTCTCTTGCTTTCCATGCGAGATTCCTTCCTCATATGCCCCGGGCGGGGTCAGGAGCCAGATTCATTCCGGCGTCCCGGGCGACTAATTTAGTCCCCTTGTTCATGGTAAATCCCCGCCTTAAAACCTGACAACCACTTTTTTGGGGTTGGTCAGGTTGATCGTCGAGGGGTATTTCGCGGACTTCTCCACGTAAGCGATGATTTTGGCGAGCTTCTCCACCTTTGCCTCCCACAAGTCGGAGCCAAGGAACACGCTGGTGGCGCGCCCACCGAGGGAGAAGATCATCGTCAACTCGGCGTTATCGTTAATGATGATCTCTGCCACCTTCCGGCGCATCCCCGGGGCAAGATGGGTCGCGAAGCGTGTAAAGCTTTCATGGACGTCGCTCTCCAGGTGCTTCACGGGGATTGCCAGAGCGGGCAGCTCGGTTTTCAGCCGACGTTCCGCCTTCATCACAACCTCATATGAGGGGTCCAACAGCTTCCCGTTATCCGCAAGGATGGCGGAATAGTGCTCGCGCCCATCATCCTTGTAAACCTGCACCCGTACCAATGGGGCGGGACAGTCGATGTCGATGCGAACCCGGCGAGCGACTGGGTTGTAGGACACGTTGTAGCGGGAAAGAAAGTATTTCTCTTCCCACTTCTCCGTGAGAAAGCGCTCTTTGAGGGCGCGCAGCGAGCGATTCCTCTCGAATTCCTTCATGATCAAGACTGAGAGCATGCCGGCCGGACGGGAAGGACATGATCCGAAGGAGGTGCGGTAGGTGAGGGCCACGGGCTTCTCGGGCGCGGATGGCGCGGCAGTGGCGGATAACGTGAGCCCGGATAAAAAAGCGATCACCGCTAGTTTCATTCCCACAGGCTACAACGCTTTAACCTCCAATTCAAACACCACTCCCCAGTGGAGCAGCGTTTGGCGGTTGATGCGTTCGACGAGCTTGCGAAAATCTTCCGAGTCCGCTCCGCCGGTGTTCTCCATGAAGTTGGCATGGCGGGAGCTCACCTTCAACGGCCCCTCCTGGAGCCCTTTCAGGCCGGCAAGATCAATCAAGCGGCCGGCGGGCAACGTAGGGGAGGCGTTCTTGAACACGCATCCGCAATTCTTCGAAGCAAGCGGCTGGGTTTGCTTGCGATAGTCCAAGTAGCGACGAATTTTATCGGGAACTTCCGGCGAGTAGCCGTGATGGTAGAGGGTTGCCCCTACCACAATTTCCCCCCTGCGAATGAACCGGTTACCCCGGTAAACAAAGCTGGCCGGCGAGATTTCTTCTGTCCGGACGGAGCCAGATGGCTCCATGAGACGCACCCGGCGTATGATCGCCCCTATCTCCCCCAGCGCCGTCCCCGCGTTCATGGCAATGGCGCCCCCCAGGCTCGCGGGTATACCGGTAAGGGCCTCCCATCCCATGTGGCCATGCTTCATAGCGTGGGCAGTGAGGACGTTCAGCCCCACGGAGGCGGGAAGGACGTACTCGTCCCGTGACGTGGCTAACACTGAGGGTTCCAGCGGGAAATCAAGGCGAACCAACACATCCTTCTCAGACGGTGTGAGAACTTGGTTCGCCCCCCAACCTAGCGCCCGGTAGCTCCGCCCTGCGCGCGTGAGGGCCCGAAGAACTTCCGCTAGCCCGTCCTCTGTCGCGACATCCACTAGATCGCCGCGAGAAACTAGGCGGAATGTGGTGCAAGTGGAGAGGTCCGCGTCCCAGTGGGCGCGGGCCCCTGCGATTGACTCGATTTCAGAACGCCAGCTCATAGTTCCCTGACGATGGCTTTGGCCTTCTTGCTGATGGAGCCAGCCCCAAGCGTCAGGAGAACCATCTCGCGCGAGCGCCTCGAGGCGATTAGCTCCTTGATTCCATCCAAATTCGGCATGAATTGCGTGTGGCCGTTGCGGGCGTGAATGTCCTCAGCCAGCCTTTCGCCCGTGATCCCGGGGATGGCGGCTTCGCTGGCGGCGTAGATAGGGCCCACGTACACTTCATCAGCGTCTCGGAAGCACTCGGTGAAGTCTTTCCATAGATGCTGGGTACGGCTGTAGCGGTGGGGTTCGAAAACCACGCAAATGGGTTTCCTGTAAACTTGTTTGAGGGTCGCCAGCGTGGCCCGAATCTCGGTAGGATGGTGCCCGTAGTCGTCAATGACCTCAAAGTCACCTTCTTTCCATAAGCTCTCCAGCCTCCGCCCCACTCCTCCAAACTTGGCGATGCCAGCCAGGATCTCCGGGAACCCAAGGCCAGCCTCATGGGAAACGGCCACCGCCGCCAAGGCGTTTAGCACGTTGTGCTCACCCGACACTTGGGTGACGACCCTGCCCACCCGCTGCCCTTGGTGCCAGAGGTCAAACTCCGTTCGACCGGGCCGATACTCCGGTTTCTCCGCAGCGTAATCAAGGGACATCCGATCTTCGAGGCCACGGGCCAGCCCCACACGAACATAAGGGCGCTTTAATTCCGTTAGTATCTTCTGAGTCCAGGCGTCCTGGGCGTTCAACACGACCCGTCCGTAGAATGGAACCTTGTTGGCGAAATCAGCGAAGGCACGGCGCAGGTTTTCCTCACTCCCATGGTAGTCCAGATGATCATTATCGACGTTGGTTATCACGGCCATGATGGGATTCAAGTGCAGAAAGGACCCGTCGCTCTCATCGGCTTCGGCCACCAGCACGTCTCCGTCCCCTTTCTGGGCGTTGCCGCCCAAATTGTTCACAACGCCACCTATGATATGTGTTGGGTCCTTCCCCGCTTCATGGAAGATCGTCGCCACCATGCTCGTGGTGGTAGTTTTGCCGTGGGACCCCGCTATGGCTATTCCGTATTTGAGGCGCATGAGCTCCGCCAGCATCTCCGCCCGCCGCACGAGTGGCAAGCGGGCGGAGCGGGCCCGCTTAATCTCGGGATTATTTGCATCGATGGCCGTCGAATAAACCACGAGCGAGGCCCCGTCCACGTTGGCTTCGCGGTGGCCAAGATGGATTTCCGCCCCCTTCGAGCGCAAACGCTCTGTGATCGCGCTCTCGGCGATGTCAGATCCGCTCACTCGATGACCGAGATCGAGGAGGACCTCGGCTATGCCACTCATGCCGATGCCGCCCACGCCGACGAAATGGACCTTATTTCTTTTGGGAATACCCAACATGCGCAAAAATCTCCCGGAGGGTGCTTTCCGCCGAGTCTACGGCGGCGCCCGCCGCTTGGAAAGGCGTCAGCGGCCGGGACAAGAATGCGTCCAGCCGACGGAGCATCTCATCCTGGGGAGCTCTCGGCTCCACGACCTCAACGGGGCAAACCCCTTCTTCTTGGAATTCCTTCGCGTTCCACCACTGGTGGTTGTCGGTAGCCTGTGGGAAAGGCACCAGGAAGCACGGTTTGCGTACAATACGGAGTTCTGCCACGGTGCTGGCCCCCGCACGGGCCACCACCACGTCACACCATGCGTACTGCTCCTGGATCCGGTCCAGGTACCTATGGGCCGAGTAGCTCACATTCCTGCCAGGCTTCCAATCCGGTGGAACGTCGTTACCAGTCTGATGAATGATCTCCACGGGATCAGCGTGGTCTCGGCGTGCCCATGCCGCCACCAGCTCATTGACCTGAGTGGCTCCAAGGGAACCACCGAACACTAATATGCGCAGGGGGGGCGAAGAGACGTCCCGGGAAGGTGGTGGGGCTATGGACTTACGCGTGGGATTTCCTACCACGCGCACTTTTCCGGCCAGGGACGCGGGCAATCCCCTCGTTCGGCGGAAATGGGTGAAAATCAACCCACTCATGCGCGCGAGCAGCTTGTTGGTCAGGCCCAGTACCGCATTTTGCTCGATGATGAACACCGGCACCCCGAGCATTCGTCCCGCCAATAGGGTTGGGCCGCACACATATCCACCGGCCCCAACGATGAAAGCAGGTCGCTTTCGGAGAAAGCGCAGGAGTATCGACAAAAAGACCAGGAGATTTCGCGCCAATGAAGCCAGTAGTTTGAGTGGATTCCTCGTTCGCAATGGCCAGCTCCCCAGATGGGTCACCGGAAGGCCATGGAAGAGTTTGTAGTCGAGGGGCCGCTCCCCGGTTAGGTACGCCACGTCCCATCCCCTCGAGGCCAGTCGTTCACCTAAGGCAATGGCGGCATTGATGTGCCCGCCAGTACCACCTGCCACTAGCACTGCATGACGGTTCATGCCGTAGCGGCGCGCTTACTTGGCCGGAGCGCGCCACGGTCGGCGCCACTATCCGCGGGCGAAGCCCGCAGTGCCGCGAACACGAGGCCAAGTGCCGCCAGGTTGGCCACCATGCTGGAGCCGCCGTAGCTCACGAATGGCAGGTTAAGGCCCTTGGTGGGCAGTACGCCCAGGACCACGCCCATGTTGAGGAACGCCTGGAAACCGATGCTGAAGGTTACCGCAGCCACCATCATGGCGCCCATGCGGGAACGAAGGGAGAGTGCAAGTTTGAAGCCGAGGAAGATGAAAGCGATGAAGAGGGTGATCACGCCGGCTACGCCCAAAAAACCCAATTCTTCGCCTACAACGCTGAAAATGAAGTCGTTATAAGCTTCGGGAAGGTAAAACAACTTCTCGTTGGAGTTGCCCAGTCCCTGTCCGAAGAACGAGCCGTTAGCGAAGGCCAGGAAGGACTGGATGATTTGGAAGCCTGCGTTCTTGGGGTCTTGCCACGGGTCCAAGAAGACCATGATGCGCTTGACCCGATAAGGTGCCGCCACGAGGAGTCCGGCCGCGGCTACGGCTCCGGCGATGCCTCCGATCCAGAACCATTTCCGCGGAAAGTGGCTGAGAAAGGCGACGAAGGCCACGATCATCGAGGCTATGGCGAAAGTCCCGAAATCCGGCTGTGCCAGGAATGCCAGCAGGGGGATGGCGATGCCCGCGCCGTAAAGCGCCCTTTGGCGCTGGTCATAGGCATTGAAATTCTCGAAGTAACGGATCGCCACCAGCACGAGGGAGATTTTAACGAACTCCCCGGGCTGAAGGTTCATGAAGCCCGCGTTGATCCAGCGGTGTGAGCCCTTCACCATCACGCCAATTCCGGGAACGAAGGTGAGGAGAAGCATGGTCACGCACGCGGCATGCACCTTGTAGGCGTTCTTGTACCAGAATGAAAGTCGTGTCCTTGATAGGAAGAGCGCTCCAGCAACCCCCGCCACCACGAACGCGAGCTGTTTGACCAGGAAGTAGGTGGGAGAACCATGCTGCTCGCGGGCCCACATGTAGCTAGAGGAGAAGACCATCACCACACCGAAGAAGACGATGAGGACCGTGGTGAGGAGGAAGAAAGTACTTAAGCGCTCAAGTCCGTTATTTTTGTCCACGCAGCCCCTCCATGGGATAACCCCATTTTAGAGCCGCGCCCCGTGCGTCACAATTGGAAAATGAGCTTCTTGAAGTAGTTCCCCTTCTCTTCAAAGTCGCGGAACACATCCGTACTCTCGTTGCCTGGACACATAAGGATGGTGTCTCCAGTACGGCTCTTTTGGTAGGCCAGGAGGACTGACTCGTCGAAGGATCCCACCAGGAAGGTCTGGGTGGCCTCGCCAAGCAAGCGGTTCATGTTCTCTTTGCACTCCCCGACGAGGACCAGGATCCGCACCTTGGCATTCATGACGCCGAAATAGCGGTCATAAGGAATTCCCTCGATCTCCTTCCCACCGGCGATCAAGATGACGGGGTCCTTAAAGGCTTCCAATGATGCCCGCAGCTCGTCCATGGTCTCGCTTTTAGCGTCGTTATAGAACTTCACGCCGTTCTTCTCCACCACGAATTCCAGGCGGTGGGGGATGCCGGGGAAATTCTCCAAGCAGTGTTGGATTGCGCTGTCGGAACACTTGAGTGCTTTGCAGGCCGTGATGGCCGCAAGCAGGTTCTCGCGATTGTTCTGCCCCACTATCCGCATGTTCGTGACCTTGAAGTCCGAGTGGTAGTGGATGTTGGAGTGAATACGCTTGTCGTGGAAGTGAGTGCCCTGGATTTCGTTGAGAACGCCCATGCTCACGAAGCTCTTACGGGAGTACCAAAACGTCTGGGCTTGGCAGTTGCGGAGGATGGAGTTGCCTGCCAATTTGTCGAAGTTCACCACCAGGAAATTCTCAGGCCCCAAGTCGCGGGCCACGCGAAGCGCGGTGTCCAGGTATTCACCTGGACCCTTGAAGCGGCCCGGGACCGCTTTTTCCTCTAGGTTGGGGTAAACCGCCATGACCGGCTTGAAAGAAGGCACGGTCTGCAATTGCAGAGGAGAAACTTCGACCACCACGTAATCAGTCTCGTCACGGGAGGGCGACATCAAATAGTTGATGAATGGCTCCTCGCTGGTGCCACCCACAAACACGTTCTTTTTGTCTACGCGCAAGGTATAGGCGATCATGTGGGCGATGGTCGTGCGGCCGTAGCTCCCGCAGACGGCGATGATAGGCTTTTTGCAATTGGCATAGGCAAAGGCGAAATCGCTGTAGACCTCGCGCCCCGCCTCGCGAGCCAGTTTCAACTGGGGCAGGCTCGGATCCACCGAGGAGGAGTATACGATGACATCCGCCTCGATAAAGTCCTCGTCCTTGTGCTCGCCCAGAGTCATGGCCGGCGTTGGGCTGACCTTTTTAAGTCGCTTAACCTGCTTGTTCAGGTCAAAGATCGGCTTCATGTCGGTGACTTTAATGTCACAGCCAATCTGATTGAACAGGTTAATCAGGGCAAAGCCGGTCTTGCCCAGGCCCACGATGAGAACTTTCTTACCTTTGTACTTTTCCATGACGGGTCCTTTTCGGGGCTAATCAGCGCAGTTTCAGGGAAGCGAGGGCAAGGATCGCCAGCACCAAGCTGATGATCCAGAACCGCACGATCACTTTGGTTTCCGGCCAGCCGGCCAGTTCGAAATGGTGGTGAATGGGCGCCATACGGAAGATGCGTTTCTTCCGGGTTTTATAGGACGCCACCTGCAAAATTACCGACACAGCTTCCAGCACGAAGATTCCACCCACGATGACGAAGAGAAACTCGTTTTTGGTCAGGACCGCGATGGTACCTAGCGCCCCGCCCAGAGAAAGCGAGCCTACGTCACCCATGAAAATTTCCGCGGGGTAAGCGTTATACCAGAGGAAACCAGCCCCCGCGCCCACCAGGGCGGCCGTGAGAACGAGGATCTCCCCAGAATCGGGAACATGCGGGATAAGCAGGTACTCGGCTATCTCGGCATGCCCAGATACGTAAGCCAGAAGGCCGAGTGTTGCGGCGGAGATGATAACCGGCCCTATGGCCAGACCGTCCAGCCCATCCGTGAGGTTCACGGCGTTGCTGGAACCTACGATTACTAGGGCCGCGAAGGCAATGTACCAATTCCCAAGGTCGGCCACGGGTTCCTTGAGAAAGGGCAAATACAGCTTGGTATCCATGACGCCCCAGTGGAGCATGGCCCAACCGGCGAAGCCCGCAGTAGCGAACTGCCATACCAACTTCTGCCTGGCGGAAACCCCCTTGGAGTTCTTCTTGAGAACCTTGAGGTAGTCATCGAGCCAGCCCAGGAGGAAGTAGCTCATCATCACAAAGACGGAGAGCGCGTAAGGCAAGCTCAGGAAGTTGCCGCACAGGCCGCAGGCGAGCAATGCGGAACCAACGATGAAGATGCCACCAAAGGTGGGGGTGCCCTTCTTCTTTTTATGGCTCTCGGGTCCATCATCGCGGATGCTTTGGCCGAACTGACGCAGCTTCATGAGGGCGATGAAACGTTTTCCCCACACCACGGAAACGATGGTGGCGATTAAGAATGCAATGAAGGATCGTACCGTTATATACCTGAAAACATTGAGAACGGCATGCTGCTGACTCAGCGGGTAAAGCCAGTGAAAAAACATTATTGAGCCTCGGCTTAGGGTAACCCTAAGTTATAACGAGAAGCGACTCCAATTGTAAAGACCGACTCCCCTTGATGAAGAGGTGGTCCTTGTCTCGTGTCGCTTCTGTCCAGGCCGACGTCTTGAACAGAGAGGCGTCAGCAAAGCCACGGCCAGCGCCCCTTCCCTCCAGATAGTGGGAAGCGAATCGGCCAATGAAGACGGCCTCGACATCGGGCCAGCGTCGCAAGAACTCGCCGACCTCCCGGTGGTAGGTCGGCGCGTTGTCGCCGAGCTCGTTCATGTCACCCAAGATCACCATGGCACGACCATGCTCCACTTTGTGGGCCTTGAGCCATTCGAAGAACCCCTCCAGCGCCACTTTCATGGAGGACGGGTTCGCGTTGTAGGCGTCGAGATAGACTTTTTTACCTCCCAGTTCGCGCCACTCGGAGCGGTTGGCGGTGGGGCGGAAATCGCCGGCAGCGACGGCGAAGGACTCCTGATGGGCGGGAAACAAGGTGGTGGCAATGGCCCAGGCCGTCGCCATGTTCGTGAGGTTATGGGAACCGGTCAAACTAGGGTTGCGCAGGAGTTGATGGCCGAGCTTCCCACTCACCTCCACTTCCCCATTACGAACCTCAAAGCGCAGATTGGCCCCGGGGAAACGCGAATACGTGAGCGTGCCTGGAGTGCGCGGGAGCCGCTTAAGGAAATCGTCGTCCATGTTTTGGAAAAAAGCGGCTTTTCCGCCGGCGGATTTCTGGAGCGCGTGGAAAAGAAACCCCTCCTCCTCGAACACCGCCTCTTCAGAGCCGAAAAACTCCAAGTGTGTGGCGCCGATGTTGGTCACGATGCCGCCGTCGGGTGTCGCCAAGTCACAGAGGACCTTGATCTCACCGGGATGGTTGCTACCCAACTCCAGCACGCACACCTTCGTTGCGGGCCCCACTCGAAGCAGGGTGAGAGGAACGCCAAGATGGTTGTTGTGGTTCTTCTCCGTGGCCACAACGCCGTCACCCAACACGGATTGCAACAAGAACGCCAGCATCTCCTTGTGGGTGGTCTTACCGTTGGAGCCCGAAATGGCGAATACACGCCCTCCCGATTTTTGCCAGGCATGCCCGTGGCGCTGCCCGAGCTCCTGGGTGAACGCAACGGCGTCCTTAACCGCCACCCAGCAGGTGGAGAGGTGGGACGGCCTGAGTCTCTCGACCAGCGCATGATTGGAGGAATTGTCCTCATAGACCACTATGGGGCACCCCTGCTTCAACAAGGGTTCCACGTGCTCCAGGGGATTGTGCCTGGCCCCCGGGAAAGCGACGAACAGCGAGGGATGCCGGTACTGTCGGGTGTCATGGCAAAAAGCCAGGCGACCCTTAGGGATGTCTCCGCGTATTCCGCTCACGGAGGGGCATTGTGTGATCAATGACGTCTCAACCATGGCCTTCCTTGGTGACGCGCTTGATGTGCGCCTCGAGTTCCGCGACGTCGCTGTAAGGATGTTTAACGGCGCCCACCTGAATATAGTCTTCGTGGCCTTTTCCGGCCATCACCAGCACTTCACCTTCCCTCAACGCAGCGAGCGCGCTCCTTACCGCTTTGGGACGGTCAGGTTCCACGCTGTAGGACGTCCCAGGCGGCAGCCCACCAATGATGTCATCGATGATAGCCATGGGGTCTTCAGTTCGGGGATTGTCGCTGGTGAGCACCAAACGGTCAGCACCGCGGGCCGCCGCCGCCCCCATCAACGGACGCTTGCTCCTGTCCCGGTCACCGCCACAGCCAAAGAGAGCCACGAGAACCCGTCCAGGAAATGCCTCACGGGCAGCCTTGAGAACGTTCTCCACGGCGTCGGGCGTGTGGGCAAAATCAACGATTACCGTGCGCCTGTCCCACTCACGCACATGGAAACGACCGGGTGGCGGCAGCAGCCTCGCGCACGCCTTGATATCTGGACTCACGCCCAGCTCGGAGGCAATGGCGAGGGCACATTCAAGGTTCTCCCGGTTGAAGCGTGAACGGAAGAAAGGAGGGAGGGATGACAAGAAATTCGCGGGAAGTTGTGGTGCCTGCTTGAAACCGCGTTTCTTGGCGAGTCTCTCGGATAAAAGCGTTTGCCCCGCGGGCACATAGAGCGAAGCTCCGGGCAAGAGAAGACCAAATATCTTCTCCTTCGCGGCTGCGTAAGCCTCCATGCTGCCGTGGTAATCCAGGTGGTCTTGGGTAAAGCTCGTCCAGGCGGCGGCCGTTAGCCTAAGACCGTGCAACCGGTCTTGGTCGAGCGCATGGGAACTTACTTCCATCGCGACGAAGTCCGCGCCTTGGCCGTGCCTGTGGAGTTGGCGGCGCAGTTCCAGTTGGCCGGGCGTGGTCATGCCGAATTCATCCAATGTCGTGCCCATCGAACGGACGCCGAGTGTGCCGAGTGAAAAGCCTTTTAGGCCCGCTCCTTCAAGCAACTGCAGCACCAAATCCACCGTTGTGGTTTTTCCGTTGGTGCCCGTCACTCCGATGATTTTCATCCCTGCTGGCAGCGGGAAGAACTGGTCACATGCCGATGCCAGCACGCCAGCCCACTGGTTCGGTGGAACCACGTGGTAGGGGACATGCAGAAGATGCCGGGGCTCCCGGGTCAGAACAAGACCAAGCGGGCGGTGTGCACTCAGACGCGAATGGAGTGTACCTTCGGCGGCTTCCCCGTCCGCGAGTTGGTAAAAAACCACCGTTTCCCCATTCGCCTCCTCCATCCTCCAAGTGATGCGGGATGCCCGCGCCAAGAGAGAGGCTAGATCACTCTTCATAGGCGGGGGGCGAGAAATGAAGCCGCACTTCCTTTAGGCCGACGATTGACTCCCCCGCGCCGGGGGTTTGGCGCGAGACGACGCCAAATCCGGTCATCTCAACCTGGATGCCCAAGCCTTCGGCCATGCGGACGGCGGAGGCCTTGTCGAGCCCCGTAAACCGGGGCATGCGGCCCGGCCCGAGGTGCCGCGACGATGACAGAGCGGTGGTGACGGAATCAAGATTTTTGGCGTTCGACTCTGGACTGTAACGGGCCAAGGGTGCGAACTGTTTGCTCTTGTAAAGGAGGTGCTGCGTAATTTTCCTGAAGGCCGGCCCCGCTACGGCGTTGCCGTAATAGCCGTTGGCCTTGGGATTGTCCACGTAGACCAACACTACGAACGGACGCCCGATGTTCACGGGGAAGCCGGCGAAGCTTGCGATGTAACCCTCATAGCCTCCGTTGGGGGCTACTCGTTGGGCGGTGCCGGTCTTACCAGCTATGGTGTAATGCGGGATGCGTGCGTTGGTGCCAGTACCATCCTCGACCGCCTTGACCATCATCTTCGCCACTTCTTTGGCCGTTGAAGATTTGATCACTCGATTTTCCTTCTTCAGCTGCGATTGCTCGTTTTTAAGCAACGTGGGTTTCACCAAGTAGCCACCATTGGCGACCGCCGCATACGCCCGGAGCATCTGGATTCCCGTGGTCGCTACCCCATGGCCAAAGCTGATGTTCGACAGAGTGAGGGGCTTTACCTTCTCGGCGCGGGTCATGATGCCTTTGGACTCGCCTGCGACCTGGATGCCCGTTTTCTCGCCCAACCCGAAACCACGTAATGTCTTGGCCAAGCGAGGGAACTTGAGGTCGAAGGCGATTTTGGTCGTTCCCACGTTGGAGCTGTACTTGAGGATGTCAGTGACCGTAAGCCACTCAAACTTCTTGTCGCTTTCCGCCTCACTGATGGTGTGACCCTGGATGCGCATTTTCCCTCGTTCGCAGAAATAGCGCTTGGACGGATTAGCCACGCCATGCTCCAGGGCCGAAGCCACAGTCATGGTCTTCAGGATCGACCCCGGCTCGAAAGGATCTGTGACAAATGACAGTTTGCGATTCTCTGCCGGTTGGTCCCGGGGATGGTTGGGGTCGAACGAGGGGTAGTTGGCTATGCCAAGAATTTCACCGGTCACGGCGTCCATGACGGCGGCTCCCGCACGGGAAGCCTTATGGTGTTCGACTGCCTCCTTGAGCGAAGCCTCGAGAGTTCCCTGCAACTCCTTGTCGATCGAAAGGGTGACGTCCTCGGCGGGCTCCATCTTCCCTGGCCCCCCCTCATACCTGACCGGGCGCCCTTTGGCGTCACGCTGGTAGCGCACCACCTGCAGCTTTCCCCGCAGCCTATCGTTCATCGATCGTTCGATGCCGGCCAAGCCCGAGTTGTCGATTCCCACGTGCCCGATGACCTGCGCCGCGAGCTCGTGGTTGGGATAAACGCGGTCGTTGTTGGCCTCCAGGTGAATCAAGTCCAGCTTGCGGACTTTTGCCTCCTGGGTGGGGGTCAACCTTACATGGCGCCCGAGCCACGTGTACTTGCTCCGGTTGCGGACCTTCGCCCAAAGCTCGTGATGCGGGAGTTTCGGCACGATCTTCGAAAGCTCCCTCAGCTGCCTGCGAAACTCAGGCCCTTTGCCACGGGGGAACGTGAAAATGTTGAAGGTCTGCACGTTGATGGCAAGGGGAGTGCCGTGCCGGTCCACGATGTTCCCGCGGTTGGGATACGCTCGAACTTCCCGCTGGAACTGGCTGCGAGCATAAGCCAGCAGCCTCTCCTTGTTCACCACCTGGATGTAAAAGGCTTTGGCCGCTACGAGTCCGAATAGCGCCACCATGACGAAGAATGTGGTCTGGATCCGCGTTTTCACAGGCCCCTTATTCTAAGCGCCTCCATGCGCTTAGGGAATCAGGATGATCTGCTCGGGACCCGGCTCCTTTAGTCCGTACTTCTCCGCGAATTCGCGGAGCCTACGCACCGAGAGCATCCGTGCCCTTTGCGCCTTCAGTTCTTTGTTTTCGACCCACGCCTTCTCCAAGGCGCGGTCGTGGCCGTCCAGGTGGTACGCTTGTTCGATGGACTTCATCCTGATCGTCACGAACAGCACGGCCATGCAGGCAAATGTAAGCGTGAAGGGGAGCACTTGGGGATGGAAGAGCGTTTGGACGACCTTGTTGTCAGTCCAACTCGTCGCCTTCTTGTTCCGTAAAGCCATGCACCCCTCCATGGTTGCCCGTCCGTCGCATCAACCGCAGCTTGGCACTCCTTGCCCGCGGGTTCACTTCAACTTCGCGCTCGGACGGCACTATCGGCTTCTTAGTTAATAGTGTAACGCGCCCGTTGGATTCCGCCACCATTTCTTTAAACGCATGCTTCACCACCCGGTCCTCCAATGAATGGAAGCTGATGATAGCGGCGACACCCCCCGGGGCTAATTGCGAAGGCAACTCGCCCAGTAGGCGCGCAAGGACACCGAGCTCATCGTTGACAGCAATCCGCAGCGCTTGAAACGTGCGAGTTGCGGGATGGGCGCCCCGATGGCGCTGGGTGGGCGGGTAGGCGAGGAAGCACGTCTCCTCAAGTTCGGCCGTGGTCCTATAGGGGCGGTCGCGTCTCCGCTCGACGATCCTTGCGGCTATTTTGCGCGAGAGTCTTTCCTCACCGTTCTTGAAGATGAGGTCCGCCAAATCGCGCTCTGGGAGCGTGTTCACGAGATCGGCAGCGGTGGGGGCGGCCAGGTCCGATGGATTCATGCGCATATCGAGAGGCGCGTCCGAGCGGTAGGAAAACCCCCGGGAGGATTCGTCGAACTGATGCGAGGACACGCCAAGGTCCGCTAGGATCCCATGAAATTGGCCCACGCCGTTTTCCTTGGCCCAGGCCGGGAACGATGAGAAGTTAGCATGCACTAACTTTACCCTTTCGCCCCATCCCCCCGCGGCCAGTAAAGCTTTGCCGTTGGCCACGGCCTCCGGATCTTGGTCGAATGCCACGAGTCTGGCGCCCGGAAAGCGCCGGAGGATTTCCGAGCTATGGCCGCCCCCACCGAAGGTCAGGTCGGCGAAAAGAGGTTGTGCCACTCCCTCGGCCCCCGCGGCGAGGGCCGAGAGGCACTCCTCCAGCAGAACCGAAACGTGTGGTCGGTACTCCAGGGTCACCTCAGGACCACCTCGAGGATCTCGCGGTGCCTAGGAGAGAGTTTGGCCTGGTCGGTGATCACGGCCCACTTGTTCTCAGGTTTGTACGCGACCGGCTTACGGTGAAGGGACGGTATGAGCGCGCCCAGAAACCGCTGGGCCGAAACATAGTTGTCCTTCATCACGGCCATAATCTCCTGGACCTCGCAGTGGGCGTCCCTCCAGCAATCATAATCCGTCACCATGGCAACGGTCGCGTAGGCCATGCCGGCTTCCTTGGCCAGGAAAGCCTCGGGCACGTTCGTCATGCCGATGACTGACGCCCCAAATGAGCGGTAGATGCGTGACTCAGCCTTGGTGGAGAATTGGGGGCCCTCGATGCAGACGTAGGAGCCTCCCAGGTGTGCCCTGACACCGGCAGAGTCGCAGGCGTCTCGCAAACGAAACTGCAACGCCTCTTCGACTGGGTTCGCGCAAGAGACGTGGCCCACCACGCCCTCATCAAAGAAGGAACGCTTTCGCAGCCCCTTGGTCCAGTCGATAAATTGGTCGGGCAGTACGAAGTCCCGAGGCGCATATTGCTCCTGCAAGGACCCAACCGCGGAAATACTCACAACCGTATCCACACCCAGGGCCTTGAGCGCGTAAATATTGGCCCGGTAGTTGATCTCGGACGGCGTGATGTGGTGACCGATGCCATGGCGCGGGAGGAAGAAGAAGGGGGCGCCGCCGACCTCCAATCGCATGACTGCAGAGCTGGGGTTCCCGAACGGGGTGGAGACCTCCTCCCTGCCCCGCTCCTCGACGCCATCTAACTTGTAAATCCCGCTGCCGCCTATAACGGCGATCATGCCGGCCATCAGATGGAAGCCGAGCCCATGTCCAGGGTCTTACCCAAGGACTTGGACTGGCGGCCGTGGACGTTACTGGACTCCTCTCGCTCTGCTTCTTCTTTGCAGAAGATACACATTTCGGCGGTTGGCCGGGCGAGCAGACGCTCGAACTTAATGGGGCCGGCGCACTCACTACACAGTCCGTACTCGCCGAGTTCGATCTTCTTGAGCGCTTTATCGATCTTCTTGGCATAGAAGACCTCGCGGTTACGAAAACGGAGGAGGTGGGAGCCCTCGTAATCGGCAACCGCTGCGTCGACCTCGTCGTTCACGTCGTCGGTCATGGCCAAGCCAAGTTCTTCGGCGCTCATACGGCCATTGAAGAGCAGGCTTTCCTTCTCCTCATTGAGCTTCTTGCGAAGCTGATCGACCTGTTTCTTGGTGAGGGGCTTCACTTTCTCAATTGCCATGGCTGAGCTCCTTTTCATGCCAGTCCCCCCTTGATGTTCAGGAGGACCATCTTACTGACCATTTTCAACGTATCGAACACGCCATCACCCCGGAAGGCGACGGACTCGAACTCGGGAACGCGGCGCCGGTTGAGCTTCTCGGACATATCCCCCACCGGCGCGGTGTTGGGGAGGTCCCGCTTGTTCCACTGCATGACCGTGGGCACCCGGGCTGGGTCATACCCCTGGAGCGCGAGGTTCGCCTCCAGGCTTTCCAGGCTCTCAAGGTTCGCTTCCATCCGCTCAAGTTGGGAGTCGGCCACGAAGACCAAACCGTCCACTCCACGCAGGATCAAGCGGCGGCTCGCCTCATAGAAGACCTGCCCGGGCACGGTGTAAAGGTGGAAACGGGTTTTGAAGCCGCGTATCTCACCCAAATCCAAGGGCAGAAAGTCGAAAAACAGCGTGCGCTCGTTTTCAGTGTTCAGGGAAACCATCTGTCCTTTGTTCCCTGCGGCGGTCTTCTGGTAAATCCACTGGATGTTGGTGGTCTTACCCCCGAGGCCGGGCCCGTAGTAAACGATCTTGCAGTTGATCTCTTTGGTGTGGTGGTTAACGAAGGACATGCTACACCCCGATCCCGAACAGGCGGTCCATCTCGGCGTCAGTGATGTCCGCGAACAAATAACCGGCGCGCTCGGCTTGGGCGGCCACGGGAGCCTGGCCCTCTGCCAGCAGGCCCTCGAGGCGCCCGCGCAGCTCCTGCACCCGGTGACGCAGGCGCGCTGGATTCACGCAGTCGCGGTAGATCCCGCCCAGGAAGTAGGTCTCGCCGTGCACGGTCAACGGGTACACCAGCACGCCGGCGGCGGCGTCGTCGAACACCAGGCGGAAACCGGATGGCGAGGTGGCGGCGCCTGCGGTTCGGGCCATGGCGAAGGAGGCTTCCCACATGCCCCCGCATAACGCGGCCAAAGGCTGCGAGCGGTCATCGGGGGTACCGTCCCACACCATGAGGCCGTCGCGGCGGACCACGAACAACCGCACGTCGGCGGGAAGCCCGGTGCGAGCGAACGCTTGGTGCAGGCGCGCGGGTAGGTTGGTGTCCATCATCAAAAAGTCTTCCTGTTCTCGAGCGCCTTGCCGATGGTCATGGGGTCCAGGTGCTCCAGGCTGCCCCCGATGGGCATGCCGAAGCCGATGCGCTCCACCGCCACGGCGGCGGGGAGGAGGTGCTTGATGTAGGCGCAGGTGGCGTCGCCCTCGACGCTCGGGTTGAGGGCCAGGACCACCGCGTGCACGCTGCCGTCGGCGGCGCGCTCGCGCAGCTCCTTGAAACGGAGTTGGTCGGGCCCCACGCCGAGGAGCGGGTTGAGCACGCCCCCCAGGACCAAGAAACGCCCCTTGAACTGGCCGCTCTTCTCGATGGCCAGCAGGTCGCTCACTTGCTCCACCACGCACAGAATGCCGCTCTCGCGCCGGGAGGGGGAGAGGCAAAGCTCGCACACTTCGGGCTCGCTCCACATGCCGCACTCGCGGCAGGAGCGCAGATGCGCCAGCTCCGCGGCCGCCTGGGCGAAGCGCTGAAGCTCGTCCTTGCGCCAGTTCGTCATGGACGTCACCATGCGCAAGGCGGAGCGCTCCCCGACGCCGGGGAGGCGGCCCAGGGCCGCGACCGCGTTGCGCACGATGGGGGGCAGCTCCATCATCTCAGAACATCCCCGGCAGGCTTAGCCCGCCCGTGATCTTGCCCATGGCCTGGGTGACCATCTCCTGGGACTGCTTCATGGCCTGGTTCACCGCCGTGAAGACCAGCTCTTCCAGGGTGGCTACGTCGTTGGGGTCCACCGCCTCGGCGGCGATCTTGATAGAGAGGAGTTCCTGCTTGCCGTTAACCTTCACCTTGACGGCACCGCCGCCGGCGGAAGCCTCGACCTCGCGGGTGGCGAGTTCGTTTTGGAGGCTCGCCATCTTGGCCTGCATTTGCTGGGCCTGTTTCATCATCTGCTGGAGGTTCATGCGTTCAATCCTTTAATACGACTTTGTCGACCTTGCTGCCGAAGAGGCGCTCGGCCTCCCGGACGTAGGGGTCGTTGAGCAGGCGTTCTTTCTTCTGGGCGGTGGCTTCGCGAGCAGCCAGCTGCTCGCGGGCGCTGATGCCGGTGAAGCCCGTAGCCGCGGCTTCGGAGGCGGTGACGGCTGAGAACTGCACCGCCACGCGGTCGGCGGTGACGCCATAAAAGCGCGCGAGTTTTTCTTTGAGCTTCACCACCACTTCCGGGTCCTGGAGGTAGTCACGGGGAAGTGAGTCTTCCTCCATGAAGCCGATGCTCAGGCGCACCGAACCCTCGACCATGCGGGGAGGCTCGGTGAAGTTCCCCATCTCCAGGTTGCCGCGGATGGTGGGGGCATCGTCGAGGGACTCCAGCAGGGCTTCGTAAGAAGGATTGAGGGCGGAAACGGCGCCGGCGGGCCTAGCCGCGGGAGTTGGTGTCGCCGCTGGAGCTACGGTAGCCTCAGGTGCGGCGATGGGGGCTGGGGACATCTTGGGAGCGGGAGACGCCGCCGTACGCGAGGCTGTCGCACCCGCCGCTCCCTTCTGCACCAAGGCGTGGTCCGGCTGCAGAATCTGTCGACGCCGTGCTAGCTTCTGCAATACCAAATCCACGACTTTCTCGGGAGAGGGGCTGACCAGTGCCCACTCGCAGTCCTTGGTAAAGGTCTCGAACAACCAAAAAAGCTCCGCGAAGGTAATTCCGTCGAGGGCATCTGGTGGCAGAAGGCCTTGGGAATACGTCTCCGCGGGCGTGTCTACGAGTTGGATTACGGCGTGGAACGCCTCTAGCAATTGGTCGACGATGCGTTTGAGGTCGATGTTTTCCTGGAGCAGGTCCTGGAGCAGGCGCGAAGCCTCCATTGGGCGCTCGCGAAGTATATGGCCCATCATGTCCCGCAGGGCGCCGGCGCGGGCGAGGCCCAGGGACTGGTAGAAGACGGCTTCGTCGATCACCCCGCCGCCCGCCAGGCTCAGCACCTGGTCGAAGAGGGAGAGGGCGTCGCGCACGGAGCCCTTGCCGTAAACGGCGAGCTTGTCCACCAGCCGCGGGTCGGAGAAGCGGATCCCCTCGGCCTGGGCCACTTTCCTCAGGTGGCCAGCGAGGATCTCGGGGGGGACGCTCTTGAAGTCGAAGCGCTGGCAGCGCGAGAGCACCGTGCCCAGCAACTTATGCGGGTCGGTGGTGGCGAAGACGAATATGGCGTGCGCGGGTGGCTCTTCCAGCGTCTTCAACAGGGCGTTGAAGGCGGCGGTGGAAAGCATATGGACTTCGTCGATGACGTAGATCTTGTGGGTGCCGCGGGCGGGGAGGTAGCGGGCGTTCTCGATCAACTCACGGACGTCGTCCACGCTGTTGTTGGAAGCGCCGTCGATCTCCAGGTAGTCGAGGGAGTAACCCTGTTCGATGTCCTTGCATGAAACGCACTCGAGACAGGGGTTCATGTCGGCGCCGCGAGCCTCGCAGCGGATGGCCTTGCCGAAAAGGCGCGCTATGGTGGTTTTACCCACGCCACGGGTACCGGTGAAAAGGTAGGCGTGGGCCAGCTTGCCAGTACGAAGCGCGTTCTGGAGCGAACGAGTGATGTGGTCTTGCCCGACCACCTCTTCGAAACGCTTGGGCCGCCATTTGCGGGCGAGCACCTGATAAGCCATTTATTCTCCTGACGCGGCCCAAAAACTGAGGCCAACAAACTAAGAGAGGGTCGCTACACCGTCAATGCGCGGTGGCGCCATAAACAAGAATGTAAGGAAGTATTAAGTGTAAGAAAAAGCGGCCTGGAACCAAACACGACTCGCCAAACCACTACCGTTGCTTCGTTCCCGACCTGGCGGAGTTCATGGCGACGGGCCCATCTGGCCCAGACCGTCTGCCATCCTAGGGGGTCTGGACAACCCTGTCAAAGTAGCCGCGGGGCACAAACCAACTAGCTTGGGCATGTTCAATCTGGATTCATCCCATTGCCTAGAGAATCAGTCCAAACTGTCCCCATGTGGAGCCTAACGACGCCATGGTGGGAGCTCGTGCTGCGGTCCGGACTGGCCTATCTTTTCCTGCTCACATGCTTTCGCATCCTCGGCACCAAGCACATTGGCGAACTGGCCCCTTATGATCTGATCCTTCTCTTGATCGTAAGCGAATCCATGCAGAGTGCTCTCACGGCGGGGGATGAAAGCCTGCTGGCTGCCTTCATATGCGCGGGTACTCTCCTTGTCATGAGCGCTTCCATCAATCGGATCACGTTCTTATCACATACCGCCGAAAGACTCGTAGAGGGTGAACCAAAGCTGTTAATCCGTAACGGCAAGATCAATGAGAGTATGCTCAAGCAGGAAAAGATCACGGAACAGGAACTCCATGAAGCCTTGCGTGAGGAGGGGGTCATGGCGTCCGAGGACGTTCGTTACGCTTTCTTGGAAACGGATGGCAACATTTCGGTGATTAGGAAGAAACGCTGACGGCCCTTGGTTTCCCGCCGCCTATGTGGAAGATTGGCTCCACGGAGGAGTTCCCATGCCAACCCCCCAAACCGAACCCCAGAATGTTGCTCAACGGCTCATCGACGAGGCCCAAATGGAGGATTTGAAGAAAGCCGCCTCTCGTCTCGCGGACGAGGCATCCGAAATCATTCGCAAGCACCCTCTCAGCTCGGTGGCCGGGGCGCTGGTGGTTGGTTTCGCCCTAGGCTCATGGATTAACCGGGGAAGGTGACATGAACTGGCTCAACCTCGTTTTCCAGGCCGTCGTCTCTCACCAAGCCTCGATGGAGTCGCATGCCTTGATGGAAAGGGCCCGTTCCACCGCCAAAAGAAGTAAGCGAATCGCTTTCTTCTCAGCCGCCACTATGTTGGCGGTCTTCTATCTCGTGACCGCAAGCTTGATCGCTGCCATTGAGTTCGGACTACAGTACGAGCGCGCCGAATTCCGCTGGAGCGGGCTCTATGCAGCCGCCGTCGTTCTGATGGGTCTTGCGGCACTGATCATGGCAGTCGCCACGTACATGCTCAACGCTGAGAAGGCCAAAGTCGCCGCAGCCCTTCCTCCGCCGCCTAAGAACGAAATCAAGGAAGCCCTCGAGACCTTGCTCGCCACCTTCATCAAGCAGCTGGCTGAAAACCTCAAGGAGAAGAGGGCTTCGGATTCTACTCCACCAGGGACCCAACCATGAAAGTCTTCGCAGCCTCCATTCTATCCTTCATCGTCCTGGACGCCATCTGGCTAGGTTTCATCGCGAAGCCGTTTTACCTCAAGGAAATGGCCAACACCGCCCGTATCGTTGATGGCTCCGTCCAGCCCGTATTCTGGGCGGCGGGCTTGGTTTATCTTTTTCTCGCGCTGGGGATCAGCTACTTCGTCATCCCGCGTGTTCCCGTGGATGCTGGATGGACCGTGGCCCTCTTCAATGGCGCCGTTTTTGGGCTGGTTGCATACGGCATCTACGACTTCACCTGTCTGGCGGTTATGAAAGACTACGGCGTTAAGCTGGCTTTTTTTGACCTCGCTTGGGGCGTTTCCATCTGCGCCCTGTCGGCCACGGCCGCCCACTTTGCGCGGGCCAAGTTCGGCTGAGGCTGGTCAGCCCCGCGCGGATTCTAGAAAGCGCAAGCCGCGCACGCCGAACCAATTGAAGGCTTCACCATCCACAAAGCCGTAGGGGAAGCCAAGTTCGGCCAAGCCCGTGGTCCTTTGCCGAAAGGGGTAGGGCTCGCTGGCGAAGAGGAGAAGCGTCCCCTCCCTGTCGGTATAATCGTCCAAATCAAGTTCGGGATACTTTTCCGGGAAGAACTGCGGCGGCATCCCGCAATGGGCGAGTAGCGAACCAGGGTAAGTTTCTCGCGAAACCGCCATCCATGGATTGCGCCAGATAACGTAGACGAAGCGATGGATTTCCCCGGAGGGCCGACGCCCCCATTCCACCAAGCTACGCCAATCGCGGCCGTAAGGCTGGGACGCAACCGCTTCCCACTTCTCGGCGTAGCCGGTCAGGACAGCATTCCCCAAAGCGTTGCCAAGCTGGCGCAGGGAGAGACCAACATCAGATATTGCCTGCACATGAGTCGCGACAAAAGGAATGTTGGATTGCTCGGCCATGAACCGAGGGTTCTCTTCCTGGTCGAGCACGAGGTAATCGGGCCTGAGGTCGGTGATCCGCTTCCAGTCCCAGTCTTTCGTGCCGCCGACCACCGGTATGGACTCCACTCTTCCGGCAGGGTGGATGCAGTGACGGGTGCGCCCGACCACCTCCACCCCGGCTTCGACCAGAGTCTCAGTCCAGGAGGGTACCATGCTCACCACGCGCATAGTTTTTTCCGCATCCCTATTCCTATTGAAACAAAAATCCCGCCTTTCGGCCGGCTGGCCCAGAGACCCTCAACGGCGGGAAAGGCAGTCGATGTCGTTGTTGCCCGGATTTGCGACCTCATCCTTCTGCGTAATCCGCTTGAGCCCGAAAGCCGTACGGCGCATGTCGAAGGAGTAAACTTCCAGGGCACCTTCACCGACGTCGTCACGGGCCACCAAGAAACCGCGGTTGGCGTCCAGCCAACACACTTCCTGGGGATCCTCGATCTTCTCGTGCAGGAACGCGCGCTCAAAGATACGGGTTGGGACGGAAGCTTCGAAGAAGGCGTCGAAGAACGGGTTGGTGCGGTCACCGTACTGGGCCTTGAAGTACAGGCGGTTGTTGTCGCGCCAGGAAGGCTCGGACAAGAACACGGCGAAGGGCTGCTCCACCATCTCGAAGTCCTCCACTGCGTTGGTCTCCAGGTTGAAGAACTTCAGCACCTGCTGGCCGTTGTGGGCGTGGCGGTAGGCCAGTTTCTTGCCGTCCGGGGAGAGCGCGAGGTCGAAGTGGTTCTGGTAGGGCCGATCGGTGAGCTGCTTGATGGTCTTGGTGGCGATCTCGTAGCTGAAGATCTGGTAGGCTCGGTTGGTGGGAAAGCGCTCGGGGACGGGGGCGCGGGTGAAGTAGATGGTTTTGCCGTCTTTGGAGAAGACGGGGTCCGACGCCCAATGGTCGTCGCCGATGTCCACGCGCTCGATGGTGCCGGAGGCGATGTCCATGAGAGCTAGCTGGGCCTCGCCGTGGGTGTGGGGGAAATAGCGCCACATCTCGGTAATGTAGGCGAGCTTCTTGCCGTCGCGGGAGAGGGCGGGCTCGTAGTCGTGCAGGTAGTGATTGGTAAGGCGGCGGGTGGTGCCGCGTTTGGTGTCGTGGAGGTAGATGTCCAGGTTCCAGGGGGACTCGCTCACCTCGGGTTGGGAGATGCGGCCCACGTAGACTAGTTGGTCCGCTTGGGCGGTGGCGGCGAAGACGAGGCAAGCCAGGACGAACATCGAGATTTTCATGAAGCCTCCGTTTCCGGAAACGCTAGCATGGGCCATTCGCAATTCGTAAGACGCGGGGGTTTAGGCGCGAAGAAAGATGGCGGAGATGGGGAGATTCGAACTCCCGAACGGCTTTTGACCGTTACACGCTTTCCAAGCGTGCTCCTTCAACCACTCGGACACATCTCCGCTGAAGGAAAACCAGGCACTTAAGAAGACAACTGATTTAACACCCAAAGGGGCGCTTGGCCATCAGTTCGGCCGCCGCTCTTTGAAAAATTGGGATAACAGTCGCGAGCACTCATAATGAAGCACCCCGCCAACCATACTAAAGCGGTGATTTAAGCGCGTGTCCCGGTGAAGGGCATAACCCAGGCTCAAGGCGCCCCCTTTGGGATCATAGGCACCGAAGACCACGCGATCGATGCGCGATTGGCCCAGGCCCGCCAGGCACATGGGGCAGGGCTCGAGCGTCACATAAAGCGTGCAGCCATCTAGCCGCCAACCGCCGATCTTCTGGGCTGCGGCCTGGACGGCGAGCAGCTCCGCATGTCCCACCGGATTGTGGACGGCTTCTTTGCGGTTGTGAGCGCGCGCCAGCACCTCACCCTGGGCGTTCACCACCAGCGCGCCAACCGGAACTTCGCCCATGCGGTAAGCCGCCTCCGCTTCTTCAAGGGCAAGCTTCATGCACCACAGGGAATCGGCGGCGTTAAAATCAGCGGAGGGCATCGAACTTGGACCTGATCTTGAGGCGCTTGCTCTCATTCCAGAAGTTAGTCAGGAGCTTCAGTCTCTGCTTCTGCTCGAGGTCTTCCACTTGAAAGCGCACCCCATACTGGTATCCGCGTCCGACAATGTGTTCTTTGCGGCTCACCACCTCGGCCTTTAGGTTGAAGCGGACATGTAGTGCATCCGTCTCGATGTCGAGGATGCCTCCGACGGGTGCCATGTGGAACATGGTCACGCACCCCGCCCCACGACGTAAGTCGGTAAGGCGGGCGCGGTAGCGTTCCTCACCGTCGACTACCCAGCCCCGGATGTCGGGTCTGAAGCGAAAGTCATACTCCCACCACTGCACCAAGGGGTAATAGAGCGGCGACGAAATCTGCCATACACCCACCATCAGGCAAATCACGGCGACACCGTAGCAAGCAGCGTTGAGGGTGTGGTCAAGCACTAGCAGGTTGCGGGTGAACGAGAGAAGGTAGTACACCAGCAGAACCGCCGTGAGGCTCCAGAAAGTGTTGTAAAGGTTGCGCAGGGCCTTCATGTGGAAGTTCAAGGCCAGGACGAGCAGCGTGAACTGGGCCACGAATGTGAGGTTGAGTACGAATCGGCTGGCGAAGGCTTCACCCAGAAAACCAGAAACGGCAAACGTGCCCTGCAGGATGTTCAGGATCATGACCCGATCGTGTGTGTCGCGGACGTCTAGCTTTCTCAAGGGCGGAGTCCTTTCAGGGCGAGTATATCATCCAGGGCCACGCCTTTCACCAAAACGAGTTTCTTACCATCAGGTGCGTCTACACGCTGCCCCGGAAAGAGATTGCGCTTCTCCGTAACCCAGCAAACGGGGCGTCCCCCCATCGCATCCCGCAGATCCCAGAATTCAAACTGGTTCAGTCGGGTCTTTACGTTGAGGGCGTAGATGGAGGGATCACGCAGATAGAATGCGAGCTTGGAGGCGTACTGATAACGATTGCCGGAGAGTCCACACTCTGGTCCAGCAGCTTGCCGCACGGATTTTGCCCATGGACCCCATCCATGCAGTTCCTCGGTCCTTCCTATCCCATGCCACGAGGGAGGGGCCACAAGTACGAGCCGCAGGATAAGTATGACCATGATGGAGGCATGCAGGGGCCATCCCGTCGGAAACCTACCCTTGCGTATGAGGTATACGAGCATGGGCAAGGCCGCCGCCACCGTCCAGTTTGCCTCCACTTTCTTGCTGAATGTTGAGAAGAAGAAGAATAGTGGCACGAACCAAGCCAGTGTTTTGAGGACCCGTTCAAAGTCACCCGCGGCTTTTGTTCGGAAAAGACTTCTCCAGAGGGCCGGTCCCAACAACAGCCCCGCTAGGACGATTTGCAGCCCCAGGAATCCCAAGGGCTGCTGCCAACCCACCGTGACGCTTGGACGGTCGACGAAGTGGTAGCGGAACGTGGCATAGCCATGCTCATGCTGCCATAGCGCATGAGGGGCATACAAAACCAGCGCAAAACTTACAGCCAGCCAGAATGTTGGACGCTTGAGCAGGCGTGGCAAGGCGAGCAGGGTCCCACCGAGGAACAACACTCCATGGTACTTGGAATAGAGTAAGGCGGCAGCGACAAGCCCCATCAACAGGGCATGGGGAACGTCGTCGCGCTTCAGGGCGCGGTCCAGGGCCCATAACCATGCCGCGCTCAGGGCCACGAGCGCCCCGTCCGGTAACGCGAACACGCCCGAAGCGGCCAGGAGGGGAAAGGCGGAAAATGAAGCCCACACCTGCCAACGGCGATCCGTCGGCACAAGGGTTCCCATGAGCCATGCCGATGCCTGCGTGGCGAGGAGAAAAGGCAACCGGACGCCAAGCTCCCCCGGGATCCAATGCGTGGTGAGGGCTATCCACCACCCCACCATGGGAGGATGATCGAAGTATCCCCACGCGGGGTGTTGCGCGTACATCCAGTAATACGCTTCATCGTGGGCAAGATCGGTACCTACCACCACCAGCAGGTTCCCCACGAGGAGGAAGAGCGGCCAGAACCAGGCGCGCGCCTTGTCAAAAAGAGGGGGGCATGGAATCATCCCGCCATCATCGCAAAAAGGACCTTTCCTTGTCTGGCCCAGCACCCGCTCTGGTCATCATTCCCACCTACAATGAGCGCGGCAACGTCACACGCATGGTGGACGAGCTGGCTAAAGCAGCCCCAGGTATCCACCTGCTGATCATCGATGATGGATCCCCCGACGGCACAGGCGCAGAGGTGAAGGCCATGCAGTCCACCCGTCCCTTCCTCCATCTCATGGAGCGCAAGGGAAAGCTGGGCCTGGGCACCGCCTACCTGCAAGGCTTCAGCTGGGCACTGGAGCGCGGTTACGGCAAAGTAGTGACCATGGACTGCGACTTTTCCCACGATCCAGCTGCTGTCCCTTCGTTCATAGAAGAGCTCGACCAACACGACCTGGTGGTGGGCTCACGCTACATTGGTGGCATCCGCATCATGAACTGGCCGTTCCGCCGTCTGCTGCTATCCTATGGCGCCTCCCTTTACACCCGCTTCATAACCGGCATTCCCTTCCTGGACCCAACCGGCGGCTTCAACGGTTACTCGGCCAAGGCCCTCCGTAGCCTCAAGCTCGGTCAGGTTTTTTCTGTTGGCTACGCCTTCCAAATCGAGCTCAAGTACAAGGTTTGGTCCCGGGGTTTGCCATGTAAGGAGATGCCCATCGTATTCTGGGAGCGCACCGAAGGCGCCTCCAAAATGGGGGGCAACATCATCTTCGAGGCAGTGATCAACGTGATCCGCCTGCGCCTCAAGAAAACCTTCGGGACCCTCTAGACCATGGCGCTACCTGAGTGGGAACGCGCACTCTTCCTTCTCGTGCAATCCGTCCACGCCGATTGGGCCGACGCTCTCATGGGCTGGTTCTCGGGCGCGGCTCCTTGGGTACTTTTGGTACCTTGGTTGTTCTGGGGCATGCGAGCTAAGCCGAGGCGAGAAGCCATGTTCCTGCTCGTGAGCGCGCTGCTCTTGGTGGCCGTGGTCGACTCCTCCACCTCCTACTTTTTCAAGAACGCCTTCAAGCGGATCCGTCCCTGCAAGATGCCCGGCCTGCGAGAGTTCATTCCCCAGTTTGGCCAAGGCTGCGGAGGTAAGTGGGGCTTCTTCTCCTCCCATGCCGCCAATGCCGCGGCAGTGGTGCACTTTTTCCTGCCGTTCACCGTGTTGACCCGCCTCCAGTCTTCCCTGCTATGGGCCTTCGCGGTACTGATCGCCTTCAGCCGGGTCTATCTTGGGGCGCACTTGCCATTGGACGTTATGGTGGGCACGGCTTGGGGCCTGGCCCTGGCCCATGTTTGGCGCGCGTGGGTGGCTTCGGCACTCAGGGCGCGAGGCGCTCCCTGACCCAGGCTGCACCTTCTTTTCGGTAAACCACACGGTCATGCAGGCGGTTCTCGCGCCCCTGCCAGAATTCCCAAAGCTCCGGCACGATCACATACCCTCCCCAATGGGCGGGACGGGGAATGTCCGAGCCCTCAGGATAGAGAGCTGCGGTTTCGGCGAACATGCGTTCCAGCTCTGCGCGGGAGGGGACCACCAGCCCCTGGGGTGAGGCCAAAGCGCCCAGCTGGCTGCCATAGGGGCGTGTGCGGAAATATGCATCCGAAGCGTCCGCGGGAAGCAGCTCCACGCGTCCCTCCACGCGCACCTGCCGCTGTAGGGGCAACCACAGGAAGGTAGCAGCTACGGCGGAATTAGCGGCGAGTTCTTGCCCCTTGGGGGATTTATAGTTGGTGAAGAAGACCAGGCCATCCCGCTCAACTCCCTTGAAAAGCACGATCCGCCCCCGAGGTTTGTCACCATCGACTGTAGAGAGCGTGAAGGCGTTGGGTTCATCACACGCTGCCCCTATGGCCTCCTTGAACCAGGCCTGGAACTGGTCCACCGGCGCTGGCAGAACGCGGGACTCGTCCAGCGCGTGCTTGCGGTATTCCACGCGGAGCCTTTGGATCGCCTCGTTGGTCATGCTCATGTGTCCCCCCCCCCTCCCTTAAGTAGCGCGGGGCTTGGGCGAATGCAATTTTTATGGAATCATTAATGAATGCGAAGGACCGCGCTCATCGCCGCGTTCATCCTGGTGCCCTGGACGGCTTACGGGAAATGCGTGGTGGAGATTCTTGACCGGGAGGGGAACCCCCTGGGGCACGTCTTCACCGCAGACCGTTGCGCCCCGGCCATGGCCAGGTGCGAGTCCCGCCTCACGCGCTTGCAGGTGCGGGGCGCCCATTGTGAGATCACACTCGATATTGGGTATCCGCTGGACTACCTCTTCCCGGATGGAATCCCCGGAACGACTTGTTACTGACGGTCCTTGAGAACTACCGCTGCCAGGTTCAGCTTGATGATCTGGGCGGCGTAGCCGTTGTTCAGTGTCGCAGGCAAGTCACAGGCAAGATGGTAGCAAGGCGTTTTGGTGGACCAATCCTCGATGGTGAGGATTGTGGGCACGCCGCGCTCTAGGAAAGGCACATGGTCGCTGCCCCAAGCCCCGAGCGTGATCTTGGGGCGCAGGGAGGTGTATGTCGTCACTAGATCGGCGAACTCATCGGCGAGCCTGGCGTTGGCGGAGTTCGTCTCTAATTCCACCACCCCGTTGGAGTTGTACCCCACCATATCCATGTTAACCGCAAGCTTGATGGAGGAGATGCTCCCGTTCTGTGCCAACTGGCGTGCGTAGTGATTGGATCCCAATAAGCCGTTTTCTTCCCCGTTCGTGAAGAACAGCCGGAGGGTGTGGCGCAGGGGCGTGGACGAAAGGAGGTGGGCCATCTCCAGGAGCGCGGCCGCGCCACTGGCGTTGTCGTCGGCGCCTGCGTTGGGAGCTCCAACGGAGTCGAAGTGGGCCATAACGAGGATCACACCCCTGGAAGGTTCGCTCCCTGACTTCTCGCCGACCACGCTGCACTCCTGGGCGCGGTGGCACACGCGCTCGACAGTGTAACCCATTGCGCGCAATCGCTCCTCCAAAAGCGTGGTGGCCGAACGGTTGTCCTGCGTCCCCACCCGGCGGGTGGCTATGCTGGAAAGCCACACCACGTCCTGGTGGAATCGGTCGGCGTCCACCGAGGCCAGCAAAGACTGTACTTCGGCGTCGGGGGAGGACTTTGCCATTCGTTTCGCCGGCACCATCCAGCTGTCCACGCGCTCTTTGTCTACCAGGCGCAGATTCTCCATGGCGGCTGCCGGGATCGCGCCGCGCGGGCGCACCAACCACAACCGTCCGTCTTGCCTCACGGTTTCCACGTGAGGGAGCAAACGCTCAAGGTCTTCGGGGTGCTGGTTCACCACTTGGTATACCGGCGCGCTCGTGGCCCCCATGACAAAGGGGAGGGCGGCTAGCAAACAAAGGAGTGTTTTCATCCCTCTAGCTTATGCCGGAGAGAGCGCAGACAATAGCTGAAGCAATATATTCCCCGAAAGATTATAAGGGCTTAACGCCTTAACCCAGAAGAGCGGGCGGGGAGTTGTGCAAGTGCTGGTTATTCTGCTAATGTGCGCTCTAATCCGTCCGCGTTAAGATCTGGGCCATAAGGCATCCTCTCTTTAAGCGGTCCCCAACGCCTGTAAGGAGGTCCTGTGGGTAAGAAACTGTACGTCGGCAATCTCCCCTATTCCGTTAACGACAAAAGCCTCTTGGATAAGTTTTCCCAAGCTGGCACCGTTGACTCTGCCAAGGTGATCACTGACCGTGACACCGGCCGCAGCAAAGGTTTCGGCTTCGTGGAAATGTCCACCGAAGACGAAGCTCAAGCCGCTATCGAGAAGTTCAACGGCACCGAAATGGATGGCCGTTCACTGAACGTAACTGAAGCTAAGCCCATGGCTCCCCGGGACAACGGTCCCCGCGGCGGCGGTTTCGGCGGCGGTCGCGGCCGCTTCTAAGCGCCACACCAAACCGAGTTTGGAAGGGCCGTCGTAAGACGGCCCTTTTTTTTGCCCAGAGGAAGCATGACCCTGATCCCAGAAATTCGCGAAGGCCAGTCCATCGAGCTCCTGAAGGAACTCCATATCCTCACGCGGGACGGGAAGCTGAACCAGGACACCCGGCGCAAGCTCAAGCAGGTTTACCACCTATACCAGTTCATCGAGCCTTTGCTGGCCGAGGGCTCTAACCTGGTGGACATGGGCGCTGGCAAGTCCTACCTAGGCTTCTTGCTCTACGACCTGTTCTACAAAAGACGCAAGGACGGGCATGTCTGGGGAATCGAATCCCGGGTGGAGCTGGTGGAGAAGTCCAAGGCGCTCGCCTCGCGCCTGGGCTTTTCCCGCATGTCATTTTTGCCCTTGAGCGTGGAACAGGCTACCCACTCCACGGTGCTGCCCGAGGAGATCGACGTGGTCACCGCCTTGCACGCCTGTGACACGGCCACGGATGACGCCATTACATTCGGACTCGCCAAAAAGGCGAAGCACTTCGTGTTGGTCCCCTGCTGCCAGGCGGAGGTAGCCGCGGCCTTGCGCCAAGCCAAGGGGCCACAGCTCGCGCAGAACGTGCTGACCGAGATCTGGCGCCATCCCATCCACACCCGCGAGTTCGGCAGTCACGTCACCAACGTACTCCGCTGCCTCAGGCTGGAATCCCATGGGTACCAGGTGCGGGTGACGGAACTCGTGGGCTGGGAGCACTCCATGAAGAACGAGCTTATCATCGCCACGTACAAAGACTTGCCCCGCCGCCATCCCCGCGAACGCCTGCAGGGCGTGCTGGGCCAGCTCGGCCTGGAGTCTATGGAGAGCCGCTTCGCCTAGAAGTGGTAGAGGAATGAGCCCACATAGGAGTGGGTCTTGGTATCTTTGGCCGACTCCGTTATCCCGTGCTCATAAGAAAGCTCAAACCCCCACCGATCGGTGGGTGAAACCTCAAATCCCACGACCAAGGGGAAAACCGCGGACTTCTCATCCTCCAGCGTGCAATCGTCCGTGGCGCCGGAGACTTCGCACTCATCGTCGATGAGCAGGTCAGCGGCGGATCCGATGAAAAAGCCCACCAGGTCCTCCTGGACGGGAAAATGGAGGGTCAGCGGGAGGGAGAAGTAGGTCAGGGTACCCTCCACCTCCGTGTCGCCAGCGGCGGTTTCTACGTCGTAGTTCAGGTCCTTCTGGCGGATGCCCAGGCCCGTGCGGAAATTGAAGGCATCATGGATCTTGAGCAGGGCCCGCATGCCGATCCCGCCGGTCATGCCGAACTTCTCGTCCACCCCGCCCAGCTCATCCACGCCGTCGATGTCGGGCTTGGTGCCCAGGACGCTCACCATGGCGGAAAACTTGCCGTCGATGGCAAGGGCGGGAAGAGACAGCAGGCAGAGGAGAAGCGTCGTCCATTTCATGAATTACCCCCGATCCCGGCAAGATACCGGGTTCGGGGGTGGGAATGTGGGGGATTAAGCTTGGACGAGAGGGGCCGTCTAACTCAGTACGCACCTTCGTAGTAGGTGGTGCCGCTGTCCCAGGCGCTGTAGTGGTCGAAGGTCACGTAGCTGCTGTTCTGGCAGCGGACCTCGTAGTAGCTGCGGGAAGAGCCGAAGCCGCGCTCGGTGTAGCGGACGCTGGTACAGCGGCGGCTTTCCACGGTCACATAGCGGGTTTCGCGGACGAAGTAGTCCCCGCAGCCAGTCATGAGGTGGGGGTAGAAGTTGTCGGCGGCGCTCATTTCCACCAAGCCGTGGGCAGCCACGTAGGCACCGCCGATCAAGAGGCCTTGGCCGATGTTACGGGTGGTGCGATCGTCGCTGTTGCCCAGCACGGCGCCGAGGATGGCAACGCCGGTGCCGATGACAGCACGGCGCTGGCCGCGGCGGCGCATTTCCTCACGTCGCTCACTCCAGCGGGCGTAGGCGCGGTCATACACGTCGGCGGAGCAGGTGTTGGCCACGTAGACGTCACGGTGGACCACGACGGGAGCGGGGGCCGCAAAGCGGCCGTCCAGGTAAGCTCGCTTGGTGAAGCGGCAGCGAGCCTCGTCGCGCACGCCACGCTGGCGGCAATTGATGGTGCTGTCGTCATAACTCAGACGGGAGGCGAGGCCCAGGCAATCCGAAACCAGCATGGAGCTGCTGAACTCGCGGCAATCAACGGCGTAGGCTCGGTCCTCCCAGCTGCGGCGCTCGAGGCGCTCGCACAGGCGGCGATCCTGGCGAGAGTCATAGATGTCACAGTCGTAGGTGGGAACGTGCTCCCGGCGGGAAAGGTCGAGGTCGACCACGAAGAAGTCCTGTGCCTGGGCAGGGATGACATAAGCTGATAGGGCCACAAATAGGGTAAGCAGCAGGGTATGCATGGGGTTCCTCCGAAAGGCGTTTCGACAAGCTTAAGGGGAGAAACCCAGGGCGGAGGGGGTGGCGGGTAGAAATTACAGGGTCAGGAAAGAAAAATGGCGCAACCGTCAGGAGTTGAACCTGAAACCTTCTGATCCGTAGTCAGATGCTCTATCCAATTGAGCTACGGCTGCGCAGATGATGCATTGCCCCCAGCAGGGTCTGGAGGAGTCTATTTATAACGACCTAGCTAGCGTTGGTCAATCGCTAGCCTGGGCCCCAGCTCCTGGCGAGTCTCCGGCGCCTCGGTGTGACTACGGGTGGCCCGGGACAGCTGTAGGGCATAGACCAGGCAGAGAAATGCAAAAGCGGTTTCCCTAACTTCATGGAAGATATTCGTGCCGTAGGAGTCCAAGGCAGGGCCATAGTGCCAATTTAGATAGGCTACGGAGGGAACCGTGAAGACAATCATGGCGCAAGCCGCCAAAATCTCTCGGTCCCTGCTCTTCACGGCCCGTAGGGCATAAAAAGCGAAAGCCACCCCTCCCAGCTGCCAGACATCCGGTGTTACATGGTGGAATCTTCGGCAGATGGGAAGAACCAGGAACGCCAGATTTAGCAGTACCCCCGGAACCTGGAATCCCAAAAGGGTGCTCTTCAACCTTACGTGCAAGAAGGTGGTGCTGACGGCCAAAAGCAGGACCAACCGTTCATAGGTGCGATCGAAGAACTTCTTGTTGATGTTGTGAAGGTTGGTCTCGCGCTGACCATTGATTTCCGCGAGCCAGTCCGGAGTGCCGAACTTCAAGATGTGCTGACCCCAGCTGAGTTCTTCCCCCGCCCCCCAGAAGAATAGAAGTCCCGCCACCATGAACATCCATCCATGGTGTCTCGGGGCATGCCCGTTTCGGAAAACACGTCGGCCATTCCCTAGAAGCACTAGGCTCGTCATCAGAAGGGCCATTGCGCCGGAGAGCTCGATAGCGCCACTCTCTCCGTCGAGTAACCGTACGGATTGAGGATTTAGGGCCAGTAAAATGCCAAAAGCGAGGTAAGCGGCGCAGACGAAGGAAAGAGG
The DNA here is from genome assembly GCA_964399165.1 of uncultured Bacteriovoracaceae bacterium. GTDB lineage: Bacteria > Bdellovibrionota > Bacteriovoracia > Bacteriovoracales > Bacteriovoracaceae > UBA6144. The sequence continues at coordinate 11,426 of CAYNPO010000005.1, read as the reverse complement.
TGAAAGAAAAACCTTAATCAAGTCTATACCGAAATTGAAGTGGCGGAGACGGAGAGATTCGAACTCTCGATACCCTTTTGAGGTATGCACCCTTAGCAAGGGTGTGGTTTAGGCCACTCACCCACGTCTCCATACGAACAACCCGCTGGCGAAAGGGAAGAGTGGCGGAGGACGAGGGATTCGAACCCCCGGAGGTCTTTCAACCTCGACAGTTTTCAAAACTGTTGCCTTAAACCACTCGGCCAGTCCTCCAAGCGGAGAAAATCCAATATAAGTCCATGGAAAGGCGTACGCAACGCTTATTTGGCTGGCTTTAGCTCGCTCATCCCACCCATGTAGGGGCGAATGGCCTCGGGAAGCTCTACGCTGCCGTCTTTTCGTTGGTAATTTTCCAAAATGGCGAGCAGCGTCCGACCCACAGCCAGTCCTGACCCGTTCAAGGTATGGGCGTACTCCGGCTTGCCCTGTGCGTTACGGAAGCGAATGTTGGCCCGTCGAGCCTGGAAGTCTCCGCAGTTCGAGATGGAGGAAATTTCCCGGTACTTATTCTGGCTGGGAAGCCACACCTCAAGGTCAGTGGTTTTCTGGGAGGCGAAGCCAGTGTCACCTGAGCACAGCTGGACCGCCCGGTAGGGCAATCCCAGCTTCTCGAGGATCGCGCAGGCGCTGTCGATCATGGCCTTGTGGACCTCGTCGGACTGGGCGGGCGTGGTGATGCACACCATCTCCACCTTGTTGAACTGGTGCATGCGGATGAGGCCCTTCACATCGCGCCCGTGGGAGCCGGCTTCGGAGCGGAAGCACGGGCTGTAGGCGCTGTAGCGATAGGGCAGCTCCTTCTCCTCCAGGATCTTCTCGCGTTGGATATTGGTGACGGTCACCTCGGAGGTCGGGATCAGATAGAACTCGGTGCCCTCGAGCTTGAAAAGCTGGTCAGCGAACTTGGGCAGGTTGCCGGTGCCGACGAGACTGCGCTCATGGGCGATGAAGGGCGGCAGCACCTCGGTGAAGCCCTTGGCAGCGTGGTGGTCGAGCATGAAGTTGATCAGGGCGCGCTCGAGTCGGGCCAGGCCGTGGGTGAGGAAGGCAAAGCGCGCGCCGGTCACGCGACCCGCGGCTTCAAAATCGAGCATGCCAAGCTTCTCTCCCACATCGGCATGATCGAGGGCGGCGAAATCAAAGGTGCGGGGGGTGCCGCCCCTGCGGTACTCCACGTTCTCGCTCTCGTCTTTGCCTTTGGGGACGGAGGCGTCTAGCCAATTGGGGATACCCAGGAGCACGTTCTGCAGCTCTTCTTGAGTGAACTGGAGATTACGCTCGTCATCCGCCATGGCGGCCTTGAGGGTCGTCACTTGATCCATTAGGTGCTGGGCGTCCTGCTTATTCTTCTTGAGCTCGCCCACCTGGCGGGAGAGATTGTTGATCTCGGCTTTGCGGTTTTCCACCGCGGCCGTGAGTTGCTTCCGGCGCTGATTATGGGAAAGGATTTGGTCGATGAGCGCGGGATCGCCACCGCTGCGGGCCCCTAGGGCGTCCTTGGCGGCTTGCGGGTTCTCTTCAATACGGCGGATATCGAGCATGGCTTCACTCCAAGGCCTGGATGTACTGCTCCACTTGGGCCTTGTCCTGGGCCTCGGGAAGCAACTTAAGATATATTCGGTAGGATTCGATGGCCAGGGTGCTCTGCCCCTGCTGACGATAGATATCCCCAAGCTGTCGGTGGATTTCGGGATTGTCGGGCTCACCCACCACGGCACGCTTGAACAGGTCCAACGCGACATCTAACTGTCCACGCTTGAACGCTATTGAAGCCAGCCCGCGTAGCGCTCCGTTGGATCTTGGATTGAGCTTGAGGGCGGATTTGTATTGGGCGTCCGCACCAGGGTAATCGTTTTTAGAACGTAGTATGTCCCCTATGAGAACCAGTCCCTCTTCGTATTGTCCATTGGCCTTCATGTCTTCCGACACGTCCTTGAGGGCCTGGTCGGGATTGTTGACGTAGAGTTCGATGCGGGCCTTGTAATAGCCTACCCTTGGATAGCCCGGCAGCTTGTCACGGACCCGTACGAACCATTGTGCGGCTTCCTTGTAGCGGCGACGATCCATGAGCATGCGCCCGGTTTCCATCATGACGTTCAAGTCGCCGGGCTCGAGTTTGAGGATTTCTTCCGCTTGCTTCACGGCCTCATCCCAATTCTCATTGAGAACTGCCGAACGCCGTAAGAAGCGGTGGATCCCCACGTCGCGGCGGGGAAGGGCCTCGATGCGCTCTTTAACTTCCCGGAACTGCCTCTCCTTCCCTGCACGATGGTAGTAAATGGCTATATCGCCCAGGATAGCGGGATCTTCCGGGAAGCGCCGAAGAACCTCGTAGAGATACGCGATAGCGGCATCCGGACCATCTGTCTCGTACAGAATGCTTCCATAGGCTAATCGATATTCCATCTTGGTGGGATTAAGCTCCATGGCCTGCCCCAGCCGGCGCTTGGCTTCATCAAATTTCTTCGCGCGATTGAGCAGTTGGGCCAGCTTGAAAATGTTCTCGTCCTCAAGCGGGTTCAAATTAATGGCCTTCTGCAGCCACAGAATCGATTCGTTGATGGAGCCCATGCGGTCATGGAGAAGGGCACTGAGGGAAGCATATCGCCAGTCCTCTCGAAGGTTCGAGCTGGCTAGCGACAGGAGCAGCTGGCGGGCGTCGTGAAACTTGTACGTACGGATGTAGGCTTCCAGCAAGGCAAACCCAATGACAGGATCCTCGCCGTGCCCCTTGTAGAGTGACTCGAGGTTGTCTATGGATTCCTTCACCATTCCAAGCCGCATCTGCAGATCCGCCAAATGGAGCTCTGCTCGCAGATACCCCGATTCGAGGCCCTGGGCCTTAATGGCGTTCAAAAGAGCCGCTTCGAAATCATGGGAGGCGAGGGCCCGTTCGGATGCTTCCACAAGCTGTCTGGCCTTGACCTGCTTAATCAATGTTGCCGCCGCGTCGTTGCCCGCGGCGTCTATGCCGTCCACGTTCGTCAGACGCTCCCTCAGATTTTCGCCGTCCGAGAATTTCAGTGCCTCGCTGAATGCTTCTGCCGCTTGCGTCGGCTTGTTCTGAAAAGCAAAAATGAAGCCCGTTAACTCCAGGACCTTTCCAAGATACAGCCGGGACTGCTCGGCTGCCAAAGCGCGGATACTCTTCACTGTAGCCGCCAGCGCCTTCATGTCCACCGCCTCCAACTCAAACTCGGCACGGGATAAAAGCAAGGGCACAGACTGCGGTCGTTCCCGCAACCCCTTCTCTAGGGCATCGCGAGCCTTCTCGGGATGGTTTTTGTAGCGGTGGTACCGGACCAGGGCCAAGGTGACCTCCACCCCTTTTGAGTCCAGGCGCTCCAACGACGTCGCGACCTCATCGGCGGTGGTTTCCTTATCCATGTCCACTAAGCTTTCCAGGTAAGACGCGAACAACTCCTTAGTGGGCTTGTTGGCCCCCGATTTAACGAATCGCTCTAGTAGGGCGTGCGCCGCCTCGGCCTTCCCTAGTCTTTTGTAGAAAAGAGCGGTTCCCAAGCACACGTCCGGATCCAATTCGACTGAGACCCTGTTTGCCTGAACCATCTTGAACATGGTGCCAGCGTCCGTCGTAAATTTTGCAGAATGGGGGATGAGTTCTCCGTAGGCCCGCACCAGGCGCATCCGTGATGACACGAGGTCTGTGTCATTCTCATATGATTGTCGCCAAAGCTTGGCTGCTTCGATCTTGGTTGGGTAGGTGGCTTCTGCTGCAAGGGTTCGAGCACGCTTAGCTAGTTCCTCGGCTTTGCCCGGGTCCTTCGCGGTAAAGGGTACAGGGAAGCGGATTTCGGGGGCCATCGGCTTGATCTGCGGGGGACCTTTCGGCGCAGAATCTTCCTCCGGAAAAAGCACGACGTACCCAAGTAATACGGCGGCAGCGACAATGATGATCCTTCGCTTCTTCTTTTTAGTTTCTTCCTGCCCTTCATCTGGCGCCTTTGCCTGCTCCATTGCTTCGCGAGCTAGCTCTTCCTCCACCCCCCTGGTTTCAGCCTCCACGCCATGCCAGGTTTTCAGGTTGATCGCCTGGGTGGCCTCGTTCAGGATGTCCACTTCTTCAGCGGGCGCGGGAAGGCTTTCCTCCTCCACCATCTGGGCCAATGCCTTGGCCTCTTCCTCTGCCGCCCGGAGAGCGGCAAGCCTCTCTTCCTCCTGGCGCCGCCTCTCCTCTTCGAGCTGCTGGCGCCAGGCTACAGTCGTGGGGCTGACCACGGTAGCCTCAGGCGAGGTTGCTTGCCTTGGGGAGGGCTCGCCCCCGGTGAACGGCACAACCTTTGTTGGCAGGTCCTCATTAACGATCACTCGGGTCGCCTCTGGGCGCGCCTCTGATGGCTCATGCAAGTGGGCCTTGCGGTAATCAAATTCGCGGAAAGCGGGCTCAGGCGATGGAGGCGCCATGGGGGCGGTCATGGACCTCGTCTTCGAGGGAGGGGGTACTTGCTCCGTTCGCGTCGGCTCTTTTTTTGGGGGGGGTACCTCCGGCGCCGGGTCGGAAGGTGTTGCCAACTCCTCCCTAAGGTCCTCCAGGTTCACGACAAAAGTACCATCTGGAAGACGTGTCATGGGGGTGCCATCCACACGCCCCCAAAAAGGAAATGTATGCAGAGCCATCCATTCGCCCGTGGGAAAGACCTGGCAGGACTCCTGTCCAGTCACGTGGCCCTTATCCTTCATCTCCACGATTTGTGCCGGCAGGAAGGGGCCGACGACGCGTCCGTTCTTCAACCGGACCCGGTACTTTTCCATAAGCTTTGATTATAAGGCCGAATCCGCAGACGGGGGTAAATTGGAGTTTCCCGAGAGAGTTGGTCGGTTCAGCGCACTAAGGGCCACAGCCGCAGGGCCAACAGCCAACCGTACTGTAGGTAAGCTAGGAGGAATGGCCAGAACACCCGTCGTCGGGCCCAGCTGCGAACCACAACGTGCCGGAGGGCAGCCAGGTAAAGGAGGAGCAGGAGAAAAGATAGCGCGCGGGCGACACCTGGCGGTCGCAAATGGGGAAAAAGGCTCTCCACTACGAAGAATTGAAAAACGACTAAAAGCCTAACAAGCGCGAATTTATGATAGGGGGAGGCGGCATCGAGCCTGTGATAGGTCAGGAAGAGCAAAAATTCGGCCATGATCAAGGCCAACCACAGTCCAGGAGTTCCAGCAGTTCCGATAAGGGGGAAAACTGTCCACGCCAACCCAACCGCCCACCACTTTTCCCAGTCCGGCTCCCTCGTGACAAGAAGTATGGCAGTCAGGGAATGCCCGATGAAGTGCGCCTCACTTTGCCAACCGTCTCCCCAGGCTGGGACCAGCAAGACTGTCAGTAATGGCAAAAGCAATAAAAGGAGGCTGCCCACTCCACGCGCCACTTTTCCCAAACGCCGGTCTTCCAGGGCAGGCGCCGTGCGACAGGACAGCGCGAGGACATAGAGAAGAATGGTTGCATTAAAACTCATCTCCCCCCCTCGCGCCTACGGCCCACCAAGAACCAAAGCAAGAGGGCGAAGGAGAGCAATACCAAAAGGAGGCATACGAATGTGAGCCGTTCCCTGTCGACAGGTGAGAACACTGGTCTCCAAGAGGCGGTCACGACCACGCTCTGGAGCCAAACCATGATCGCCATGTACATGCAGAAAAAGTTACGCCTGGTGAATAAGGCCACCATGGCGAACAGGGTGGGCACGAAGAGAAGGAGGCTAACGTCGGTCATAAAGGTTTTTTCCCACCATCCACAGAATGACCACGGCGAGCAGCATGAACGTTTCCCCCTGGGGAAGCGCACCCCGGGTGATCGGGGCTTCCGCAACCACGCCCCCGACCTCCTTGAGGGCCAGCAGCCAGTGGCCGAAAAATAGTGCCAAAATCAAAGCCCATACCAGCAGGAAGACGCTCGCGCGTTTTTTCTGGTGAGTTAATACCTGGTCCCGCGACTTGGCACTGAGGGCGACGAACGCCACGAGGACACTTAAGGACTGAACCACGAAGAAAGCGGGATCCAAAGGAGTGGGCATGCGTTGAAAAAGGAAAAAAAGGTTGATTGCGCTGTAGGCGAAGAAACACGAGGTGGCGGCTAGACGATGGTTCGTGAAAAGAGCCCCCAGGGCCAGCAAGTTAAGGATGAGGCAGAGGAAGTGCATGAAGTACCGCCATTGCTTTAACCAAAAGAGAAGTCATCAAACAAAACTGTGCGACCCACCAGAATCGCCTTCTCAACCAGTCGCGCCCAAGGGCCGCACGAACAAAGCCCCGTGCGGGCATGGTGAGCGCCCAAACCCCCAGAAAATCGTCCGGTAGTCCTATCCACGCGACCGGGACCATTGACCATAATGCCAGTAGGGCCAAGCCCACTCCGATCACGTCTTCAAACGCTGACAAGAGAGAGGGACCAGACTCACCATTGACCACCATGTGAAAAGCCACCAGTACGGCCAGCCCCCACGGCACCGTGGAGGGTAGGTAGAGTTCAGCCGTGCCAAGAAGACAAAGGTGGATGAGCCAGAAGTGTTCCGCGTCCAGTTTCAGGGAGACATGCTCCCACCGGGACGGCTCGAGGAACTCGCCCTGGCGGCGCAGCAACGCAAGAACCAAGAGCAGGGCCCACACCAGCGTCCAAAAGCCTGTGTCCAGCGTGCTGAAGTGAAAGTATCCCCATCCGCAAATTCCGTACTTCGCCAATGCCAATGCCAAGCGTGGCCAGCGAACGAGAGCATGTTCCCCGTCCCCACGCAGCCTCTGTGCGATCACCACAGCAATCCATTCGCTCCAGGAGGTGCCGGCGAGCCCGCCGGTCGCGCGCATGAGCGGGGATGCGCGAAGCAGGAAAACCGCCATTGAGAGTCCCATCACGGGCAAGAAAAACAGAAATGAACTTCCCCAGTCACTCTCACTCATCGCCGATCTTTTTGAAACGGACCAAGAGCGAGACAAGAACCAGGAACAACGTCATGAGTGCGGCACCGTGCCCCCACTCGCCCACCAACCTTCCCGCGACCGGAACGAGGAAAAGCACAAAGTAGATCAGAAAGAGGATGGTGAGCTGCTTCAATGCCTCCCCAGAGACGAGTGGTCCCCTGTGTCGGGAAAAGAGGGCGGTATGGCCCGGTCCGCCCAGCGGTACGAAGGGGGACAGGAAGAGCACGGCGGGAAAAAGGATGACGAGCGCGTCAGCGTCCATCCTCGCCCCCGCTACGGCGTGAAGATGGTGGCGACGCTGGAAATTCGCATGAAGCCTTCCCAGAAAATCCCCATGAACACCACTGGGGCCGTCAGAAGTGCCAACACGGTCTGGGTGCGGGAATCAAACCCCTGAAGAGCCCCTTCGGACTCGGGCTTAGCGAAGACCATCTCGCGCACCAGCTTCATGTAGTAGTAAAGCGAGATAACCGAGTTAAGGGCAGCGATGAATGCAAGTGAGTAGTAACCCTTCTCCACCACAACGGACAAGACGTTGAACTTCGCCACGAAGCCGCTGAAAGGAGGCATGCCGGCCAAGGAGAAGAGGACGAGGGACATGGAAATGGCCATGACTGGATGACGCTTCACAAGGCCACGGAAAACCGCGTGGCTGTCACTACCGTAAGAGTCGTTGAGTACCGAGGTGATCCAGAAAGCTACCAATGTCATGAACATGTACGCCATGCCGTAATACAGGAGGGCACGCACACCCACTGCGTCTAACACCAGGACGGCCATGATCATCATGCCGATGTGACCGATAGAGGAGAAAGCCAAAAGGCGTTTAACGGAGTCCTGCCCGATGGCAGTTACGTTACCCACAGTCATGGTCAGTGCGGCCACGACGTGAAGGAGGCCAACCCAAGCGACCGGGAGGGCACCATCGCCGTCGAAGAACAGCATGGATACACGCACTAGCGCGGCGACACCAGCCAGTTTCGGCACAATGGAAAAGAAGGCCGACACGGGGATGGGTGCCCCCTGATAAACGTCAGGGCTCCACATGTGGAAAGGGAAGGCGCTGACTTTGTAACCGATGCCGGCGAAGAATAACAGGAAAGAGCCCATCATGAAGACTTGGTCCGCGCCCTGGAGCGCGGCTAGCTTGGGCGCCATCTCGGTAAAGTGGATAGTGCCGACCAGGCCGTAGATATGGCTGATGCCGAAGAGCATGATGCCCGCGGTGAGGCCGCCGTAGAGGGCGTACTTCATGCCAGCTTCCGTAGAAGCCGAGTCTTCGCGCTTGAGCGAACTCATGACGTAACTAAGGATCGAGAGGGTTTCGACGCCTAGGTATAGGGTCAGCATGTTATTGGCCGATGCGAGCAGCATGCCCCCCACCAGAACGCCTACCGCCATGATCGCGAACTCGGACTTGAGCGTGTCGTAGATGTCCGTGGAGGTGCGCGCCAGGGCCAAGCAGCCGATGGTCCCCAACACCATGATTAATTTAAACAGCGTGCTGAAGGGGTCTATCACCACGGCGCCATAGAAGGCGGAGGTGCCCTGGAGACCCAGGTTGCAGACCAATAATCCCGCGGCGATCACAAGGCCCACGACGGCGAGCCCATAGATCTTTTTCCGATCGGTTCCTTCCTCCTTATGCATGGCCTCTGCAACCAAGAGCAGACACATGAGGGCGACGCAAACCACCTCGGGAAAGTAGACGGAGATAGAGGCTTTCAGTAATTCGAGCACGCGGTTCCCCTTAGTACTTGGACAGCAGGTCCACCAATTGGCCGACGGAGGCTTTCATGATGTTCAGGATAGGTGCCGGGAAGATACCGAATACGATTACGGCCACGCATAGCGGTAGCATATAGAGGACTTCGCGGACGTTCATATCCTCGTAGTCTTTCACATCAGGGTTCACCTCGCCGAAGAACATGCGCTTGAACATCCACAGCAGGTAGGCGGCGCCTACCAGCAGGCCGATGATAGCCAGTACGGTCATGGTGGTGAACTTGCCGTAGATGCCCAGGAAGATCAGGGCCTCGGAGATGAAGCCGGAGAGGCCCGGGAGGCCCAGGGAGGCGAACATACCGATGATGAAGACGATGGAGTACTTGGGCAGCTGGGTGTAGAGGCCCCCGAAGCCCTTGGAGCCATCGGGACGCACGATCCAGCGGTGGTGGGAGCGCTCATAGAGGATCCCGATCAAAAGGAACATCATGGCGGTGGAGGTGCCGTGGTTGAACATCTGCAACACGGCGCCGTTCATGCCTTGGACGGTCATGGCGGCGAGGCCCATCATCACGAAGCCCATGTGGGAGACGGAGGAGTAGGCGATGAGCTTCTTCACGTCGTCCTGGGCCATGGCGCACAGGGCGCCATAGATGATGGAGATGAGCCCCAGGCCCGCGATGATGCTGGAGTACTCCACGGAGGCGGCGGGGAAGATGGGGAAGGCGATGCGGAGGAAGCCGTAAGTGCCCATCTTAAGCAGTACGCCGGCCAGGATGACAGACACGGCCGTGGGAGCCTGTACGTGGGCGTGGGGGAGCCAGGTGTGGAACGGGAAGACCGGGACCTTGATGGCGAAGCCCAAGAACATGGCCCAGAAGAAGAGCTTCTCGAAGGAGAACTCGCGGCCGAAGAGGTTCACGGTCAGGTCGCTGAACTTCCCGCCCTGCATGGCCAGGATGTTGAAGGAGTCCACTCCCTTGCCCATGGCGTAGTAGAGGCCGATGATGCCGACGAGCATCACGATGGAGCCGAAGAAGGTGTAGAGGAAGAACTTCACGGCGGCGTACTCGCGGTTCTCGCCACCCCAGATCCCGATCAAGAAGAACATCGGGAGCAGCATGACCTCCCAGTAGACGTAGAACAGGAAGAAATCGAGGGCGAAGAACACGCCGAAGACGGTTCCTTGGAGCATGAGCAGGAGGGCGAAGTAGGCCTTGACCGACTTCTCGACCGTCCAGGAAGCCATCACGCAGAGGAAGAAGAGAAGGCCGTTTAGCAGCACCATGGGCATGGAGATGCCGTCCACCCCGAGGCTGTAGAAGATGTTGAATTGGGCGATCCAGGGAACTTTCACGAGGAAAGCCGGCTGCATGCCCGCTACAGAGGTGTCAAAGTTGCAGTAGAGCACCAACGTCAGCGCGAAGGTGAAGGCGGTGAAGCCGAGGGTGACCCAGCGGACCAGGTTGTCGCGCCCTTTCGGGAGCGCCAACACGGCGGCCATGCCGATGATGGGTGACCAGAGGATCCAATTAAGCAAACCGTTCACGATGTTCTCCTTCCAAACGCCCGATGGCTCAGATGTTCACGGTCCAAACGTAACCAGCCAGGGTGATGACCAGCACGATGAAGTAAAATTGCACTTTCCCGGACTGCACGATGCGCAGGACCAGGTTGAAGAGGTTCACTGCGACGCCGGTGCCGTCCACGCCGATGGCGTCCACTACCACGTTGTCGAACCAGTTCGAGGCGCGGAAGAACACGCGGTTCACCGCGGCCCAGCCGTCTACCGCGAAGCGGTCGTAGACGCCCATGTCGAACCACGAGAGGGCGCGGTTGAACGGGATCATGGCCTTTTGGAGGAGCACGCCCACGTAAAGGTCGTCGAAGTAGTAGCGGTTCTTGAGGGCGCGGGTCCAGCCGGGGAAGGTGTCGGCCAGCGGCTTCACGCTGCGGCGGATGTACATCAGGAAAGCCAGGAACACGCCGGAGAAGGCGATGATGATGGAACCGATGGCGCCGTAGGTGTGGGCGTGGTGGATACCGTGTTCGTCCTCGGCTTTGGGGCCAACGTAGCCGGTCTGGTGCTCGTAGCGAGCCTTGGGCAGCTCGGTACGGGGGCGGTCGTCAGCCTTGCCGAAGGCTTGGCGCTCACGGCCCACGAACTTCTCAACCACGGGGGCTTCCACCAAGATCTTGAACCACTCGGTCTTCTCACCGAAAACTTTCCCGAAGGATTGGCCGGTGAGGGTCCCGCAGTACCAGAAGCCCAGGGTGAACACAGTGAGGATCAGCAGGGGCACGTTGGAGTTGGCCCCGATGTGCTCGTGGTGGGCGTGGTCGTAGATGTGGTGGTCGCGGGGTTGGCCGAAGAACACCAGGAACATCATGCGGAACATGTAGAAGGCGGTGAGGAATGCACCGGCGAAGCCCAGGATGGGCACGATGGCCCAGAACTTGTTTTGACCCGCGAAAACGCCCCAGAAGAGGGCGTCGCCCAGGATCCGGTCCTTGGACACGAAGCCCGCGAAGAAGGGGATGCCCGCGATGGCCAGGGTACAGCACATCATGGCCAGGAAAGTGTAGGGCAGCTTCTTGCGCAGACCGCCCAGCTTGGGCATTTCCTGCTCGTGTACCGAGTGGATGACGGAACCGGCGGAGAGGAACAGGCAGGCCTTGAACACGGCGTGGGTGATCAGGTGCATGAAGGCGGCGTTATATGAACCCACGCC
>CAYNPO010000004.1:0-194063 GCA_964399165.1 uncultured Bacteriovoracaceae bacterium | reverse complement strand
GTTGCAGACGATGTACTTGGGCTTGGGCGTGCCGTCGGGGTTTTTGGGGTCCTTGGGCATGAAGGACCACTTCATGCCGGTGGGGAAGCCCGCGCCGCCGCGGCCCCTCAGGTTGGATTTCTTCACCTCGTCCACCACCGCGGCGTCGGTCATGCCGAGGGCCTTGGCGGAGCCAGTGTAGCCGCCCTTGGCCTTGTAGCCGGCCAAGAAACGGTAAGCATCGTCGTGGGTGTGCTTGGTGATGACCAAATCGGGTGAACTAAGCATTGGGGCTCCCCACGTTGCGGGCGGCGTAGCCGGTTTGGAGTTTGCCGGCGGCGAGTTCGCCGTCGATGCGGTCCAGGAGGGCGTTGAGCTTGGGCACGTCCAGGTTCTCGAAGTAGTCCTCATTGACCTGGAGGACGGGAGCCGTGCCGCAGGAGGCGAGGCACTCGGCTTCGGAGATGGTGTAACGGCCGTCCGGAGTGGTTTCCCCGCAACCAACGCCCAGGCGCTTCTCCATGCAGGCCAGCAGCTTCTCGGAACCATTGAGCCAGCAGCTGATGTTCACGCACAGCTGGAGATTCACTTTGCCCACGGGCTTGAGCTGGTACATGGTGTAGAAGGTCGCCACTTCCTTGATCTTCGAGAGGGGAAGGCCCAAGTACTCGGCGGCTTCCTTCATGGAGTCTTCAGACACCCAGCCCCGTTCCTTCTGGATCAGGTGCAGGATCGGCAGGGTCAGCGCCTGCGCGGTGGGGAACTGGGGGCGGAGTTTCTCGACTGCCGCGGTGATGGTGGGGGAGAGGGCCATGGTTCTTCCTTCCTCAGCGGTCCAATTCGCCGGCGATGATGTTGACGCTGCCGAGGCTGGCCACGGCGTCGGGGATCTTGTCGCCTTTGATCATGTGTTCGTAACTCTGGAAAAGCATGAAAGAGGGGGACTTGATCCTCATTCGCCAGGCCTTGGGGCCGCCACGGCTGACGATGTAGAAGCCCAGCTCGCCGTTGGGGCCTTCCACGCAGGAGTAAGCCTCGCCGGGGGGCACGTCGATGCCCTCCATGAAGATCTTGAAGTGGTGGATCAGTACTTCCATCTTGCTGTACACGTCCGCCTTCTCAGGGATGCGCACGCGCTTGTCGTCGACCCACAGGGGGCCGCCGGGGAGCTTCTTGAGGCACTGGCGCAGGATGCGGCAGGACTGGCGCATTTCCTCGAGGCGCACCAGGTACCGGTCGTAGACGTCGCCGTTGGAGCCGATGACCACGTCGAAATCCACTTCCCCGTAGCCGTAGTAGGGACGGTCGCGGCGCAGGTCCGCGTCCACGCCGGAGGCGCGCAGGCATGGGCCGGTGATGGAGTAGGCCAGGGCTTCTTCCTTGGTCAGCTTGCCCACGCCCTTAGTGCGGTCCACCCAGATGCGGTTGCCGGTGAGGAGCTTCTCCACCTCGTCCAGGGCCTTGGGGAACTCATCCACGAACTTGTCCAAGAGGGGCATGACCTCGAGGGGCATGTCATAGCTCATGCCACCGATGCGGGCGTAGCTGGTGGTCAGCCGCATGCCGCACATCTTCTCGATCATGGTGTAGGCGTCCTCGCGCCACTTGTAGAGCAACCAGAACACGGTCATGGCTCCCAGGTCGAGGGCGTTGATGGCGACGCAGATGATGTGGTCAATGATGCGGGCAAGCTCCATGCAGATCATTCGGATCCACATGCAGCGGTCGGTGATCCGGATGCCCATCAAGTTCTCGACCGCCATGACATAGGCGACGTTGTTGTTGAGGGCGGAACAGTAGTTCAGGCGGTCGGTGTAGACGATCCACTGGTGGTAGGTCTTGTCCTCGCCTAGCTTCTCGATGGCACGGTGGAGGTAGCCCAGCTCGCAAGAGGCGTCCTCGATGGTCTCGCCGTTGATCCGGCACATGACCCGCAGGGTGCCGTGCATGGCCGGGTGGGAGGGGCCAAGGTTGATGAGCAGGTTGGGGTTGTAGAAATCCGCCAGCGCATGCGTCTTCTCCACGCCGAGGGCGGGAGTGTCGAATTTGTCCAAAGCCATGGCTAGTCCTTGCTCACGGGCAGCGGGCGGTTGCCCAGGTGGAGGGGGATGTTGTCCTTGAAGGTCTCGCGCTGCTTGATGGGGTATTCCTTGCGCAACGGGTGGGCGGTGAAACGCTCGTCCATCATGATCCGGCGCAGGTTCGGGTGGCCGGTGAAGCGGATGCCGTACATGTCGTAGACCTCGCGCTCAAGCCAATTGGCACCCAGCCACTCACCGGTGAGGGTTGGAGCCTCCTGGCCCTCGGCCAAGAGGAGTTTCAGCCGCACGCGCACATGGGTGGTGAGGGAGTGGAGCTGGACCACCAGCACGAAGCGGCCTGCGCCGTCTTTACCGTCCTGGTTGTCGTAGGCTGTGAGGTCGGAGAGGTAGTCGATGGCGAAGACGGGGTCGGCGCGCAAGGTTTTCACCAGCAGCATGAGGTCCTTGCCGTCCTTCACCCACAAGACCGGCTCGCCCATCTTGTCCATCACCAGGCGCCGGCCCTCGGCCAAGGCGCCCTGGGCGTATTTCTCGGAGAGGCGCTTATTGGCCTCGCCCTGGACAGCGAGAAAGCCAGCACCCGCCACGTAAGAGTTAGTCACGGTTGCCCCCTCTTGGCGGCGTCCACGTCCGCTTGGGTGATGGTGTGGCCGGCCTTCACATGGCCGCCCAGGCACTGCCGGTAGGTCATGGCGTTCACCGCGTCCTCATAGGAGGGTTTTTCCGCGGGCGTGCGGGGGATGCGCCCGTCGATGATCTTTTGCAGGTGCATGATGGCGTGGATGAGGCCCTCGGGAATGGGTGGACAGCCTGGGACGTACACGTCCACGGGCATGATCTCGTCGATGCCTTGGAGCACGGAGTAGGTGTCGAAGATGCCGCCGGAAGAGGAGCAGGCGCCCATGGCGATGACCCACTTGGGCTCAAGCATCTGGTCGTAGATGGTGCGCAGGACCGGCGCCATCTTAGTGGTGATGGTGCCCGCCACCAGCAGCATGTCCGCCTGGCGGGGTGAGAAGCGCACCACCTCGGCGCCGAAGCGCGAGAGGTCGTAGGTGCTGGAGAGGGTCGACATCATTTCGATCCCGCAGCAGGATGTCCCGAAGGGCATGGGCCACAACGAGTTTTTCTGCGCCCAAGCCACCGCGTCGGAGAGCTTGGTGGGAAAGATCATGGCACTGCCGTCTTTCGACATGCGTTCCTCCGGGTTAATCCCAGTCTAAGGCGCCACGCAGGCGCAGGTAGAAGTAACCTCCCAAGAGGAGGGTCACGAACAGGACGATCTCCGCCAGCACGAAGGGGCCTTGGGAGAGGTAGCTCTTGTAGGTCAGCGCCCATGGGTACATGAAGACCACTTCCACGTCGAAGAGCAGGAAGATGATCGCGACCAGGTAGTAACGCACGGAGAACTGCTGGCGCGCGTCCCCCACGGGCTCCACGCCAGACTCGTAAACCGCCCGGTGCCGGGGCACGAATTCTTTGGGCTTGGAGCCCAGGAACTTGTTGAGCACCAGGAGCGCGGAGGGGATGATGATCCCGATCACGATCATGGCGAACACGGCCAGATAACTGGTAAGGGACGCGGAATCCGCGGCCATGGGCAACTCCTCTTAAGAAGACCCCGAGAATCTATCACAGGAAAATTGGCCCCCTCAATCAAATGATGGGGGCAAAGCATCAGAGGATTTTTGGCGGGCTGCGAAAGTAACCGCGTGCCTAAATGAGTTTCTTCGCCGTCGACTCGCGAGCCATTTCCGCGAGCGCCTCTTCCAGGCGCTGGCGCAGGCGTGTGTCAGAGACCGCCAACATCCGTAAGGCGAGCCAACCTGCGTTGGTGGCGTTGCCGATGGCGACGGTGGCGACGGGAATGCCCCGGGGCATTTGCACGATGGAAAGGAGGGCGTCTTGGCCCTGCAAGGGCCCATGGGGAATGGGCACGCCGATGACGGGAAGAGTGGTCCAGGCCGCGGTCATGCCGGGCAAGTGGGCGGCGCCGCCGGCCCCCGCAATAATGACGCGTAGACCGCGATCCGCGGCACCGGAAGCGTACTCGCGCATCAAATCCGGCGTCCGATGGGCGGAGACGATCTTCGCTTCAAAAGGAATCTGGAATTTTTCCAACAGACTTGATGCGTCACGCATAATGGGCCAATCCGAATCCGAGCCCATGATGAGGCCGACCAAAGGGGTGCTCATAAAGAGTATCTCCGTTGCAAGGAGGTGAGGCGCTCAAGGACCAAACTAGCATCCTCCCCGAGCAGCGTGTAGTGGCCCATCTTGCGGCCCGGGCGTGAAGCGCTTTTGCCATAGAGCCAGAGGGCGCCGTCCGGGTCGGCCGTGAAGGCCTCCAGGGGGGAAAGGGCAGGAGGGCCAGCTTGGGTGCCCAGTAGGTTCAGCATGCCGGCGCAGGGCCGGCGCAACCGCGGTGGGGGCGGCACTTGGCCCAGGGCCATGTGGATGACAGCGGCGAATTGGGAGACGTCGCAGGCGTCCAAAGTGAAGTGGGCGGAGTTGTGCGGGCGGGGCGCGGTCTCGTTGTACAGGATCTTCCCGTCAGTGGTGAGGAAGAACTCCAGGCCGAAGAGCCCCTCGCCGCCGGAGGCTTCCACGAGCCTGATGGCTTGCTCCGTCAGCTCGGCGGCCTGGGCGGGGCTGAGCCGCGCGGGCGCGAGCACTTGGTGGCAGATGTGGTCGTGCTGGATGGTCTCGGCCAAGGGAAAAAGCCGCGTGGTGCCGCGAAAGCGTGCCACGACCACCGCCATTTCTTTGGCGAGAGATACTTTGCGTTCGGCCAGGCAAGGGCCACGGGCAAGGAAGCGGCGGATATCTTCCTCCGGCGTGCGGACGTCCACGGAAAGATTCCCCATCCCGTCGTAGCCGCCTTGGCAAGTCTTGAGGACGAGATCGCCCCACCGCTCGATCCAGGGGCGTAATTCTTCCATAGTGGAAACCGGAGCGAAGTCGGGGGTGGGGACCCCCGCTTTCCGGGCCAGCTCCTTTTCCCGGCGCTTGTCCTGGAAGATAGCGTAGGCTTCGAGGCTGGGGAGGAAGCGGACGGGAAGTCCTGCCGAGGCCTCCGCCAATAACTCGGCCGGGATGAACTCATTTTCCAGGAGGGCCACGTCCACGCCCGCCAAAAACCGCCGCAACGCCTGGAGATCACGCCATCCGTGACCCTCCACCACTTCTTGGGCGAAGAGGTGGGCAGGGGTTCTACCTGGGGTCTCGGAGTACAGACGAACGGGGAGCCCCCAAGGCTGGCATTGACGCGCAAGCAGCATACCCAATTGCCCCCCCCCCAGGATGCCGATCAAAAGCGGTTTTTCGGGAGTGGAGCGCATTAGCTTTCCTAATAAACAATATTAGCTGGGCTTATAAAAAAAGAGCCTCGGAACGTTGTCAATCGTTCTACTCCTCTTCTATTGTAGGGGCAAGATCCTTCAAAGGCGGCGAAGCGTGTGCGGTATCGTTGGCGTGGTGGGCACTCCCCACGCTCCACAAGAAACCCTGCAGGCGTTGATGGTGCTCCAGCACCGCGGCCAAGACGCGGCCGGAATGGTCGCCCATGAACCCGCCACCGGCCGCTTCCACCTGCATAAGGCCCACGGCCTGATCACAGAGGCCCTCACCGAAGAGGCCCTGCGCACTTTCCGCGGCAGCGTGGCCCTGGCCCACACACGCTACGCCACTACCGCACTGAAGGCGGAGCGCTCGCTCCTGGACCTGCAGCCCCAGTTCGTGAACTACCCTGACGGCATCGCCCTGGCCCACAACGGCAACGTGGTGAACACGGCCGAGCTCACAGATTGGCTGGCCACCGAGTGCCGGCGGCATTTGAGCTCCAACAACGATGCTGAGATCCTACTCAACTTGCTGGCCGAACAACTGGGACGTGACGGCGAGTCCGGTGACCCGCTCACGCGTCTGGCGCGGGCGACGAAATTCACCATGGAGCGCGCCCAAGGCGGTTACGCCGTGGTGGGCGTGTGGGGCGGGCAGGGCCTGTTTGCTTTCCGCGACGAGCACGGGCTGCGCCCATTGGTACTGGGGCGGCGGGAGGAGAACGGCCAGGAGAGCTGGATGCTCGCCTCCGAGTCCAGCGCATTGCGCTTCCTCGACTATACTCCGGTGCGCGACGTGGCCCCCGGCGAGCTGCTCTTCATCCGTCCCGGTCACGCCCCTGAGAGTTTGATGCTCAAGCAGGGCAAGACCGCCCAGTGTTTCTTCGAGTGGATTTACTTCTCCTCTCCCGAGTCGGTCCCCGCCGGCCAGAGCGTCTATCGCGCCCGCCTCGCCCTAGGCGAGAAGCTCGCGGGCAAAGTCAGCACGCTCATGCAAGAGGGCCGCATCGCCCCCGACGTGGTGGTTCCCGTTCCCGACACCAGCCGCCCCGCCGCCATCGCCCTGGCCGAGCAGCTCGGCGTGCCTTACCGGGAGTTGTTGATCAAGAACCGCTACGTCCAGCGCAGTTTCATCCTTCCCAACCAGGAGCGACGCGAGCGCGCCGTCCAACTCAAGCTCAGCGTGGTGGGGGAGGAGATCAAGGGCAAGCGCGTGCTCCTGGTGGACGACTCCATCGTGCGCGGGACCACTTCCCGCCGCCTGATCAAGCTGCTGAAGGAAGCTGGCGCCGCCGAGGTTTACTTGGCCAGCACCTGCCCGCCCATCACCCACCCGTGCTACTTCGGGATCGACTTCCCCCAGCGATCCGAGCTGGTGGCCTCAAGCCACGGCCCAGAAGAACTCGCCACGCTCCTGGGGGCCGAAGCCGTGGTGTACCAGGAGCGCGCGGACCTTCGGGCCGCCATTGCGCAGCCCCTCTGCGAGGGGTGCCTTTCAGGTGAGTATCCTTTCGACGTTTCCGCCTCCGCCGCGTGCTTCCAGCGCGCCCGCGAAGAGGCGCAAAAAGGAGTGACATGCTGAACACGGCCCGCCGCTACCAAGGCTCCTCCAAGAACGTGCTGCTCCCGGGCGACGGCCACGCGGTGTTCGAGTTCACGGACCGCTACTCCATCTTCGACTGGGGGGAGATGCCCGACCTGCTCTCCGGCAAAGGCGAGGCCCTGGCCCTGGCCGGCGACCTCTTTTTCCAGCACCTCGCCAAGCGCGGCGTGCCCCACCACTCGTTGGGCTTAGTGGACGAGAGAGGGGAAGCCACCACCGGTCCCACCCGTTTTCTGAAGGTGCAGGCGGTGGAGGTCATCCGTCCCACACGTCGGGACGGGAACATCTACGATTACGCCGCCTATCAAGAGGGCCCCACCAATTGCTTGGTGCCCTTGGAAGTGATCTTCCGCTGGGGTGCCCCCGCTGGCTCCTCGCTGCTCAAGCGCCATCCGGAACTCAAAGAGGGCGCGCGTTTTCCCCGCCCCTTGGTAGAGTTCACCACCAAGCTCGAGCACGGCGACCGTCCCCTCACCGCCGCCGAGGCCCAACAAATCGCGGGCCTCACCGCCGCCGAGATGAACCGGCTGACCGAACTCACCATCACCGCCGCCACCCACTTGCGGGACGTGGTGGCCCTGCTCCACGGGGAGCTATGGGACGGCAAATTCGAGTGGGCCTTCCGGGGCGCGGGCGCCATGCGCGACTTCGTGATGGTGGACGCGATCGGGCTCGACGAGCTGCGGGTCACCTTCCAGGGCCGCACCTTGAGCAAGGAGTTCCTGCGTGCCCACTACCGCGGAAGCGATTGGGAAAAGGCCTTGAACGAGGCGAAGAAAATCGCCGCCCGCGAAGGCGGTGACTTCAAGGAAATCTGCGCCACGCGCTTGGGACAAACCCCGGCGCCCTTGCCTGCCCAGGCGAAGCTCGCGGCGGAGACCATGTACCGCTGCTTCACTAATGACTTACACCAGTTGCTCACCGGAAAGCCGGTCTACGAACCCCACCTCACCCTTCCGCACTGGTTCCGGGAGTTCCCATGAACGTGCTGGTGGTGGGCAACGGTGGTCGCGAGGCGATGCTGGCCTGGAAGCTGGCCCAGTCGCCCTCCGTGCGCGCCGTGCACGTCACCCCGGCCCATCCCGGCGCCTGCGCCCTGGACGCCAAGATCGCGACTTGCGACACGGACCCACGGGCCCTTGCCCTCGAAGGGAAATGGGACCTGGCCGTCATCGGTCCGGAGGCGCCGCTCTCCGCGGGCCTGGCGGATGAACTACGCGCGTTGGGCATCCCCACCGTGGGACCTTCAGCCGTTGCCGCGCGCCTGGAAGCATCCAAAGCCTGGGCAAAAGAGTTGATGGCCAAGGCCAACGTGCCTACTGCTGGCGTCACCGTGGTGCAAGACTTGGAGAGTGCGCGGGCGGCGCTGGCCGAGCATCCCGACCGCCTGGTGGTGAAGGCCGACGGCCTGGCCCAGGGCAAAGGCGTGGTGGTGGCCAACGACGCGGCCGAAGCGCTGCGGGCGGTGGAGGGCTTCCTCGATGGGAGCTACTTGGGCAAGAGCATGGCTCCGCTGCTGCTGGAAGAAAAACTCACCGGGCGGGAAGTCTCCGCCTTCGCGCTCTGTCGAGGCACCGAATTCACCTGGCTCGGCACGGCCCGGGATCATAAACGCCTGCGCGACGGGGACCAGGGACCGAACACCGGCGGCATGGGCACGGTTTCGCCGGTGGAGGACTTCACCGAGGAAGACCGCCTGTTCGTGGAAGAGCGCGTGTTCCGGCCCTTGCTCAAAACCATGTCTGACGCCGGATGCCCTTTTCAAGGCTTTCTTTTCGCGGGTCTCATGCGGACCCCGGCCGGGTGGCGCGTGATCGAGTTCAACGTTCGCATGGGGGATCCCGAAACCCAGGTGCTGGTGCCCCTTTGGAAAACGGACCTGGCAGAACTCCTGCTCAAGCTCGTGCGCGGGGAAGCTCTTCCCGCGGAGGCCACCCTCTCCGGCCACGCCGCCCACGTGGTAATGGCGGCGGCCGGTTATCCCGGCACCGAGGGGGCTCCCGTGCGCTCCGGCGACCGCGTGGAGTGGAGGCCCGTCACCGAAGGCGCTTTCGTGGTGCCGGCGGGGCTCGGACGCCGGGATGGGGAGTGGGTAACCCGGGGCGGGCGCGTGATCGGCGTCACCGGCACTGGCCTGACTCCTGCCGCGGCCCTGGCGCGGGCGTACGCGGAGGTTTCCAACGTGAAATTCGACGGTGCCCAATGGCGCCGTGACATCGGGAGACAGGCATGAGGATCGCGGTTTTCGCCTCCGGCACCGGCTCTAACTTCGAAGCGCTGGCTGAGGCCCATCAGGTGGCTTGCCTGGTGTGCGACCGGCCGGATGCGGCGGTCATCGCCAAGGCCGAGCGCCGGGACGTGAAGGTGCTGCTGGTGCCCGCCCAGGAAGGGGAGTCGCGCGAAGGACATGAGGCCCGCATCGCCTCGCTCCTGGAGAAAGAAAACTTCCAGCTCATCTGCCTCGCCGGCTGGCGCCGCCTGCTCTCCGCCTCGTTCCTCCAGCGCTTCCCCGCCGGGAGCGTGGTCAACATCCATCCGTCCTTGCTTCCCGCCCATCCGGGCCTTGGTTCTTACCGCAAGGCTTGGGACGCGGGGGACGCGGTAAGCGGCATTACCGTGCACGTGGTGGACGAGGGAATGGACACCGGCCCGGTGCTGGCCCAGGAAAAGTTCGCCCGGCAGGAGAGCGACGATTTCGCTGCTTTCCAGACGCGCGGGCTCGCTGTGGAGCACGCCCTGTACCCCCGCGTGGTCGGTGAGATGGGGGAGAAGGCCCAGATTTACCGGGTGGAGGTTTTTCCCCGCGAGAAAGACCTGCTGGAAAATCCCCGCGTCCTCACCTCCCGTGTTTACTGGATCCGCTCCCAGGGACCACGCGCGCAGTTGGCGCGGCTCGCCCGTGAGGTGCTGGCCGATCCGGTGGCCGAGACTGCTTTCATCCATGCCGGCGTGGAGCTGGACCGTCACTTGGCTTCTTTAGGCTTCGCCGGCTGCCACGCCACCGAGTCGGGTTTCCTCCCCGGCGTCACCGACAACGCTGGCGCCGCGGCCACCGAGGCGCTCAACCTGCACGCCTGCGGCGCGGGGCTCGTCGCCCGCTCAGGCACCGTGTGGCGCTCACGCTCCGCCGTCACCCTGGAGGGGGAGATCAACCCGCTCCTGCACTGGCGCGAGGACTACGGCAACGCTGATGCCACCGCCCGTTTTCAGCGCCCGCGCTGGGACGCGCCCGTGGACACTGCCCGCCCAGTCAGGACCATTGACCTGGATGTTTCCGATGACGATCTCCTAAAACTGAACGATGAGAATTGGTGGGCCCTCACCATCGACGAACTCCGCCTGGCCCGGGACTTTTTCCGTTCCCAGAAGCGCGCTCCCACCGACGTGGAGATGGAAGTGGTCGCCCAGACCTGGAGCGAGCACTGCAAGCACAAGATCTTCCGGGCCATCATCGACTACTCCGACAAATCCACCGGCGAGCGCCGGGAGGTGGCCTCGGTGTTCAAGACCTACGTGAAGGGATTGACCGACGAGGTCCGCAAGCGCCGCAACCTGGACTGGCTGGTGTCTGTGTTCGACGACAACGCCGGCGTAGTCCGCTGGGATCCCAACATCGACCTGGCCATCAAAGTCGAGACCCACAATTCCCCCTCGGCGCTGGACCCCTACGGCGGCGCCCTCACCGGCATCCTGGGCGTCAACCGCGACATCCTGGGCGTGGGCATGGGCGCCCGTCCCATCGCCAACACCGACGTGTTCTGCTTGGGCCCCGAGGGCCTTAAGGAAAAGATGGGCGCAAAATGGCCCGCGGGCGTGAAGGCCCCGGAGACCATCCGACAAGGTGTCCACCGCGG
Source organism: uncultured Bacteriovoracaceae bacterium (assembly GCA_964399165.1). Lineage (GTDB taxonomy): Bacteria > Bdellovibrionota > Bacteriovoracia > Bacteriovoracales > Bacteriovoracaceae > UBA6144. The sequence continues at coordinate 183,244 of CAYNPO010000004.1, read as the reverse complement.
CGTGAAGGACGGCGGCAACAAGTCCGGCATACCCACCGTCAATGGCGCTTTCCACTACGACGTCTGCTACGCTGGGAAGCCCCTTGTGTACTGCGGAACTTTGGGGGCCATGCCCCGCACCGTGAATGGCAAACCCAGCAGCGAAAAACCCGTACGTCCCGGCGACCACGTGGTGATGGTGGGCGGGAAGATCGGCAAAGACGGCCTCCACGGCGCCACCTTCAGCTCGCTCGAGTGGAAAGAGGGAACGCCTGCCTCCGTGGTCCAGATCGGTGACCCCATGACACAGAAGCGCGTGACCGACTTCATCCTCGACGCCCGCGACAAAGGTCTCTACAGCGGCCTCACCGATAATGGCGCTGGGGGCCTCTCCTCCAGCGTGGGAGAGATGGCCCAGTTCACCGGCGGCGCCCGCATCGATTTGGCGCTGGCGCCTGTGAAGTATCCCGGGCTCGCGCCGTGGGAACTGATGGTGTCCGAGTCACAGGAACGCATGACGGTGGCCGTCCCACCGGAGGTATTGCAAAACTTCTTAAAGCTTGCCGCTGACTATGGCGTGGACGCCACCTCCCTCGGCGAATTCACCAACGACGGCGTGCTGCGGGTCTCGTACGCCCAACAAGAAGTCGCCGCCCTTCCCCTGAGTTTCCTCCACGAAGGCCTGCCCGCCATGCGCCTCACGGCCGAGTGGGATCCAGCCCAGAAGTGGGAGGACTGGTGCGAGCAACCCTGGCCCCGTCGTCCGTTGCCCGAGCGCGTGGAGGCTGAGCCCTTGCGTGAGGCCTTACTGGCCATGCTGGCTTCCCCCAATGTCCGCTCCCACGAAGCCTGGGTGCGACAGTACGACCATGAAGTGCAGGCGGCCACCGTCCGCAAACCTTTCTCCCCCCACGGCATCGTCGCCGACGCCGGCGTGGTGGCTTTGGCCCCTCACGGCGGCGCCGAGAACACCGGCGTGTCCGTCTCTTGCGGGCTCGCCCCGCAAGTTTCCCGCCACGACGCCCGCACCATGGCGGCCTGGGCGGTGGACGAGGCGGTGAGGAACGCCATCTGCTCCGGCGCGGATCCCGAGCGCATGGCCATGGTGGACAATTTCTGCTGGCCCGATCCCGTGACTTCCGCCAAAAACCCCGACGGCGCCCAGAAGTTGGCGCACCTGGTGCGGGCGGCGGAAGGAATGGCCGAGTCATGCCTCGCCCACGGGCTGCCGCTGGTCTCGGGCAAAGACAGCATGAAAAACGACGCCCATCTTAAGACCGCCGACGGGACGCCGCTCAAGATCAGCGCGCTTCCCACCCTCCTCATGAGCTGCATCGCCCACGTGCCGGATCTGAAGCGCGTGCCTTCTTCCGCTCCTACCGAGGCGGGCCTGGTATTGGCGGTGCTGGACGCAGGCGCGAAACCCTGGGCCGGCACCTTCGGCGACTTTTACAAGGTCGCCGAACCCGGAGTTCCCGCGGAAACCGACCTGGCGGTGGCCCCAGGCCTCTACCGTGCCTTCCACCAGCAAATTCTTCAGGGCCGCATCCACAGCGCCCACGACGCCTCCGAAGGAGGCCTCTTGGTGGCGGCGGCGGAAACTTCTTATGGCACCGTCGGTATGAAGTGGACCGACAAGAACTCCTGGCTGGAACTCTTCGGTGAGGCCCCTGGCCGCATCCTCTTCACTTGCAGCCTTATCGACTGGGAGTTGGTGAAGACGGCCCTCGGGAAGCATGTACGCCAAGTGGGCCGCACCGTGGTCAACCCAGGGCTCACCGTGGCCACGGTGGAGGGACCGGTGGCATGGACTCCCGCCGAGCTCCGCCGGGCCCACAGGGGGCAAGCATGAAAACGAAAGTCTTGGTCCTTCAGGGCGACGGCATCAACTGTGAGCGGGAGACCGCCGCGGCTTTCGTCTCCGCTGGTGGCGAGGTGGGCTTCGCGGCCTTCCGCGACCTCAAGCGCGACCCTGAAATGTTGCTCCGTCACCAGATCTTCGCGCTTCCCGGCGGCTTCAGCTTCGGTGATGAGATCGTCTCGGGACAAGTGGCTGCCCTCGCACTCAAAGAGGCCCTGGGCGACACCTGGAAACGCTTTCTCGAGCGCAAAGGCATCATGATCGGCATCTGCAACGGTTTCCAGATCCTGATGAAGACCGGCGTGTTCGACGCTCCGGTCGCCCTGGTGGCCAACCATCCGGCCGGTTTCCGCGACGAGTGGCGGGGTCTCGAAGTCCAGCCTTCCCGCTGCGTGTGGACTAAGGGCCTCGAAGGCAAAACTCTGCGCCTGCCCATCCGCCACGGGGAGGGGAGGATCTGGACCCCGGCCGAAACCAAGGCCACCACTCTCGCCACCTTGAAAGAACGCGGCCAAGTGGTCATGCGCTACGACGGGGATCCCAACGGGTCGCTGGAGCGCATCGCGGGCCTGTGCGACCCCACCGGCCAGGTGTTCGGCCTCATGCCCCACCCGGAAGCGGCCCTGCGTCCTGAACTCTATCCCGACGCCTCTTACCTCATGGTGGCCGACCTTCCTCGCCGCCTGTTTGAAAACGCCCTCCAACACGCCCAGGAGAACCGCCCATGAACCTGCGCCCGATCAAAACTGCCCTGGTGAGCTGCACTGACAAGGCCGGCCTCAAGGAACTGTGCGAGGACCTCCACCGCCGCGGCACCCACCTGGTGTCCACCGGGGGCACCGGCGCCATGCTGCGCACCTGGGGCATCCCTTACGAGGAAATCTCCAGTTTCACCGGGCATCCAGAGGCCTTCCAGGGCCGCATGAAGACCATAAGCTTTGCCTGCGCCAGCGCCCTCTTGTTCCGCCGGGAATCCCCCGCGGACACCCTCGAGGCCGCGCAACTGGGCATCCGTCCCATCGACCTGGTGGTCTGCAACCTGTACCCCTTCGAGCAAACCGCCCGGGAGCGCGCCGAGGAAGCCGACCTGATCGAGCAGATCGACATCGGCGGCCCCCTCATGATCCGCGCCGCCGCCAAGAACTTCGTGTCGGTGAACGTGCTGAGCGACCCCTACCAGTACGCGGACTTCCTCAAGGAGACCGCCACAAACGACGGCCAAACCACACTGGCCTTCCGTCGCCGCCTCGCCCTGGAGGCCTTCGAGCGCATCGCCGCTTACGACGTGGCCATCGCCACCGAGCTGGGCAACCGCTTCGAGACCGAGGCCCGTCCCACCCGCTTCCTCACCCTGAAAGACGGGCGCAACCTGCGCTACGGGGAGAACCCCCACCAGTCCGCCCGCCTCTACGCCTGGGACAACTCCAAGGAAGCGTCTCTGGCCGTGGCGGACAGCCTACAGGGCAAGGCCCTGTCCTATAACAACATGCTGGACGCCGACGCCGCCTGGAAAGCCGTGGGAGACGTGCAAGGCCTCTTCACCGGCGGCGCCGCCTGCGCGGTCATCAAGCACGGCAACCCTTGCGGCCTGGTCCACGCCCCCACTGCCCTCGTGGCACTTGAGCGCGCTTGGGCCGGCGATCCCGTCAGCGCCTTCGGCGGGGTGATCGCCCTTACCGCGGCTTTTGGCGAGGCCGAGGCCAAGTTCTTCCAGGACAAGTTCGTGGAGATCATCCTTGCGCCGGCCTTCAGCCCTGAAGCGCGCGCCATCCTCGCCACCAAGAAGAACCTGCGCCTCCTCGAGCTCCCGCTGCGCCCCGCGGGCATGCGCGAGGAAACCCTGAGGAGCTTCGCGGGCGGGGTGCTGTGGCAGGACGAGGATACCCAGCTCACGAACGAATTCCGTACCGTCACCAAGGCGACCTTCCCCGCCAAGAGCGAGACCCTCATTGCCTTCGGCACCGTGGCCGCCAAACACCTCAAGAGCAACGCCATCGCCCTGGTGCGCGAGACCGACGGCGTGCACGAATTGGCAGGCGCCGGCATGGGCCAACCCAACCGCATCGACTCCTTCCTGCGCCTGGCGCTCCCACGCCTGAAGGAGAAAGACATCGCACCGGCCTCCGCCGTGCTGGTCTCCGACGCTTTCTTCCCGTTCGCCGATACCGTCGCCACTGCGGCAGACGCCGGCGTGAAATACATCGTGCAGCCCGGTGGCTCCATCAAGGACGAGGAAGTCATCGCCGAGGCCGACCGCCGCGGCATCGCCATGGTGTTCACCGGGGAGCGGCACTTCCGCCACTAGAGGACTTATGGATTACAAAAGCGCGGGCGTCGACATCGATTTGGCCGACAAGTTCGTCGAGCGGATCAAGCGGATGGTGGGTTCCACCCACGATGACCGCGTGGTTTCCGGCGTCGGTGGCTTCGCCGCCTTGTACCGCCAGGATGCCGACCGCCTGCTCGCCGCGAGTACCGACGGGGTTGGCACCAAGCTGAAGCTCGCCATCGAACTCGGCAAGCACGACACCGTGGGGATCGACCTGGTCGCCATGTGCGTGAACGACCTGCTCTGCTGCGGGGCCCGCCCCATGTTCTTCTTGGACTACTTCGCCACGGGCAAGCTCGAGCTGGGCGTGGGCGAGTCCGTGCTGACGGGCATCGTGGATGGCTGCAAGCAGGGCCGCCTGGCCCTCATCGGCGGCGAGACCGCGGAGATGCCCGGTATGTACGCCGAAGGGGATTACGACCTGGCTGGCTTCGCCGTGGGTGAAGTGCGCCCGGGCGAGTTGCTCGACGGCTCCCAAGTGCGCCCGGGGGACACCCTCATCGGCATCGCTTCCACCGGTTTCCACTCCAACGGCTACTCGTTGGTGCGCAAGATCCTCGACACCTTCCCGGCCGACGAGCGCAAGCGTTTGGCCGCCGAAGTCCTGGCCCCCACCCGCATCTACGTGGACCTGATCCTGGGCCTACGCGAGGCCGTGGGCGCCGAGCTCACGGGCATGGCGAACATCACCGGCTCCGGTTTGCTCAACGTGCCCCGGATGAATGCGTCCTTGGGCTACATGGTGGACTTCATGCCCGGCGCGGGTGAGATTCCCGCGGCCATGTCCGCCGTCATGAAACAGTCCGGTCTGAGCGAGCACGGCCTCGCGCGCACCTTCAACTGTGGCGTCGGCTTCGTGCTGGCGGTGCGCTCACCAGAGAAGACCTTGGCTTGGCTCAAGGCCCGGGGTGAGAAGGCTTGGGTGCTGGGACAGGTCGTCGACGGGCCGGCCGAGAGCATCACGCTTCGGGGAGCCGCGCTCTAGAACGTCTTGAGTTGACACGCGTCCCGCCCTCTGCTGACATCACCTATCCCTAGGTGGTGCTTCATGCAAAGCTTGATGAGTTTGTCCCTCCTTGCGCTGTCCTTGCTGGCTGGATGCGCTTCGCTTCCACGGCAAACCGAGGACGCGGTCTTGAAGGCGTGGAGGACCTACGCGACGACCACGGATGAGCGGGCTGACCACTTGGTGGACCCCGCTTACCGGGCTTTTTTCTTCAACACCCTCCCTCCGGGAACCGAGTTCACCCGCAACCTGCCCGTGGAGGGCGCGCGCTTGGTGGGAAGTTCCTCCGCCATGCTCAAGCTGGTCGTCCTGGGCAAGCCTACCTGGGTGGCCATGAAGCGCGCCTCCCATGGATGGACGTTGACCCTGGATGAAGACGAAATCCTCGAGGAGTTGACCCGGGGCTGGAAACAGCAGCGCTTCGGCAAAATCCTGTATGTCACTCGCAAGCCGCTTACCCCCAGGCAAGTTTCCGTGGCCGCCGCTTTTGCCAAAACAGCGGAGAAGGTGGCCCAGGACCTGCGCACGCCTTTGCCCGAAATCACTTACTACGTCGCCATGGACGCCAAGGACGCGGTCGAGGTGGTGGGAGAGGGCATGGAGAACGGAGGCCGCGGGCGCCATCGCGCCATCAAGGCCTACTTGAAGCTGGACCACGTGCACGAGCTGGTCCACGTGCTGGCCATGGAAACGGGGTTGGTGAACCCGTTCATCGACGAGGGGCTGGCCTCGACCTTTGAGCCCGGGCACCGTTTCCTCGGTCAAAGGGAATGCTGGAGCACCCGTCGGCGCCTGGGGTCGCACTACTTGCGGCTATTGGACGGTGGCTATTTCTACAAGGCGAAGCAGGAGAAGCTGAATGTCTACGGGGTGGCCCAGGCAACCCTGCGGCTGTGGCTCAAAGCCGCCGGTCCGGAGAAAATCCTGGCAGTCCTGCGTGAGGCCAGCGAAAACCCGTGGGAGATCCGCCAGATTCTCGAGCGCCAGCTCGGCCCGTTGCCCGAGCAGGAGAAGGCCATCCACGCCGAGCTAGCGAAGGTTTGCCGGGGCCTTTGACGCCTCTAGCGACAAGAGCTTGTAGGGCGCTTCCACGAACAGTGACAGGTGGGACATGCGGCGCGGATCTGCGCCCACATGGAGTTCTTCGATGGCGGTGGGGCTGTTAGGAGGACAAGGTTTCGCTTCCAGGTTAGGAGAAACCCGCGCGTTCACCTGCCTCACTTCCCTAGGCCCATCCCCTTCGACGCTCTTAGCGCTGTAAACCATCTCCTTGGTAATGAGGAGGGGAGGGCGGCCATGGGCGCACTTGGGCCACTCGATCTTCAGCAAGCCCCGGTGGGCGGGGACGAGCTCACTGTAGAACATGGTTCCTGATTGCCCGATGGGGAGCGAAGCCTGGGCCAACGAGAGGAATGTCAGCGCGAGCAGCATGGAGAATCGCCCTTTTCAAAAGAGTAGTTAAAAAGAGTGTGACTCTGTCGCCTAGCGTTGCGCCAGTCTACTTGACACCATCTTCACCTGTTTGGTCACATAAACCCCAGTTTCGTTCATCAAACACAGGAGTTCCGCATGTCCCGCCTGGGTCTCGCGTTCATCGCGCTTTCTCTCTCCCTCACCGCCGCCGCCGGCCCCATCTTCACCGTGAAAGACGTCGGCGTGGTCGGCCTCATGTCCCACGACACTTTCGCCTGGGACCGCCGCAACGAAGTGAACACCGAGAACGGCCGCCTGGACCTCAGCACCATTTTCGATTGGGAAAACGGCAGCATGGTCGACAAGGGTGGTAACCCCAAGAACGCCGAGAACGCCCCCGTCTGGTCCGTGACCAAGCGCCTGGTGGACCACTACCGCTCCCTGTGCCCCAAGCCCAAAGTCTGCGTGGAGGCCCGCCTGGCCACCGTCGCGCTGTTCCACAAGATGGTGGAAGAGAGCTACAAGCGCATCACCGGCGAAGAGATGCCCGCCTCCATGAACGGCGCCGTGGATAACACCGAGCAGGCCGTCCTGCGCTCCATGCACGACGTGCTCCCCGGCAAGATCAAGCTCTTCCGCTTCGGCGCCCAGGTGGACTACACCCTCACGAACGCCTTCACCGCCAAGTTCTACCTGAACGACCGCGAGCTGGCCCAGACCCTGCGCCCCTTCGACGGCGACTACGACGCCGAATACAAGGCGATCCAGATCCCCTTCACCAACGTGAAGGTGGACCTGATGAAAGTCGACCGCGAGTTCATCGAGAAATTCTCCACCTTCCGCCAGGCCGACATGCTGGCCGAACTCAAGGAAGTGGGCGAAGGCCGCCGCGACTTCATGGGCCTCTCCTTCATCCACCACTTCCGCGAGATGGTGGCGAAGATCACCTGCCCCAGCGTGGCGCACATGCCGGAGCGGGCCTGCGAGTAAGACTCTGCACTCCACACATAATAAAAGGGCGCCCTTGGGCGCCCTTTTCATTTTAGGTGGGGAAAGGCTCAGCGCTTGATGGAGATCTCCACCAACCCACGCAGGGCCGCGCGCAGCTCGCGCACGGTGATGGAACCTTCGGGATCGGCGGTTTCGGGGAAACCGGTCTCTTCTTCGAGCTTGGCCAGCTTGTCCACGCAGATGAAGCCCAGGCCCCACAGACCCGCGGGCTTGATGATGGTGAGGCCGGTGTCAGAGTAGAAGTCGGGCATGATGGTCTCAAGCTTCATCTTGGTGCCGGCGGGAACGACGGAGCGGCCGGAGAGTTCGGAGCTACCGGCCACGATGCAGGTGGTGGCGCCCACCCGCACGGGCAGGCCGCTGTTGCGGATGACGGGAACCTGGGATTCGTCACCGCTGGTCGGGATCGTGAGGGCGCGGGTGAAGGTGAAGGTGACTTTCTCGGGTTTCAGCAGGACGATTTCCGCGTCCTCGATGGAATTGGCGGAAGCGTTGAAGGCGAGCAAGGCGCCGAAGAGCAGGATGGTGGCTTTCATGGAGACCTCCAGGTGTTTATGCCGGAGGTTTTAGCGAGAATGGTCCCGGCCCGTCCTAGGGACGGGTAATTCTTTCATGGTTGGGGTCGCAGGAAGCGGGCATTGAGGATCTGGGCCATGTCGCCCGCCTGCAGGGCGCGGTTGGCGACGTCGTCGCCCAGGACAAAGCCTTCCGCGTTCACGCTGCGGGCGGATTCGGTGCAAACCACGTTAAGGCCAAGTCCCTGGTCGGTTTCGAGCAGGACCATGCTCCAGCCCGGGCGCAGGGGGCTGCCCTGGATGACGGTGAGGGTGCTGCGGGCGGGGAGACGGATCTCGCTCCCGGAAGATTCGTCTGAATCCGTGGCGGTGACGAAACAGAGGGGTTGGCCGAAGCGAATTTGGTTACGGGCGATGGCGCGGCCCGCCTGGAAATGGACGGCATCGTTGGCGGGGATCGCCATGGCGGCTATCAAGGTCAAGCGCGCCCCAGGTTGGATCTGCGCCAGGGCGGCGCCCTCCACGGGCTGGGCCGCGGCTTGGAATGCGCAGAGAAAGAAGAGCGCCAGAATGAGGATCTTCATGAGTGGCTCCGATGGAGTTGGGCCCGGAAAGGATACCAGAGGGTGGTGCCCCCGAGTTGGCGCGGATAAAGATTACGCGGTCTCCGGCCGCCTTCTGGGAAAAGGAGTAGGGTGGCCTTCCTATGGCCCGGAAACTCAATGAGACACGGCTGCGCCACGCCCGCAAGGCCTGGGAGCCCTTTGACGCCGATAAACGCCCCAGAGGGACGCTCTTCACCCATCTGGCCTCGGCCATCGCTTCCCAGCAGCTTTCCACCAAGGCCGCCGACACCATATACGGTCGCTTCAAGGCGCTTTTCCCGCGGAAGACCCCCACGCCTTCCGTCACCTTGGAACTCACCGTGACCCAACTGCGTGGCGCGGGCCTCTCGGGGGCCAAGGTGCTGGCCATCCAGGACCTGGCCCGCAAGACCCTCGAAGGGCTCGTCCCCACGGACGCCCAGGCCCGCAAGATGAGTGACGACGAGCTGGTGGAGCGCCTGATCGCCGTGCGCGGGGTGGGCCGCTGGACGGTGGAAATGGTGCTGATCTTCCGCTACCGTCGTATGGACGTATGGCCGGTGGACGATCTGGGTGTGCGCAAGGGCTTCAAGCTGCTTTTCCCCGAGGCCCGGTTCACCACCGCCCGGGAACTCGCCCCGCTGGGTGATCAGTGGGCGGGCAACCGCACGGAGATCGCCTGGTATTGCTGGCGCGCACTGGAGGCCCAGGCGACGGAAAAGAAAAACACGAAGGCGAAGAAATGAAAAAGACCACGTACGTTTCCATTCCCCCCGATGAAAAGGGGTTCATCAACTATCCTCCTCAGGATCACGAGACCTGGGCGAAGCTCTATGACCGCCAGCGCGCCCTGGTGGAAGGCCACGCCGCTCCCGAGTTCGTACGCGGGCTCGATCTCCTGGGCTTCAGCCGCGACCGCATCCCCCAGCACACCGATGTCACGCGCCGGCTCAAGGAGTTCCATGGTTGGGGCGTGGAGCCGGTGGCCGCGCTCATTCCCGCCAGCGAGTTCTTCACCCTGCTTTCCACCAAGCGCTTCCCCGCCGCGAGCTTCATCCGCACGCCGGAGGAACTCGACTACATCCAGGAGCCGGACATCTTCCACGAGTTCTTCGGGCACTGCCCGCTGCTCACCCTCAAACCCTACACTGAGTTCATGCACGCCTATGGCCGCATCGCCCTGGAGGCCAAGCCCAAGGACCGTGTCCAGCTCTTCCGCCTTTTCTGGTTCACCGTGGAGTTCGGTCTCATCAACACCAAGGAAGGCGTCCGTGCCTACGGGGGAGGGATCCTTTCCTCCAAGGAAGAGACGGTGTATGCGGTGGAATCGGCGGTGCCCGAGCGCGTGCCCTTCGATGCGGTCACCGCCCTGCGGACGCCCTTCCGCATCGACATCCTCCAGCCGCTCTATTACGTGATCGACTCCTACGACGAGCTCTTCTCCCTCATCGACCGCAACCCCCTGAAGCTCTTGGATGAGGCCCGGGCCTTGGGCGATTTCCCCCCCAAGTTCCCCCCACGGGAGAAGAAGGAATTCTCTTTCTGCTGAGCGCTCAGGCGGGGACCCGCACCCGCACCAGAGTCCCTCCCTCGGGGGTGCGTCCGCGCTGGAGCGTCCCCCCATGCAGCTCCACGACCTTGCGCGCGATCTGGAAGCCGAAATCCTGGCCTTCTTCGGGAGGGGGAGGGGCGGCGTGGCGGAAGCTCAACTCAAGAATGCCAGGTTCCTTGACGATGCCCACATGGATGGTGGAGTCCCGCGGGGCCGACTTGATCGCCGTGCGCAGCAAGTTGCCAATCACGCTGTGGGCGAACAAGCTGCCGTTAAGCGAGGGGGAATTTCCCGCCAGCTGCTCGGGGTCGTAATCCAGGTTAAGCTTCTTGTCTTCTAGCCGATCGACGAACAGCTCCGTCATCGCCAGGAAAAGGGGGAGAAGCGGCTGGCGTTCTTGTCGCCATACGGGGCCCCGATCGGAGAGGCGGTGGACCAGCTTGATCTGCTGGAGGAGGTCCACCACGTAGGCCACATGGGGCGTGATCTTCTCGGGTGCGATGAGCTGGGGGTTGTCTCGTTGCAAGTCGAGGTAGGCCTGGACCACCGCCAAGCTGTTGGCGGTGTCATGGAGAGTGAGGCGCAGCAGTTGGTTCAGATCCGCGAGTTTCCGCACGGCCTGGAGCCGCTGCTGGAAGAACCACCACGCGGCCGCGGCCAGCGAGGCGCCGAGCAGGGCGAGCACGAGGAGTAACGGGAGTTGTGAGTTGGCGAGTCCCGGGTCTCGGGGCCAGGTACTCACCCGGAGGGAGCGGCCCATGACCTCGAAGCGGCGATGGGCGAGGCCTGGTTGCCCCTTATCGGGGGGGGCGGGGGTCGTCGAGAAATGCACGGTCCCGTCGGAGAGGGCAGTGACCCGCACGTGGAAGTTGCCCATGGAGCCGTTGATCGGGAAGGCTTCGAAGAATTTGTCCTGGTGCATGGGCACCCCCAGCCAGCCGAAATGCCGGCCGTGGCGCCGAAGAGATACATAGTATGCCGATCCCTCCCCCCCCTGGAAAAAGCGGAAAGGAGAACTGAGCCAGACCCTCGTGCCGCGCTCCCGGGCCTCCTTCAAGGATGAAAAGTTTTGGCTGGTTTTTCCCAAGGCTGCATGGTTTTCCCGCAACGGGTGCACACGTACGATGCGTCCCTCTGGATCCACCATGTTCACCCCAAGGACCTCGGGCAGGCTGAGGACTGCCATGTCGCCTAGCGCGGAAAACATGGCAGGCGAAACATCCCCCCGCTCCAGCAGTTCCTCGGCCAGATTGGCCAAGGCGACGGCACTCCGTTCATGTAGGCGCAGGCGGTCTTGCACCAAACTCCGCAGCAGGCGTCCTTCCGATTTAAGAAAATCGGCATGGCGCTTGAACTCCCGGTCATAATAGAACTTCAACCCTCCTCCCATCAGGGCGAAAGCGAAGACGAAGACAAAGGAGGGTCGCAATTTGTCGGCAGGAAATGACATCCAAGAAGTTTGACATCTTCCGGTCTCTTCCGTGAAGAGCCGTGAGAGAGCGCCAGGGCCGTTTACGCATTTTCCAGTTTTTGGTTATCTTAAGTTGTGGACTTCGGAAAACTCGAGTCAGTCGACGGCATGGAGTGGGCATTTCCGCCTGACGATCCCACTAACCATCCTTGGCTATCCCAGGTCCCGGGCGTGCGCACACGGTTTTACTTGGGCACACCATCTTGGGGGGCCCGGTCTTGGCTCGGCAAAGTCTATCCTGAAGGGACCCGGCCCACGGATTTCTTGTCCCATTATGGACGCGTCTTCACCACCATTGAGCTCAATACCACCCATTATCGGATTCCCGGCCACGCGCAAGTTCGGGCATGGCTCGACCAAGTCCCGCCGTCGTTTCTTTTCTGTCCCAAGTTCCCCCAGAACATTTCCCACCGTGCTTACGGTTTGGCCGATAAAACCCAGCTGAGGCTTTGGCAGGAGGCGCTGGAGTCCTTCGGCGAGCAGCTGGGCGCCAGTTGGATCCAGCTGCCGCCCCACTTCGACTATGGCCAGCGCGCCCTCTTGCACCGGTTCCTCGAAGCCTGGCCCTCCGAGCTTCCCTTAGCGGTGGAGTTGCGTCACTCCACATGGTTTTCTGAGGGACGCGTGTTGCCCGCGTTGGTTGAGTACTTGCGGAAAAAGAACATCGGTTTGGTGATAACGGACGTGGCGGGGAGGAGGGATGTTCTCCACTCGTCACTGAGCGCACCTTTCACGTTGGTTCGTTTCGTGGGCAACGAATTGCACCCCAGTGATTTTTCCCGCGCGCAGACGTGGGCGGAGAGATTGGCACGGTGGCAGGGCCTGAAGCGCGTTTTCTTCTTCGCCCATCAGCCCGACGACATCCTCTGTCCCGAAATGTGCCAGCACCTGGTGGAACTCTTCAACCACCGACTTGAAGCGGGATGGCGTTCACCCTTGATGGAGAAGCCGCTGCGACTTCTGTGAAGGTGCGCAGCGCGGCGCCCGCAGGATTTTTGGTCCGTTTCCGTGGGTGGGTTGCTATCATTGAAGTATTGGTGCCCAAGACGAGACTCGAACTCGTACGGACGGTGAAGTCCGAGGGATTTTAAATCCCTTGTGTCTACCATTCCACCACTCGGGCGCTGAGCGTTAAACAATCGTGGGCTTGATGCGGCGTTTTTGTCAATTTTTCTCTCTGGGAATGCTGGTTGTGGCGGCTGGCTGCGCTCCAGGCAAGCCTGCCCGTCCGGATGAGGCGGAACTGCTCTCGCGGGTGGAGCCCGTTTGGTACACTTGGGGCCAGTCGCTCAGCTTGGTCACGTGGAGTGGGCAGGTCCAGCCCCATTTCTTCTATGACCCATCCGCCGATTTCAACGCGCGCCGGGGCCTGGTGAACTTCCTGCCCATGGCGGTGGCGGGCCAGACCAACGCTTACGTGCTGGACGTGCCTAGCGGCCAGCGTGTGTTCTCGCACCAAAGCTGTCCCCAGAAAGACGTGTGGGGTGAGCGCGGTGACATCCCGGCCGCGGCCCCCTACACCCTGGGTGTGGTGCCACGTCATCTGGACCAACTCAACCAACCCCAGCGCATCATCGTTTTCGGTGGCGAGACCCGCTACGACGCCCGTTCCCCGGTCCTCCACCGCGTGCGGTTGGTGGGCGGAGTGGTGGAGCAACTATGCCCAGTGGGTCTCTGCGGATCCGCGGACGCCTGGCGTGGCAGGCTCCTCCTGGTGGCGGTGGACACTCGGGATCAGCGCTTCCAAGACGTCGACGGCATGGATGGGCTGCTCAAGCGCGTGGACTGGAACCGCGTACGGGGCCACCTAGAAAACGCCGAAGGCCGCAATCCCACCGGCGAGGAAGGATCACCGGCCGTGCGCTTGGGGCAACCCCTGGGCCGGCGGGAAACCGTGGCCTTCCTGCGGCGCCACTCGGTGGTGCTCACCTCCGGCGAGCTGACCAAACTCCACCGGGCCTGCACCCGGCTGCAAGGGCTCCTGTGGAACGAGGCCGGGCGTCCGACCGTGTTGGAGCAAGAAGTGAAAACTCCCGCGGACGCCAAGCGGCGCCTCCAGTACCGGGAAGAGATGAAGAAGAAAGGCCGCCCGGTGACCTTTAACCAGCGACTCGGTGGTTTCTTTGCCCGCCATGCTGATGAGTACGCCACCTGCGCTCGGACGGTGATCCCCGGCAACCCGAACGGCGATGCCGCGCGCTTTTGGTTCAACACCTGGATCTCCATGTACGCGCGCCTTCACCGGGAGGGCTGGGTTTATGACTGCGGCGCGGGAAGGTGGTCGGAGACCCGCAGGAGCGCGGAAGAATCCATGCGTGCCCTCAAGTCGACCTCCTCCTGCTCCACCGCGCGGCTGGACCAGGGAATTTCCCAGATCCCTGCTTTCCTGCGCGTGCTGACCGGACTGCAAGGTGTGCGCTGGCGTTTCGTGGACTGGGACGCCGGTGCCCTCGGTTCCCGTTCCAAGGTCTACGGATGGGTGCCCTTTCCTGAGCGCCTCTTCGCCTGCGTCGGCGATCTCAACCGGGAGGCCCGCGCCGGCTGGGCGTGGCAGCCCGAGGGAGAACCCTGGGCCCCACGCCACCGCCGCGAAGCGGAAGGCGCCACCGAATACGTTCCTTAGGAGGACCGTTTGCCTGCCCAAGCGACACGCATACAACGCTGGTCCACCCGCCGCATGGTCGGAGTGGCCGTGTTTGGCGAAGGGCTCTCCGTCCTGGAATGGGAGAGCCTGACCGCGTCCCCTTGGCGCCGCCGCGGCGGCGTTTGGGTGCGCACGATGCCTGGGCCAGCGGGGGCCGACCTGCTGGCCCTGCACGGTCCTTTCACCACCGCCAACTGGCCATTCTTCTTGCGCTGGTACTCGGCCCGCGCTCCCCACGCCAAGGTCGTGGTGGTGGGGCCCGAGGCCCCGGTGCGCGATGGTTTCCTCCTCGGTCCGGAAGGCCTTTCGCGCGTGAAGGTGGACCTGGTGGTGCCCGGGGAGCCGCCCACGCCTCGCGCGCTTAAGGAAGCGGTGCTGGGGCTGTTCGGGGAGGCCGCGCATGTTTGACTGGGAGACCTTCCGGGGCCTCAAGGAACTCTATGCGGGCCTTTTTGGGCCCGTCGACTATCATGCCGAGCACGACCACCATCATGTGCGCGCCCGGACCTCTGAGCTGCGGCAGGTATTGAAGCTCGCCAAACGGGACCTGGGCTATCTGCTCCTTAACGACGTGGCGACGGTGCCACTCGCGGAGGGCGGGTGGCGCGTGACCTACCACCTTTACCAGCTCGAGAATCACCAGCGCCTGCAGGTCCACGTGCGCCTGGGACCGGGCGAACGGCTGCCGGAGGTGGGCGACGTGTTCCCCTCTTCGGGCCGCGCGCAGGCGGAGGTGGTGTCCGCCATGGAGGGTCAGCGCTTAGAAGTCACCCCTCTGGCTTTCCCGCCTTTGCCGAGCAACCCTAATTTGAGCGAGGCGCCCTATCCCGAGGAGTTGCGCCAGTGGTACCTCTTTGACCTGCTCCATCCCGTCACCCGTGGGCAGGGGGAGCTGGTGGTTGAGGTCGAGGAAGGGCGGGTTCGCCGAAGCTGGTATCAGACGGGGTATTGGCGCCGCGGGCGGAGCGAGGAGGCCCAGGGGCGGGCCCTCGCGCGGGTGCGGCCTTTATTGGACGGGCTGTGTCCCGAAGCCGCCGCCTTGACTGGCGTGGCCTGGGCCAAGACGGTGGAGGACTTTTTCCTCTGGCGTGTGCCCGAGCGCGCCCAGGCCGTGCGGATGCTCTTCATGGAACTCGCCCGCTGCCACCACCACTTCGCGGTGCTGGGGAGGCTGGCGGCGGATTTGGGACAGGACGAGGGCATGCAAGTGTGCCGCGAGGCCATGGAACGGCTGCGCTCGCTCTTCTCCCTCTACGGCGGCTCGCGGATGGGCACCGGGGTGGCGCTCTTCGGCGGGTTACCCCACGACTTGCCTCCAGGTTGGGTCCAGGAGTGCGCGGGAACCCTCGCGGGCGTGCGCGAGGGCGTGGTCTTGTACCAGCGGCTGGTCTTACGCAACCCGCTCTGCCAGCGCCGCCTCCGGGTGGCGGGCCTTTCGTCCCAGGCCGCGCTTGACTGGGGCCTCACGGGCCCCGCCTTGCGCGCGGCCGGCGTGAATTTTGATTTGCGGAAATCCCGCCCTTTTTATTTCTATCCCGACATCGACTTCGACGTGCCCGTGGGGATGTACGGGGACGCTCATGACCGGGGACACGTGTTGTGCGAGGAAATCCACCAGTCCGGCCGCATCTTGGGACAGGTGCTGGACAACCTTCCCCTGGGGCCGGTGATGTCCGACATCGCGGGACTCGCCGAACTCAACCGCGGCACGCTACCCGCCGAAACATGGCGCGAATGGTGGCGCCAGGCTTCGCGTCCCAGCGGCACCCAGTGGACCGCACTGGAGGGTGCCAACGGGGAATTGGGCATCCACTTGGAGTTGCGCCCGGACGCTGACGGAGTAGGGCACCTGCGGCTCAAGCACAACGCGGGCCTTCTGGCCCAAGCGCTGCCCGAATTCTTACAAGGATGCCCCGTCGCCCAGGTGGGACCGGCGCTCACGTCGCTGGACATAGCCGCCAGCGCGGTGGACAGGTGAGGGAACCATGATCCTCAAACGCGAATTCTACGAACTCCTTCCGTGGGCCGCGTGGTTGCGCCAACGGGCGGCGCTCCAATGGGCCCGCGTGAGCGGTGGCATGGCCCGCCAACTGGGCGTGCGCGAGGACGCCGCCGTCCCGTTGACGGGTGAAGGCCCCACCTCCTTCCCCCGCGCCATTCCGGTGCCCGCCACCGCAGCTGGGTCCCGGGAGGAATTGCTGATGGCGGAAGCGCTGTGCCCGACGGGAGCGTTCTTCTCGGACGACAACTCCCGGCGGACTTTTTTGCGTCGCCAGCGCTGCGTGGCCTGCGGCCTGTGCTACGAAGTGGCGCGTACTTCGCTCGCTCCGGGTCCCGCCGACGGCACGGCCTTCCCTCCCGGACAGGATGAACTCACCGAATTTCCGTGGGCATGATTTCTCCCGTGGCGGGACGGATTTCCCCGTGGGACAATCGTTGAGTCCCCCTAAGGGACAAAAGGACGGTTCCCCCATGTCGACTCTGCTGATGATCTTGTTTTTCGGGGCCTCTTACCTCGGCCTCGACTGGGTGGTGCAAACCTACATCGGCTCCGACGGCCTGATCGGAGGCTTCTTCGCCTCCCATCCTTGGATCTCGCTCACCCTTTACGCCATCGTCATTTCCCACATCACCATCACCGCCATGAGCCTGTGTTTCCACCGGGCCCACACCCACAAGGGCGTGGAGTTCCATCCGGCCTTGGACATGGCGATGCAGGTCTGGCTGTGGGGGATCACCAGCATGAGCAAGGCGGACTGGGTCTCCGTCCACGTGTACCACCATGCCTGGTCGGACACCGAGAAGGATCCCCACTCGCCCGTGCAAAAGGGGTTCTGGCGCGTGTTCCTCCTGGGCGTCTTCGATTACACCCGCGCCAAGGCTCACCCCGACGTGCTCAAAATTCGCCGCACGATCAAGATGAACGCCCTGGAGAAATACATCAGCGAGAACCTCTTCGTGGGCCCATTCCTGTTTTCTTTGCTCCTGATTCTGCTCGTGGGCCCCAAGGCGGGCCTGGTGCTCATGGGCGTGAACTTCCTCGTCTCCCCGCTGTTCGCCGTGGGCGGGGTGAACGCCCTGGCCCACACCTGGGGTTACCGTAACCACGCCTCCGGGGACAACAGCCGCAACATCGGCTTCCTCTTTCCGCTGAATTTCATCATCTGCGGCGAGCTGGATCACAACAACCACCATGCCCACCAACGGTCCTGCTCGTTCCGCCACCGTTGGTACGAGTTCGACATCGGCTGGGCCTACATCTGGGCCTTGGCCCGCGTGCGCATGGCCAACATCCGCCACAGCTACACCACCGTCACCTTGAAGGAGGAGATGAGCCGCAAGGTGCGGGCGCTGATGGAGAAGGACCATCGCTTCAAGCACAAGTTCGAGGAGCTCGCGCAGGAGTACCAGACTTCCGCCCAGGAGCTACGCGAAGCGGTCGCGGCGTACATCCAGGGGCAGAAGGTGCGCTTCAACGGTCAGCGCGTGAAATTCGACGCCCGTCTGAAGGCACTGGTGGAGGAGCTCCAGCGCACGGTGCGCGCCAACGAGGAACTCGGGCTCGCCTACGCCTAATGCCAGAGCCTAAATTTTAAGTAAGGTTCAAACTTACTTTTTAACATGGGAAGCTGGTCGATAAGCCATACGAGTTCTTGGCTCTCTTCCTCGACCAGCTGACTCCGCTGGTCCCCTATAGGCATGTCCTTGTAGCTGATAGCTAATTTCTTCATGCGCATGGCGCGAGTGTCGATCTCTCCGATATAGGAAGTCATGTCATCTCCGAACAAAAAAGAGGCTTCGGCGGTGGCACCACGGAAGGTGGCCAGCGAGCCGTAATCCAATTTGCCTTCAGACATGATGTGGCTTAGGAATGTTCTTACGGCAGAGAAAACCGCGAAACGCTTTTCAAACAAGTCGAGCTTAAACTTTTCGCGGGCCAAGAAGTGCTGTCGGTAAGCGATCCAGGCACCTACTACGGCGACGATGACGGTTAAAAACTTCCAAGCCGAATCCATAGACAGGCCGCATTGATGAGTCACAATCCCCCTAGGCTTGTTTGGAGCTAATCTTCAACACGAATGCACTCAGCAAGCATACTTAGAAATTCCTTCCGTGATATGTAACGGCCACCGAAGCCTTCCACAACTGATGTAACCATTTGTGTGTCCATCCAGGTGAGCCCTTCGGACTCAAACCGTGAGACCGCCCCCAGTAGGGCTGCCTTGCCCGCGCCGTCGGCGAGGGTGAACATGCTCTCGCCTGAGACGAAATCTCCCAGGTATACGCCATAGAGGCCCCCTACCAGCTTGCCGTGGAGCCACGCTCCCGCGCACCAGGCGTGGCCCTCTTCGAAGAGCCGCGTGTAGCCCCGGATGATGTCGGGGGTGATCCAGGTGGAGCCCTCCCTCCGCGGGACGGTGGCGCAGTGGCGGATGATCTCGGGAAAGGCCTCGTCGAAGCGCACCTCGAAAGGTACTTTGCGCAGGAACTTGGCGAAGCTGCGGGGCACGTGGAGTTCGTCGAAGAACAGGACGCCGCGTGGATCCGGCGAGAACCATGCCAAAGGGAATTCGGGGGAGAGGGGCCAAGGGAAAATGCCCCGCGAGTAGGCCTCCAGCAGCGTGTCCGGCTCCATGTCCCCGCCCACCGCGACCAGCCCGTCCTCGGTAGCCTCTTCCACCGGCGGGAAGACGATCTTACGTCGGGTCACCGGTGCCAACCCTGGGAGGTGAGGCGGTTTTCCAGTAGGAGATTTCCGTGGCGAGCGCGGAAGCCGTCTGGCCCCAGCCCGTGCCAGTCGCGCAGGATAGCCGCCTCGAAGGACACCATGCTTTCCACCAGGCCGCTCCACACGCCGGCTACGTGGGGCGTGGGCAGTACGTTGGGGCAATCCGCCCAGTAACCGGCGGGGTAGGGCTCCCTCGCGTGCACGTCCAGCACCGCCCGTGCCCGGGGGCAACGGCGCAGGAATGCGCGCAAGGCGGTTTCGTCCACTAGTTCGCCCCTAGCGGGGTTGATGAGTAAAAGCTCGGGAAATGCGTGGTCAAAAAAGTCTTTACCCAGTATGTGCCGGCTGGTCGGGTTGAGGGAAGCAGCCAGGATGACCACGTCCCAGCTTTCCCGGAGGTCGGCCGCGTGGCCTTTGAAGGGATCGTGCACACGGGCGGTGGCCCCCATGGCAGCCAGGCCGTCCTGCACTAGTTGCCCCACGAGCCCGTGCCCCACAAGGAGGATTTGCTTTTCGCCCACCAGGGGACGAGCCCACTCGCGGGAGGTGGGCCAAGCGGGTGCGCCGGTAATGGGAACCACGTGCTGAAGCAAAGCCGCCAGCGTCCATTGGGCCACGGCCTGGGCCCTCACCGGGTTACCGAGCACCACGGGAATACCGTCCCAAGCTTCCAGACCGGACAGCAAATTGTCGAAGCCCGAGTTGGGGTGGAGCACGAGTTTGACCCGGGGGCGCAGGAATTCCCAGTCGGGCAGGCGGGTGAGGGTGTTGGTCAGCAGGCACACATCCCCCTCGGAAGGGAGCGCCTCGCCCAACCCCAGGTACCCCACGCCGGCCACGGCCTCCAGCGCCCCCTTCTCCATGTTGTGGAAATGAGGGGGGAAGTATGAGGAGCCGTCGGTGCGTTTCACCCAGGTGCGAAGCATGGACCCAGAGTAGGGGCCGCCCTCCGGGGTGTCAATTCCGCCTCTGACGCGCTATAACTCCAATCCATGATCAGCATCAAATCCAGCCGGGAAATCCAGCTCATGCGGGACACCTGCCGCCTCGCCGCGGAGACGCTGGAGTACCTGGGCGGGAAGATCCGCGTGGGCATGACCACCGAGGACATCAACCGCCTGTGCCATGCCTACATCACTGAGCGGGACGCCGTTCCCGCGCCGTTGAACTACAACGGGTTTCCCAAGTCCGTGTGCACCTCCCTCAACGAGGTGATCTGCCACGGCATCCCCAGCACCAAGGACGTGCTCAAAGACGGGGATATCCTCAACATCGACGTGACGACCAAGCTCAAAGGTTTCCACGGGGACACCAACCGCACCTTCTTCGTGGGCAACGTGCGCCCCGAGCACAAAAAGCTGGTGGAGACGGCCCACGAGTGCATGATGGCGGGTATCGCCGTCTGCCGCCCCGGCGCCCGCACCGGCGACATCGGCGCCGCCATCGAGGAGATCGCCCACGCCAACGGCTTCAGCGTGGTCCAGGAATACTGCGGTCATGGCATCGGCCGAGAGTTCCACGAGGATCCCCAGATCCTGCACTACGGCCGCCGCGGCACCGGCGTGGAGATGAAGCCGGGCATGACATTCACCGTGGAACCCATGATCAATTTGGGTAAGCGCCACTGCAAAGTCCTCGACGACGGCTGGACCGTGGTGACCAAGGACAAATCCTGGTCCGCCCAGTTCGAACACACCATCCTCATCACCGAGGACGGCTACGAGATACTCACCCTGCCTCCCGGCCAAACCTGAAAATGCGCGACACCGCCACCGTACCCGATATCAGCGTGCGCTTGGAAACCGACGAGGCTCCGGTGGTGTTCCACCTCTCCCTGGACGAGCGCCGCCGCGTGCGCGACGCCTGGTGGGAAGGGCGCCCTTCCGACGACCCCCAGCTCTCGTGGTTGGCGGGGTGGCTGGCGGGACATGGGCTGGCCTGGGCCTTCGAGAATGTCGCCGACGCCGCCATGCGGGCGCTCCCTCACTCACGCCTTAGGGACGCGGCCCTGCCCCAGGAGGTGGTCCGCCAGGCCCTTTACCGTACCCATCCCGTGGTCCGGGGTGAGGAAGCCGCTCAACTGTGCCGCTGCCACCGCGTATCCGAGGCCACCGTCAAGGCCGCACTGCTCGCGCGTCCTGGGCTCGGGTTGGACGCTTTGAAAGCGCAGACCATGGCCGGAACGGGTTGTGGCAGCTGCGTTCCGAAACTGGAAGAGCTGGCGCGCCGACACGCGCCTCCCGCCCGACGCTGGCACGGCGAGAGCCATGCCACCTGGGCGCTCAGGCTGGAGGAGTCTCTGGCGGCATGGAAAAAACGCGCGCGCTTTCCATGGGCGGCCGAGAAAACCTTCTCCGTGCTGTCTTTCCAAGCGGGGGTGGTCGTGGTGCGGGTGGAGGGGGGCCTGACCGCCGACCAAGAATGGGACTTGGCCTCGGCCCTGACCGATTACTGGGCCGAAGGTTTTCCCGAGGCGCTTTCGGTTTCCTTGGACTTCTCTTTGCGCTGACGGGCCTCTTGGCGGCACTGGGCGAACACCGCCTGGATTCCCCGAACTTTGGAGAAAATTGGCCGTAAGCGGGCCTTGTGCCCGGCGAGCTTGGCCAGGTCGACTTCTTCTTGAAGCCAACGCACTTCCTGGTTCATGGTCTTAAGCCCCGGGACGTGCTTTTCCAGGCAATCGGCCGTGGGCGCCTCGGCCTGGAGTTGGGAGAGGAACTCCAGGAGGATTTCCGGGGCCGTGGCCACCAGGTCTTTCACCAACTCCTGCCGGATGTTGCCTTCCACCGGCGTGGTAGCTTCGCCCGAGGTAGACCACCCCTCACCGTCAAAGAGCAGGGCCTCGAGCAAGGCCACGGAAGGGGAGCCCTTACCAGAGCAGGCTTTGGCGAGGAATTCCGGCTTGCCCTCGAGACCCGTCACCATGACCAGCTCCCCGATCAGGCGCTGGTTCAGCGCGTACAAGGCCCCCGTATGCTTTTGCCGGTGGAACTCTTTTTCCTCGGCCCCAAGGCAGCGCAGGATGGCCGTACCGGCTGTGCGGTCCATACGGGCCTCGGCAGGGGAGAGTAGCAAGAGCAAGCAGAGCGGTAGCATGGGGCAATTTTAGCATGGCCCCGGCGGGGAAGGGCCGGATTTTCCCGTGCAAGCGTGTCAGAATGGGCCCCATGAAGGAAATGTCCCTGATAGAGCACCTAGAGGAGTTGCGCACGCGCCTAATCCGCGTCGTCGTCATCCTCGCGGTCTCCTTCGGCGTTTGCTACCACTTTGGCGCTGAGATCGCGGAGTTTCTGCTGGCGCCCCTACGGGTGGCGGTGGGGGCGCAGGGAAAAGTGGTGTTTACCGGTCTTCTGGACAAGGTGCTGGCGGAGTTCCAGATCGCCTTCTGGAGCTGCGTGTTCCTGGCCTCGCCGTTCTGGTTTCGCGAGGCCTGGCTTTTCATCCGCCCCGGGCTCCATGACCACGAGGCGCGGGCCGTGTTGCCCTTCATCTTTTTGGGCTTCTTGCTGTTCATCGCCGGCGCGGCTTTCGGTTACTACGTGGTCTTTCCCTTCACCTTCACCACGCTGCTCGGTGCGGGGGTGCAAGGCGTGGAGGCCATGATGGACGTGAAGGACTACCTGCTTTTGGCGTCGAAGGTGCTGGTAGTGCTGGGTCTATTGTTCCAGCTGCCCAACATCCTCCTGATCCTGGGCTTCATGGGACTGGTGACGGCGCCCTCCTTGAAGGCCATGCGCCGCTACCTTTACGTGGGCTTTGCCCTTTTCGCCGCCATCATTACGCCGACCCCAGACATCTTCAGCATGATGGTGGTGTGGATACCCATGATGGCCCTCTATGAGATCGGCGTGCTCGGAGTGTGGCTGATCGTCCACCCGTACCTGCGCCGGCGCCATCTCCCGGACACCTCCGCCTAGAAAGGACGGCGGGGAAGGCGTTTCTCGGAGGCGAGGCCCCGGCCTACCCGGGTTCCGTCTTCCAAACAGCGCTTCTTGTAGAGACATTCCAGCCTGTCCGACGTCAGGAGCTGGCTCTCCACCGCGGGAACCACGGCGAAGTCCTGGTAGGAGAGCTCGTGGGAGTGGGCGACTGGGGCGGACGACATCAGAGCGGTCAGGGTGATGAAGACAAGTTTGGTCATTTCCATGTTGAACCTCCTGTTCAGGGGTGCGTCCCTGGCGTCTTGATTGCGGGCCCCATGCCAAGCGCAACCAGTCGAAAACCCGCCTGGAAGTGTCAATTTGGCGGTCGCATCTCCCCCCTAGTCGGGCGCTAATTGCCACCGGGAGCGCCCAGCTTCTGGACCAACAATCTGGACATGACACCCGTCATGTTTTGGCGCGGGTGAGGTCATGTTTCGGTTGGACATTGGCCTATATCTTGGTTGAACACAGGAGTTCCGATGTTTCTTTGGTTCATTTTCGGTTTCATGGGACCGGCCCACGCTTCCTCGTTTCCCCAGTCCATCGCCCGCCAAGAGCTCACCCACTACGGCAAGCTCGCTTACGAGCGCCGTTGCGCCAGCTGCCACGGCGAGAAGGGTGACGGCCAGGGACCAGGTGCCGCATGGCTCAACCCCAAGCCCCGGGATTTCACCAGCGGGATTTTCAAGTTCCGCACTTCACCGTTGGGAACCCTACCTTCGGACGCCGACCTCATGCGCACTCTTTCCCATGGCGTGGCGGGCACGAGCATGCCTGGCTTCTACGAAATGCCGGAGCGGGAGCGCTTCGCGGTGGTGGAATACCTCAAAACCTTCTCCAAGGAGTGGCAGGATCCCGCCAAGCGGGCCGCTCCGGTGGTGGGCGCGCCGGTTCCCCTGGAGGATTTCACCGTCCACGGCAAGTTCCTCGCCCGCGCACAGCGAGGCCGCAAGCTCTTCGTGGAGGCGTGCGTCCTCTGCCACGGACCTGCTGGCAGGGGAGACGGGGAGGGCGCGGCCGAACTCACCGACGACTGGGGACAGCCCGTTCGGCCCGCTAACTTGCGCCTTCCCACCATCAAGCGCGGCAAGGACGTGGCCGACATCTACACCACCTTGCTGGTCGGCGTGAATGGCACGCCCATGCCCTCCTTCAAAGACGTTTATTCGGATGACGCCCTCTGGGACCTCGCCGCCTACGTCCTGTACCTGCGGGGCGAGGAGCGCGGCCTCTATCCCGCCCCCGCCATCGCTCCCATCCGCCCCGAGGAGGCCCAATGAGCGCGTCCGTTGAATCCCCGAGCTTGGTCCCTTACGACGTGATCAAGGCGCACCTTTGGGTGGCCACTGCTCTGATCATCATCGTGGTGCTGGCGGGATTGGGCTACTCCCTCCAATTCATCGATCTCTATCCCTTCAAGGGAGTGGAGTTTCTCTCCCCCGGCCGGGTGCGCATGGTACACACCCAAGGAGTGGCCTACGGCTGGCTCGCCAACGCATTCTTCGCCATCGTCTACTGGATGATCCCCAAGCTCACGGGCAAACCCCTGCTCTCCCACCGTCTGGCGTGGTTCACATTCTGGGTCTACAACGCCCTGGTGGTCGGCGCAGTGGTGATGATCCTGGCGGGGTACGCCCAGGCACTGGAGTGGGGTGAGACTCCCACGCTCTTGGACCCCCTTATCTCGGTTGGGGTGGTGCTCATCGTGGTCAACGTCGTCACCAGCATTTGGCGTGGCCGCCACGAACCTTACTACGTGACCGTCTGGTACGTGCTGGCGGCGCTGGTGTGGACCCCGCTGGTCTACGTCATGGGGAACTTCCTACCCGAGTACGTGTATGCCGGTTCCGGCGGCGCCACCATCACTTCAATGTACATCCATGACCTGGTGGGCCTGTTCGTGACCCCCATCGGCACGGGCATGGTGTACTACCTGATGCCCATCCTCATGCGCAAACCGCTCTTTTCCCACTCCCTTTCCCTCATCGGCTTCTGGGGGTTGGCGTTCTTCTATCCAATGAACTCCGCACACCACTATCTCTATTCTCCGATCCCCATGTGGGCGCAGTACGCTTCCATCATAGCTTCCGTAGGCGTCCACGTGGTGGTGTACACCGTGGTATTCAACATCCTCGCCACCATGGGCGGGGATTGGAAGCGCGTGGTGGGCAACGTGCCCCTCATGTTCATCGCCGTGGGGGCGGTGAGCTACCTGGTGACCTGCATCCAGTGCGCCGTGCAGGTGACGTTGACCGTCCAGCAAATCATCCACTTCACCGATTGGGTGGTGGGGCATTCTCACTTGGTGCTATTCGGGACTTTCAGCTTCTGGACCTTCGCCTGGATCTATTACATGGTGCCACGGCTGCTCAACACACCCATGCACAGCGAGTCGCTGATGCATTGGCACTTCTGGCTCTCTTTCGTGGGCATCGTGGTCATGGACATTGACCTGCTTTGCGCGGGTTTGGTCCAGGGATTCATGTGGAAAAACCTGTCCCCCTTCATCGAGACCGTCATCGCCAGTAAACCGTTCTGGTGGGTGCGCACGCTTTCCGGCGTGGCCATCTTCGCTGGAACCATGTGCTTCCTGGTTAACCTCGTGATGACTTGGAAAAACCGCAAAGCCGCCCCCGAGAGCGGTGTTCCGGCACCGGAGGCCGCATGAACCGTCTGGAGCGCTTTAGCACCGTCTTCCTCGTCGCCGGCTTCATCAGCTTCGTGATCGCTTTCCTGTTCCTCGGAGTCTGGCCCGCCACCATGACCGACAAGAAAGACCTCTCGGCGGATTTGCCCACGGAAGTACCAGCGGAATTTCAGGTCCATTACAAGGACGTGGCCAGCTACCACGCGGCCCTACGGCGGGGGAGGGACATTTACGTGAAGGAAGCCTGCTGGCACTGCCACAGCCAGTACGTCCGTCCGGTCTCGGGCGAGAGCCTCATGTACGGCAACGTCTCCACGCCCGGAGAGTATGAGAATGAACTCAACCGCCCCCAACTCTTCGGAACGCGCCGGGTGGGGCCCGATCTCACCCGCGAAGCGGGCAAGCGGACGAACGACTGGCATTACGCCCATCTGTACAACCCCAAGCTGGTGGAGCCCGCGAGCGTGATGCCAGGCTATAGCTGGTACTTCGATGAGTCCACCACGCCCCCCACGCCCAAGCCCGACGCGGTGGCCTTGGTGGCTTACCTCCAGAACCTCGGTGCCTGGGTCAAAGACGTGCGCCGGTCCCAGTATGACGCTAACGCGGTTGTGATGCCGCCTTTCCCGGAGTGAACATGGACAAGAGCTTCTACCGCCTGCCCCTGTTGATAGCCGCTGCCGCGTTCTCGCTCTCCATGGTCCTCCTGTGGGCGACCCATGTGGGCGAGATCAACCGCACCATCATGCTGGTGGGAATCTCCTACGCCAGCGTCTGCTTGGTCTTCTTGGTCTTCCAAGTGTGGGCCTTCGTGCGTTCCCACCTGGTCTACGACGAGGACGTCGAGGGGGTCAAAATGAAGGTGTTCGATGCCGAAAAAATTCGTTAGCGGTTGGCGGGGCCTGCCCTGCTTCTACTGCGGGGTGGACTCCACCGAGCTCAAGCTCTTCCTCGTCGTGGTGATCGGCGGAATCTGCCTCACCAGCGTGCTGGTGGCCGTCGGCGCTTGGGCAAGGGGCATGTTCAATAGCCCCGAAGAAACAAAGAACAAGGTCTTCGAGGCCGAGGAGCGCACATGAACGAGCCCAAGCATTCCATGGGGGACCACCCTGAGCGTCGTTTCCACCACGCGGAGGGGCACCGGATTCCGGTCTTCATCCGTCTTGCCTGGACCGTATTTCTCGTGTCGGCGGTGGTCTACCTCGCCCGTTACTCCTGGCCCGACCTGAAGGTTTGGTTGGCCAAGTGATCAGCTATGAGGATCCCCCGCGGGTCCCCTGGGGGCCCGCGGAAAACCAGCGGCAGTCCGAGGAGTTCCTGTGGGTACTGCATGGGTTCCTCCTGCTCTACCTGGCGCTCCATAATTTCGTCATCCCGGTGGGCGTGAATCTCTACCGGGGTAATCCACTGTTGGAGGATGCGCACTTCTGGTTTTTGGCCCAATTTCCCCTGGCCTTGGCGTTGCGCCGGCGTTCCGCCCACGCCGACGTTCTCATGACCATGGTGGCCCTGGGCTCAGGGCTGCGACTTGTATGGGAAACCTGGACCCTGGCCCCGGCTGGCCCCACCTGGGGACTGTTCTCCATTTGGCTTTCCGAGGGTTCCAGCGCCATCCTGTACGCCTATTATTTCACTCGCCACGGGCGCGTCCCGAAGTTCGGATGGCGCTGGTCGTGGATCCCGCTCCTGGCGCTGGCGCTCACCCAGGTGGAGGAGCGAGGGGAACTCTTCCGCCGCCCCTTGGACTTCGTACGCACGGTGAAGCGCGATCTAACTTGGGCGGACATGGGATGTCGTGGGTCGCGGATCGTGTGGAACGGTTTGGCCGAAAGCGCCCCGGGAGACATCCAGTCGTGCGGCTTTTCCCGCCCCATGGCGGACCTGGGCGCCCCCCTTGTGAACGGCTCCCGCGCCACCGTGCAGGTCCGGGTGGCGCGACTGCGACTGCACGGGGGGGAACTCAAACGGGATTTCGTGCGGCTCCTTATCTTGCGGCCGGGACAGTCCGCGCGCCTGCCTGGGGGGGAGGGGGACCTTTTGGTCCTCTCATCCATCCAGCAAAAATGGCTCGGCATCCAGCTCAGGGTCGGCAGCCAGGCGGGCGCCCGCTTTCCCAGGGGCCTTTACCGGATCGACCCCTATGAGAGCGAATTCCTCGCGGAGACCCCATGACACCGCTACAAACCGATCCCCCCGCCCTCATCGAATGGCTCATCCATGGTCTGGAACTCAGCGTGGTGGTGGGCATCGCCGTGGTGGTGTGGGTGAACCGCAAGTACAGTCCCGGGCTCAACCGGGTTTTGCAGGAGAAGCTGGACCGTGAACATCCGCCTGAATGAAGGCCAGGAGTACCGCACGCAACTGCCCGTCGTGGGTTGGGTGGATGACGCCGATTCGAAGCCCACGGTGCTCGTCGGGGGAATGGGCGCGGCGAAAGTGAGGCGGGAAGGTGACGGCTGGCGCTTCGAGTTTCACGTCATGTCTCCAGGGACCTACAGGCTGGAAGTGCGTGACGCCGATGAGGCCTGGGCGAGGGAGCTGGTGTTCGCCGAGCAGCGATTTTTGGAGTTCGGACCCGAGTTTGGATCTTTCACGGCGCTGTTTGCCGTGGTCATGACAGGAGTGGTGCTATGGACGCGCAGATTGATGAAACGCTCGTGAGAATCCACCGCCGCAAAGGCCTGGTTCATTTCTCTTTATTCTTCCTGCTGATCTTGGGCGGAATCATCGCTAAGCGGGGATATGGCCACCCGGAGTACATGATGCTCTTCCACGGCCCCGCGGCGGTGTTCCTGGTCCTGAGCGGCATGCACTTCACCTGGCAGCAGCGCGTGCGCTGGGCCCTGCTCACGGCCGCCGTCCGATCGCGGAAATGAGGAAAGGCCCTCCCCGGGAGGGGAGGGCCCGATCTTCAGTGGACGGCGATGCGTTTGCTCGAGGCAGACTGGTCTTGGCTGCGCCGTAGTTGGACGTGCAGGATTCCGTCCGCATAGCGAGCGTCGACATTCTTCTCGTCGATGCGCTCGGTGAAAGGTAGCACGCGCAGGAAGCTGCCGTACGAGCATTCGGAGAAGTAGGACTTTTTTCCCTTGCGCTCCCGCTCGGTCCGCTTCTCGCCCTTGAGGATCAATTGGTTGTCCTCGACGAGGACCTGGATGTCCTCCCGCTTCATGCCGGGGATCTCAGCAGTGACTTCGTATCCATTGGCCGTTTCGTTTATGTCCACATTGGGGACGAAGTCTGCGCCATTGAGACGAGCATAAGGCCACGTATCCATCCAGCGCGCCATGAAATCCTCCAGCGCCTGGAGGGGAAGCGCGTCGCTGCGGACGGCTTCACGATGGTTGTGCAGTTTGGGTAGCAGTGCCATGGGATCCTCCTATGTGTTACTGGCCCTTTGGCCCTTGGAACGGATGATTAGGACGTCACAGTTCGCGGAGCGGGCCATGTG
Source organism: uncultured Bacteriovoracaceae bacterium (assembly GCA_964399165.1). Taxonomy (GTDB): domain Bacteria; phylum Bdellovibrionota; class Bacteriovoracia; order Bacteriovoracales; family Bacteriovoracaceae; genus UBA6144. The sequence continues at coordinate 154,129 of CAYNPO010000004.1, read as the reverse complement.
CGAGGCAAAACTGGCGTTGAGCAGGCCCCGCACTCCATGTAGGCCACGGGTCGCGACCACCAGCTGCTCGGCCCCTTGTTCCTCGACATAGCGGCGGATGGCCTCCTCCGGTTCCGAATCAAGCAAGACCATGACATTGGCCGTGGCTTGCGCGGCCTCGGGCAATTGGGAAACCACCTCTCGGCGCAGGAAACCAACGGTGGCCTCATGGAGGCCGCGGAACTGTTCGCGGGTGGGATATTCCCAGACGGACATTTCTCCCACGTACGTGCGTAGCGGAACCACATGGACAAAATCCACTTGGCGCTCCCTGCCGGCTGGCCAGCGGGCGGCCCACTCTTTCACGGCTTCTAGTCCTGGGCCCTCGGTGGGGCAGGCGACGACAGTTTTTGCGCTCATGGTTCCTCCTCGTTGGGGGCATCATGGCGCTTGCGCCGCTCACCGGGCATGAAGAAAGTCATGTTTTGGGGGGATTGTTGTCCGTAGAAAGTTTGTCCAAGCAAATCGAATGACGGCATTGGGAATGCTGCTGGCGGCCAGCAGCTGGCCGGCCGCCAGGCAAGGAATCGATCGGCGTGGAGCCGTCTTACTGCACCGTGATCCGTCTGGAGACCTGGTCCTGCTCCCCACTCTTCCGCAGCTTCACATGGAGAACGCCGTCAGCGTACCGGGCCTCCACGTTCTGCTCGTCCAAGCGTTCACCGAAGGGAATCACCCGCAAGAAACTGCCATAAGAGCATTCAGCGTAATACGCCTTCTTGTCCTTGCGCTCGTCCTCGCAGCGCTTTTCCCCGCGCAGGACGAGATGGTTGTCCTCGATGGAGACCTGGATATCCTCTTTCTTCATGCCGGGTATCTCGGCCGTCACCTCGTAGCCGTCCTTTGTCTCGTTCACGTCCACTCTCGGGGAAAAATCCATGCCGGCGAGGCGCTCGTTCGGCCATGTGTCCCCCATCCACCGGTTCATGAAATCTTCCATGGCATGGAAGGGTGTAAGGGACCTAGGTTGGTTTTCTCGCTGGTTTTTGGGCAGGAATGCCATAAAACACCTCCTTGTGTGTTCAGGTCCCGTGGGACCTGATAACTTGTACGTCGCAGGGCGCGGTGCGCACCATCTTGGTAGCGAAACTCGCATGGAGCAGGGACTGGACGCCATGAAGACCCCGCGTGGCTATGACCAGCAAATCTGCCTTCTGTTCCCGCGCCAGCCGCCGAAGGGCCTCCGCAGGGTCGTGGTCTAGGATGACCATGAACGTAACCCGTTCCCGGGAACTTTCCGGCAAGCAGGGAAGAAGCTCCCGCCGGAGGATGCCAACGGCGCTCTCATGAAGCGCCTGGAACTGCTCACGGCTGGGGTATTCCCAAGCCGCCATCTCCGAGACGTAAGTCTTCTGCTCCACCACGTGCACGAAATCAATCGCCCCTGTGGTCGTCGGTCCGCGCCGGACCCAGTTCTTGATGGCCTCGAGTTCGGGCCCTTCGAGCGGACAGGCGACGATGGTTCTGGACATGGCTCCCCCCTTGGCTAGGGACAGAATACCGTCCGCCGGATGCGAGAACTTTGGACTTGGGTGGACCAGCAGGTTTAGCCGCGGTTCATCGCCAGCAAAACTTCCCTGACCACTTTGCTCGCGAAACACGACGAGTTGTTGGTCGGATCCAGCATAGGCGCCAGCTCCACGATGTCCGCGCCAACGAAGTTCTTGCGGTTGAGGATCTTGAGGATCCGCATGAAGCCGTGGAAGTCCTCACCACCGGCCTCGGGGGTGCCCGTACCGGGGAAGAAGGCGGGGTCGAAGAAGTCCAAATCCAAGGTGAGGTAGATGGGGCGATCGTCGGGGATGGCCTCGAGCTTCTCGCAGCACTCCTTGAGGGACTGCATGAGCGTGCCATTTTCCTTCATCCAGCGGAACTCAGCCCCCGGGCCGGAACGGATCCCGTACTGGATGAGGGTGTTCTTGGGCGTGAAGTGGTCGAGCACCCGGCGGATGATGGAGGCGTGGCTGTACTTTTCTTCCAGGTAGCCGTCCCTCAGGTCGGTATGGGCGTCGAGGTGAAGCACCACCAGGTCGGGGTAGTGCTCGAGATGGCGTTTAATGGGACCGTAGCTGATGGAGTGCTCGCCGCCGAGGACGAGCCACTTGATTTGGTCTTTCTTGAAATCCAGCCCCTCGGTCATCTCCATGAAGAACTCATTGGAGAGGTGCCACTTGGAGGGATAGGTGGGTAGATCGCCCATGGTCACGATGTGGTAGTCCTGGGTGTCCTTGTCCAGGTAGGGCGAGTAATCCTCCAGGCCGTAGGAGGCTTCGCGGATGGCGGCGGGGCCGAAGCGAGCGCCGGGGCGGAAGCTGGTGGTGCCGTCGAAGCAGAAGCCGAGGATGTGAGTGGAATGGGAGTAGACCGCGGGGGCGTACTCCGTTCCGATGAAGGGCTTCGCGGGTTCGAGTCCGTCAATTTCGCGCAACAGTTTTGGTTCCATGCTCATTCCTGGCCGATGGCCCGTTTGTGGAAGTTCGAGAGGCTGAAGGCGGCTCGGTGCCAATCCATGTTGTACCATTTGAGTTCGCGCTGGACCTTGGACATGTGGCCGAGCCTTTCCGGATTCAAATCGGTGGGGCCGTATTTCTTGGAGGAGAAGCCCCAGGTCCAGAACACACCGGGGTAGACCAGCATGGGAGCGGTGAAGGAGCGCACTAGCGGGAAGACCTTGCGCATGTTCGTGTAGATTCCCGGCAAACCCCATTCGTCTAAAAAGGGGTTTTCGGTCTGGTTCATCATGATGCCTTCGGCGGTGAGCGCCCGGTAGACGTCGCCGTAAAACTCATCGGTGAAGAGCCCCGAGGCGAAGTCCACCGGGTCGGTGGAGTCCACCACCACCACGTCGTACTCATCATGGGCCCGCTTGATGAAGGCGAAGCCGTCCTCGCACAGGACACGCACCCTTGGGTCGGTAAGACCTGAGGTGCAGTCCGGGAAGTACTTTTGGGAAACTTCGATCACCCGGCGGTCGATCTCTACCAGGTCGATTCGTTCGATGTCCGGGTGTTTCACAAACTCCCGGACCACGCCGCCGTCGCCGCCGCCGATGATCAAAACATTCTTGCAGCGGCGGGAGACCATGTAGGGGATGTGCGAGACGACCTCATGGTAAACGAATTCGTCCTTGTCGCTCACCATGGTTTTCCCGTCGAGCAACAAGAGGCGCCCTACGGCGTCCGTGTCCACCACGTCGATCTGCTGGTACTCCGAGCGCTCGGAATGCAGGTGCGCTTTCACCTTGAAGCCCATGGCGAAGGTGTTTCTGAACGATTCTTCGATTTTCCAGCCAGGCACGTCCATAGGAATCCTCTTCATGGGGGCGGGACGTTTTTATACTGGAAGGAGGGGGGTTTTGGAAGGGAGCGGACAGCGCCGCTCCCCGAGAAAATCAGTTGGAGGCGCGTTCGAGGGTGCGAATCAGGTCGGCGTTGTCGCCGCGCTCGCCGGGCCACACCACGGAGCAGCCGTCAGTGGTGAGGCGGCCCTCATCTCGGTAGGCGAAGACGATGAATTTACCTTCGCCGCGCTTGAAGTCCACGCCGCAGTTGGCGCCGTCGGAGCGCTCGGAGCGCAGGCGGATGCGGCGGGGGGCGTTCTTGAAGCTTTTGTGCACGCGGAAAGTGGTTGTGACGGTTTCGCTGTATTCGTCACGACGGATGGTGCGGCTGTCGGTGGTGGGAGTGCCAAGGAAAACCGCGTCGGCCTGCCGAAGGGACTCGCGGACGTTTTCCGGCGTGATTTCCTCGCATGAGCAGGCGAAGGCCTGGAACGAGCAGAGGGCGAACAGGAGGGCGGCGACGGCTTTCATGAGGTTCCTTTGGGTGGGATATCAGACGGTTTTGCGATGCTTCTAATGCATTGAGCCGGCTTCAGTCAATCCCAAATCCCTCTGTTTGGGCTAGGATGAAGCCTATGATTATCATCACTGGCGCCGCAGGTTTCATCGGAAGTGTCCTCGTTCACCATTTCAACGAGTTGGGAGAGAGGGACCTCCTGCTGGTGGATGAATTGGGGACCGAGAATAAATGGCTCAACCTGCGTGAGGCCGAGTTCTCCGACATCATCCAACCCCACGAACTCTGGGACCACGCCGCGTGGGCGAAACCCAACCTGATCAAGGGCGTTTTCCACATGGGCGCCATCTCCGCCACCACGGAGACCGACATGGACAAGCTCTACGACTACAACACGCTCTACACCAACATGTTGTTCGAAGTGTGCACCCAAAAAAAAGTGCCACTGGTGTACGCCAGCTCTGCCGCCACCTACGGCGACGGCGAGCAAGGCTACAAGGACGAGCACAAGCTTGTGGACGGGCTGAGGCCCCTCAACAAGTACGGCTGGTCCAAGCAGTTGAGCGACAAGTGGGTGCTGCGCCAGAAGAAGACGCCGCCCTGTTGGTTCGGCGTGAAGTTCTTCAACGTCTTCGGCCCCAACGAGTACCACAAGGGCAGTATGAGCTCGGTGGTTTACCACGGCTTTAACCAGATCCGGGCGTCCGGCGAGGTTCGGTTGTTCAAGTCCCACCGCAAGGGTTACGCCGACGGCGGGCAGAAGCGCGACTTCGTGTACGTGAAGGATGTCTGCCGAGCGATGGTGGAACTCATGGCGGCCGGCAAGAAGAAGCCGTCATTGTCCGGACTCTACAACCTCGGCACTGGCGAGGCGCGCACCTTCGCGGATCTTGCCACCGCCACCTTCAAGGCCATGGGGAAGAAGCCCAACATCCAGTACATCGACATGCCGGAGAACCTGCGGGCCCAGTACCAGTACTTCACCGAGGCTGACATGGGGAAACTCAAGAAGGCGTTGCCGAAGTTTAAGTTCATGAAGCTGGAGGAAGCGGTCGCCGACTACGTGAAGGGTCACTTGCTCAAGCCACACCCTTACGTGGGGAACTGACATGCCCGGCGGGAAGAAGATCGACGGCTTCAAGGCGGCGCTGGAGATGCTTCAGGGGCTCGACCTCTCCGCCCAGCAGAGCATCCTCGCCGACATCGCCCGCAAGGACCCAGAGATGGCCATCCGGCTCAAGGCGAACCTCACCACTTTCGACGACCTGAAATATCTCACCGCCGCCATGATGGCGAAGCTGTGGCAGGCCACCGACCATAAGGACTGGGGACTCGCCCTGCGCGGGGCCCAGCCCGACGTGAAGAACCACGTGCTCTCCTTGTTGTCCAAAAACAACCGCGCCGACGTGGAGGACACCCTCATGGGCAAACCCCGGGCGCTCTCCGAGGTCTTGGAGGCCCAGGGCAAGATCATGGGAGTGGTGATGGCGCTCAAGGAGAAGGGCGAGATCGTGCTCTCCAAGGACAAGAGCGAGAAATACGTGTGAAGGCGATCATCGCTTTGTGGGTCGGTGTCGCCACCGGCGCCTGCATGGTATGGGCCTTCATCCCGCGTCCCCCCCAAGAAAAAGAATTCGGTCCCCAGACCGAGGCGAAGCTGCGTGGCTTCGCCGAGAATGAGCTGCGGGCCTATGCTCAGGCGCAGGACGCGGAGGAGAAGCTCCGCCGGGCCGATGAACTGTACGAGAAGGCCGTGCTGCTCTTCTTGGCGGATCTGGGACTTCGCGTGGCCCTGCCGCCCAAAGCGCCCAGCCTGGCGGAGCTCAAGTCGGACGCCGCGGGGGATGTGCCCATGGATGAAGGGGGGCCGAAAGAAGTGGGCTCTCCCTCGATGGCCCACGCCGTAACCGTCCCTGCGCCAGCGCCCATCGCCAAGAAGCTCACGCCCGAGGAAGCCGCCATCGAGCAGACCGTCGCCTTTCGCCGGGCTCCTCTCGCCGATAAAATGGCGCCACAGGTCCGGCGGATCACGGGTCAATTCGACGGTCTCCTCATGCGGGAGAAGGGGAAGAGAAAAGGGCAGGAGGACACGTTGAACCTGAGCATGGATTTTTCCATGAGCGGCGACAAGCTCGAGGGCAGGATCCTCATCCTTATGAGCGATCCGTCCGGTAAATTGTATTCGCGCAATAGTGGCGAAGGAAAGAACCAGACCGTGCGGCTTGTTCCAGGAAGCCGTGACCAAGTCTACATCGAACCTGCCCCAGGGGACTTTATCCTGCTGAACCTGGCCCGGGGTGATCGCATGCGGGGCGTGTACTATGAGGACGGGCATCCCATTGGGAAAGTGGTGATCTGGCGGAAGTGAGTCCCCCCTAGGCTGCACAGCAAATGGTACTAACGCGAGTTCACCTCCGCAGCGGAGGTGAACTCGCGTTAAGGGCTTATCAGACAGTAAGTAGTGTCTAAAACTTCGACAGCTCATCGCGCTTATACCTAGCCTGGGCCGGCTCCCGCCTTGCAAATCCCGACCCCAAACCAGGAGTTCATATGAAGAAGCTTGCTTTGGCTGTGGGAATCCCGCTGACACTTGAACGGGCCGTATGCCGGGCAGAGTTGCCGAGGAGCTGATATGAGAAACATGATGAAACCTACCATGGGCCTGTTCTTAGCCTGGCTGAGTCTCGGTGGGGAAGCGGCCCACGCCCAGTGGTTTTCCGAAAAGCAAGAAATCGGCGTCGGCCATCAGCCCGCGCCCACCTCCCGCGCCGAACTCTGCGAGAGATTCCGTACCGGCACGTTGGTCGCCTCGTTGGGCGACCAGAACAACCGAATGGGCTTCGGCAATGACGGGGGACGCGTGGCTTCCGGCGTCTGCTGGTGGCATAGCATGTTCCAACGGAACGCTCTGTTCACCACCTATTATTCTCCTTCTGCCCCCCGTCCCACGGACGCGGAGGCGCGACGAATTTTTGGGAGGATCCGCTCCGGCAACCAGCTGGTGGAAGTTCCCGGTTTCCCTGACCTGCAGAGCTTCACCAGGGCCTACCGTCCCATACTCCAGGACGAGTTGGAGGACTGGCAAGTCAGCCAAGGCGTCATCGGCGGCGGGTGGATCCGGGGCCTCACCACGCGCATCGAGATCGACGCGGATGAGATGCGCCGCCGGATGGACGAGCTGTATGAGGAAGTCAATGCCGGAAGGCCGAGCCTCATCACCCTGCAGTACCGCGAGCGCGGGAGCAACCACATGCTCCTAGTGTATGAAATGCTCGAGTCGGAGCACGGCTATGCCCTCCGCGGCGTCGATAGCAACGCTTCACGCGAAGACACCATCGTTTACTACGCCTTCGGGGACACTTCCTTCAGATACGGCCTCAACCGTGCGACGCCCGAATTGTACCGCCGCGGGCAGGTGGAGGACGTGATGGGGATGGTTCGTCGGAACTGCCCCGAGGCTCCGTAGCCCGCGCTCAGGCGGCTTGGGAATTCCCGGTGGGGAACTGAAGCAGAAATGTGCAGCCCGCGGGGGATGACTCCCAGGACATCCGCCCGCCCCAGGCCTCCACTTGCTCCTTCACGTGCGCCAGTCCTTGCCCGCGACCTGACCACAGATCGGCGCCGGCCTTTTTCTTCTGTCCGAAGCCCTGGCCGTCGTCGGAGACGCGCACTTGCCACTCACCAGCGGTGAAGGACACGCGCACGTCGAAGCGCAGCTCCGCGCGCCCGCCGTGGGCGAGGGTGTTACGCAAGAGATGTAGGAACACGGAATGGAAATGGGGGAGGAAGGGTCCTTCCCACGTGAGGTTCAATTTCTTGCCCGCGCGGCGGGCGAGGTGGGCGAAGAACTCGGTTTGGCCTTCCACGCGGGAGAGGCGCAGAGCCCGGGCCCAGCCGGCCACGGGGACGTCCAAGGGGGAGGCGCCGGCGAGCAGCTTCTCTTCCCAGGCGTGGACTTCGTGGGCCACGTCCATGAGACCGAGGGCGTGCACGTTAGCCTTCAGTGTGTGCAATGCCTGCAACGGGCGCGGGTGGCGCGGCAGTTGCTTCAGAAGAGTGAGGGCCTCGTCGCGGCAGAGCAGGGGGAGTTGTTTTTCATCCATGCCCCGTTTTCGGCTTTTCCGACGCTTAACCTGAGTGCCTGAGTGCGCCGCTCGGCCCGTAGTTGGTTAGCGCTCACTACGGTCGGGCAAAAAATGCCGCTGCAGGGCCGAAGTTAGCTTATACTAAGCCAACAGACGTTTTCTCAAGGAAGAGAAATGACGAGGGTTCGCCTCAAAGCCACGGAAAGGCGCAGTCAGATCCTGGACACCGCTTCGCTCTTGTTCGCGGAGCGGGGGTACCACGGGGTCACCACGCGGGAACTCGCCCAGCGGCTCGCCATCACTGAGCCCATCCTTTACCGGCACTTCTCTTCCAAGGACGACCTCTGGCGGGAGGTGAAGCGGCTCCACCGTTTCCCCTTCCACGACTGGGAACAATTCGCGAAGGGGGCGGCCCCATCGACCGCCCAATTCGTCTTCATCACCGGGATGCTCGTGTGGGGGATCACCCTCGGGCGCAGACCCGGGTCACTCGACCCGCTTCCGCGCCACCCCCAACTCCTGCGGCTACTTGGTCATGGTCTCTTCGAAACCGAAGGACCGCTGCGTGCGCACCAAGAGCATTTCGCCCACACGCTGCTTCCCTGGTGGATGATGTCTTTCCAAGCCGCTTGCGCCGCCGGGGACCTGCATGTCGAGCAGGTCACTGACGAGGCCCTGTGGCTGGCCTTCGGGCAGATGCTCTCGCTGGCGTTGACCGAGGCGGGGAGGCCCCACCTCCTCGTCACCTGGGACACGGAGCGGGAGCGTCTCACCCATCTCACCCGCTTCCTCCTGCGCGGGCTAGCCGTGCGGGAGGAAGTGGTGCGGAGGGGCTTCTCCTTCGCCAAGATGTACCAGGGCTTCACGGAGCGTTCTGCCGTAAGTCCCGGATAGGCTGTCCGCGTAGTTTTTACAGGGTGACGTCCCGCTTTCCAGCGGGATAGTTTGCGCCCCATGAAAAAACCGTTGATCGCCTTTTTGTTGGCCCTGGCCACCACCCAAGCGCTCGCGAGCATGTGGGACCGCCCCTGTCGCACCGGGCGCCTACGCACCATCGCCGAGCAGCTGGCCAACCTAGGGCCCTCCGCCGAATTGGAGCTGGTGGATCTCGAGCTGTTCCCCGGCGGCAGCGTGGTGGCAGGCTACGAGTATGAAGTGGAGCCCTCCTACACCAACGGCTATTACGCCCGTACCGACCGCTGGCAGATCAGCACCCGGGCCATCCCCCGCAGCGAGATCAACCTGGCTGAAGGGTTGAACTTCCGCATCGGCGCCGGCGGCCAGCACCAGACCGAGGCGACTTTCGTGCGTTTCTTCCAAGACGCTTGCGTGGCCGAGACCGCCCGGCCCTACTCGCCCAGGCGCATTCCCCTGCGCGCTACCCAGGCCATCGGTCCGCGCTTCAACGTGGGCGACTATTTTATCCTGCGCTCCTCGCTGGGATTCACCGTGGGCGCGGACATCCTGCAGCTTTTCGGCTCCACCCCGGTGGGCATCGGCGCCGACGCGCGCTTTCTCGCCGAAGGTTCCTACCAGGTGCACGTGGTCCGCTTGGACCAAAACCGCGTCCGCCTCAAAATCATCGCCCGTCGGGGGCGGGAGGCCCGCGGCAGCGTGTTCGTGGGCGTGCAGAAGTTTGAGGTGTTCGGCCTGGCCCAGGTGGGCCGGGGCGTGCGCCAGCTGGTGGACCCCAAGCCCGTGGAAATCACCCTCCGCCGCGGAGATGCCCGCATCTTCCTGGTGGATTACGTGCTCGACTTGCGTGATCCCGCCGTGGCCGATGCCTACAACAAAATTTTGCTGGAGGCCCGGGAGTTTCAAAGCCTGCGGCTCGCCGCGCCCTTCCGCAACGACGTCGAGCTCGAGAAGAACCTGGTGCTGGATCTCTCGCCGCTCGATCGCATCTTCCGCGCCGACTATGAGGCCAACCAGGTGGGGCGTATCCGCCGCAACCTCCGCACCAGCTCTCGCCACAGCACCTCCGGCTGGGAAATCGAACTCGGCAACCGCCTGTTTGGCTTTGACTGGGACGTGAACGGTTCCACCGCGCAGATGGCCCTGCGCCAGCCGGACCATTCCTTGGATCGCTACCTGATGCGCTCCTGGGAAACCACTTCGGAAGGGCATTTTCTCTTCTCTTGGTCCAAGACCGAGAAAGAGCGCGCCATCCAGGGCGTGTTCTCCGCGGACGAGCGTTACCAAGACCTGGAGCCCGTGAACTTGGTCATGCGATTCGGCCGCCGTGACAACCGCTTTTCCCACGGCGAGTTCCTCGCCCTCAAGCGCGAGCTCCACAAGGCCCTGCCCACGCCCGTTTACGAAGCGATTCCCTGGAACACCTGGGCCCAGCGCGAGGGTAGGCTCGCCACCAACTTCGGCCTGCGCTGCGAACTGGTTCTCTCTCCCGAGGCGCTGGACGGTGCGCCCCAGTTGAGCAAGGACGAGGTTGCCCGCCTGTTCGACTCCCACCTGCGCTCCAAGGGCCTCACCCCCGACGACTTCTACCGGGACGACTCCGATCGCCGCACCAGCGCCGAGGACCGTTACCAACGAGCGCTCAACATCGTGGCGAACACGTTCTCCCAGGCCTTCGACCGCCGCCGCAACGACCGCCAGCGCCTGGAGTCCTTCTTCGAGCTCCGCCGCAACAAGCTCTTCGAGCAGGCCGGCTTCAGCTTTCTCATGGCCTTGCGCCCGGATCAGGCACGGGCCTGGTTCCGCGTGGACGTGAACCTCTCCTCCAACGAGCACCGCCTGGATTTCGCCTGGGGCGACCAGCAGCTCTCCGACCTTTATAAGAAGCTCCTCACCGTGAAGGCCGCCCTGGAGGACGACGCCTTGGATCTGCGGCGGGAAGCGGAGAGTCTGTCTCATAATATCTGACCCTTACACCTTCATCGGGTGACAAATGCCCCCGCGTGCCGGGGGCGTTTTGCGTCTTGCGGGTCCGTTTGGCCCCACCGCACCGCCCCAACCCCCTGATCAGGCTCCGTTCTGGAGTTGGCATCGATCATGCTTTACCCCTATTCAAGAAGCCCGGGCCCCCAAGGATGGGGGAACGTGAGAGGGATCTCACCCGCGACTTCCCCAAGGATGCCCCCGCCAAGGATTGGTAGGGGAAAACGAAAGGCCTGATGGATGATGGCCATGGATGAAGGGAAGGAGGAAGTTATGGAGAGAGAACGCCTGCAAGCCTACGAACGGATGTTCCTACGGATCCTGGGGGAGGAACTCCCCGAGGTGGAGGCTATCGACGTCGCCGCCGCCGGCGGGGACGAGGTGGATGCCTTCACCGAGGAGAAGTCCCGCCAGCTGGATTTGCGCCTGCGCTCCCGCAACTCCGTCTACCTGAAGAAAGTGAAGTACGCCCTCCACAAAATCCACGCCGGCACCTTCGGCGATTGTGAAGAGTGCGGCGGCGAGATCGGCGATCAGCGCTTGGCCGCGCGCCCCACCGCCACCCTGTGCATCTACTGCAAGGAGGACGAGGAGCGCGGCGACCGCCAGATCGTCCACGGCAACCGCCACTCGGTGAAATTCGGCGGCGGCAATCCCTTGCGCCCGCTGGAAGGGCGCCTGCCCTGGCGCACCGGCGAGGACCGCACGGGCACCTTCAGCTTGCGCATGGGCGAGCCCGAGCTGGATCCGACGGCGGGTTAGTCCTGGGGGCCCAGGTAGATCAAAGGATCGCGGCAGATTTCCGGAAAATTCTCTTCACAGAAGGCGGCGGGGTCATTCTCCGCCGCCTGCCGTTGGTTGTTCGGGATTTGGTCGGCATAGATGTAGCGGGAGCACTCATTGTATTTCCGCGCCCCTTCCCAGCAGGTTCCCGCGATGATCTTCTCCACATGGCCGGGCAAAAGCAGCCTGGCGTCCGGGGAAGCCGCGGAGGTGATCGTGACTTCGGACCTCCCGGGAGTGAAACGGATTCCGGGTTGGTCCCCCGCCGTCGTGGGGATGGTATCGGCCGTAGTGTCCACCACCGTCTGTCCCGCCATGAGGCGGGGACACCGGTAAATCTTCTCCGACCCCATGGCCAGCACTTCGGCTTTCACCCGCTCCAAGTAGCTGCGGCAGTTGGCCCTCTCCTCGGGATCGCCGGTGGATGGGCAGCGACAGGAGAGCTCGGCCACCTCTTCCCTGATTTGGCAGGGACCGGAACCGGCGGCGCAGGCCATGGCGGTGGATTGCACCCTCAATTGGTCCAGGCCGTCCTGGACCACGCGGCCCGGGCTGGGATCGTGGGTTCCGCGTGGGAGATAGCGGGGTGCTTGGCACCAGCGGCTCCGGGCGGCCATGTCTTGCTCTATACCCAGGCCCACGTCGATGACGGTTTTACGGAAAAGGCGGTCGGCCACGCCGGGGTCGGAGGCGGCTTGGGTGAGGACCCCGGTCACCAGGGGATGGGTGAAATCACAGCGCGCCTTTCCTCCCACGGCCGCGGCGTGGGCGGAAACCATGTCACGCATGAGGGAAACCTGGTAATGCTGGGGGCGGCAGGGATGGGGGGCACGGCTGGCCGATTCCACGGAGGATTCCAGGTATTCGTCGTAGAGCCCCATGTGGTGCATGAGTTCATGCATGATCGCGGGACAACGGAAACTGTGGTCAAAATGGATCGCGCTTCCTCGGCCATAATTTCCCACGTTGATGATGCGCTGGCGTGGAGGGCGCTCCCGTGAGGGAATGCCCGCCCGGGCCGCTTCCCGCGAGCTCATGACCCGTAGGCGAAGCCGCGGCTCTCCCCGGGCCAAGGCCACGTTCGCTTCCGCCACGCAGGCCTGCACGCGGTCTCGCATGACTTGGGTGAGTTCCCGGTTTCCCCCTCTTCCATTCACAAAATCGGCGAGGAGGGTTGCCTCCCAGCTATTGTTGTCCACCCGTTGAAGGCGGTAGCTCGCAGTAACAGGAAAACGGGCGCGGGGTGACCAATCGCTGATGGGGGCCTGGAAATGCACCACCTTGCTTTCTCCCGGTGCCAACTCCCTGCACTCAGCTGCGGAGGGAGTGGATGCCATGGTGCGAACGGGTGCAGGCCCTTTCTCCTCCACCAGGGAAGAGCAGGCGGCGATGTTTAAAAAGACGACGAGGGAAAGCGGAGAAAAACACTTGGGCATAAAGCCTCTCTTTCGTTTCTCATCGGAGGCCCGCTCCCCAGGGTTGAATGGGTAATGGGGGAGGTTTTGCCGGGGCAATAAGCGACCGGGAAATGGCCTACAATCGGAAGGGACTATTTTGGAGGAACCTCATGCGCAGAAATTGGTACGCCCTGATCCTTCTCTTGGCCGGCGAGGCGCTGACGGCGACCCCGGCTGAACCGGGGCTCCTGGGCCGCTTCCTCCCCACCACGGAATTCACGCCCCCTGTTACTCTGGGACGCACTCCCGCCAACGAGGGCTTTGAATGCCGCCGGGACCTCTTCACCGTGTCCCATATCCGCGCTGAAGCGGAACATTACGAATCCCAGCAGCCACCGCTGCAGCTTCCCCGCCGCCGCTGGTGGCAAAGTCGCCAAAGGAGGGGGCGTCAGGAACAAACCCCCACTTCGTGGCGCCACTTGGATTTCGCCAACCTCCCCGCTGGCCAGGCACGTTTTCTCATCGCTTACGGCAATCGCCTGGGCGACCTGAGGCCCGGACGCGAGAACGACCCCGACATCTCCGGATGCCAGGACGTTCCCTGTGTGATCTCCCGTTATTATGGAAGCAGCGATGGCCTGGAGGGATGGGCCATTTATCTGTGGTACCTCAAGATGGGCAACTTCCTCGCCGTCAATAACGCCCCCTCCGGCCGCCCCGGTTCTGATCCCGGCATTTACCGGGAAACGGGCACGTCCACCAGCGCTGAGGACCGCGCGCGAAGGGCCCGGGTGGAGAAACCTCTCTCGGACTACCTCTTCACGCGGGATGAGCTCTACGTCTTCTGGCGGGTGAGCCACCTGCTCCCGGAATCCTTCCGTCGCCTGCCGCATTTGAAGGAAATCCAACGCATGCCCAGGGGGGTCGGCTATCCTGACGCCAAGGGCTTTTCCCATTGGGGCGGCAGCGCGTGCGCGATTTCCGCTTACGAAGGCTATCTCCAGATGGTGGACGGCGCCGACGGGCCGCGGGGTGTGGGCCGCGCGCCTTGCATGAACATCACCGACGGAGGCATTGACACCCTCATCTCCCCCCGCGACTTCACCGGATGGAACACGCGCACCAGCGACCAGTTCGGCCGCGCGGCCGTAGGGAACTTCTACACGACCATCGTCCACGAACTCGCCCACCAACTGGATTTCGAGTTCGCCCGCCAACGACAAGCCGACCTCATCGCCCGGCAGAGCGCGCGTCAGATCCCCGCTCACCTTGCCCAAGACAAGAACCACCCGGATGGCCCCTGCGGAGGAGGCCCGGACATGTTGTTCTATTCCTCCAGCGAGAACTGGCGCCGTATGGGGCGCTGGACCGAAAACGTGGCAGAGCGCCGTCTGGTGCAAGGCTACTGCATGCGCCACTGGCGCACCTCACTTCCCCCCGCCCAGCTGGTGGACTCCTACGCCTCTTCCCAATTGGCGGAGAATTTCGCGCAAACCATCATGCGTTTCCGTTTAGATCCGGACTACACCTACGAGACCATCCCCCGGGAAATCTACAACTGGATCAAGCAAGAGGTTTTCGGCGGCGAATCCTATGAGGGTGATAACCGGGCCTATGGCCTGATCCGTCCGCATCTGGAAGGCATGGACCGCACGGTCCTCAGCCACCTCAAGTCTTGTCAGGGCAAAGCGGGCGACTGCCTGGAGGCAACCCGGCGCTCTTTCCTGAAAGAGGCCCTGGGCTCGGCCAAGGCCAACCCCATGGCCTGTGAAGCCTTTGCCGGGGGCAAGCCTCCCGCTGCCGCGACGGCGGCCCTTGAGGCGGCTTATGGGCGCAGGCTCTCTTTCCACCGCCGCTTGGCGGGGAACGCAGGCTACGTGGACCGCGCGCTGGCTTTCCACGAGTCCCGTGCCAAGGACGGGGCAGGACTGCAGGCGTGGCTCCAATGCGTCGGAACCCCACGGGCGAAAGAATGTTTCGCCGCTCCCTATTCCGGTGCCCTCGGTGCCGCCCTCACCACGGCGGGCTTTACGGCCAAAGAGCGCAAAGCGGTGTTGGGCGATCTTGGCGCGGACGTGGATCCCGCTTGGCAACGGGCGGCTCGCTTAGGACAAAAATCGGTGAACGGCTTTCTCTCCCATTTCCGGGACCTGCTGGGCGAAGAGGGCAAACTCTTGGCCTCCAGCTGCTCCCAGAAAGACACCAGTAAGCAAGACGCTTGTTTGGAAGCCAAGCTGAGCTCCCATGTGGACGCCCTTTGGGGCAAACTCGCGGTGGAAGGGCGCTCTGCCGGTGAGCAGGAGCGCCGCGTGCTCGGGCCGAGGGTCTACAGTGGACTCCGCTCCGCCGTAGAGATGGCGGTGGGGCGCAAGCTGGCGGGTGAGGGCGTGGCGGTGGGGATCCACGGCCACTAGGTCCCTAAGCTGCGCGGAAACTCCATCACGAAGCGCGTGTAAGGCGCGGCTTCGTCTATGTAAAGACGGCCGCCATGGGACTCCACGATGCCACGGCAAATGGAGAGACCCAGGCCCGTGCCTTTGCCGACGTCCTTGGTGGTGAAGAAAGGTTCCATCACCCGGTCCCGGATCGCAGGGGGGATGCCTTTGCCGGAGTCGTCCACTTCCAGCCGCAGGACACCGCCTGCCTGCGCGACACCCAAGCGGACCCACTTGTCCGGGGACTCCTTGGCGGCGTCGAAAGCGTTGTTCAGCAAATTGAGGAGGGCCTGTTGGAGCTGGGATTCTTGGCCCCGCAGCACGGCATCCGTGGGGGGGCCGAGTTCCAGCCGGATACCATGGTTCTCGAAGCGTGATTTACAGAAGGAGAGGGTCGTCTCCACCACCCGCGCCACGGGAATCGGCACCAGCGGGTCCTGGGAACCGTCGCGGGCGAAATTACGCAGACCCTTGATGATGCCGGCGATGCGGTCCACAGTGGCATCCATCGTCTTGAGGGTTTTGGCCACCAATTCCCGGTCCGTCCAGGGAGCGGCCAGTTCCATGGCCAGCACGTTGGCGTTGCCCTTGAGGATGGCCAGGGGGTTGTTCACTTCATGGGCGAGTCCCGCCGCCATCTCCCCCAAGGAAGACATTTTGGAATTGTGCACGAACTGCAGTCGCTGGCGCTCGATTTCGGCTTCCAGCCTTTTTCGTTCACGCAAGTCGGTGGCAATGGTGGCCACCGACGAAGGATTTCCCGCGGAGTCGCGCAGGAGAAAGGAGCGTTGGTAGACCGGGAACTCCTCACCGCGCAGGAGGTCTAGGAACTGCATTTCCCCCTCCCATACTTCCCCCCCCGTGAGGACGGGCCAGATTTTCTCCAGGAAGTACTCCACGCTGGGAATGGGAAAAAAGGAGAAGGCCGAGGCTTCCGGGAGCCATCCGATCCGGCGCGCGGCGGGATTGAGGTAGACCACGCGCCCCCCCAGGTCGGAAATGGCGAGTATGTCCGGCGAGAGGTTGGCCAGATTCTCCAGCATTTTGAGTTTTCCCTCCCGCGCGCGGATGGCCTCCGCCTGGGATTTCCTCTCGTGGATGTCCTGGTAGGTGCCGTAGATGCGCACCACCTCACCTGCCTGCACATCCGCGCGTCCCTCCACCCGCATCCAGCGGTATTCGGTTCCGTGGGGACGCGCGCGCACGTCCAGGCCGAAGGGTTGTCCAGTACGGATCGTCTCGTCGCGCAGGGCGATCAGGAGGGCGTTGTCGTGCGGATGAAGCCGCGCCGAAACTTCCTGGCGCTCGGGTGGGGGGCCTGCGTGATCGAAGCCGTGGAGGATGTAGGTCTGTCGGCTCCAGTGGCGTGCGCCTGTCTTGAGGTCCACCTCCCAGTTGCCGATGCTCGCAACCTCCGCTATCCCCTCGAGGAACGAGCGCGTGCGCCGTAGGTCCTCTTCCAATTCGGCGACGCGCTTGTCCTGCTCTTCTCGCGGGGAGGTGGTCATCCTTGCCCGCTCAGCCGTTCAGGATGAGACGGGAAAGTTCTTGGACCAACTCCTGGGAGCGGCCCACGAAGGCGTCCTTCTTGCCTTCCGGCAAACCTTCGGACGACAGGTTGGCGAGGTCCCGCACATGGGCCACGATTTTGCGTGCCAAGTCCTGCTTGCCGTCGGTGCCCCAGAGTTTCCAGGCGTTCTGCACCAATGAGTGGGTGGGATTCACCACTAAGGTCTTGGACAGTGGGAAGGCCTGGTTCTGCCCCATTCCCCGGGCCATGTGCTGGAACCGGCGCATTTGCTCGTCTGCCTTGAAGTAAGCGGGAACCGCCGTGTCCTTGAGGGACTTCACTTCCACCTCGGGGGCACCCTCACCCAGGGCCTCCTTCACGAAATCTCGGATGCGCAGGTCGTCCGGGCCCACGGCGCCGCCGTCCAGCAAGTTCCCGGCTTCGCTCTCGAGGGCGGCAAAGCGCCAGGCGCGCTCGCCCTGCTTGCGGGCCTCCACATGCTGGATGAAGTGCGGGTCGATCATCTGATCGGTGGTGATGGCGTGCACGCCCTCGCTCAGGAGTCGCCGGCGCAAGGCCTCGTCCCCTTCTTTGGCGTCGAAGGTGAGCACCAGGTCTTTCATTTTCTCCCTGTAGGCTTCGGGAGCGGCGGCGGCATATTCCTCGAGGGTCACTAGCTTGCCGGCCGAATCGTTGAACAGCACGAACGGACGGGCGAGCTCGTCGAATTTCTCGTCGGAGACGCAACCATACTTAACGAACAGGGCGATGTCGGGCCAAACCGCCTCGAAACGGGAGCGGTCGTCCCGATGGAGCTTCTTGAGGCTCTCCGCCATTTTCTTCACCACGTAGTTGGCGATCTTTTTCACGTTGGGATCGCCCTGAAGCGCCGAGCGGGAGACGTTCAGCGGGATGTCCGCCGAATCGATGGCCCCCTTGAGGAGCTGGAGGAAATCTGGCAGCACGTCCTTGACGTTGTCAGAAACGAAGACTTGCTTGCAGTAGAGCTTGATCCCACGCTCCTGCATGGGCTTGGCGGGGTTCACGCGGGGAAAGTACAAGATGCCCTGGAGAGTGAAGGGGTGATCCACGTTCAGGTGCAGCCAGAACAGGGGCTCCGGATCCATGGGGAAGAGCTGTCGGTAGAAGTCCTTGTAGTCCTGCTCCGTGGCCTGGGTTGGGTCTTTCTTCCACAAGGGGGCGGTCTCATTGATGGTCTCCGCCTCTTCTTTGCCGGTCTCGGCGACCTGGATTTTGTACGGCATGAAGTCGCAGTAGCGTCGTAGGGTCTCGGACACCTTCCAGCGGTTGAGGAACTCGCCGGAGTCGGCGTTGATCTTGAGTGTGATGGTGGTCCCGGGCTCGGTGCGCGTGGACGGGGCGAACTGGTAATCCACGTCGCCGTGGCAGGTCCAGGTGGTGGGAGCGGCCCCGGGCTGCATGGAGAGCGTGTCTACGGTGACGGTTTCGGCCACCATGAAGGCGGAATAGAACCCCAGGCCGAACTTCCCGATGACGTCGGCGTTCTGGCCCTGCTGCTTCATCTTTTCAACGAACTCCGCGGCGCCGGAAAAAGCCAGTTGGGCCAGGTACTTCTCAACCTCTTCCTCGGTCATGCCCACGCCGTTGTCGTGGATGGCAAGGGTGCCGGCCGCTTGGTCCACCACCACCCGCACCAGCCCTTCCGGGGCCTCATGGCCCTGGGTGCGCGCCAATGCATGACGCTTCGTGACGGCGTCACAGGCGTTAGACACCAGCTCGCGCAGGAAAATGTCGTGCTCGGAGTAGAGCCATTTTTTGATGATGGGGAAGATGTCCTGGGTTTTGACCGAAATCTGGCCTGTGCGGGCGGGCATGGGTTCCTCCTCAAAGCGCGGAAACGTGGTAAATTGACAGGGAACAATATGGAGATAGCCGCACAGGCGTCAAGGGCAGCATGGAGAACAATCCGAACCCGATACTCCCCGTCAACGTAGTCACCACCGGTGGCACCATCGAAAAGATTTACGATGAGACTGATGGCACCCTGGGCAACCGGGCCTCCATCATCCGCGGCAAAATCCTGCAGAAGTTACGTTTGCCTTATACCGACATCCGGGTACACGCTCTCATGGCCAAGGACTCCCTGGACATGGACGACAAAGACCGGGAAGCGGTGTGCGCGGAGGTGCGCCGCCTGGAAGGGGAGGGTCATCCCATCGTGGTCCTCCACGGCACCGATACCATGGACCGCACCGCCGCCCACTGCGTCCAGGCCTTTCCAATGCCCAGGGTGCCGGTGGTGTTCACGGGTGCCATGCGTCCCATGGGGTTCGACGATTCCGACGCCACCCAGAACGTGGTCGAAGCTTTGTTCGCTGCCCGCCTGGTGGCGCCTGGCTACTGGGTCACCTTCCATGGGCGACTCTATCCCGCCGTCGCCTTCCGCAAAAACCGCGAAAAGGGGACCTTCGAGGCGATCCCCTAGGATCCCGCTCGGAGACCGGCTGTTTTTGCCGCTCCCCTCCGTGTTTCCGGGCATTTATCCGGAGCGCCCAAGAGGCCACTTACCGTCGTAAAACCCACTGCTCCCAGGGTCGATAAGACGGGTGGAGGAGCACGTTTTGAGGCCCATTACTCCCATGTCACGCACCGTTTGCCTGGTCGCCGCCCTGGCGCTCCTGAGCTCGTGTTTGGCCGAGAAGGTGCCCACCCGCGCGCTCCCCGGCGCCACCGCCGATGACCAGCAGACCGGCGGCTCCGGCGGCGGGCCCACCGGCAACCCCGCCACCGCTCTTCCGAAAGTCGAGATCCGCCACCTGGTGGAGCCCAACATCACCACCGCCGATTATCCCACCTACCACACCGGCACCGGGCTTTCCGGCGCGGGCTCCTACGTGAGGAAGCTCACCCTGCCGAAGAACTACGCCGGCCACCTTTACCTGGGCGGCCTCAACATCCGCTCCCTGGGTGCGAGCCACGTGAAGGTGCGCTTCAGCTTCGGCGCCTCCCGCGACTACGTGGACATCCCGGCCACCGTCACCCGCGCTCCGGGCATCACCCCTAACACCGACATCGACGTGCTGATGATGGATCTGCGGCACAAGCCCTTCAACCGCTTCCGCCTGATCTACGACCTCTACGATTACCGCGATTACTCGGACCCGGACGCCGTGCCGGTGGACTCCAACCGCGATGCCAGCCTGTACTGCAGGGCCTTGCGGCTGGAAGACGACCACACCTTCACCGGGCAGGGCTTATGCGACGGCCTCGCGGCCGACGGCGTGACCCCCTTGGACGAGAAGTGCCTCTACACCTACGCCAAAGTGGTGGACCGCGGGCTAGTGAAAATCGACGGCGCCACCCGCACCCAGGTATTCCCGACCCTGACCCAGCAGGACTGGAGCGGCAGCGGATATTACAACCAAACCACCAGCAAACTGCTCAACCGCTGCCTTCCCGACAAGACAGTCTCCGTGGCTTCTCCCGTCACCGTGGTGAGCGGTGCCTCTGCCATCACCGGCGTGCCTGATCTCTCCTTCACCGCTTTCGGCGCGGCCGGCGTCCTGGGTACCCAGAACGTGGAATACCGCGGCCCCTTCATGGCGGTGAACGCCGCCAACTGGGAGATCACCGGCGACGCGGTCTTCGATCCCGCCGGCTTCGGCCTTTTCGACTCCACGCCCTCCTGGCCCGCCACCGGCACCTTCGCCGAGAAACTGGACGAGATGCACCTCTACCGCTCCAAGCTCTTCCCGCGCTTCGGGGAGTTGGCGCTGAACGCGGGCGTGCAGTACCTCGCCACGGACTTTTCCGCCCTGGACACCAAGACCGTGACCACCACGCCGGGCGCTGGCGCCACCGAGCTGGTGGACGGTTGCAGCCTGCGGGTCAGCAACCCCAACCCCAACGGTGAGCACATCGGCTCCTGCACGGCCACCGCCAAAATCGAGGTTTTCGCCACCGACTCCAACGACGTGGAGTTCCTGGTGGCCGAATCCAAGGAAGTCCTGCTGCAACTGGTGCGGCCCACCAGCATCTCCACCGCCGGCACCGAGTACCTCTTCGCCAACTTCAAACACTGCGCCACCAACAGCCAGTGCGCCTCCGGCGAGTGCTGCTTCAACCAGCGCTGCTGGTCCGACGCCCTGGTTTCCCAATGCCTTGACGACATCACCCCCCCGGACAATCTCCCGGTGGGCGTGACCTGCCAAAACGACTTGGAATGCTCCAGCTTCTGCTGCAGCAGTTCCACTGGCCGCTGCGCCCCCCACGACACCAGCATCGACCCTCCCGTCCTGTGCGGGAAGCAAGACGGCGAGTTCTGCATCTCTAAGGAATGGTGCAAGGAGCACGACGTGACCGAGTGCCACGTGGTGTGGACCGGCCTGACCAACGACGCGGGGGTCCCCACATGTGCTAAACGCTGCTTCCCGACCAAGAAGAACGGGGATTGCCGTAATGGTACCTGTACCCCGCCTCCCACGCCCGCTTTCGTGGCGCCCCCCGCGAATCCCACCGACTGTGCCAACGCCATCGACTTGCCCCAGTTCGAAAGCTGACGGACCGGACCAGCCGGGCCATAATAGTCCCCATGCTGCCTGAACTGGAAGACGCCATCCTGGACCATGTCGCCGTCGCGGTCACATCCATCGAGGCCCGCAAGGGCTTTTGGGAGGATCTGGGCCTGGCCTTCGATCCCGCCCGGGAGGTGGTGGCCGAGCAGCAGGTGGTCACGGCCTTCGCGCCTTTAGACCGCTGCGCGCACCTGGAGCTCTTGGAGCCCACCTCGCCCGATTCCCCCATAGGCAAGTTCATCGCCGCCAAAGGGGAGGGCATCCATCACCTGTGCTTCAAAGTGAAGGACGTGGAAGGCAAACAGCGGGAGATGGAGGCCAAAGGCTACCGTTTCATCTACCCGGCGCCGCGCACGGGCGCCGGCGGCTGCTTGGTGAACTTCATCCATCCTAAGAGCGCCGGCGGCGTCTTGGTGGAGATTTCCTCCGGGAGGCACGGGTGAGCGTGCAGGCTCCTCAGCTCACCCGTTCCAACAAAACCATCCTGGTCGTGATGGGCGCGCTTTTCCTGTTACACGCCATCGGGCAAGGGGTGGGCGCGTTCTCCCTGGTGGCTTGGCTGGGACTTGCTCCCGAATGGTTTTTCCCCTGGCGCCTGCACACTCTTTTCACCTACCCCTGGGTGGAAACCCAGCCCATGACCCTGCTCTTCAACGCCCTCGCCCTGTGGTTTTTAGGCTCCGAGCTGGAGCGCTCCTGGGGGCCGCGGGTTTACCTGAAGTTTCTCGGCACCTGCGCAGTGGCGGCGGGGCTCCTCTACGTGGCGGCCGATACCTTGGTCCTGCGGGGGACCGCCTTGGGGGGCGGCGTGCTCGTGGGCAGCGCCGGGGTCACCTACGCTCTGTGCGTGGCCTACGCGGTCCTCTACCCCGACCGCCAGTTCCTGGTGTTCTTCGCCTTCCCCGTGAAGGCCCGGGTGTTCTGCCTCATCATGGCGGGTCTTGAGCTCTACATGGGCGTGTTCTCCGGCAACCGGGCTGCCTGGGGGCACCTCTTTTCCATGGCCATCGCTTTCCTGCTTATCCGCCACCAAACTTGGTCACCCCTGGCCTGGTGGTTTCGCACGGGCAGCGCCCCCTCCCGGCGTACATCCGCCAAGGCCAAGCACCTGCGGCTGGTGGATGAGGACAAGGATGATAAGCCCAAGTATTGGCACTGAGTGTCAATTCTTGCCAGCTGGAATGGGTCCTGTTAGTTTGGGGGACACTTTTGTGAGGGGAAAGCCATGAAACTGCGCCAAGCTTTGGAAGAAAAACAGCTCGACGTTCGCCTGCGTGACCGCCTTGTCGCCGAGGGCAAGCTCTCCAAAGAAACCATCCAGAAGGCCCTCAAGCAGCTTCCCGACGACGCCAACAACGCCGTGGCGCTCGACGGAACTGAGAACACCACCCGCCAGTAACTCGTCCTTACTGGACGATGAAGCGCGAGAAGTAGATCTGCTTGATCAAAGCGGATCCGAACTCCTCGTTCAGCCGCTTTTTGAGCCGGCCTTCCAGCAGAATTTTGCCCGTCACTGAACTAAGTTCGTCCGGCGACATGGATCCAGCAATGTCGATGAGGGCGTTCTGGAACTTGTACTCCAGGGACTTGATGGTTTCCTTGTCCCCTTCCGCGAAGGGGAGGACGCCCATCTCCACTTCCAGATAGCGCAGGCGGGTGCCCGGCGACTGGATGTTCACCACCATCTTCTTGAAGGTGTGGGGGGTCACCTGGGCCTCGGCCACCACACCGCTCTCCAGCGATTTTTCTTCGGCCGCTTGGTCCGTAGGGGGGGGCTTGAGGTTGTTGTGGGCATAGAACACCATGGCCGCGGCGCCGATGGCCACCAGGCCGTTGAGACCCAAGAGGACTTTGTCGATCATCGGGTTGCCGGTCATGGGAAAATCATAGCACGGATCTTGGGCACGCCAAAAAAAAGGGGCTTTTCGCCCCTTCCCGTCTTACAGGTATTTGTCCAGCGCCAACGGGGTGTAGGGCAAGTCCAGATCCCGGGCGACCTGCTCGTACACCAGCTTACCTTTATAAATGTTCACACCCAGGCGCAGAGGCTTGTCCTTCATGATCGCCTTATCCACGCCCATGCCGGCGATCATGCGGGCGTATTTGAGGGTGACGTTGGTCAAAGCAAATGTGGAAGTGCGGGCGACAGCGCCGGGCATGTTGGCCACGCAGTAGTGGACCACGCCATCCACCACGAAAGTCGGGTTCTCGTGGGTGGTGGGTTTGCAAGTTTCGATGCATCCGCCCTGGTCCACGGCGATGTCCACCACCACGGAACCTTTCTGCATTTTGGAGATCATGTCGCGGGTGACAAGCTTGGGGGCCTTGGCGCCGGGAACCAGCACCGCGCCGATCACCAGGTCAGAGTGGATGACGGCGTCCTCGATGTTTTGTGCGTTGGAGAAGAGGGTGTTGACCTTGTTCTCGAAGAGCTGGTCGAGTTCGGCCAAGCGCTTGGTGGAAAGGTCGACCAATGTGACGTCGGCGCCCATGCCCACGGCCATCTGGGCGGCGTTGGTGCCGGCGATGCCGCAGCCGATGATCGTCACCTTGGCGCGGCGGACGCCGGGCACGCCCCCGAGGAGGATGCCTTTGCCGCCTTTGTCCAACTGGAGGTAGGTCGCGCCCACCTGCACAGACATGCGGCCGGCTACTTCGGACATGGGGACCAACAAGGGAAGGGAGCCATCCTCAAGTTGGATGGTCTCATAGGCGATGCAGGTGGCACCGGACTTCATGAGGCCCTCGGTCTGGGGCTTGTCCGCGGCCAGGTGCAGATAGGTGTAAAGGATGTGGTGAGGCTTAAGGAGCGCGATCTCGTTGGGCTGCGGTTCCTTGACCTTGATGATCATCTCGCCGGTGGCGAAGCACTCTTCCAGTGTGTTGAGGATCTTGGCTCCGGCCTTCACGTACTCCTCGTCCGAGATGCCAATGCCCGCGCCGCCGTTCTTCTGAACGTAGACCTCATGCCCGTCCTGCACCAGCTGACGGACACCGCCCGGGACGATGGCGATGCGGTTTTCGTTGTTTTTGATTTCCTTCGGGATGGCGATTTTCATGCGGGGGGCTCCTCAAAAGTTGGTGGACCGATGATAGCGGAGAAAGACGCGCGCGCCTAGGACGGCACGGCGCCCAAAGAGAAGACCAACCAATCCGCTCCGCGGCGGGCAAGGCTGGCAAAAAGAGGAGGGGGGGCCTAAAATGGGAGGTCCCGCTCCCCCCACCCGAGGTTCCCATGCGCACTTTCGTTATTGCCCTCGCCTTGCTCGCCGGATGCGCCGGCGGCCCCTCCCGTCCTTCCCTGGATGGCTACCCCGATCCCCTGAAACTCGAAGTGGAGCGCTTCACCCTCAAGAACGGACTGACCGTGTTGGTGCTGGAGGACCACCGCCTGCCGGTCTACTCGCTTTACTCATTCTACAAGGTGGGAAGCAAGGACGAGCGCCCCGGCATCACCGGGGCAAGCCACTTCCTTGAGCACCTCATGTTCAAAGGCACCAAGCAAGTGGAGGCGAGCAAGTTCGATTACCTGGTGGAAGGTAACGGCGGCAGCAGCAACGCCTACACCACCAACGACATGACCGTGTACCACGAGGACATGCCTTCCAGCACCCTGGAGCTCATGCTCTCGGTGGAAGCGGACCGCATGGTCAACCTGGTCATCCGTCCCGTGGAGTTCGAGAGTGAGCGCCAGGTGGTGCTGGAAGAGCGCAAGGTGCGCTACGAGAACTCGCCCCGCGGCGAGCTGTACATGCGCTTGATGGGGGAGATCTACAAGGGCACCCCTTACGGCCACTCGGTGATCGGCGACATCAAGGACCTCAAGACGGTTTCCCGCGACCAGGTCTACCGCTACTACCGGCAGTGGTACGCGCCCAACAACGACGTGCTGGTGGTGGTGGGCGACGTGAAGGTGGGCCAGGTTCGCTCCCTCGTGGAGAAGTACTTCGGGGAGATCCCCTCCTCGCCGGTGCCGGAGGCTTCCCGGGCCCAGGTGCCTGCCACCGCCTTCGATAACAACCTCACCAAACCGGTGGAGTTGAAGCTCAAGGGCGCCACCTCCAACCCGCTGTTCATGCTGGGCTTCCCCGGCCATCCCGAGGGCAGTGCCGAGGCCTTCGCGCTGGACATCCTGGGAGCGATCCTGGGTGACGGCAAGAGCGCGCACCTGGTGCAGAAGTTCGTGCTGACTCGTCGCCCGCCGGCCTCCAGCATCTACGCCAGCAACTACACCCTTCAGAAGGCCGGCATTTTCCTCTTCGGGGGTGAGCTGGACGCGGGCACGGACCCGGACCGCTTCAAGAGCGACCTCCTGAAAGAAATCAAGCGCTCCTGCAAGACCGCCGTGTCCGAGCGCTCCGTGCGCAAGATCAAGAACCAATACGAGGCTGGGCTCTACGCCCAACTGGACACCACCGGGGGGCTGGCCCAATTCGTGGGCGAGCGCGAGGCCATGCACGGCGACTGGCGCTACTACCGCAAGGAATGGAAGGTCTATAACGCCCTCGGCGTGGCCGAGGTGCGCGCCGCCTGCGAGAAACTGGCGGCCACCCCGGCCCATGTGTGGGTGACGGTGTGGGACAAGCATCCCCAGGAGAAGAAACCATGAAGACCACCGTTGCCGCGCTCGCGGCGTTTCTCACCCTGGGCGTCCACGGCGCCGACTTCAGGAAGGACGACATCCACCGAGTGGACCTAGGCAGCCACAAGGCGGTTTGGCTCGAGGACGACCGCTATCCCGTGGCCACCGTAGTGGTGTACTTTGCGGACGGGGCCCTGCGGGACTCAGCGTCCGCGGCCGGCACCACGCAGACCACTTTCGATCTGCTCTTTGCGGGAACACCCAAGCACACCCAGGCCCAGCTCAGCGAATTCTTCGACTTCTATGGCGTTGGCTTCGAGGACTACGTGAGCCACGAGTACAGCACGCTCTCTTTCACCGCCCTGGTGAAAGACTTGCCGGCGGTGGTGGAGCGCTTCTGCCACGTGGTGCGCGAAGCCGACTTTCCCCGGTCGGAACTTTTGCCCCACCAACAGCGCACCATCGCGCGTCTGAAAAACCTCCCAAGCTCCCACTCTGCCCTGGCTGACCGGGCGGTGCGGGCGGTGATGATGCGCGGCTCGAGCTACGAGTGGCCCGTGGAGGGCACGGTGGCGTCGCTTCAGACCATGCGCCCCGAGGCGCTCAAGGCCCGCTGGGCCCAGCTGCGCGACGAGGCCCCCAAGCGTTTCTACGTGCGCGGCCCCCGTGAGGCCCTTTTCATCAAGGACAAGTTCCTCCAGGAATGCGGCTGGAAGGCCTCAGCCTCCCAAACGCTCCAGCTAAAAAACCCCGTGGGCTCCATGGCCCACCGGGTGTTCTTCGTGCCGGTTCCCGGCGCGAACCAGGCCCAGGTGCGCATCGGCCGCTATCTCTCACGCCAGGAGGCCACGGACCCCGACGAGCGCCTCTCGCTGGCCGCAGACTTCATGGGCGGTGGCTTCACCTCGCGTCTCATGCAGGAAGTGCGCGTCAAGCGCGGCCTCACCTACTCCGTGAACGCCTTCGTGAGCATCCAGGCCGAATACGGCCGGGCCGGCATCAGCACTTTCACCAAGAGCCAGACCGTGGGCGAGCTGCTCTCGCTCATCCGCCGCCTAGTGGGGGAGACCGCCCGCCCCGAGAACGTGAAGGAGGAGCAGCTCAAGCACGTGCGCGACTATGTGATCGGGCACTATCCCTTCAACTTCCAGGGCTCCGACAAGTTCCTCATGCAGATCCTGGCCCTGGACCACGCGGCCCAGTCGGTGGAAAAGCTCTACCGTTATCCCGAGCGCGTGAAGGCCCTGGGGCCGGCGCAGGTGGCGGATGCCGTGGGTAAGCTCTTCACCTGGGAAGAGCAGGTCATCGTGGTGGTGGGGGATCCCTCCATCCGGAGCCAGCTAGAGAAGATCCGGCCGGTGGAGGTGATCACGCCGGAGTCGTTGCTTTAGGCGGTGTCTAAAGTTTAGACGGCCGGCTCGCATAAAACCGCGCTTGGCCAGGCACGGTTCTTGCTTCTACCGGATAAACTCTTGTCCCGGAGGGGCTATGCGCTTATTTATCGTATCTTTGTTGCTGTCTTTGCCCGCCTTTGCCCAGCTCAACCTACAGAACTACGAGGGCGCCACCCCGACCACGCTCAATGCCCGTCGCGGGCAACGCATAGTGGAGGTCTTACGCAGGGGTGATATTTTGGTTTTCCGTCTGACTAACCACCGCATCAACCGCCAGCGCGCGGCCAGCGGCGCGCAGGGGCGGATCATTGAGTCCGGGCAAGACCTGGTGTTCCAGGTGGGGCGCGAGCAAGAGTATGTCCGGGGTGACGACCTCATCAACGCCACGGATGGACGCCGGTTCCAGTTCGTCCGCCGCGTGGGTGACCAGCTGGTGTGGACGCGGAACTCGTCGGTGTACGTGGCGGGGGATTATTCTGGCGCCGTTGGGCACTATGGAGGGCAAGCTTACCTTTCAGACGGTAGTGCGCACCCGGCTTTTCAAGGCCTCATTTTCCGACGGTGGGACGCCAACTGTAATTTCGATGCAGGCTACATGCGAAACTTCTGCTTCGCCTTTGAGATTGATTATACGCTGGGGCAGCTCATGGCCGACGCCGCTCGCGCCAACTTGACTGTCACACTGTTGACCCGCGAGCAGGTTCCTGAGCCGGTCCCCGAGCAGGACGTTGAATTTTAAGTTTGCTGGATTGACCCTGGCAGGGCCCCCATCCGGGGCCCTTTTCATTCCCCGGCGTCGCTCTCCATGTCCACGCTGGCGCCGGGATAAACCACCAGCTTCCCCGCCTTCACTTTGCCAGTGAACTCGCACCCCGCCCGCAAGGCCAGCGTGCCGGTACATGAAACCGCACCCTCGAACACGCCGTGGATCTCCACCTCGTCCCCGTGGATGTCACCCTTCATGCGCGAGCCACGCTCTAGCACCAGGCGCGCGCCGGCCGGCGCGTGGATCACGCCCTCGACTTCGCCCGCCAGCGTGGTGGGGCCTTCCAAGTGGAACTCGCCCTTGAGGCGGCTGCCGCTGCCCAGCACGTTGAAGCGCACGGTTTTGAAGTCGGTGATGTCCATCAGGGAGCGCCTCCGGGCGCGGGGAAGGGGCCGGTGAGTTCTTGGTGCACCAGCAAATCACCTTCGCGGGTGAAGACGATGACCAGGAAGCGGCTGTCGGGCACGGGGGCGAAAGCCGCTTCCACCGGGCGCAGGCGCGATACGGCGAAGCTCTCGCCCTGGTCAAAGCGCATTCCCTGGGCCAGTTCGCCCGCGGTGGCGGCGGGGTAGAGGCCCATGCCGCCGTCATGGAGCTGTAGCACGTAGACGTGGCCGGTCACCCGCTGGGAGGAGGAACCGTGGTTGACGAGGTTGAAGCGCAGCACCTGCTTGGTCTCCGTGGCCTCCAGGGTGATGCTCTCTAGGCGCAGCTCGTTCTTGCCGCGCAGATCCTGGAGCGCGTAGGGACGCTTGACAGGGCCCAGCCACACGTCGGCCACGGCCCCGCCAGTGGGAGGCGACGCGAGCTTTTTTTGCAGGGCCTGGTTGGAGGCCGTGAGGGCAGCCAGTTCGGCTTTGAGCTCCTGGACCTTCCCACCGTCAGTGGAAAGGGAGGGGAGGGAAGGGATGCCGAGGGAGCCATGGCGCGCCGAGGGACGGAGGATCGCGACCCCCGCCACCAGGGCCAACAGTGTGAGGATGGCCAGCGGAAGAGTGACGAGGAAACGCCGGAGGTCCCGTTTGGGAACGGTCAGCAGGCGCGGTGGCTCCGGGGAATCATTCAGGATGAACTGCAGTTCCGGACGTTCTTTTTGGATCATTCTCTACTCGCGGAAAAACCGCATGGAGGGGGTGAAGGCGAGGTTTTCCTTTTCCGGGACCTTCTCCCACA
This sequence comes from uncultured Bacteriovoracaceae bacterium, assembly GCA_964399165.1. GTDB lineage: Bacteria > Bdellovibrionota > Bacteriovoracia > Bacteriovoracales > Bacteriovoracaceae > UBA6144. The sequence goes on along the minus strand of CAYNPO010000004.1, from coordinate 124,714 downwards.
GTTCCGCCACGATCTTCCAGTCGTAGTCGCCGTCTTGGCGCAGGTAAAGGGTCTTTTTGCCGACGTCGTTGATGACGGGTGAGCGGTAGTCCTGGCGCAACGTCACGACGGCGTAGTCTTCCGCTGCCAGGACCGAGACCTGGTCGAGCTTGATGGAGGGCTTGTCGGGACGGGAGAACACCGCCTGCTTGTAGGCCTTGTAGGCGTGGTAGCCGCCCTTGGAGCGGTCCTTGAATTCGGCCTGGTGGTAGTGGGAGATGTAGCCGGCGAAGTCTTTCTCCTGCCAGGCTTTGCCCCAGGCGTTCACCACGCGCATGATCGAAGCGCGTTTGTTCTCCCATGCCTGCGCGGAGAGGTAGGCGACATCCTCGACGATGATGATGGGGGTGTTCTCCAGGTCCAGGAAACGCGAGACCTGCTTCAAGTCCTGGTCGTTCACCACCACGCAGCCGCGGGAGTCCAGGCCTTTGTCGATGCGGGTGGCGTCGTCGGTGGAATGCAACCAGATGCCGCTGCCGCCTTTGCCGGCCCTTTGGTCCATCAGGTTGGGGTAGTCGGTGGTGAAGGCGCCGGCCCCGTACATCTTGGCCATGCTGCCGCGGGTGCTGTGGAGGAACTGGGAGGAGTAGAACTCCCGGAGGGTGTAGACGCCTTCGGGGGTTTTATGGTCCCCCTCGCTGGCCTTGTCCCCGCGTTTCTTGCCGCTGGCGATCTTGAACTTCTGGACCAGTTTGGGGCGGCCGTTGTCATTTTCGTACACGAGCAAGGAGTGCGTGGCCTTCTCCACCAGGAGCACGTGGTGGGTGAAAAGTGAGTCCAGGTGCAGCAGGTGCGAAGGCAAAAAATCCTGCGCCGGGGCTGCGGAAATCACCCCCCAGAGGCATAGCAGGGTGAAGGCGAATTTTTTCATGGGAAGCGGCTCCTCGGGGAAACGTGTTCCTGGATTTTATTACGGGGCGCGTTCCGCTTCAAGGACCGCGCAAGAACCGGATCACTCAAGAAATCTTTGCCCCCTGCGCCCCGGGGCCCATCGCCCTGATATCATTTAAAGCATAGTTTCACCCCTCACGGGAGCGGTATTTCATGCAAGGGAAAGCAACGGGCAATTCCACGGCGGTGCGCACGCTGGAAAGTCTGGGGTTCGAGGAAAGCGACCGCTTGGAGAAATTCCTCGCGTCCCCTCGCCACCAGGCCTTGCAAAGCAAGTTCAACGAAGTTTTCCCGGCCCCACGTCCCGCCAAGAAAGCAACCCTGGCGGCCGCACCGGCGGCACAGGAAGTGCCGGAGGAGTTGGACCTGGGCATGGATTTGGGCGGCGAACTCACCGCCGATGACGGAGGCTTGGCCTTGGGCGCAAATGACGACGAATTGAGCCTGGATGGACTGGATGGTGGTCTCAGCTTGGGTGAGGACATCCCTGCCGACGACGGCTTGTCCCTGGAGGGGGCCGACGGACTCAGTCTGGACGCTGGCGACGGACCCACCTTGGGAGACGATCCCAGCGACGCAGGTGGCTTGGACCTGGACGCCGTGCCCACGGGCACCATGACCTCCCTGAAGTTGGGGGATGAGGTGAATTTGGGCACGGATGTGTTGGCCAAACTCCAGGAGATTGACGAGATCATGGCCAAGGACGCCACCATGTCCTCCATGTCCATCCCGGACCTCGGGGATGAGGAGGCAGATGAAGGTTTGGTCTTCAATGCGGGTGGGCCCGGCGATGCCGAAGACCTGGGCCTCTCTCTCGAGGGCATGGAGTTCGCCGGCACCGATGAACTCCAACTCCCTTCGCCCGCCGCGCGCCCCGCGCCCGCCCCCAAGGCCAAATCCGCTCCCACTCCGCCTGAGCCCGAGGAAGAGTTCGCCGTAGCCTTCCGCGCCGAGGAGGAAGTCGCCATCCCACCCCCGCCTGCGGCTAAAACCGCGCCCCTTTCCGAGCGAGACAAAGACGCCTTCAAGGAAGTGGCCGTCCATTGGAACGCGGAACTCGAACGCCTGCAGGCCACGCTCAACCACCTGCGCGCCGACCGGGAGGAGCTGCTCAAAAAGATTTCCGCCCACGACGAAGCCGACCTGCAGCACCAGCGCCTCATGCTGAGCCTGCGTGCCGAGCTCGACGAGAAGAAGATCGAGGTCCAGCTGCTCAAGAAGCGTGCCGGTGGAGAAGTGGAGGATTTACGCCTGCGCGCCCAAGTGGAACAGGAGCGCCGTCAGCTGGCCGAGGAACGCTTGCGGCAGGCCCAGCTGGAGATCCAGGCTTTGCAGCAAAAAGCGAAGCTGGACGTGCGCCGCTCCAGTGGCCGTGAGCAGGAGCTGGAGCAGCAGCTGGAGCTCCTCAGGAGCGATGCCGAGACCCAGATCCGCCACCGTGACATGAAAATCCTGGAGCTCAAGCGCCGCCTGGACGCCATGGAATTCGAGGTGGAAAACGTCACCAACAACGAGAAGAAGTCGGTCGAACACAAGCTCGAGCTGGAAGACAAGCTGGACAAGGCGATCAAGACCCTGCGGACCGCCATCGGGATCCTGGAACTCGACGACCCGAAACTCGCGAGCCTCGAGAAGCTCAAGAAGAATCTGGACGTCTAAAGCATGGCCGCACGTGAACGCGCGCCCTCCCGCCTCCTGGGTTTGGGGCTGGACGCCCCATTGACCGAGCAGATCAAGGCGGCCGCCAAGGCGGGGCGCCTGCCCGTGCGCCTGTCTTTTGCGGCTTCGCCGGAGGGCCTGCCCGCGTCGGCCAACGACGTGGACGCTTTCCTCGTGCAGGTCCCCACCCACTTCGGGCAGGCGCTGAAATTGGTGCAGGAGCTGCTTTTCCGCTTCCCCCGCACGGCCGTGCTGGTGCTTTCCCCTAAGAGTGATCCGCACCTTTTGGTGCACTTTTTCCGTGCCGGCGTCTTCGACGTGCTCTTTTTCCCCTTGGACGTGCTGGAAATCTCCCAGGCCCTCCGCCGGGCCACCCACCGCCCCACCGACCCGCGCACGCCGGCCGACTGGACGCCCCTCCAGGCCGCCGCGCACTTTTTCACCCGCCCCTTGGCCGAGCACTGGGACGACTTGTCCGACAACCTCCACCGGTACTTCTCGCTGTTTTACGACGTGCAGAAGCACCAGCGCTTCCACGACCCGGCGGAACTCCTGCGTCTGTTGCCGTCAGTCTACGGTATCCGGGGGCCGCGGTTGGCGAAACTGGAGAAGTTTCTCGCGGACCCCAAGGGCCTGGTCTTCGGCCTGGGCCACCATCGCGAGACGTCATCTTGGATCATCAAACTCGCCCCGGACCACCTGTGCTATTGGCAGGCCCGGGACTTGGGAAGATCACGCCGCGAGGAGGTCTTCGGGCCGGGGTTCCGCAACCTCCTGCGGGGCCAGCGGGCCCACTTCGAGGCCCAGCTGGAACAGCGGCGCCTGCGGCGGCTCGCCCTCACCGACGAGATCACGGGTCTGTGGAACCAGCGGCGCTTGACCCAGGACCTGGAGGAGAAGGTCGCCTCGGGACAGGCCTTCGCCCTGCTGTTCATCGACATCGACTTCTTCAAGAACGTGAACGACCAGTTCGGGCACGTGCACGGCTCGAACCTCTTGATCGACATGGCGGCCATCCTGCGCCGGGAATTGCGCGGAAGTGATTTCATCTACCGCTACGGCGGCGACGAGTTCATCGTGCTCCTGCCGCGCACCGACCTGGAGGTCGCCAAGAAAATCGCCGTGCGCCTCTCCGAGTCCGTGAAGGCCCACGAATTCACCGTCCAGAACAGGCCCTACCGGATGAGCCTCTCCGTGGGCATCGCCGAGTACCCCACCGACGGCCATTCGGCCCGGGAGCTGGTCGATTTCGCCGATAAGATGATGTACATGTCGAAGAAGTCGGGACGCGGGAAGGTTTTCCACGTCACGGAAGTGCTGTAAAAACTTCACATTTGCGAAGTGAGCTCCGGATGGTACGCCCTCCCTCTTGGAGGGCTCCATGCGCTTGCTGGTTTTTTGCTTTTTGGTCCAGCTCGCCTCGGCCTGGGCGGCCGTCCCTGCCTGCGACGTGCGGTACCAAACCGTCTGCGCCTCCTTGCCTAAATCCCCTGTGCTGGCGCGCTATCCCGACGGTACTTTGCTCCTCAACCCCCGCGTTTTGACGGGAAGCTTTGACCGGGAACTCGCCTCGCTCTTGGGGCCCGACCGGATCAACCGGGCCCATTTCGACGTCCACATCCTGCCGGTGTTCGAGGCGGTGAAAGCGCAGTTGGTCCGCATGATAGAAGTGGCGGCTGGCCGTCCCTTGGGCACGACCCCTTACCGGCACCTGGTCCAGGCCACCTTGGCCGTGGAGGACCGCGAGCGCTGTCGACGGGCCAACCGCTCCCCGTTGGTGGCCAGTTACGACCAGCGTGGCAACCGCGTGGTCATTTGCCCAATCATGACCCATTTGCCTGCGCGGTCACTGCTCACGGTCTTGGCCCATGAGCTGGGCCACGCCGTGGATCCGTGCCGGGTGGGTGGGAGCACGAACGTTGGGTTCATCTTCCAGGAACTCAGCGACTGCGTGAGTGCCACCTGCCCAAGGAACGAGACCACGGATGAGGAGGAGGACTACGCAGATTATGTGTCCTCGACCTTGTCCCAGGCGGTCCTGGCTGCACGGCCGGAGCTCTTCGAGTTTTCCGCCGACCCCACCCTCCGCTTCGTGGAGTACGTGAATTACCGTCTGGTGGGATGTGACGTGGACGGGGTTTCCCTGGTCGGTGTGCTGGCCCTACTGCGCCAGCGGGATGACCAGGGTTTACTGGGCTGCCAAGGGTTGGAGACACAACAGCGCTTGTGCCCGGTTCCTTAAAAAGAAGCCCCCGCTCGAGGCGGGGGCTTCTGGGCTTTCTGAAGGGATCCGGCGGTTAGCGGCGTTTGCCCCGGGCCACGACTTTCTTCACGGCCTTGCGGGTGGCCACTTTCTTGGTGGCTTTTTTCTTGCTGGTTTTGCCAACGCCCAAGGCGGCTTTCTTGGCCTTCACCAGCTTCTCGAGGCGACCCTGGAGGGTGGCGATCTCTTTTTTCTGGGCGGCGATGAACTTCTTGGCGCTGGCGGACTGGCGCTTGAGTTCCTTCTCGAGGACGGCGCGCTCCTGGGCGAAGGTCTTCTTCACGTTGGCGAGGTCGCGGTTGATCATGCCGCTGAACTCTTTTTGGGCGTCCTTGACCACGCTCTTCACGGTCTCCTTGAGCTGGCTGATGTTGCCCTCGCTGGCAAAGGTTTCGACGGTGCTGCGGACGTTTTTGAGGGCGTCCATGACAGGGTTACCGGCGTTGTTCTCGGTCTCTTGCATTTTCGTCTCCTGTTGTTACGTCCGCGGGAGGTAGAAGCCCGTGGCCTTGCTAATGGGGTTTCTGTGTCCGAATCCGAAGCTCTTCGCCTTTACCTTCACGATCGGGGCGAACTGGCGTCTTTTATACTCCGCTTTGGCGTAGAGTTGGAAGACCCTTTCGGCCTCCGCCCTCTCGAAGCCCATGGCCAGGAGGTCAGCGAGGTCGCAGCGGTAGCTTAGCACCCCTTCCAACATGGCATCCAGCCGTTCGTAGGGGGGCAGGCTTTGCTGGTCGGTCTGGCCCTCCCTGAGCTCGGCCGTGGGGGGGCGGGTAATGATGCCTTCGGGGATGAGGTCCCCATGGGTACCATTCAGCCAAGCGGCTAGACGGTACACCTCGGTCTTGTAGAGGTCCCCCAGGAGGCTGAGGGCCCCCACGGAATCGCCGTATTGGGTGGAGTAACCCACCGCCAATTCGGACTTGTTGGAGGTGTTGATGACCATGGCCCCGGTCTGGTTGGAGCGGGTGTAGAGAAGCATGCCCCTTAACCGGCTCTGGACGTTCTCGTCCGTGAGGCCCCCGAAAGGCTCGGGGAAGGTGGTCTGGAAGGCCATCTTCACGTTGGAATGCAGGAATTTGATGGGGAGGGAGGTGAGCCGGACCCCCAGGCGGCGACAGAGGTCCATGGAGAGTTCCCAGCTCAGGCTCGCCGAATGGATGCTCGGCATATACACCGCCTCCAACTCTTGGCCCTCCTTAAGGGAGAGTCGGGCCAAGGTCAGGACCAGCGCCGAGTCCATGCCGCCGGAGAGGGCCACCAGGAACTTGTTGAACCCGTTTTTCCTGGCGTACTCCTGCAGCCCGAACTGCAGGGCGCGGGAGACCAGGGAGCAGGTGGCGTCATCCCATTCCTCCAGCCGGCGGGGGAGGACCTTGTCAGCCGAGAACCGTGGGGCGAACAGGGACTCCCAGGTGTTCTCCACCATCTGGGGGCCGGGGTCCCGATAGGTGCCGCCTCGGGGCAGATCCAGGGAAAGCACATGGGCGCTGAAGGCCGGCGCTTGCGCCGCCACGGCGTCCCCATCCACCGCGAAGCTCTGCCCGTCGAAGAGGATTTCGTCCTCGCCGCCCACCCGGTTCACGTAGAGGAAGGGGGCCTTGAGGAAGTGGGAGAGGGCCTGGGCCCGGGCCAGCCGTTTGGGATGCTTGGCGGAGTCGAATGGGGAGGCGCTGAGATTGAGCACGGCCGCGAAACCGCCGGAGGGTGCCAGGGCCGCCAAGTCCCGACACGGGTCCAGGCGGTGGAAGGAGCTGGCCCACATGTCTTCACAGACCAAGAGGCCGAAGGTTTGGCCCTGCCAGCTCCAGGTGGCCGGGGCCTCGCCCGGTGTGAAGTATTTCTGCTCGTCGAAGATGTCGTAGTTGGGGAGCAGGCGTTTGGTGTACACCTCGCGGACGCCTCGGCCCGGCAGCACTTCATAGACCACGTTGCGAATGCGCGCGGGCACGCCCTGGGCGCCCAGCTCGTAGGCAAGGCCCCCCACCAGCGCGGCCCACTCGCCATGCTGGGCCTTGGCCCACTCATGTAGGCCCAAGAGGTGCTCTTGGTAAGCACGGATAAACGAGGCCTGCAGGCACAAGTCTCCCAGTGGATAGCCGGTGAGGAAGAGCTCCGGGTAAACGTGCAGGCCAGCTTCGCGGGGTGAGCGCAGGGTGGCGCTAATGGTAGCGAAGTCCCCGAGGGTGTGGTGGGTCTGGTGCAAGTGGATGCGCATGGCCCGTCCGTTCATTGACACTCTGTGCCGAAAAAGGTACAGGGAGGTTCGACGTATTATGCCCCCCGGGGCGCTCACGAGGAAGCAAAATGGGTTCCACGTCCCGCGTCTTGGTGGTGGGTGCCGGCCTGGCCGGATCCGACGCCGCATGGTTTCTGGCCAACAAGGGCATCCAGGTCCGCCTGGTGGAATCCAAAACCCTCCGCAGAAATCCCGCCCAGAAGAGCGTGAACTTCGCCGAGTTGGTGTGCACCAATTCCTTGAAGTCCTTCGACCCCGATTCGGCCCACGGGTTGCTCAAGACTGAGATGCGCGCGTTGGGTTCCTTGGTTCTCGAAGCCGCCGCGCTTCACGCCGTCCCCGCGGGTGACGCTTTGGCGGTGGACCGCGAACTTTTCTCGGCCGAGATCACCGCCCGCTTGCGTTCCCACCCTCTGATTCAGGTGGTGGAGGAGGAAGCCGCGGATCCTTTGGAACTCATGCGGCGCTTGGAGTGCTCCCACGTGATTGTGGCCAGTGGGCCATTGACCACCGCACCGCTGGAGAAGTGGATGGTCGAGAACCTCGGCGCCGAGGATTTCTATTTCTACGACGCCATCGCGCCGGTGGTGGACGCGGACACCCTGGATTACTCCAAGCTCTACTACAAGGACCGCCACCGCACTCCCGATGAGCGCGCCGACTACCTCAACGCTCCCATGAACAAGGAGCAGTACGACGCCTTCATCAGCGAACTCGCCCGGGCCGAGAAGGTCCCGCCCAAGGACTTCGAGGATTGGAAGTTCTTCGAGTCCTGCCTGCCCATCGACCTCATGGCGGAGCGGGGCCCGGAAACGGCGCGCTTTTCCTGCATGAAACCCATCGGGCTGGAATTGCCCGACGGCAGCATGCCCTGGGCGGTGGTGCAGCTAAGGAAGGAGAACCTGGCAGGCGCCGCCTTCAACCTGGTGGGCTTCCAGACGCGGCTCACCTACAAAGAGCAGGTGCGGGTCTTTCGCATGATTCCCGGGCTGGAAGAAGCCTCGTTCATCCACCTCGGGTCTTGCCACCGCAACTCGTTTCTCAATAGCCGCCGCCTGCTCGACCCCACCATGACCAGCTTGAAGCACCCCCAGGTGAGTTTCGCGGGTCAGATCACCGGCGTGGAGGGCTACACCGAGTCCGCCGCCATGGGTCTCTACGTAGCCCACCAGGTCTGGCGCAAGCTCCAGGGGCTCGCCCCGGTGGTTTGGCCCAAGGAAACCGCCATCGGGGCCCTGGTCAACTACGTCATGACCGTGGAAAAACCCGCTCCTTCAAACATCAATTTCGGGCTGCTGCCCGCGGTGGAGCTCACCAAGGAACAGCGTCGCCAGGGGCCCAAGAAGAAAGTCCGCAAATCCCTGGGGGCCGCCCGCGCCCGCGAGGTTTTCGAAGCCTTCCGCGTTCAGTTATAGTTGGGCATGGCCGGCGTTTTCTTCATTATCCTCTCCTGCGCCCTTTGGGCGTTGGATACCCTGATCCGCTATCCCCTGGTGGAGAAGGGCATCGACCCGGTCGTCATCGTGTTCTTGGAGCACGCCCTGGTGACGCTGGTGTGCCTGCCGCGGCTCTTGGCCGCCATCCCCCGGGCCGGGGAATTGCGTCTCGCCGACGCGGCGTCGTTTTTAGTGGTGGGAGGGCTGGGCTCGGCACTGGCTACGGTGTGTTTCACACAGGCATTTTCCCACCTCAATCCCTCCCTGGTCATCCTGCTGCAGAAGTTCCAACCGGTGATCGCCATCTCCCTGGCCTGGGTCATCCTGAAGGAACCCATCCCCAAGGCTTTCGTGTTCTGGGGATTGGTGAGCTTGGCGGGAGCGCTTTTGGTGAGCTCTCCGGACATCGCCAAGGTGTGGGGCCTTGTGCAGTTGGACCCCTCCCGCCTGGTGAGCGAGTCCGCGGTGCGGGGCTACTCGCTGGTTGCGGTGTCGGTGGTGTGCTGGGGAGCCGCCACGGTTTTCGGCAAGCGGCTGGGGCTGGCGGGCTTTGAGCCCGGCGCCATCATGGGCGGGCGTTTCCTGGTGGGCCTAGTGGTGCTGGCCTTCCTCGCCCCCTGGGGCAGGGCCTTTCTCTTCGCGGATCCCACGGACTATTTACGGCTGGGGGCCATCGCCGTGGCCGCCGCCATCGCCATGTGGGCCTATTACCAGGGCCTCAAGCGCCTTTCCGCCAAGGTCTGCGCCATCGTGGAGCTGTTTTTCCCGCTGATGGCGGTGTTCGCCAACTGGTTCATCCTGGGCAAGCAGCTCTCCGAGGTGCAACTCCTAGGAGGTGCCCTGCTGGCCCTGGGCGCCCTCATCCTGCAAGTGAAGAAGTACTGAAATGAAAACCGCCTTCGCCATCGACTTCCTCCTCGAGCGCACCCCCGAAGTTTTCCTGCTGGAACTCTTGCTGGCGGGCCATGAGGACGCCGACATCTACTGCCTGGCCCACGCCTCGGGCATGTTACAAGGAGAGGTGGAGCGCCACCGGATCATCTCCAGCCCGCTCTCGCGCTTCGTGCGCGCCCCGGCGGATCTTCCGGGCAAGGCCTGGCTTTTACCCAGTGCGGCCCGACAGGTTGTCGTGGCCCCTGACGTGGACGAGTTGGTCATCATTTCCAGTGGCTGGGCCCACGCTTTCCGGAGTGGCCCCCGCACCGCCCGCCATGTGTGGATGTACCGATGGGACGATCCGGCCACCCGGCCCGCCGGATGGCAGAAGTTCTTCCGTTTCCATCACGAGCGCGCCAAACGAGCGGCGCTCTCCGACGGCGAAGTGGCGTTCTCCTCCAGATGGCTGGCGGACTCCCTTGGCCGTGCCCAGGCTCCCGTCTTGGCACCGGCGCTCAAGACTGAGGAATTCTTCGTGGTGCCCGACGACAAACATCCGGGAACATATCCCCACCACCTGGTCATGCTCGAGGGGACTGATCCCGCCTGGGTACGCGCGCTCATCGGCGCCGCCCGGGCCGCGGGGGCGCCCCTGAAGTTCCTGGGCCAGGACGACGAGTATGCCGCCGAGAAGGCCCTGGGAGATCCGTTGCTTGATTTCGTGGGTGACCACTGCGAAGCCACCACCGCCGCTTTTACCCATGGGGCCCGGGCGGTATGGGCCCTGGGGGAAGGGCCCTTTCCGGCGGAGGCTCTGGGGGCCCTGTGCTGTGGCCGCCCCGTGGTGGTGCGGGACACGCCGGTGAACCGCGAGTTCCTGGGGCCCGACGGCGTATGGTACGCCGACGCCATCGCAAACCTGGGGACACTTTTAGCGCGTGTGGAGCGGGATTACTTAGGTGCGGATAAGCGTGTCCTGCGTCGGCACGGCCTTAAGTGGAATGAGCGGCTGTTCAAGTCGCAGCTGCGCGCGTTCGCGGGTTTGACCCGGACACCTCGGCCTTCATCCCTTCTAAAATAACTTCCATCCGGGCCACGGTGCGGGCAATCAGCGCCTCCGTGTCGTCCTGGGACTTTTTGGGGATGACGGTGGCGGCGGAGTGGGAATGTCCCCCGCCGCCGAGCTGCTTGGCGATGTGGCCCACGTCCCACTCGCCGGAGGAGCGTAGGCTGACTTTGAGCGAGTCCCCGTCGTCGCGGAACATGCAGGCGACTTTGATGTTGTCGAGGATGAGGAGGTGGTTGATGAAGGCGTGGGTGTCCTCCACGTCCGAGCTGTATTCCTCGATCAATTCCTTGGAGAGGTGGATCCAGGCTATCTCGCCGTTGGCCGTGGCCTTGGCGGTGGCGAGGATGGTGCCGAGCAGGTGCATGTGCTCGATCTTCTTCGCGCCGTAAATGCCGTTGTAGGCCTCAGACGGGGCGATGCCGGTTTTCATGAGCTCGCCCACCAGGGAGTGGGTGTCGCCGGTGACGTTGGGATAGCGGAAGGAGCTGGTGTCGATGATGATGGCGGTATAAAGAGGCAGCGCCAGCAAGCGGTCGAAGCTGAGACCCAACCCCACGATGATTTCACCCACCAGCTGGCCGGTGGCGGCGGCGGAGGTGTCCACGCAGTGCTGGCCGGTAAACCCCGCGGGAGCGGGATGGTGGTCAACGAAGAGCACGTTGCCGTTGGCACGGATCAGCGGCTGCAAACCTTGGCACACGCGGTCCACGGTGTTGGTGTCCACCACGATCCACAAATCCGGTTTTTGGGGAGACCGCAGGAACTCGGCGGTGCCCATGATGACGTTTTCCGGATCCATGTAGCGGTAGCGCAGCGGGAGGGGCTCATCGTTCACGCACACCGCGCTCACACCCAAGCGGCGCAGGGCCAGGCACAAACTGATCTCGCTGCCGATGCCGTCGGCGTCGGGGATCACGTGAGTGGTGATGACCACCGAACGCACGCCTTGAATTCTTGACTTGAAAGTATCTACAATGGTCATGCGTAGTTATTTTCGGCGATTAGAGCGCACGGTTGAAGCATCTTCTCGAGAAATTCGTCGAATCCCCCATGGAAGACCCCCATGCTCCGGCAATGTGCCATTAAAACTGAAAAGCTGCGGAAAGACTATCCGGGGCAGGTGGCGGTCCAGGACCTGGATCTGGACATACCTACAGGCGTGATCCACGGTTTCCTGGGCCCTAACGGAGCTGGGAAATCCACGACCCTGCGCATGGTCTGCGGCTTGCTTCGGCCGTCCGGTGGCAAGGTGATGGTGGAGGGTCTTGATCCGGTAGCTGATCCGGCCGGGGTCAAGCGCCTGGTGGGGCTTCTGCCCGAGAACAACCCCCTTTACCGCGAGATGGTGGTGGAGGATTTCCTGACTTTCTCGGCCCGCCTGCATGGTGTGGCCAAAGAGCATCGCTCCCGGGCCGTTTCCCGGGTCACCGAGCAGGTGGGATTGGGGGAGGTGCGGGGTCGCCTCATCGGCAATCTTTCCAAGGGCTACCGGCAACGGGTCGGCATCGCCCAGGCCCTGGTGCATGACCCGCGGATACTCATCCTCGATGAACCCACGGCGGGGCTGGATCCCCAATCGGTGGTGGAAGTGCGCGCGTTGATCCGCTCCCTGCGGGGAGAAAAGACGGTGGTGTTCTCCGGCCACATCCTGCACGAGGTGGAGGCGGTGTGCGACACCGTGTCCATCATCGACCGTGGCGTGCTCAAGGCTTCAGGGCCCTTGGACCAAGTGCTGCGCGCTTTTGAGGGACGGCCCACCTTACGGGTGGAAGTGGGCGCAGCCCCCGACCTGCATAGCGTGCGCGCCTTGCCTTACGTGGAATCCGTCACCCTCGAAGAGGAAACTGGTGCGCGCGTGCTGGTCATCCAACAGCGCGGTCGCGAGGAAGTCCGCGGGGAGTTGGTGCGGGCCTTGGTCGCCATGGGCGCCGAGGTGCGCGGGCTCGAGACCAGGGTGCGCTCCCTCGAGGATGTTTTCATTGCCGTCACCAAGGGGGCCCCATGAGGGCTGCCTGGACCATCGCCCGCCGCGAGCTGCACGCGCACCTGGGGACTCCCCTGGCGTGGACACTCCTGGGACTTTTCTCCCTCCTGTCGGGCTGGATCTTCTTCAATCTGCTGGTCGGCTACGCCGACGCCATCCAGGCCCTGCCCCCGGATTCCGCCTCGCAGATCGGTTTCATGGAAGAGGTGGTCCTGCGCCTCTACGGTAACCTGCATTTCCTGCTGCTCTTTTTCATCCCGCCGTTGACCATGCGACTCTTGGCCGAGGAAAAGCGCCAGGGTACCATCGACCTCCTGTGGGCGGCTCCCGTGAGCGACCTCGCTATCGTGGTGGGCAAATTCCTAGGAGCATGGCTGACCGCCCTGCTGCTTTTGGCCCCCACGCTGCTTTTTCCGGTGGTGCTGCTGTGGGCGGGGATCCATGACCGTGCGGTGCTCGCCACCTGTTACGCTGGACTGGCCGGCAACGCCGCCTGCTACGTCGCCCTGGGAGTTTTCGCCTCCGCCCTCACCGAGAACCAGATGGTGGCGGCGTTGGGGGCCTTTGCCTTGGTGATGGCCACCTGGCTCATCGGTTGGGCCGCCCAGACGGTGGACAATTTCTGGGTGGGGGAGGCGCTCTCCTACCTCTCGGTCAACGGCCATTTCGAGCCGCTCCTCAGGGGCGTGTTCTCCACTTCCGACGCGGTTTTCTACGCGAGCTTCACCGGTGTCTCCCTCTGGGCGGCCGTGAAGGCGCTGGAAAGCCGGAATTGGTGACCATGGCGAAGTGGTTGTACGCGGCGTGGGTGGTGGCGGAAATCCTTTTGGTGGTGGCCAGCGTGGCCATGTGGCTGGCGGCTCCCGAACACACTACGTTGAACCTCGCCCTGAGCGCCTTCACCTCGCTCCTAGGATTTCTGCTCCTCTATCCCCGTCGCGTGGATTTTCTCACCTGGATCGGCACCCGCCAGTTCCGCGCCCTCGGCGCCCAACTCGCCTCCTTCGGCTTCTTGCTGGCGGTGGTGGGGCTCCTAAACCACCTGGCCTGGAAATTCGCCTGGCGCCACGACTTCACCGCCCAAGGGCTCAACACCCTCTCGGCCCAGACCCGCCAGATCATCTCTTCCTCCGAAGATCCCGCGAGCATGGTGTTCTTCGCCCGTCGTGAGGACTGGCCCCGCGGGCTCGCCCTGCTCAAACTTTTCCGGGAAGCGCGTCCGGGCCTCACCGTTGAAGCGGTGGACATCGAAGCGGCCCCCCGCCGCGCCAAGGCCGCAGGGGTGCGCGAAAACGGGACGGTGGTGCTGACCCTTGGCGAGAAGCGCACCAGCTTCTCTCTGAAGGACGAGCTGGGCGTCGCCAACGCCTGGCTGCGGCTCTTGCGCACGCGCACTCCCAAGGTCTTCTTCACCGTGGGCCATGGGGAGCCGATTTGCTCATCCGAAGCGGTGGAGGGCATTTCCGGATTCTGCACCCACTTGCGCCAGCAACTCTATGAAGTGGCCACCCTTGACCTGCAGGCGGTGAAAGACGTCCCCGCCGACGCGGCTTTGGTGGTGGTGTGGGGCCCCACTTCTGGACTGCGCGACGAGGAGATCCAGCGCTTGCAGCGCTGGCTGGAGAAAGGAGGCTCGCTCTTGGCGCTTCTCCCTCCCGCGTTTGGCCCGGATCCCGTGGAACCTTTGCGGGCGCTTTTGCGCCGCTGGGGCCTTTCGGCCAACAATGATCTGGTGGTGGACCGACTTTCCACTCTGGAGAGTCAGGAGGCCACCATTCCCATCGTGAAAGACTACGGGGACCATCCGGTGACCCGTGGTTTCACCGCACGTACCTTCTTCCCGTTAAGCGGCTCGGTGGAAACGGTGGAACCGCTTTACCAAGGGGTCGCCACCCACGTGCTGGCCTACACTTCAGCTTTCCCCGGCGCCTGGGCCGAGCGCGACCTCAAGGGACTTGAGGCGGGGAGCGCCTCCTTCGGCCCCGGCGACCTCAAGGGACCGGTGCCCCTCATGGCCGTGGCGGAACGGGTGGGTGGGGCCCCTGGGGAGCGCGACACCCGCGTTGGCGTGGTGGGCAACGACGTGCTCGGGCGCAATGCCTGGCAGAACCAGCCGGCCAACGCCAATCTGCTTTTGAACCTCGTCTCGTGGCTCGCCCATGATGAGGGACTCGTTTCCCTCAACCGCCCCCAGCTCAACCAAGGGCCGGTGGTACTGAGTGCTGCCCACCTGCACGTGGTGTTCTTCCTCACGGTGGTCACACTTCCGCTGCTGGGTTTCGGAGCGGCCCTGTGGGTGTACCGCCGCCGCCGCCGCCTATGAAACGGCTCATCCCCATGGCGGGATTGGCCGCGCTCCTCCTGTTCGCCACGTGGCTGCTCACCGAGAAAGAGGTGTGGAAGAAGCAGGATGCCGTGGAGGGCAGCTTGCGCGCGGCCCTGGCGGATCTGCGCTCGGTGGAATTGCCCCATGTGCGCTTCGCCCCTCGGGACGGCGTGTGGCGGACATCCTCCGGCCAGATGGTGAGGGCAGAGGCCCTGCAAGAGTTCCAGCGCAGCCTGGAGGCCTTCCATTTCGCCCGCGTGCTGGATCCGTCGGAGGGAGGCGGTAGCCGCGAGGACTTTTTCGGCGAAGGCGTGAATTTCAAACTCAATGGCACCACTTTCACCCTCGGGGACTTGGCCCCGTCGGGCGATGTTTTTTACTTCGGGATGGAAGGCGAGCCGGGAGTGCGTGTTGTCGACTTGCGGGAAATGGGATCTTTGGCCACCGCCGACACCGAGAACGTCCTTCAGGAAGCGAAGTACCAACGGCTGCGCGACCTTTTCCTGGCCAACGAGCACGCCTGGCGGGAAACCCGGCTCACCTTGCTCACGCGCCTGGGGAGTTTCCGCTCGTGGACCGACGGAGAGCGCCGTTTGGACGCGCCCGCCCTGGGGGCCCGACCCTGGGCGGAACCCCTCCTCAAGGCCTTCCAAGCGGGCCTTTTATCCTTGCACCGGCAAGGGGAGGAGCTTGCTCACAAACCCGCGGGTAAACCCGCTTTGGCGTCATGGCGGTTTTTGGAGGGGAAGGAGGAGACCGTTTGGGAGTTCTACGCGCACCCCTCGCTGCCCCTGCTTTACGTGTGGGTTGCCTCCTTGGGGCGGGCCTTCCCGGTGGACGAACCTTCCAGCGCGCTCCTTCGCCGCTTCCCCGCGCGGCTCATCGACAAACCTTCCAACCTCACCTTACGTCCCCAGCCACCCACCCACGCCCGTTTGGTCCAGGGCAGGGACTCCTGGGAAGCGGAAGTGGTGGCCGGCCGCTGGACGTTTCGTCCCTCCAGCCTGGATGAGGAGAAGGCCGTTGGCCTCCTGAACTTTTTCTCCGCGCCCCAAACCTTCGCCCACGTTTCCCTCCTTGCCCCCACGGAATGTCGCACGTTGGCCGCAGGCGCCAAGTTCGCCGTCACCCTCGGGGCGGAAACCTGGCACTGGTTGTCGGTCCCCGGGGGGCACGCCCTGCTGGAATGCGGCCTCAACGTGGCCCTGGGCTTCTTCCCGCCCTTGGACTCCGGGTTCGACTTTGTTAGTCTCAAAAAACCATGAAGCTGCGCGACCACCTGCACATCTACGGCTTTTCGCTCATGCGCCCAGGGCGCGTGCACGATTGGCTCAGGCGCGGCGTCCCTTTGTGGGAAGGGGCGGAGTTGCCACGCCCGGGACTCACCGAGTTCCTTGGCATGTCCTGGGCCATGGCCGTGGTGCAGGGGATGTCCAAGCTCTTGTTGGCCAACTTGCTCATCCAGGCCTTCCTGAGTTTTCAGAACGAAGGGGGCGCGTTCTTCTCCTTGGTGGAAACCCAGGACGGACTCTGGCCCTACTACGTGCTGGTCTTCTCCACCGCCCTGGACATCGTGTTTTTCCCGATCCTCACCCTGGTCATCACCGGCTTTTGGAATTTCGTCATCCGCATCTTCGGCGGCTTCTTGGGGCTGGAAGAGGACCGGGAGGAGCGGGCCGAGCAGATCACCACTGTGGCGCTGAGCTCTCACGCCTTCCTGCTGCTGCCGGTGCTGGGGCCTTTCTTGCAAAAAATCGCCTGGTTTTTCCTCGCCTACGTCGGGCTGCGGCGCAATTTAGGGGCCTCTCGCTCCCTGAGCGTGGTGATTCTCCTCACTCCCACCGTGGTCAGCGCCATGTTTATTTCCCTGGTGGCTCTCGCAGTTTTTTATTTAAGCAAGAGCTGAAGAGGGCCGACATTTTCTGACGGCCCCTGAGCGGAATTGTCATCCTTCCCCCTTCCTGAAAAAATGCCTTTATATGATGCAGCAGTACTTCACCGGGTCCATCGAAGTCGTATGTGGGCCCATGTTCTCGGGCAAGACCGAGGAACTCATCCGTCGGGTCAAGCGGGCGCAGATAGCGCAGCAGCGGGTGCAGATTTTCAAGCCGGCCTTGGACGTGCGCTACGGCGAAGAGGAAGTGGTCAGCCACTCTTCCATGGCCCTGCGGGCAGAGCCCGTGGACACCGCCGTGACCATCCTCATGCGCCTGAAAGACTCCACCCGCGTGGTGGCCATCGATGAGGTCCAATTCTTCGACGACGCCATCGTGACCGTGGTGAGCAAGCTAGCCGCCCGGGGATGCCGCGTGATTTGCGCGGGTCTGGATCTGGACTACCGCGCTCGCCCCTTCGGCCCCATGCCCCAGTTGCTCGCCATCGCCGACGAAGTGACCAAGATCCACGCCATTTGCACCGTGTGCGGCGCTTCCGCCGTGCGCTCCCAGCGCCTCGTGCCCAGCAAGGAGCGCATCCTCCTGGGCGAGGCTGATGCCTATGAGGCGCGCTGCCGCGCGCACTACCAGTGGGACGAGGGCGAAGAGCAGGCCCTCTTGCCCCTTGAGGAAGAAAAGCGCCGGGCCCTCGAGGAGCTGCCCAACTAAGCGCGGGACGCCTGGATTTCGCGCGTGATACCCTGGGTCCCACCGACGGAGGAGCCCATGGAGAATTACACCCCCGAAGTCCTGATTTCCGAGGAGGAAATCGCTCTGCGCATCGAGGCCCTGGGCCAGGCGGTGACCCAGGATTTCGCTGGCGAGGACCTGGTGGTCATCTGCGTCCTCAAGGGCGCCTTCATTTTCTGCTCCGACCTCATCAAGCGGATCAACCGTCCTCTCACCCTGGAGTTCATCTCCTTGTCCTCATATGGCGACGGAACCGAAAGTTCCGGCAGCGTGCGCTTGGAAATGGACGTCACCTGCAACGTGGAGGGCAAGAACGTCCTCATCGTGGAAGACATCGTGGACACCGGGCTCACCATCAAGACGCTGTTGTCCATGCTGAAGATCCGTAACCCCAAGAGCATCAAGCTCGCCTCCCTGCTGTATAAGCCCTCCAAGCTCAAGCACGACGTGAAAATCGACTACCTGGGTTTCGAGATCGAGGACAAGTTCGTCATCGGTTACGGGCTGGACTACGCTGGCCGCTATCGCGAGCTTCCCTACATCGGGGTGCTGAATGCGGGTAACTGAAAGCGGCTCCGTCCGGGTCGACCTGGTCGGCGGGACCCTGGACATCGAACCCATCAACCTGATCCTCAAGGACGTGTGGACCCTGAACGTGGCCACGGGCCTCAAGGCCAAGGTGGTCCTCGAGAAGACCACTTACGACGGCGTGGAGATCAACTCCACCGACTACGGCAAGACTTACAAGTACGAGGCCAAGGATCTCACCGACGACCATGTGCTCTACTCCTCGCGCTTCGAGGAAATGACGTTCGTGCTCCAGCTCCTCAAGCTCTTCGGGATCAACTCGAATCTGCGCGTGGAGCTCTCCTCCGGCGCCCCCGCGGGATCGGGCCTCGGCGGCTCTTCGGCCATGGGTGTGACACTCTACAAGGCCCTGTGCGGTCTCACTGGCCGCTCTTTCGACGTGAAAGAGGCCGTGCGCCGGGTGAAGGGCGTGGAGTCCCGCATCCTCAACCAAGGCATGGCGGGCTACCAGGATTACTTCCCCGCCCTGGTGGGCGGGGTCTTGGCGCTGAAGGGCATCGAGGGCGACGTGCTCATCGAGCAGCTCTACACCCCCGAGCTCAAGCAGGTGCTGGAGAAAAACGTGGCGTTGGTTTACTCCGGCCAAAGCCGCGCCTCCGGCATCAACAACTGGGAAGTCTACAAGGGCTTCTTCGACAAGCGCCAAGAAGTGCGTGACGGGCTCGCTGCCATCGCCGCCATCTCCGCCAAAACCCGCGAGGCCATCCGAGCCAAGCGCTGGGACGAGATGCTCCGCCTGATCGGCCAGGAAGGAGAGGAGCGCGAAAAGCTCTTTCCCAACATCACCACCGACAAGATCCGCGATCTGGCGGGCGCCCTGCGGGCCCAGGGCCACCCGGTGGGCCTGAAGATGTGCGGCGCCGGCGGCGGCGGCTGCTTCATCCTCATCCACCACGGGATGGACCTGGACGCCTTGGACGCCCTCATCCTCAAGTGCAACATGCGCCGCCTGGACTTCCGGGTGGAGTCCCCCCTCGGATGAACGTCGCCGGGCTGAGCCTCGGGGGTGGGCGCCGGGAGAATTTCTTCTTCTGCCTGCTCGAATACTACCCGGAGCGCGGCCGCTGGTTCCTCAAGTCCCTGCACCAGATGAAGGACGAGGAGATCCAGGACCGGGACGAAATCATTCCCGCCTGGGCCGCTCAATACGGGCTCAAGCACCTCATGGTGGATTTCCCGCTGTCGCGCCCTTTGTGCGAGACCTGCCTGCCCGGCTGCCCCGGGGCCAACGACTGCCCCCGGGGGCCCGTGCGCGAGGTGCGCCGGGAGATGGCGGAGCTGTTGGACGAGGACGAGCGCCTGCGGCTGGAAAACCCCAAGCGCTACGAGCAGAAGCGCCTGGAGGCCGACGAATGGGACTGGTCCCGAGACATCCTCCAGAAAACCGCCGATGAGCACATGCTCTCGCGTTCCTTCAAGCGCAAGCTGAGGAAGGGCTTCGTGCCCTACTGGCACCGGCCCATCGACTTCTGGATCTGGAAGAACTACTACGACCAGCTCCTGGGCGTGTTCAAGAACAGCTACGACTCCTACGGGCACGTGTCGGTGATGCTGCTCGCGCGCATGAAATACCTGCGGGGACGCTTGCCGGAGGAGCTGGAGTTACATGAAAGCAGTACGCAGATCGTGCTGTTGGAGCTCCTGCGCGCCGGCATGATCGGTAAAATGCAGCTCTTACAGCTCATGGACCTGGACCTCTCCACCGCCTCCCGGGAGGCCTTGGTGCGGGAGGTGGAGTCCAAGCTCAAGCTCTTCATCTACGACAATGACTTCGACCAGCTGGTGAAGCACCCCAAGGCCTTCGACTCGTTCCTCCTGGCCCTGGCGGGCCAGAGGCTCCTCATGGACAAGCTCCAGCCCGTGCCGGAGTGGGGGAACGCGGATGGGGGGAATTTCGTGGTGCCGGATTTTGCGGGTTAATGGGTGGCGATATAACGAGTGAGTAGGTCCACAGCTTCTTGGGATCTTCCCAATGCTTTTTGATGAGATTCTTGGATGGCCGTAAAATTCATTTGCAAGGCATTGTCATGTTCTATGGACAACCTTTTAAATCGATCAAAGAATCCGTCGTCGGGCACCTTGGAAAGGAACACTTGGGCTGAGTTGTGAGTAAAGGCCACATATTTCTCAACAAGGTGGTTGTGGAATTTATATGTGTCGGCGAGACCCTTCATTTGCACATACGCCGTGACGATTGCGTTCCGAACCTTTTCGTCTTCGATTTCCCCAATCCGATCCGAATTTGAATGGAAGATAGAGAAGTAATCATTTTCGACGATGTATATCGATGTAAATGGTCTTGAAGGATCGTGGTTCTCTACCGTTTCTCCCATTGTCGATTTGTAACGGTCCATTACGCACGTGATTTCGGTGCGAATAGCTTGGCAAATGGCGCGAACCTGCTGACGCTGATGAATCCCAGTCTTGTGCCGGTCGTACCAAATCGTTGCGCCAACCGCTAAAACAGTTGCCCCTGCTCCTAGCAAAGCGAGTAGTACTTCCTGGCTAAAAGTTAAACCCATGCAGCTTATTGAACAATTAGTTCGGATTTTCTAGACCACGCGACCAATCCAATTAAACCATACAGCGGAATTCCGAGCAGGTTCACCAGCTCCCACGCCCCGCCTACCGGGAAACCTTCGAAGAGCAAGGTGATGCCGAACACGGCCGCGGTCAGCAGGTAGCCGGTGACGTAGCGCACGGCCCAGCCTTTGCGAAAGGCGAAGGCTGTGTAGAACGCGCCGTTGACCAAGACCAGGGCCAGCAACATGCCTTCAAACGTCAGCTGCGCCATCTGCAGGAAATCCAGCGCTGCCTCGGGCCCGATGTCCGCCACCGACGTCCCCTGGGCCAGCAGCGAGGCCGTCAGCACCTGCTCCCCCAAGCGCTTGGCTTGCCACCACTGGGCCATGTACGCGCAGGAGAGTACGTCCAACACAAACCCCGCCACGCCTACCACCAGACAGACGCGAGACAAGGGCAGCGCACGCGCCCACGCGAGGAGGCGATCCCATCGTGCTTTCATGGGCCCATTTTAGGATGCGTTGACGGGGCGGTCAAACGGGCGGAGAGTGGGGCATGGGTCTCGGCGCGCTGGCACTGCTCTTTCCCGTCACGGTTTTGGGCGGGCTCCTCTCGGGGCTCACGGGGCTGGCCGGTGGCGCTTTCATCCTCGGCGCCTTGCTCTTCTTCTATCCCGCGCCCGAGGCCCTGGCCCTCCACGGCGCGATCCAGCTCCTGAGCAACGGCACACGCGTGGCAGTGTGGTGGCGTGAAGTGCGCTGGGACATAGTATGGCGTTACTCCTTGCTGTTGTTGCCAGGCGCGTGGGTGGGCGGACTGTGGCTACCGCACCTGAACCTCCATTTGATGGAGGCCCTGCTGGGGGCGATGATCTTGCTCGCCACCTGGGGGAAGCTGCCCAAACATCTGAAGGTCGCCGCGTTCGACCGCGAGGGCTTTGTTAAGCTCGGCCTGGTTTCAGGTTTCTTTAGCATGCTCGCCGGCGTGGTGGGCCCCTTACTGAATCCCTTCTTCGACAAGGTGGGGATCAAGCGCGAGCGCATGGTCTCCACCAAGAGCGCCTGCCAGCTGGCCCTGCATACGGCCCGGGTGGGCGCGTACACGGGGGCGGCGGGCATAGACTACGGCGAGCATGGCAGCGCGCTCGCGCTCATGGCCGTGGCGGTTTTGATCGGTCTATTCCTGGCGCGCCCCATTGGCAAGCGCGTGAGCGACCGTCAGCTCGACCTCTTAATCAAGGGACTGCTCACGTTGATCGGGATGAAGGGATTGCTCTCGGGGCTCGCGGGCTACCTGACTTAGTTCAGGTAGAGCTTGTTCTCGGGGTATTCCCAGTAGTACTGGCCGGTCTCGCCGGGGATCTTTACTTTGCACAGGGCGACCGGGATGGCGCCCAGGCGGCGGACTTTCTCGGACCAGGTTTGCAGGCAAGCGTTGATCTTATCCTGCAGCTCGGTGGTCTTGTCCTGGCGGTTCTTGAAGTAGGCCAATTGCGCGTTCAGGTTGTTTAGTTCTTTTTTGGTACGGGCGCTGATGACGGTGAGGAGGGAGACCAGTTCCAGGGCCTCTTCGTGCGTGAAGACTTTCGGCTCATTGAGTCGAGTCAGTTGGCGGAGTGGTTGGAGCTCTTCTGGCTGCATGCGCTACTCGTAATTCCCTTGCCTTAGCTTACGATCAAGATCCTTTTTAGCCGAGGACTCGCGCTTATCATAGAGTTTTTTGCCCTTGGCCAAAGCGATTTCGCACTTCACCCGCCCGTCTTTGAAGTAGAGCTGGGTGGGAATCAGCGTAAGCCCCTTAAGCATCATCTTTTTATTAAGGTCGGCAATCTCTTTGCTGTGGAGCAGCAATTTTCTTTTCCGGGTCTCCTCGTGATTGTGGATATTCCCGAAAACGTAGTGGGGAATGGTGAGGTTGTGGAGCCAGGCCTCGTTCTTGGAGTCGATGGTCACGAAGGCCTCGTTCATGGTGGCCTTCCCATCCCGCAGGCTCTTGACCTCGGTGCCCTGGAGGACGACGCCCGCCTCGATCTTCTCTTCCAGGAAGAAGTCGTAGGAGGCCCGGCTGTTTTTCACGATGACCTTGGTGCTCATGCGGGGCCCAGCTTAATCCATACGGGAGAGTTGGTACAGTTTCCAGACCTGAGGCAGGGTCAGTGCCTCCGCGCGGATGCCTGCGGGCAGCTCTTCCTCGCGGAAGAAGGCTTCCAAACGTGCGGGATCCAAGCGTCCGCGCAGCTGCCCTTGCATCTGCTTGCGCCGGTTCTGGAAAAGGGGCCGCATGAATTCCTCGAGCTTCTCCCAGTCCGCCAGGGGCAAGGCCGGCTCCGGCAGGCGGTCAAACCGCAGCACTTGGCTCATGACTTTAGGCGGGGGCGAGAAGGCCCCGGGGGGCACGTCCACCAGCTTGCCCACCTTGAACCAGGTGGCGGCCAGGGCGGCGAGCGAGCCCATAGAGTTGCGCGTCTCCCGCGGATGGAATTTCTCCGCCACTTCCTTCTGGTACATGAGGGTCATGCGGATGAAGCGCGGGCAGCGCATGAAGGCGAGTGTTAGCGGCACGGAGACGTTGTAAGGGAGGTTGGAGACCATCCACGCCCGCTTGATTCCTTTGTCGTCGAGAAAAGCGTCCCATTCCACGTCCAGGGCGTCGCCTTGATGCACGTTCTGGGGGCCCACCACTTCCGCCAGGGTTTCCAGGAAGCGTTTATCCATCTCCACCACGTGCACGGGCAGGCCGTGGTGGACAAGCTTGGGCGTGAGCACCGCGGGCCCGGGCCCCACTTCGATGATGGCGTCCACGCCGTCAGGGATGTCGCCCGTGATGGCGTTGATGACGTTGGGGGAATGCAGGAAGTGCTGCCCGAAACGTTTGTTGGCGGTGGGGAAGCGGCTCACGGGGCCTTCTCCACCGTGCGGCTCTTGGCGTCCAGGTTCAGGCACTGCGGGAACGGTATGGCCTCTTGGGGAGCCAGGGCGGCCCAGTTGGCGATCATGGCGGCGTTGTCCGTGCAAAAGCGCGGTTCCACCGCGCGCACGTCCGGGAAGCGGGCGGCGAGGGCCGCGCGCAGGCCGCGGTTGCAGGCGACACCCCCACCCACCACCAGAGGCAACTTTTCCAGGTGGTGGAGCGCGCGCACTTCGTCGGTTTTCTCCACCAGCGTGGTGACGATGGCGCGCTGGTAGCTGGCGCAGGTGTCTGCCAGGTCCGCGGTCTTGGCTGCGGGATTTTTCTCGATGAACACGCGCAGGGAGGTCTTGATGCCCGAAAAGGACATCTTGCCGGGACGGTCGCGCAAGCGGCTGACGGGGAAGGAAAACCGTGTCGGATCGCCTTGGGCCGCCAGTTGGTCGATCACGCGGCCGGCGGGGTAGCCGAGTCCCAAGAGTTTGCCGCCTTTGTCGAAAGCCTCGCCGGCGGCGTCGTCCAGCGTTTGCCCAAGTACCTCCACCTGGGTCGGGCCTGAGACTTTCACGATGAGGCTATGGCCCCCGCTCACGAGCAAGCCCAGATAGGGATAGGGGGTGGGCGCGGTGAGGTGGATCGCTTCCAGGTGGGCCCACAAGTGGTTCACCGGCGTCACGGGCAACCGGTGCATCCACGCCAGTGTCTTGGCGGCCTGGAGTCCGGTGAGAAGCGCGCCGATGAGTCCCGGCTCCGTCGTCACGGCCACGTCCGTGAGCTGCTCGGAGCGGATCCCCGCGTCTTCTAGGGCAATTTTCACCAGTGGCGCCAAGGCCTTCACGTGCTCCCGGGCGGCGATCTCCGGTACCACGCCGCCCCACTTCTTGAGGGTGTCGTCCTGGGAGAGAGAGTGCAGACATAGGAGCTCGCGCCCGGCGGGCCCGCTCTTGAGCACGGCCACCGAGGTGTCGTCGCAGCTGGTTTCTAGACCCAGGATCAGGCGTTCCATGTCAGAGCTTGGGGCAGGCGACGTCGCGCATGCGGGCCTTGACCGTCGGCATGTGCGGACGGCCAGCCTGGTACCAGGACGGGGTTTGATCGGCGGTGTGGCAGGTGAGGCATTTGGCGGCCATGCCGTCGGGCGTGTCGCTCTTGGGTTTCCCATCGAAAGGGTGGTCGCGGTCCTTGGCGTGGCAGTTCAGGCACTGGACGTTGGCGTACTCGTGGGAGACGCCGTGCTTTTCGGTGGTGGCGAGCCATGCCCCCGCCAGCCGCCGGCGTTCTTTCACCGGTAGGGAGCGCGGGGATTTCACCCCGTGCATGTGACGGGAAATTTCCTGGGTGTAGGCGGCGAGCTTGGCCGTGTCCGCTTTGCCGGAGAAGAGCACCCGCGCCGGCGTGGCGGAAAAGCCTTGGGGGTGCTTCCATCCGAGGCTGTGGCAGCCCACGCAGGACTCGTCGTTGGCAGCACCCTTGGCCTCAAGAGTTTGCCAGGCGAGGGCATGGGATGTGCCTTGCCAGAAGTTGGTTTGGGGTTTGTGGCATTCCACGCAGCTGTTGAAGGTGGGGAAGGGATCGGCCGAAGCTTGGGCCGCGAGACCGCCTTGCTCCTGGGCCTGGATGCGCTTGAGCTCCGTGCGCCAACGTTGCATGACTGGCGTCATGGGATTGGGGGATACCAACTGGGAAGTTTCCTCGCGGCTTTCCAGCAGAGTGAAGGCGGCCGAGCGGTCGGTACGCCCCAGACCGAATTGCAGACGCCCGAGGAAATGGTTGCGGGAAAGCACTTGGGCCAGTTGCGTTTTCCCCTCGTCCACCGTGTGCTGGGTGAAACTCTGGCTGTGCGCCCCCAGCACCCAGTCCAGCCGTGGGAAGGTGCGGGCGAAGTGGCGATCACGTTCCATGCCCGCGTGGGAAAGGAGGATCACGATGTCTTCTTTTTCTGGGTCGGCATCTTTCAGGGCAGAAGCGATGGCAGGCGCGGGGGGAGTGAAGGCGGCGGCGTGGGGGGGAGAGAGAAGTTCGGGATCAAGCACGCCGATCAAGACCAAATTCTTCGCCCCCATGCGGACCTTTACCCATGGCATGGCCTTGAGCTTGGTGACCCCGGGCCTGAGGTTGGCCAGGAGGAATTTGTAAGGGGCCTGGGAGGAGAGTTGCTCCAGCCATTCAATCCCAAGGGCGAAGTCCTGGTCACCGGGCACGTAATAGTCGAGACCCAGTTGCCCCAGCGCCGACGCCAGGGTGTCGGCCGTGTGTCGGTGGGAAGCGTGCACGTGCTCCGGTAGCGTCGGGGAAGGGAAGAAGGTGTCGCCGGTGTCTACGTACAGGACGGGAGCGCGGGATTTTTCCCGGTGCATGAGCCCCGCCACTTGTTCCAGCCCACCCAAGGGGAACTTGTTGCATCCGCAGGGCTCGGTTTCGCCGTTGATGTTGTGGGACAACAGAACCACGCCTTGGGAAGCCCCCGCGGGCGTCAGGACTTCGTCATAGCGCCCGCTTTCCATGGTCGAGACGAAGCGAGCGCAGGCCGCGAGCCCCGTCAAGAACAGCAGGATAGTCCAGGGCCGCGGTTGGGTCATAGGTTGCGCAATTCTTTTTGCGCCTGTCCGGCGGCGCCGGTGCCGCCGTAACTGGCGCGCACTTCCTCGAAGGCCTGGCGGGCCTCGTCTTTTTTACCCAGGCGGCGCAGCGATCGCCCGATGTGCAGCAGGCTGTCGGGGGCCAAGCTGGAGCGGGGATACTTGGTGTAGAGGCGGCTGAAGAAGGCGAGGCCCTTCTCGTAGTTCTTTTGCTCGTATTCCAAGATACCCAGGGCGTGCAGCGCCTTGTTCTGGTCAGCCGCGCCCACCTCAGGATCGTCGAGCAATCCTTCCAGCAGGCGCCGGGCGCCGGCGTAGTTTTTGGCGCGGATCAGTTTCCACGCCGCCTGGACGTCGCTTTTAGGGTTTTTTTTTGTGGCCCCGCCTCCTTGGCCGATTTGGCCGAGGCGCTCGGTGACCTTCTCGATGAAGGCGCGTTGCTGCTGGAGTTCCGCGTCTTGTTTCTGCTGGTTGTCCATCAGCGCCTGCACTTGCTGCTTGAGCAACGTCACGGACTCGGAAAGGGCGCGCAAGTCTTGGCCACGGGCCTCGCTGTGGGCGCGCTCGCTTTCCTCCAGGCGCCCGTTCATGGCGTCCAACTGGGTCTGCATGTTCTTCACCGACACGGTGAGGTCTGCCATCAGTCCCTGGGAATCCGACATCTGCTGGGACATGCTCTCCACTTGCTGTTCCCGGCGGACTTGTCCCGCGGTCTTCAGGCAGCCAGCGAGGAGAAGGGCGAGGACGGGGAGAAGAACGATGCGCATGGGATGAACCTCCGGGGAGGGGGTTAGGGGGTGACGTTGCCTTCAAGGGCACTTTTGCGGCGGGCCTCGTATTCTGCCTTCTCGGCGAAGCGCCGGGACACCACGGCGTATTCCTGGGCCTTATTGAAGTACTTGCGGCGATAGGCGGACTTGGCCTTGAGGTAGGCTACCTCGGCCTTGCGGTACAGTGTGGGGGAGTGGGTGTCGGCCCCGGCTTCCTTGGCGGCCATGAACGCCGCTTGGGCCAGGCTCATCTCCACCTTGGGGCGGGTGGTGGTGAGACCACACGCCCCAAGGAGGAAAAGAGAGAAGAAAAGAACGTGTCGGGTCACTTGGCGGTGATGACGAAGTTCCCGCGGCGGTTTTTGCCCCATGCGCTCTCGTCATGGCCGAAGGCGACGGGCTTTTCTTTGCCGTAGGAGATCAGGGAGATGCGTTTGGCGGCCACGCCCATGGCCACCAGGTAGTCACGCACGCTCTTGGCCCGGCGCTCGCCGAGGGCGAGGTTGTACTGGATGCCGCCACGCTCGTCGCAGTGGCCTTCAACCTGTACTTCCACACTGGGATTGCTCTTGAGGAATTCGGCGTTGCCCTTCAAGGTCTCTTTGGCGGACCCATCCAAGTTGGCGGAGTCGAAGCCGAAGTAGACGGTCTGGAGTCCGCCCGCGGTGGCGGAATCGGAGTCGCCTTTCAGTTCCAGCGTGAGGCCGCCATTGGCGCCGTTGCCGCCTGAGAGCGAGTCGGGGCTGTTAGAGGGTTTCTTGGAGGCGCAGCCGACGGCGAAGAGACCAGCGGCGAGGAAAGCGAGCACGGAAGAGCGAAGCATATTTTCTCCTTACAAATGTCGGTCGAACTGTGACGGAAGATACGCCCCATTATGCTTGGAGCGCTCAAATGTTGGGAAGCGCTTTCAACGGTTTGCACGTCTAGGTTGTGTGGCTTTTTTGACGCTGTTGGAAGGTATCAGTCAAAGCCCTGACGCTTTATGGGGGCGCGCTGTGCGTCTTGTGGCCGTAATGCCGTATGAGTCCCTTGGCATGAACCTTGCTAGTAAATAGACGTGTGTGTGTAGGGGTTGGAAGAAGGATTCTTTTGACCTCTTCGATGTCTCTCGAAAAAACCCGCTGGTCTCCAGCGGGTTTTTTTTTGCCTGGGCCTCAGTCCTTGAGCATCTCGTGCATCAGGGTCGCCACCACCCGGGCCGAATGGCCGGAGACGCTGTCGTAGAGGGGATTGAACTCATACACACCGTAACAAGGCGCTTGTCCGCGTCCTTCGCAATACTGCCGGTACCAGCGGATGAGCTCAAGCACGAAGCCCACGCTGAGCCCATGGGGATTGGGGGCGCTCACGGCCCCCAACTCTGAGGCCGCGAGAGCGTCGCAGTCGAGACTGAACAGCAGGCGCGTGCCCGCGGGAAGCGCATGGAAGCCCGCCAGGAAGGCGGCCACATGGGCCGGGTCGTCGCACTCCTCCCGCCACAGGGTGCGCGTTGGAGAGGAGCCAAGCGAAGAGAGTGTGGAGGCGCCGTTGGCGAACGGGTGAATGCCGAGTTGGTGGAGGCTGAAGGCCGTGCCCGCTTCCTTCGCCCGCAAGCGAAAGGGGTTGCCGGAGTGGGGAAGCACGTCGGTGCGGGTGTCGCAGTGGGCGTCCAGGTTCAGCACCGCCACGGGCCCGTCCCAAGCCCGCAAGAGAGGAAGCACGTGATCGTGACCACCGCCCAGATGGAGCACCTTGCCTGCCTGGGTGAGCCATTGGCGCAACCGCTTCTCCTCATGTGCCTGGCCGGCTTCGAAGTCTGAGCTTTCAAGGAGGGGATTGGCGCTCTCGCCTACGTGGAACGCAGACACGTGCCCTGGAGGAATAGTGAAGCGCTTAAGAGCGGTGAGTGCGGCGGCCGGGGCCCAACGCGCACCCAGCCGCCCGCCGTTGCGGATGACACCTGGGTCGGATGGGGCGGTGGCGATGAGCGTGGCGCCGGAAGGGAGCGAGGTACCCACCTCGCGCATAAGGGAAGCGTAACTTTCTTTGAACCGCTGTTCGCGGCTTTGATCTATGATGGATCCCATGTCCGCCAGTATAGATGAACTGCCCGACCCCGGCGAGAAAGTCTGGTTCGTCATCCGGGATGGGGCCCACGAGGGACCCTACTCCTTCCAGGAGTTGTCGGAGGGTGGCAAGTACGCCGCGCGCCTAGTGTGGGCCAAGGGTTGGCCCATGCCCTTGCCCATGGAAACCCTGGCCCTCGCCTACCTCAAGGCTTATCCCCCGCCGCCGGAACCGGTTCGGCGCTCGTGGCGATGGCCACGGCCGAGGTGGCGCCCTTCTCCGTTGCCTCCTTGGGCCTGGGCTCTTGGGGCCCTGTCGTTGGTGGTGCTCGGGTGGTGGGCCTTGAGGCGGACCCCGGACCTTTCCCGTCCCGAGGGAATGGACGTAGCGGCGTTCCGGACCGTTCGCGCGGGCTTTCTACAAGGGGCGGCCGACGTGCCTGTTCCCGCATGGGGCGTGAACCGAGCTTACACGCGGCTGTGGCTCGCCGACCGCTCCCCCCAATCTTGCCGCTTCACCGTCTTGTTGCGTTCGGGGCCGGAGGACAACCTTTCGGGGGCCGAAGTGGCTTTGCGATCCGAAGCGGTGTCCTTCGATCACTGGGCGTCTTTCGAGCGCTTCACTTTCGAGGCCGGGCAGCGCTTGTGGCCCGGGCGCTACCGCGCGGAAGTCAGCCGCAGCGGGTGCCAGGACCCCGGGATCTTCGCCTGGGGTGGTCCGCATCCTCCATTCACCCGCGTTTTCACGGCCGACGTGCACGCCGGATCCGCCACCGAACTCAGCCATCGGCTGGCGGAACTCAAGCGCCAACGGGAGGCCCAGCAAAGGGCCGCCCGGGCCGCGGTGGTGCTGGCCTGGCGGGACGTGGAAGAAAAGTTGCGGACAGTCGGCGCCATCGCCGGGCAGGTGGAGCAGGACTTCGGGGCGCTCTTGGACAAGAAAGTTCCCTGGCGCCAGCGCCTGAAGACCGTGGTGGACCGCTACACGCTTCGGTACGGGGGCTTTCTCACCAACTTCCTTTCACGCAACGAAGAAGACTTCGTGCGCCTGGCAGCCAAGGAGATGCCCACCCGGGACGAACTCATGGCCTGGCAACCAGTGATCACGGGCCACGCCCGGCGGGTGGGGTTCCTCAGCATGTCCCTCATCGAATGGCTGCAGAAGGGCGTACCGGCCCGGACCGCTCTCGAGGCGAGACTTAAGAGGCTCTCAGTGGACATCGCGAAGCTGCGGGCCGACGTGGAAAAAGACGCCCGGGCGGTGCAGGCGGTTTATACCAGTGGAAGCGCTTCGCAGTACGCGCCCTGAGAGGGCAGTAGTTCCCCCACGGCGTCCTCCGCCCCGGCGGGGGCGAGGCGAGCCCCCCAGTGTTTCATGTCGTGCTCGAACACCATGGTGAGGCCGCGCTCGCGGATGAAGCGGTAGAAAGCCGCCTTGTCTTGGGTCGTGCGCCCAGGGGCGATGTCGTAGCCCATCACCCAGGGCAAAGGCACATGGGCGGAGGTGGGGACCAAATCGGCCATGTAGATGAACTTCTCGTCGTGGGGATGAAGCAGCCAAGGGGTGTGGCCGTGGCTGCATTTGAAGCGCAGGACATAGTCGCCGTCGCGTAATAGTTCGCCCTCCTCCCCGTCGTGCCACGCGACCATCCCTGCGGCGTCACGCTCCTGGATCACCGGCCGGAAATACTCCTTCAGAAACGAACCCGCGTCCCTGACGGTGGGGGCCAAGGCGTATTCATAGTGTCGCCGGTGTAGATGAAGCCGCGCCCTTGGGAACAAAGCGTGACCGAGGCCTCCTGCGTGGTCAAAGTGCAAATGGGTGATGACGACGTCCGTAACTTGCTCCGGAAGGATGCCCAGGTGCTCATTGAGCACCCGCGCCAAAGGGTCGCTTTCCCCCACCACCGCGAAACGCTGATTGAATTTCGGGTCATGGTAGTCGCCGATGCCCGTGTCGATCAAAATGACACGGTTATCAGTCTGGATGCACAAAACTCGCAAGCTTAAATGAATCCGGTTTAAATCGTCGGCGGGGATTTTCTTTTCCCAGAGGGGCTTGGGAATGATGCCGAACATGGCACCGCCATCGAGCTTGAAGGTGGCGGGATGGAGCGCGTGGTAGCGGAGCATGAGCCTCACCTTTTCCCCGCGTCACGATGGACGAGGGCCATGGAATGCCTATAATGAGTGGATATTTCTCCCATCGTCCAGTCCGAACTCTCTGAAGGAGTCCCCATGAACGTGCATGAATACCAGGCGAAGGACCTTATGCGGGCCCAGGGCATCAGCGTCCTGCGCGGAGGCGTCGCCTCCACCGCCGACGAGGCCGTGAAAGTCGCCGAGAAACTCGGGGGCAAGATCTGGGTGGTCAAGGCGCAGATCCACGCCGGCGGGCGCGGCAAGGGCGGCGGCGTGAAGCTAGCCAAGTCTTTGGATGAAGTTAAGCAGCACGCCAGCGCCATCCTGGGCATGCAGCTGGTCACGCACCAGACCGGTCCCGAAGGCAAAAAAGTTTTGAAAGTCCTTATTGAAGAGGGCTGTGACATCGACCACGAGTACTACGTGGGCATCGTGCTCGACCGCTCCATCGGCAAGCTGGTCATGATGGCCTCTTCCGAAGGGGGCGTGGAGATCGAGAAAGTCGCCCATGAGACCCCCGAGAAGATCATCAAGGCCATCATCGATCCCGCCACCGGCTACACCGCGGCTGCCGGCCGCAAGCTCGCCTACGGCATCGGCCTGAAGGGCGACGCCCTTCCGAAAGCGTTGAAGTTCTTCGAGGGCCTCTACAACCTCTACGTTTCCAAAGACTGCTCCATCGCGGAAATCAACCCGCTGGTCACCACCAAACAGGGCGACGTGCTGGCGCTGGATGCGAAGCTGAACTTCGACGAGAACGCCCTCTTCCGCCACGCGGACATCGAGGCTTTGCGCGACCCCACTGAGGAGAGCGCCCAAGAGCTCGAGGCGGGCAAGTTCGGCCTTTCCTACATTTCACTGGACGGCAACATCGGCTGCCTGGTCAACGGCGCGGGTCTGGCCATGGGCACCCTGGACATCATCAAGCTCCACGGCGGCTCACCGGCCAACTTCCTGGACGTCGGCGGCGGCGCCACCAAGGAAACCGTGCAGAAGGCTTTCGAGATCATTCTGCAGGACAAGAACGTGAAGGCGATCCTGGTCAACATCTTCGGCGGGATCATGAAGTGCGACATCATCGCCGACGGCGTGATCGCCGCCGCCAAGGAACTAGGGCTCAAGGTTCCCTTGGTGGTGCGCCTCGAAGGCACCAACGTGGCCCTCGGCAAGAAGATGCTCAACGAATCCGGACTCAAGATCACCGCCGCTGACGACCTCGCCGACGCCGCGAAGAAAGTCGTAGCCGCCGCTGGAGGCAAGTAACATGGCCATTCTCATCAATCGCGACACCAAGCTCGTCACCCTGGGCCTCACCGGCAAACAGGGCACTTTCCATTCGCTCCAGTGCCGTGACTACGGCACCCAGGTGGTCGCCGGCGTGACCCCCGGCAAGGGCGGCATCCAGCATGAGGGAATCCCCGTCTTCAACACCACCGCCGAGGCCATGAAACAGACCGGCGCCAACGCCGCCATGGTGTTCGTGCCGCCTCCGGCGGCGGCTGACTCCATCCTCGAGTGCATCGAGGCCCAGATGCCCCTGGTGATCGCCATCACCGAAGGCATCCCCGTCCAGGACATGATCAAGGTCAAGGCCGCCCTGCGCGGTTCTAAGACCCGCCTTATCGGTCCCAACTGCCCAGGAGTCATCACCCCCGGAGAGTGCAAGATCGGAATCATGCCCGGCCACATCCACATGCCCGGCCGGGTGGGCGTGATCTCTCGCTCCGGCACCCTCACTTACGAAGCCGTGTTCCAGCTCACCCAGCGTGAGATCGGACAAAGCACCTGCGTGGGCATCGGGGGCGACCCCGTGAACGGCACCAACTTCATCGACGTGCTCGAAATGTTCAAGGCCGACAAGGACACCGACGCCATCATCATGATCGGCGAGATCGGCGGGAGTGCCGAGACCGACGCCGCCCGGTGGATCAAGGAAAACCTCAAGAAACCCGTGGTGAGCTTCATCGCCGGTGCCTCCGCCCCCAAAGGCAAGCGCATGGGCCACGCCGGCGCCATCATTTCCGGCGGCGACGACACCGCCGAAGCCAAGTTCCGCATCCTGCAGGAATGTGGCGTCACCATCGCCCGTTCACCCGCGGAACTGGGGCAGAAGGTTGCCGAAGTCCTGAAGAAAATGTAAAAACCCGCATCCCGTTTACTAAGGAGTCCGACATGGCCCTCGAGAGAACCCTCAGCATCATCAAGCCCAACTCCACCCTGGACAACAACATCGGGAACATCATTTCCGTGTTCGAGAAAAACGGCCTGCGGATCGCCGCCGCCCGTTTCACTCGCCTCTCCAAGGAGAAGGCCGAAGGATTCTACATCGAGCACAAAGAGCGCCCTTTCTTCGGTGAGCTGGTGACCTTCATGACCTCCGGCCCCGTGATGCTCATGGTGCTGGAAGGCGAGGGCGCCGTGGCCAAGAACCGCGAGCTCATGGGCGCCACCAACCCCGCCAACGCTGCTCCCGGCACCATCCGCAAGCTCTACGCCAAGAGCGTGGGCGAGAACTCAGTCCATGGCTCAGACTCTCTGGCCGCGGCTGACCGCGAGATCGCGTACTTCTTTGAGAAGAACGACGTGATCGGCCGCTTCTGAGCGGAATTCCCATTTTGAAATGAAAGGCCCCGCTTTCGCGGGGCTTTTTATTTAGAGAGGGAGTGGGCTCATTCTTGGACGGTGAGTGATCCGAGGAACCCTTCGCCCCGGCAGTGGGCCGGGATGTTGTCGCATTGGGCATCACCCGCCGAAGTGGCATACTGGGCGCATTCATTGTAGCGCTGGACCACCTCGTCGACGGGCGCTCCGCCCTCATCTCCGGTACAGGAGCCGCGGAGGACTCGAGCGAACTGTGCGGGCAGCAATAGCTCGCCTCTTCTTTCCGACAGTTCAATGGACCCGTCTCCGGAGGATTCGCCAGTGGTGAAATCGGAGTTGCAGACGGTGGAGCGTTCCATGATTCGGGCGAGCTCCGCATGGATGCGGACCTGGTTGGTGTGGAGGAAGGCGAGGCAGGCCGCTCTGGCCTCGTCAGTGACCTGGGTGGTGCGGTCAGCGGGCCCGTCGCAGCCGCAGCTCACTTGCTGTCCCACGACGTTGCTGGCGAAGGCCGGGTGGAAGCTCAGGGAGTTGTAGCGCAGGGGCTGGCCGGCACCCGACGGGACCGGTCCCACCGCCCAGTCACTAGGGATGGCGGTATCGTTGGCCAAGGACGCTGGGAGGTCATAGGTGGCGGTGTTGGTGACCGAGCAGGCGTAGATGGAAGCGTGGGCCTCAAAGCCCTCCGCGGCCTGAATAGCCAACTGGGCGCTGGCACCCAGGTTGGGGCGCGTGATGAGGGCGCGGAAGTGCGGGTTCTCTGTGGCGAGGATGCGTTGGGCGGCGCTATTGGGCTGGCGCAGGGACCCCATGAGCTGGCAGGACACGCCGGTGGCTTGCGCGTGGGCGCTTTCCATGGCGAGGGCGCCCCCCATGATGGAGTTGCCGGTGTGGGTGGCACGGCACGCGCCATAGGCGCCGGCCAGGCGGGTTTCTTGGGGCTCATGGTACTCATCACACAGGCCGAGCACGTGCATGAGTTCGTGGGTTATGGTGGCGCAGCTGGCGCCATCCGTCAGTTTAAGCGCGCCCTCCGCGCCAGAGTGGGCGGCCTGGGATCGGTTCGCGAAGCTGGGCACGACCTGCAGGGCAATGGGGTTGGGGATGTTCTCGGGTCCCAGGTCGGCGGCGTCGGAGGCCTGGTAGAGTCGCAGGTTGAGCCGGCGGCCGCCGGAGTTGATGGCGCCCTCGAGCTCGGCCACGCATCCGTTCACCCGCTCGAGCATGTCCCGTTCCCCGGCACCCGCCGTCAGGTTGATGTAGGCCGTGTAGGAGTTCTCGCTGTCGCGGCGGAGGGCGTACGTGCCGGTGTTGAGGCCAGCCCGGGTTCCCACGTCGTCGCATTCGTTGAAGCTCGTCGCTTGTCCCACCGCCAAGGGGCGGCACTGCTGGGCCCGGTCCTTAGGTCCCTGGCAGCGGCCAGGGGCGGGAGTGGTAGGAGAGGAGGCGGGGGGCAGGCCGCCGCCAACACTGTCGCAGCGGATTTGGCTGCTCGGATCCAAGGCTGAGCCGGAAATGAGAGGCAGTGCGGGGGCGAGATACCCCGGAGTGACCACATTGTTGAAGTAGGCGGCTGGGAGCTGAGACCAGCGCCAAGTCATGTTGCCTACAGGGAAATCAGAGAGGGCCCCGGCCTGGGAAGAAATCACCGAGGCGGAGAAGAGAAGAAGAAGCTTTTTAGTCACAACTGGCTCCTGCTGCCTTAAGCATAACCTTCCTAGGAGGGGAAAGCGGGGAGGGGCAATTAATTCCGTGACTTAGGAGTACTGGATGACGCCCATTTTCCACGCCATTGGGCCGCTACCTCTCTGTAATCATTACACGCTCCCTCCCTCTTCGAGACAAAGTGCGTTATATATGACCCCTAGTGCCAGTTTCGGAGGTACCGATGGGGTTCAATCTTGGGGATCATGTGGTCTGTCCCGGACACGGGGTCGGGCAAATCCTCTCCGTTGAGACCAAAGAGCTCGATGGGGTCCAAAAATCCTTCTACATCATCAAGGTCGTGACCAACGGCATGAAGGTGATGATCCCCACCGAAAGCAAGGAAGGGGTACGCGGGCTGGTGGGCATCGACGAGATCAATAACGTCTTTGATTTGCTCAAAAACCACGACGTGAAGGTCGACACCTCCACCTGGAACCGTCGCCATCGCGAGTACACCCTCAAAGTGAAAACCGGCTCTTTGCTCGAAATCGCCGACGTGCTCCGCCAGCTGCTGTTGCTCAAGACCAGCAAGAAGCTTTCCTTCGGGGAACGCAAGATGCTGGACCAGTGCAAGGAATTGCTGGTGAAGGAAATCGCCCTCTCTTCCGGCAGCCCGGAGACCGAGATTTCCAGCAAGATCGACTCCCTTTACGGCTGAGCGTTCCAAAAAAGGCGCCTTCGGGTTAGTCTTTCCTCACGAAAGTGAGGTCCTATGAGCGTCCGCGTCCGTTTCGCCCCTTCTCCCACCGGCTATCTGCACATCGGCGGCGCCCGCACGGCGCTCTACAACTGGCTCTTTGCCCGCGCCACTGGCGGCACCTTCGTCCTGCGCATCGAAGACACCGACTTGGAGCGCTCCCAGCGCGAGTACGAGGCCCTGCAGATCGGGGACCTGGAATGGTTGGGCATCCTGCACGACGAGGGACCCGACCGCCCTAACCCCCAATACGCCCCTTACAGGCAGTCCGAGCGCCTGGAGATCTACGCCAAGTGGGCCCAGGAGTTGATCCAGCGTGGGCTGGCCTACTACGACTTCTGCACCGAGGAGGAACTCGAGCAGATGCGCGAGAAGGCCTCGGCCGAGCAAGGCTCGCTTCATTACCAAGGCAAATGGAAGGATCCTTCGACCCACCAGGAGGCCCTGGCCAAGATCGCCGCCGGGGAAAAACCCGCCATCCGCTTCCGCGCGCCCATGAAAGACTACGTGCTGGAGGACAAGGTGAAGGGCCGGGTGGTCTACCCTGCCGACATGGTGGGGGATTTCGTGATCGTGCGCTCCAACGGCGTGCCGGTCTACAACTTCTGCTGCGTGGTGGACGACGCCCTCATGGACATCACCCACGTCATCCGCGGCGAGGACCACCTCTCCAACACCGTCCGCCAGTTGATGATCTACGAGGCCTTCGGTCGCACGCCGCCCACGTTTGCCCACGTGTCGCTCCTGATCGGGGAGGACCGCCAGAAGCTCTCTAAGCGCCACGGGGCCACGTCGGTGAACCTGTACCGCGAGCAGCACTACCTCCCAGAGGCCATGTGCAACTACCTCACGCTGCTCGGCTGGTCGCATCCCGAAGAAAAGGACATCTTCACCAAAGAGGAGATTGCGCCGATTTTCAACCAAGAGCGCTTCTCCAGCCACGCAGCCATCTATGACTTGGTCAAACTCAAGTACGTGAACGGCCAGCACCTGCGTCGGCTCCCCACGGACAAGCTCATCCTTGAGGTGGGGGCGGTCCTGCACAAAGGCCATGCCTTCCACGCCCAGACGGTGGAGTGGAAGAACCGCTGCGTGGAGCTGCTCAAACAGTACGCGGATTTTGTCACCGATTTCGGGCCCTTGATGGATAAGCTGGTGTTCGGGGAAACCATCGAGGCCACTGACGAGCTCAAGGACATCCTGTCTTGGGAAACCACGCCCAAAATCGTGGCGTACATCCGTTCCGAGGTGGCGCTGCTGCCCGACGGGGGTTACGCCACCGAGGCCCAACTCGCCGCCTGGACCGAGCACGCCAAAAAAGAGCTGGGACTCAAGGGCAAGCCCCTCTTCATGGGCCTGCGCGCGGCCCTCACCGGCCAGGGACACGGGCCCGATCTGAAGCTTCTGATCCCGCTCACGCCGGTTTCCGTACTCAAGAAGCGCGCCGCCGCGCTGGGGGGCTGAGATGCTCGAACTCAAGGTCCACAACAACCTGACCCGTCAGAAAGAGAAGTTCGTACCACTCAAACCTGGCAAGGTGGGCTTTTACTCCTGCGGCCCCACTAC
The DNA here is from genome assembly GCA_964399165.1 of uncultured Bacteriovoracaceae bacterium. Lineage (GTDB taxonomy): Bacteria > Bdellovibrionota > Bacteriovoracia > Bacteriovoracales > Bacteriovoracaceae > UBA6144. The sequence goes on along the minus strand of CAYNPO010000004.1, from coordinate 87,183 downwards.
CTACGACTTCCTCCACGTGGGCAACGCCCGCGCCTTGGTGGTCGGCGACCTCTTCAACCGCATCATGAAGGCGTTGGGGTACGACGTGACCTTCGTGCGCAACTACACGGACGTGGATGACAAGATCATCCAGCGCGCTAACGAGCTTAAGGTGGATCCTTTGGTCCACGCCCAGCGCTTCGTGGACGAATGCGCCAAGGACATGGAGTCGCTGGGCATGCTGCCCGCCACCCACACCCCCAAAGTCTCCGACACCATGCCTGAGATCATCCGCATGATCGAGGACATCATCCAAAACGGCGCCGGCTACGTGGTGGATGGTGAAGTCTTCTTCCACGTGGAAAAGGCGGACCATTACGGCAAACTTTCCAAGAAAGACCTGGAGGGCCTCCAGCACGGCCAGCGAGTGGACGTGGACCCCCGCAAGAAACACGCCTCGGACTTCGTGCTGTGGAAACCGGCTAAGCCGGGAGAGCCATCTTGGGATTCACCCTGGGGGAAGGGGCGGCCCGGCTGGCACATTGAGTGCTCCGCCATGGCCAAGAAGTTCCTGGGCGAAACTCTGGACCTGCACCATGGCGGCGTGGACCTCATGTTCCCCCACCACGAAAATGAGATTGCCCAGTCCGAGGCCGCCAACGGCAAGCAGTTCTGCCGGTGCTGGGCCCACAATGAGTTCCTGAACTTCGGCTCTGAAAAGATGTCCAAAAGCCTGGGCAACGTGGTCACCATCCGCGCCTTCATTGAAAAATACTCCGGGCAGGTGTTGCGCCAGCTCCTCATGTCCGTGCACTACCGCGCCCGACTGGATTGGACCGACGAGGCCATCGAGCGCGCCATCCACGACGTGCACCGGATCCACGAGTTCGCCGTCGAGATGGGGGCGGTGGCCGCGGATCCATCCGGCATCGCCGACGAGGCCTTGGTGAGGGCCGTGCGTGAGTTCAGGTCCGCCTTCGACGAGGATCTCGCCAACGACTTCAACAGCGCCGGGGCTTTGGGGCAGTTCTTCAGCTTCATCCGCACCGTCCGCCGGGACATGCTGGGCAAACCCGTCGCTCAGGCCACGCTCTCCGAAGTGCGCGCATTCATGGACCACGCCAACCTGGCGTTGGGACTCATCCACGCCGATCCCCCCGCCATGTTACGCCAACTGGAGGCCCAGAAGGGCTCGGGTCAGGTGGACGCGGCCTGGGTGGAGAAGCTCATCCAGGAACGCGCTGCCGCCAAGGCCGCCAAGGACTGGGCGGCAGCTGACCGCGTGCGGGACGCCCTTAAGGCGAAAAACATCGTTTTGGTGGACGCCAAAGACGGCACCACCACGTGGAAAATGGGTTAAGAGACCCGTTTTTGGGGCCAGAGTGGTCCCGATCGGCGTCGTTTCGTCACCAGAGCGGATTACATTTTCTCAGTTCTCGGACGAAGTCCCGTGGGTTTTTGTATCACCCTCGACGGTTGAACCGCTTCCTGGAGGGGAATATGCAAAAAACCGTTTTGGCCGTCTTGGCCCTGTCTTTCGCAGCCGGCGCTTTTGCCAGCAGCACCCGTGACTCCGAAATCGTGGCCTACACCGGCCAGCCCATCGAGCGCGTGCTGCAGCTACGCGCCGACAAGTACCACACAGAGTACGAGACCGATTACATCGAGACCACCTGCACCCGCTACGAGCGCGTGCACACCGGCACCGTATGCCGCCGGACCGCCGACACTCAGGGCGAGTGCGAGGACCTGCCCGGCGGCGGCCAGCGCTGCCGTCGCATCCCCGGAGACGAGGTCTGCGAAGCCACTTATGAAGACGTGGCCCACGAATATCCCTGCACCGAGGCCGTCACCAGATCCTACGAGGTGTTCGACTATCACGTGGACGCCAGCGTGAGGGTGAAGTTGCCCGCCGCCCCCGCCGGCGTGACTGCCCTGGAGAACGTAAAGGTCGAGCTGGTCGGCGATTCGGTCAACATCACTTCCCGCGGCTCCCGTACCCTGGTGCTCGAGCTCGCCAAGCTCGCGCCCACCAACACCCGCGACGGCAACACCCTCAACCTCAGTGTCGAAGCCGAAGTGAAGGCCCACAAACTGGCGGACGTGCAGGCGGCCCTGCGCATCGGCACCCTGTCCGTGCGCAACAAGGTCCTCTCTTACGAACTCGCAGCCCGCGCCGGCCTGCCCATCGTTGAGAAAGTGAAGGTCGTGAGCAATCCGCTGATCGGCTTCAGCCGCCTGGTCCGCGAGGCCACCCCTGAAGCACCGGCCCTCACTCTCACCGGTGAACGCCGCGCCGTGAACCTCGAGCAGTTCATCGGCCGCCGCCTGGACAGAGGCCGCTACGACTTCGGCGTGAACCTGGCCTTCACCCCGGCCGTGTCCGTGATCAACGCCCCCGAGCTGCCTGCCCTGAACAGCTCTAAGAAGGTCACCATCCGCCTGCGCTAAACGCAGTTGATGCAGAGAGCAAGCACCGAGCGGGGCCAGACTGGCCCCGCTTTTTTTGGTCCCCGCGAATCAAGGGTGGACGTAAGCGGCCACGTGGGTAACCTGAAACCAATCAGGTCATTTCTCTAAGGAAAGGAGAACCCATGAAAAGCCTCGCACTGGCCCTTCTATTGGCGTGCACGTCCGTCCTCGCCAGCACCCGCGACACCGAAACCTTCTCGTTCGACGGCACCCAGATCGAAAAGCTGGTGAGCCTGCGCGCGGAGAAGACCCACACCGAATATCGCGTGGTCACCCAGACCCGCACCTGCTGGCGCCGCGAGATCGTGGGCTACAACACAGTCTGCCGCCGCCCGCCTCCTCCCCAGCCCCAGACCTGCCAGCGCATCCCCATCTACCGTGACGTGCCCTACACATGCTACGAGCAGGTGCGCGTGCCCTACGAGGTCTTTGACTACAACGTGGTTGCCAACGTGGCGGTTGAGTTCGGTGACGTGCCCGCGGGCATCAGCGCCTCCGAGAACGTCACGGTGGAGCTGCGCGGTGACTCTCTCTCTATGTCCTCCACCGGCTCCAAACGCCTAATCCTGGAACTGGCTGATCTGGCCCAGAACCGCCGCCTCCAAGGCAACACCATGATGATCGACGTGCGCGCCAAGGTGAAGCTCCACGACGCCGCCCCCGTGAAGGCCGCCCTTGCCCTCTCCGGCGTGTCCGTCCGCCGGAACGTGCTCAGCTACAACCTTGGTCCCATCGAAGGCGTCGGCATCGGCCAGCATCTGAAGATCGTGCGCAACCCCATCATCGGTTCCAGCACCATCGTCCACGAAGGCGAGCTGGGCGCGGGCGTCCTCTCCGCCGAGCCCCGCGAGAACGGCACTTCGTTGCGCGTGGATTTCCGTCAGCTCCTGGGCAACCCTCTGGGCAAAGGCCGGTACGACGTGACCATCAAGGCGTACTTCAAGTCCGCCCACGGCGTGCTGAACGATGAGGACCTGGGCGGGCTGTCGCCTTCACGGACCGTGCGGTACACGATCAACTGAGTCAGGAGCCATTATCCCCTCCAACCCCCGCCTCGAGCGGGGGTTTTTATTTTCAGCCCCGGAACGGCCAGGCTCCTCCGCATATATGCCCCTTTCAAGTGGTAGTTTTCTTCGTCTTCCGCCTTTGCACTTTCGAGATGCCCCGGGGGAGAGCGCCGGCATTCCCCTTCCTCCGCTAGCGCCCTTTTCAAAAAGCGCTCCGAATTCGAGGACCTCGGGGCCATTTGAAAAGGGCACATGTGCTAGACCCTGGCTGTGACCGTTGCGCGTTTGCGCTCATGAAAAGGCGTTCTTCAGCTTTCCTAAATGGCCATGCGCATGAGCAGGGCAGGACCATCGGGCGTGGCGATTTCCCGGTCAATGGTGAAACCGGCCTTGCCGAAGGCCCGGATGGCACGGTGGTTGGTGGGAGAAGGGTCTGCGATGAGAGAGCGGGCTGAAGGCTCGGATAGGCGGATAAAGCGGCTGAAGGCCTGCACGGCGTTTGCGCCCTAGCCTAGACTCGCCGTATTGCCCACTAAAAGGTCCAGACCGAAGGTTCCAGATGGCTCGGACTTCCAGCAGGGCCAATCAGACTGTGTGGCATCATAATACTGGGCATAGCCGATCGGGGTGCCTTCGCCCAGGATGACGAAGCGCCGGACATGGCCTGCCTCCGGCGAGGTGAGCATTTTGGCCCTGAGGCTGGCTTCATCCGAGGGCGCTTCCCAGAATCCCCGCACATGAGGCTGCGCCAACCAGGAGCGGAAGATGGCCAGGTGCCCTTCCCCGAAAGGGATGAAGCGGAACATGACCTACTTCAGCTCTTCATACTTTTGCGGCTTGTTCACCACCTTGAGTTTCTTCTCCCCCGTGAGGAGCAGCTCAAGCGGTTTTCCACGCAGGTTGTAGTTGGATCCCATGCTAAATCCGTAGGCCCCGGCGTCCGCCAGCACCAGCAGCTCGCCGCTTTTCAAGGGCGGCAGGTCCCGGTGCCCGAAGCAATCCGAGGTTTCGCAGATCGGCCCCACCACGTGGGTGACGGAGGTCTTGCCCTTGGTTTGCTTCACGGGGATGAGGCCGTGGTAGGCGTCGTACATGGAGGGCCGCATGAAATCGTTCATGCCCCCGTCCACGATGAGGAAGCGCTGATCGTCGGAAACCTTCTGGCGCAGCACTTTCATGACGAACACGCCGGCGTTGGCAACGATGCGGCGGCCGGGCTCGAAGACCACGCGGGTGGTGGGTGTCTCCTTGAAATGACCGTAGTAGGAGGCATTCAACGACTTCGCAACCAGCTCCATGTACTCCGCGGTGGAAGGAAGGCGTTTCTTGTCGTCCGGGTGGTAGGCGACGCCAAGACCCCCGCCTACGTCCAGGAACTCGGGGAGCTCGGGAAGTTTGCGGGCCAGCTCGCCCATCACGCGGATGGCGCGGCCGGTGGCGCGCAGATCGAGCAACTGGCTGCCGATGTGGATAGAGAGGCCCACCAGGCGGGAGTGCTTCCAGAGCTTGGGGTTGCGCGCGGCCTTGAGCACATCGGCAGCCAAGAGGCCGAACTTGTGGGTTTTGTTGCCGGTGGAGATGTGCTTGTGGGTCTTGGCCACCACCACGGGGTTGAGGCGGAAGCACACCCGGGCGGTCTTCTTTAGGCGGCGGGCCACCTGGTTGATGAGCTCAAGCTCCTCCAGGGATTCCACGTTGAAGCTGTAGACGCCGTGCTTGCCGCATTTGAGGGCCAGCACGATCTCGTCCTCGGTCTTGCCCACGCCGGAGAACACGATGCGCTCGGCGGGGATGCCGGATTCCAAAGCGCGTTTGAGTTCGCCGCCGGAGACAATGTCGGCGCCGCAACCTTCCTTGGCCAGGAGCTTGAGCAGCTCTTTGTTGGAGTTGGACTTGAGCGCGAAGCAAACCAACGGGCGCTGGAGGCCCACGGCCAGGGCTTCACCGGCGAACTCCTGGTAATTGGCCATCAGGGTCTGTTGGTCATAGAGAAAGAACGGGGTGGGGTACTGGGAAGCTACTTTGCGCAGGGAGGTGCCATCGAGGCACAGCTCGCCTTTCTTGTAGTGCAGGGGGGAATTCAGGGAAAGCGCGTCTCTCTTCGCCATGTGCGGATGTCCTCGGCCTGTTGGGGGCGCAGCTTCCCGTGGCCTTCGGCCCAGGTCAGCATGTCATCCAACGTGCAAAGGGGAAGGCAGCTTATGCCGCTCTGCTTAAACACATCGTGCGCCTGGGGAAAATTGTAGTGGAACAGCGAGGTCACGGCGAGGACTTTCCCTTGGGCCTCCCGCAAGGCTTCCACCGCCGCCAAGGAACTTTTGCCCGTGGAGACGAGGTCTTCCACCAAGAGCACGCTTTGGCCGGGGGTGAGTTTCCCCTCGATGAGGTTTTGTCGACCGTGGGACTTGGCAGAAGAGCGCACGTAGACCATCGGAAGGCCCGTGGCCTCGGCCAGCCAGGCCGCCCAGGGAATGCCGGCGGTAGCGGTGCCCGCGATGACCTCGGGTTTGACGGTCATATTGGACACGAGGTCAGCGAAGGCGCGGGTGACCTGGCGGCGGACCGTGGGCAGGGCGATGAGCAGGCGGTTGTCGCAGTAGATGGGGGATTTGATGCCGGAGGTCCAGGTGAAGGGGTCTTCGGGGCGGAGGAAGACGGCCTGATTCTCGAGCAGGGCCTGGGCGATGAGGGCGGGGTCATGGGCCATGTTTCAATCCTTGAAGAGTTCCGCGAGGGCGCGGGCGGGGTCGGGGGCCTGGGTGATCTGGCGGCCCACCACGATGAGGTCTGACCCTTGTTCCAGGGCCCGGGCGGCGGTCATGTGGCGTTTTTGGTCATGAGTCTCTCCGCCTGCGGCGCGGATGCCGGGAGTGAGGCAGAAGAACTCGGGATGCACACCACGCTTGATGGCAGCCACCTCGTGTGGGGAGCAAACTACGCCGGTGAGGCCCGCCTCGCTGGCTAGCTTGGCGTAGGCAAGCACCGCGTCCTCCAGCTTGCCGGGGATGCCCAGCTCACGGTTCATGGTGTCCTGGTCGGTGCTGGTGAGTTGCGTGACGGCGATGACCTTGGCGCCGGTGTTGCCGGATCTCTCCAGGGCCTTGCGGGCCCCTTCCATCATGGCGCGCCCACCGGCAGCGTGCACATTGGTGAGGGCGATCGGAAGTTTGAGGAGGTTGGCGAGGGCCTTCTCCACGGTGTTAGGGATGTCGTGGAGTTTCAGGTCGAGGAAGACCGGGAAGCCCATGCCATGCAGGTGCTCCACCACTTTTGGGCCTTGGGCGTAGTAGAGTTCCATGCCCACCTTGGCCCAGCAGCCGCTGCCCCGGAGCGTGCGGGCGAGGTGGTCCACCTCGTCCCACTCCGTCCGGTCGAAGGCGATGGCGACCTTGTGGTTCACAGTGGCCCCAGGTGGAACGAGTGCCGTTCCATCGTGCGCAGAAGCGCGTCCACCGTGTCCAGGGACGTCAGGCAACAGATCCCCCGCTCAGCCGCCACCCGGCGCATCTTGAAGCCATCGGACTCCACGTTGCGGCCGCGGGAAATGGTGTTGATCAGCAGGTCGCACTCGCGCCCCCGCAGGGCGTGGAGCAAATCCTTGTCCGCTTCGCCGATGCGCGGAACCACCCGCACCGGAATGCCATTGCCGCGGATGAGCTGGGCGGTGCCGCCGGTGGCGAGGAAGCTGAAGCCCAGGCGGTGGAAGCGTTCCACCAACCCCATGGCCTCGTCTTTGTCTTTGTCGGCGATGGTCACCAGCACAGTTCCCGCTTGGGGAAGGTTGACCCCTGAGGCGAGGAAGGCTTTGTGAAGGGCGCGCTCGTAGACGGTGTCCCGCCCCATGACCTCGCCTGTGGATTTCATCTCGGGGCCCAGCACGGTGTCCACATGGGAAAGTTTGGCGAAGGAGAAGACTGGCGCCTTGACCGCCACCTCGCCCGTCTCGGGCAACAGCCCCGTGGGTAGCTTTTGCGCGGGAAGGTCTTGGCCCAGGATGGCGCGGGTGGCGGCTTTGGCCATGGCCACGCCGGTCACCTTGCTCAGGAAGGGGACGGTACGGGAGGAGCGGGGGTTTACTTCGATCACGTAGATCTCCCCCTGATGGATCACGAACTGGATGTTGACCAGTCCCTTTACGCCGAGGGCGCGGGCGATCGAAGTGGTGAACTCCACCAGCTTCGCCTGCGTGCCGATGTCGACGTTCTGGGGCGGATACACCGCAAAAGAGTCGCCGGAGTGCACTCCCGCCTTCTCGATGTGCTCCATGATACCGGGTATCAGCACGTTCTTGCCGTCGCAGATGGCGTCAACCTCGATCTCGCGACCGAGCATGTACCTGTCCACCAACACAGGATGCTGGGGCGTCACCTTCACGGCATGCTGGAAGTAGTCGCGCAGCTCCTCGGTGGAGTAGACGATCTGCATGGCCCGTCCCCCCAGCACGTAGGAGGGACGCACCACCACCGGGTACCCCAGGGTCTCGGTTTTCTGGACCGCTTCCTCCAGGGATGTGACGGTGTGCCCGAGCGGCTGGGCGATGTTCAGCTCCTTGAGGAGGGCCTCGAAGCGCCTGCGGTCTTCCGCGCGGTCTATCCCGTCCAGGGACGTGCCAAGGATCGGAATTCCGGCTTCGTGCAGGGGCTCGGCCAGGTTGATGGCGGTCTGGCCACCGAACTGCACGATCACCCCGATGGGTTTCTCTCGCTTCACCACATGGATGACGTCCTCGGGGGTGAGCGGCTCGAAGTATAGGCGGTCCGAGACGTTGAAGTCGGTGGAAACGGTCTCGGGGTTGTTGTTGATGACGATGGCCTCCATGCCCATTTCGCGGATGGCCTGGATGGCGTGGACCGTGGCGTAGTCGAACTCGATGCCCTGGCCGATGCGGATGGGGCCCGAGCCCAGCACCACGACTTTCTTCTTGTCCGAGGGAAGGACTTCGTCCTCGTCTTCCCAAGTGGAGTAGTAGTATGGGGTGGAGGAGGCGAACTCGCCCGCGCACGTATCCACCATTTTATAGACGGGGAAGAGGCCGTGCCGGTCGCGCAGCTTGGCGATCTCGGCTTCCGTGGTGCCCGCGAAGGCCGCGATGGCGGCGTCGCCGAAGCCCAGGCGCTTCGCCCGGCGCAGAAGCTCCTTGTCTGGGGAGGAACCCGCGTCGCGCAGGATGCTCTCCATGAGGATGATGCGGCGGATGGCGTTCAGGAAGAGGGGGTCGATCTTGGTGCGGTCATGGATGAGTTCCAGCGGCACCCCCTGGCGCATGGCCTCGGCGACGATGAAGAGCCGTTCGTCATCCGGCCGTTCCATGCGGTCGAGCAAGGCTTCGCGGGGGAGCTTGGCCAGAGCGGGTAGCATCAGGTGGTGCGCGCCGATCTCAAGTGACCGCACACTCTTGAGCAGGGCTTCTTCCAGGGTCCGACCGATGCCCATCACCTCGCCCGTCGCCTTCATCTGGGTCCCCAAGCGCTTGTCGGCAGAAGTGAATTTATCGAAAGGCCAGCGCGGGATCTTGCACACCACATAGTCCAGGGCGGGCTCGAAGCAGGCGTAAGTCTTTTTGGTCACGGGGTTGATGATCTCATCCAGCCCCAGGCCCAGGGCGATCTTGGCGGCGATCTTGGCGATCGGGTAGCCGGTCGCCTTGGAGGCGAGGGCCGAGGAGCGGGAGACCCGCGGGTTCACCTCGATCACGTAGTACTGGAAGGTGTGTGGGTCTAAGGCGTACTGGACGTTGCAGCCCCCGCGGATGTCCAGGGAGCGAATGATCTTGAGCGCGCTGGAACGGAGCATCTGGTACTCTTTGTCCGAGAGCGTCTGGCTGGGCGCGAAGACGATGGAGTCGCCGGTGTGCACACCCACGGGGTCAAAGTTCTCCATGTTGCACACGATGATGCAGTTGTCCTTCCCGTCCCGGATGACCTCGTACTCGATCTCCTTCATTCCGGCGATTGAGCGTTCGATCAGGCATTGGGTGATGGGGGAGGCGTTGAGGCCGCCCGTGGCGACCGCGTCCAGCTCCGCCACGTCCTTGGCGATGCCGCCGCCCGTCCCGCCCAGTGTGAAGGCCGGTCGGACGATCACGGGGAAGCCGATCCTGTGGGCGAAGGCCTGGGCCTCCTCCACCGTGTGGACGATGGCGGACTCTGGCACCGGCTCGCCGATTTTCTGCATGAGCTCCTTGAAGAGCTTGCGGTCCTCGGCTTTCTGGATGGTCTCCACCTGACAACCCATGAGCTCCACGCCCAGGCGGTCCAGAATGCCCGCTTCTTTCAGGTCCACGGCCAGGTTCAGCGCCGTCTGCCCACCAAGGGTGGGCAACAGGCCATCGGGGCGTTCTTTGTAGAGGATGCGGGTCAGGAAGTCCCGGGTGAGGGGCTCAACATAAACCCGATGGGCGGTCTCCTTGTCGGTCATGATTGTGGCGGGGTTGCTGTTCACCAGCACCACCTCCACGCCCTCTTCGATGAGCGACTTCACGGCCTGGGTGCCGGAGTAATCGAACTCGGCGGCTTGGCCGATCACGATGGGACCTGAGCCGATGACCATGACTTTCTTCAGGTGCGGGGCACGGGGCATGGGAACCTCACTTCATGCTGGCGATGAACGCGTCAAACAGCCAGGCGGTGTCTTCCGGGCCTGGGCAGGCTTCGGGGTGGTATTGCACGGAGAAGGCGGGGAGGGTGCGGTGGCGCAGCCCCTCCACGGTGCCGTCGTTCAGATTGATCTGCGTCAGCTCCAAGGACGTGTTGGCCAAGGACCCTTCCGTCACAGCGTAGCCGTGGTTCTGGGAACTCATGAAGGTGCGGCCGGAGGGGAGATCCTTCACCGGGTGGTTGGCCCCGCGGTGGCCAAACTTGAGTTTCTCGGTATCGGCCCCGTTGGCGAGGGCAAAGAGCTGGTGGCCCATGCAAATGGCCATTAGCGGGTAGTGCTGCTGGAGTTCCCGGATGACCGGCAGCGTAGCGGAGGCGTCCTTAGGGTCTCCGGGACCGTTGGAGAGCATGACCCCGTCCGGTTTGAAGCGGCGGATGGCGTCCACCGAGGAGTCCCAAGGAACCACCACCACGTCACAGCCTCTCTGTAGGAGCGAGCGGAGGATGTTCTTCTTGTAACCGAAGTCCATGAGGACCACGCGCTTGCCTTCACCCGGAAAATGGATTGCCTGGCGTACCGAGACCCGGGGGATTTGGTCGCGCCCCAGCGGGGTTGACAATAGTGCCATGGCCTTGGCCTTGGGCACGTCGGGGTGGGCGAAGAGCGCGCGCATGGCCCCACGCTCTCGGATGCGCTTGGTGAGGAGGCGGGTGTCGAGGCCCTCGATGGCGGGCACGCCGAACTCGCGTAGGAGTTGTGGGAGACTGTACTCAGAGCGCCAGTTCGAGGGGGCAGCGCAAGCTTCGCGCACCACTAGGCCCTTGAGCGCGGGAACCATGGCCTCGAAATCGTCTTTGTTGACCCCGTACTGCCCGATGAGCGGGTAAGTCATGACCACGATCTGGTCGCAGTAGGAGGGGTCGGAGAGGATCTCCTGGTAGCCGGTCATGCTCGTGTTGAACACCAGCTCCCCCAGGAGGGAGGTCTCGGCGACGTCGGCCCCGAAGGAGTTGCCCTCGAAGCGGTCACCGTTTTCCAGCCAGAGGCATAGTGCGGACATGTTCAACCTTCCCTTTCCAGGGCCCATTCGAGGACCGCCATGCGGACGAAAACCCCGTTGGCCATTTGCGTGAAGATGCGGGAGGCGGGCGCCTCCACTAATTCGTCGGCGATTTCCACCCCACGGTTCACCGGGGCGGGGTGCATGATGATCGCGCCTGGCTTCATGCGGGCGGCGCGGGCCGCGGTGAGGCCCCAGCTCTCATGGAAAGCGGCAGGCCCCAAGGCCAGCCCTTCGTGGCGCTCAGTCTGGTTGCGCAGGCACATGACCGCGTCCATGCGGCCTAGATCATCCCAGCCGCCCACCCGGCAATGGGGCGGGGGAGAGGAGGGGAGCAGGTCCTCCGGGCCGCACAGGGTGACCTGCAGGCCCAGCCGCGAGGCCACCAGCATCATGGAGCCGGCCACGCGGCTGTGTCGGATGTCGCCGACGATCATGAGCTGGAGGCCTTCCAGCCGGCCGAACTCTTGCCGGAGGGTGAGGAGATCCAGCAGGCATTGGCTGGGGTGCTCGTGCTTGCCCGCGCCGCCGTTGACCAGGGGGGCCGTCATACGAGGCAGGAGGCCCTCGAACACCCGGTCGTCCGAGTGGCGCAGAACCAGGGCGTCCGCGCCGATGCTCTCAAGCGTGCGGAGGGTGTCGTAAAGGGTTTCCCCTTTCTTCACGCTGGAGTTTGAAAGATCGAAATTGATGACCTCGGCCCCCAGTCGCTTGGCTGCCATCTCAAAGGAGATGCGCGTGCGGGTGCTGGGTTCGAAGAACACGTTGGCGATCACCCGGCGGGCCAGGAGGGGAGGGAAAGCGGAGCGGTGTTGTTGGGAGAAAAAGTGGGCCCTGTCCAAAACGGACAGGATGGTGGGGACGGACAGGTCAGCGAGCGCGATGAAGTGCTTGGGCACGGTTCTCCTTCACCAGGTGATGGAACAGGTCGGTCGGGGAATGAAATGGGGGGAAAAGAAGAGTGACAGGGGATTTTTGCGGGTGGAAAATCGGGTTCGCACGAAGAAGCGGGATGGCTGGGCATCCTTGCATCGGGTTTCCCTCTGCCGGTGGTTTCAGGATTTTTCCCATAGCGGGACAACCTTGGCAAGGGCCTTCTCCAGGAAGTTTTCATGGCAGGTTTCGAGTTAGTTTCCAAGTTCAGTCCCCAAGGGGATCAGCCCGCCGCCATCGAGCAGATAGCGTCGGAATTCCGACGGGGGCGCAAGCACCAGACCCTCCTGGGCGTGACCGGTTCGGGCAAGACCTTCACCATGGCCCAAGTGATCCAGCGCCTCCAGAAAAAGACTTTAGTGTTGGCGCCGAACAAAACCCTCGCCGCCCAGCTCTTCGCCGAGTTCAAGGAGTTCTTCCCGAACAACGCCGTGGAGTATTTCGTCTCGTATTACGACTACTATCAGCCCGAGGCTTACGTTCCCGGGACCGACACCTACATCGAGAAAGACTCGGCGGTAAACGAGGAGATCGACAAACTCCGCCATGCCGCCACCCGCTCCCTCCTCGAGCGGGACGACGTCATCGTGGTGGCCTCGGTGAGCTGCATTTACGGCATTGGATCCCCCGAGGAGTATGGGGCCCAGAAGCTGACACTTTTCACCCAGGACAAATGGGACCGCGACGAGTTCCTGCGCGCTCTGGTGGCGATCCAGTACCAACGCAACGACGTGGATTTCAAGCGCGGCACGTTCCGCGTGCGCGGGGACGTGGTGGAAGTGTTCCCTGCCCACGAGGACGCCCAGGTGATCCGGGTGGAGTTCTTCGACGACGTGGTGGATGGCCTCTACCTGGTGGATCCTTTGCGCGGGAAAGTCCTGCAGTCCCTTTCGCGGGTGGTGGTTTATCCCTCCAGCCACTACGTGGTGGGCAAGGAGAAGATGAAGAGCGCCCTGGACGGCATCAAGTTCGAGTTGCGCGAACGGCTGAAGGAGCTGGAGGGGGCTTCCCGCCTAGTGGAGGCCCAGCGGCTCTCCCAACGCACGTTGCTCGACTTGGAGATGATGGAAGAGATGGGTTTTTGCCCCGGCATCGAGAACTATTCCCGCCACCTCACCGGCGCCGCCCCGGGGGACCCGCCCCCGACCTTGGTGGATTATTTCAAGAAGGACTTTTTGCTCATCGTGGACGAATCTCACATCACGGTCTCCCAAGTAGGCGGCATGTACCGCGGCGACCGCGCCCGGAAGGAAACGCTTGTGGAGTACGGTTTCCGCCTGCCCAGTGCCCTGGACAACCGCCCTTTGAAGTTCACCGAGTTCGAGGCCCGCCTAGACGACGTGCTCTACGTATCGGCGACCCCCGCGGAGTACGAGTTGGAGAAGTCCGGTGGCGAATATGTGGAGCAAATCATCCGTCCCACCGGGTTACTCGACCCCGTGGTGGAATTCCGGGACGCCAAGAACCAGGTGGACGACATGCTGGTGGAAGTCCGCAAGGCCGTGGCGGCCGGGCACCGGGTGCTCATCACCACCCTGACTAAGAAGCTCGCGGAAGAGCTCACCGCCTTCTACAAGGGCGTGGGCGTCCGAGTGCGCTACCTCCATTCCGACATTGATACTCTGGAGCGTATGGAAATCCTGCGTGATCTGCGATTGGGCGAATTCGACGTGCTGGTCGGGATCAACCTCCTGCGGGAGGGCCTGGACCTCCCGGAAGTGGCCCTGGTCGGGATACTCGACGCGGATAAGGAAGGGTTCTTGCGTTCCACCCGTTCCCTGATCCAAACCATCGGCCGGGCTGCCCGTAACAGCGAGGGTCGGGTCCTCCTATATGGGTTCCAGGTCACCCGCAGCATCCGTGAGGCCATGGAAATCACCCGGGCCCGTCGGGAAAAACAGGACGCGTGGAACCGCGACAAGGGGGTGGTTCCTGCAACCGTACTCAAGAAGGTTTCTGGGGGAGTCATCGAGATTCTCCGCGGAGCCAAGAAAGGGGAGCAGAAGGGTCGGAAAACTAGCAAGGCGGATCAGGCGCTCACCCCTGAGGCCATTGATGCTAAGATTATGGAATTGAAGAAGGACATGAAGGCGGCTGCCGCCGAACTCCGCTTCGAGGAAGCCGCCCGCTTGAGGGATGAGGCGAAACGCCTCGCCGAATTGAGGTTCATGCTGTGATCAAAGCCGCCCTCCTTGCTTTTCTGCTTCACGCTCCCGCCTGGGCGGCGGTCGAGATGTTCAAGATCCAGGTCAGCGACCGTGGCGTGCGGGTGGAGGCCCCACCCAAGGCGTCCGCACAGTATGCGGTGGCGGTGGAAAACCAATCGCTTTCGGACCTGGTGGGCAAGTTCACCGCAAACGGGCGCGACCTGAAGTTCGTGGCGGTCAAGCCCAACGAGTCGCGTACTGTGGAATTCCGTCAGGAGGGCGGCGTGCCCGTCGCGTTCCGCCTGCTGGCCCCTGCCTTCCAGGAAGTGGTGCTGGTTTTCGGCAAAGGCCCCTATGAAATCCCGCCGAGGCAATGACTTTCATAAATTGGTTCTGGTGATCTCCGACCTCCACCTGGGGGCGGGTAAGCAGGTGCGCGGCCGTCGCAACATGCTCGAGGATTTCCATTACGACGCTGAGCTGGTGGACTTCTTGCACTACCACAGCGAGGGAGACTACGAGCAGCGCGATGTCGAGTTGGTGATCAACGGGGATTTCCTGGATTTCCTGGCCGTGCCCTACGTGGAGTTCTTCGACGACGAGTTCTGGAGCGAAGCCGCCGCCGTGGAAAAGTTGCGCATGATCATGCGCGCCCACCGGGGTGTCATGCAGGCCCTCAAGGCCTTCCTGGAAAAGCCCAATAAGAAGATCACGTACATCATCGGCAACCATGACGCCGAGTTGGTCTTCGACGCCCTCAAGGTCGAATTCAAGGCCTTCTTCGGGCCGGAGCTGCAGGGCAAGTTGGACCTGCGTAATGACCTGGACGTGCACGTGCCGATCCCCGGCGTTTACATCCAGCATGGCCACCAGTATGAGCGGGCCCATGAGTTCGATCCCGACAGGTCCGTGGTCGCGGCCCAGGACGGACAACGGTACTTCATCCCTTCCTGGGGGTCTTACTACGTCACCAACGTGATCAACCGCTACAAGCAGGAGCGCCCCTACATCAACGCCGTGAGACCCATCAAACACTTCATCATCCACGGCCTCATCTTCGACACCTTCTTCATCCTGCGTTTCGTCCTGAGCAACTTCTATTACTACTTCATGGTCCGGTTCTGGCACTACATCATGCTCAAGGTGGGGTGGAGACAGGTGGTGAAGGACTTGGCCCGGGAGCTCACCCTTTTCCAGGACTACGAGAGCCTCACCCGCGAGTTCTTCCAAGGCCGTCCGGACGCCCGTGTGCTTATCGTGGGACACACCCACAACCCGACCTTGCGGCTGTATAACGACGGCACCGTTTTCATCAACACGGGCACCTGGACCAACATGGTGAACCTGGATTTGGCGCAATGGAACCACGCCCAGTCCCTGCCCTACGCCCGGGTGGCTAGCTACGCCGTCGAACCGGATCCCACGCGTTTCGAGGAGCAGGTGGAGGTCGACCTCAAGGTTTGGCTGGGAACTGACACTTCCCCTTACCGCGAGTTCAGCTAAGGGCGGCTTCCACGGCGCGGCCCAGGCGCTCCATCCCATAGGGCCGGAAGACCATGCGGGAGACGCCCCCCCTCGCCGCCAGGCGGACATTGCGGGGATTGTGCGCGTCACTCACCGTCAGGAAGGGCAGGGAAGCGTCCAGACCCTGTACTGCGAGGGCACCGTCGGAGAGAGAGTCGTCGCACACCACCAATTGCACCGTTTGCTTTTTACGCCTCGCCGACTCCAAGAGTTGGGCCGCCTGCACGAGGGTTGATGCCTGCAACACGTGTCGGAATCCGATTTCCCCCAACAGACGGGCCGTGTAGGAGCGCAGCTCCTCTTGGGGCTGGACCAGCAAAACTCGCTCGTAAATGGGTTTCATAGGGGTCATTCTACCCGCCCGCGGGGAGGATGGCGACCAAGAGCGTTTCACTCCGTTTTTCCAAGAGGCGGAATCTCTTCCCAAAAACGTTTTTTCCGGTGTGCCCGGCTGAAACCGCAAGCCGAGCCTTAAGTTCCCCCAGGGCGCTCCGAAACGAGGTGCGTTCCCCTTGAACGGGAACACGTTAGAAAAAATACGCCAGAGCAAGGATGCTCATCTGTTTCTCAAGGTTGGGAAAAAGATCACCACGGACTGCGGTGAGGGATCAACAACCAAGGAGGATTCTGATGGGTTTCCGTATTAACACGAACGTTGCTTCCATTGCCGCCCAGCGGTCACTGGGAGTCAACACCCGCGAGACCGAGAGCAACTTGTCCAAGTTGTCTTCCGGCACGCGGATCACCAAGGCAGCTGACGATGCCGCCGGCTTGGCCATCTCCGAGAAGATGAAGGCCAACATCCGCTCCTTGAAACAAGCGGACCGCAACGCCAACGACGGTATCTCCATGATCCAGACCGCCGAGGGCGGCCTGAACGAAGTCTCCTCCATCCTGACCCGCATGCGCGAACTGGCGGTCCAGACCGCTTCCGACACCGTCGGCGACGTCGAGCGCAACATGACCAACATGGAGTACCAGAACCTCAAGCAGGAACTGGACCGGATTTCCCAGGTCACCGAGTTCAACGGCCAAAAGCTGTTGGACGGCAACGGCAAGCAGTACGAGTTCCAAATTGGCGCCAACGCCGACAAGTTCCAGGACCGCATCTCCTACGACTCCGGCGTCGTGAACAGCCGCCTCGAGTCCCTGGGCGTGACGGAACTGGATGTGAGCACCAAAGAAGGCTCACAGGACTCGCTGGGCGCCCTTGACCAGGCCATCGAGCGCGTTTCTGGCCACCGCGCCTTCCTGGGCGCCATCCAGAACCGCTTGATCTCCACCAGCAACAACTTGCAAGTGAACGTGGAGAACTTGAGCCAGGCCAACAGCCGCATCCGCGACGTGGACTACGCCGACGCCACCGCCCAACAGGCGAAGAACGGCATCCTGCAGTCCGCTGGTACCTCAGTGCTGGCCCAGGCCAACATGAGCAGCCAGAACGCCCTGAAGCTGATCGGCTAATTGGGAGAGTAAGATCCTGCGAAGAGGGCCCGGCGAATGCCGGGCCTTTTTCGTTCTCCGCTCAGAAGATGGCGTCGAACCAGGGCTTTTTGGCCCGCTCGTCGCAATCGGAAATCCACAGGTGCTTGACCTCGAGGTAGGCCTTGAGGCCTTCCTCGCCCATCTCACGTCCCACACCAGACTGCTTGTAACCCCCGAAGGGCATCCCAGGGTTGAGCAGGTGGTATTCGTTGATCCACACGGTACCGGCCTCGAGCTGCCCGGCCACCTTGCGGGCGCGGCCTGCGTCCTTGGACCAGACCGCCGCCGCCAGGCCGTAAATGGACCGGTTGGCCAGTTGGATGGCCTCGGCCTCGTCCTTCACCACCTGCACCACGCCCACGGGGCCGAAAACTTCCTCGCGCCATACCGTGTGGTCAGGCCCCGCCTCGAAGACCGTGGGAGGGATGTACCAGCCCTTGTCGAAATCGCCGCCTTTCAGGCGCTCGCCGCCAATGAGGACCTTGGCTCCCTCTTTCTTGGCACCCTCGATGTAACCCATGATGCGCTCGCCCTGCTTGCGGCTCACCACCGGGCCAAGGCCCGAGGCGGGGTCCGTGGGCACGCCCACCTTCACCTCGGCTGCACGCTTAAAGAAGGCCTCCTTGAAGGCGGGCCAGATCTTCTCCTGCACGAACAGGCGGGTGCCTGAGTCGCAGGCCTGGCCGGAGTGGTAGAGGAAGGCGTAGAGGGCCCCGTCCACGGCGATCGCCAGGTCGGCGTCGTCCAGCACGATGTTGGCGCTCTTACCCCCCAGCTCGAGGGAGAGGCGCTTGAGGTCCTTGCCCGCGTTCTGCATGATCTGGCGGCCCACCTCGGTGGAACCGGTGAAGGCGATCTTGCGTACCTTAGGGTGCTTCATGAGGTAGGCGCCCTCGGCGGCCCCGCCGGTGACCACGTTCACCACGCCCGCGGGAACGCCCACGTCGCGGATGATTTCGGCCAACACCGAGGCGGTCACGGGAGTGTCCAGCGCGCTCTTGAGCACCGTCGTGCAGCCGGAGGCGATGACCGGGCCGATTTTCCAGGCGGCCATCACCAGCGGGAAGTTCCAGGGAATCACCTGGGCGCACACGCCCACCGGCTCGTAAACCTTCCAGTTCTGGGAAAAGCCAGGGCGTGAGGCGGCCTCGTCCTTCACCTCGAAGGCGAACTTGCGCAGCTGCCCCGCAAGGACTTTGAAGTAGGAAGAGGCGTTGGCCACATCGGCCTTGGCCTTGCGCACGGTCGAGCCCGAGTCGGCGATCTCGAGGGCGACGAGCTCATCGCGCCGCTCTTTCAGCTTCTCGGCGATTTTCTCCAGGAACGCCGCCCGCTGCTCGGGACCACAGGCGCGCCAGGCGGCGCCGTAGAACGCGGCCTCCGCCGCCTCCACCGCACGGTCCAGGTCCTTCTCCGTGGGAATGTGGGCGATGGCCACTTGCTCGCCATTGGCGGGGTTGGTGGAGGCCTCGGTCTTGCCGGAGGAGGAGGGGACGGACTCGTTGTTGATGAAGAGCTTGATCTCGCGCATGGCTTCTCCTTAGTGGCAGTTTTCGACGCTGACGGCGATGCCCTGGCCCACGCCGATGCACATGCTGGCCAGGCCCGTCTTGAGGGAGGGGTCGCGTTTCATTTGGTGGACGAGGGTGGTGAGGATGCGGGTCCCGGAGCAGCCCAGGGGATGGCCCAAGGCGATGGCGCCCCCTTGGCGGTTTACCCGCGACGGATCGAGCTCGAGCCCCTGGATCGAACCCAGCACCTGGACCGCGAAGGCCTCGTTGAGCTCCACCAGGTCAAAGGAGCCGGGTTTGATCCCGTTCCTGGCGCAAAGCTTTTTGACCGCGTCCACCGGTCCCAGACCCATGGTGTTGGGGTGCCTGCCGGCGGTGGCCCCGCCGCTGATGCGTGCCAGGGGCCTGAGCTTGTGGCGCTGGAGAAAGCCCTCGGAGCACAAGACGACCGCGGACGCGCCGTCATTGAGGCTGGAGCTGTTGCCGGCAGTGACGGAGCCATCCTTGCGGAAGGCGGGTTTGAGTTTGGCGAGTTTTTCCAGTGTGGAGTCGGTGCGGGGGCCCTCGTCCCGGGCCACGGTGACGGTTTCCTTCTTGCCGTCCACGGCGAGCGCCACCACCTCGTCAGCGAAGAGGCCCTTGTCCCAAGCCGCCACGGCTTTGCGGTGGGAGTCGAAGGCCCACTGGTCCTGGGCCTCACGGGTGATGCCGGTGAGTTTCTGGACCTCCTCGGCGGTCTCACCCATGCCTAGCAACGGGAACATGGCCTCCATCTTGGGGTTGGGGAAGCGCCAGCCCAAGGCCGTGTCCCACATCTTTTGGCCACGGTCAAAAGGGGAGGCAGCCTTGCTCATCACGTAGGGGGCACGGCTCATGGATTCGGCACCGCCGGCCACCACGCACTCCGCGAGGCCTGCCTGGATGCGCCCATGGGCGTCCAGCACGGCGTCCAGGGATGAGCCGCACAGGCGGTTGATGGTGGTGGCGGGCACGCTTTCGGGCCAGCCCGCGAGCAACACTGCCATGCGGCCCAGGTTGCGGTTGTCCTCGCCCGCCTGGTTGGCGCAGCCGATGACGACGTCGTCGACTTCGGCCACGGGAAACCCCGCACGAGCGCCGGCTTCGCGCAGAAGTTGCGCCAGCATGTCGTCCACGCGCAGGCCAGAGAGGACCCCTCCGAAACTTCCGATGGGGGTGCGCAGGGCCTGCACCAAGTAGGTAGTGGTCATGAAGCCTCCGAAAAAGTACGGCCATCCTCCCACCATGGCCCCGTTCTTTCAAGCCCTTAGCCGACGCGGGGTGACGGGTAATTAATAGTTGGGTCCTAGTGGTTTCCGGCATCTCGGCATAGGATGCGCCCCCTACCTCGGAGGACCACCTGATGAAACGCTCTCTGCTGATCATTCCCGCCATGCTGCTCTCCTTTCAAGTCGCCGCCAAGCCCGGCGCGCCTCGCTTAGAGACCATCCTGGAACAGGCTTCGCGGGAATTGGGCACCGTCTTCATGGCATCAGACTTCATCCTGGCCGAGTCGCGGGAGCTGGCAACTTCCCAATTCACCATGTGGGTGCAGGCCGTGCGCGGCGTACCCGTGCGTGGCAGTGCCATCCGCCTGTGGACGGACAAGGCCAGCGGTAACTTGGTTCAACTGGAGACTCACCTGAAGCCTGAGGCTGTCACCAATAAGCAAACCCTCAGCCGCCGGTTCGACCGCGCTCGCTTCACCAAATCTGCCCTGGGTTCCCGCAGGCTGCAAAACTTCGTGACCGACAAAGTCCAGGAAGAGATCTCTGGCACCTCGGACGCCCGCATCCTGGGACTCAAGGCACGCGATGAGTGGCACGGCAATGATTTGGTCCGTGTGGTGGAAGTGCGCTCCCGCCGGGGCAAGCATACCGTGGAGTTCTCGCTCCTCCGTGGTGAGGTGACGGCCCATTCTTACGAGGCTTTCAGCCCCGCCGACGCCGTCATCGCCAACGTCTTCGCCATGTACGAGGAAGTGGAAGGCAGCGGAGAGCGCCTTCCCCACACCCAGGCCGAACTCAAGCACCTCTCATCCGTCGTGCCCGTGGCCGGGACCGATCCCTTCGCACCCCTGCGCACCCGCACCTGGCTGGAAATTTCCTACGACCCCATCCTCGCCAACACCGAAGCGGGCCGGGCCCGCGGCTACTGGTCCATGGAAAGCCTGCGCGCTGGAGCCGACAGTCTGGTCGGTACCCTGCCCACCGCCCCCAACGATTTCTCCAGCGGTCTGCAGCTGCGCGGGAAGTTCGCTAACGTGAACATCCACCCCGCCGCCGCGGAAGCGTTCCCTGACACGATTGCCTGGGCCCCCTCTGCCTCGTACCTGGGCGTGTGGCAACCCACCCCCCTCGGCTGGAAGCTCGTGCCTTCCCATGGCCTGGCCGGCAAGCCTCTGGCTTCCGCCGAAGACCTGCTGTCCCGGGTACCCGTGCGCCTGGCTGACCACAACGCCGCCGAATACATCAAGAGCGGCGTGGACGAAGTCCAGGTCTACTACTCCGTAACAACTTTCATGGAGGCGCTCAACGAGATGGGGCTCACTGACCCCGAGCTCTCCACCAAGGCCTTCGACGCCTTCCTGTTCGATCCGGACATTGGCATGCGCGACAACGCCTACTACACCGACAACACCATCAACTTCACCACTTACAGCCCGGGCGCGCCCAACTACGCCCGCGACAATCCCACCATCTGGCACGAGCTCGGCCACGGCATCATGGACCGCGTGATGGGCCCTTTCATCCGCCTGGCGGACACCGGCGGCCTCTCCGAGGGAATGGCCGACTTCCTCGCCATGCTGGTGGTGGAGCACCAGACCAACGGCGCCGACTTCCCCGGGAAAGAGAAGTTCCGGATCATCAACCAGACGGGGTTCAACCTGACCAACGAAGTGCATGACGACGGCGAAGCGTACGGCGGTGCCATGAACGACATGCTCCAGGCGGCCATCGGCCGCGACGGCCGCCGGGGACTCGTCGCCATGACCGATCTCACCCTTGAGGCCATGCGCCTCACCCGCAACCATCCGGGCCTCACCGCCCAGGATTGGTTTAACCACATGCTGGCAGCCGACCGCCGCGGGAGCTCCGTCCGACTGCCCGAGGCCTACGGCGACTTGATCCGCGCCGCTCTCGCCGGCCGCAACTTCTCCTTCGACGCTAGCCAGAAACCAGCCGACATGGAGATCAAAGTCGGCGACCGCGTACTCACCAGCGAGAACGAGGGCAGCCGGGAGAACCCCATCGCCGCCTGCGACCCCGACGGCAGCGTCCACTACGACCTGAACCTGTCCCTCAAGGACGGCGACGCCATGTCATTCGAATACCCCGTGACGGTGAAAGTGGAATTCAAGACCCACGCCCTCCAGGGCGCCATCAAGTGGGCCCAGGAAGAGAACAATCCCAATGTCTACACCATCGCCTCCGCCGCCGACGTGCTATCCATCCCCTTGGACGCCTCCACCGCCGAGTGCGACGCCATCAACCAGGAGGATGGTTCCTGCAAGGACTACGCTTACGTGCAAGTCTTCAACGCGGGCGAGGAGAAGGCACGGGCCAAAAAGCGCTTTTACCTGAAGATCAAACCGGGGCAGACCACCTGCCCTTGAGGCGAGGAAGACAGTCATGAGGAGCTGGTTGACTTGGGTCTTTTTGGTCACTGCGAGCGGCTCGGCCTCGGCCACGCCCTTGCGCTGCCTTGATCCTTCGGCCCCCTACACCAATTTCCAGGCGGTGTTCGTGACTTCCCACGGAGTCACAGGCGTGGTGCTCTCCACGCCTCCCGACGTGGACGAACCCTCCCACGACCTGGTGGGGGAGTGCGCGGCGGGACCCCGGCCAGGTTCGCTCCGGTGCCCCGGAGTCTTCAACCCCTATGGAGAGGGCTATGACGTAGGGCTGGACGGCGACGTCGCCTACGTCTCCCAGGACGGGCGGGATCTGGCGCTCCTGCTCTGTGAGTAAAAGTAAGGGCTATCATTTTTTCAAACGTCTTGGCGGGCCTTGGCAGGGTTGATACCCCGGACAGATGAAGCATGTCCTCATCCTCTTCGCTCTCCTGCTCTCCAGCCTAACCGCCCGGGCCCAAGTGGCCTATCTCGATGGCGGCCATTTCCGACTGGGTCTTCACGAGGACGATGGGCACCAGGTCCTGCGCCTTGAGGGCAACTTCCTGCGTCCGTCAGACTACACCCAGTCACTCCCCGTCCTGCGCCAGATTGACGCCTCCAAGAAGGTCCTGGTCCTGGATTTGAATTTCGGAGGCGGGCTCGGTCATCCCATCGAGAACTTCTCCCGGCGCATCCGGCGGATCACCCGCGAGGCGGGGATCACCCTGGTCACCGTCATCCGCTCCGGGAGCTGGTGCGCCAGCTTCTGCACGCTCATCTACATGGCGGGGGACGTCCGCGCCGCCACCGAGTTCGCCCAGTTCGGCTTCCACACCGCCACCGCCTTCAACGGCCGAATCAGCGTGACCGCGGCGATGATCGGTAACTATGCCCAGTACGGCGTCTCTCGCCGATGGCTCAACGAGCACCGGGATTATTTCGTGCGCCGGGAGATCACCGCCCTGCGCCCGGCTGACCTCGAGGGCTCCAACATCGTCACCCACACGTTCACGTTCGACTTCGAGTTCGACCGGCACGTGCAGCGGCTGGTGGTGGGGGAGAAGCCTGCTCTTGCCTCAGGCATTTCTGAGACTGGTCGCCGCTGAATACCGGGCATCGCCAGACTTCACGAGCAAAGCCTCCAGCAACTCGGCATAGATGCTTTCACGGCCCTTGGCCCATCCGAAAGGCCCACCTGGGTAATTCACCCCGTAGCGCATGGCCGTGTCGATGTCGGCTGCGGTGGCGATACCTTCCTCAAGCGCGAAGAATGCCTCGTTCACCACCATGGCCAGGATCCGCGGAACGGTGAAACCCAGGCCTGCCGAGGCGGTCCTCACGGGCGTCAGGCCCTTCTCCCGCAGCGCCTTCTCCACCCCCGGCACTTCTTCCCGCAGGTGAAGTTCCACTTTCCCTCCTAAGGCGAATTGCCCGGGGAAGGAACCCTTAAGCTGCGCATACTCCGAATAGAGTTGGCTGGGATCGATGCATGAGAGGTCCATGACCACGGCCTTGTCGGCGTTCGCCTCCAGGAAGGCGCGTTTCTGGGCCAAGCTACCATGGGAAAAATCGACGACGAGTTCAGCCATGGCGGTAGTACCCCCGCCCGGATTTCTTACCCAACCGTCCTTCGTCCACCATCTGTTTCTGCAATGGGTGGGGAGCAAAACGTGCATTCTTGCCGTAGGCCTCCCACACCGAGCAGGTGACGGCGTAATTCACGTCGATCCCGATAAGGTCCATGAGTTCAAAAGGACCCATCTTGAAACCACCCACCTCGCGTATGAGCCGGTCCACTTCTTTCATCTTGGCTTCGTCGTCGATACCCACGATCCGAAGGGCCTCCCCGTAGAAGTTGCGGGCCACTCGGTTCACGATGAAACCAGGGGAGTCCGCGCACAGTGCGGGCTTTTTTCCGTTGGCCGCGAACCAGGCGTAGAGTTCCTGGGCGATCTGCTTGTCGGTATCCTTGCCTATGATGACTTCCACCAGGAGCATGAGCGTGGCGGGGTTGAAGAAGTGGAGCCCCAAGAAGCGTGGGCGGCGTTCCGGCGAAACGGCCTCCGCCATGGTAGCGATGGGAAAACTGGAAGTGTTGGAGCTGAGGATGGTTTCCGTCGAGAAATGCCGGTCCATTCGCGCGAAGAGGTCTTTTTTAACCGCGAGATCCTCGATGACGGCCTCAATGACGAGGGTGGCACTCTTGGAACAAGCTTCCAGGGGTTTCGTCTCGAGCAGGCTTTTCATCTGGGAGACGTCGCACGCCTTGAGCTTCTCCTTCTCGACCAACTTGTCCCAGGAGGCGTGGATGGACTTGAGCGCGCGCGCCAACTGTTCTGGGTTGGCGTCGCATAACTCCACCGGCAACATCCGTTGGGCGAAGTACTGGGCGATCCCGGAACCCATGGTTCCGGCGCCCACCACCACGACGGAGCGGACCTCCATCAGGCGTACTTGTATTCGGTGGGCTGGTCAGCTTCGCGGTACTCGGGCATTTTAAGGCCCCACTCGGCGCACTTCTCCGCGATCTCATTCACGAAAGTCTCGCGCACCTGGTTGTTGGTGCGCTTTTTGAGGCCAAGCTTGATGTAGGTCTCCTCGGACTTGGCGCCGGAGGATTTGCCGAACACGTTCATCACCCGGGGCCACCACAGGTTGAGGCGCTCCTGCAGGAAGGCGCGTTTTTCCGGGTCGGAGGCCATCTCCCGCACGGTCTTGTCCCCGTGGGCAAGGTGCATGTGCTCTTCCTTGCAGATGGCGCCGATGGCCTCACGCCAGGGCCCATAACTGGAGTTCAGGGTGTCTTCCAGCTGATGGCCTGCGGCCCGATCCATGAGGAAGTTGAAGAGGCAGAAGTCCTCCCAATAGGTGATCGGGTAGTAGAAGATATTGACCCGCTTGTCCTGCTTGGCGCGGGAAAAGCCGATGTTGGCCTTGTCGTCGGGCACGCGCCAGTCGAACTCGTGCTTGAGCATGTGGTCGTGGGTCTTCTCGCCCAAATCTTCCAGCAAACGGTAGATGACGTGGGCGTGGCGCATTTCATCCTTCACGATCTGGGCGACGAGCACCCGCTCGTGGGAGTTGGGGGCCTTGGCAATCCAGGGCATGTAGCCAAGGGCGCCGGCGTACTCGCTATCGGCCTGCATCCACAGCAGGTTCAACAGGTGCTTGCGGTACACCTCGGGCATGGGGTCCTTGGGACCGAAGGTCTTGCCGGCCTTGATCTCGTCGAAGAGTTGCTGGTCTTGGGTTGTCGTGCTCATGCTCTCGCTCCTATTGGCCCTTGAAAGCGGGTTTTCTTTTTTCCAGGAAGGCGCTCACACCTTCCTTGTAGTCAGCGCTGAAACCGAGGAAGCGCTGGGCGTGCTTTTCCCGTTCCAGCACCTCCGCCATGCCCCGCTCCTGCGCCCACTGGAAATTCTTTTTGGTGTGCTTCACCGAGAGGGGCGCCAGTTGGGCGATCTCCGCGGCGACTTCCAGGGCGCGGGCGAGGGGCTCCGCGTGGATTTCGTTGATCATATTATACTGCAGCATGTCCTCAGACAGAAGCGGACGGCCCCTCAACGAGAACTCCAGGGCCTTGGCGTACCCCATGTGCCTAACCAGTTGGAAGGAGAGGCCCGCGTCCGGTGCGAGGCCGATCTGTGTGAAACCCGCAATGAACCGGATTCCCGGGGCCGCCACTTTTATGTCACAGGCGAGGGCCACGGACAGCCCCGCGCCGGCACAAACTCCGTTGATGGCGCCGACCACCGGCTTCTCGGAAGTGCGGATGGCGTCCACCAACGGGTTCCACTCGGTCTCAAGGGTATGGCCGATGTCCACCGGGCCTTGGCGGGCGTCCACCGTTCGGTCGTTCAGGTCTTGACCGGAACAGAAGGCCTTGCCCTCGGCGGTGAGGACGATGCAGCGGACGGCCGCGTCCTTGTTGGCGGCGCGGATGCCGTTGATGATGTCGAGTTTCCCTTGCACGTTGAGGGCGTTGTAGACCTGGGGGCGGTTGATCTTGATCACCGCCGTGGCGTCCTTCACTTCGTAGGTGATGGTCTCGTAGGCCACGTCAGTTTCCTTGGTAGGTGGGGGCGCGCTTTTCGAGGAAGGCGCGCATGCCCTCTTTTTGGTCCCGCGAGGCGAAGGTCAGGTAGAAGTTGCGGCGTTCGTACTCGACGCCGTCGCGCAGGCTGGTCTCGAACGCGGCATTGACCGACTCCTTGGCGAGCTTCACCGCCACGGGCGCGCGGTCGGCGATGAGCTTGGCGATCTCGAAGGTTTCCTGGAGCAGGGCCTCCGCGGGGAAGACCTTGGCGACGAGTCCCGTGCGTTCGGCCTCGGTGGCACTGATCATGTCGCCGGTGAGCACGGCCAGCATCGCCTTGGACTTGCCCATGGCGCGGGTCAGGCGCTGGGTTCCCCCCGCGCCGGGCGTGGTGCCGATCTTGATTTCAGGTTGTCCGAACTTGGCGGTGTCGCCGGCGACGATGATGTCGCAGGTCATGGCCAGCTCGCAGCCGCCGCCCAGGGCAAAGCCGTTCACGGCGGCGATGAGGGGCTTGGTGAACATGGTGAGCTGGCGCCAGGCGCGGAAGCGGTGGTCGTTGATCTGGTCCACCGGGGTCGCCTCGACCATCTGCTGGATGTCGGCGCCCGCCGCAAAGGCGCGGTCATTGCCGGTCAGCACCACCACCCGGACCTGGGGCAGGCCATCCAGTGTGAAAAGGGCATCCACCAACTCTTCCATCAGCGCGGTTGAGAGGGCATTCAGCACCTGGGGCCGGTTGAGCGTGATGAGCGCCACGTGTTCGTGGCCGCGCCAGCGCGGCTCCACCAGGATGTTTTCGTAGGTCTTCATGGACGCTGGACGGTCTCTTCGGCGAAGTGGACGGAGACCAGGTCGCCGGCGAACTTCATGGCGTCCTTGCCGGACTCCATCATCTCAGCGGTCTTCATGGCGGCCTTCCAGGAATCCTTGTCCGCGAACACCATCTCACCCACCATATAGAGATTGGACTGGCCGGTGGGGCCACCGAACACGCGGTTGGTGCGGAGTTCTTTGATCCCGGGGATTTTGAGGCAAATGGGGGCGTGGACTTCCCGGAAATGGGCGTCGAACTTGGCTTTGGCCTCATCGGTGGCGGGAACGCGGTAAGTGGCGATGACTTTGTACATTTGACCCTCTGGGTTAAGGGAGTGGGGAAAATCGCCTCCACCATTCCATAACCCTGCGGGAAGTGTCAAAAATCAGCCGAAACGACCCTCAATATATTGGGTGGTTTTGGGATTTTTAGCGGCGCCGAACACCTGCATTGTCGGTCCATGCTCCACCAGTTCACCCATGTACATGAAGAGCGTTTCATCGGACACACGTTTGGCCTGGGCCATGCTGTGGGTGACGATGATGATGGTGTAGTGGGCGCGCAGGCTGCGGATCAGGTCCTCCACGGCCTGGGTGCCCTTGGGATCCAGGGCCGAGCAAGGCTCGTCCAGCAGCAGCAGCTTGGGCTTAAGCGGGAGCAGCCGTGCGATGCATAGCTTTTGTTGCTTCTCCAGGCTCAGGCCGATGGCCGGGCGCTGGAGGCGGTCTTTGAGTTCGTCCCACATGCCCACCTGCTTGAGCGCTTCCTCCACCATGTGGTCGAGGGCGTCGCGCTTGAGTTCGTGAGGCTTCATGTGGGTGCGGGCGCCGAACACCACGTTGTCGTACACCGACAGGGGCAGGGGGTTGGGCTTTTGGAACACCATCCCTATGGCCTTGCGGATCTCGGGCAAGGAGTTGATGGGGTGGTAGATGTCGTGGCCGAAGACCTGGACGCTGCCCTTGGTGCGGGCGTTGCCCCCGCGCTCGTTGATGCGGTTAAGGCATTTCAGGAACGTGCTCTTGCCGCAGCCGGAAGGGCCGATGAGGGCGGTGATTTGGAGGCTGGGGATGTTGAACGTGAGGTTGTACAGGGCCTGGAAGTCCCCGTACCAGAAGCTGAAGTCGTTGACGTTGACGGCGTATTGCTTCACCCGAACACCCCTTCGATGTAGTCATGGGTGCGTCGATCCTTAACCACTCCCGAAAAAATTCGGGCGTTGTCGTCCAAATCCAGCAGCTGCCCCTCGAGCATCATGGCAGTGCGGTCGCCGAGGCGCTTAGCTTGGCTGATGACGTTGGTCACCATGACGACAGTCATTTGCTTCTTGAGTTCCTTCAGCACTTCCTCGATCTTCATGGTGGTGACCGGGTCGATGGCGATGGAAAACTCGTCAAGAAAGAGCACCTCCGGGCTGTGGGAGAGGGCCCGGGCGATGGTTAGGCGCTGTTGCTGGCCCCCGGAGAGCTTGGTGGCCAGTCCATCCAGGCGGTCCTTGACCTCGTCCCAAAGGGCGGCCTTTTTGAGACAGTCTTCCATGAGGGAATCTAACTTGGCCTGGTCTTTTTCGCCCGCCATGCGGGGAGCGTAAGTGACGTTATCCTTGATGCTCATGGGAAGGCCCACGGGCAGCGGGGAAACCATGCCTACGCGCTGGCGCAGCCATGTGGAGTCTTTGTACGAGTGGACATCCACCCCGTCGAGAAGCACTTGTCCTCGGACACGGCAGTCAGGAATGAAATCTGTCATGCGGTTGAGGGACTTCAACAAGGTGCTTTTGCCCGAGTTCGCGGGGCCGATGATGGCGAGCACTTCGTGCTCGTGCACCTCGAAGGAGACGTTCTTGAGGACGTCGTTGCCGCCGTAAGAGACGGAAAGGTCCTTGACCTGGATCTTGCGTTTCACCAGCGCCTCCGGGAGCGGAAGTACCAACGCAGGCTGATGCTCACGGAATTGGCGATCAGCACCATCATGATCAGCACGAGGGCCGTGGCGTACGGGTAGGCCTCGGGAACTCCGACCACCTGGGTGGAGATGGTGAAAAGGTGCATGGACAAGGACATGCATTGATCGAAGACGGAAGAGGGGAGGAAGGGAAGATAGAAGGCGACGCCCGTGAAGAGGATCGCGGCGGTTTCCCCCGCCGCCCTTCCCACGGCGAAAACCATCCCGGTCATGATCCCGGGCAGAGAGTTGGGGAGCACGATGTGGCGGATGGTCTGAAGCTTGCTCGCGCCCACGTTCCAGGATGCTTCCCGGAAAGACCGGGGCACGGCCTGGAGAGACTCTAGGGTGGACGTGATGATCACGGGCAAGTTCATCACGGCCAAAGTGCATGAGGCGGCGAGGATGGAGGTCCCCATGCGTAGGAAAAGCACGAAGGCTCCCAGGCCGAAGAGGGCATGCACGATGGAGGGCACACCGGCGAGGTTCAGGATGCACAGCCGGATCATGCGAGTCCAACCGTTGTCGGGCGCGTATTCAGAGAGATAAAGGGCGGCCAGCACTCCCACTGGGCAAGAGACCAGCACGCAGATGGTGACCAGCCAAAAAGTTCCGACGATGGTGGGGTAGATCCCCCCCGCGGTCATGCCCTGGACGGGGTCGGTGGTGAGGAATTCCCATGAGAGGGCGGGAGCGCCCTTCACGAACAGCCAGGTCACGATGAAGAGGGCGGGGAGGAAAATCAGCACGGTGAGCACCGAGAGGGCCGCCTTGAAGCGTTCCTCGCGGCGTTGCTTGCTAGCCATGTGTTGGGTGGGAGCGAACATCCTAAGCCCCCTTCTGGCGCTTGCCACGAACCAGGCGGTCGGCGAGCAAGTTGACGGCGAAGGAAAGAGTGAAGAGGTAAAGGCCGATGGCGAAGAGCGCCTGGTAGTGTTCGCCGCCCTTGGGGGACTCACCCAGCTCGGCGGCAATGGTGGCGGTGAGGGTGCGGACCGGGTCGAAAACGCTGGTGGGGAAGCGGATGGAGTGACCGGTGGCCATCAAGACCGCCATGGTTTCGCCCAGGGCCCGGCCGACGCCCAGGAGGGCGGCCGCCATCAGGCCGTTTTTGGCGGCGGGGAGGAGCACGCGGGTAGCGACCTCCCACTTGGTGGCCCCCATGGCCTCGGCGGCTTCACGGTAGGACTCGGGCACCGCCCGCAAGGCGTCTTCTCCGATGGAGACGATGAGGGGGAGGGACATGAGCGCGAGGATCACGGCGGCGTTAAGCACGTTCAGGCCGCTGGGGACGTGAAAGCTTTGGATGATCAACGGGTTCACGACCACGATGGCGATGAAGCCCCAGACCACGGAGGGGATGGCGGCCAGGAACTCGATGAGGATTTTGTAGGTTTCGCGGAGCCTCGGGGGGCAAAACTCGGAAATGTAGAACGCGCAGGCGAGCCCCACTGGCACGGCGATGGCCATGGAAACCACGGTGACGCTCAAGGTGCCGGCCAGCAAAGCCAGGGTACCGTAATGGATGCTCTCGACGGAAGCCGGGGCCCAGTTTCCGCTGGCCACGAATTCCATGAAGTCGAACCGCCCGAACAAGAACTGGGAGGATTCGCGCAGGATGAACAGGAGGATGGCCGCGATGAAGACGATGCCGGACATGCCGCCGGCCTTAATCAACCCTTCCACGATCCGCTCCCCCATGGGGCGTGCGTGGGTGGGGGGGGGGGCGGCTTTCTTCGCCATCGTCGTTCCTTCCATCACCTGGGTTTCCATGTTTCTACCTTCCTCAGGGGAGGGGAACGTAGCCGGCTTTGCGCACGCCCTCTTTGGCTGCTGGGGTCTTGATCCAGGCGAGGAAGTCCAGCACTTCCTGCCGGGGGGTGCCGACAGTGTACATGAACAGTTCCCGTGCGATGGGGTAGCTCTTGTTCAGCGCGCTCTCCTCCGAAGGCTGCTGGCAGGGCTGGCCCGCCGCCTGAGAGATGCACAGGGCCTTAACGTCCTTGGTGAGGTACCCCATGCCGGTGTAGCCGATGGCGCAGGGGGTTTTCATGACCATGTCCACGCCTTCACGGGAGCCGTTGAGATCCATGGAGCCGCCTTTCATGTCTTTTCCGTGTCCGAGAACGGCCTCGCGGAAGTATTCGTAGGTGCCGGAGTTGGACTGGCGGGATACGCGGATGATCTGGTTGCCTTGGCAGCCCGGTACCACCGTGCCGCGCACATCAGACCAGCTGTCGCACTTGCCTTCCTTGCCGTAGATGCAGGCGATCTCGGCGATAGTCAGGTCCTGGAGGGGGTTGGAGGGATGGACGAACACCGCGAGGGCATCCAGCCCCACCACGTGTTCCTGGACCTGGCCCCCGCGGTTTTTCTCAGCGTCGGCCTTTTCTTGGTCCTTGATCCGGCGGGAGGAGTTAGCGATGTCGACGGTGCCGTTGATCAACGCGGCGATGCCGGTGCCGGAGCCGCCGCCGGAAACCGCAATGCCGACGTTCGGCACGAGCTTCCGGTATTCTTCGGCCCACGCCTGAGCGAGGTTCACCAGCGTGTCGGAGCCCTTGTTCTGGATGACGACATTCTTCTGGGAGCGGCTGCAGGCGGAGACAACGACGAGGAGGATGAGCAGCATGCGAGGCATGGAGACTCCTTAAACTGAGGGGACAGGTGAAATGATGGGGGAGAAATACACTGCGCGCAGCGAAACGAGGAGAGGAATCCCGAGCCTTAACAAAATCCTAACATTGAAAGGCCCATCTTATCGAGGGGTTAAAGATAACCCCGCTTCATCTGGTCTCGTTCGATGGCATCGAAGAGTGCCTGGAAGTTCCCGTTTCCGAATCCCCAATGGTTCTTGCGCTGGATGTATTCAAAGAACAAGGGACCAACATAGGTCTGGGAAAAAATCTGCAGCAGGTAGCCTTCGGCGTCACCGTCAGCCAACAACTTGAGTTTCTCCAGCACGGGGATGTCTTCCGTGATGGTGAAAGGCCGCTGGGGCAGGGCCTCATAGTACGTGGACGGAACGTCCAGGAAGCGCACCTGCCGTTGCCGCAACTCGCCCACTGTGGAGATGATGTCTGGGGTCATCAGGGCGATATGCTGTACGCCCGGCCCCTTGTGCACGTCCAGGAATTCCTGGATTTGGCTCTTACCGCCCTCTTTCTCGGGCTCGTTGATGGGAATGATGATGGAGTTGTCGGCCAGTTGGACCACTTTCGAGTTCAACCCCGTCTGGGACCCCTTGATGTCGAAGTAGCGGGTTTCCACGAAGCCGTAGGTGCGCTTGTAGAATTCCACCCAGTGGTCCATCTGGCCCTTGGGCACGTTGTTGGTGAGGTGGTCGATGCGCGAGACGCGGGTCTTGAGCGGCTTGGCCGCGGCGTCGGGAAGGGGACGGTAGCCGGGCCTGAACTCACCAGCTGGACGTTCGACGAACTCGTTGAGAACGTCGCCGAAACCTTGGATGGCGGCCGTCTTGGTGAGGCCATGTTCGGAGGCCTCGGTCTTCAGGTCTTCCTTGAGTACTGCGCCGTTTTTGAGCACCGTCTCAAGGGCGCGCTCCACGGACTCTACGCGGAATGAAATTTTACTGACACCCTCGCCGTGGGCATTCAAATAGCGACGTGAATGCGAAGATTCATCAGGATTGGCGTTGACCAGAAAGCGCACTTGGCCCTGAGTAAACAGCTCCCGGGCGGGAGCTCCTTCGGTGCGGGTGAAACCAAGCGTGTGGAATAGGTCCACGGTCGGGGAGGCCAGGCCGTCCACGGTGAACTCGAGGTGGTCGATGGCAAGAAGGCCAGCGGGATTCTCGGGGCGCATGTGGGCTCCTAGCGTTTGCGGCCCCCGCGATTGCCGGGACGCCGGTTCACAGACCGCTGCTGGGGCAGGTTCGCCCCGAAGCAGTCGGACTTCTGCATGAGGTAGAAGTAGTCTGCCTCATCTTTGAGCACTTGGGCGACATGATTTTCCACCGCGCAGATCTCCACCCGGACGCCCTCGTTTTTGAGGTGGCGCACGAGTTCCACGTAATCGGCGTCTCCGGAAAGGATGATGATGGTGTCGACTTTACTGGAGAGCTGAGTGGCTTTGATCGTCAATGGAATGTCCGCCGATTTATGGCAGGGAACCACCGAACCGTGGAAGAGGGTGTGGAGCTTCTCGGCCAGGCGGGAGGAAATGTTTTGGCCTTCGCGGAAGTAGAACAGGCGGTTGAGGCCGCGGCTCCCCACCAGACGGGGGATGAGGACCTCGAAGTTGGCCATTCGAGACTCGGCCCCGAATTCGCTCTCGAGGCTGCGCTCGATGTTGTTGCCGTCGATGAGGATGGCGACTTTTTGGCTGATTTGGACGGACATAGGACGTGTTTCTCCTAGGGAAGGGCGCCCGTTTGCGATTGAAAAGGGGGTCGCCCCGTGGATAATATGCGGGACTGAAGGACTCCATGATGACGGCGAAAATCCTGAACGGCAATGAGTTGCTGGTCCAAGGTGGGCTTGAGGCCGGATTCCACTTGTACACCGGATATCCCGGGTCTCCACTTGCCGATTTTTTCAACATTCTCCACGAAAGGAAAGACCATCTGCGCACCAAGGGCGTGCGCGTGGTGCTCGCCAACTCGGAGGCGCACGGCGCGGCCATGGCGTCCGGAGCGAAAATGGCGGGCCAGAACGTAATGGTTGCCATGAAATCCATGGGCTTGCAT
Organism: uncultured Bacteriovoracaceae bacterium; assembly: GCA_964399165.1. Lineage (GTDB taxonomy): Bacteria > Bdellovibrionota > Bacteriovoracia > Bacteriovoracales > Bacteriovoracaceae > UBA6144. The sequence continues at coordinate 53,329 of CAYNPO010000004.1, read as the reverse complement.
GTAGCCGCCGACGCGTTGTCCGTGGGCAACTTCGCCAACCCCGGCCAGCCGGGCCCCGACGGGCGACGCTCAGGCGTCGTGGTCGTGGTGGGCGATGACCCCTGGTCCATCTCGACTTCTACCCCCGCCGACTCACGCTACCTGTTCAAGCACCTGCACATCCCGTTCCTTGAGCCTTCCACTCCCCAGGAATTGAAAGACTGGGTGGCGGTAGCGCTGGAGCTCTCGCGAGAGTCTAGCGTGTACGTGGGTGTGGTGCTCACCACGTTCATGGCGGAAGGGGGCGGGCGCGTGGAAGTAGGCGAGGAACAAGACCTTTCCGCCGCGCCCGTGACACTGGATCCCTCCCGCTTCAACCTCGCCGAAAACGTGATGGTCCCCCCCAATTCCCTGGGCGCCGATATGCGCATGGTGAAGGAGCGCTATCCTAGGTATCTGGCGGCCCTTTCGCGCCTCAAGCTAGACCGCACCTATGGCGACACCTCCGCTCCCATTGGTCTCATTTCTGCCGGGGCCGTGTTCGAGACCCTCAAGCAAGTGCTCGAGGAAACCGGTTTGCTCTCCCGCGTGCATCTCTACAAATGCGCCGGGAGCTATGCCTTGGACGAGGCTGCGCTGCTGCCCTTCCTGCGTGCTCACGGACGCATCCTCGTGGTCGAGGAGAAGCGTGGGTTTCTCGAGGCCGGGGTGAAGGAGCTTTGCGCCGGTGCGGGGCTTTCGCCGGTGGTGTGGGGTAAGCGTTTTGGCGACGAGGATGGGTTCCCGGCACATGGCGGTCTCTCTTACGAACTCATCCACCGCGGCTTAACCCGCGCGCTCTTCCTTGCTGGCTTGGACTTTCCCGCTTGTAGCCTGCCCGAGGCCATCAAGCTGAATGACCCCGTCGCCCGCCGTCTGCCCACTTTTTGCCCCGGATGTCCCCACCGAGAAACGCTTTCACTCATGAAAGAGTTGCGCGCGGACCTGGCGGCCAAGGGCATTCCCTTGGTCTCTCACGGGGACGTGGGATGTTACTCGCTCTCTTTCCTTGAGCCCTTCAAGGAAATGCATGATCTTTCCGCCATGGGACAGGGCGGGGCCCTCGGGGCGGGGGCGGACATCTTCGCCACTAATCCTTCCGTGGTGCTGATGGGGGATTCCACGTTCTTCCATTCGGGCATGACGACCATCTCGAACTCGGTACAGATGGGGCATGCCATTACCTACATCCTGTTGGATAACGACAATACCGCCATGACCGGCCACCAGGTGACCCCTCGCACGGGTTACTCGGTGGAGGGGCAGGCGCGCCCGCGGCAGGACATGCTCGAGGTGGCCCAGAGTCTGCGAGTGGCCCAGGCCGTGAAGGTGAACCCATCCGACCGTTACTTCTACAAGAATCTCTTGGCTGACTACGTGCTTCGGCCTGGCGTGAAGGTCATCGTCTCTGACAAGGAGTGCGGGCTGACCTACCACGGGCGCTTGAAGCGCGAGGAGCGCGCCGTATTCAAGGACGGCGGCACGGTGCCGGTAAAGCGTTTTTACCAGATCAACACTTTGGCCTGCGAGGACTGCCGGGTTTGCGTGGAGTCCACGGGATGCCCGGGCCTCACCCGCGCCGAGGATGCCTATGGTCCCAAGGTCGCCATCGATCTTCAGATTTGCGTCGCCGACTCCTACTGTACCAAGCTCAAGGCCTGCCCAAGCTTTGAGCTCGTGGAGGTCAGTGATTACCACCCCTCAAAGTACCAACCGGCGACTGCGCGACAGGCGTCGGTCGCCGCACGGCCCGCGGCTCCACGCTTGCCGTTGGCCAGTGTGGCCGACGGTACTGACTGGCGGGCCGTGGTCATCGGCGTGGGCGGCTCCGGGGTCACCACCATCTCCCGTGTTTTGGCGGAAGCAGCCAAGGACATGGGCGGGCGCCAGGACTTGGCCTTCAAGTTCGTTGACCAGAAGGGCCTCGCCCAACGCAATGGAAGTGTGACTTCCCACCTGGCGCTCTACGCCTCCCGGAAGTCCCATGGCCAAACCGTGCCAGAAGCCTCCGCCCAGGTGGTAGTGTCGCCGGACCTATTGGAAGGCGCCCGCGCCCTGCCCTTCCTCGCCCCCGATGGCGTGCTGGTGGTGGACGCAGATACGCAGGTGCCGCTATCTCTCATGCTGGATAATGAAATAGGCGCTCCCCTGAAGCCGCTGGAAGAAACGCGCCGTGAACTCCAGGAAAAGCTCGGGGAGCGTCTGGTGATGGGCCCTTTCAAGGAACTGTGCCAAGGGCGTTTCGGCCGCCAGGTGTACGCCTCGGCCATGCTCTTGGGCGTCCTCCACCGCCGCGGGCTGCTTCCCTTCAGCGCCGAGGACATGGAGAAAGCCTTCAAGGCCGCCGTCCCTGGCGCCGAGTTCGCCCCCAACTGGGAAGCGTTCCAATGGGGCAGGGATTGGGACGGAGAGGTCCCAGCTAGACCCGCGCTCGCAGATGTCGAGCTCCCGGCCATCGCCGCATCGGTGAAGCGCGTGGCCCTGCCCTGGCAAGATGCACAGCGCTTCGTGAACATGTGGAACCATCACCGCCGACGCCTGGGCGACCTTCTGCCCTCCATCCCCGAGACCCACCTTGCCCAGTACGTGCACGACCTGGTGGTCTACGACCAGGGCCGCAACCTTGCCGCGTTTGAGGAAGACGTCCGGTCCGTGTTGCTCCACGATCTCTCACCGGAGGAGTTGGCCGTGGCTGTACGCACTTTGGCCAAAACTTACTGGGTGAAGGACGAAGTCTTCGTTTCTCACTTGATGCTCCACCCCCTCAAGCTTCAGCAGGATCGGGAGAAGTACTCCCGCCTGGGCAAGCGCTTCAAGGTGGTGCACATCAATCGCCCGTCGTTTGACCTCCTGGGACGCAAACTTGAATTTGACTTCAGTCCCCGGCCCTGGATGCTCCGGATGATGCGGCACATGCGCTTTCTGCGCCTGGTGATGCCCAAGTGGCACGCCAAGGAACGCGCCATTGCGCTTGGGATTCGGCACAAGCTCCTGGCCGAAACGCCCACGCTGGAAGGCCCGGCCCGTTGGCGGCACCTCAAGACCCTAGACAACGTGAAAGGTTACCGCGAGGTCCGCTACCGCAAGGCCGAAGGGATGGCGCTATGAAAATCCCCGAAGCCGTTTCCGTTGTCCTCGTCCAAGGCGATCGAGTCTTCGCGGTCCAGCGCCAGAACAACCTGCGCGCCTTCCCTGGCTACTGGGCCTTCCCTGGCGGCAAGGTCGACGCCGGCGACGAGGCACTGGTGCTCTCCCATGCCCACACTCGAGGCCATGATCCTCGCCTTTTGGGCGCCGCTTTTCGCGAAGTGAAGGAGGAGATCGCCCTGGACCTCGCTGCCGAACTGGCGGCGGGCAACGTGGAGTCCATCGTGGGCCTGGGACTGGCACTCACGCCTTCCTTCAATCCCCAGCGCTTTGCGACGACGTTCTTCAAGGTCACGCTGAAGCACGAACCCGCAGGCGTCCACGTGGACCAAAGCGAGGCCCAACGGGGAGGGTGGTATCCCTGCCGCGATTTGCTCGATTCCTACAGGGCTGGTGACCTGCTGGCCGTGCCTCCCACCGTCGCGGTGCTGGAGGCGTTGGGCGCCGACATCTCCGTCACCTCCATCCCACGGCTGGCTTTCCAGTACGACGAGACGCGGGAAGTGCCCGTGATCCAGTCCCAGTGGGGGCTGCGCCAGATCATGCCGCTCTCCCACACCCTCCCGCCCGCGGAGCGTACCAATAGCTTCCTCATCGGCGACGAGGGTGCGCGCAAGCTCTTGCTGGACCCGTCCCCAAGGGACGAGGCCGAGCTGGAAAAATTCCTGCGCGTGGTGGACCGTTGGGGGATGGATGCGATCATGCTCTCCCACCACCACGGTGATCACCACGAATACGCACCCAAGATAGCGCGGGACCGCAAGTTGCCCCTGCTCATGAGCGCGGACACTCGCATGCGGCTGCTGAAGCAAGACGCCCATTACTTCGACGGTTGTGTGGTGGAGGAGCTCAAGCACGGCGACGTCGTCACCCGCTGGCTGGGGCATGAGGTCCTCGTCCACGCTGTCCCGGGGCACGATGAGGGGCAAATGGCGCTCCACCCGCGCAATCTCGCTTGGTTCATAGCCGGGGACCTTTTCCAGGGCGTGGGCACGGTGGTCATCGGCGGCGATGAGGGCGACATGGCCAAGTACATGCGCACACTGGAAGGCGTGATCGCCCTCAAACCGAAGGTCATCTACCCTTCACATGGCATCGGCCTAGGCGGCACCCTCGTCTTGGAAAAGACGCTGGAGCACCGGCGCCTGAGGGAGCAGCAGGTGAAGGAGCTCACGGCCTCCGGCAAGGGCCCGGAGGACATCTTGGCCCTCCTTTACTCGGACGTCCCCAAGGCACTGTGGCCGTACGCTCTTGCGAATATCCATTCCCACCTGAAAAAGATCCGCTTGGAATCCCATGAAAAAGGGGCCCAGTGAGGGCCCCTTTCGTCTGACGGGATACGTTCTCTTCAGTTCAGGTGCGTTTGATGGATATACAAGCGGTAGATCTTGTCTTTGGTGCGGCGGATGGAGAAGTTCCCGCTGTCCTTCTGTTGGACCAGGAACTCGTAATACTCGGGGCGGGTGTCGGCGATCTCCAAAACGGATTTACCTTCGAACTCGCCGAAATCGATCACTACCTTGTCTTCTTCGATGATGCCCGTGAGCGGGCTTTGGGCCGCAGCTGCCATTTGTTCCCTCCTTGGATCAATGGTCCTGGTACAAGGATGGGCGAAACGGCTTGGGATTGAAAAGGGGTTAGGCGCGGAAAAACTGCCTTAGATATCCCACCAACGCGCGAAATTCTTGAGGGTACTCGTCGGCGACCATCTTTCTTACAAGTTCTAACGACTGGAAGAGCGTCATGGGCGGCCTATAGGGGCGCGCTGAGGTCATGGCAATGAGGATGTCCGCTACGGCGACTAAAGTGCTCTCCAGTCCGTAGGCCATGGGATCGCCGTCATCCTCCTGTCCCGGATGCAGGATCTTTTTCAGGCGGTCGTTGAGGAAGTGGTGGTGGCGGATGATGTCTAGCTGGTGCTTGGTCAGGGGCACGCGGCCGTCGAGGATGTCGTGGGAGAAGTCGGCGTGGCGAGCGAACATATGCTGCTCGTCATGGGTGAGGCCCTTGATCTCGTATTTGTCCTCAGGGATGAGTCCGATGCCGATGTCCTTCAGGTAGCTGGTGAGGAAAAGCGTCTCGATCTCCCGCTCGTGAAATAGGTGCGTGGTTTGCAGGAACCCCAACAGTAGGATCGAACTCAGCATGGGCTGCATAACCGTGAAGTGGAAATGCTCCTTGCCGAGGTCCTGGAAAAACACCGGCTGGAGCTTGCGGTTCTCCAGGAGGAACTTACCCATGTTCTGGGTACTTTGGAATTGTTTGGTGAGGAGGCCATCGTCGTGGGGGTCGCGGTAAAGTCCACCCAAATTGAGCGCCATCAGTTTCAGGGCGCGGCTTCCGTTTTGCCGGGGATCTCCGACCGAAAGCGAGCGGGTCACGCGCACCAATGCCTGGTCCAGATTGGTTTGGACTCTCAATAAGTCCTCTTCTTCCAGAAAGACTTCTTTGACTCCCTGGCGCACCAATTCCATCACGTCGTCTCGACCTGGGGCCTGCCCAGCTGGCATGGCCACCGTGAACATCCCGTCGTTCCACACATAGACTGGGGCGCGCAATCGCCCGACGAGGAAGAGCTCCCCCGTGGGGAGCGGGCGCAAGCTCAGGGTGAGCCGGTGGTGGTCGAGGGAGGGGAGGGCCGACATCCCCCCATTTTACCCCGGAAAGGGTCCCCGCCAGTCGGGGGGGCCGGTTTTGCCGGGGTTACCGGAACTTGGCGGGGACCTTCTCGAGGTCCAGTTGCTTGAAGGCCGCCAAAACTTCGTGCTGGGGCAGCACCTCGGATTTCATCTCCCCGTACTTGCGCACGGAAACAGTGCCGGCCGCAACCTCGGCGTCGCCCAGGACGAGCATGAAAGGAACCTTGCCTGTCTGGGCCTCGCGGGTTTTCTTCCCCATGCTCTCGTTGCGGTCGTCGACCCGCACCCGGAAGCCGTGACCCGCCAATTCCCGCGCGAGTTTGTCCGCCGCCGGGAGGTGCCCCTCCCCGATGGGGATGATCACGGCCTGTTCGGGGGCGAGCCAGAACGGGAAGGCCCCGCCCACGTGCTCGAGGTAGACGCCCACGAAGCGCTCCAAGGAGCCCAGGAGGGCGCGGTGGATGACCACCGGACGCTCCATCTCGCCTTGCTGGTTGGTGAACTTCAGGTCGAAGCGCTGGGGGAGTTGGTAATCAAGCTGGATGGTACCGAGCTGGTGGTAGCGCCCGATGGCGTCGGCGATCTGGATGTCGATCTTAGGGCCGTAGAAGGCGCCGTCGCCGTCGTTCATGAAATAGGGGTGTCCGCTGGCATCCAGCGCGGCCTTGAGCCCGGCTTCCGCCACGTCCCAGTCCGCGTCCGTACCGGCCTTGTTCTGCGGGCGGGTCGAAAGCCCAATTTTGATTTTCTCAAACCCGAAGTGTTTGTAGCAGGTGAAGAACATGTCCATCAGCGACTGGATCTCGGACTGGATGTCCGAGGAGGCCACGAACACGTGGGCGTCGTCTTGGCAGAACGTGCGCACGCGGGTCAGCCCCGCGACCACTCCGCTTTTCTCATAGCGGTGCAAGCGCCCGAAGTCTGCGAAACGCAGCGGGAGGTCCCGGTAGGAATAGCGGTGGTGGGAGAACATCAGCATGTGGCAGGGGCAGTTCATGGGTTTGAGCGCGAACTCGCGCTCGTCGATATGGGTGAAGTACATGTTCTCCTTGTACTTCTCGTAGTGCCCGGAGGTGTGCCACAGCTCCACGTCGAGCACCTGCGGGGTGATGACTTCCTGGTAGCCGTACTTGGCGTAAATCCGGCGCATGAAATCCACCAGGCCGTTGTAAACCACCGCTCCCTTGGGCATGAAGAACGGTGACGCCGGGGCAACTGCGTCGAAAATGAAGAGTCCTAGGTCTTTGCCGAGCTTGCGGTGGTCCCGCTTTTTGGCTTCCTCGAGGAAGTGCAGGTGCCCCCGCAATTCCTCGCGCGTGTTGAAACACAGGGCGTAGACCCGCTGGAGCATGGGGCGGGCGGTATCGCCGCGCCAGTAGGCCCCGGCGGTGCTCTGGAGCTTGAAAAACTGGGGAAGGTGCGATGTGCGCTCCACGTGGGGGCCGGTGCACAGGTCGAGGAAGGAGTCGCCTTGGGTGTAGTAGCTGATGACCTCCCCATCAGGGAAGTCACGGATCAGTTCTAGCTTCAGGTCTTGCCCGCGCTCCTTGAACACGCGGTTGGCCTCCTCCCGGGATACCTCGTGGCGGACGATGGGCAGGTCTGCCTTGATCAGCTCCTTCATCTTTTCTTCGATCTTAGCCAGGTGCTCCTCGGTGAGCTTGGTGGGCATTTCGATGTCGTAGTAGAAGCCGTGCTCGATCACAGGACCGATACCCAGCTGGACCTTCTCGTGGGGGAAGAGTTCGGTGATCGCCTGGGCCATGAGGTGAGCGGTGGAGTGGCGGATGGTGTCTAGATCGTACTTGGCCATGAATTCCTCGTTGGACGGCGTGGGCCCCCAGACTAGCAGAGGGCTTTTCTTCTTTCAAAGGGATAGGCGGATTTCACGGAGGAGAGGCTTCAGTCTTACAGCTGTAAGGCAACATGATTCGAGGAGGGTGTGAACAGTGCCTCCTTAAGGGAAACTTTACATGGTCTAAGTTGCTGATATTAATGAATAACTCCAGCCATAATCAGAGCGTTTGAGCACCCGGGTTGCTTTTTTACCCAGCCTGGGGTTTAAGAGTGGCGCGCTTTCTGTAAGGTCCAAGCGATCTTACTTCCCAAGGAGCTCGTTTATGGCACCCGAGGATCGTGACTCCCAGATCGAGACCAGCATGGCGAAGTCCATGGTGGACCTCGAGAAAGACGACCGCTTCCTCGCGCATCTCCCACAGGACTCCTCCCGGCTCGAAGGGCAAGGCTTCTACCGCTTGGCTAAGGTCTTTTACGACAAGGCGGACTTCGCCAAGGCCGAAGAGTACTTCCTCGCCGCGCTCAAGCGCACCGAGCTTCCCCAGGACGCCTCCGCGGTGTTCAAAATCTACGGTTTCTTGATCCGCATTTACTCCGAAGGGCTCAATGAGACCGAGGGTAACAAATTCATCCAGCTGTCCATGGACCTGCTGGACCAAATGGTGGCGTCGCTCCCGACTCTCAACGCCGAATACTTCTACAACCTGGGTGTTGGGGCCACATACAAGGGCGACTTCGCGGAAGCCCATAAGAACTTTCAGCAATCCCATCGCAAAGCGCAGATGGAGAATGATCCCGAGCTGATGGCCAAGTCGCTCTTCGCCCTTGCCACTAACGCCCATAACATGGGCCACCACGCGGAGGCCCTCAACTCCGTGACCCAGCTCAACGAGCTGCTGAACATCCTCAAGAAAGGTTATCTCAAGGGCAGCATGCACCTCTTATGGGGCAACATCCTGCGCGAGTTGGGCCAACATGGCGAGGCCATGGGGCATTACGAGAGCGCGCTGAAGCTCCTGCATGCCAAGCGCTGCTGGAACATGCACAACTACGTGCTGCTCAACCAGGGCGCGGCCCTCAAGAAGATGGGCGAGTTCTCCAAGGCCCTTCTGTTGTTCAACCTCGCCCTCCAGTCCACCGACGACGACAACTTCCCCCGCCTCAAGCAGCTCATCCTTGCCGAGGTGGAAGACGTCAACGACTCAAGCGTGGACCTCTATCTTGACCGCCATAACCGCGTGATCCACGAGAAGAGCCTCGGGGTCATCGACTTCAAGCACCGCTTCGTGTTGCTCGAGATCCTCTTCCTGCTCGCCCAGACCCCTGGGACCTACTACAACAAGGAAGACCTCGCGAAGATGATCTGGAAGGACGAGTACAATCCGTTGATCCACGATAAACTCATCTACACCAGCATCTCCCGCCTGCGTAAACTGATCGAACCGAAGAACGGCAAGCGGCAGTACATCCTGCGCGGCAAGGACGGGTACACCTTTAATCCCCGGGTGAATGCCCGTTTCCACCGCGAGAATGACTACATCAAAGAGAAAAAGATCGGGAACATCGAGATTAGCTCCCCGGTTTAGGGCCTTCCTCGTCGCGCTCCTCATCACCGCCCCGGCGCTAGCAGAGGGCGACCGCTTCCTATTCCGCGTGGGTGACCAGGTGGTGGGGGCGCGGGATCTGGGACAGGCCGCCGATGACCTCACGGCCATTGGTTGCCGTTTCCCGGATTCCCTCCTGCTGGAGTACCTCGGCGAGGGCTATTTGGTGAAACTGCGCCACGAGCGAGACGTGCTGGCCGGATTGAAGACTCCGCTGGCCTCCAGCGTTCCCACTACCATTTTCTTGGCCTCCCTCAGGCGGGTGTGGAAACTTTTGGCGTACGTTGACACCCAAGAGGTAACCCTGGCTCCGGCACTGGAGAAAGAGGTTCTGAAGGCCAAGGGATGTCCCTCGGCGGAAGCCACCCGGGGACAGATGCGCGCCTCGTTTCGCCGCTGGCTGCGGGTGGAGGTGTACCTTCGCTCCCGTTATGGACAGGGAAGACCCGGCGCCGATGCCGAGCGCAGGGATAAGCGTTTCCACTCCATAGACCTCTTCGTGGACTCCCTGGACAAACAGATGTCCCACGAGAACTTTTGGTGAGCCGGATCACCGTGCGTGGGCATACCCTGGATCCTGCTTCTCCTTGGGGTGAGGCGGTGCTGGCCTTGGACGCCGCCCACATGCCCAATCCTTGGACTCGCGCCCAGTGGGAGGGCCTCAAAGCGCCTCATGACCTTTTGTTTGAGCTGCGCGAGGGAAGAGAATTATTGGGATTTGCGCTGTACCGCCTTTCCCCATGGGAGAAATTGGGCCATCTGCTCAAATTGGTGGTCAGGCCTGAGTCCCGCCAAGGGGGGACTGCAGCCACTTTTTGGGCCGAGCAAGAGGTTGCGCTGCGCGAAATGGGCATCCAAAAGATTTTCCTCGAAGTGGGGACGGACAACGGGCAAGCCCAGTCTTTTTACCAGCGTAGAGGCTGCGTCTTGCTGCGGAGAGTCGTCGGGTTTTACAGCAATGGGGGCGATGCCTGGATCATGGAGCGGCAGCTGGGGTCATCTATTTGATTTCCCAATCATGACGTGTTACTAAAGGCGCCTACTCATAAACGCGTAGGGCAGTTAAGGGTGGATCTCAGAATCCGCCCTTTTTTTTTGCAATGGATGTAACGAAAGCCAGAACCGGAACGGAAAAAAAATTCCACGACCTTTGTGGGCCGGTGGTGCGTTCCCTTGGTTACCTGCTCTATGACCTGGAGTACTTGGCGTCGCAGAAACTGCTGCGGCTCTACATCATGGATCCGGCCACCAAGAGCGCCGTCATTGAGGACTGTGTGAAAGTCGACAATGCTCTCACGCCAGCTTTCGAGTCCGAGGAGTGGATCCCGGAAGAGGTTGTGCTTGAGGTTGGGTCTCCCGGCGTGTACCGCCACGTGAACTCCCTGGCACACTTCCAAATGGGCCTGGGTGAGGTGCACGAGGTGGTGATCACGGGCCAACTTGACGCCGTTGCTAATCCCGGTTTGCCCAAGGCCCTCGCCTCGGCCAAGAAATTCCGGGGGGAACTGAAAGAGGCGACCCCGGCTTCTGTCGTGTTGGTGGTAGACGGGAAAGACGTGAAGATTCCCTTCGCGCAGATCAAAAAAGCGGGGCTGGACCCGGACTTCGGGGCCCTGATGCAGAAAGCGACTCAAAACGAGAAAGAACAGGGCCAAGGCCCGAGACAAGGAGACCGCGAGTGAACTTTTCAGAGCTGGGACGTGTGATCGAGCAACTCGGCAAAGACCGGGGCATCAAGAAAGAAATCATCATCGGCGCGATCGAGCAGGCATTCCTGGTCACCGCCCGCAAGAAATTCGGCATCCAGGGCGAGTACGAGGCCCGCTACAACGAGGGCGACGGCGAGGTCGAGATCTACCAGTACAAGAACGTAGTGGATAAAGTGCGAGACCCCATTGTCGAGATCGACTTCCAGGACGCGCAAAAACTGGACGATGCCTGCGAGATGGGCGACCAGCTCGGTATCAAGATCGACAATCCCGGCTTCAGCCGCGTCGACATCCAGACCGCCAAGCAAATCATTTTCCAGAAGGTGCGCGACGCCGAGCGCGACATCCTGTTCGCCGAGTTCAAGCACCGCGAAGGCGACCTGGTCACCGGCATCGCCCGCCGCTTTGAAAAGGGCAACGTGATCGTAGATCTTGGCAAGGCCGACGCCATTCTGCCCAAGCGCGAAATCATTTTCGGCGAAGCCTTCAAGCCGGGTGACCGCATCCAGGCTTACCTCTCCGAGGTGGTCATGACCTCCCGCGGTCCCGAAATCCGCCTGACCCGCACCGCCCCCATGTTCCTGGTGAAACTCTTCGAGAACGAGGTCCCCGAGATCCTCGACGGCACCATCGAGATCAAAGCCTGTGCCCGCGAGCCGGGTTTCCGCGCCAAGGTCGCCGTGCTCTCCACTGACCGCGACATCGATCCCGTCGGCGCCTGTGTGGGGATGAAGGGGTCCCGCGTTCAGACCATCGTCAATGAGCTCCAGGGCGAGAAGATCGACATCGTCCGCTACAACGAGGACGTGGAGACCTTCGCCCGCGAGTCACTGCGGCCTGCCGACATCCAGTCCATCATGATCAACCATGCCGAGCACACACTTGAGGTGATCGTGGAAGAGGACCAGCTGAGCCTGGTGATTGGCCGTCGCGGTCAGAACGTGCGCCTCGCCGCCATGCTGACCGGCTGGAAGATCAACATCATTTCCAAATCCAAACTGCAGGAGCGCGTGAAGCTTGCCGTGGAAAACTTGATGCAACTGGCTGGGATGAACGAAGCCACTGCGCAGGTCCTCGTCCAGAGCGGCATCATGAGCATTGTCGACTTGAGCGCCACCGAGCCCGAGCTGGTGGCCCGCGTGACTGGCCGCACTTCTCCTGACGCCAAGGCGTTGGTTGAGTTGGCTGCCCAGGCCTTGGAGAATCCCGAGATCAAGTCCGACATCGAGATGGATGGGGAGATCATTTCCGCTTCTGCCGTGCCGCAACCCAACTCTCTGGTCCGCAAGGACCGTGCCCCCGGGGCCGCGGCGACAGCGGGCGGTGCCCCCGCTTCCACTCCGGACAAGTTTTCCGAGGCGGAAAAACGACTGCGGGAGGAGCTGGCGGCGTTCAAACTTAAGTGAGCGTGGTCGGTTCCCTGAGGTCTTAGAAAGGTTTTTTGGAGAAGAAAATGTCGAAGAAGGTATACGAGCTGGCGAGTGAATTAGGGATCGGGGCCATCGACTTGGTCGAGAAGCTCAAATCCCTGGGGATGAACGTCCGCAACCACATGGTGGCCCTGTCCGATGAGGATGTCGCCAAGGCGCGCGCCGCCTTCGACACCACCAAGCAAGTGGCGGCCCCACCCAAGAAAGCGGTGGTGAAAAAAGTCATCAAGAAGGCCGTGCCTGTGGCCGAGGAAGCCGCCCCCCCCGCCGCTCCCGTGGAAGAGACGCCAGCCCCTGTGGTCGAGGAAGCGCCCGCTCCGGTGGCGGCGGCGCCCGTCGAGGCAGCCCTCGAGGCCGGGGAGGACGCGGATGGTAAGCCCCGTTCCGTCATGGTCAAACGCAAGACCAAGCAACAGAAAGAGGACGAGAAGAAGGCCGAAGCCGAGGCCAAGGAAGTAGCCGCCGCCGCCGCCGCCCATGCCGCCGCTGTGGCCGAGCAGCGCCGCGAGGAAGCTGCTTCCGGCGTCGTGAAGCCCGTCTCCAAGAAGGACTACTTCGAGGAGAAGATGCACTCTTTCACGCCGATCTTCGTTCCTGAGAAGCCCGAGCCCTCGAGCTCCGGGACCGGGGCCGCCACCGGTGGGCTCGCCCCCATGGACGCCGACGACGACGACCGTTCCAAGAAACGCATGGGTGATCTCGCCGCCATGGTCTCCAAGAAAGCCGGGGCCGTCGCGGGCAAGAGCAAAGACCTGACCATGATGCGCGCGGATGAGGAACTCAAGTTCGCCTCCGCCCTCGTGGGACGGACCATCTACACCCCTGCCAAGAAAAAGAAGGTCTACAGCGGACCGACCCAGCAAACCCGCATCACCGAGGTCAAGGATGCCAAGCGCTTCGTGGAAGTGCATGGCGTGGTGACCGCCGAAGAACTCGCCAACAAGTTGGCGGTGCGGTTCGACGTCTTCGCCAACAAGGTGATGGAACTGAACCTCCTGGTCAGCCCCGGCGACTACATCGGCGTGAAGCTTGCCTCCGAAATCGCCGCCCTCTGGCAGTATCGCGTAGAGGATGTTGCCTTCAACGAAGACAAGATCATCGGCAAGCCGGTCGGCGAGGACAAGAGCGCCTTCCCCCTGCGCAGCCCGGTCATCACCATCATGGGCCACGTCGACCACGGGAAAACATCGCTTCTAGATTACATTCGCAAGGCCAAGGTCGCCTCCGGCGAAGCCGGCGGGATCACCCAGCACATCGGCGCCTACCAGGTCATGGTTAAGGGCCTTCCGCTGACTTTCCTCGATACTCCCGGCCACGCCGCCTTCGCGAACATGCGCCAGCGCGGCGCGGACGTCACCGACATCGTGGTCCTCGTGGTGGCTGCCGACGACGGCGTGATGCCGCAGACGGTGGAGTCCATCAAGTTCTGCCGTAACGCCGGCAAGCCGATGATCGTGGCAGTGAACAAGATCGACAAGCCGGGGGCCAACCCCGACAAGGTAAAGCAAGGCCTGATGGAACACGGCCTTACTCCGGAAGAGTGGGGCGGAGAGACCATTTACGTCCCCGTCTCCGCACTCACAGGCGCCGGGGTGGATGGCCTCCTTGAGAACATCCAGCTGCAGGCCGAAATGATGGAATTGCGTGAAAACCCCAAGGGTCCCGCTGAAGGCGTGGTCATTGAATCCAAAATAGAGACGGGCCGCGGTCCCGTGGCCACCGTGCTGGTCCAGAAGGGCACCCTCACCAAGGGTGACGCCATCGTGGTGGGCGAGACCGCCGGCCGCGCCCGCTCGCTGATGGACTTCCAAGGGAAGTTGGTGGACAGCGTGGGCCCCTCCACCCCCGTGCAGGTACTCGGCCTGGAAGAGGTCCCGAACCCGGGCGACATCATGAACGCGGTGAAAAACGAACGTGAGGCGAAGAAGATCGCCGAGAACCGCGCCGACGAGCGCAAGGCGCTCACCCAAACCGGCGAAACCGCCGCCAAGGTGTCCCTGGAGGACTTCTTCGCGCAGGCCCCCACCAACGAGGGTGAGAAGAAGGTCCTCAAACTGGTTGTCCGCACCGACGTTCAGGGGTCCTTCGAGGCGATCAAGAACGCTGTGGAGAAACTCGGGAACCAGGAAGTCTCCGTGCAAGTCATCGCCGGGGGCGTGGGCGCCATCACGGACAACGATGTCATGCTGGCTTCCTCCACCAAGGGTTATATCATCGGGTTCAACATGCGTCCCGTCACCTCCGCCCGCCGTCTGGCCGAGGAGAAGGGCGTGGACGTGAAGACTTATTCCATCATCTACGAGCTGATCAACGACCTGACGCTGGCCCTCGAAGGCATGCTGACCCCGGAGACCGTCGAGGTCTACATCGGACGCGCCCAGGTCCGCGATACCTTCAACATTCCCAAGGTCGGCACGGTCGCCGGTGCAGGCGTGGTGGATGGCAAGATCGAACGCGGTTGCAGCATCCGGTTGTTGCGCGACGGGAAAATCGTCTACGACGGCAAGCTCTCCACCCTCAAGCGTTTCAAAGACGAGGTCCGCGAGGTCAAGAACGGCTACGAGTGCGGCCTGGCCCTGGAGAATTTCAACGACGTCCGCGTGAACGACGTGGTCGAGGCCTATGTGATGGAAACGCGCAAGCGCACCCTGGCCGACACCGCGGCCCAGGTCACGCTGTAGCAAGGGGAAGTCGGTGGCGGGACGGGGTAATAAGCACGGCAAGGCCAAGCATGAAGAACTCATGCGCAACGCCCTGAACTCCGCTCTCCGGCGGGACTTTGCCGACGGGCGGGTGAACCTCGCCACCGTCACAAAGGTGGAACTCACCGAGGAGTACGATCACGCCAAGGTCTGGTGGGACACCTTCGATTCCGGCAAGCGCGGTGACGTGAAAGAGGCCCTCGAAGGTGTGCGCGGAAAGCTGCGTTCGCTGTTGGCCGGGCGTTTGGAACTTCGCCACATCCCGGAACTGCATTTTGAGTACGACTCGCAATACGAGGACGAACAGCGGATCACCCGCCTTTTGAAGAACGATGACGGGAAAGGACAGGGCTGAGGCCCAGCTCCCCCCGTTGGTCTTCAACGTCTTCAAGCCGGCCCGCATGGGCTCTTTCGACGTCGTCCGCCACTTCAAGCGAAACCTCCCCCGTGGAAGCTTCGGCAAGATCGGCCATTTCGGAACCCTGGATCCTTTCGCGTGCGGGGTCTTCCTGGTGGGAATCGGCGGCGCGACCCGGTTGAACGAGCTCGTCCATGCGGATTTGCCCAAGACCTACTTGGCCGTGGGAAAGCTGGGGGTGGAAACCGACACCGGCGACCCGGAAGGAAAAGTCACCCAAACGGACGGGGGGGCTTACCTCTCCTCGACCATCGCCCGCTTCGACCGTGACTTCATCCTAAAACTGTTGCGTGACCGCTTCCTCGGGGAGTACTGGCAGGCCCCCCACAAATTCTCCGCCGCGAAATTTCAAGGAAGGCCTCTCCATGCGTGGGCGCGTGAGGGGGTGGACATTCCTAAAGAGAAGGTCGCGCGGCAAGTTTTGGCCGTAGACGTGGTTCGTTGGTCCTTCCCGTACCTTTCCGTCCGCGTAACGGTTAGTTCGGGCACCTACGTGCGCACGCTTTTCAGCGAGATGGCCCAGGCATTGGGGACCATAGGGCACCTAGTGGCCCTGCAGCGGGAGGCCATCGGCCACATGCGGTGGCAGGACGCATTGATGCCTGCCCGTTGGGGAGAGGCGGTGGCCTCGGCCATTCCTCCGGAGAAAGTGCTGCCTTATCCGGAGTTGGTCCTGCCGGAGAGCCAGGTCACCCGGTTCCTCAACGGCATGGCTTGGAACGCGGTGGAAGGCGCCCCGGAACGCGCCTGGGTCAAAGGCCCGGGAGGCGAATTGCTGGGGCTGGCCCGCTCTGAAGCCGGGCGATGGCTGGTGGAGATCAACTTTGCGGCGGCCCGCCTAAGCGCTCTTTGAGGGAGTCATGGCCTTCCACCACTTTCGCCCAGCAAGCGCGGGCGAAGGCGTTGGCGTTCGGGTAATCCTTGGGAAAGAGCGGGGCGTGGGTGATGACCCCCACAGGAAGGCCGGGCCGTACCAATCCTCCGGCCAACACCGCCTTGGTGCCATACATGCTGACCGGAACAACATGGACACCGGCTTCCCAGGCCAAATGAAGCAGGGGGACCTTGAGCTGGTCGTAGGGTTTGGGCAGGCCCGTCTTGGAGCGGGTGCCCTCGGGGTAGTATTGGACCGAGTACTTTTCATCCACCAGCCGGTGGCGAGCCTGGACGAAAACCTTCTTACGGGAATCGCGTTTGCCCCGGCTCACGACCAGGGCCCCTGAGGCCCAGGCCATCAACCCCAGGACTGGCACGTAGAGCACCTCCCGCTTCATGATGGGCAAAACTTGGTACTGACTGATGAGCAAGGGAATGTCTAAAGAGCTCTGGTGATTGGCTATGTAGAGGCCCTGGAGGGGTTGGGAGCGCATGTGGGCCGGGCGGTGGTCCTCCTCGTAAAGCCGGCAAAAGCAGGCATACTTGATGACGTAGCGGGCGAAAAACCACCAAAAGGGCCCCACAAGCTTCAGGCGGGTTTTAAGTGGGAAAGGGACGGCCAGCAGCACCGCCGGGGTAGTCACCAACAAGAAAACCAGGGGAACCGTCAGGAGGAGCCAACACTGGGCGAGAATGGTCAAAATGATACGCATTGCCCCTATGCTACTTAGAATCGCGTTATTCCGACAACCGTGAGTTGGAGTTTTCATTCCTTTTTACGATGGGTTAGGCTATACTGGCGGTGTCCTCATTCACGGGAGATTTCAACGTGTCCACCAGCTTGATCGCCATGGGCGTCGCCCTTTTCGTGGTTCTCAATCTCGTGATCGGCTTGGCCGGCATGAGCCTGCTGCTCGGAACTTTCGAAACCTTGTTCGGCAAACCCAAGCTCACCATCCTGCGTCCCTCCCGGGGAGGTAACGCCTTCGCTTTTGGTTTCAAGTGGAACAGCGCCAAGGAACCCGCCGCCATGGACGTGGTGAAGATCCGGCTCTTCAACCCCTTCGGCAGCCCCACCCAAGCGGAAGTTTCCCAGGTGTTCGAAGTCCGAAAGTCCTCCTTTGCGGTGGAAGTGGACATGGGACCTGGCTTCATTGCCTTGATGGGCGCCCAGGGCATGGATAAGGCCATGGTGCAGGTGGAAGTGGGGTCCACCCGGGACGGCGTGGTCTTCCAGTTCGACATGAAGGGCCCGAAATTCCGGGATCTCGTGATGAAGTCCTCCGACACCGTGGAGGGCCATATCCGCCGCGAAAAACTGGACGAGGTCAAAGAAGCGAAGCCACCTATCGACATCCCCATCCGCAGCTTCATCGCTGACACCGTGCCTGGCAAAGGCCCTCAGCTCAAGATCGCCACCAACCCGGCCTTCGCCGGGGAGTTCGCTGCCGCTGGGGCCGGAGGTGCCGCCGCTCCCGCCGGCGAAGCGGTTCCCAATTTCACCGTCGCCAAAGTATGGATCGAGCCCGGTTGCATCGTCTGCAACGCCTGCGAAGATATCTACCCGGAGGTGTTCGACGTGCAGGCCGACACCTGCCTCATCCGTCCCAACGCCCCGTTGGACGACGGCCTTAAGATTACGGAAGCCGCAGAGGCTTGCCCGGTTGAGGTCATCAAGTTCACCAAGGCATCCTGAACCGGCCGCTGGTCCGGTTCAGCTTAGCTTTCTATGGAGGAGTTCACTTTGCATGAACTCCTGGAGCCCTTTCTTATTTTCTTCCCAAATGTCCTTGAGGCTTTTGTCCTCACCCAGCGGCGGGCACTCAAAGGTCAGCACGCCGGCATTGTACTTCTCCGGGACGAAAGAGCCGAAGGAGCCCGGTGTGGGGTACCCGATGTCGCTGGAGATGGGGTAGCCGTTGTGGGTAGAGAGGAACTCCGCCACGTCCTGGCAGTCGCCGTTGTAGTTCAAGATGGGTTTCCAGGTGTGGAAAGACAGGATGAAGCCGGGTCTGAACTTGTCCAAAAGCCGCACCAGAAACTGGTTTTCGGGCTCGGAGAGGGCCTTCGGTCCCGGGTTGTATTTGGGCTGAGAGGCTTCTTTGGTCCAGTCTTTGGTGGGGTAGTTGCGGTTTAAATCCACCATGCGCGCATTCACCCGGGTACCGGCCCTGTAACCGTCGACGTTGAGGATGGGGACGACGACGATGGGCATGTCTTTCATGGAGTGTTCGGTCTTAAGCCAGTTGAAAAGCTCCTTGCACACGTGGATGCCTTCCACTTCGTCGCCGTGGGTTCCGCCGAGCAGGTAAAGCCACTTGCCGGCCTTAACGTCGGTCATGTACGCGGGAATGGCGTGGCCCTCGACGGACTTGCCGGGTTCGAGCTCTGTGAAAATCATGCTTCCTCTTCCTTATGCACGTAGACGGCGGACTGGCCGGGGGTCTCTTCCACCTCGACTTCCAACTTGGCGAAACGGAATCCAAAGCGCTCCTGGACGCGGCGACGGATCTCGCCGGTGAGGTGCACGGCTAGGCATTCGGCGCTGCTGTTGGGAATGGGGAGCAGGAGCACGTCGGTCGTGGGAATGCTGAAGACGCTGCCATCCGGTGCGGTGAGGACGGTGTTGGGTCCTGCCACGTCGATGCGGAGGGCGGGATGATCCTTGGGAACCAAAAGTTTGTGATCCAGTCCGTCGCACACCTCACGCACGATGGGCTTGATGTCGAGGAAGTCGAAGACCATGTCTTTCTCCAGGCGGGGGGCCTCGCCCTGGAGGGTCACGCGGTAGTTGTGTCCATGCAAAGGCTCGCGGGAGCCGTCCGCAAAAATCATGAAGTGCGAGGCTGCAAAGTTGAAGTATTGCTTATAGACTTTGATCGAGAATCGCGGCCCCAATCGGTACCCCTTCGCACGGGAAAAACGGTAGCCCAAGATACACCGTGCCCCAGGCCATTGGGAAGGGGGCGTGGCGTCATCCACGGGGCTAACAGGGGATAATCTTTGAAAAAACATCGTACCGCACTCGACCGCCTCGAGGAGGCGCTCCGGGAGCAGGAGCTGCTAGGAGAGCAAGAAAGGAGCGCCTTGGCCCTGCTACGGCAGACGGCCGCAAACTTGCGGGAAATCAACCTGGACCCGGCTGCCCCTCTGCCGGCCCCTAAGGAGTTGCAGTCCATGCCCGGAGGGCTGGCGGTCTACACCGATGGCGCCTGCCGGGGAAATCCCGGTCCGGGCGCCTGGGCATGCTTGGCCCAAACCGCGGATGGGCGCCTACTCTTTGAGGAAGTCGGCTCCGAGAACCCCACGACCAACAACCGCATGGAGATCCAAGGCGCCATCCAGGGCCTTAAACTCCTCGAGCGGCACCGCCTTGCCAACCCTTTCGAGTCCTTCGAGCCCTTGTTCCTCTACAGTGACTCAAAATACGTGGTGGAGGGCATGAACCAGTGGATTCCCGGATGGAAGGCCCGGGGCTGGAAGAAAGCGGACCAGAAGCCACCGGAGAACCTGGAGCTTTGGCAGGAGCTCGACGAGATGAAGGCCAAGTTTCCCGGGCTGCGTGCGGCCTGGGTGAAGGGTCACAGTGGGCATCCCCAGAACGAACGCTGCGACCAGCTCGCCAACCGGATGTTGGATGAAGAGGGTCATTAGCTTTTTCGCCGCGGCTTTGATTTGCATCCCAACCGGCAGGGCGTGCCGGCTCACCGGTCCCATCGTCTCGCTTTCTTCCCCCGTCACCGGGGTGCTCAAGGAACTCAAGCTCCTTGGCGATCCCTCGCTTAAGGCGGTTTCATTGTTCCATCCACTCGCCCTCGCGGAGTACGCCGGGGCCCGCCTGGGGGGAGGCGTTTTTCTGTCGGAGCGCGGGATGCGTCCCTACCGGGACGCGGTGGTATATTTCGACGAATCGGCCGAATTGGCGGCGCGATTGCGGCGCATTTCTTTTCAGGGACGCGTACAGGTCAGGACCCGGGGACCTGATCCTTTCGTCATCGCGGAGAACGCATTAGTGGCGCTTTCACCACGCCTCGAGGGATGCGCGCCCTTGATGGCCCAGTTTCGGGCCTGGATGGAGGGAGAGCGGGCTTTTTTGGATGCCGCAAAACCCTTTCCCCATCCAATGTACTTCTTCCTCGGGGCCATACGGAGTGGAAAACCACCTGAACTGATGATGGTGGATGACGGATTCGTGGGGTACTGGTCACGTCGGGGAAAAATCCGGACTCTGGACAGCGCTTCGGCCTACGTGCGATGGGGTGAGAAGTGGCGTCGCGGACTTAAACCCACTGAAGTCCTGATGGGCCTGGTGGAAGCTCCGGCGGGCGCCAGCATGGAAGTGCAGCCAGTGGGGAAGAACGCCTTCAACGTGAGTGATCCCGGGGCGCTCTCCCCCGGGCCGGGTCAGATCCGATTCATGCGGCGATTCGTGGAGCGCTTCGCGCGCTGATCAAGCCCGCTTTTTCCCATACCGGGCGGCAAGGGCGCGCATTTTGTCGAACTCCTTGGAGCTCACTGCCATGCCGGGCTTGAGCGGCTGTTCCGCTGCCATCTGTTGCATCTGCCGCACCCGCTCCGCCGAAGGGGGATGCGTGCTCATGGCGTCTGCCAAAGAGGCCAGGAATGCGTTGCCCTGGCTCTGCTTGGCCTTCTTCTCCATCTCCAGGAGCTTGGCGTAGAAGGTCCCTACGTGGTCCTTATGAAAGCCGGCGCCGACCGAAGTGCGAAAGCCGATGCGGTCGGCTTCCATTTCGTCTTCGCGGGAATTGGCCATGAAGCCATACTTTTGGATCAGGAGTCCCCCACCGGCCCCGGAGGCAGCGCCATAGAGAGCGGCTCGCTGCAGACACTCCCGGTCCCGGGGCTGGCAAAGCATTTTGCCGAGCCCAAAGCCAGCCGCCCCACCCAGCAATCCTCCGACCGCGCCATAGAGGATGGTTTTTTTCTGGTTGCGCTTTTCAGCGTCCATCCGCTCCGCCGTGTGGCGGGCCTTCACGTGGCCAATCTCATGCCCGATGACCCCGGCAAGCTCCGATTCGGTCTCCGCCATGGCGAGCAGGGGAGCCGTCACCATCACGGTTCCAGCGGGCAAGGCGAAAGCATTCACATAATCCACGTCCACCACGCTGAAGTTGTATGTGTAGGGCTTGCCTTGGAGCCCGTTGGCCCGCACGATTTTCTGTCCCAGGGCGCTCACGTAGTTCTGCAACTCGGGGTTCTGCACAGGCGGGTAGTCCTTGCGCATCTTGGGCAATACCTCTTGGGTGAGCTTGCGCTCATCTTCTGGCGTAATGGCGATCTTTTGGCCCGAGTTATCGCCCTCGCGCTTGCGGTCCGAGGTCACAGATGCACAAGCCCCTGCCAAAAGGAGCGGCATGGCCTGCAAAAAGGCCCGTCGTCCCAGGGACGTGGCAGTTAGTTCTTCAAGGGCCTTTTCCAATTCGACTTCTTCAGCGCGGCGCTCGGTCATGGTTCCTCCAGAGTTCCCACATTGTACGGGGGCCTTTAAAATGGGAAAAGACTTATGCTGCACATCAGACTCGACCGCTCGATGCTGGCCCCGCACCTGCGCTGGGACGTGAACGCGCGCCTGGCCCCGGGCGAGTGGCACTGGCTGCGCGGCCCCAACGGCTCCGGCAAGACCTCCTTTTTCGCGGAGCTGAAGTTGCAGTGGGGGAGTTTTGCGCCCGCCATGGATTACGCTTTCGTGGACCAGGAGCCCTTCGCCCCGTTTCATGGCCTGCGGGTCGCGGAGGTTTTCGACATTCTGTGGGAGGCTGCCCCCGAGCGGCGATCCATTCCTGACTGGCGTAGGCTCCCTTGGTGGGAGCCCGTCACCCGTGCCTGGTGGGGACGCCGTGTGTCCCTTCTTTCGGGGGGAGAGAACCAGTGGCTGAAAATCCTTCTCATGCGCTCCTTGCGCGCAGACGCCTGGCTGTTGGACGAACCGTTCCAGTCATTGGATCTGGACCGGCAGGCGGCGTTGGAGGAATTGATGCGCGCCTGGACCGCCGAAGGTAAGTATTTGCTGATGTCCCACCATGGCCCTTCCCTGAGAGGGACTTCTCGTGGCTGGCGCCTGCAACCGGGATCCCATGGGCTTTGCCTTGAGGAGGGAGCTTGAGTTGGGAATGGGAGTGGTCCCGGTTCGCAGTGGCGGTCTGGTCCGGCTGCTTGCTTTCCCACACCGGGTCGCTGGTTCAGCTCACTACCCGCAACGAGTTGGCTTCACCCAGTACCTTAGGAATGGATGGTCTCGCGGTGGCCCTGGTGTTGGGGGCCCACGGACTTGGCTTTCTGGGCGGGAGCGCGTGGCCCCTGGAACTCATCTCGCTGGCATTGGGATTGGGCGTAGCCGCGCTCCTTTGGCTTGCCCCTCTGCCCTGGATGCGCTTGGGGGAGCAGCGTGGCCAAGACTTCCGCTTCATCCTGTTATTGGGGTTGAGTGTGAACTTGCTGGTGGGAGCGCTCTTTGCTTGCCTGCATTTCCTCGCCATGGCCTTCAACATGGAGTTTCCCACGCAACTCTGGTTCGGGCGGGTCACGCCACTGGGTCCCCTGCAAACCCTGGGGGCGGTCCTCGTGGCCGCGCCGCTTGTCGTGGTGGCTTTTCGCCAGAGGAGGTGGTGGCGCGCCCTGCTCTTGGGACCAGGCTGGTGCCTAGGGTTGGGGGTGCCACTTCAACGGCTCACTCGAGAAGCACTGGTGGCGGCTTTCGTGGGAAATCTCTGGGTCATTTCCCAATTCGGGGCGTTTTCTTTTTTGGGACTGCTCTGCCCCTTGTTACTGCGGCAGTTTTCCCGCTACGGCGCGCATCCATGGCGCGAGCTGACAGAAGGTGCTTTGTGGTGCGGCCTAGGCTTCGCCCTGCTTGACCATGCCTGCTACAACTTCACCTTCCGCGGGGCAGAAGTGCCCGTGGGCTTGCCCGCCGCCTTTGGTGGGGCCTGCGCTCTTGTCGTGCTTTTGTGGCGGCGTGCAAAACAGGCTTGAGGCCCCAATCTAGTGGCAAAAGGATGGGGAAGCGTTTACCCTGGGGTGGATCAACTTTAACCCGTCCAAAGGATAGGAAATGAAACGCATGGCCAAATGGATGGCGTTGGCAGTGGCCTCACTGGCCCTCATCGCCTGCAGCAAGAACGATCCCAAAAGCATCAAGCTCGAGAACGACGATGACAAAGTCTTCTACGCCATGGGCTACATGCTCGGCTCCAACCTCCAGCGCCTGAACCTCGCTGACAAGGAGATGGCCGCCCTCTACAAAGGCCTCTCCGCCTCCGCCAAGAGCGAGAAGTCCGAAGTGGACATGCCCACCTACCAGCAGAAGATCCAGGGCCTCTTCAAGGAGCGCATGGACAAAGCCGCTGTTAAGGAAAAAGAGTCCGGGAAGAACTTCCTCGAGAAGTTCGTGAAGGAAGGGGCCCAGAAGACCGAGTCCGGTTTGGCCTACAAGCACATCAAGGAAGGCACCGGCGCCACTCCCGGCGCGGAAGACACCGTGGAAGTGCACTACCACGGCACCCTGATGGACGGCACCGTGTTCGATTCTTCGGTAGAGCGCGGCCAAACCATTTCCTTCCCCCTGAACCGCGTGATCAAGGGCTGGACTGAAGGCCTGCAGCTGATGAAAGAAGGCGGCAAGACCAAGTTCGTGATCCCCGCCGACCTCGCTTACGGCGACGCCGGGGCTCCTCCGAAGATCCCCGGTGGCGCCACCCTGGTGTTCGAAGTGGAACTTTTCAAGGTCACCAAGGCCGGCCAAGAAGCCAAGGCAGCTCCCAAGAAGAAGTAAGCCATCCGTACTTGATGGATGATGAGAAAGGCCCGCGCACGCGGGCCTTTTTTATTTCAGCGCTCCACGTACCAGCAGGCCGGTCGAGGGTTCGCCAGCGCCCCCTGGAAGAAAGTGTCGAGGCGGCATTGAGGGTCGCGGTTTTGCTCCTGTGTGAACATGGCACGGGAGGGGCTGGGCGTGGAGAAGGCGGGTTGGCCCCCCGAGCCGCCCCGGGAGCGGTGGTAGTAATGAGCGGCGTTCAAGCCGGCCCAAGCGCTGCGGGCGCAGATGGCGGCCCTTTCTGGTTGTGGATGCCTGACCTCACAGGCTTCCAGCACTTCCGGGTCCACGGCCAGGCCCTCCACCGCGGCGCGGTTGTCGTCCATGGAGAAAACCCGGCGCAGGCACTCAGCGGTGGCGTAGTAGTCGGCTTGGCCTTCCACGGAACTCCAACTGCCGACGTAGCGGGGAGGCCCACCCAGGTGGTGGCCCAATTCGTGGCAGAGGGTGAGGGCCAGCCCGTCTTCGGAGTCGAAGTTCTGGCCCACGGCACCCGCCCACACGCGCACCAGCCAGAACTGACCCCGGCGTTCGGCGGCCGCCCGGTCGTAGGAGTCCGACCATGAAGGCAGCATGGTCAATCGCCCCCCCGCTTGGGCCACGACGGGCGCGTACGCGCGCTCGACTTTTCTCACCACCGCGAGGAATTGGTCTTGAGTGAGAGCGGGTCCCAAGGTGGGGCCCGCATCCTTGTAGGGACACGGGGAAAAAAAGAGGACGGTGGACAGGGACCAAGCAAGCATGGGTCAGAGGGCCAGTTGCGCGAGCAACGGGCTTGAGTGCAGCGTCTCGCATTGCCCGGTAGTCAGAGTAGCGTCTACCCCGCTGCGCTCATCCCCCATGAGATTTTTGAAAGTGGTGTGAGAAGTATTGAGCAGCACGTGCATGAGTTCGTGGGCCACGGGACTGTAGTCCCGGGCCATCATCTCTGGCGAGCGGGCGGCGGCCATGATGATGACCAGGTTCTCCAAGGAATCCCGCACCATCTCCGGCGCGCCGTTCATGCGCAGGGTGGGGATGGAGAGGCCGCCGGTGCCGGCCATAGGGGCGAAGGCGCCGCCCATCTCGCCGGTGAACACCATGATGGGCTCGCGCGGTAAGCGGAAGCCGGATAGGTTAAGTTCCTGGCCGACGCTCATCATGTAGCCTTGCCCGTCCACAGTGGGGGAAAAAGCCAAGGAGACGGCCTCGACGTTTTGAAACTGCACTCGGCACTGGGATAGGATACGGTTCACCTTGTTCATTTGCTGCGTGACGGAGTCCGCGTCCCATCCCGACCCCTCCACCACCGCCACTTTCAGCGAGAGTTGCCGTTGTCCGCCTTGGGAGACCAATGGGAGGGTGATGGCCGCCGCTTGGGTACTCATGAGGGCGAGGGCAAGGCCGAAGGGCAGGCGCATGGTGTTCTCCGTTGGATGGTTCTTGGTCGGAGAATAGTAGGCCGGTTCTCGGGCGGGAGGGGATGCCCGGAAAAGATTACAGGGTCGAGTTGGATGGACGGAACCAGCAGGGTGGCCGCAGGCCCGCGGTGTGGCCGTTGGCTTCGTGGCAAGTCCCCGCGCGCTCATCGGAGGCGCTGGTTTCTTCTTCGAGGGGGGAACTGCAGAGGCTCGCCTGGATGTAGGTGTCCAGACGGCATTGGATGCCCGGGTAATCCATGGCGGTCGTTTCCGCCACGCTGGCATCGGGGGTCTCCACGGTGGGGAGCGGGGTCGTCGCACTGGCGGTGGCCTTGAGGACTTTGCCGAAGGAGAGTGCGGCCAGTCCGCTGCGCAGGCATAGGTGCTTGTCGATGCTGCCTTCCGCGGCCGCGCAGGCGTCGTAAAGGGCACTGGGGACTTCCTGGTCGCCGATGATGTGGGCGTGGTCATCCCTCGCCCACAAGGTGCGCAGGCATTTGAGCACGCCATAATAGTCAGCTTGTCCCTCGACGGACACGCCGCCCTTGTCCTCCTTGACCGGGAAGCCGCCGAAGTGGTGGCCGATCTCGTGGCAGACCACCAAACTGAACCCATCGGGCGTAAGGTCACGGTGGCGGGCCATGCCTCCTAGCATCAGGATGCGCCATTTGTCGTCACGGTAGGCGTACGCGTTCACGCTTGGACTTTCCCAGTAACGGTGGATGGAGAGTTCGCTACCGAGCGCGGTGGCGCGTGGACCGTATATGGCTTCCGCGCGGTCAATGATGGCATTGAACTTTCGCTCGCTGATGTTGGCCTTGCTGCCCACGGGAATGCGCAAGTCGTTCTCGGGCACGATCCCATGGCCCAGCCGGGGTCCTAAGGCCGGTGCCGTCAAGGTAGTCAGTAAGACGAGCGTGAACAGGTTTTTCATAGGGCGGACAGGTACCAGCAGGCGGGACGGTTGCCGATGGTGTGGCCCCGGGAGGGGTGGCAGGCGCCGATAGTTTCATCGGCATCACTGAACGCCTCGTGGGCCGGCACGGGGCAGAGGGCCCCCTGGAAGAACGTGTCCAGGCGGCATTGGTAGCCGGGGTAAGCCGCGAGGGTGGCAGGATCGTAGGTGCTGGTGTCCGGCGTGGAGAAATCGGGGGCCGGCTCGGCCTCCACGTAGGGGACGAAGGTCTTGTAGAACTTGGCGAAGGAGAGGCCGGCCATGGCGGAGCGGGCGCACAGGGCAGGGGCGGGCGTGGAGGCACAAGCCGTGGAGACGGCCGCGGGGATTTCCAGTCCCGCGATGGCGCTGGCGTTGTCTTCGTGGGCCCACAGGCGCCGCAGGCATTTGGCAGTGGCGAAGTAGTCGGCCTGGCCTTCGCTGGAAAGAGCGATCTCGGGCACGAGGGGGGCGCCCCCCAGGTGGTGACCGATCTCGTGGCACACGATCAAGGCGGAGGCGTCTTCCGTGAGTTCGGGGTGCGGCGTGGCGCCTCCGTACAGCACAATCCGCCAATCGGCGTTCCGGCGCCAGGCGTAGCCGTCCGCAAAGCCATGGCCCCATTGCCGTGAGATGGAGAGGACGCCCCCCCTCGCCGCGACTTCAGGCGCGTAGAGGGCCTCCAAGCGGTCCACGGTTCGGTGGAAGCGTTCCTCCTCGGTCGCCAAGCTGAACCCTTCGAGAGGGCAAGCCTGGGCTTCGACCAAAGCCAGACCCACGAGGAATAGGGTAGGGAAAGTGCTTTTCACGGGCCGCACTGTAACATCCGCCAGTGGAGCCAGGAGGAACGGTGTAAAAAAGAAAGGGCGCCTTTCGGCGCCCTTTCGGGATCAAGCTGTCTGGGAACTTAGATGGCAGCTGGCTTGAACCAGCACAGGGGGCGGGCGCCGATGGTGTGGCCGCTGGCGGGGTGGCAGGTGCCGGCCTTCTCGTCGGAGTCGCTGACGTCGACGTTGTCGGCGACCTCGCACAGTGAGCCCTGGAAGTAGGTGTCCAGGCGGCACTGATAAGCAGGGTGGGCATCATTGGTGCGGGTCACGACGCCGCGGTCAGGGGTGTCGAAAGCGGGGGCGGTGGGAGCGTTGCGGAGGGCCTGGAACAGCTTGGCCACGGACATGCCGGCCATGCCGCCGCGGACGCAAATGGCGCTCTCGTCGGCGTTGCGGAAGGCGTTGGCGCAAGCGGCGCTGAGAGTCTCAGGCACTTCCATGGCACGTACGATGGCGGCGTTGTCGTCGTTCAGCCACACTTTGCGCAGGCACTTGAGGTTGGCGAAGTAGTCGGACTGGCCTTCGTTGGAAGCCCAGCTGGAGGCGCCGCCGCCCCACCAGCCGCCGCCAGCGCCTTTCTTGGGTGCGCCGCCGATGTGGTGGCCCAGCTCGTGGCAAACGACCAGGGCGAGGCCGTCAGCGGTGATGGTCTCATGGCGGGCGAGGCCGCCGAACATTTGAACTACCCAGGTGCTGCCGCTGCGGGAAGCGTAGGCGTTCACGGTGCCGTCGGTCCAGTTACGGACCACGGACAGCTTGGCGCCTGCGGAGGCGATGACCGGTGCGTAGAGGGTTTCAACTTTGTCGATGACGGAGTTGAAGGTAGCCTCGTCCACGGTGCTGACGCTCTTGGCGTTGGTCGGGATGTACATGTCGTTCTCGGGCAAAAAGCCTTCTGAACCGTCCACGGTGCAGGTGTAGCCGTTACCGGCCACGCTAAGGGCGAGGGCCAGTGCGAGCGTCTTTGAAATCATTTTCATTTGGTCATCCTCCATGACGTTTACCTGATAAAGGGATCAAGCCCAGGTGAAGCTTCCGAGATTTTTTCGTGAGGGGCCCATTCCTGTCCAACCAAAACCATGAACCAAGGAAGTTGTAAGTTTTTGTTGGGTCATCATGAAAGACGCTTCATTCACTGCAGGAATGCTAAAATCGGTGAGAAAAATCCTGACGTGCGGACTCGGAGGGGCGGATGGTTCAGATCTTTTTTTACGTGCCGGAACAGCATTCTTCGAGAGTGAAAGAGGCAATGTTTGCCGCGGGGGCAGGCCGGATTGGAAACTACGACAGGTGCAGCTGGGAATGCGCTGGGATTGGGCAATACCGGCCTTTGGAAGGCAGCCAACCTTTCCAGGGCCAACAAGGACGAACCGAAATCGTCGGGGAATTGAAGGTCGAGATGGTCTGTGCCGACGAGTACCTGGCGGCGGCGTTGGAGGCATTACGGAAAACACATCCTTACGAGACGCCAGCCTTTGGGGTTTTGCGCTTTACTCCCTCCTGAGGACCTTGCCGACGACTCAGGTTTCCCCGGGCGATTGCCGATAAATCCCCTGAAGGACAACCTCCGGGAGGGGGAAGATGAAAACGTTTTTATTGGCCCTGGGCCTTATGGCCGGCGCCCATGCAGCCGAGAAATCGCCCCTGCGCGAGGTGTCTGTCATCGTCACCAAGGAAGGCTACTACCCGAAACACCTAACGGTGTTTCAAGGGGAGAAGGTGCGCTTCTATGTCACCTCCACAGTGGAGACCCCCGATTGCGTTATCATCCAGGGTCACAAAGTCTTCCTGGCGGCCACCAAAGGGAAGATCACGGAAGGCGAGACCACCTTCGACCAGGCCGGCACCTTCGCCTTTTACTGCCCTTCCAGCAAACATGACGGGAAGATCACCGTGCTCCAGCGTCAGGACCAACGTCAGCGGCGTGGGATTGCCAGCGATCCTGAAGTCTGGACCCCCAAGGAATACTGAGGGAGCGCGATGTCTGACATCTTCCGGGACGCGATTGCCAACTTCCTCTCACCGATCGGCGACCTGCTGAAAGACCCCTCCGTGTCCGAGATCATGATCAACGGCCACCAGGACATTTTCGTCGAGAAAAAGGGCATGGTCTCCCGCGTGCCCAACCGCTTCAGCGATGAGGAGGCCCTCATGGCCTCCATGCGCGCCATCGCCCAGTCGGTGGGACGGGTGATCGACGCGGACAATCCCCGCCTGGACGCGCGGCTGCCAGACGGCTCGCGTATCGCGGTGGTGATCCCGCCCATGGCCCGTTGCGGGGTCACGGTGGCGATCCGCAAATTCTCCGAGGAGAAGCTCACTCTCAAGGACCTCATCGCGTTCGGCTCGCTCTCCCCGGAAGGGGCGCGCTTCTTGGACTGCTGCATGTACCTTGGAAAGAACACCCTGGTGAGTGGCGGTACGGGGTCCGGTAAAACCACCATGCTGAATGTGTTGGCGGGCCGCATGCCCAAGCACCAGCGCCTGCTGATCATCGAGGACGCCGCCGAACTGCAAGTCAAGGCCGATCACGTAGTGCGCTTCGAGACCAGGAAAGGCAACCCCGAGATGAACGTCAAGCCGGTCACCATCCGCGACCTGATGGAGTCTGCCCTGCGTTTGCGCCCGGACCGCATCATCGTGGGTGAGGTGCGCGGCCCTGAGGCATTGGACCTGCTCAACGCCATGGGCACGGGCCACGACGGCTCCATGGGCACGGTGCATGCGAATACTCCCGTGGACGCCTGTACGCGATTGGAAACCCTCTGCCTGATGGGCGAGACCAAGATCCCCCCTGACGCCATCCGCAAGATGGTAGGCAGCGCCCTGCAGTTGATCGTTCAGTGCGCCCGCTATCATGACGGGGGGCGCCGGACTTCGCACATTTCTGAAGTTCTGGGCGTGGATGAACACGGGCGTTACGTGGTGCGAGACATCTTCCGGTGGGTCCAAACCGGCAAGGACGAGAATGGCCGCTTCGTGGGCCAGATGGTGCCCACTGGTTACGTGCCCACGTTCTTCGAGGAGTTCGTGGCCAACAAGCTGCCCTTCCCCAAGACCAACTTCAAATCCCCGGACTGGGCCGTGCCCCTCCTCGTAGCCGGCCAGAAAAAAGCCGCCTGAGGCTTGGAAAGCCCCCTCGGGCCGTCTAGAATGGAGCTCCACCCACCAAGGAGCTCCCGTGACGAAGATCGCCCGCATTCACGCCCGTCAAATCCTGGACTCCCGGGGCAACCCCACGGTGGAGGTGGACGTTGTGACCGTCTCGGGCAAACTGGGGCGAGCCTCGGTGCCGTCCGGCGCCTCCACGGGTAAGCGTGAGGCCCTCGAGCTTCGCGACGGCGACAAGAGCCGCTGGATGGGCAAGGGCGTGACCAAGGCGGTGGCCAACATCAACTCGGCCATCGCACCTGTCCTAGTGGGCAAGGACGTGACGGACCAGCGGGGCCTGGACGGCGCCATGTTGGCGCTGGACGGAACTGAGAACAAGGAAAAACTGGGCGCCAACGCCATCCTGGGGGTCTCCATGGCGGCTTGCCGCGCGGCTGCCCTGGAAGCGGGGAAGCCCCTCTACCGTTACCTCTCCGAGAACCTGCGCGTACCCACTCCGGACGGTAAGACGCGGCTCCCGACCCCGCTCATGAACATCATCAACGGCGGGGCCCACGCCTCCAACAACCTGGACATCCAGGAGTTCATGATCGTTCCCCACATGAAGGCCTCCTTCGGCGAGAACCTGCGCGCCGGCGTGGAAGTTTTTCACCACCTGAAGAAAGTCCTCCACGACAAAGGTCACTCCACCAACGTGGGTGACGAGGGTGGTTTCGCCCCCGACCTGGCCAACCACGAAGAGGCCATCGAGTGCATCCTATCCGCCATCACCAAGGCGGGCTACCGTCCGGGCGTGGACATGTCCCTCTCGCTGGACTGCGCCGCCAGCGAGTTCTGGGACGAAGGCAAGAAGAGGTACGTCATGCAGGGCCGTGAGTGGTCCTCCGAGGAGATGATCGGTTATTACGAGCGGCTAATGTCCTTGGCCCCCGTGTACTCCATCGAGGACGGCCTGGACGAAGGCGACCGCGCTGGCTGGGTCAAACTCAACGCCGCTCTGGGTGGGCGCATCGCCACGGTGGGCGACGACCTGTTCGTGACCAACGCCAAAATCCTCCAGCGCGGCATCGAGCAGAAAGAGGCTAACGCCATTCTCGTGAAGGTCAACCAGATCGGCTCGCTCTCCGAGACTTTCGACACTCTGGCCCTGGCTTACAAAGCCGGCTTCAAGGCCATCATCTCCCACCGCTCGGGGGAGACCGCCGACGCCTTCATCGCCGACTTGGCGGTGGCCTGCGGCGCGGGCCATATCAAGACGGGATCCGCGTCGCGCTCCGACCGCATCGAGAAGTACAACCAACTGTTGCGGATCGAGGAAGAGCTGGGTTCCGCCGCCATCTACACGCCGGTACGGTGAAGCGGAATGCAGACTAAGTTGTTCGTGGGGCTCACGTTCCATGAAGACAATTCCTTCGCGCGCAAGATCCAGAGCTTTCGCGGTCGCTTCGACGAGAAGGTCGCCACCAACCCATCGGTGCACATGCCGCTGGTGGCACCGTTCGAGGTGGAACAGGTGGAACTTGCGGGTCTGGAGCAGGAGATCACCGAAGAACTCGAATCGTTCTTTTATGGGCACGGGGGAAATCTAAGCGTGCGGTTCACTGGCGTGGATGTTTACACGCACGGGGGCCGTAGCCTCCTGCACCTGAATCCTGAACAACAGGCGGACTTCCTCCACTGCGAGGAGGCCCTCGTGCAGGTGTGCAAGGACCATATCGGGAACCGAGACAAGCGTCCCAGAGGCGACAAGAAGTTCCTCACCATCGGGCGCTTCGTGGAGCCCACCTCCCTCCATGCTGCGATGGAGGTGGCCAGCCGGGAGTTTCAGGATTGCACCGAATTGCCTGTGA
The DNA here is from genome assembly GCA_964399165.1 of uncultured Bacteriovoracaceae bacterium. Classification (GTDB taxonomy): domain Bacteria; phylum Bdellovibrionota; class Bacteriovoracia; order Bacteriovoracales; family Bacteriovoracaceae; genus UBA6144. Next base: position 21,030 of record CAYNPO010000004.1, on the reverse strand, counting down.
AGGGCGTGTGCCTTTTCCGCAAGCACCAGGGAGTCTGGTACCAACAAGCCGCCCTCCATCTTTTCGAGGCAAACCCATGAGGCTCCTGCTCCTCGCGCTGCTCTTTTCCACCATTGCCCGGGCACAGGGCACGGTCTATGTGCCCTGGGGGAAAACCTTGTTGAAGGGCGGCCATGAACTCATGTTCACGGGTCGCGCTTGGGACTCCGCCGTACCGCATGACGAAGAAGGCAAGAAGCGGGAGTTCGATGACGGTGAGGGATTTTCTTACTGGGAGGGCGAGGCCACTGGCCGTTGGGGCGCCACCCAGGACCTGCAGCTGGGACTCTCGGCCAGCTTCCGGCAGGTGCGTGCTGACGTGGCTACCGCTGAAGGGACCGAAACTCTTTCCGCTTCTGGGATCCAATCCATCGGGCTCAACGTCCTCTATTCGTTCAAACCCGTGAACCGCACCCATTATGCCGCCGAGGGGTTTTACCGCTTCAACCCATATACCAACGAAGACCTGGATCCCGCGGACCCCACCGCCAATCTCGCTTTGGGCAATGACGGGGGCGATTTTGGCGTCAACGCCCTCATCACGTGGGCACACCCAAGGCAAAACTTCATTTCCGCGCGCCTCGGCTACCGTCGCCCTGGCAAGGACCAGAGCGGAGAAGTGGGGTGGCAAGGCGAAGCCGCCATGGTTTGGAAAAATCTCGCCTTGGTCCTGGGCCTTGAGGGCGTTTACTCCCTGGAGCAGGATGCCTACACCGACGATCCCGAGAACAAGCCCCAGGTCAACACCGGGGGCACACAGCTCTTCCGCTCCATCAACCGCGAGTACCTCGCTCCATACGCCGGCTTCAATTTCGCCTGGGGTAAAGGTTGGCGGGTAGAGGCCCGTTACCAGGCCGTCCTGGACGCCACCAGCTACGACACCGGTTCGCTTCTCTCCCTCTCCTTGGTCCGCCGGATGGAGGGACAAGCGCAGGTGCGCTTGGTTGACCAGAGCTTCAAGGAGTACGACGTGGAGGCGGCCGTCACCAAGGTCTCCCCCAAAAAGCAGTTCGTGATCATCGACAAGGGCCTTTCCACCGGAGTCTACAAAGGGCAACGGTTCGACTTTTTCTTCTTCGATTACCTGGGGGGCAATGTCCTTCTGGGACGGGGCGTGGTCATCCAAGTGAATGCCGACCAAGCGGTCGTGCAGCTGGTGTCCCGCTTCCCCTCTAAGCATGAGATCAAGGAAGGCACCGTCGCCCGCGGCATGGTTAAGTGAAACGCTCGGTTGTAGGGTTCGGGTTTTGCGCTAAAATGAGGCAAAGAACCGGATTCCCGAAAAGGACCACCACCATGGGCCGCTTCCTCGTCATCGCCATCCTCTTTGTTTCCACCACGGCGTGGGGCAAGCGATTCTCCAACCAATACTGCGAGTTCGAGCTGCCTTCTGGCTGGCAGTGCGCCCTGGAGGGTTCGGAATGGGTGTGCCAGTCGGAGAACAATGACCGCAAAAAAGAAGCGATCATTATTCTCGCCGCCAAACGTCGTGGCGAGCAGGACACCATGGAAGAGTACATGGCGTACCTGAAGAAGCCTAAAACCTACACCCTGCCGGGTGGAAAAACCCAAATCTCCGAGGCGAAGTACACCAAGCAGAGTCCCGTTAATGGCCACCAGTGGGTCGACGCCCTCCACTTGGCCTCGGAAGTACCCGGCTTCTACACCCGCTACCTGGCCACCGTGAAAGAAGACCTCGGTGTGGCCGTGACCTTCTCCGTGACGAAAGACCTCTACAGCCAGTACCAGGGGATCTTCGACAACGTGGTAGCTTCTTTGCGCGTGTTCCGTCAGAAGGCGGACAAAGGCACCGAAATAGCCCTGGGCTCAACCCCCAGCGACCTCTCTGAAACCACCTTCATCCCGGATGGCGAGAAGGTCGACATCTCGGTCCAGAAGACCCAGGAGCGCAAAGACTCCGACGATGGCGACGACATGCTGCTGTTGTTGGGCCTGATTGTGGCGGCCGTGGTCGTCGTCATTATCAAGAAGCGGAAGCAGAATAAGGGCTGAGTGCCTTGTTTTGTTGCCACTTCCGCTGGAGTATGTGGCACACAGAGACGATTTAAGTGCTTGTAACTTAAGCCTTTTATGTCTCCCCTCCGCCTCTTTTCTCCTTTAAAACCCGCCTGGTTTTAAAATCTTAACTAAATCGTCTGGTATTCCGATGAGTGTGCCAGGAGTGGGGTAGTTATGAAGGCATTCGCGGTATTCCTCTTGATCTTCAGTTGGGGCGCTCCCCGGGCCCATTCAGAAGACCACCTTTCAGCCTGCATGGCGTCCGTTGGGTCAGGCAGTCCAGGCTCGGCCCCGCCAGCGGCCAGCACTGATCCCCTGACTGACAGGTTCGAAACGTTGTCTCAGTGTGAGCGCGTTTTTGGCGATCTTGTGGATGCTGAGGAAGGACGCTCCCTTAGCCAACTTCCTCCCCAATTCTTGGCTGCCGTGCAGGTGCTCAATGGTCGCAAAGAACCGTCCGGAGAAGATAGCCAGCCACTAACACAGGAATCAATTAACCGAGCTGTAGGCAATTGCGCTGCAATTTACTTTGCCATGGCGGAGTTTACGGAATTCCGCAATCCGGGCGGCCAGGGCATGTACGGGCCAATGCAAGGGCAGCAAGCAGCCGCCCTTGGGGCATGTCCGAACGGTGCGCACACGGCCTTGGATTACCAAGCATGCACCCGTTTCATGTCCTGGTTTAACGCTCTCACCATGGGTGAGCAGGGCCTCAACATGTACAACCAGAACGCGCAAGGCCAAGCGCAGAGCCAGGCCCAGAGAGATTATCAGCAAGCTTCACAGAGCGGGCAGGCCCAAACGGCGGGTTTGGACGCGTCCCGGGCCGCGGTGCTAGCCAATGCTGAGTCTCATGACCGGCGTACAGCTTTTTACGCAGCTCAAGGGGCCATGATCATGACTCAGCTACAACAATTTCCTTCACCTGAAAACTTCCAGAGCCGCTGCCAGAGCGAATGCTGTAAGCATTTGGCGACTTTTAATAACACAGGAAGCTTTTTCCCTAACCAGGGCATCAAGCAGCAGATGATGGCCGAAGTGGTCAAGGCCGCCGGCAACGCCATCGGCGCGAACATGCAAGCCAACGCCAGCCGCAAACAAGCTGACATGCTCGCCGCTGCCAAGAAACAGGTTCAGGCCTACACTGATACCACCACGACCGACTCCGGCTTGATAAACTACTGCCAAGCCAACCCCCTCGACAGTCGCTGCGCCACCGAGGGCACCACCCGCACCCAGGTTGGCGTGGGACAGTTCGGGGCCGACTTCGGCGGACTGGACGCCGGCATGGGCAGTATCGATTTCAACAATGGCACGGGTGACGATGCCGTCGCGTTTGATCCTCTCGATGCCGTGGGTGGCAGCCCCGTGGGCAACGTGGGGGACATGAACCAAGGTGCCTCTGACGCCAAAGACGTGTTCAATCCACCGGGTGCAGGGGGCGGGGGCGGAGGCGGTGCTGCCGCTGCGGGCGGCTCTGGGGCCTCCGGCGGTTCCGCCGGCGCCGCGTCCGCGCCGGGTCTGTCCAAAGACCCTGCCGCGGAAACCGACCAGAAACCCGCTGAGACGAAGGTGACATCCACCAACGCCAAATACGACGGTGCCGCCTATGCGGGTGCTGCCTGGAAGCCATCGGGCCCCAAGAAGGACGGCGAGGCCGCGGCCAACCCGTTCTCGGCTTTGTTTAAGAAGGACGATGGACGAGGGCCCGCCGCGGTGGAGATCGACGCCCCCGCGTCCGACCTTTTCACCAAGATCTCCAACCGCTATTCTGAAGTTCAGAAACGCAAAGGGTTGTTGGACCTCCAGTGAACTTCAAAACTTTCGAATACCGCTTCCAGGTGCGCGAGGCGCACCTGGACACGTTTGGGCACGTGAACAACGCCGTCTATCTCTCGCTCTATGAGGAAGCGCGCTGGGACTTCATCACGGCCAATGGCTTCGGGCTCGACCGCATCCGTAAGGAGAAGCGCGGCCCTGTCATCCTGGAGGCCCAGGTGAAATTCAAACGCGAGCTCGTGAACCGCGAGTGGATCACGGTTTTCTCCCAATCTAAGGACTGGCAGCTCGGCAAGATCATGAAGATCGGCCAGGAGATGCGCAAAGCCGACGGATCGCTCGCCTCGGAGGCCCTGTTCACTGTGGGTTTCATGGACCTGGGCGAACGCAAGCTCGTGGTGCCCCCCACCGATTGGCTCCGGGCCTGCGGCCACGAAGAGTAAAAAAAAGGGCCCCGTGAGGGGCCCTTCTCTTTTCGTCGGGACGGACCGCGATCAGAGCATGTCCGTGCCGTCATCCATACAAACGTCGGCTTCGTAGTCGTAGTCGTAGCAGTCTTGGCCGTCCACGTCGCCGTCCTGGTCGTAGTCGCCAGGAATGTCTTGCGGCATGGGGGCGGGCTCGGCAGGAACTTCGGGCAGGTCGTAGTCGCCGTAACCATAGTCGTAGGTGGGGCGGCTGTAGTCGTAGTTCTGGTCGCGGAAGGTTTCGGAGCAGTTGTACCGGAAGTCGCCGGAGGCGTCGTTCATGCGGTCACGCTCGAAAGAACACTGGTCGTAACCGTTATTGCAGGACAGCCCCCAGTAGCTGCGCACGACTTGGTGGGTGTAGGTGTCCACCAACTGGTAGTTACACTGGTCTTGGCGGCTGTAGCGGTAACGGTAACCGTTCCACACATAGTAGGGGTAGTCGTTGAAGACGTAATACCCGTTGTTGTAGCCGGCGGTAGGCCAGTAGATCCAGTTCAGGTAGACGTAGTTCGGGTATGAGCGGCGCACGTACCAATAGTAATCGTAGGAGCGGTGGTAGCGGCGCACGCCCACGTGGATGCTGCTCCACGGAGAGTGGTAGTACCGGTGGTAGGGCAGGGGGCGGTACATGGGCGGGCGGTGGTAGTTGCGGGTGCCGAAGTGCGTGCGCACGGGCACACGGTACGTCGGACGGTAGCGGGTGTGGTGCCCCGGACGGTAGTCCGGACGGTGGGGGGGCCGGCGAGTTACGTGGCCAGGGCCCGGCCGGTGGTCAGGACGGCGGGTAACAGGGCCAGGACGCTGGCCGGGACCCGGACGGTGGTCAGGACGGCGGGTAACGGGTCCTGGGGTGGGACGGTGATCAGGACGATGGTCCGGGCGACGGGTAACGGGGCCCGGAGTGGGACGGTGATCAGGACGGGGGTCAGGACGACGGGTAACGGGCCCAGGAGTGGGACGGTGGTCGGGGCGCGGGTCCGGACGACGGGTAACGGGTCCCGGAGAAGGACGGTGGTCAGGACGCGGAGACGGACGGTAGTCCGGGCGCGGGGTGGGACGGTGAGAAGGTCCGGGCTCTGGACGACGGGTCACCGGGCCGGGGGACGGACGGTGAGAAGGACCGGGCGAGGGGCGATGAGAAGGGCCCGGAGAAGGACGATGGGTGGACGGGCCAGGGGACGGACGATGACCGCCGCCGGGAGAGGGGCGAGAAGCGCCGCCATCGCGACGACCGCCGCCTCCGCCTCCACCGCCGCGACCGCCGCGGTGCTGGGCCGAAGCCGTTTCGGCGAGGGCCGTGATCAACATCACGCCAGCCAGGAGTTTCACGGAAAATTTCATCTGCATTCTCCTTTAAGAATGAACGAAGGACTAAAGCCTGGTTGGTGTAACAAATGATGGTGGGCTAAGGGCAGAACTATCTGCTTACATGCGTCATAAACCTAAGTCGCAAAGCGTCATCATGTTGGAATAAAAAGCGTCTTAAGGCGATTTTTAAGAATCGCCTTTCACGCGCCGAAAGTGGAGAGGTGGCAAATCGCACCGGCCCTGTTTTAGGGCAAGTCCACGGATTTGAAGAAACGCTGGAAGAGTTCCTTACCCCGGCCTAGCAGCGTTTCCCGCAACTCAAGGGTGGAGCCCTCTCGGATGTTGTCTAGGTAAAGGTCCAGGCCATAGTCGGCGAAGTACTCGGACGAGACCGGCGCGTAGCTCAAATGCCAGGGCTCGGGGGAGATGCCGCCACGGTCTTGGCGGAACGGGCGATAAAAGCCTTCGGCGCGTCCGTCCCGCATCTGCTCTTCTAGCCAAGTAGAGAGTCCGTGATTCGGCCCCCCGACTTCATACTCCGCCGGAATCAGCTGGATGTCCTTCAGCGCAATCCGGTTCGCATCGAACACGTCGATGTCGGTTCCCCAATGGTGACGGCTGGAGCCCGGGAGGGCGGACCAGCGCAGGATGGCGTCCACGATTTCGTCTGGAGTCAGGAGGGCGTACTCAAGTTGTTTCCCATCCGGATCCAGCAGCGGAGAGAAGCCGCCTGCTTTGCGATTCCAAATGCGCGCCTGGCGCTCATAATCGCGGAAAGAACTGACAATTTCTAAAGCGAAGCCCTCCGCCGCGGCCCGCTTCTGCAGACGCAGGAAAGCCCCCAGCGCTTCGACGTGGAGGCGGTGCTTGTCCTTATAGGGGACGACGTGGGAATCGCTCCTCCCCGTGAGGAGGAGCCCCCGTTCACTTATTGATTTGGTTATCACTCGGGCGGTCCGCGGGAACGACCTGTTCTCCGCTGAACAGGCGGCGCATGCCACTCCGTTGGTAGCGGTTGCTCAGGATTTGGAAGATGTTGGTCTGGCTGTCGGTGTTGATGTCGCTATTGCCCATCTCGATGCTGCTGTTCATGACCTGGGCGAGCTTCTCGTCATTCTGCACGGTCACTCCGCCCATTCCAGCCGCGCCCCCGAGACCGCTGAAGTCCAGGGCGTCACCCTGACCTTTGGCGGCGGAAGTCCCCGCGGGAGCAGCGGCAGAGGAAACGTGGCCCACTTCTTGGCGGGCAAGTTCTTCTTTTACTTTGTTCAAGGCGTCCTGTGGGGAAGTCGCGCCCAAAAGACCTGACGAGGCTCCAAAATCCGCCGGCGGAGTGGCGAGGGACGGGTTGGAGGCAATGAGGCGGGTTGCTTGGTCCGTGGCCTGCTTGGCCGCTTTATCGGCCTGGGCGCGAGCCTTTTTGACGCTCGGGTACTTGTTGGCCAGATTGTCCAAGGTCCTGGTGAGGGCTGCGGCCGTACCGCGCATGGCGGACGCGTTGATGTTGCTAGAGGCGAGAGTCCCGCTGGTCAACCCGCTGATGGTGCTAGGGAGGGTGCCCAACAGTTCCATCCCCGGCTGGGTGCCGTTGATCTGCGAGCTGATGCTCAGGCAGGTGTTGTTGAGGCGGCAGCTGCAGTTGCCATCGTAAGTCCCATTCTTGGCCACGCAGGTAGCCTGATCGCTAGCACCGATCAGCGTGCCGTTGGGGTTGTACTGGTCACCCTGCATGTTGGGAGGGGTGACCTGGTTGCGGTAGGCTTGGCACGCAGAGGAGTTGTTGCGGGCCGGGTTGAAGCTGCCGTCCTCGTTGTAGCAGTAGCACTGGGGGTTGGCGGGATTCACGCGGTCGGCGTTGGCGCAGCCAAAGGCTTGACCGGCGGCGATGACTTGCTGGCGGAGTTTCTCGAGGAAGGATTTGCGGTCTTCGGCTTTTTTCTGTTCTTCTGAGATGTGCTTCACCATAAACATGCTGTTGACGCCCATCACGCCCGAGAGGGCAAGGCGGGTGATCGGGTTGGCGAAAAGCTGGCCCAGGCCCTTGCTAAGGGACTTGGCTCCGTTCGCCAGGCGGCTCCCCATGCTGCGGATGAATTGGAGCGGCCCCCCACCTCCGCCAGACGAGCCGGCGGGGGGGTCGTCTGCGGCTTGGGCGGGCGCGATGCTGAGGTTCTGGGCCAGGACTACTAGCCCTTTGACCAGGAAGAAGTCATCACTGGAGAATTGGTTTCGGCTATCTGCAAATGCATTTTGGATGGGGGCGTAGTGGTCAATGGTGATGGATTGCAGACTGCCAGTGCGTATGGCATTGCGATCTTCCACGAGGGCGATGAGCTCTTCCATACTGGTGGTTTGCCCCATCCGGGGATCGGTGGTGAACTCTTGGAAAGTCAGCCGTTGTCGCTTCTCGAAGTAGTTATCCAAATAAGCCATGGCAGGTGATTTGTTCGCGCCGCAGCTGGCTTGGGCGTTGTTGTAGCAAACGCAGGAAGAACAGCCTTCAGGTGACATCATCCGGACGACCTCAATTGCGGCCATGACGGCGGCGGCGGCATAGCCAGCCATGGCCACGGTATAAAGCATCTTTTTCGTCTTCGCTGCAGCGATGACAGCGTCTTCACGCTTGATGAGAGCATCAAAGACTTCTTGTTGGACGTTTGTCGCATTGGCGTTGTCTGAGGAGCCGCCAGTTGCAGTCTGTCCTGATGAGGAGTCGGCAATCTTCTTCAGGGCTTCCTGGGCCTCTTTGATCTTCTTCTGGTAAGTCATGCCCGACATGATCTCGCCGGCGATAGCGGCGGCGGAAGAGCCGGCGATGAGCCAGGCTGAGGTTGCGCCGGGACAACTGCTCCCACCTGTCATCAAGAAGTTTGCTGAGGCCAGGAGCCCGCCCATGGCCAAGATGATCGACATCCAGCTCTTATTCACAGTACCCGCTTTTTTGACCTTCCCGTCCGCTTCTGCGGTGGCCAGCTCTCCCTCCGCCGCCGCGAGATAACATGCTTTCTTAGCATCAGCAGAACTCTGGGCCTCACACTGCGCCGAAGCCGCCTGCATTTTCGCCACGGCCTCCGAGGTCAAGCACCGCCCCACCATCGCATTCCACACCAACCCCTCCGAACAGCTACCAGAAGACGTTTGTGCAGCTGCGGCTCCCGTGGACAACGTGTTCGGAGTTCCTTCCTGGGCAGTGCCTTGTCCTGTCGCCTGGGTGTTCACATTATTCTGGGCGGCTTGTAATGCTGCCGCCTGCGCCTGGGCCTGGGCCGCTTGCGCCGCCGACTGCGCTGCGCTCGCGGCCATGTCCTGGGCCAAGGCCTCCGAGTGAGGGGCCACCAGCAACTGTGCGGCCACCAGGATGGAGAGGGTATGGGTAAGGCAGCGTTGAAGGATGCTCATGGAAACCTCGGGGCTGTGGTGTGTAACACCTTGATATGCCTTTAATTATATCCCCTCCCAGGGGCTTACCCAGGGGAGGAAAAAGTCTCCGAACAAGAGGGGGCGCCAGATGCCTAGTGATATCAGGTGGTTATGCGTAAAATCGCCCGTTCCCTCCCTCCGACGTTTCCCCTAAGATCTGGCTCAAAATGTTGGCGCTCCTTCCTTACCCCTTAATCCTCCTGACCCTCTTCCTAGGCGCCTCCAGGGCGTCGGAGCTGCGTCCGGGAGACGTGCTGCTCCAACCCCGGCTCTGTTATCTCTGCCGTCTCATAGAACGCCAGGAGGGCTCTCCCTATGCCCACATGGCCGTGGTGGTCCGGGGCGGAGAGGATCCCTTGGTGGCCGAGTCTCTGGGGGAGGTCCGGGTGTTGCCGCTGGGGGACTTCTTGGCCCAGAGTGACCCTGCCCGGCACGTGCTCATCCGCCGTCCCGTGGAAGAGGGCCCCTTTCCCTTAGAAGACGCCATCCAACCTTTGTTGGGCGCACCCTATGACGATGTCTTCCTCTGGGACAACTACTCGCCCGACGGCCGCGAGGCGCTCTACTGCTCCGAGATGGTCACAAAGCTCATGAACCCCTTCCTACGGGAGAAAATCCCCACCAAGACCATGCGCTATGTGCATGACCGCGAGCTGTGGGAGCGCTACTTCGGCGGATTACCTCCCGATGGCAGACCCGGCAATTCGCCGGGCGACTTTGAGCGCTCGCAGCTTTTCCGTTCCATTGGGGAATACCGGGGGGGCCAGTGGAGTTGGTACTGACCGAACTCGCGCTGCCTCTGCGGGTGAACTGGAAAATTTCCCGCAACGCGAGCACCGAGAAGCTGAACTTCATCGTCACCTTGCGCGACCAAGGGGGTGAGGCCCGCTCCGAAATCGCACCTAACGTGCGCTATGGAGAAACGCCCGAGAACATCCGGGCCGAATTCATCCAATTCCAGAATCTGCTGGCGTCCCACGGCGACTACGCCCGCGCGCTGGATGAACGCCCCTGGAAACACAGCCTGCGATTCGCCCTGGAGTCCGCCTGGCTCAAACGCCAGGCCGACTCCAAAGGACAAAGCCTACACTCCTTCCTGGGCGTCCCCACACCGGGCCCGCTGCCCACTTCCATCTCCGTGCCCATCATGCCCGGCGCCGATGTCGCCGCGTATTTGGCGCCGCTCGCGCGCTTTGCCTCGCTGAAGGTGAAGGTCAGCGCGGACAGCGCCGACGAGATGCTTGCCGCGGTAGTAGCCGCTGCTCCCGGCGTCCCTCTGCGCATCGACGGCAACGAGGCCTGGACCGACCTCGACAATTTTTTGCGCTTCCAGGACACGCTGAGCGGCCACGCCGTGGAGTTCATCGAGCAACCTTTCCCAGCGGTGAGAAAAGATCTTTACCGGGCTCTCCACTCCCGCACCCCGTACGTGGTGATGGCCGACGAGTCCATCGAGGACACGGATAACCTGGAGGAACTCGCCACCATGTTCCGCGCCGTGAACATCAAGCTCATGAAGACGGGAAGCCTCCTCAAGGGACGTGATTTCCTCGTGAAGGCCCGCGCGCTGGGGCTCAAGACCATGGTTGGTTGCATGATCGAGACGTCCCTCGGGATTTCATATGCGATGGAGCTGGGTGGGTTGATGGATTGGGCGGATCTGGACGGGTTCTTGCTGCTGAAGGAAGACCCCTTCCGCCTCGTCACCGAGACCGAAGGGGTTTTGAAGCTCTCTTAGTGGTGGCCGTGGCCATGGGCCCCATGGGCATGCCCGTGGGCGATCTCTTCCTGGGTCGCGGGCCGCATGGCCGTGATCTCGATGTCGAAGAACAGGTCCTTGCCCGCCATGGGGTGGTTGCCGTCTACGGTGATTTCATCGTCCTGGATGGCGGTGACGGTGAACACGGGGGAGTGTTCGTCTTCGTTCACCTGGAATTGGTCACCCACGTTGAGCTTGGCGCCGGGGGGGAACTGGCTGCGCTTCACTTGGATGATCATTTCCTGGTTCACTTCGCCATAGGCGTCGGAAGCCTTCACTTCCACCTTGCGCTTGTCGCCCACGTTCAGCAGCGCGATCACGCGCTCGAGGCCGGGGATGATTTGTTGGCTCTGCTCCAGGAAGAACAGGGGCTCCTGGCCGTCGGACGTGTCGATGACGTTTCCGTCCTTGTCCGTGAGGGTGTAATGGAAACCGATGACTCGTCTGCTCATGTCTTGCTCCCTGCCCGTGTCCTGACCAGCGACACGCAAATGTCCTTGTGGGCAAGCAGGTGGTCCAGTTCGTCGGTCGTACGACCTGAAACGGCCTGGGCCACTTGGCGGAAGACATCCTGGTCGCGGGAGAAGCGCTGTTCCTCGGCCAAGGGCAGGGAAAGCAGCGCGGTGAACTCCCGCCAGAATTTTTCTTCCACGGCGGCCACGGCGAGCCAATCGCCGTCTTTAGTGCGGTACAGAGCGTAGCACGGGTACGCGCCGTTATGCAGGAATTTTGTACGGTTTTGGGCGCGCAGGCGCTGGGACCAGAACGGGCCGAACACGCGCTCCGCCTCCTCGAGGAGGTACACCGTCGAAACCAGGCATTTCCTCTCGCGCTCCGCTTGCCGGTGCTGGGCCAATGCGGTGAGCGCCACTTGCTGGCCGAAGGCGATGCCGGCGGCGGGAAGGAAAGGAGGGGCGAGCGGAGAGTCATGCTCGCCAGCCACGTGTAACGGCAAAAGGCCCAGTTCGGCGAGGGCGTTCAGGTCGTGCATGGCGCTTTTGGAAGTACGTGAAGCACCGAGGTGGAGCACCACCTTGGGCCCCGGAAGTTTCGCGAGCTCCTCCTGAGAGAGGCCCAGGCGGTGGGCCAGCTTGGGGGACATGCCCAGCAGTAGCACGTCGGCCCACTCCACGTGCGCGCGCACCCGCGCCGCCGCGTCGGGAGCGTTGAAGTCCAGCCTCTCCACGCGCTTATCGCCGTTGAGTTGGTGGTACCAGTCGACGAAACCGTCGTCGAAGGCGGCGAAGAAGCCCTCGAGGAAGGCGTCTTTCAGGGTGGCGTCCTCCAACTTTAGCACGTCCGCGCCGTGGTCGCGCAGCAGTTTGCCCGCGAGGGGCCCAGGCAGGCGGTGGGTGAGATCGAGGATCTTGAGCCCTGCCAGTGCGTTCATGCGTCTGCCTGAGGAGGAGCCTGGTGGAACGTGTCCAGCAGGGGCTGGAGCCCCTGGCCCTGCTTCTCGCACGCGTCTCGGGTGCAGATCTGCCAGGAGTCGTCACCACGGCCGTGGTAGGACATCACGAAGCGCCCCAGGAAGTGGGAGCGCAGTTTCTGGAACTCACCGTTCTCGGCCCAGGCCTTCGGGACTTCCAGTTTGCGGATGATCTCCAGCGGGTAGGTGTAGGCCCTGAGGGCCTCGGCGTGGGAGAGGGGGTTGACCAGGCTGGGCTGGACCCATTCGTCCCACTGAGTGCCCCAATATTCCTTGGGATGGAATTCAGGAAGGATCACGGAGATGCGCGCGGTGGAGAGCATGAGGGAGGCGAGCCCGCTGCGGAACGACTGGTCGTGCAGTGGGGCCCGGAGCTCGCCGCCCTGGTGGCGCGCCACCAGCATGGGCACGCCTTCATGGAAGAACTCGCGCTTGATGAAGCGCAGGGTTTCTTGGGCGTTGGTGAGGAAGAGCTCGTTGGCGGTGGTTTCGTAGAGTCGCAGCTGCGCTTCCACGAAAGCCGTGTAATCTTCCCAGTAGAGGGGGGCCTGTTCGGTGCTGGTGCTGTGGCGGATGACGTGGCGCCCGTCTTTCTCTATGAGGAAGGCTTTTGCGACCCCTTCCATGGTCCGAGAGAGCAGCGCCGCCGCCTGGTGGGCGATCTCGGGCACGCGGCAATACTGGACCACGTCGCAGAGGGCGGAAAGGAGGAGGAAGTTCCAGCTGGCCACGCCCTTGGCGTCCGTGAAGGGGGGAATGCGTTGTTTGCGCTCCTGGAGCAGGACGTTGCGGATCTGGCGCACTTTCTCCCAGTTCTCTGGGGTGTACACCACTTGCTTAAGGGCGGGGTCCAGCGAGATCACATTGAGGCCGTTCTCGAAGTTGCCTTTCTCCGTAATACGGAACCACTTTTCCCATTCGGGGTTGTACGGTCCCAGTTGTTCCTCGGCCCCCTGGAGCGCTGCCACGAACTCATCTTTGGAGAAGGTAAAGTACAGACCTTCATGCCCTTCGGAGTCGGCGTCCTGGGCGGCCATGAAGTGGCCGGACTCCGCCACCATTTCCGTGTCCAGGTAGTCTAGTGTTTGAAGGAGGGCATCGTAGAGGAGAGGAGAGGGGTAGAATGGCGTGGCCTTAGCCAGCACTTTGAGTAGGCCCGCTTGGTCATAAAGCATCTTCTCGAAATGCGGCACCACCCAACCGGCGTCCACCGAGTAACGGTGCACGCCGCCCTTGAGGTGGTCGTACATGCCCCCCATCACCATTTTCTCTACGGTGTCCACCACGTGCTGGCCCAACTCCTGGGGCACCATTCCCTCGAGGATCTGCTCGCATGCCCACTCGAGAAATGGGAAATGGGGGAACTTCGGAGCCTGGCCCCATCCACCGTTGGTCTTGTCGGCATAGTTCTGAAGCGCGTTCACGATGGCAGCGGGGGAGGGGAAATGCCCTTGGAACTTTACCGTGCGCTCGGCCTTCGGTGGCTGCGACAGCTGTGTGAGCAAGTTTTTACCTTGCTCCTCCAGCTGCGCCCGGTTCTGCTGAAACGTTCCGCTGAGGTGGCCGAGAATTTCCTTGAATCCGGGGAGCCCGTGCTTGGCATCCTTTGGGAAATAAGTTCCCACGAAGAAGGGATTCAACTCCGGAGTGAGGAAAACGCTGAGGGGCCACCCCCCCCGCCCCGTCGCAGCCGCTGCCACATTTTGGTAGAGGTGGTCGAGGTGGGGATGCTCCTCGCGGTCCACCTTGATGCAGACGAAGTGCTGGTTCAGGTAAGCCGCCGTATCCGCGTCCTCGAAAGATTCGTGGGCCATGACGTGGCACCAGTGGCAGGCAGAGTAACCAATTGACAGAAAAATCGGGCGGTCTGTCTCCTTAGCCTTTTTGAGGGCTTCATCGCCGTATGGCCACCACTCAATCGGGTTCTCAGCATGTTGGAGCAGGTAGGCGGATTTCTCTTTCGATAATTTATTCAGGGTCATAATACCTCGGATTTCTGTCTGCGGCGGGACGATGGTAACGTATTTTTTACACCTTATCGTGGGAGATGGGCCATTGGATTGTAAGTGAGTTTGCCATTCATTTTTCCTCTAAGGTAAAGGTCGTCGGATGAGAGCAAACAGCGAATCGTTCACTGAAGCTCTGACAGAAAAACCGGTGGGGCCCTGGGCCCGTTGGCGCCAGGTCCTAAAAAGCTGGAAAGCGTCTTCCGTGTTTTTCCTGCTCTTCGCGGCGCTCGCCGTGAAGCTGGTGGCCCCGGACATCATGTCGGTGGTTTCCAAGCGCCACAAGACCTACCGTTTCCGGGGCAGTGCCCTCGGTTTCTTTGTGGGGGACTTGAGTCTTCTCACCACCTCGGCGTCCGCCCTGGAAGTGGAAAACCGTATGGTCAACGTCTTCCCCGAGGAGTTACGTCCCAAGGTGGGGAAGGTGATCCGCCCCGTTCTCACCCTGTGTGAGAAGCACCAAGTTGACCCCTTCTGGATTCTCTCCGTCATGTGGACCGAGTCCCATTTTAAACTGCAAGTGACCAGCAAGAAGGGGGCCAAGGGCCTCATGCAGGTGATGCCCGTCACCTATGCCGCGCTCCTTCAGGATATGCGCAAGGATGGGATCGAGTTGGAATCCGACCGTGGGGATTCCTATCTGTCCTTCACTTATCCGGATGCCTACCAAGAGCTGGGTTACCAGGGATTGGTCCATAAATTACGCAACCTCGAAGTGGGGATTTATTACCTTAAAAACCTTTTGGTGGATTTCGAGTACAACCACTTCCACGCCACCGTGGCTTACAACATGGGCCCCACCTGGACCCGGGAGAGGCTGCGCACCAACCAGCCCGTGGCTCGGCAGAACCATTACCTCAACAAGGTGATGAAGGCTTACTTCCACATCACCAAGAACCTCAGTCACAATGCCAACGTCTCCTTCGTCTCCCACCAACACAACTACTGAGCTTGAGCGCCTCCGGGCGGACTTGCTGGACGTAAACCTTGCCCTCCTGGCTTCGTTCCGGACCCGCTCTGCATTGGTGAAGGCGGTCCAGAACTCCAAACCCGCTGGCACGGGTCCCTGGAAAGCTTTCGACCTTGAGCGAGAACGGCGTCTGTTCTCCCTCATGAGAGCGGAACTGGACGGGCTCGGTGAGCGTGAGTGGTTGGCCTTGTCCCTGTTGATGGAGGAGCATGCCGGGGCCCCAAGCGACTATCCGGCATGGTCCGCCGGTGTCCACTTGGAAGAACTGCCCCTGGCCAACCACCACCGGCTCAACCCCGTGCTGCTCGAGGTGATGCGCCCGGACTGGTTTGCGGGACTGCGACTGCGTCCTTCTTTCGCCTTTTTGCGTCCCAGCTGATGGACGCGGTCCCCAGTATTGCCTAGAATGGGCGGGTCGGAAGGACCCGGATGTCGCGCAAAGACCCTGTCATAGCCCTGGACGGCCCCTCAGGCAGTGGGAAATCCACCGTCGCCAAGCTCGTCGCCAAAGAGTTGGGACTCACCTACATCGACACCGGCGCCATGTTTCGCGCCGTGGCTTATGCCTTGCGCCACCTACCTGTGGATTTCTCTCGCTCAGAACTCACGGAAGCTGAAACTCAGCAGGTGCGGCAATTCCTCCAGGCCCACCGGTTTTCCTATGATGTGGCCCCGGGGGTGCTGGTGGAGTTGGACAATCTCAACCTCACGGACGCCATCCGCGAGCACGCGGTCTCCCGATTGGCGTCCCAGACCTCCAAGTTCGCGGTGGTCAGGGATTTCCTGAAGGCCTGGCAACATTCGGTAGTGCGGGACCGTCCCGCCATTCTGGACGGACGGGACATCGGAACCGTGATTTTCCCCAATGCATTGCTGAAGTTTTTCCTTACCGCTTCGGCTTCAGAGCGCGCCCAGCGACGTCTCGAGGAGCTGCGCGAACGCGGAGAGGACAACTTGGACTTTCCCACCATCCTCTCCGACATCCAGGAGCGCGACGCCCAGGACATGGGCCGCTCCATCGCCCCCCTGAAAAGGGCCGCCGACGCCATCGAGCTCGACACCACCGGAAAAAGCATCCCCGACATCGTGGCGGTCATTGTGGCCGAATGGCGCAAAAGGAAAAGTTGATGCCCACACTTTTAACTAAAGAACGCTTTCAAGACATCCTCGGCGGATTCTCTCGCGTGAAACCGGTGCTGGTTCTTGGCGACGTAGGCATCGACAAGTACACCCACGGGGACGTGAAGCGCATTTCTCCCGAGGCCCCGGTACCGGTGCTGGAAGTCACCAAGGAGTGGCTCAAGCTAGGTCTCGCGGCCAACGTCTCCGATAACCTGGCAAGCCTGGGTGTCGCCTCCACTTTGTGTGGCGTGGTGGGAGACGACACACGTGCCGGAACTCTGGAAACCATGCTGGAGGAACGCGGACTCAAAACCTGGGGCATTGTGCGGGACCCTTCACGGACGACCACTTATAAAGAGCGCATCACCACTTCCACCCAGCAAATTTGCCGGGTGGATTACGAGAGCCGCAACGGCCTGAATGAGGAAACCCTCCGCCGGTTCAAGAATCGTTGTGGCGAATTCCTCCAGGAACATGGCGGGTTGATCATCGAAGACTACGGCAAAGGTCTTTTTTCCCAGGAGCTGCTCTCCCACGCCATCAAGGTCTTCCGTGATGCGGGCAAGCTTGTGGCGGTGGATCCATCGCGCAGCACCCCCCCGTCTTGGTACGAGGGCACTCAGTTGCTCAAACCCAACCGCGCGGAGGCCCAGATCATGGTGGACGCCCTAGGGTACCACAAAGAGCGGGACCTGGGGAAAATGGCGCAGATCCTGGTGGATAAGTTGCGCCTGGAAAAGCTCGTGGTGACACTGGGGCCAGACGGGATGGCCATGCTCGACACCACTGGAGACGGGACTTTGCGGGTAATTCCCACTGTCGCCAACGAGGTCTATGACGTTTCGGGAGCGGGCGACACCGCCATCTCCGCCATCACCGCCTCACTCCTCGCGGGGGCAACCCTGGCAGAAGCCGCCTGGGTCGGCAACTGCGCAGCGGGGGTGGTCGTGCGCAAGCGCGGCACGGCTTTGTGTTCCGTTCAGGAGCTGGAAGCTTTTCACCAAAACCTCATTCCCCAATTCAAGAACTGAAGGGTCAAGACATGCGCTCCATCGACGACATCATCCGTGAGTTCGAGGGCCAGCTCGCCGGCACCGCCAAAACCGCCGACGTGCTCAACCTCAAGGCGCAGGTGCTTGGGAAGCAGGGGGCCCTCTCAGAGATCCTGAAGGGCCTCAAGGACGCCACCCCCGAGGAACGCAAAACCTTGGGTGCCCAGGCCAACGTCGCCAAGGAACGCATCGAGGGCCTCGTCCAGGCTCGCATCGCTGCTCTCGAGACCGCGGAGATTAATCAATCCTTGCTCAAAGAGCGGGTGGACTTTTCACTGCGCGATGCCGTCATGGAGCGCGGACTCCAGGCGGCGGGGCTTCACCCCGTCAGCATCGTCCAGCGCGAGATCGAGGACATTTTCGTTTCCATGGGCTTCGAGGTTCTGGATGGTCCCCACATCGAAGACGAATGGCATAATTTCGAGGCCCTCAACATCCCAGCCAACCATCCCGCCCGGGACATGCAGGACACGTTCTGGTTCGCAGACAAGAAACACTTGCTGCGCACCCACACCTCCACCATCCAAGTGCGCGGCATGAAGGATCGCAAGCCGCCTTTCCGCTTCGTGGGACCCGGGAAAGTGTTCCGCTGCGAGCGCACCGACGCTTCACATGAAATGGTCTTCCATCAACTGGAAGGAATGATGGTGGGGGAGGACGTCTCTGTTGCCCATCTGATCTATTTCATGAAGACCCTCTTAACGGAGATTTTTCGCCGCGAAGTGGAGGTCCGTCTGCGCCCAGGCTTTTTCCCTTTCGTAGAGCCGGGATTCGAACTCGACATCAAATGCCTCATCTGCGCTGGTAAAGGCTGTTCTGTCTGCAAACAAGTGGGCTGGGTCGAGCTGCTCCCCTGCGGCATGGTCCATCCCAATGTCCTTCGCGCAGGAAACATTGATCCCGAGAAGTATAACGGATTTGCCTTCGGACTCGGCCTTGATCGCCTCGTCATGATGCGCTACGGGATCGACGACGTTCGCTTGGTCCACTCCGGTGACTTGCGTTTCAATTCCCAATTTAAGACCTTCTAGGAATCCGCCATGCACATCTCCCTCGACTGGATCCGCGACTTCGCCGCTGTACCCGAGCTTCCCCCCAGAGAGCTGGCTTCACGCTTCACTCTCTCCACCGCCGAGGTGGAGGACGTGAAAATCGTCGGCCAGGGGCTCGAGGCGGTGCAAATCGTCCAGGTGCTCTCAAAAAAGCCCCATCCCGAGGCTGACAAGCTCAACCTCGTCACCTTCGACGTGGGCGGCGGCACTACGAAGGAAGTGGTTTGCGGCGCACCTAACGTCAAAGAAGGCATGAAGGTTTTCTACGCCCCCGTGGGCACCACACTGCCCGGCGGATTGACCCTCGAACCCAAGAAAATTCGTGGCATCCTCTCCGATGGAATGCTCTGCTCTTCCTCCGAGTTGGGGCTGGGTGAAGGCGTTGATGGCCTAATGGAGCTGCCTCCCTCTTCACCCGTAGGGGCGAAATTCCTGGATCACATGAAGGTCACCAAGGACGTC
This sequence comes from uncultured Bacteriovoracaceae bacterium, assembly GCA_964399165.1. GTDB lineage: Bacteria > Bdellovibrionota > Bacteriovoracia > Bacteriovoracales > Bacteriovoracaceae > UBA6144. The sequence goes on along the minus strand of CAYNPO010000004.1, from coordinate 2,143 downwards.
ATCCTGGAGGTCGACAACAAATCCCTCACTCACCGGCCGGATCTCTGGGGCCACTACGGACTCGCCCGAGAGTTCGCAGCATCCCATGGGGTTCCACTCAAGGATGCCTACGGGGAGGAGTGGGAGAAGGCCCAGTCCGCCAAGTGCGGTCAAGGCCGCGGCACGGTCACCTTTCGAGTGGAGGACGATTCGGCTTGCTGGGCCTACCTGGGCCTCAACATGGAAGGCGTGAGAGTGGGGCCTTCGCCCGAATGGATGCAACGGCGGCTGACCGCCGTGGGCTTGCGTCCCATCAACAACATCGTTGACGCTAGTAACTACGTCATGCTCGAGCTTGGCTTGCCCAACCACGTCTTCGACGCTGCCGCCATCCAGGGAGGCAAGCTCACCATCCGCCGTTGCGGCGCCCCCGGGCCTTTCCGCACTCTGGATGGGCAAGAGCGGGCCCTCGTCGCTACCGACACGGTTATCGCGGACGAAGCTGGTCCCAGCGTGTTGGCGGGAATCATGGGTGGTGAGGCCAGCGGTGTTTCCGAGGCCACCACTCGCGTCTTCCTGGAAGTCGCCAACTGGGATCCCTCCGAAGTTCGCAAGACCTCCGTGCGGCTCGGGCTGCGCTCAGATTCGTCCCAGCGCTTCGAGAAGACCCTGGACTCCCACCTGTGCCGGCGCAGCCTGCTGCGCCTCATGCAGCTGATCATGGAACTTTGCCCGGGTGCCAAGCCAGTGGGGCAGATGCAGGCCTGGTATCGCGACGACAAGCTCGCCAAACCCGTGACCCTCTCGTTCCCTCTCACTCGCATCACTCGTGTCCTGGGCAAAGACTTGCCCGCGGGACAGATCGAGGGACTCTTCAGCTCCCTCGGCTTCGCCGTCAACCTCAAGGGCGCGGACTTTACCGTCACCGTCCCCACGTGGCGTACCACCAAGGATATTTCCTGCGTGGATGACCTGATTGAGGAGGTCGGTCGCCTGATCGGCTACGACAACATCACCCCCGTCTCACCGCTCTTGCCCGTGAAACCTGTGCGCCTCTCACCCTCCAAGACCCTCTTCAGACGCGTTCAAGACTTCATGGTCCAGGAAGCAAAGGCCCTGGAGGTCATGACCTACCCCTTGGTCGGCAAGGATCTCCTCGCCAAGGCCGTCTGGCCCTGCGATGACAAGCTGTTACTGGTAAACGCCCTCTCCCAGGACGCAGACCGCATGCGCCCTTCACTTATCCCTTCCGCGTTGGCTCTTGTGGCCGAGAACCAGAAGCATTACCCCTCGTTCTCCTTCTTTGAGTGGGGGCGCGCCTATTTCGGGTTTGAGAGTGAGCGCACATGTCTCCTCCTTGGTCTTTACTCCCGTGAAGAAGGACGCTTCACCGAGCTGCTCAATCACGTGGATAAGCTGCTTTCCTCTCTTGGATTGGCGGTGGAAATCGGCCCACGAAACGAAAAGTTCTCCAATCCCCTGATGCCCGCCGGCTGGACGGGCCAGCATCCCCATGAGTACGTAAACATTCGCATCCAGGGGAAGTTTCAGGGCGTCGCCACCACCGCGCACCCACTTGTCTTGCGCAACTTCAAAGCAAAGGGGCATTTCTCCTTCGTGGTCATCGACTTCACCGACTTCGAGCACCGTGAGCCCAAAGACAAGACGAAGTACTCGCCCATTCCTAAGTTCCCCGCCTCGAGCTTCGACATCTCCGTCAGTGCGACCATGGAAACCCCGGCGGCCGACGTGCTCAGGCCCTTAGTGGGCAAACTTAAGCACCTGAAGAGTGCACGTCTTTTAGGCGTGTATCCGTACTCAGAAACCCACAAGTCGGTGACCCTGCGGACAGTGTTCGAAGACCCAACCACAACGCTCTCCGCCGAATTCCTCAAAGAGGCGGAAAAACAGGTGGTTCAGACGCTGGAGAAGTCAGGTTTCCCTCTGAGGACTTGATCTCAATATTGGGTCCGCAGCATCTCGTTTTTTTTTACGAGTCCTAACTTTTTCTGGCTTGACGGTCCCTTGGTGGATGAATAAGATCACTCCTCACTTCCGCACATTTTCGCCATGTGAAAGTAGGGTTTCAGAACCCGCGCTGAAGTCTGCTCTTTGACATTCAAATAGAGTTTAAGTTTCGAGCGCGTTCGCGTGCTCGGATCAA
>CAYNPO010000003.1:0-205014 GCA_964399165.1 uncultured Bacteriovoracaceae bacterium | reverse complement strand
GGGTCTTGAGTGGTCTCGTTCTATAAACCGTCCGAAAAAGAGGGCCCAGATCACTTTCGGGGCCCTTTCTCTTTCCTGACTTTCTCGACGATCAGCGAACCAAGTACGGGTTGATGTTCTGCTTGTAGACCGTGTCCATCATGGCGGTGTCGCCGTTCAGGTCGAAGTGGGCCACCAGGGCGCCTTCCAGGCGGCGTTGCTCCACGTGCATGGAGTTGATGAAGCTGTCCACGGGGCCTTTGATCCAGCCCGGGACCACGGGCAAAAAGCCCAAGGCCACCTGGGCCAGGTTCATGAGGGCGCGCTCGCGCTTGACCTTGTCGGGCTTGGCGAAGTCGTAGGCCAGGGCGGGCTTACTGCTGAACATGTGGGCGTTCATGAGCAGGTGGTAGATCTTGCGGTCAGCACCGTTCTTGAACTCAGAGAAGCCGAAGTTCAGGCGGGTGCGCTCGGCATAGCGGACACCGTCGCCGAATCCCATGGAAAGTTCCCGCTCGCGAGTGTTGCCCATACGCAGTTGGGCATAGAAGAGGTTCCAGCCGTAGCGGTTGAAGTCCCGGGCCACGCGGTTGGAGGTCATGATGTCGGTGGGGGCGATGCGGTACTCGTAGACGGAGGAGATGGCGCGGTCCACTTCCTCGCGGGTCATGCCCAGGGCGGCTTCGGGCACGCGCTCGAAGTAGTGAAGCATCATGTTGTGGTGGAACATACGCTGCTCATGCAGCAAATCGTGGACCTTCACGATTACGAAGCTGGCGAGGTTGAGGAGGGGAACGGAAGCGAAGCGCTTCTTGGCCTGGTCCAGGGCCCAGGTGACCACGGCGTAGGCGACGTTTCTGCGGTAGTGGAAGCGGGGATCTTCCAGGTGGGCCACGGCGGCGAGATCCAGGTGGATGAGGGCGTCTTGGATGCGGCCTTCGAACTCACCCATGAGGCCATCGCGCTCCAGGGCGGCGAAGGTCTGCTGGACTGGGATGTTGGGGATGTTCAGGAGGGATTCGCGGATGTCCTGGGCGTGCTGGCCCTCTTCGCCGCCTTTGTTGGGGTTGAGTCCCATGGCCAAGAGCTGGGCGTCCACATAGGCCTCATGCTCCTGGGCGCTCTTGTTGCGCCAGCGGCGCTGCTCTTCGATCAGGTCGTTCTTCACCTGCTCGATGAAGGGCATGATGGTGAAGCGGGTGGAGATCGCCTTCAAGCGGATCGCCATGTTCTTGCCCTGGGCGTTCTTCACGATTTGGAAGCGTTTGTGGAAACCGGTGGCGTCCTGCGCGAGGGCCGCGGTGGACAGTGCCAGGCCGAGGCCTAGGGCGATTGAACGGAACATGAATCCTCCTTAAGACGGGAATCCCCTTCCTGGGGCGATCGTTTGAGATGGGAGTAGCGTATCCCCCGCCCTCACAGGATGGATTGGGGCGAAAGCTGAAATTTCCTTACCGGGCGCCCTTGCCGGGACGTTTTTCCCTCGGCAATACTTAAACAAAGGAGTCCACCATGCATCTCTTCCTTGCCCTCGCGCTCACTCTCCCGACTTGGGCCGCCCCCATGGAAGACAAGCAGTACCCCGAGGAGCGCGTCTACGGCGCCCAAGACAGGGGTTTTCGCCAGTACGGCGCTCCCTCCATCCACGGAACAGGACACTTCGCCCTGACCTTCGATGACGGGCCCCATCTGCAGCACACTCCGCGCCTCCTGAATCTGCTCAAGGCCCACGGGGTGAAGGCGACCTTCTTCGTGGTCACCTCCCGCATCGACAACTCTACCTATCCCTTGCTCAAGCGCATGCTGGACGAAGGACACATCGTGGCCAGCCACGGTCGAGAGCACCTCAACAGCAACGAGATCGACGAGCCCGCCTTCCGGGCCAACCTGCGCGACTCCCTGATCGCCCTGCGGGATGTCTACCGCCGGGCGGGACACGCCTGGGACAAGATCTACTATCGCTATCCCTACGCCGCTTACGGCCTACGCCCCGACTACCACCAGATGAACGTGCTCCAGCAGGTCTCCCAGGAGCTCTTCGGGGACAACTGCGTGCAGTTCGCCTTCTGGGATGTGGACTCGGTGGACTGGTTGCCCGGACTGACCTCTGAAGAGGTTTTCATGAACCTGCGGGCCCACATGGAAGGAGGCCGGGCCATCGACTTCCGCACCGTGCGCGATGCCCAAGGGCGCGTCACCTACATCAAGGTGCCCTACATCCTGCAGAATCCGCCCCAAGGGGGCGTGGTGCTCCAGCATGACATCCAACAGCGCACGCTGGAAGGCACCCGCTTGTTCCTGGAGTACGCCAAGGAGCGGGGGCTAGTGTTGACGACCCTGCCCGAGATCCGCGAGTTCGCGGTCCAACGGGAGTGCCGCTTCAGCGCCCGCTGACAAGAATTCCAGGGTGCGGTCCCACAGGGCCGCACGCTCTTTCAAGGCCTGGATTCCCGCTTTCTCTGCCAACCGGTAGGCCACGGCATCGCCGGCGCACAAATGCTCAAGACAGCGCTCCGCCAACGGCCCATGCTCCTCACCGTCCACCTGGATATGGCGTTCAAGATAAAAAAGGAGCTTGGGCCAGGCCAGGCCTTCGGCCTTAAGGACATTCACAATACCCTGGAACATCTCCGGAATGAGTTTCTCGCGCCCATAGAAGAAAGCTGCCGCCACCTCCAAGGTGGTGCCGTGGCGGGCGACATCTAGAGTGTGCCGAGTGAATGGAGCCACATGGTCGGGCACGTTGGACCAATCCAAGTCGGCGAGGAAATCCTGGATGCGGGCGGTGTTGGCGCCCACTTCCCGCATGGCCTCGAGATAGAGGCGGAAGTGGCTGGTGGCCTCGCCGTCCGGGCCCAGGTCCGACTCCTCCCCCACCACGATCTGGTTGATGAAGCGCACCAGCTCGTCTGGATGGCGTGAGGGACGCCACGGCACCTCCACGCACGTCAGGTCCTTCTGCAGTCGCTTTAAGAGCGACATGAAGTCCCACACCGCGAACACGTGGGCCTCCATGAAGGCGCGCAGGTCGGTCAGGTTATCCAGGCGGGCGAACAAAGGGTGGGCGGCCAAAGCGGCTTGCCGTGAGCGCAGGGTCTCCATACTTTACTCTCTTTTGGGTTCTTGCGGCCGCTGCCCCACGGGCAAGGCCATGTCGTGGTCCAAATTCCAGCGGTCGGTCAGCAGCTCCCGCCGCTCCACCCGGTAGAATTTCAGGGACTCGTCCAGCTCCGTGAGCCGTTTCATCAGCTCGTTTTGCAGGATCATCTGCTCCTGCTTCTGCTGGACCAGATCATCCAGGGCCTGTTGCTTGGCCTTCTGCACTTCCAGGATACGGGCGTCGTAGTCCGCGGCGACCTTGACCTTCTGCTGGTCGAAGGTCCACAGGAAGTGGTTGATGCCGTTGAGCTGTTTGAGGAATTCTTCTTTCCGCAGCACCAGGGTCTCTCGGTACTGGGCGGCTTCGTACACACGCTGGCCCAAGACGGGGGATTTAAACTGCAGCACGGTGCCGCGGCGGAAGTAACCGCCGTCGCCCCAGCAGGGCTCCAGGTTCTCCACGTGCATGGTGAAGTAGTGGTCTTCCACGTTACGCACGAAGCCCTTACAAGCGTCGCCGTCGCGCTCCTGGATAGTGAAGTAGAGGTTGTCGCCGGCGCGGAAGAACTTGCTGTTGTTGTTCTCCACCTGAACCTTGAACACCCGGCCGGATTCGTCCTTGTCAGAGACCCGGCCCGTGAAGACGCCGTAATCGTGGCGGGGATCCATGGCGTGGTTCAAATCCGGGGAGAGAACTCCCTGGTCGGGCAAGGCCGGACGGTTGGAGGCGGCCCAACAGAACGGGGCGGCAAGTATCAGGAGCGGCGCCAAAACATGGCCAAGGAGCCTCATGCTCCCTATTATGCCTGAGACCCCCTCATTTCGCCATGCCCCTATTCCACGGAGGACCCATGCAATTCTTCATCGACACCGGTGACCTCAACGAGATTAAGACCGCGGCCGCCTGGGGCATCATCGACGGCGTGACCACCAACCCCAGCCTGGTGGCGAAAACCGGCAAAGGTCAGCATGTGCTCATCCCCGAGATCTGCGAGCTGGTGGATGGGCCCATTTCCGCTGAGGTCATCAGCACCGACAGCGCGGGCATGTTGAAAGAGGCCCGGGAGCTCACCAAGATCCACAAAAACGTGGTGATCAAGCTCCCCATGACCAAAGACGGGATGATCGCCCTCAAGACCCTCTCCGCCGAGGGCGTACGCACCAACGTGACCCTGGTCTTCTCCGCCAACCAGGCCCTCCTGGCCGCCAAAAACGGCGCCACCTACGTCTCACCGTTCATCGGCCGCCTGGACGACTGCGGGCAGACCGGCATGGAGCTGATTCAGGAGATAAAAACCATTTTTGACAACTATGGCTACGAGACCATGGTCCTGGCCGCCTCCATCCGCCATACGGAGCACGTGAAGATGTGCGCTCTGGCCGGTGCCGACGTGGCCACCCTGCCCTTCAAGGTCATCGAGCAGCTCTTCCACCACCCGCTGACCAAGATCGGCCTGGAGCAATTCCTCGCCGACCACGCCAAGTCCCAGAAATAAGCGCCACCTCCGACTTCGCCGCTCGGACTTAAAACCCGGGCGGCGCCGCCAAGTTTTTCTCCTTACAGACGATAAGCCAGGGACGGTCCCGCCGGTTGCGGGCCCAAGACGGAGTCCTGCTTGCTTCGCCTGCTCATCCTCTCCCTTGCCGTAGCGTGCGTGCCCAGTGGCAAAGAATCCCTCAGCACCGGTGGCGCCTCCGGCGGCAATCCGGACGCCCCCAGCCGTTGGCCCGTGGGGACCTTCCCCAAGACCCTGGTCATCTCCCAGGACTTCAGCAACGCCGAGGAAACGGAGATCCGCCGCGCGGCCTCGGACTGGAGCGCCGACACCGGTCATGGGGCCAACTTCTTCACCGTCCCCGGCGCCAACGTGGCCGACCTCTCCGGTACCGCCAACCTGGACGACCTGATGGACGGGGAATACGGCATCTACAAGGCCACCAGCTGGCACCCGGACCTCCCCGCCACCGCCTTGGCGGTGACCCAGATCTTCGGGGTGCGGAAGAACCGCGGCGACGACGACGAGTACGTCAAGATCGTCGAGGCCGACGTGCTGGTGAATTGGACCTACGACTTCGCTCCCACCGACCCCACCGGCTATGACCTCTACTCGGTGGTGCTGCACGAGCTGGGTCACTTCCTGGGCCTCTACCACGTCTACGACTATACCCAAGACAGCGTGATGTTCCCCACTATCGGGTTCAGCACCGTCTACACCGAGGCCGGCGCCCACGACATCCTGAAGCTGCGCTCGAAGTACGGCCTGGGCATGCCCGCCAGCGTGTACGCCCTGCAGGCCGCTCTGAGTCTCGCGCCCAAGGAGCCCGTGGGGACGCATGCGGAGGCCAACTCCAAGGATGGCGTGCGCATCCGCATGGAGTTGCTCTCTAACGGCACCTGCGTGCACAAAATAGATGGGACCCACGTAGGGTCCCATCCAGTGTCACTCAAGCGTTAGTAGGTCGTTTACAGAAGCTCGCGCAACTCGGCTTGGCCAAGCTTGCGATGGATGGGATGCTCCTCTCCTTCGACCCTTTTCATCTCCTCACCCAACGCGTTCCCATAGACCCGCAGGCGGAACTCGGTCGCCACGTCGGCGCGGAAATGCTCCGCCGCCCACTGGACGAAGTCCTCGGTGAAGTAAGGGGTGAAGGCCCGCTCCGCCACCAGCTTGCGCAGCAGCGGCTTCAAGCCTCCTTGGTCGGCGAACTTGCCATCCAGGTAGGACATGAAGCGGGCGCCGTAGGTGTAGGCCGCACGGTCGGTGTAGCGGGTGTAGGCGGCGCGTCCCGCCATGTTGGCGCCGCCGCTAATGGAAGTGATGCGCTGGTAACCGCCGTCGCGCCAGCTGGCCAGGGCCTCGTCGATCCAGCCGGCATTGCCGTTGGCCGGGATGAGCCCCCGGGCGAAGTAGCTGTGGGTCAGTTCATGGGCCAGGGCAGATGCGCTGGTGATGGTGGCCCCACAGTATTCCATGCCTCCGCTGCCGGAGTTGTAGATGGTCACGCTGGGATGGAGGAAGGGACCGTAATCGCCTTCAAGCTCGGCCAGGATCTGTTCAGTGCGGGAGCGAAGCTGTGCCAAAGTGCCCTCGGAACCGCCGAAAAGGCCGGGTTTGAGGTAGATGACAACCGGAAGCTCGCGCCCATCCATGGAGCGGTAGCTGAAGCGGGTCTCCAGCACGCTGCCCACAGGCACGGTGTGGAAATAGAGAGAGCTGGCGGTGAAGTATTCGGGGAAGCGCACGCTGAACTTGTTGTTGCCAAGGTCAGAGATGACACCATTGGCGTAGACCACTTGGTTCTTGCTCCCGCCCACGAACTCCAGGTTCAGGGTCATGGGCACGCGGTCGTACTCCATGTTGGTGGGCAGGTATTGCTCCAGGTAGCCCCGGTCACGTAGGTCGCTGGTCCAGAAGGCGCTCTTCACGCCCTCGGCACTCCATTCGAGCAGGGCGGTGAGGTTGTGGGTGATTTCCAGTGTGTGCTCGCCCGGGGACACGGCCGCTTGAAGCACGCGCAGGCGTGTGGCGTTGTCCGGGGTGGAGATGGCGGCGTCGGCGACGCGCTCGCCATCGAGCCTCACTTCCGTGGGCTCCCCCACCAAGTCGTAGAGCGGATTGCCCGCTGACTCCGCCAGGAAGCGGATGCGGCTCTTGACCACGGCGGTGCGGGCAACAGCATCGTAGCTCACGTCATAGCTGGCCTCGGTGAAATCCACGTACACTGCCTGTCCCCCGCCATAGGCGAAGGGCTGGGGGGCACGGGTCAGATCGAGGGAGCCGGCGAGGGCAGAGATGGAAAGGCACAGGGGGATCATCAGGGTGGCGAGGCGCATGGAGGTCCTTCCTTGGTTAGGACTCCATCCTGCCAAGGATCCGCCCTAGACGTCCCCCATTGGTAAGGAAATGTCGGCCGTTTTAGGAAAAACTTTCTCGGTCCTAGAGCATGCTGCGCAACTCGGACTCGCTCATCGGGCGGTGGTGCGGGTTGTGCCCGCGGTCCTTGGCCCGCGGGCGGCCGATGCCGCCGCTAAACACGTGGCGCTGGAATTCGGGGGCGAGGTCCTGCCCAGAGATTTCGGAAATCCACTGGATGAAATCCGCGGTGGTGTAGGGGGTGAAGCGCTTTCTTTCCGCGAGCTCGCGCAGCACCGGTTTGAGTCCTCCCCGCGCGGCCAGACGGCCGTCCAAGTAGGACATGAACTGTGCACCATACGAATAAGCGGACAGGGGCGTGGAACGCGTATACTGGGGTCTTCCGGCCATGTTGGAGGACCCTCCAAAGGTCGTGCGCCGGGGGTACCCATAGTCGCGCCAGCTGGCGATGGCCTCATCGATCCACCCCGCGTTACCGTTGGCCGGCATGAGTCCACGGGCGAAATAGCTGTGGGTCAGCTCGTGATCCAAGGCATGCGCCTCGGTTACGGTGGCGCCGGCGTACTCCATTCCCGACATTCCACCGCCGGGATTGCTGTTGTAGATGGTCACGCTGGGGTGGAGGAATGGCCCGTAATCCCCTTCCAGCTCCGCCAAAACGCGCTCGGTGTCCGCGCGCAAACCGGGCAAGGCATCCCGGCCGGAGTTGTTCACGTAGATGGTGACGGGCAGCTCCCGCCCGTCCACGGAGCGGTAGGTGAAGCGCTCTTGGGCCTTGTCTCCCTCCGGCACGGTGTGAAAGTAGACGGAGCTGGCCGTGAAATAGTCAGGATAGCGCACGGTGAATTGGTTCCCGCCTCGGGCACGGACCTCCCCGTTGGCGTAGATGGCCTGAGTCGCAGAAGCACCGGTCACCGTGACGTTGAAGACCATGGGCACGCGGTCGAATTCGAAGTTAGCGGGCAGGTAGCGCTCCAAAAAGCCCCGATCCTCCAGGTCACCCAGCCAGAACGCGCTCTTCACACCGCCGCCGTCCCAGGAGACCAACCGGGTGATGGGGAGTTCGATTTCCAAGGTATGGGTCCCCGGCCCTACGGCGGCCTGGAGCACGCGCACGATGGTGGCACCGTCGGGCGTCTGGGTGGTGGCATCGCTGGTCCGCTCGCCGTCCAGCTTAATGGACGTGGGAGTGGCCAGCAAGTCGTAGACCGGGTTCCCCGCCACGGGGGCGCTGAAGCGTATGGTGGCCTTGGCCCGGGCCGCGCGTGCGGCCACGTCGTAGGTGATGTCGTAGGTGGCTGAGGTGAAATCCACGAAAACGGCTTGGCCGCCGCCGTAGGGGAAGGGCCGGGGGGCATTGGGGGCGTCGTTCAGGCGCGCACCATGGGCGGCGCCGGCGAATAGGAGGGAGGCGAGAACAAGGCGCATGGACCAACTCCGGTTAGGCCCGGAATCTAGCCTCTGGCGAAAGAAAGAGGGAGGGGTCATCCCCCTCCCTGTAAATTTTGCTTACTGCCGGGTACGCGTCGGCGGGGTCTTGCCTGCGCGGGCAAAGGCCTTTTTCTTCTCTTTTTCTTTCTCGTCCATGATGGCGGTGAGTTTCTCGTCCACGTCCTTGAGTTCCTCGATGAGCTTCTGCTTGATGAGCTCAGGGGACTTGAGGATGCGGCGGAATTCCGTGAGGGCCTTGGTCTCGTCCTTGATCAGGAGCTGCCGCTTCTCCACCTCTTCCTTGGTCATGCGGTAGATGGCCATGTCGGCGAGGTACTCGGCATAGGTGAACTTCTCCTTGGTGAGGTAGTCCACGTAGTCCTTGCGGTTGGCCTTCTTCTCGGCCACGGCGTAGTGCTTCTCACGGATGAAGCGGATGATCTCGTTGTTCTTCTGGAGGCGGTCCTCGTAGTCCTTGATCAGGAGCTCGTAGCGCCGCTTGGTGACGACCAGGCGCTGGGCCGTGAAGATCTCGATGATCTCCTCGGCGGTGTCGAAGACCTTCACGCCCTTTTCGTTGATCAGCGTGTAGTTGGGCACCAGCGAACTCACCGCCCCGAGGTTCTTCTCGACTTCCTCCAGCGGGGGCTGCTGGCCACGCTTGAAGATCAACTCGATGCGGATTTCGTTGTCCACCGAGGAGTCGATGTAGTCCTTGAGGAAGTCATTCTCCATGGCCTTGTTCAGGTGGCGATAGATCCGCTGGGCGTCGTACCCGCGGGGAAGTTCTGTAATGAAGATCTTCTCGCCCACCTGCTTGAAGCCCATCTTGAAGAGCACCCGGCCCTTCTCGTCGATGGTGACGTCCTCATTGTAGTAGCGCACCCAAGGCTTGATCCTGCGGCACTTGCCGGTCTCCACGAAGCTCATCATCGCCTTGATGATGTCCTTGTGGTTGAAGCTCGGGATCACCGAAGAGAAGCCCGTGCCGATGCCCTCGGCGCCGTTCAAGAGCATGAGCGGCAGTTTGGGCAAAAGCCCCACCGGCTCCATGACCTTCTCGTCGTAGTTGGGAACCATCTCCACCTGGTTCATGTCATCGAACAGCAGGAGCTCGGCGACCTTGCCCAGCTTACACTCGATGTAACGGGCGGCGGCGGCCTGGGTTTCCATGCGCTCGCCGAAGTACCCTTTTTTGTCCAGTAGGGGGTAGTTGTTGGAGAAGCAGAAATCCTGGGCCAGGTTCACGATGGAGGCCTCAACGGAGGGCGGGCCGTGGGGGTGCAGCGTGAGCACCAGGCCCGTCAGCGAGCTGACCTTGATCAGGCCCTTGTTGGAATTCTTCCACAGGGTGTAAAGGATGCGCCGCTGGGAGGGTTTAAGCCCGTCCTGCAGGTACGGGATGGCGCGATCCATGAGGGTGTAGATTTGGTAAAGGCGGTATTCCTCCTTCACCAGGTCGGCCAGGGGAACCGCGGTCATCGACGGTAGGAACTTCTCGTCCATCTCAGTGCCTCATGCTTTTGCTGTTCTTGCGCTCGGCCGCCGCCCGGGCCTTCTTGCCGGCGATGACGTTGTCCAGGTCAACCTCGATCTCCTCTGAGTCGATCAGCAGGTCCTTCCTCAGCTGGGACTCCTTGCCGAAGCAAGTCTCCAGCATGTTCTTGGCGCTCTTCATGTCCTTGACGGTGATCTTGGTCCAGTCCTTGCGCTGAAGCACGTGCTTAAAGGCCTCCTGGCTCATTTCTCCCAGGCCCTTGTTGCGCTGGATCTCGCGGATCTTGAGGTCCTTGCGCGCTTTAAGCTTCTCCAAGTCAGGGGCGGTCTCGCAGTAAATGGTGCCCTTGTCGGTGATCACCTCGAAAAGCGGCGCCTTCGCCACCTGCACCAACCCCATCTCGAAGAGCTCGGGCCAGAACGTGAAAAAGAAGTTGGTCAACAGCGTGTTGATGTGGCCGCCGTCCACGTCGGAGTCGGCCAGAAAGACGATCTTGGTGTATCGCAGCTCCTTCAGGTCGGCCTTCTGGCCGATGATCAGGCCGATGGAGGCCATGATGTCAGCGAATTCCTGGTTCTCAATGACCTCTTTGATGGAGGCCTGGGAAACGTTCATGGGTTTACCCTTGAGGGCGATGCCCCCCTGGGTGAGCTTTTCCCGGGCCGAGCGCAGCCCCCCGATGGCCGAATCACCCTCGCAGATGAACAAGGTGCACTTACTGCGGTCCTTGCGCTCGTTGGCGTCCAAGAGCTTCTCGATTCTCTGCTTTTTGCCCTTCTTGGCGAGCTTGGAGGCGTCCTTGAGGTCGGCGAAGCGCTGGCGGCTCTTGGCCCGCTCCATCACTTGCTCGAGGTAGTCCTTGTTCTTGCGGATGAACTTCTCCATGCCATCCGCCATGAAGCTTTCCAGCGACTTCTCCAGGAAAGCGTCGCGCACGAGCTTTCTCTTGGTCTGGCTCTCAAAGCGCGGGTTGGGCATCACGACCCCGATGACGAAGGTCATGCCCGTGAGGATGTCGTTGTCCACCAGCTGGAGCTTTTCCTTCTTGGCCGTGCGCTCGAGCTTGTCCTTGAGCATGTTGATGAAAAGGCGCTTGATGCGGTCGTGGTGAAAACCGCCGTCGTAGGTCGGAGTTGAGTTCACGAAGCTGATCATGCGCTCGCGCTCCTCGGAGCGCGCGTCCGTGCACAAGGAGAGGTGGATGTCGTACTGGGCCTTGAACTTCTTGCCCCGCTCAGTGACGCCCTCCTGCACGAAGGCCTGCTCACCGAAGAGCTGGGCCCCCTCGGGGTCGATGCGTTGGGCGAGCTCCAGGAGGCCTTTCTTGTAGAGGTGCTTCTCACCGTTGAAATAGAACACTAGCCCCGGGTTGTTGTGGGCCAGGTCGATGATGCGCTTCTTCAGCAGCTCCTTGTCCACGGTGTTGTTCTTGTAGACTTCCTTGGCCAGCACGAATTCCACCCGCACGCCGGAGGGCCCGGTGAACTTCTTGGGCTTGCCCTTCTGGATCTTGAGGGCCCCGTCGATGAACTCGTAGGTTTGCTCTTGCTTGGTGTTGTAGTGGCGGACCGTGACTTTGAAGAGGTCGCTGGTCAAGCAAGTGGCGGAGGCGCCCAAACCGTTCTGCCCCAAGGTCCGGTAAAGAAAACCCTTTTCGTCCAGGTCCTCGTCCTTGAACTTGGAGCCGGTGCGGAACTCGGTGTAGACGTCCTTGATCTTCTCCACGGGGAAGCCAATGCCGTTATCCTGGACCACCACGGTTTTGCCGTCGTCGGAAAGAGTGGTGTGGATCTCCGTCACGTGCCCGCGGTAGAACTCGTCGATGCAGTTGTCGAGGATCTCTTCTATGGCCTTGGACTTCGCCTGGTGGAAGCGCACGGTTTTGAACTGCAGGCCCTTGTCGGTGTAAACGTAGGTCTCAAGGTCCTCCACGTCGTTGGAACCGAAGACCAGGCTGACCCGGTTGCGGCAGTGCCAACGCTGGTCCTTGCTTTCAATGGCGGCTTCTTTGACCTTGGCGCCCTTGCGTTTGACCTCTTGTACCATAAGGGGAATTGTCCTTTTTTCCGGCATGTGGGGCGTTTTTCAGGGTAATGGGCCCCATAGCCCGTGAAAAGTCGTCTTGCGTTATTCTCGTTGCTCCGTAAAAATAAAATTCATTGTCCATGGCCGCACTTCTCTTCATTCTTCTCACCTTCGTTCCGACGCTTGAAGGCCACGCGCGCCCCACGCTCTCTTCTGTCCAAATGGCCCAGGCCCGGGCCCAAATGGCGCTCTGGTGGCCTGAGTCCGCGCGTTTTGCCGACGACGTGCTGACCGGCGAGGTGGTTTCCTGGGCGCACTCCGAGGCCAAGGGGAAGACGCAGACCCTGAAGAGCCGCGTGGTGGGATTGCACCCGCGCAGTTGCGCTTTCGGCCTGCGCAAGATCAGCCTCTACGAGAGCTATCCCAAGCACCTTTCTTTCATCACCCAGGCCAGCTACGACGAGGCCAAACAAAAAGTCCGCTTCGTGCTCGAGCATACGCTGCTACCTTTTCCCATGGTGCTGGCCTTCACCATCCCGCGCATCCGTGGGCCGGGCACCTATCCTTTCACATTTCCCGACGGAATTTTCAAAGACCTCAAGGGCGTGATCCATGTGGCCGCGGTGGGGGCCCGCTGCCTCTACCACATGCAGGCCGAATGGGAGGGAGCGCACACGGGCATCCCCTCGCCGGTGGTGGGGACGTTCGCCCAGACATTGAACAAGCTCGGACTGGACCACCTCATCCGCGTCTCTTCCCTCTGAACAATTAAAGACTTGGCGGAAGGCGCTGGCCCCTTTACATTGGCCGAGTGAAAGTCCTCCGAGTCCCGGCCCGGGACACCTACCCGATTCGCCATAAAATGCTCCGCCCCACGGGCACGCTGGCCGACTGCGAGTTCAAGGGTGACGACGATGAGCTGACTTTCCACCTGGGCGCCTTCCACGACGGTAAGCTGGTGAGCGTGGCGTCGTTCTACTTCGAGAACCAGCCGGAGTTCGAGGAGAAGCATCCCCATCAGTACCGGTTGCGAGGCATGGCGACCCTACCCGAGTTCCAGGGGCAAGGGCAGAGTTCCGCCCTCCTGCGCACCGCCTTCCCCCTGATCAAGCAGAACCAATGCACGCTTCTGTGGTGTAACGCGCGGGAAACCGCCGAAGGCTTCTACCGGAAAGTCGGTTTCACCGCACATGGCGGGATCTTCGACATCCCCGGCATCGGCCCCCACCGATTGATGTCTATTGAAATCCGATGAGGCGCGAGCGGTGCGCTGGGTGCAAGCACCCGCGCGGCGCTTCGAGCCCTCGGCCCACGATCTCTGGCAACCCCTTGAGGCAGGCGGCGCGGGTCTCGTAGGTCGGCCCGGGCAAACAACCCAGTTGGATCCTTCCACGCTCCAAGTCGCGCCCGCGCTCCCATCCGCAGTCCCGGTGGTTGAAGGGTGCCACGCAGGCCCAGTGACCGGCACGGCAATCATAGATCAGCGCGGGGCCCGCGGTGTACTTGGCGGAGAGCTCGTCCCGCCGAGGATCATACTCCTCACCTGACTGGGCGAGCACGGGGCCCGCCCCCATCCCCGTGGCAGTCACGAAGAGGAATGTTACAAAAAGCCGTCTCATCGGTTACTCTCATCGGTACACACCTGAGGCGAGGTTAACCGCATGCCCTTCTTGCAACACGACCAAATTCGTCTGGGATTGGCCCAGTGGATCGCTCCCGCCCTCCAGGCCCTGGGCGCGGCCGAGGCCTCGCCGGAGAAGCTCTATCCCACCTTCGCCCCTACGCCGGATCCCGCTCACGGGCACCTGGCCCTCCCCCTGTTCCCCTGGGCGAAGGCCCTCAAGGCCAATCCTGCCCAACTGGCGGGACAATTGGCGGCCACCCTCAAGACGATCCCCGGCCCCGCCTGGGCGGCCGAGGCCCGGGCCGCCGGGCCCTACGTGAACGTATTTTTCGCCCCGGGGCCCCTGGCCCAGGCGGTGGTGCCAGGCCTGTTGGACGGTTCCACCTTCAAAGCCCCCCTCTCCGAGGCGATGCCCAAGACCATGATCGAGTTCTCCCAGCCCAACACGCACAAGGAAATGCATGTGGGGCACATGCGTAACCTATGCTTGGGGGACGCCTTGGTGCGGTTGCATCGCCGCTGCGGATACCACATCGTTTCCTCCACCTTCCCCGGCGACGTGGGCACCCACGTGGCGAAGTGCCTGTGGTTCTACAAGAATCACAACACCGAGACTCCGCCCGCCACCCGCAAGGGCGCATGGCTCGGCACTCTCTATTCCAAAGGCCATAACAAGCTGGAGGACGAGCGCGGCACCCCCAAGGAAGAAGAGAACCGCAAGGCCCTCACCGCGATTCTCGCCCAACTGGAGAAGAAGGAAGGCGAATACTACGACCTGTGGAAAGAGACCCGCCAGTGGTCCATCGATCTGATGAACGAAGTCTACGCCTGGGCGGGGGTGAGCTTCGACGCCTGGTACTGGGAGTCGGAGGTCGACAGCGCCTCGGTCAAACTGGTGCGCGAATGGCAGGCCAAGGGGCTCTTCAAGGAGGACCAGGGCGCCGTCGGCGTGGACCTGGAACCGTGGAAGCTGGGTTTCTGTATGCTGCTCAAGTCGGACGGCAACGGCCTTTACGCCACCAAGGACATCGAGCTGGCCCGCCGCAAGTTCCAGGAGCGCGGCATAGAGAAGAGCGTCTACGTGGTGGACCTGCGCCAGGCCCACCACTTCAAGCAGGTCTTCAAGGTGCTGGAGCTCATGGGTTTCCCCCATGCCAAGGACTGCTTCCACCTGCAGTACGACTTCGTGGAGCTTCCCGACGGCGCCATGAGTTCGCGCAAGGGCAACATCGTGCCGCTCCAGTCGCTGGTGGAGCGGATGGAGGAAGCGGTCAAACGGGATTACCTGGAACGCTATCGTGGCCAGTGGTCCGACGCGGAGATCGAGGAGACCGCCCGGGTGGTCGCTCAAGGCGCCATCAAATACGGCATGACCCGCATCGACCCCTCCAAAAAGATCGTCTTCGACATGGCCGAGTGGCTGAAGCTCGACGGCGAGTCCGGGCCCTACCTGCAGTACGCCCACGCCCGCATCCAGAGCATGGTGAAGAAAGTGCAGGAAGGCGGGGATCCCGGCGCCCCGGACTGGTCCTCCCTGGGCGCCCCCCAAGAAACAGAGCTCCTGCGCCTCTTGCCGCAGTTCAATGCCCACGTGGTGCAGGCCTGCGAGCAGTACCGGCCGTCGGTGCTCACCGCCTACCTTTACGACCTCGCCAAAGCGTACAACGCTTTCTACGCGGAGTGCCCGGTGGCCAGCGCGCCGTCGGGGCAGAAAGCCGCGCGACTCGCGCTCTCCCGCGCCGTGGCCGCGGTGCTGGCGCAGGGGCTGGGACTTTTGGGCATCACTCCCCCTATGAAAATGTAAACGTTTTCGTGTTAGGATGGAGGGAATGAAGATAACCTTCCGCCCGCCCGAGGGCTCCGACCTGGTTTTCGAGGTGGACAAGCCCGAGATCACCATCGGCCGCAGCTCCTCCTGCGACATCGTGTTGCGCCTGGAGGGCATCTCCCGCCAGCATTGCCGCATCGTCGCCGACGAGAAAGGTGCGCTGACCGTGGAGGACATGGGCAGCACCAACGGGGTTTTCATCGACAACCAGCGCATCCCCACCGGCAAGCCCACTCCCTACGCCGCCTTCCTCCCCTTGAGCGTGGGCAACATCCCCGTACAATCCATCGAGGTCGCCACCACCGCCACGCAGGTGTTGAAGGGTTACCGCCAACTCAAGCAAGAGGAAGGCCGCACCGGAACTGGCGGGGTGACCCTGCAACTGGACCTGCCTAAGAAGCCCAAGAAGGCCAAAACCGTGGCGCCGGCACCTCCGCCGGAACCCCAGAAGAACGTTTCTCCCCTCCTGATCGTCCTCGTGGTGGCCGCCATGGCCGCGGGGACCTACTTTTTCTTCCTGGATTAGCCCTTCACCCGACTCACCAAATGCGTTTGGGCCTCCGAACAGCGCCTCTCGGGCTTAAAATAGGTGTCATTTTGCCCTATTTCAACTAGAGTGGCGGCACCGTCAACGAGGTCCCCATGGTGAAGATCAACCGCAAAGTCGAATACGCCCTGATGGTGCTGAAGCACGTGGCCGCCCGCGGGCCCGGCGAACTGAGCACCGCCCGCGAGGTGTGTGACCTCTACCAAACCCCTTTTGACACCACCGCCAAGGTCATGCAGCAGCTCAACGCCGCTGGCATTTTGGGCTCCACCAAGGGGGTCAAGGGCGGCTACCACCTGACCCGCAAACTGAGTGAGGTGAGTTATCTGGAGCTGGTGGAGTTGGTGGAAGGACGCCCATTCGCCATGGACTGCCACGAGGGGCCCTGCGAGCTCCTCGGCAGCTGCAACATCTCCACCCCCATCAAGCGCCTCAACCACTACCTGAGCGACGTGTTCACCAGGTTGAGCGTGGACCAGCTGCTAGGGGGCAAACTCCCGGAGGCGCGCCCATGAAGGCCGAGGAAAAGCTGCGCGAGGACTACAAGTACGGCTTCGTCACGGACATCGAGTCCGAGGATTTCCCCAAGGGCGTCAACGAAGACATCGTGCGTCTGCTCTCCGCCAAGAAAGGCGAGCCGGATTGGATGCTGGAGTTCCGCCTCAAAGGGCTCCGCACCTGGCAGCGCATGGAGCACCCCCAGTGGCAGGCCTGCAAATTCCCGCCCGTGGATTTCCAAGCGGTGACCTACTACGCCAAACCCAAAACCAAGAAGCCCGCCGGCAGCTTGGACGAGGTGGACCCGGAGCTCCTGGAGACCTTCGAGAAGCTGGGGATTCCCCTCACTGAGCAAAAGCGTCTCATGGGCGTGGCGGTGGACGCGGTGTTTGATTCCGTCTCCGTGGGGACCACCCACCAGGAGGAGCTGGAGAAGGCGGGCGTGATTTTTTGCTCCATCTCCGAGGCCGTGCAGAAGTATCCGGAGCTGGTGAAAAAGTACCTGGGCACGGTTGTGCCCGCCGCTGACAATTTCTATGCCGCCCTGAACTGCGCCGTCTTCTCCGACGGCTCCTTTGTCTACATCCCCAAGGGCGTGCGCTGTCCCCTCGACCTCTCCACCTACTTCAGGATCAACGCCAAGGAGTCCGGCCAATTCGAGCGGACCCTGATCATTGCCGAAGAAGGCTCCTACGTGAACTACCTGGAGGGTTGCACCGCTCCCCAGCGCGACGAGAACCAGTTGCACGCGGCCATCGTGGAACTCATCGCCCTGGACGACGCCGAGATCAAGTACTCCACCGTGCAGAACTGGTGGGCCGGCGACAAGGAAGGCAAGGGCGGCATCTACAACTTCGTCACCAAGCGCGGCCACTGCGTGGGCAAGAACTCCAAGATCAGCTGGACCCAAGTGGAGGCCGGTTCGGCCATCACCTGGAAATATCCCAGCTGCGTGCTTTTGGGTGAAGGCTCCGTGGGCCAGTTCTACTCCGTGGCCCTGACCAACCACTTCATGCAGGCCGACACCGGCACCAAGATGGTCCACGTGGGCAAGAACACCCGCTCCACCATCGTTTCCAAGGGGATCTCCGCGGAGAAGTCCGTGAACGTGTACCGCGGTCTGGTCAAGATCATGCCCGGGGCCACCGGCGCCCGTAACCACTCCCAGTGCGACAGTATGCTGGTGGGCGACGAGTGCCAGGCCCACACTTTCCCCACCATCGACGTGAGAAACGACGACGCGGTGGTGGAGCACGAGGCCACCACCTCCAAGATCAGCGCCGACCAGGTGTTCTACTTGCGCTCCCGCGGCTTCTCCCAGGAGAAGGCGGTGTCGCTGATCGTGAACGGCTTCTGCAAAGACGTGTTCAAGACCCTTCCCCTGGAATTCTCCGTGGAAGCGGTGAAACTGATCGAGATGAAATTGGAGAACAGCGTAGGATGAGCCTTCTAGAAGTCAAAAACCTCACAGCCGACGTGGGCGGCAACCCGATCCTCAAAGGGATCAACCTCACCGTGAACGCCGGGGAGGTGCACGCCATCATGGGCCCCAACGGGTCCGGGAAAAGCACTTTTTCCAAGGTGATCGCGGGACACCCCGCCTATGAGGTCACCGGCGGCACGGTAAGCTTCGAGGTGAACCGCCGCGGCCAGGACTTGTTGGCCATGGAGCCAGACGTGCGCGCCAAAGAGGGCGTCTTTCTGGGCTTCCAGTACCCGGTGGAGATCCCAGGCGTTTCCAACGTGGACTTCTTGCGGGAGGCCTTCAACGAGGTGTGCGCCCACCAGGGCCTGGACAAGATGGACGAGACCGCTTTCCGCGACCTGGTCCGGCAGAAGCTGCGCCTGCTGGAAATGGGCGAGAACTTCCTGGAGCGGGACGTGAACGAGGGTTTCTCCGGGGGCGAGAAGAAGAAAAACGAAATCCTCCAAATGGCGATCCTCAACCCGCGCCTGGCCCTTTTGGACGAGACCGACTCAGGGCTGGACATCGACGCCCTCAAGATCGTCGCCAAGGGCGTGAATGCCCTGCGCTCCAAGCACAACGCCATCATCCTGGTCACCCATTACCAACGCCTCCTGGATCTCATCGTCCCCGACCACGTGCACGTGCTGCACCAGGGACGCATCATTAAGTCCGGGGGCAAGGAGTTGGCCTTGGAGCTGGAAAAGAAGGGCTACGACTGGCTAACGGCCCCAGGAGTCCACTGATGAAGGTGACGGGATTCTCCCCCATCACGCTTGAAGTGAAGGCCCCGCAAGGGGATGAGGCCTGGCGTTTCTCGGGCCTTCCCTCCCAGCTCCCCGCAGAGATTCGTCCCGCCGCCATCGAGGTTGTCACCGCCGACGTGCTGGTGAGCGGAGACCAGATCTTCACCGCCTCCCTGCCCGAAGGCGTCGAGGCCGTCGAAGCGCCCCAGATTGCGGGCATGTTCCTTGCCGATGGGCTTTCCGCCCTCCCCGCTGAAGTGGGCCCCCAGCTCCAGCTGCGGGTCACCGCTTCCCCCGCCCACCCACTGCTCTTGCGCGTGCGCCGGGAGGCCACGGGGGACCAAGAGGCCACCCTTGGACTGGTGCACCTGCACGTCGCTCCGGGCGTTAGCTTGAAAGTCGAACAAGAAGTCTTTGGAAGCCACGACGGCCTCACCCACGCGGCGGTGCGGATTCATGCCGCTCCCGGGGCCACGGTTGAACATGTGGTGGTGGTCCGTGAAGGGGCCAATGCCCTCCAGATCGGAACCTGGGATTACCGCGTGGAAGCGGGTGCTAAGCTCTACCAGACGCTTCTGCACATGGGCGGAAAACACGCGCGCCTTCAGGTGGGCGTGGTGCTGGCGGGGGCAGATGCCGAGGCCCACTTGGCCTCCCTGTGCGCCCTCACCGACAAGGCCCAGGCCGACCTCACAACCCGCATCCGCCACGAGCACGCGGACACCCGCTCCCACCAGCTGGCCAAAAACCACCTGGACGGCCAAAGCAAGGCCAGCTTCACCGGCCGCATCCAGATCGTGAAGGACGCCCAGCGGGTGGACGCCCGCCAGATGAACCGCAACCTGCTGCTCTCCAAGAAGGCCCAGGCGGTGGGGCAGCCCCAATTGGAGATCGCAGCTGACGACGTGAAGTGCGCCCATGGCTCCTCCACCGGGCAAGTGGGCGACGAGGCCCTCTTTTATCTCCTCTCCCGCGGAATCACCCCCGCCCGCGCCAAGGAACTCATGGCCCGGGCCTTTGTGGAGGAGGTCTTCCACAACACGCCTTCTCCCGAGCTGCGCCAGGCACTCTCCAAAGCCTTCCGGGAGCGCCCATGAGCTTCAATTGGAAAGAGCACTTCCCCATGGTCACCCAGAAGATGAACGGCCAGCGCCTGGCCTACCTGGATAGCGCCGCCACCGCGCTTAAACCCCTTTCTGTGGTCAAGGCCATGGACGCTTACCTCACTGAGCATACCTCCAACGTCCACCGGGGCATCTACCGGCTGAGCGAGGAGAATACCAGTGCCTTCGAGAAAGTGCGGGACCAAGTTAAGGCCTTCGTGAACGCCCGCGCCCGCGAGGAAGTCATCTTCACCCGTGGCACCACCGAGTCCCTCAACTTGGTGGCCCAGAGCTGGGGGCGCGCGAACCTCAAGGCCGGCGACGAGATCTTGCTCACGGGACTCGAGCACCACGCCAACATCGTGCCCTGGTGGCAGCTGGCCCAGGAGAAGGGCGCCGTGCTCAAGGAAGTGCCCCTCAACGACGACGGCACCTTGAATGAAGACGCCTTCCTGAAGCTCCTCTCCCCTCGCACCAAGGTCTTCGCCCTGAGCATGGCCTCCAACACCATGGGCGTGAAGACCAACGCGGCCAAACTCTCCAAGCTCGCCAAGGAGGCCGGGGCCATCGTGGTGCTGGACGGCGCCCAGGCCGCTCCCCACTTCCCCATCGACGTCCAGGCCTTGGGCTGCGACTTCCTCGCCTTCTCCGGCCACAAGGCCTACGGGCCCAACGGCGTGGGCGTCTTGTGGGGCCGCCAGGAGCTCTTGGAGGCCATGCCTCCTTGGCAGGGTGGCGGCAACATGATCAGCACCGTGACTTTCGACAAGATCACCTGGAACAAGCTGCCCGAGAAATTCGAGCCGGGCACCCCCGTGATCGCCGAAGTCTTAGGCTTCGGCGCGGCCCTGGACTTCATGGCCCTGGTGGGTTGGAAGGAAATCCAGGAGCGCGACCACGCCCTCCTCACCTCCGCCTGCAGGGCCTTGCGCGAGATTCCCGGCGTGCGCGTCTACGGCGACTGCGCCGACAAGATCGCCACCTTCGCCTTCAACGTGGACGGCATCCATCCCCAGGACCTGGGACAGGTGCTGGACCAGCAAGGCGTGGCGGTGCGCACGGGCCACCACTGCACCCAACCCCTCATGGCCCGCTTCGGTTGCACCGCCATGGTGCGCGCTTCCTTCGGCCCCTACAACGACGACCAAGACGTGGCGCAACTGGCGGACGGTATCCGCAAGGCGCAACGGCTCTTCCTCTGAGGATCTATGAGCAACGTGGAAATCATCGTCCAGCCCACCCCGAACCCCAACGCCCTCAAGTTCATCCTGAACAAGGACGTGAAGGCCGAAGGCAAGGCCACCTTCAAATCCGCCCGGGATTGCCAGGGCATCCCCCTGGCCGAGTGTCTGTTTGATTTGCGTGGCGTGGACCAGATCCACTTCTTCCAGAACGTGGTGACGGTCTCGAAGTTCAGCTTCGAGGACTGGGACAACCTGGAGCCCGCGGTGCAGACCTGCCTCGAGAACTTCGCCGCCGACCATGACCCCAACTTCACTCAGGCCGACCCCGAGGCCGAGCGCCGGGCCGCCCTCTCACCGGAAATGCGCACCATCGAGGACATCCTCGACAAGCGCATCCGCCCGGGGCTGCAGGGCGATGGCGGGGACTTGGTGGTGAAGGACTACAAGGACAATGTGCTCTTGATCAAATACCAGGGGTCCTGCGGCACGTGCCCGAGTTCGACCTCGGGCACGTTGGAAGCGATTCGCTCGATCCTGCGCGATGAGTTCAACCCGGAGGTTGAGGTTTACATCGCGCCCGAGGCCTAGCGCTCAACTTTCGAGCGCCCGGATTACTCGTTGGCGAAACGTGGGCGCAGCGGGCTCGCAGATGGGGCCGTTGTTCTCCAACTCTCGCTGTAGCACACCGAGGAGCCGCCGGGTGCTCCGGCCGAGGCTTTTGTCAGACCACCAGATCTCTATGTGGTTTCTGATCCGGCCCATTTGCCCACTGCCAATTTGGACGTTGCTCAGCAGTCGGGCGACTTCATCCATCTCACTTCGTTCGCCCCCAAGTGAGTCGTGAACACCATTCTCGTACAGGCCCAAGCGGTTTTTGGTCCCGTGGAGCTTCCCATAGAAGAACTCCAGGAGGTCGACGTTATTGCTGCTAAGGCGTGAGCGGGCGCAGGACTGGAGGGTATGCTCCACCAACTCGTTCAAGTTGGGTGTGACGCTCCCATGCTCCACCAGCAGGCCGAGCTGGCGGACCTGGTGCGGAGTTATGTCCCCACCGGCCATGATGAGACGGATGAGTTGGTTCTCACTCAGGCCCGGCACGTTGAAGTTGCGGCGGTTTTCATACAGAGCCTTGATGGCGTTCACTTGGGGTACATTCATCGGATTCTGGGCCAACATGAGGTTAAGGGCTCCCGTCACCGAAAAATCATCCGACCGCAGGCTGGAGGGGAGCTCGCCGATCCGCGCCACCATCCACAGCGCTTCGTACTCCCGGGGGTAGCGATCCAGCACGCTCCCGTCTTGGAGGATCCGCGAGATCGCGCTGCGGTTTCCATTCAGCAAGGAGCTCGCGCACACCTGGAGCTCATGGGCCGTTTGGGGGAAGGGGGCGGGGTGGCCCGTGAAGCGACCAGTCCCGTAGGGTTGGAGCCCAGGGCAGTTGGGAACGGCAAAGACGGCCGAAGTAGCCAAAAGCCCAAGGATCAAAAGGGCGCGACGGTGCATAAAGCCTCCTATGGCTTCCTTATCGACTCCCGACCAAACCGCCTGAGTTCCCCTTGAAATATTTGGAGAAGTCCTCAAATGCGGTAGCTTGCAGCCTTCCCCCCAAGGCCAAATCCTCCGGTGGCTGCCGTCGACTAGTTCGACATGAATTAAGCTCCCTGGCCACGATTCCCTAAGTCTGTCATAAAATCCGACAAGGGGACTCATGAATCCTCACGAAAAGCCGAAGAGCCCATGGAGTCCTGATACCAAGCGCCTTTAAGGAGGTCTCCATGAAACGTCCGATCTATGCCCTGGCCATGCTTGTGGCCACGACCCTGCCAGCGGCGGCCAACGAGTGCCAGCCCAACTCAAACGTCGTTCACCTGCGTGTGGGCATCGAGAACCCATCGGGGAACGTCCAGCTGCGCGTCCATACCCAACCCTGCAACGGGCGCGGCAGATGGATGGATGCCGGAGTGAGCTCAAACTACTGTTTTTCTCCTGGCAGGGCGGAAGTTTCGCCTCTCGAGAAATTCGCGAGCATCATTCCGTTGACTGGTTACGCGAGCCGCATGGTGGTCCCGGCCTTGACGGGCGCCTACACCTCTCTGTGGAGTGTTCCCATCGGGACCACATGTACCGTGGGTCAAGTTGCGCCGGTGGGCTGTGCCGCCATGCTGGCGGTTGGCGGTGGCTTGGCCGGGGGCACCTTCCTTGCAGCTGACCGCGCAGCGACCCGCCGTAACCTAGAGAATCTCCTCAAGCGAATCTCCGAGGGTCACCAGGCCCAGGAAGAGCACTTGTCACCAGTGACATTCTACAGGTTCGACATCATTTCTCCCTCTAACCTGGCCATACGCCAAATTTCCCGCAGAGAGGAGATGGACCACCTTCACTCATTCATCACAGAGCAGTTCACTGACTTGGTCTCCGACCTGTCACTGCAAAACAATGGTCATTTTGAGGGTTGCACCCGCGAAGCCGGGCGTCCCCGTCCTCAATCAAACTAGAACGGTCCCGATCTCGGCCGCCCGGTTTAACCGGGCGGCCGATCACCAGCCTCGAGGATAGAAATACTCATTCATACGCCCTTGGGCCGTACCAGGCCTGGGGGCGTACCGGTATGTAAACTTGCACCTCGCCGGCAACGACACCAAGATCGAATCCGTCCGCCCATTCGTCTTCAACCCAAACAGCGTCCCCCGGTCATGCAAGAGGTTGAACTCCACGTACCGCCCGTGCCGATGGAGCATAAAGTCCTCGTCTTCCGGGGTCCAGGCCTCAGTCCGCCGTTTCTCCACGATGGGGAAATAGCTGCGGATGAAGTGCTTCGCGAGCCCCGTGGTCATAGCGTAGTCCGCCTCAGCGTCCCCGGTGTCGTGCCCATCAAAGAAAATCCCGCCGATCCCGCGCATCTCGCCGCCTCGGTGGTGGTTGGAGAAGTAGGCGTCGCATTCGGCCTTCATGGGGGGATAGCAATCCCAGGGCGCGCAGGCTTCCTTCCACACGCCGTGGAAATAGCGGAAGTCCTCTTCGTGGGGATAGTAAGGCGTGAGATCGGCCCCACCGCCAAACCACGTTTTCTTGCCCTGGCGGATCATGCGGAAGTTGGCGTGCACGGTGGGCACGCGGGGATTGCGGGGATGGATGATCAGCGAGATGCCCGCGGCCCACATGGTGTCACCATCGCCCTGGAGTTTGGTGGCAAAGGCCGGATCGATCTTCCCGAAGACGCAGGAGGTGTTCACGCCGGCATTTTCAAAGAGCTCGCCGGTGAAAACCCGGGTGCGCCCTCCCCCGCCCGGCTGACCCGCGTGGTCCTGCCGCTCCCACAAGTCCTCTTGCAGCTTCACGGTGGGCTCGAAGCGCTGCATTTCCCGAGTGATCTGATCCTGAAGATCCCGCACGAAGGCGTAGAACTTCTCCTGCAGAGCGTCTGACATGTCTTTTCTCCTGGGTCCGAAATTACCTTAACATAGAAGCATCGTGAACTGATTGCCGTAAGGACGATGTATGAGCTTTATCACCCGTTCCCTGCGCTCCGTGGGGGTCTTCTTCATCGTGCTCTTCTGCGCTGGCGGCATGCTCCTGAGCTTTCTCAAGCGCGACTTCACCCACTCGGAGTATGGCGGCCTGGTGCTTGGCCTGACGTTCTTTGAGGACCGCTTCCAGGACTTCAAAACCCGCCACGCCTTGGGCGAGAAGATCGACGACCAGGTGATCCTGATCAACATCGACGATGAATCCCTCTCCAAGATCGGCACCTGGCCCATCCCGCGCACGGTGCACGCCAAGATGATCCGCCAGCTCAAGCACTTTGGGACCAAGGTGGTGGCGCTGGATATTCTGTTCCCGGAAAAGGCCCCCGTGTGCGGGGAGGCCGATCCGGACAAAGAGTTCGCCGCCGCGCTCTCCGAATTCGTGGAAGGGGGCCAACAGACCGCCATCCTGTCCTATGAGCTCGACGAGGACGACGGGCAACACAAGGCGCCGGTGCCCGAGGACCTGCTGTTTTTCGTGAAGAACTCCCAGAGCCAGGGCGGTGGGGCCATGGAGCTCCATGTGGTGGGCCAGCAGAACTACCCCATCAAGGATTTGATCGTGCAGGACGTGCAGCTCGGGCACATCGCCAACAACGAAGACCCGGATGGCGTGTTCAGGAACTACAAGATCGTGGCCAACGTGCGCGATGGCGAGGACTCGGCCTACTTCCCCTCCCTGGGACTCATGGCCTTTGAGGCCTTCACGGGCGAGCAGACCAAGCTCATGGTGAAGGAGGATGGTTGGGGCGTACTCGAATGGGGCGACACTAAGTTGGACGTCTCCCCCTATGGCGAGGCCAAGATCCGCTACTTCGGTGACCGCCGCCACTTCCCCAGCGTGAGCCTGCACGAGGTGGTGAACGCCAAACCCGACGACGCTTCCATGAGGAAGCGCCTGGAAGGGAAACTCGCCTTTGTGGGGTCCTCGGCCACCGGGGCCCACGACTTGCGGAACACCCCAGTGGACCCCAAGCTCCCGGGGGTCTATGCCCACATGAACGTGGCCCACATGCTGCTCAACAAGCATTTCTTCCGTCCTGAGGGGGAGTCTCTCAAGTGGTCCTTCGCCATCCTGGCGGCGGCGGTGGTGGTGCTGCTGCTGGTAACCCTCGTCGGCAACGCCTTGGCCGACATGCTGGTCCTGGGGGCCATGGTGGCGGGCCTCTACTACGCCGACATCTTGTATTTCTTCCCGCAGGGGTATGAACTGCGCCTCTTCTACTGCCTCCTGTGCCTGGTGCTGGTGTACTCCTGGAACACCTTCCTGAACTTCCAGGCCGCGGCACGGGAGAAGAAGCAGATCAAGGGTACTTTCTCCCGCTACGTCTCCCCGGCCGTGGTGAGCGAAATGCTGGGCAACCCCGACAAGCTGAAAGTGGGCGGCGAGAAGAAGGACATCACCTGTCTCTTCTCCGACGTGCGGGACTTTACCAGCATTTCAGAGAAACTCACCGCCACGGAACTCTCCGGCATGCTCAACCAGTACATGGGCAAGATGACCGACATCGTGTTCGAGACCTCGGGCACCCTGGACAAGTACATCGGCGACGCGGTGGTGGCCCTGTGGGGCGCGCCCTTGGATCTTCCCGACCACCCCGCCAAGGCGGTGGGGGCCGCGGTGAAAATGATGGAGGCCTTGCCCGCCATCAATGAGGACTTCAAGGCCCGCAACCTCCCCGAGTTCAAGGTGGGAATCGGTCTCAACTCCGGGGAGTGCTCCGTGGGGAACATGGGCTCGGACAAGATTTTCTCCTACACCGCCCTGGGCGACAACATGAACCTGGGAGCGCGCCTGGAGAGCTTGTGCAAGCACTATGGCGCCCACATCATCATCTCCGAGTTCACCCTGGAGCGCTTGCCCGCTGCCGAATTCCAGGTGCGCTGGTTGGACCGGGTGAAGGTGAAAGGCAAGACCAAGCCCGTGGCGATCTTTGAGGTCATCCACGGGGCCCATCCCCTGCGCACCGACCGGGAGGCCTTCGACTTCTACGTCCAGGCCCACGCCCAGTTCATGAACAAGGACTTCGCCGGGGCCAAGGCCCTCTTGGAGGGGATCCTGGCGGCGCATCCGGAGGACAAGCCTACGGCGCGCCTGCTGAAGGTTTGCGAGAAGTGGTTGGTGGAAGGGGCCCCGGAAGACTTCGACGTCACGACGATGACGGAGAAGTGATCAGTTCCTGTCGGATTCCACGGCCTGCTCCACCAGTGCCTCGAAGCGTTCGATGGCGCTGGCGATGGGTGAGGCCATCAGACTCGCCCCCTCCAGCCGGCGACGCACGGGACGCGTGTCCATGTTCCTCCAGGCGGCCCGGACCGAGCGCTCCAGGGGGATGGCGGCGCCCAGGCGCTCCAACACGCGCACGTTCCGCTGGCGCTCTTCCAGGATGTCGCTGGCGTAGTTAACCTGCTCCAGGTTGAGGGCGTCCCGGGCGCTACCCGTGGCGGCGTCGGGTTGGGTGTTGAAGGTGGGGACCCAGCGCAGGAAGCGCATGCCGGCGCGGTGGAGAAAGCCGTCCTGGGCCCGGGAGACGCGTCCGAGGGCGATCACCGCCAGCACGCGGGAGCGCAACTGGAGGGCGTAGGTGAAGAGTTGCTCCTCGCGCAGGACCTCGCGGTCCACGTGGGCGAGGTCGTCCCGGGAGATGGTGCCGGAATTCAAGCGCGAGGCCTTCATGAGGGACTCGTGCAGGATGTCCAGCATGCTGATGGGACGGTGGGAGGTGCCGTTCACCAGCTCCAACTGCATGGGGTTGATCCGATGGAGCACGGACACCAGCGCGTAGAGGTTCTGGGCCTCCTCGTTGTTGCGGGTGGCGGAGAGGTTGCGGCGGGAACCGGTGCCAGCGTAGAGCAGCAGGGTACGGGCCAGCTCGATGGCGGCCTCGGCCTTGTACTCTTCCCGGCGGGCGGCGGCGTCTTGGCCATCGGGGCGCCACAGCTGGAACTCGAAGGCATAGACGTATTTGGTGGCGTAGAGGATTTTCGAGGAGAGGTTGTTGGCGGCAACCATGTCACGCAGGGCCTCGTCGCGCAGGCGGCTGCCGTCGCCCTGGGCGAGCAGCATCACCATGTCGTTGGTGGTGTCCGCCATGGTCTCCGTGGTCCGCTGCATGTCGGAGGTGGTCTCCGCCATCTGCACGGTGCGGTCGTGCATCTCGTCCATGTTTTTCTTCACGCTGCAGGCGCCAGCGAGCAGCAGGGCGGGGAGGAGAATAAGGCCGCGCATGGGACACTCCTTGGGGTAACACGGAATGTCCCATGGTACGCCTCTCCAAAAAAACGTGGGCGGACCGGGTGATTTTTACAGGGAGGGGTTACTCCCAGGGAACCGGTGGAAGTCCTTCCGGGAGGGGGTCCAAGCAGACATGGCGCCAAACTACGCGTTTTTGGGCGGGGGCCTGGGTATAGCCCGGCTGGATGAGCCTCCAATGGGCGACGATGTGCAGGCGTCTCAGCCGGGGGGACCTCCCCCCCCGGTGGGGCGGACGGTTCCAGCGCCGGCACCAGGAAGCCGCCATGAGCTCGGCCAGGCGGGGATTGTCGGCGGTGTTCATGAGGAGCTTGCGCCAGTGCTCGTTAGGGATGTCGTCCGAAAAACGCGCGGCCTTGGAGGCATGGACGTCGGTTTCACCGCTTAAGAGCTCCAAGGTGCTCCCGTCTTCCAGCTCAGCGGGAATTTCCACCCAGAGGTTTTCGCGCTTGGGGAAAGGCGCAAACATGTTCCAGGTCTGGTAGAGGTGCATCCAGCGCGCTGAGGCGGTCCAAAAATGGCCGCTGCCATGGCCCGGCAGAGTGGAAATATTCCAGTTGAGGACGACGAGGCAAAAAAAGACGCCGAGGGCCCGGGAACCCCAACGGAGGACGGGATGTGGCCGCCCACCACCCGTCGCGGTGGTGGGCGTGCCGGCAAACTTCGCCCAAACTCCGCGAAGGCCCTTTACGCTGACGGGCCACAGGGCCTCGACCTTATCCCAAAATTCCCCCGGCAAGAACGCCGTCCACATGGCCAGGGCATACCAGGGGAAAAGCCCGATCTTCATAGTGATGATAATGCCCCAGTGAAGGCACCAGAACAGCAGCACCAAGGCAACCCGCATGGCCGGCCACCCCCGGCGGGGAAGCGCCCACCCCAGGACTAAAACCAGCGGCCCCCCGCCCTCCAGTCCGAGGGTGAAGGCGGTCCCCATCCCCATCACGGTGGGGAACTCCCGCAGAATCCTGCCTGCGGCGGTGGCGAAGACGTCCAGGTGGCTAGCGTAATAGAGCGCGCTGAACTCCGTGTGCCAAATGGGAGAGCTTTTGAGCAGGTAGCTCAGGAAGTAAACGCAGAAGACCTGGAGAAACCAGGCGATGACCCAGACGCCATGGTGGAGCCGGGGCGTTCGGCCTCCGTCTCCACGGCGCCACTGGTCCACGGAGCAAATCTCGCCCCAGGGCAGGAAGGCCGCGATCCAGAGCAGGGCCCGCAACATGTCGTCGCCGCCGTTATTCACGTACCAGTTACGGTTATGCAAGGAGACGGTTAACAGCGCGGTCAGGGCGGTGGTGAGGCGCGTGCGCCAACCCAAGGCCATTCCCAGTGCGCAGAGGGCGTGCGAGACCAGCATGAAAGCGGCAAACCCCACGCTCCCGTTAGCGAAATGCAGGGACCAGGTCCAAGGGAAGCTCATTCCCCCCAGAAAATCCCGGCGTGGGAGAATCCCCACGTCGCTATAGTGGGCCTCCACGTCGGTGAGGCGCACCAAGATGTCCACGAAGATCGCCAACCCCAAGAGCGTCCGCGCGCAGGCCAGTGAGCGCGTGTCGAGAGAGAACCAGTCGCCTAGGCGTCGAAAAAAGCGGGTCACGGGCATAGTCCCAGTTTAAAGGATGCCATGACTTTTTTGGGGGAATAGTCTAACGTCGGCAGACTGAAATCAGCTCTAATGCGCGGAGCGCCATACCCCCATGTTGATCAAGACCAACGAGGACATCACCCGCGACTATGACGTCATCGTCGTAGGGGCGGGCCTAGCGGGCATGACGGCCGCCAACATCCTGGGCCGCAATGGCCACAAGGTGCTGCTGCTGGAGGCCCACAACAAGCTCGGGGGCTTCGCCACCTGGTTCTACCGTTCGGGCCGGGAGCACGTCTTCGACGTGAGTCTCCACGGCTTCCCGGTGGGCATGATCAAGACCTGCCGCAAGTACTGGAGCCGCGAGATCGCCGACAGCATCGTGCAGCTGAAGGACGTGCGCTTCGCCAATCCCCAGTTCACGCTGCAGACCGAGTTCACCAAAGAAGACTTCACTGCCAAGCTAGTTGAGCACTTCCGGATCCCCCGGCCCACGGTGGACGCGTTCTTCACCGAACTCGCCGGCATGAACTTCTACGACCAGGACCCCAAAACCAACCGGGAGCTCTTCGAGAAGTTCTTCCCGAACAGGAACGACGTGGTGAGGTTCCTGATGGAACCCATCACCTACGCTAACGGCTCCACCCTCGACGACCCGGCCATCACCTACGGCATCGTGTTCTCCAACTTCATGAGCAAGGGCGTGTATACCTTCCAGGGCGGCACCGACACCCTGATCGCCAAGATGAAGGACGAGCTGCTCAAGAACGGCGTGGATGTGAAGCTACAGGCGAAGGTGGACAAGATCCTGGTGGAAGCTGGCCGCGCGGCCGGCGTGGTCCACAGGGGTAAACCCGTGCGTGCCCGGGCGGTGCTCTCCAACGGCAACCTGCTCTCCACGGTGCTAGGGTTGGTGGGCGAGGAAAACCTTCCCTCCGATTACGTCTCCAAGGCGCGCGAGGTGCGCCTCAACACGTCCAGCTGCCAAGTCTACATGGGCTTCAAGCCCGGTACGGTCCTCCCCTCCTTGGGCGACCTGCTCTTCACCAGCACGTACCCCACCTACGAGCCCGAGCGCTTATTGGACCTCAAAGTTTCCTCCCGCACCTTCTCCGTTTACTACCCCCACGAGACCCGCCCCCAGGATCCCCAGGCCCGGGCCGCCATCGTCTCCTCCACCAACTGCCGTTACGAACATTGGGCCGCGCTTTCCGAAACCGAGTACGACGCCGAGAAGGCCCGCATGATCGAGGACACCTTGATCGGGCTGGAAAAATTCTACCCAGACGTGCGCGACCACCTGGAAACGGTGGAGGCGGCCACTCCCCTGACCGTGGAGCGCTACACCCTCCACCGGCAAGGCAGCTCCTTTGGCACCAAGTTCGAAGGACTGGAAGTCAGCATGAACCTGCACAAGGCCCTGCCCGGGGCCTTCCACGCCGGCTCCGTGGGCATCATCATGTCCGGCTGGCTCGGGGCCGCCAACTACGGCGTGATCCAGGCCAACGAAATCGAGTCCTACCTTTCCCAAGGAACCAGCGCATGAGATTCCAATCACAGCACGTCATCGTCACCGGAGGCACCCGCGGCATTGGGGCGGGCATCTGCGAGGCCTTCCTGAAGGAAGGCGCTTTCGTCACCGCCACGTTTGCGGGGAACACCTCCGCCGCCCAGGCCT
This sequence comes from uncultured Bacteriovoracaceae bacterium, assembly GCA_964399165.1. Lineage (GTDB taxonomy): Bacteria > Bdellovibrionota > Bacteriovoracia > Bacteriovoracales > Bacteriovoracaceae > UBA6144. The sequence goes on along the minus strand of CAYNPO010000003.1, from coordinate 174,072 downwards.
TCAAGGAAAAAATGGGCCCCAACCTCGAGGTCGTCCAATGCGACGTCTCCGACGAGGCTCAAGTGGCGGACTTCTTCGCCGCCTTCTCCAAGCGCCACCCTAAGCTGGACGTGCTGGTCAACAATGCCGGCATCCGCCGGGACGGCCTCACCGCCACCATGACCGGCGCGGAGTGGGACAAGGTCCTCGACACCAACCTCAAAGGTTCCTTCCTGATGACCAAGCAGGCGGTCCTGCTCATGATGGGCGCCCGCTACGGCCGCATCGTCAACATGAGCTCCGTGGGCGGCAAGCTGGGCCTTCCCGGCCAGGCCAACTACGCCGCCTCCAAGGCCGGTCAGATCGCCCTGGCGTTAGTCACCGCCAAAGAAGTCGCCAAGCGCGGCATCACCGTGAACAACGTGTGCCCTGGCTTCATCGAGACCGAACTCTTGGCCGACCTCCCCGAAGAACAGGTGAAAGAGTACAAAGCGCAGGTCCCCATGCGCCGCTTCGGCAAAGTCGAGGAAGTGGCGGCCGCGGTGCTCTTCCTGGCCTCCAAGGAAGCGAGCTACATCACTGGCGCGAGTCTCGACATCACGGGGGGCCTCAATGCTTGAAAAACTCCTGGCCCACATTCCTCAGCGCCCGCCTTTTCTCTTTCTGGATGGCATCGTGGACGAGGCTGAAGGCTCCGTCACCACTTACAAGCAACTGACCGGAGAGGAAGACTGGTTCAAGGGGCACTTCCCAGGTAACCCGGTCATGCCCGGCGTGCTCATGTGCGAGGCCGTGTTCCAAACCGGCGCCTACCTGATGGCCCGGCGCGGGCAAGGTGGTGCGGGCAAAACCGCCGTGGTCACCCGCGTGCAAGGGGCGAAGTTCAAAAACATCGCCCGACCTGGGGACAAGCTCCTCATCACCGTAGACTTCGTGGAGATGCTGGCCAACGCCGCTTTCATGAAAGGCAAAGTGGTGGCCGGCGACAAAACCATCATGACCATCGAGTTTGCCGCCGCCTTGGTGGACGCATGAGTTTCCTGGGCCTTTCCGGCAAGACCTTCCTGGTGGCGGGAGTGGCCAACAAGAAAAGCGTGGCCACCTTCAGCGCCCAGACCCTGATCGCTGAAGGCGCCCTCTGCGTGTTCACCGTGCAGGGAGAGGCCCAGCGGGAGCAGGTCTTGAAACTCTTTCCTGGTTCCGCCGTCATCGTGTGTGACGTGGAGAAAGAATCTGACCTCTCGAAACTTTCCGATGAGGTGGCCAAGCATACCGACCGTCTTGATGGCATGCTACACTCTCTGGCCTTTGCGAACTTCGCCGAAGGGATGAGGCCTTTTCATGAGACCAAGCGCAACGACTATCTCCAGGCCGCCCAGATCTCCGCGTTCTCCTTCGTCGAACTCACCCGCGTGCTTCGTCCCCTGCTCACGCCCGAGGCGAGTCTCGTGACCATCTCCATCTCCGACACCCGGGCCACCTCCTACGGTTACCTGGGTCCCATCAAGGCCATGCTGGACGCCTGCGTCCCTTACCTAGCTAAATCCCTCTCCACAGATTCCCGCATTCGCGTGAACGCCGTGGGCGCGGGGCCCTTAAAAACCAGCGCCAGTGCGGGGATCCCTAACTACATCGACAACTACCTTTATGCAGAAGGGATGACCCTCAGGAAAGAGGCCTTGCAAACCCAGGAAGTGGCGGACGCCGTGGCCTACCTGCTCTCGCCTCGCTCCTCAGGTATCAATGCCACGGTTTTGAGGGTGGATGCGGGCATGTCTTGCAACGCTTTTGACCAAGAGCTGGTCAAACGTTTCAATCTTGGAACGACTGCGAAAATCTGACCGGCAGGATCGGTTGCCAGCGGTGGGGGCCACTCGATAAAATAAAACTGGGTGGGGGGATAGGAGAGAGCGGTCAGGTCTTTGCAGGAAGTGACCTTGCTTCCCCCCACCCAGAAAATCCAGGATTCCCGGGATTTTCTTTCACCCCTACGCCAAGCCAGGCCCTCCCGGCAGCATCCCCCAGAAGTCCACACGCAACTTGTTCAGGAATGAACTAGTAGGCGACCTTCAAGACCTCATCCAACGTGGTCTCCCCTTCCGCGATCTTCCGGGCCCCATTGGAGCGCAGGGACCGAAACATCCCCCGGGTGCGCTCCTTGAGCTCAGTCAGCTCGATCTTGGGGTGGATGATGGCCTTGATACGGTCGTCGAAGCGCACCAGCTCGTAGACGCACAGGCGCCCGGTGTAGCCGGTGTGCTTGCACTCCTCGCAGCCCCGGGCCTCGAAGACCGTGGCAGGCATGGGGACGCTGGTCTCGCCGTCCAACAGGGCCGCCCAGCGGCTGCGGTCGGTGGGGACCTCTTCCTTGCAGTGGGAGCAAAGCTTGCGCACCAGGCGCTGGGCCAGGATGCCGGAGAGGGACGAATTGATGAGGAAGGTGGGAAGTCCCAGATCCACTAGCCGTTGGATGGTGGCCAGCGCGCCGTTGGTGTGCAGCGTGGAGAAGACTAAGTGGCCGGTGAGAGAGGACTGGATCGCCATCTCGCCGGTCTCCAGGTCGCGGATCTCGCCCACCATGATGATGTCGGGGTCCTGGCGCAAGAACGAGCGGATGCATTCGGCGAAGTTCAGCCCGATGGCCGGGTTCACCTGAACCTGGTTGAAGGAATCCAACTCCATCTCGATGGGGTCCTCGGCCGTGCACACGTTCACGTCGGGGGTCGCGACCTTGTTGAGGGTGGTGTAGAGGGTGGTGGTTTTTCCTGAGCCAGTGGGACCGGTCACTAGGATCAGGCCCTGGGATTGGGCCGTGAGCTCGTCCCAGAGTTTGGCGTCTTCGGGCTGGAAGCCGATGAAGGAGAGGTCGCGGCCGGCCACGTGCTTGTCGAAAATCCGCGCCACGAGTTTCTCGCCGTGGGCGGTGGGCAAGGTGGAGAGGCGCATTTCGATCTGCTGCCCGTTCTCCAGGCTGCGCTTGATGCCGCCATCCTGGGGGCGGCGTTTTTCGTCGAGTTTCATTTCGCCCAGGATCTTGAAGCGGGCGATGATCATGTTGAGGGCGTCGGGGTCCAGGCGATAGACGGTTCTCAGCTCGCCGTCGATGCGAAAGCGCACCTGCCCCAGGCCTTTTTTAGGCTCCAGGTGGATGTCGGAGGCGCGCTCCATTAGAGCGAAGTTGAGCAGCCAATCCACGATCTTGGCCACATGGCCGTCGTTGGCGCCGAGTTTTTGCCCCTTGGACTTCTCGATGAGCTGGTCCAGCTCGTTGGTCTTGCCCTGGCGCAGGAGCTTGAGTTGGTGGGAGCCGGTCTTGCCCTGCTCGCGGGCGAAGGCCTTCAGGGCCTTCTGCACCACGAAGACTTCGTTCAAGAGATGCTTGATTTGGCGTGGGGTCCCTAGGCGGATCTCCACCCTGCGCTTGAGCTGGCCCGCCACCTCGTCCACCCAGGAGGTCTTGAAGGGTTCGGCGGTGACCACCACCACTTTCTGCTCGTCCAGCTCGATGGCCACGATGCCGAGGCGCTCGGCATAGGCGTGGGGGATCAGGTTACCCACCACTTCTAACCTCACCTGCAGGCCATCAATGCGTTCATACTCAAAGCCGTGCGCCCGGGCGACGACGCTGGCCAGGGCGTCGAAGGCCAAGGGCTTCTCGGGGCGCTCGGGGTTGGCGACGGAGAGGTTGGCCAGTAAGCTCAGGGGATGCTCGGAGGAGGCGCTCCAGGCCTTGAGCAGGCGTTCGGCCACCGCCGGTGTAAGGACCTGGGCCTTGACCAAAGGGCCAAGCACGTCGCGTGCGGTGAAGGGACGCTCGGGGGAGGAAAGCTTCAGGGCGAGGGACATAGGGCCTCCGATCCAAGCGGATCGGAGTATTGACCAAAAACTAAATTGCTCGGGAGGGGCCGGCGAACCAGCCCCTAGAAGTGGACTTAGCGGATCTGGAAAGAGGACAGACGCATGGCCAAATTGAGCTCATCCAGCTCCATCCGGGTGGTGCTACGGCTGCGGGCGAGGGAGTCCTTGTGGCACTGGATCTCATACACTTGGTCGTTCCCATCCACGGTCAGCGCGTAGTGACGGTCAATGCTGAAGTCGCCGTAAGGGCCGCGGTCATTGATCAGCCGCACATTCACCACCTCAAGGGTTGCCGGCTGCACGGACTCCGTTCCCGGAACGCGCAACATAAAATCGCAAGCGATGTTGTGCCCGTTGAGGTAACCGTACACCCGGGCGTAGCGTTCACCGGGGTTGACGCTCAATTGGCGACCCAATTCGACTTGCATGCCGATGGCAGCGCTCATGGGGCGGCCGGCATGGGCCGACACGGACGCGAGTACGAGCAAGGCGGTGGTCAGATGGCGCATGAAATCCTCCAAGAAGGGGTGACACGTATGGAGTCATGGTAGCCGTGATCCCCGGGGTGAGGGGCCCGCCCGGTATTATTTACAATCAGAAGGCCCGTGAGAGGACGTTGCCTTGTCCGATCCGCCCCATCCCATGCAGGGCCAGGGCCTTGCGGAATACGGTGTTGAGGCTTTTAGCAGTAGGGGTTACGGGCACCATCCGGCGCGAGAAGAGCACGCGGGCGGAGCAGGTGATCCGGCGGACGAGGCGCTGGTCGGCGGGGATCAGGTTCACGGCGCGCTCGCCATGCTCCACCCGGGCGATGCGGATGATCTGTGGCCTGAGGGTTCGCTCGGAGGTGGCCAGGGACTGGTTGGGCAGTGTGATGGCGCAGGAATACTCCGCGAACTGGCCCCCCTCGGGCATGAGTTTGCCCTCCCAGCCCAGTGTGTTCACCCCGGCGGCGAATGTCATGGGACGCTTGAGTTCAAAAGCCATGGTACTGGCATGGGTGGCGGTTGCGAAAAAAAACAAGCACAGGACCAGCAGGTGGTGGACCATCGGAGCTCCTTGCTCATGATGTGGGAGGGGGATCATACGCCCATCCCGGGCCGAGGGCGTGGAACGAGTAAATCTTTTAGGGGGAAACGGAGCTGCCCGTGAGCAAGGTGGCAGGGGCCTGGAATTGAAGGCCCGCCTGGGCGCCCTGGGCCACACGGAGCACGTTGGTGGCAAGGCCCCGCTCCCGCAACATGCGCGGGAGATTCGCCAAATGGGCATCCCCCACCAGCACCATGGCCCGTTGGCAGCGCTCGCGGGTGAAGGCCGCGCCGATGTTCTCTGCCATGACGACGTTGCGGCGTTCGAGCTGGCGCACCACTTCTCCCACGCTCCCGCCCCGGCGCTCCATGAGGGTGGAGGCCATGGCCTGGGCCCGATAAAGTGCGGAGTCCGTGGCAGTGTCATAGGTGAGAAGGCGCACGCGACGTGCGCGCGCGAAACTCAGGAAAGCTTGGCTCTCCCCCACCACGCCCGAACTAGTTACGTCCGCCCGCCACTGCGCCTCGGTGTAACCATCCCGCAGGGCCCGCTGGCGCCGGGCCATCTCCCGCAGGCCCAACTCATCCATGACGTCGTACCAGACCTCCATGGCCTGTCCGCGGAAGGCCCGCTGGAACACCACCATGTCGTCGGTCGCATAGGCACGGTCCAGGGCAGGCTGGAGGTCGGAGGGGTATTCGAGGAAAACACAGTCGGCGGGGGCCGCCCGCAAGAGAAGTTGCAGGGTGCGGGCCATGGAGGGGTTGGCGTGCTCCTCCCCCACCAGCATGATCTGCGGCCTTCCCGCCACCAAGAGGCGCGCGGCCTCGCTGATCCCCGCGGACGCGGACCATGAGGATGCCAACAACAGACCGACCAAGAACGCCTTCATGCGCCGATTTTAGTGGCAAATCCGTCCCAAGGGCGGGAACGCGGTAAAAGCTTCAGCCCTGGGCGCCGGGTGCCAGCAAGTGCCGGTACTCCTGGCGTTTGCGGAAGGTGCGCGCCAGCCCTTCCTCCAGACCGATCTCTGGGCGCCACCCGAAATCCCGCTCCGCCTTGGCATGGGAGAACCAGTGGTCGGTGGAGAGGTTCAGGGCCACAAACCGGGTCATGGGGGGCTCCGGAGCGTTGAGGCCCAGAACCTTCCAGGTCTTTTCCATCACGCGCCCTATGAGCAACGCTTTCTTTCGGGAGATCTGGTCGTCGGGGAACTCCACCTCCGCGTGCTTGAAGACATCCGAGATGAACCCCCAAAGCTTCACCGGGCCTTGGCCCAGGAAGTAAGCCTGCCCCGCCACCGGACTCCCGGGATGGGCCAGAGCTTCCATGGCCATCACGTGGGCCCGGGCGGCATTCTCCACGTAGAGCACGTCCACCTGGTTTTCCCCGTCGCCCACCACCTTGAGCTTACCCACCCGCGCTTTCTGGATCACGCGCGGAAGGAGGTTTTGGTCACCGGGCCCCCACACCAAGTGCGGCCGCAGGGAGCAGGTGGCGAAACCAGGGCGGTTGGCGGCCAAGACCAATTGCTCGGCCAAGGCCTTGGTGCGGGGGTAATGGCCCAGATGCTCTTCGGGATAGGGCAACGTCTCGTCCGCCCCGGCATGGCCACCCTTGCCGAAGACGGCGCTGGGGCTCCCCGTGTATACGAAACGCTTCACTCCGTGCTTCTGGGCAGCCTCGAGCAAGAGCCGGGTTCCTTCCACGTTGATGGCGTCGAAGGTCTCGGCCTTGCCCCACATCCCCACCAGCGAAGCCACGTGAATGATGACGTCGAAGCCTTGGGCCACGGCGTGCTCGATGTCGGCGGGCGAGCGCAAATCGCCTCGGATGGTGGGCACGCCCATGTCGTCCAGGTGGGTGTGGGCGTGGCGTGAGAAATTCGTGACCAGGTAGGTGGTGTTCTTCAAAAGCTCCCGGGTGATCCAGGTCCCCAAGAAGCCGCCGGCGCCAGTGACCAGGATCCTCATGCAAACCTCCCCTGGGCCCAGCGGGCCAGGGCCAGGCGGTCGATCTTGATGTTGTGGCGCACGTCCACGGGAAAGCCCGGATGGACGAAGAAGCGCGAGATGGGACGGGTGTGGGCGTGGGAAGCCGCGAGGGCGACCAACTCTTCTTCCAGCCGTTCTTTTGGATAGGAGCGTTCAAGCTCCACCACCACCGCGGGCTCCATTTGTCCGTCGCGTTTGAGTCCCACCAGCGCCGAGCGCTTCACCGCCGGGTGCCGATTGAACACGGCCTCTATCGGGATCGGGTAAAAGCTGGTGGACTCCGTCACCACCACGTGGGCCTTGCGGCCGCAGAACCACAGGCGTCCGCGCTCGTCCAGCCAGCCCACGTCCCCCATGCGGTGGATGAGGCCCTCGGGATGGGGGATTTTCGCCTCGGCCGTGGCCTCGGGCCTACCGTAATACTCAGGGGTCACGGTGGGCCCCTGTACCAGCACCTCTCCTACTCCTGCTGGAAACCCATTTGGAATATGCGAATCGACATCGATGAGCAGCTTGTTTCCGGGGGCGGCCTGTCCCACGCAAGTGCCTTGGCCCTCCTGGCTTTTGGGCCAGGTTTCTTCCAGGATGGTCTGTCCCGGCATCACCGCCACCGGAAGGCACTCGGTGGCGCCGTAAGGGGCGGTGGTTTCACCGAAGGGTATGGCCCGCTTCAGAAGGGCGTGGACCTCACCGCGCACCGGGGCCCCAAACATCACCACATGCTTGAGGGAGGGAAGCTGCACGTTTTTTTCCGCGCACCAGCGCCCCACCCTCTCCCAAATGGCGGGAGAACCCGCCGCGAAACTCACTTGCTGCTCCAGGATGGTGCGCACCAGCTTTTTCGGATTGCACTGGGCCGGTTTGGTGGGGTCCATGTCAGGGATCACGCTGGTCATCCCCATGGCCAAGGTGAAAAGCGCGAAGAGCGGGAAGCCCGGCAAATCCACATCGTCAGGAGTGAGGGCGTACATTTCCTGGAGCATCCGCGTTTGCGTGGCCAGGATACCATGGGTGGTGACCACCCCTTTGGGTGTGCCGGTTCCGCCGGAGGTGAACAAAATGGCGGCGGGCGCTTCGTCCGGGGCATCGTAGAAGGGAAACTCCGGCGGCTCGTTCTCCACTCCCTTCAGAAGCGCGTTCACACTCCAGCTGTGTCTCACGGTATGGAAAGCGGGGAAGAAGCGTTGGGCGAAGTCCACGATCGCCTCTCCCACCAGCCCGTCCGGTTTCACGTCGGCCACTGCCCCCAGCAAATTCTTCCTGCCCATCCCCGGATCGATCAAAACGGGGATGGCCCCCAACTTGAAAAGGGCGAAGGTCAGCACCGCGAAGTCCAGTCGGGGCCTCACGAACAGCAGCACCCGCATGCCCTGGCGCACACCCCCGCGGTGAAGGCGCGCGGCGATGCGGTTGGCCCGGTCTTCGGCCTGGGCAAACGTGTAGTGGGGGTACTCATAAGAGGTGCCCCGCCGTACTGCCATGACCACGGCCCGCTTATGCGGCAGTTCCTGGGCCCGCTGGCGCAAGAGCTCCGCGATGTTCACGGGTGATTCCCCAAGAAGGGCACCAGGCGATCCAGCACCTCACCCGGGGAATCCTCCAGCACGTAGTGCCCGGTGTCGGGCAGATAGTGGGCCTCGGCCCCGGGAAAAAACGAGAGCCAGCGTTGGAAGAAGCCGTCGTGGAAGCAGAAGTCTCGTCCGCCCCACACGATGAGCATAGGGGCCTTCACCTGAGGGAGCTTACGCTCGATCTCGGCCAAGGTGGCGCGGGATGGGTGGTTCTCCTCCAAGGGGATGTCCTGCACAAAGCGGGCCACGGCCACGCGGTTCCCCCAGGAATCGTAAGGGGCCAGGTAGGCGCGCCGGACCACCTTAGGCAGACGTTTTTTGGTGGTCATGAAGGTGGCGGGCCAGGCGAAGCCATTCAGTTCCCGCACTAGCCACTCCCCGAAGAGCTTGTTGCGACAGAGGGCAATGCGCCCTGGGATATCGTCGGAGACGAAGGCCGCGGTGTTCATGACCACGATGCGCTTGATCAGCTCCGGGTGACGGGTGGCGAGTCCCATGCCGATGGCCCCGCCCCAATCGTGCACCACCAGCGTGATGTCCTTGAGACCGAGGAAGCGAACTAGTTGCACCACGTTCTGGATGTGGCGTTCTAAGGTATAGGGATAGTCTTGGGGCTTATCAGAAAGGCCACAGCCCATGTGGTCGGGCACCACGCAGCGGTAGTGGCCGCGCAGGGCGGTCACCAGATGGCGGTAGTAGAAAGACCAGGTGGGATTCCCGTGCAGCATCAGGAACACTTCCCCCTGACCTTCATCCAAATAGTGGAGGTTGTGTCCGTCTAGGCCCAAGAAGTGGGACTGGAAGGGGTAGAGTTCCGGAGAGACGTTCTTCATGTCCACTCCAAAGCGAGCATGGTTGAGGTGAGGCCCGAGCCGATGCCGGTGAAGGCCACCCGGTCGCCCCGCTGGAAGAGATTGGCGGCCGCCGCCTTCATGAAGGTGAGGGGAAGTGCTGCCGAGCCGGTGTTGCCATAGTCCTGGAAAGTGGAGAAGTCGGGCACGCCCTGGATACCCAGCGCCTCCTGGAAGGCACGTCGGTGGGTTGATCCCACCTGGTGCGGAATGATTTTGTCCGCGCCCTGCCAACCGCTCTCCGCCTGGAACTTGTCCCAGGTGGCCCGGGCAAGCTTCACACCCGCCAGCAAGAGGGCCTCCGAGTCGGTTTCCATCACGAGGTCCTCTAACGTGCCAGTGCCTTGGCAGAGTTCCACCGCGCTGGAATCGGTGAGCGTGCTGGCGCAGGTGAGTTTCGGTGCGTCGGGAGCGAGCTTTTCATGGCAAATCAGCCACGCCACGCCGGCGGACCCGATGGTCAGGGAGGCGATGTACTTCTTGATGCTCTGGCGCGTGAGGGCGGGATCACTCTCTAGGATCTCGAGGGTCTTGAGCAGGAGCGGCCCCGAATTTTCGCCGCTTACGATGAGCGCGGCCTCGATGTGGCCGGCCTCGATGGACTGGGCCGCCATGACCGCGGCGGAAACCACGCCAAGGCAGGCGTTGGAGAGGTCGAAAATTTGGCAAGTGGCGGGCAGCCCCAGTCGCTGGTGGACCACGCTGGCGGTGGCGGGCTCGAGGAAGTCCCGGCATACCGAGGCATGAGTGAGGAGCCCGATCTTGTCGCGCGGGAAGCTTCCGAGCGCTTTCTCGCCGGCCGCGGCGGCGATGGCCGAGGGCCGCGTGCCCCGGGGCCAGTAACCCCGGCGGGTGATGCCGGTTTGAAGTTCCAGCCTCCCCTCGGGCAACTTCAGCCGCTCGTAGGTTTTCGCCAAGCGCGCCTCGATCTGCTCACTGGTGAGGAAGTGGGCGGGCTCTTCATACCCCCAGGAGGCCAGGCGGACGTGATTGAATTTCATGCTTCGGCCCCCATGAGTCCATGGAGGTTGGCCATGGAAATGCCCGAAAGCATCGCTCCCACGATCCCCAGAAACCCTTGGTCGGTGCCGATGAGGAACAATCCCTCCACCGGCGTGCGCCCGTCCCGGCGCTTGTCGGTGGAACCGTAGACCGTGCCCCCGTGGTGCCAGGTGTAGCGTTCGATGGTGGTGGGGCTGAACACATCCGTGAAGCGCAACTGCCCATCAAAACCCGGGGCCAGCCGCGCAACCAGGCGCTTGGCCCACTCCCCCACTTCGGCCTTCTTGTCGTCATAGGCGGGTCGGGGCAATTCGCGCCACTGGGGATAATTGGCCATGCAGGTGACGCGCACGGTGCCCTCGCCGGTGGTTTTTGCAGGCTCGTAGTTGTCGGGGAAGCACACCACGGCCGAGCGGGGATCGAAAAAGTCCGTGGCCGGGCGGTAAGCGTATGTAGGAGCGTCGTTATGGAAAATGATCGTTGCCGTCTGTTCCTCAGGCCTCACCTTGCGATCAAAGACGAAAATACTCTCGAGAAATGTCATCTTCCCCACCGCTGGCTTCTCAACCTCCACACCCTCCACCCGGGACATGGTCTCCGGGTTTCCCATGCTGGAGAAGATCTGGGCCGCGCGCAGCTCCTCGCCGTTATCCAGGCGCACGCCCACCGCGCGCCCGCTCTCCGTCAGGATGCGGGCCACCGGCGCGCGCATGCGCAGCTCGCCGCCGGCCTTCTGGTACTTGTCCACCAGCAGGTTGATGATGGTGCGCACGCCCCCCTCTGGGCGGGAGAAACCCTCGAAGTAGAGTGACTTGAACATGACCACGAACTGGGCCCAGTCCATGTCGTCTTCCCAGGCGCTGCCGTAAATCAGAAGTGGGCAGAGGATCATTTCCAGCAGCAGAGGATCGGACAACAGCGATGCAAGCTTCTGGCGCGAGGACTGGTAACCCAAACCGAGATCGAGCTCATTGAACCCGCGCACCTCGGCCACCAGTTTGGCAAAGGCGTCCCTCTGGTGGGGGAAGCGCTCAGCGACCTCGGACTCGAACAGCGCGAAGTCGTTGGAGAACTTCAGCTGCGCGCCCGGAAAGTTGATCATGGAATAGGTCTGAGGACAGAGCTTGAAGTCATCCCAGGAAAGACGCAGCTGCTTGAGGAGCTTGGAGAACGGCTTGCCCTTCTCCCCCTTCTTGATAAAGTTGGTCAGGGCGTGGAGTCCCACGTCGAAGAGGCGCACGCCACCTTCCTCGAAGTTCCTGCGCTGGTAATAGGAATTGAGACCGCCGGGGATGGAGTGCTTCTCCAGCACCACCACGCGCTTGCCGAACATCGCCAAACGGATGCCCGCGGCGAGGCCGGACATGCCGGCCCCCACGACGATGGCGTCATAGGGGGCCATCCGGGTTATTGGAATTTCGGGGTGAGGTAGGACACGCAAGACGCCATGGTGGCGAGCTTGGGGTAGTCCTCGGCGGGGACCTCGACCTTGTGGCGCTTGCGGAGTTCCATCACGATGTCCAGGAAGTCCATGGAGTCCAGATCCAGCTGCTCACGCAGGCTGACTTCGTCCTTGATCGTGCCGACTTCCTCGTCGGGGGCGATGTCGCGAATGATGTCGAGGACGATGTTGCGGACTTGGTCGGTGGTCATGGCTTCTCCTTGGATCACGAGCAGCTCCGGACGATGAGGGCGGAATTGATGCCCAACATGCCGAAGGAGTTGTTGAGGATGGTTTTCACCGCGGGCAGCGCCTTGGCTTGGCCCAGCACCAGGTTGGGGATGGCGCACTCGGGGTCGAGTTCGGTGACATTGATGCCGGGATGGACCTGGTTATCCCACAGCGAAGGGATGTTGCCGGCGAGTTCCAGGGCCCCGGCCGCGCCCATGGCGTGGCCGATGTGCCCCTTGCTGAAGTTCACGTAGGTCTGGTTCGACTCGGCGAAGGCCACGCGCACGGCCTGGGACTCGGAGATGTCCCCGGCCCCGGTGCCGGTGGCGTGCATGTTCACGATGTCGATGTCGGCCGGCGTGAGGCCCGCCCGGCGGATCGCCTGGTGCATGCACTGGACCTGGCGCTCGGGGTTGGGGTTCACGAAGTCAGTAGCGTCCGAGTTCACGGCCCAGCCCACCACTTCGGCGTAGATGCGCGCCCCGCGCTTCTTGGCGTCCTCGTAGCGCTCCAGCACGTAAATGGCGCCGCCTTCGGAGATGGCGATGCCGTTTCTAGTTTTGCAAAGAGGACGCGAGGCCTGGGTGGGATCGTCATGCTGAGCGAGCGCGCCTTGGGCAGCGAAGGCGGCGTAGATGCCGAAAGTCTGCGGGCTCTCAGAGATTCCCCCCGCCAAGGCCACGTCCACTTCGCCGAGCATGAGTTGCTGCGCGCCTGCGATGATGCCCACGTTGCCACCGGCACAGGCAGCGCCCAGAGTGTAGTGAGGGCCGGTGATGCCCATATTCAACGTCACTTCACCGGCGGGGTTGTTGGCGACGGTGCGGGGGTTGTGGTGGGGGGACCACAGCTTGTAGTCGAGATTGTTTTGGTGGAGCTCGAAGATCTCGTTCTCGGTCTCCACGTTACCATGCTCGGTGATGCCCAGGAACACGCCTACCCGAGTCTTGTCCACGTTGGCCCAATCCAGAGCGCTGTCGCCCACGGCCTCGTTGGCGCACCAGATGGAAATGGAGCCGGCGCGCGTGCCCCTACGGCGAAACTTCTTGGATTGGTATTTGTACTCGTCAAACTCGCACAGGCCTGCCACTTGCTTGCCCATGTAACGGATCTCAGCGTGCTTCAATCCTGAAACACCGTTGAGCATGGCGTGACGAAAGTCTTTCAGGTTGTTGGCATTGGGGGCAGTCAGACCGATGCCGGTGATCACAATCCGGTGCTGCTCTGCCATAGACGAAAACCCCTGTGCTAAGAGTGCCAATTTACTACCCTGCGGCAGTGAAAAAGTATAGGGAACATTTAGCTTTTCCCGTGCAAATAATATTCCGCACAATCGGGGTGGGCCTGCTATAGTGGGTTTTCGCTCTGACGCATCCTACCCTCATCCAGGAGACCATCCATGGAAAGCCTGATCGTGATTTCCAAAGTGAAAAAATTCATCAAAGAGAAAGCGGACTTCAACACTTCCGCCGGTTTTTTCGAGCCGCTGAACGCTGACATCGTCCAAAGCTGCAAGGATGCCGTCGCCCACGCCCAGAAATTAGGCCGCAAAACCGTCATGGGCAAGGACCTGAACTTGTACGTGGAAGACCCCAAGATCGATGAAGTCCTAGTGGTGGCGTCCAAGGTCAAGAAGCTCATCAAGGACGAGGCCGGGCTTTCCACCTCCCAGCAGGCCATTCAGCAATTGACGGTGCGCATTCAGGCCATCTGCAACAAGGCCATCGAGAAGGCCCGGGCCGATAAGCGTAAGACCATCATGGATCGGGACTTCGAAGCGCCTACGACCCTCAGCTAGATTCAGCGACTTAACGCAACTTCACCTCCGCTGCGGAGGTGAAGTTGCGTTAAAACAATGTAAGCTTTACCTGATCTGTTTTTATAGATCAGTTTGATCTAAAAGTCATTCCCTCCACAGCTGCTCTGCAATATAACGCCCTCACTAACTGAGGACGTTATGACCCAGGCCCAGCTCAACGTTCGGAATATCCTGTTGCAGGAATTCTTGAACGCCCAATCCAGGAACGCCAACTTCTCCATGCGGGCCTATGCCCGCAAGGTGGGGATCCCCCAGTCGGCGGTTTCCGAGATTCTTTCCGGTAAGCGCAAGATCACGGCCAAGATGGCGGAGAAAATCCTGGAAGGCCTGGGACTAGATCCCCAAAAGATCCAGGAAACCGTGGCCCCGCTCAAGGTGAAGGCCCCCGCGCCAGTAAGTAACGGATTCAGGGCCCTCGACATCGACACCTTTCACTTGGTGAGCGACTGGCACTACTTCGCACTTCTGTCCCTGGCCGAAACCCCGGATTTCCAAAGCGACCCCGGTTGGATTGCCAAGCGCCTGGGTATCACTGTCCCCAAGGCCCAAGAGGCGCTGGAGCGCCTGGCCCGCCTAGAAATGGTGGAAACGGATGGAGCGGGGACGATCCGCGCCACCGGCGTCCAATTCCAGGTGGATCCTGGCATCGCCACCCCCGCCCTCAAGAAAGCTCAACGACAAAATCTAGAACTGGCGCAGGAAGCGCTGGAGAAAACCGAGTTCGCGGAACGGGACTTCACCGCCATCACTCTCTGCTTTGATCCCAAGCGCATGGGCGAGGCGAAGGCATTGGTGAAGGAGTTCCGCCAGCGCTTCTGCGAGCTAATGGAGTCCGGTGACAAAAAAGAAGTCTACAAACTTAACGTTCAACTTTTCCCCTTAACCAAGAGGTCACTATGAGATTTGTTTTATTGTTCTGTACTTTCCTGGGTTCATTCTCCGTTTTTGCCACTGGCGGCCATGACACGGGCGGCGGTGGCATCGGAGTGCCGGTGGACGGAAAAATCTATCTCTATGATTTCATCGAAGGTGGAGTCGAAGAGAATTCCTACATCGAAGAGAGCCGCTCCGATGAAATGCGGGTCTTGCCAGACGTTGAAGCCGCACTCCCGGTCCCCGCACAGACTCAACTCCTTTTGGCCGCAAAGCTAAACGAGATCTATGCCAAATCACCTGATGTGGCACTCAGCCTCAAGCAGAAGATGTCCGCGCTGACCTGGCGCCTGGTGCGCCCGGCCCTGCGTGACACAGACGACCTGGGACAAACTCCCATCCGGAGCCGCCTCGAGCGCCGCCAGATCGCTGTGCGCGATGATCGCCTGCACACCGTCACCATTGACCGTCAGTACTTCAACTTGATGCCCGTCCATCACCAAGTCGGTCTCTTTCTGCACGAAATTATCTACGCTCTGGCGGGAGGACAGGACTCCTACACCACCCGCACTCTGGTGGCGTACATCTTCTCCCCCACTTTTGCCCGCCAAACGCCGGAGCAGTTCATCGCACGGGCCAGGCTGACATTGGGAGATGGTCAAATGCGCACTTATGAGGCCTACAACTTCATTAACTCCCCCGCCTTCCCCCCCGCCTGCAGGAATGCCACTGCTGAAGTAAGGAGGAACCTCCACTCCTTCTTCGCGATCCTCCACCGAAATGCGCTTAGCGCGGAAGCGGCACGCCGCTGCATGTCCGTCGATTATACCTACGAGACTCTCCATCTCGACAATATCTACTACACGATCCACATCCTCCCGGGACGTCCAAACCGTTTTGTGCGTCGCTGGCTTTGTTATTCGACACCCGCTCCGTTTCAAACCATGTCGAACGGGGACCTCGCTCAATTACAACGTTTGAGCGACGAGATTACACGGCAGTCCGAGGCGGAACTCCTCAGGCTGCATGGAGCATGCTTTGATCCCGAAACCCGCAATGCCATCGACAAAACACGAAGACTTTAAGCAAAAGCATAAAAATCAACTGACCTAGCGAGGGCATCGCCATGAAGAACTTGATCACAATTGTGCTCCTTTTGACCTCATTCTCCCTGCGCGCCTCGGGCGGCCACGACACCGGTGGTGGCGGAATCGGCGTTCCCGTGGACGGGCGGATCTATCTCTATGACTTCATCGAGGGGGGCATAGAAGAGAGCGCCTTCATCGATGAGGGCATCGCCGACGAGATGCGCGCGCTTCCGTCCGTGGAGGCTTCCATCGCCACCACCCCGGAAGTGCAATCCCTCATCGTGGCCAAACTCAACGAGGTCTATGCGAAATCACCGACGGCGGCCTTGGCCCTCCTGGAAATGATCTCCAGCATGGGCTGGCGGTTTGTGGCATCCCCGCTGCGTGAGACTGATGACATTGGGAGGACGCCTTTCCGCAACCGGCTTGAGCGTCGCCAGATTGCCGTGCGCGATGACCGACTGAAAGTGGTGAGTATCGACCGCGACTACCTCGCGCTCATGCCTGTCTCGCACCAAGTGGGGTTGTTCTTCCACGAAATCATCTATGCTCTCAGTGGCCAGACTGATTCCGCCAACAGCCGCATGCTGGTGGCCTACGTCTTCAGCTCGACGTTTGCCCGTCAAACACCGGCCCAGTTCATTGCTCGCGCCCAGCCACTTTTTCAGGCTGCTCCGCTGCGCACCTACACCGAGTACCACTTCCGCCACTCGCCCAGCTACACGGCGGCCTGCGACTCCCTCAAAGCGAGCGTGAACCGCATTTTCCATGAGTACTACGGGGTGCTGCAAGAGCAGCACAACCTTGCATCGCAGGCGGCACGGAGGCTGCGCAATTGCACCCCTGCCTCCTTGGTGAATCACTCAGACCACGCGGTGGATTGGATCGAAAGGATTGAAGACCAGGCGTACACATTCGCGCTTTATTCGCCGAGCAATCACTACCCCGTCCGGATGCACGTGCCTTTCGTCCGCCACTGCAGATCTGCCAGATCCCCTGCTCCGGTCTACTACACGATGCCGGACTCCGTGATCACCAGGCTGCGTAACCTGGCGCAATCGGCGGTAGCTCTGGGCGAAACTGAAGAGACACGCCTTTTCGGCGGGTGTTTCGATGCGAAGACCAAGGTGCTGATTAGACAACTCCCCGAACTAGTGGCCCCACGCCATTAACCCTGTTCATTCAAAGAGGCTTTTATGAAAATTCTTTTCTCCGTACTCATTCTTCTCCCCTCCCTGACCTGGGCCCACCCCTGCCACGAGACAGAAACGTGCCTTGAGCGCGTGGGGGCCTGCCGTCCCTACCGGCCTCACTACTCTCCCGGCAGTGGATTGCTGAGGCAGGAAGCCTACGCTGGCGCCACTTGGGTGAGCAAGTCCACTTGCTTTGATCGCCGTGGTCAACCTCAGCCACTGAACCAACGCTTCAACCAAACCCTCACCGGCTACGGCGAAGGACGAGTGGGGGGCCTGCGCTTTCCCACGGAAATTGGCGGCGTGGACGCTGATTTGCAAGCAAGAGTCCGTCAGCAGGCCTTGGCCGATTGCCAAGCCAAGCGCGACTACATCATCAATACATCCCTCGCCTGCCAATAGGAGAATTGCCATGAAACACTTTTTAGGTTTGCTTGTTCTGCTGAGTTCCTTCAGCTTGTATGCCTCCGACGGCCATGACACCGGCGGCGGTGGAATCGGTGTGCCCGCGGGCAACCGCATCTACCTTTATGACTTCGTTGAAGGAGGAGTAGAAGCAAGCGCCTACGTGAACACCGAAATTCCAGACGAAATGAGGATGCTTTCTGACGTCCAGCGGGCCTTGGGCGAGGACATCCCTACAGCCGCTTTGGTAACGGCGAAGTTCAACGAAATCTTCCAGCTTTCTCCCGATTTGGCCCGCCCTCTGGCTGACTTCCTGCGCGATTACCACTGGCGTTTTGTGAATGTGGCACTTATACCTACACGAGACATTGGTCGCACCCCCATCGCCGGCCGCCTGGAGCGTCGTCAAATTGCCTTCCGCGACGACTCACTCAACACCGTCACTATCGACCGGGATTACTGGGCACTCATGCCTGTCACCCACCGTGCAGGACTCGTCTTCCACGAAATCATCTACGCGCTCACCGGTGCCCCGGACTCGGCCCGCACCCGCAACTTGGTTGCATACCTCTTTGACCCACGCTTCTCCGCCGCCACACTTGAAGAGTTGCGCCGAAGAGTGGCACTGACCCTCCCCGCCCAGTATGCATCCTTGCGTGGCTACGCCCAAGTCACGGACATAGAGTCCCCGGCCTTTCAGTCCCGTTGCCAGGCCTTCCGCCAAGAAGTGCAAGCTCACATTCAACCCAACTTGGTCCTGCAAGGGCGAGTAGCGACGGAAATAAGAGCTACGCTCTGGAGCCAGAGGTGCATGTCCACCGAATACAACTATGACGGCCAGACTATTTACTATAGTTTTCAAAGGTTTCCTGCAAGGGACAATATCTATCCCGTGATTTATCAGAGACGAAGCTACAGCGTTCCCGACCGAAACATCCTTCCCACGCGACTGATGTGCGATCATAGAGCCGCCTACAACATGCCCCCTGCGGACCAGAGGGCACTCGAGGCAGGGCGTGCCCGCGCCGCCCAGCTGGTAGAAACTCACAACTCTACTTTTTATGGAGCATGCCTGAATAGCGAGGACGCAGCCTTTATTAATCGCATTGCCCGACTCGTCATCTTCGCCCCATGAGCCGCTGGTATTGCCAACGCGTCGACACGTCCTTCTAGCAAGCGAAGGTTGAAAGCGGGAGGCTGATCGGTGAGCGCTTCGCCCCTGCCTTGCGCCGGGTGATCGATATCGCCGGGGTGAACGAGTTCTACTAACCAGAACCCGGCATTTTGCGCCCTTCCTTTATGGGAGGGCGCCTTCTCGGCTGAACGGCACGGTTGCCAAGTAAGCCAGCAGCCCCACCACCACCGTCGCCAAAACCGGCGCATCCCACTCCCAAATGAAATGCCCAAGGAACCACGTGCCCAGGCTCGCGAGGATCGCGGCCATGGCGCTGGTGGCGTTGCCGAGCTTGCTGAAGAGCGCGAAGCAGGTGAGCACCAGGATTGTGGGTCCGCCCAGGCTGGAGGCCGTCTCCACCAGCCCGCTCACCGACTCGGAGGAGAAGGCGATCAGGTAGGCGATGACGCCTGAGACGAGGGTGAAACCGCGGGCCAGTCGCACTTTGTGTTTCTCGTCTAGTTTGGGGAACGAAGGGTAAACCAAGTTGTGGGTGGCGAGGGCCGACACCGCTAAAAGGGTGGTGTCTACCGTTGAGAGGATGGCGGAGACCAAGGCACCCACAAACACCACATAACCGATGGTACCCAGGTGCTTTTTCGCCATGAGCGGCATGAGCGTTTCGGGGTCTTCCAGACCTGGAATCTCGAAGGCGCCCAACAGACCCACAGTGACGGGCATGAGGCCGACGAATAAGTAGATCGCCGCTGCCTTCAAGCTGGAGCTGCGAGCGATCTCGGGCGAACGGGAGGCGACCACGCGGCTCACTAGCTCTTGTGCCATGACCGATCCCAGGATGGGAACGAGCCACGTCTCGGCTCTGGCCCAGGTGGACATCTCTTCCCCGGCCGCGAACAGCTGGAGCTTGTCGGCGGGGACGGCGCTCCAGAAATCCGTGGGGCCACCGGCGTTGGAAACCAGGGTCCAGGCCATGAAGCCCAGGCCCCCTACCAAGGCAATGCCCTGGATGAGATCGGTGTAGGCGTCGGCCAAAAGCCCACCTGACATGGTGTAGACGATCACCACAGCGGCCGCCACAGTGACGCCGATGATGGCGCCATAATCGGTCGTCGCGTGGATGATTTGACCGAAGGCGCGCACCTGGGCGCCTGCCCACACTAGGCTCGATGGGATCATGATGATCGCGGCCAGACGTTCCACGTTGGGCGAGTAGCGGTGGCGGTAGAGCTCGGGCAGCGTGGTCACGCCCCGGCGCCACAGCACTTGGGAGAAGACCAGTCCGAAGACCAGGATACAAATGGTGTAGGCCAGCGGATCGGCCCGGATGCCCGCAAGTCCCCACTGGTAAACTTGTCCGGAAGTGCCGATACAGGTTTCGGCGCCGAACCACGTGGCGAAAATTGAGAACGTGGCGAGCCAGGGACCTAAGCTGCGACCGGCCAGGAAGTAGTCGTCGTCGGTTTTGATCCGCCGTGAGACGTACCACCCGATGATCAGCATCATGAGGACGTAGCCTGAAATCCCAATGAGCTCCCAATTCATTTTTTACTCCCCGATGGCGCGGCCTTCGCCGCGGGGGTCGGAGACGCCCACCCAATCGTCGCCCACGCGCTGGAGGGCCTGGATCTGGCAGCCCAGACCTTGTCGCACCACCTTGTGGCCCTTCTCCTCGAGCTTGCGCCAAGCTTCGTCGCTCAGATACGGCTGCTCCACCCGCAGCTCTTCCGGGCTCCACTGGTGGTGGATGCGAGTGGCGGCCACAGCGTCGTAGAGGGGGAGGTTGAACTCGAGTACATTCAGCGCGGTTTGGGTCACGCAGGAGATGATCCGAGTACCAGAAGGCGTCCCCAGGGCCAGAACTGGTCGGTTGTCCTTGAACACGATGGTGGGGCTCATGCTGGAGAGGGGGCGCTTCCTGGGTGCCACCAGGTTGGCGTCGCTCACCGCGGTAGCGCCGAAGAGGTTCGAGGCGCCGGCCTTCTGGGCGAAGTCGTCCATCTCGTTATTGAGCACGATGCCGGTTCCTTTGGCCATCATGCCAGAGCCGAACCACCCGTTGATGGTCTGGGTAGAGACGATGACGTTCTCCTGGCCGTCGGCGATGGTGAAGTGGGTGGTTTCGGTGGGTCCGTCGGGAATGCGGGCCAAGGGGAAGGCCGATGAAGGCACGGCCTTGTCTTTCAAGTAGCCCTGCATGTTCCGGGCGTAGGCCTTGGAAGTGAGCTTCTTCACCGGCACGGAGACGAAGTCCGGATCCCCCATGTACTTCGCCCGGTCGGCGAAGGCGATTTGCATGGCGGTGGCGATGCGGTGGATGGATTCCGGGTGCTGGGGCCCCCACTGGGCCAATTTCTGGGGCTCTAAGAGGTTCAGGATCTCCACCACATGGGTACCGCCGGAGCTTGGCGGTGGCATGGAAACCACTTTGTAACCGCGGTACATTCCCTCCACTGGCCGGCGCTGGCGGGGGCGATACCCCTTCAAATCGGCCGCGCTGAGGATACCTCCGCGGGAAAGAACCGAACTAACGATGCTCCTGCCGACCCAACCCTCGTAAAAGCCCTTGTCCCCCTCGGCGGCGATGGCGCGCAGGGTTTTTCCCAATAGCGGCTGCTTGAGCATGTGTCCGACAGGAGGCACGGAGCCATCGGCGAGAAAGAACGTATTGGCAGCCTCGGGATCACGCTTGAGCACTTCGGAGCGGTCTTTGATGGCCTCCACCAAATGGGGATAAACCGGTAGGCCATCTTCGGCCAAACGGATGGCGGGCTCGAGGGTTTTTGCCCAGGGCAACTTTCCATGACGTTTGTGAATTTCGTAAAGGCCTCGCACGAGCCCAGGCACCGCCACGGCCAAAGGCCCATCGATGGACTTGAGCGGGTCCGCCGACCCATCCCGCTTGAGGAACATGCGACGGTGTCCGCGCAGCGGCGCCACTTCCCGGAAATCCCAGACGTGGTTCTTGCCGGTTTTGCGCTCGTGGAAGATGAGGAAGCCCCCGCCGCCAATGCCGGTGGACTGGGGACGCTCCACGGAAATGGCAAAGGACACCGCCACCGCCGCGTCCACCAGGTTGCCCCCGGCACGGAACATTTCCAGGCCCGCGCGTGAGGAGCCATCTCCTTGGGAAGCGATCATGACGCCCCTGGAGCGGGCCTCATGCTGGGAGCGCGCGTGACCGGGTAGCAGATCCACCATGCGCAACCGTGGCCGGTGGGTAGATGAGGCGCATCCGGCCAGAAGGACAATCCCGACGAAGACACTCCGAATGCGTGACATAATGGCAGCTCCCTTTCCGTTGGCTATGCTTTCAGCATCGCCTTCGCCGCCACGGCTTGGCAATCCCGGAGGAGTCATGGAGCTCAAGGACAAACAGTGCGTGCCCTGTCAGGGCGACACCCCGCCCATGGATGAGGCGGCCAAGGACAAACTCATGGGCCAGCTCCACGCCGATTGGCGCTTGGTGAAGAACCGCACGCGCCTACGGCGAGAATTCCACTTTAAGAACTTCAAGCAGGCCTTGGCCTTCACGAATCAGGTGGGGGCGGTGGCGGAATCCCAAAAGCACCATCCTGACCTCGCACTGGGTTGGGGCTACGTCCACGTGGAAGTGCAAACCCACACTTTGGACAACCTGGTGGAAGCGGACTTCATACTCGCGGCCAAGATCGACGGGCTCAGCGCTTCCCCGGGGTGAGTTGCGAGCGCACCTGGCGCAAATAGGCCTTCTGCTCGTCGGTCTTCCCTAACAGGTAACTTTCCGCGGGATCCACCAGAAAGCCAGCCAGGGCCTGGCGCCCCAGGAGCATGCGAAAGCGCATGTCCCGTCGGTCAGCCAGGGTGACCTCCACGGGGTAGGTCTTTGCCCCTATGGCAAGGTCAACGTGGATGACGAATCTTTCCTGACCCGCGCCCCCGGAGTTGGTGACCTTGCGCCGGTCCACCAGTGGGGCGGTCACCACTCGTCCCATCAGCAGAGTTCCTTGCACGGGCAAGAGTAAAAAACGCACGTGGGCCGCGCCTTTTTCCAGGAAGGGCTCCGGGTCCAGGGCGTGGAGACTGCTGGTGCGGGCGCCGGTGTCCACCTTGGCCTTGATGGCCGGGACCATGAGTCCCGGGAGTCCCACCCATTCCCGCCAACCGATGTGCGTTTTTCCCGTCATGTAAACAGTATAGGACCACCATCATGACAGGGCAAAAAAAAGGCCGAAAAAAACTGCCCTCCCCCGATCGGACTTGCTCCTGCCGCGGGGGCGTCTACAATGGAAAAAAACAGGATGTTTTTGACCCGCAAGACATGAGGTCCCGATGAAGTTCACGCTGCTCCTCCCCGCGCTTATTCTCCTTTCTTCCTGCGCCCTCTCCCGCCGCCCGATGAACACCCCGGTCCCCGTGGCCTCCACCCCAGAGGCACCTGTCCCCACCATGGACGCCGTGGACGTGGAGTGGTCGGCGCTGGAGAAAGTCGAGGAGAGCGCGCCGGACAACCACGCCCTGGTGGAGACCCCAGAATCCGAGGCACAGATCGCCGAGGCCGTGGGCGGGGATCCCGACGCGGCCCAAGTGGTGGAGGACGATCGCGCGCCCATGCCCTTCCTCAAAAAGGTGCGCACCAAGCGCGTGCAGTTCTGGATCGACTACTTCACCAAGAAAGAGCGCGCCCGCTTCCAGCGCTTCCTCAACAACGGCGCCCTCTATCGCCCCATCATCGAGAAGATCATGGACGAGGAGGGTGTGCCTCGTGAGCTCTTCTTCGTGGGCCTGATTGAGTCCGGCTATTACCTAGGCGCCCATTCCCACGCCTCCGCCGTGGGCCCGTGGCAGTTCATCCGCGGCACCGGCCGGCGTTACGGTCTTGCCTCCAGCCGTGAGCTGGACGAGCGCCGGGACATCTTCAAGGCCACTCAGGCCGCCGCTCTCTACTTCAAGGACCTCCACAGCATCTTCCACTCCTGGGAGTTGGCCCTGGCCGCCTACAACGCCGGCGAGTACGGCATGGTCCGGCGCATCCGCCGCTACGGCACACGCGACTACTATGAACTCTCCCGCCGCCGCCTGCTGCCGGAGGAAACCATTAACTACGTGCCCAAAGTCCTGGCCGCCATGCACGTGGTCCAGAACGCCGAGAAGTATGGCTTCACCTTTCCCACCGCCGCCGGCATGTTCTGGCAGAAGACCAAGCAAGTGCGCGTCCCCCGGGGAACTTCCCTCTCCACCCTGGCCTCGCGCCTGAAAGTTTCCCCCGCCTTGCTGGGCAAGCTGAATCCTGAGCTGCGCGGCCCCCGCACCCCGCGCTACGCCGGGCGCAGCTACCTCTTGCGCGTACCCGCCGACCGCCACACCGAGTGGATGGACACCCTGGTGGCCGACGCCCCCGAGGCCCTTCCCCGGGAAAAAGAAATCGAGAGCCTGAACGCCCGGGTGATGAATCCCGCGGCCTTCCCGATGCCCGCGGCCCCCGTCCGCGTGCACGCTTCTGCGCGCCCGGAGACCCACCGCGTGCGCCGAGGGGAAACCCTCACTTCCATCGCCCGCAAGCACGGCACCAACGTGCGAACCTTGGCCTCCGCCAACCGGATCAGCGTGCGCACCCGCGTGCGGATCGGACAAGTGCTGCGCTTGACCCCCGTGCGCCGGGACGAAGTCCGCACCGCCCACGCCTCCACACGCCGTACAGTTGCCTCCGCCAAGCCCACCTCCACAGCTACCCCCTTAATGCTGCGGGTGAAGAAAGGAGACACTCTCACTTCCCTCTCCCGGCTGTTCAACGTCAGCGTCGACGAGCTTAAGCGCGCCAACAAGATTGCCAAGGGCCGACGCCTGCTCGCTGGTAAGCGCCTGTGCATTCCGGGCTCACGCCGCGGCTCCTACACCGTTCGTCGCGGGGACGGCCTCTACCAAGTGGCCCGCAAGTTCGGCCTGAACCACGAAGCCCTCATGCGGTTGAACGACCTCAAGGGCAACCAGTTGATGGCCGGTCAGCGCCTGGTGGTCAATCTCGAATGAATTCTGGCTCGAAGAACTGGAACACGGCCTTCAGCGGCAGGTGGTCGGATACGCCGGGATCGGTCCCGTTGACCACTTCCGAGCGCATGGGGACCCAGCGCTTACCGTAATAGATGTAGTCCAGCCGGCGGTCAGGGCGTACCGATGGATAGGTGAACCAAGCTTCCTCGCGGCGGGCGTAGACGGCGGGTTCTACCACTTCTTTCAGGGGCATCTCCGCCAGGATGCGGGGAGTGGCGTCGGCCTCGTAGCGGTCCTCAGGGTTGGAGAACCCCGAGCGCTTCATGGCCGCCTCAGGCAGCATGTTGAAGTCACCGCCCACGAAGTCGAGCTTCTCGTTCTTGGCTTTGGCCAACAACTGGCGCGCCTGGGACATTTTGGTTTCCTGGTCAAAGGCCTCAAGGTGTAGGTTGATCAGCCGCACGTGGCGCTCCCCGATCCGCATCTCCACGGTCTGGAAGTAGCGGTACAGGTAAAAGAGGTTATACCACCAGGACTTGTTGAGCGGCTTCTGAAGGAGATCGACCTTGTTCGCGGTGAGTGGCCAACGGGAGATCACGCCCCCTCCCGAGCGCATGCGGCCAAAATGCCGCGACCAGGGTGAAAAAGGGAATGGGATGTAGTTGGCGCGCCAGGATTCGGCCCTGGCCCAGTGGGAGAGGCCCGTGAGGCGCGCGAGTTCCACCAATTGGTCTTGCCCGTGGGAGCGGGCGGCCCCGTAGTCGATTTCCTGCAACAGCACCACGTCGGCGCCCGAGGCGCGGATGGCGGTGGCGATGCCTTCCAGGTGCCGGCGGAAATGGGCGGGGTCCTTAGGCACGTAGTCGTCAGTGCCTTCGGAGCCAGGGCCATAGGCCCAGGCTATGTTCCAGGTCAGGAGCGTGAGGGTGGTGGGCCGCTCGGGTGCGGAGGCCGCGCCCGGGACACTGCCAATCTCCCCCTGGCGGGTTTTGGGGAAAAGATTCCAGGGGTAGGTGGCCCAGGCAAAACTCAGCACCACCGGTGCGGTCACGCCCAACACCCCCCATAGCCACGGTTTCATCGCTCGGGTCTCCCACGCAGGAAAACGTTTTCCACCCTCCCTGGGAAGGTCACGCCCAGGAACGGGTTGCTCCGCGCCTTGGTCGCCAAGTGCTCCGGCGCGAGCGTGAAGGGAGAACGAAGGTTTAACACGGTCACATTGCCCACGTAACCCGGGCGCAAGAAGCCAAATCCCTGGCCCAGACCCGCATAAGGCGCATGTAGTGGGATGAGCCCGGGCAAGAAGCGGTTCACGAAAGTGCCGGGGTTCTCCGAAGCCAGCAGGGCGATGCGCTGGGGCGTGAACCCTTTCTCGCGCAAAAGCCACGTGACGAAGGCCCCGTAGGAATCCAACCCCGTGAGCCCGGATGTTCCCTTGGCCTTCTCCTCCGGCGTGTGGGGAGCGTGGTCGGTGGCCAGGTAATCGATGTCGCCCACGCGGGCTGCCTCCAGCATGGCCTCCCGGTCATCCCGCCCGCGGATCGGCGGGTTCATCTGGAAAGGCACCCGGGCGGCCGGATCAAGCTCTTCCTGGGCAAAATACAGGTGCTGGGGAGTCACCTCGCACGTCACGTCCACGCCTGAGGCCTTGGCAGCACGGATCAGGGGCAACCCGCCGCCGGCGCTGTAGTGGCAAAGCTTCCCACGCAGCCGGTGATTTCGGATCATTTCCAAGGCGGTGGCCGTGGCCATGAGCTCGCAGCTCACTGGCCGGCGCAGATGGTGCTCTGGCCCCGCCTTGTGGCGCTCCAGCTCCTGGGGGTCTTCGCAGTGGAAACTCACATTTTGCCCCACGTAGCGGGAGAGTGCTCGATCCAGCACTTCGGTATCGCGAAAAAAAAGCTCACCGATGGAAGGCCCCATATAGGCCTTGTACGGCACCATAAGGTCCAAGGGCGACGTTTCCGGCCCGATGCCCGCGTACAAAAGTAGCGGTACGGGCTTGCCCTCGGTCAGCGCCAGCTTGGCCAAATACGAAGCGCGGTCCACCGGGGGCACGGGGTTGTTGGGCATGTCGCAGAGGTGGGTTATCCCACCATTGAGCGCCGCGAGCCCGGCCGAGTGGAAGTCTTCTTTGTGGACATGCTGACGGGAAACATCCTCCCGAGCGTGCACGTGAATGTCCCCCATGCCGGCAAAGGCCAGGCATTCGTCGCCGTAGAACCAGTCTACCTTCCCGCGGGGGACGCCCAGTTGGCCGAAAGCCGAGATCAATCCCGTGGCGGGATCCAGGGCAAGCTGGGCCCGCTCCACTTTCTCCGAGGTGGCGAAAACCGCGTCGATGACATTCATGGGGAGCGCCGGTGGACGGTGGTCGGGGAGCCTTGATCCGTGGGCATCAACACCACTTCGTCCATGCACACGTGGCGGGGGCGCTCGAGCATGAAGAGCATCTGCTCGGCCACATCCATGCCCGTCAGGGGGGTCATGCCCTCATAGACTTTCTTGGCGGCGCCTTCGTCGCCCTTGAAGCGCACAACGGAGAATTCGGTCTCCACCATGCCCGGGGAGATTTGCATCACGCGCACGTCGCGTCCGCACGTCTCCTCCCGCAGGGCCCGGGTAAAGGCCCATACCGCGTGCTTGCTAGCGCAGTAGACCGCGCCACCGGGGTAAGTCCAGTGGCCGGCGATGGAACACACGTTCAGGATATCCGCCCCTCCCCGCTTGAGCATGCCCGGAAGCACGGCGCGGGTGAGGGCCACCAAGGAGCGCACGTTCACGTCCCACATGGCGTCGAAGTCGCCCTCTTCTGAGAGGGCCACCGGCGAGCGGCCCAGGGCGAGGCCCGCGTTATTGACCAGGATGTCCACCTCCAGGGCGCCGGCCGCTTCCAGGCAGGGAATGAAATCGTCGGCGGTGGCGTCCACCACCACAGGTCGCAGGAGCGCCCGAGGATGTTGGACTGCAAGCTCCTCACAGAGCTCTCGCAGGCGCTCCCCGCGCCTGGCCACCATCCACACTTCATGGCCGCGGCCCGCAAGCAAGCGCACCAAGGCCTCCCCTATACCCGAGGAGGCCCCCGTCACCAGGGCGCGACGGCGCCGCTCAGCCATTCAGCTTCCGCAGCACGTAGTGCAGGATGCCGGAGTTCTTGTAGTACTCCAGCTCGTTGGCGGTATCGATCCGCGACTGGAGCTGCACCTTTTCCACCTCGCCGCTCGTGCGACGGATTTCGGCCTGGATCAGGGCCTTAGGTCCCATGTTGGCGATGCCCGTTAGATGCACGGTTTCCGTGCCGTCCAGGTTCAGCGTCTTGCGGGTCTGGCCGTTGGTGAACACCAATGGGATCACGCCCATGCCGATGAGATTAGAGCGGTGGATCCGCTCGAAGCTCTCCGCCACCACGGCCTTGATGCCCAAAAGGCGCGTGCCCTTGGCGGCCCAGTCACGGCTGGATCCCGTCCCGTACTCCTTGCCCGCGAAGATCACCAGCGGGGTGTTGGCCCTCTTGTAGGCCTGGGCGGCTTCGTAAATGGTGGTCTCCTCGCCGGTGGTGACCAGCGTGGTGAAACCACCTTCCTTCCCGCTCTTCACCATCTCATTTTTCAGGCGGATGTTGGCGAAGGTCCCGCGGGTCATGACCTCGTCATGGCCCCGGCGGGCGCCATACTGGTTGAAGTCGGCGGGTTTCACTCCGCGCTCCACCAGGTATTTCCCGGCGGGGGTGTCGGGCTTGAAGGAACCGGCCGGCGAGATGTGGTCGGTGGTGATGGAGTCGCCCAGGAGCGCCAGCACGCGGGCACCTACCACGTCTTGGATGGGCGAGGGGTGCTTCTGCATGCCCACGAAGTAGGGCGGATTGTTGATGTAAGTGGAGTCCTTGTCCCAGGCGAAGGTCTCCCCTTCCGGGGCCTGGATTTTTTGCCAGTTGGCGTCGCCCTTGAACACGTCGGCGTAGCGGGACTTGAACATGGCCGGGGTGATCGCCTTCGCCATGGTGTCCTGAACTTCCTGAGAGGTGGGCCAGATGTCTTTGAGGAAGACGTCCTTGCCGTTCTTGTCCTTGGCGATGGGGTCCTTGGAGAGGTTGATCTTGGTGTTGCCGGCAATGGCGTAGGCGACCACCAATGGTGGAGACGCGAGGTAGTTGGCCTTGGTATCGGGGGAAACCCGGCCCTCGAAGTTACGGTTACCCGAAAGAACACTGGAGGTGGCGAGGTTTCCGTCCTTGATCGCTTTGGAGAACTGGGGCTTCAATGGCCCGGAGTTGCCAATGCAGGAGGTGCATCCATAGCCCACCAAGCTGAAGCCGACTTTGTCCAGATCGCCCTGGAGTCCGGAGGCTTCCAGGTAATCCGTCACGACCTGGGAGCCCGGGGCCAGGGAGGTCTTCACCCAAGGCTTGGCGGTGAGACCAAGGGCCGCGGCCTTCTTGGCCACCAGCCCCGCCGCGATCATCACCGAGGGGTTGGAGGTGTTGGTGCAGGAAGTGATGGCGGCGATCATCACGTCGCCGTGGGTGATGGTGAAGTTTTCCCCTTCCACCTGCTGCTTCTTGTTCACGTCATCACTGGCGACCTTGAAGTCCCCGGTCAGCGCGGCCATGAAGCCCTCGGACAAATCGGAAAGGGCCACGCGGTCCTGGGGGCGTTTGGGGCCGGCCAGGCTGGGCACCACGGTGGAGAGGTCAAGCTCGAGGGCGTCGGTAAAGATGGGGTCCTTGGCGTCGTTGCGCCACAGGCCCTGCTCCTTGGCGTAAGCTTCCACCAATTGGGCCCGGGCCTCGTCGCGGCCGGTGAAGCGCAGGAACTCAATGGTCTTCTCGTCCACCGGGAAGAAGCCACAGGTGGCGCCGTACTCCGGGGCCATGTTGGCGATGGTGGCGCGGTCGGCCAGCGTCATGTCTTTGAGGCCCGGTCCGTAGAACTCCACGAATTTGTCCACCACGCCTTTCTTGCGCAGCATTTGGGTGACGGTGAGGACCACGTCGGTGGCCGTGACGCCCTCTTTGGTCTTGCCGGTGAGCTTGAAGCCCACCACTTCGGGGATGAGCATGGTCACGGCCTGGCCCAGCATGGCGGCTTCCGCCTCGATGCCACCCACGCCCCAGCCCAAGACCGAGAGACCGTTGATCATGGTGGTGTGGGAGTCGGTGCCCACGCAGGTGTCGCAGTAAGCGAGAGTCTTGCCGTCCTCCTCCCTGGTCCACACGGTCTGGGCGATGTACTCAAGGTTCACTTGGTGGCAGATGCCCGTGCCCGGGGGCACCACGCGGAAGTTCTTGAAGCTCTTCTGGCCCCACTTGAGGAACTTGTAGCGCTCGCCGTTCCTCTCGTACTCCAAGGCCTTGTTCTGCTCGAAGCTCTCTTTGGTGGCGTAGTGGTCCACGATCAGGGAGTGGTCAATGACCAGGTCCACCGGAACCAGCGGGTTGATCTTCTGGGGATCGCCTCCCACGGCCTTCATGGCGTCGCGCATGGCCGCCAGGTCCACCACCGCGGGCACGCCGGTGAAGTCCTGCATGAGCACACGTGCGGGGTAGTAATTGATCTCGCGGGTGGAACGGCGGTCCTTGGTCCACTGGCCCATGGCCTTGATGTCATCGCCGAAAACGGTGAAGTCGTCTTCGTTCCTGAGCAAGTTCTCCATCAACACCTTCAACGAGTACGGCAGATTGTCCACGTCGCCAACGCCGGCGGCCTGGGCGGCCTTAAGGGAGAAGTAATCGTAACTCTTCCCGCCCACGGTCAGAGTGCGGCGGGTTTTGAAGGAATCCTTGCGGAATGTGGACACGGACGTCTCCTCAGATGGGGTGATGCTAGATTCTACACCGTCAGGGAGGAGCTACCAAGGGAGGTGCGTCGCGAAAATCAGTAAGCGGCGTACTGGTAGAACGGGACGAACTCGGTGGGGGCGTACCAGGTACCGGTGGTGGCATCGAGCTCGGACTGGAACACCGGAAACCAACGCGGCAGGAAGTCCGACATGACCCCTTGAGAAGTGAACAGGGCCGACTTGACCTGGCGCCCGCCCCCTTCGGCCGTGTCTCGCAGCACGAGGATCAGCAGGGAAGACATGCTCGCCGTGGCGAAGGCGTTAGCGGTCCGCTCAGAAACCGCGGCCAGGAGCGTGTAGAATTCCTGGCGTTTGTCCTCCGGGAATTTGCGCAACCAGCTAGACATGCGGGAGCCTTCCGGCGGGGCTTCGCGGACGAACACCACGGCCGTGGCCCCGACCTTCACCACGCCCTCCCCCTTGCGGGGGGGCCAAGGGAAGGCCCGACAAAGGCTGCTCACGGAAAGCGAGGAGCAGGGGATTTGCTCGGCGCTGGCCTTCACCAGGTCCTCCACCGACATGGGCAAGACATCTTTGAAGTCCGTCTGGGCATGGGCAAGGCCCATAAAAAGCGCGAAAAACCAACCCATGCGGGGCGAATTAGATACAGCCATTCACGCGGGGGCGGGTGACGGGGTCACAGACGCGGCAAGCGACGGCGTAATGGTTGTCGGGCACCGTCACGCTGGGGGCGCTGTCGGAGAACAGACTGACGACGCTACCAGTCGGCGTGCCACCGCTCTGCACACAGAAGCCCTGGGCGCTGGCCGCGTCGACCCCGAAGGCCACGTAGCGGGTACAGTTGTCGATTTGCAGGGGGATCACGCGGGTCACCAGATTGGAGCCATAAAACGTCTCTTTGGCTTTCTCCGCCCCGGCGGTGGCGCCCCCGGCCTTCACGCTCTTCATGAAGGTGACGTGCAGCTCGAAGTTGGCGCCGCTGGCGGTGTTGCTCAGCCACTTCAGGAACATCCCGTTGATGATCATGCCCTTGGAAACGTATGTGGGGGCCGCTTGGGTGGAAGAGCGCAGGCGGGTGTGCCCCACCAGGGTGCCGGCGGAGTTGAGTTGCTTGATGGAGGTGATGACGGTGTTACCGGTAGCAGCGGCCCCCATGACGGTGGCGCTGCAGTTTTCTTTGTCGGCGAGGAGGGTCTGGATTTCCCGGACCACCTGTTCGATGTCGGACTTTTTCTCGGCCGACTTCGCGGACTTCTCCATGTTCTTGGACATGGTCATGACCCCGACCATGATCAAGGAAAGGATGGAGACGGCGATCATGACCTCGATCAAGGACATGCCCCGTTGGTCCCACTTGAGTTGCATAACTCCTCCGATTCTCATTTAAGCCATTGTAACCGGTATCTTCCCTCGGTCAAAGGGATAGGCCGTTAGGTCATTGGGCCCATGAGGGCCGCCAACCATAGTGGGCAGCAAGCCTACTAAAACACTCCCCTACATTTCCCCAATCTGGATCTCGTTGGCCGTCGGCCCAAACTGGCCTATAATCAAGCCATCCGGAGGAAATCATGAAAAGCATGCTGTTTTTGGCCTTGATGGGAATGTGCTTCACCGCCCGGGCCCACTTGAACCACTTCACCAGCACTGCTGGCGTCCTTACCACTGTGGGGGCCGTGGCCCTCTTCACCCGCAGTGGTGGCAACTGCGTTTTCGACGATCCCCTGACTCCCGCGGGAAGCCACCCAAACTGGACCGCCAACGCGGCCGTGAACGTCAGCCCTGGCCTGGCCGTTTGCCGGATGACGGCGCAATCCACCCGTTACCTCCTCAACACCGGCTGCGCCGAGAATGCGACTACCGGCAACGTGGTCTGCTCCGGCGAGGTCAACCCCACCAACTGCACCATCAGCGCCGCCCAAAACCAGATCCGCTGCATATAAGGCCGGTTTAGTTCCTCTCCCGGGTTCCGATAAGGAGCCCATGGAAAAGCCCACCCACCAATTCACGCGGGAAAAACACTTGGACCACCTGGTCCGGGTGGTCCCGCTCTTAACCCTCGCCTACGGCGTGCAGAGCTGGCTCATGCTCCAGTGGGCCGGCGAAGGACCCACCGGTGCCCTGCTGACGCTCTTGGGAGTGTCCTTGGCCGCCAGCGTGCTGGGCATGGTGGGCTACGACCAGCGCCACCAAGTGAGCTGGGACGAGGATGGCTTCCGCGTGCGCGCTCCATGGAAATGGGGTGAGACGGTGGTGGCGCGCTCACAGGTGGCGGAAGTGGACGTGGAAGGGGCGGAAGACGAGTTCCAGACCGTGACCGTGTCCTTTCACGGCAAGCGCCGCAAGATGACCTTCTGGTTCGTGGATAACGGCCACGAGTTCAAGGCGGCCATGACCGCCGCCCCCGTCGAAGAGAAGAAAGCCGCCTAGAAGCCTCTCATATATTGAGACCGCGGTTGGCAGTGGCCATCAGGCAGGCTTCCTTAAAGGCCTCGGCGTAGGTCGGGTGCGCATGGGACATGCGGGCCACATCCTCGGCGGAGGCCCGGTATTCCATGGCCACCACCGCCTCGGCGATGAGATCGGCGGCCCGGGGCCCGATCATGTGCACGCCCAGGATCTCGTCGGTCTTTTCGTCTGCCAACACCTTGATGAAGCCGTCTTTCTCCTCGGAGGCCCGGGCCCGGCCCAGGGCCATCATGGGGTACTTGCCGCTCTTGAAGGCGACACCTTTCTGCTTGAGCTCCTGCTCGGTGGCGCCCACGCCAGAAACTTCCGGCCAGGTGTACACCACGCCCGGGATCAGGTTGTAGTTGATGTGGGGCTTTTGCCCGGCCATAACCTCGGCCACATACACGCCCTCTTCCTCGGCCTTGTGGGCCAGCATCGCACCGCGGACCACGTCCCCGATGGCATAGATGCCGGGCACGGCGGTCTGCAGATGGTCGTCCACCGGAATACGCCCACGCTCATCGGCCTTTAGCCCCGCGGCTTCCAAGTTCAGCTTGTCGGTGTAAGGACGTCTGCCCACGGACATAAGCACGTAATCCCCTTCCAGCACCAGGGCCTCCCCGCCCGCCTTGGGCTCGGCCGTGACAGTGACCTTGTTGCCCTCGCGCTTGACGCTCTTCACTCCCTGGCCCAGGTGGAATTCCACGCCGTCGCGCTTAAGGATCTTCTGGAGTTCCTTGCCCAGATCCTGGTCCATGCCGGCAATGATGGCGTCGGCATACTCCACCACAGAAACCTTGGCGCCCAGGCGCCGGAACACCGAGCCCATTTCCAGCCCGATGACTCCCCCCCCGATAACGATGAGGTGCTTGGGTACTTCCTGGAGCTTAAGCGCTTCAGTGGAGGTGATGATCCGCTCCTTGTCGATGGAGATGCCGGGGAGGCTTGAGGGCTTGGAGCCCGTAGCGATGATGATTTTCCCGGCGGAGAGGAGCTTTTGCCCGTCAGTGCCGTCTACCACCACGGTCTTAGCATCCTTGAAGCTGCCGTGTCCGTGATACACGGCGATCTTGTTCTTCTTCATGAGGCCCGCCACACCCACCGTGATGGACTTGACCACCTTCTGGACCCGCTCGGCCATCTTGCCCACATTGAGCTTCACGTTCCCCACTTCGATCCCGTGGACCTCGTGGGAGTGCACCGTCTCGTGGTAGCGCTCGGAGGAATCCAGCCACGCCTTGGAAGGGATGCAGCCCACATTCAAGCAGGTGCCGCCCAAGGTCGGATAGCGTTCCACGATGGCGGTCTTCATTCCCAGCTGGGCGCAGCGGATGGCCGCGATGTAGCCTCCAGGGCCGGAACCGATCACCACCACGTCATATTGTTCAGCGCTCATGAGTTCCCCTCACACGTCCAAGAGGAGCCGCGCGGGGTCCTCGATCATTTCTTTGATGGTTTTTAGGAAGCTCACGGACTCCCGCCCGTCCACGATCCTGTGGTCATAAGAGAGGGCCACGTACATGATGGGCCGGATGACCACTTGGCCGTTCACGGCCACCGGGCGCTCCACGATGTTGTGCATGCCCAGGATCGCCGACTGGGGAATATTCAGGATGGGTGTCGAAAGCATGGAGCCGAACACGCCACCGTTGGTGATGGTGAAGGTCCCGCCCTGCATTTCGTCGATGCCGAGCTTGCCGTCCCGGGCCCGCACCGCGAGCTCCCCGATCTTGCTTTCGATCTGGGCTAGCGACATGCTCTCGGCATTGCGGAGCACGGGCACCACCAGGCCCTTGGGGGTGGAGACGGCCACGCCGATGTCGGCGTAGTTGTGCTGAACGATTTCCTCGCCCTGGATCACGGCGTTGACCAGGGGATAGTTCTTGATGGCCTGGCAGGCGGCCTTGGTGAAAAGCGACATGAAGCCCAGGCCCACGCCGTGCTTTTTCTGGAAGGCCTCCTTGTAGCGCTTCCGAAGATCCATGACCGCGGACATGTCCACCTCGTTGAAGGTGGTGAGCATGGCGGTGGTGTTCTTCGCCTCCACCAACCGGCGGGCGATGGTCTTCCTGAGGTTGCTCATCTTCTCACGCTTCACGTCACGGGAGAAGGAAGAGGCCATGGTTTCCTTCACCAGGGCGGCCATGCTGTTCTCTTTAGGCGCGGAAGCCGCGGAGGCGGACAGGGCGTCCCCTTTGGTGATGCGTCCGTCTTTGCCGGAGCCGGCGACTGAACCCGGGTCTACACCCTTCTCGGCGAGGATTTTGGCGGCCGCGGGTGAGGGGTAATTTTTGTCCCCGCCGGAGGCGGCGGGAGCGGTGGCCTTGGGCGCTTCCGCTTTGGGCGCCTCGGCCTTGGGGGCCGCGGGGGCCGCAGCGGCACCAGTGGCGGAAGGATCAACCGACCCAATGACGGCCCCGATCTTCACCACCTGCCCTTCCTGCACGGTGATCTTGAGCTTGCCCGCCTGGGGGGCGGCGATTTCCAGGGTGGCCTTGTCCGACTCGATGGAGCAGACGGCCTCGTCCATCTTCACGGCGTCACCGTCCTTTTTGAGCCAGGCGGCGATGGTGACTTCAGTGATGGACTCCCCTACCTGCGGGACTTTGATCTCGACGCTCATGTTGTTCCTTTCCTCAAACCAGTTCGATCTTGGGGCCGAAGGCCGTGTCGATCAGGGATTGTTGTTCTTGGGCGTGGACGCTGGCGTAGCCGGTGGCCGGGGACGCGGATGACTTGCGCGCCACCAGCTTGAAATCGTCGAACTGGGAGTAACGGCGCAGGAAGGTGAAGGCACCCATGTTCTTGGGCTCCTCCTGCACCCACACTTTCTCGGCCTGGGCGTATTTCTTGAGCAGGGCCAGGCTCTGCTCCTCGGGCATGGGGTAGAGCTGCTCGAGCCGCACGATGGCGACGTCGGCGCGCTTGTCTTTTTGCTGGCGCGCCTTGAGTTCGTAGTACACCTTGCCGGTGCACAGGAGGAGGCGCTTGACGTTCTTGGGGTCCACGGAGGGATCGTCGATGATCTCCTGGAACTTGCCGTCGGTGAGGTCTTTCACGGCGGAGACGCACTCCGGATGGCGCAAAAGCGACTTGGGCGTGAAGATCACCAGGGGCTTTCTGAATT
Organism: uncultured Bacteriovoracaceae bacterium; assembly: GCA_964399165.1. Taxonomy (GTDB): domain Bacteria; phylum Bdellovibrionota; class Bacteriovoracia; order Bacteriovoracales; family Bacteriovoracaceae; genus UBA6144. The sequence continues at coordinate 138,262 of CAYNPO010000003.1, read as the reverse complement.
CCCACTTCACCTGCCGACGCAGGATGTGGAAGATGTTGGCGGGCGTGGTGAGGTTGGCCACCACCATGTTCCACTCGGCCGCCAGCTGCAGGAAGCGCTCGGGACGCGCGTTGGAGTGTTCGGGGCCCTGCCCCTCGTAGCCGTGCGGGAGGAACATGACGACGCCGCTTTGGCGCTGCCACTTGGACTCTCCGGAACTGATGAACTGATCCACCACCGTCTGGGCGCCGTTGGCGAAATCGCCGAACTGGGCCTCCCAGATGTTGAGGGTGGAGGGGGCCCCCAGGCTGTAGCCGTACTCGAAGCCAAGGACGGCGTATTCGGAGAGGAGCGAGTTAAAGATGCGGAACTTGCCCTGCTTGCCGCCGATGTGGTTGAGAAACAAATGGCGGGTGTTGGTGTCCTCGTCCACCACCCCGGCGTGGCGGTGGGAGAAGGTACCGCGGATGCAGTCTTGTCCGGACATGCGCACGTCCTTGCCCTCCTGCAGGAGAGACCCGTAGGCACACAGCTCCGCCAAGGCCCAGTCCAGCTGGTCGGTGGCAAAGCGCCGTGAGCGCTCCTCCATGAGCTTCTTGATCTTGTCCAGGGCGTGGAAGCCTTCCGGCACCCGGGTGAGGGCCTGCACAGTCTTCTCCAACGACGCCCGGCTGACCGCGGTGGCGGGGGAATAGTCGAAGTCTTTGGGCGTGGAACGGCGGAACGCCTTCCACTCCTCCTCGGGCTTTTGGTACTGGTAGGGCATGACCTTCTGCTTGACCATGTTGAAGCGGTCCTGCAGCAGGTTTTTGAATTCCTCTTCCATCTGCACCGCCAATTGTGCCTCGATCTGGCGCCCCTCGATGAGTTTGTCCTTGTAGACCTCCCGGGGATTGGGATGCTTGGCGATGAGCTTATAGAGAGAGGGCTGGGTGAACTTCGGCTCGTCGGACTCGTTGTGGCCGTGCTTTCTGTAGCAGACCATGTCCACGAACACGTCCGACTTGAACTTGGCGCGGAACTCGGCGGCCAGCTCCACCGCGTAGACCACCGCCTCAGCGTCGTCGCCGTTGACGTGGATGATGGGAATGTCTAGAGTGCGGCCCACGCTGGTGCAGTAGGTAGAGGTGCGCGCGTCGTCGAAGTCGGTGGTGAAGCCCACCTGGTTATTGATCACGAAGCGCAGGGTCCCGCCCACATGGTATCCCTCAAGACCCGCCATCTGCAGGGTCTCGTACACGATGCCTTGGCCGGCCACCGCGGCGTCGCCGTGGATGACGATCGGGAGCACTTTGCCCACGTCCTCGCCGTAAAGCAGCTCGCCCTGGGCACGGGCATGGCCCAGCACCACCGCCCCCACCACTTCCAGGTGGGAAGGGTTGGGCATGAGCTTCAGGTACACGTCCTTGCCGGCGGGGCCCGGGACCTTGGAACTGTAGCCCTTGTGGTACTTCACGTCGCCGTCACCCATGGTGAGGTCGGGCACGGCCGTGCCCTCGAACTCGCTGAAGATGTACTCGTAGGTCTTGCCCATGATGTTGGCGAGCACGTTGAGGCGCCCGCGGTGGGCCATGCCGATGACGACTTCTTCCGCACCCAACTCCGCCCCCCTCAGGATGGCAGCGTCCAGGGCGGGGATGGTGTTCTCGCCACCTTCAAGCGAGAAGCGCTTTTGCCCCACGTACTTAGTGTGCAGGAAATTCTCGAAGGCCACGGCTTCGTTGAGCTTCCTCAAAATCCGCTTCTTCTTTTCAATGGGAAACTGGCGCTCGCCCACTCCCCGCTCTACTTTCTCGCGGAACCAGCGGCGGATCTCGGTCTTATTGATGTGCATGTACTCAAGGCCCAGGTTGCCGCAGTAAACTTCCTTGAGGAACGCGATGATCTCCCGCAAGGTCGCCCCGGGTTTCCCGATCTGCTCGCCGGCGGCGAAGCGCGTGTCCAGGTCGGCGTCGGTGAGGCCGTAGTCGGAAGGCTCCAGGCGGGGATTGCGGTTCTTGCGCTCACGGATAGGGTTGGTGCGAGAGAGCAAGTGGCCACGCCCGCGGTAGCCGTCGATGAGGGCGTACACTTTCAGTTCCCGCGCCACCTCGGCGCCACCCACCGCGGCCCCCCCCGCTTCCCCGTCACGCTTGGAGCCGTAATCAAAACCGCGGAAGAACTGGCGCCAGGATTCCTCCACGCTCTGGGGATCCCGGACGTAGTCCGCGTACAACCCATCCACGTAGGCGTTGTCAGAGGAGGAAACGAAGGAAAAGTCGGTAGTGGGTTTCATGGGCCTTCCCAAACGAAAACAGGTGGTGTGTGGTGCGCGCCCTCCATTATAAGCCGTGCCCCCGTTGCTGAGAATGAAATCCTCCAGGAAAAATCAGGTGTTATCGCAGACCCTGAACGCTGCGCAAAAATTCCGACCGAAGAGATTCACCTCGTCAACTCGTGACGGCTTCAGCAGAATTGTCGTCTATGAAACATCTGCTGCTTCTTGGCGCACTCTGGGTGTCCCCAGCTTTTGCTTACCCCCCTTACACTGAGTCTCTGCTCGACCCTGCACGACAGGAAGCGTCGAAGCGACTAGCGCAATTGCAAGCCGCGGCCAAAACCGGGCCGGTCGACGAACTGATCCGGGCCCTGGGAGCCAGCCGCCCTCTTCGTAACATGGCGCTCCACCGCCTCATTTCCGTGCGCTGTGACCGCTACCTCTCCGGCCGCGAGGCCCGGGGCTGCCGGGAAACCAGTTGGGAGATGCTCCAGCTTCTCGACCACGATCTGCGCTTCCTAGAAACCACTCCCCATGGCCCCCCCCGCATGGGCATTCCCCCCTTCGTGTTCGTGGCCTTCAAGGGTGAGTTAGTGGGGCTTCTGCGCCAACAGCTCACCGGGCAGTTCTTGCGCGAAGTGGTGCAACACCTGCAGAAGGGACACACCCGGGGCTTCAATCTGTTTGAAACCGCCCAGGCCCATTTCGGTGGCGAGGAACGGGCAGTAGGAGCGTTGGCGGTGCTCTTCCAGGACACTTCACCGGCCCAGGCCCACCTGGAATTCCTGGCCCGGGAAGGCCAAGAGGGGGGGCCGCACTTCCACGACAACCTGGGACTTCTCGGGCACGCGCTGGAGCTTCTGGCCCAATGGCGCCGGGAAAGCCCGGAACGCTACCGGCTCCTCGCCTACCCCAAAGGCCAAGGGCAACTCTTCAATGGAAACATCTATCACCACTACGTGCCCTGGCACCTGGCCGCGAAGCTGCGCCAACGTGGGCGCGGCAAACGCCAAGCCGCCGTGGCCCCCTTCATGCTAGTGGCCACCTACGAATTCATCACCGCCACACAAGACCTCTCACATCTCACCGAAGACCCCGCGCGGGTCGAGGACGAGTGGAAACAACAAGACCTCTTGGCGGGATTCCTCGGCGCCCGCCGTGGTGCGGGTCACGAATCTTCCCGGTCCCTCAACGACGCGGGTTCTTGGTTCATCCACGAGACCCGCGCCGGCATGCGCGCAATGCTGGAAGAGCTCTAGCCTTTAGTCCAGGCAACCCCGCAGGAAGCGCGCTCCCTCCCGCAACACCGTCTCCGGAATTTCGTGACCACCGCGGAACGGACACCACGTGCCCTGCCAGCCCTTGGCCAAGAACAACTCATGCAGCTCCCGGGCGGCCTTGGGGCCCAGGAGGGCGTCCCCGTCACCGTGGGATTGAAAGAATGAGATCGGCGTGGAGCGACCACCACTCTCTAGGGCGGCACGGTCAAGCAGCGTGCCCGAGAGTAGGAGCGCCCCCGCCAGGGGAACTTTCCCGCGGGCGGCGATGTGGGAGGCGCCCATGGCGCCCTGGCTGAAGCCGCCCACCACCACCTTGGGGTGGCGCGCGGCCACCTCGGCGGCGAAACCTTCCATGTGCTCCAGGGCCGTCTTATATGCTTCAGGCGCTGGCCCCGACATGTCCCGGTGTACCCCTCGTGCCATGGCCTCTTCCAGTGCCCGCATGTCGATGGGGGCCCAGGCCCGCCCTTCCCAGCCGCCGCCCAAGGGAACGCGCAAGGGGGCGTTGGGGAAATACCAGTGCCAGCGCCCTTCGGGGTCAAACCAGCGGTGCAAGGGGGCCAGGTCGTGCATGTCCGCGCCGTAGCCGTGGAAGAGCACCACCGCCCCGTCCCCGGATCCAGGGACGTGGACGTGTTCAAGTTTCATGGGGGCTATTTTCGTTTTTTGGCCGCGAAGTCGGCAAGGAGCTTTTTGATGGCCATGACCTCGGGCTTGAGGTCGGGGTGCTTCTGGTTGATGCGCACCAGGAGCTGGTGGACTTGATGGTCCAGGAGTTTGGCGTCGGAGAGCACGTCGGCCAGCAGCTCCAGGCGGTGTTCGGCCACCGCCACCTGCACCCGGGCCTCGAAACGCGTCTCCTCGATGGTGGAGGCCAAGTCGGCCATGGCCTCGTCTCCCGGGGCCGTCTGGAGGGCGTTGGCGCCGCTCACGGTGGGACGGGCCGGGGCGCTGGCGACGGGGGCCGCTCCGGGGCGCTTGGCCGCCTGGGCGGCGCGGGCGTCGTCGAGCTTTTTGACCTGGGCCTCGCCGGGCCTTGCGGCGGCTGCGGACGCGGCGGGTTTGCCCACGGCCGCGGGGGCTGCCGCCGCGGGTTTGGCGGCGGGCTCGATGGGCTCGAAGAGGGAATCGACGTCGACGGACACGGCCTCGTTACGCTTCTTCTTAAGCTCTTCTTCGTCCTCGAATTCTAGGTCTAGATCTTCCAAAGGCATGGACGTAAAACCTCGTTGTCTTGTCGGGCGATGGGCAGAAAAACTGAAATCCCCGGAGATTGCCCAAGACGCTCAAGTTTTCTTCCGGATCCGCCGATAGGCCGTCGAAACGACCCGTGCGGAGGATGCCATGTCCGAGAACGAAGACGACAAGCCCACCACCGTCATCGACCTCAAGGCCCTGAAAAGGGAGAAAGAGGAGAAAGAGCGGAAGTTGGAAGAGATCGGTTACGATCTGGAATTCAACGTGAAGCCGGGCGCACGTGCCGCCGCCCCCGCCACGGCCCAGCCCCAGGCCATGCCGAGCGCCCTCCCCCCGGTGGTGCTGTTTGATTTCGGGAAGGGCCATTTCGCCGCCCAACCCATGCCTCCCGGTCCCCACTACCACCAGGTGGAAGCGCTTCCCGAACTCAACGCTTGGTTAAAGAAGAAGGTCCCCTTCGTGTTGGTATTTCCGCTGGACGTGCATCCTAGCGGGGTAAATCAGCTCTGTGCCCAGCTCAAGGCCAAGTTCCCCCACGTCACGGTGGTGTTGCTCTCCAAACACTTCACCCCCGAGAAAGTGGCCATTCACCAGGCCTCCCCCGCCCAAGCCGGGCACTACCTGAAGCTGCCCTTCAGCGCGGCCGATTGGGTGCGGGTGCTGCAGCAAGTGACGGGGAAAAAAGCCGGTTAAAAAAAGGGGCCAGCAAGAAAGGTCGTCTGCTGGCCCTTTATCTCTGGGAGAGGACGGGTGGGAGAACCCGCCCAAGAGAGCGACCATCCTGGCCCCCCTCCCCGGCGGGCGTCAATATTCTCTCGGTGAGTTTTCTCCTGTTGACCATTTTGCTCCGCATTTGAAATAGTCCGGCCATGAAATTCCTGCTGGCTGGACTCTCCCTCCTCGCGTCCTTTGCTGCATCGTCCCAGGTGGCCGATTGGTCCCGGGAGGCCACCCTCCCCGGCCAAGAGCGGCTTTCGCCCCAGCACCGGGCCAACATCCTGGGCCTCAGCGAGGCCGACTGGGCACAGGCCCGGACGCGGGGCCAGCGCCACGTGATGGTTTACCCCGTGGAAGTCACTGAACTGACCATTCCCTACCGCGCTTTCACGGAATTTTTTGACTCCACTGGGCAGGCGCCGGTGCGCCGATGGATCAGCCTGCTCTTGCGCCAAACGTTTGATGTGAAGAGTCCCGAGGACGTGATGGCCTGGTTGGGGCTGCACCCTTTTGAAGAGAGCGACCCCACGCCGGTGAGCGCGCAAGAGCGCGCCCTCGGCATGGGCGCCACCGTGGCCGATTTCCACGGGGCCGAGGGCCTGACCTTCTCCTGTGCCGCCTGCCACTCCGCCAGCTTGTTCGGCAAGCCGGTGGTGGGCCTCACCAACCGCTTCCCCCGCGCCAACGAGTTCTTCGCAGGTGGCAAGAACCTGGCACCGCTGGTGGACCCGGGTCTCTTCCAGCGCATGACCGGCGCCACCCGAGCCGAGCGGGAACTCTTGGAGCGCTCCCTGAACGCCATTCGCTACGTGGGGGCCAAAAGGCCCGCCACTTTGGGACTGGATACTAGCCTGGCCCAAGTGGCCCTTTCGCTCTCCCGCCGCGCCGAGGATGAGTACGCCACGCGCCTCCCGGAGCACGCCCGCCGTCCCCGTCCCAACGCGCTCGCCACGGAAGTGGCCGACAGCAAACCGGCCGTGTGGTGGAACCTCAAATACAAGACCCGTTGGCTCTCCGATGGTTCCATCGTCCAAGGCAACCCCATCCTCACCAACTTCCTGTGGAATGAGATTGGCCGTGGCGTGGACCTGCGCCGTCTGGAGGGGTGGATGCTTGCCAACCAACCTCTCATCAACGATCTCACGGCCCGGGTCTTCGCCACCGAGGCGCCGGCCTACCTGGATTTCTTGCCCGAAGAAACCCTGGACCTCGCCATGGCGAAACGGGGGCAGGCCCATTTCAACAACCACTGCCTGCGCTGCCACGGCCGCTACGACAAGGCCTGGGAGCAGGACGGCGCGGCGGGCTTGCCGTTGAAGGAGCAGGTGCGCACGCTACGCGTGCACTACCATCGCCGCACGCCGGTCATCGACGTGGGCACCGACCCCGGCCGCTGGAAGGGCATGCAACACTTCGCGGGACGCCTCAACCAGCTCAAAATCTCCCGCAGCATCCAGACCGTGGTGGAACCCCAGCGCGGTTATGTCCCTCCGCCCCTGGTGGGGATCTGGGCGCGCTGGCCCTATTTCCACAACAACTCCGTCCCCAGTCTGTGCGCGGTACTGACCAAGGCCAGCGCCCGCCCCCGCAGTTACGTGGCCGGACCTGCGGTGGATCCTCAGACGGATTTCGACGCCGACTGCGTGGGCTACCCCGTGAACGCGCCCGCGGCCTGGAGGCGTGAGGCCGACTACCGCTACGACACGACCAAAGAAGGGCTCTCCAACGCCGGTCACGACGAGGGGATCTTCCTGCGTGAGGGGCGTGAACTCATGACGCCCGTGCAGAAGCGGGAACTGGTGGAGTTTCTCAAGACCTTGTGAAGCTCATTCCAATTGGCGCCACATTCCCGCCAGGGGCGCCAAACTCTCCAGACCTCCTTGGCTGACTTTGGAGGCGAGGGATTGGAGGATCTGGTCGTTGACCTGGGAGGCCAAGGCCTGCAAGTCCACCAAGTAGTACTCCGTGGGGGCGGCACCGCCGGGCGAAGCCGGGGCCGCCATCAGCCATCGGGCGCCCTTGGCCAGCGCCGCTAAGTCGGCGGCTGAGGAGCGCAAGAGCGCCAGGGCGACCACATCCCGAAAATCCGGTTGCGCTGTCCAGTTGGCCTTGGCGCTTTCCATGAGGGTCAAGGCGACAGAGTGCTGGGCCCAGACGTCTTCGCCCAGGGCCGGCAGAACCAAGAGGGCCTTGCCAGCGGCCAGGGAAAGGCCGGTGCCAGCAACCGTGGAATGGGGCAGGCCTAGTTTCCCACAGAGGGATTTCTCCCCCTCCTGGACACAACGGGGCTGGGTCGCCAAGGCCTGTGCCTCTTCTAGGGTGGGACTGGCAGGAAACGTAAAGACGCCTTCATTCAGCGCCATCTTTCGTGTCTCCACTTGGGCCACCGGAGCGACGGATTCCACCACCGGTTCCTCCACGGGACGGGTGTAGAAAAACAGGGCGCTTCCCACCACCACTACCAGGGCGGCCAGGATCTTGGTCCGGCGCATCCGCGCCGCGTCCGGATCATGGGGGCGCGCCACCTTTCCCTGGTCCGCGGCACGCTCACGTCGGGAAGGCGGCGTGGAAGAAAAAGGTCGCTCCGGGCGCAGCATTTGCGTGCGGGTGACACCTGGGGAGGTCCCGGAGGCCGACGGGGGGGTAGGCAAGTCGGGGGCGGTTTTCTCCCGCGCCGCCGGGGCCCCGGAAGCAGCAAGCGCCTGCCCGAAATCAAAGGAGCGATCTCCCTGCTCTTCGTCCGAGAGCAGGCTCACCACCACCAACCCTCCTAATCGCACCGGGAAAAAGGAGGTGAATTCGGCCCGCTGCCCGGGAACCAGGCGATCTTCATTGATGAAAGTGCCGTTCTTACTGCCCTGGTCGAGCACGTAAAACTGGTCCTCTTGGGCCACGATGATGAGGTGTTTGCGGCTGATGCCCTCGGCGTCCACTACCACGTCGCACTCCGCGGAACTGCCCAGGAGGGTTTTCTCCTTGTTCAAGCGGTGGACGGTGGGCTCTTGCCCTTCAATGGCGACTTCAATTCTCATGACCGTCTTTCAGTATAGCTTGGGCCGGCGTCAGCGCAAATTCGCCCCGACGGAACCTATGCCATCGCGTCGCGCAAGCGGCTTCGTCGGATGCCCCTACGTCCAGACAAAAATGCGGTGAAACTCTCTTGTCGGGGAAAGAACGCTTGCGTTAAAATTCAGGCAAGCCATCTCATTCGATGTAATCCCGTGTCACGCACGCGCCCGGGTGAAGTGGTGTACGTAAAACTGCTTTTGCATCCTCGTTTTCCAAAACGGGTAAACTACCAAGGAGAAACCCATGTTCAAGTACTCTCTGCTCGCCGTTGCCCTGATCTTCGTCGCCGTTGCCTGCAACAAGAAAGAAGAAGCCGCTGCTCCCGCTGAAACCGCTCCCGTAGAGGCCGCTCCTGCTGAAATGGCCCCCGAAGCTGCTCCTGCTGAAGCCGCTCCCGCTGAAGCTGAAGCCGCTCCCGCCGAAGCCGCTCAATAATTCAGACGACCAACGTCCTCAGGACGTGAAGAAAGCCGGCCTAGCGCCGGCTTTTTTTATTCCCGCTTGCCCCCACCTCCGGCCCAGGGGAGAATGAGGCATGCGACACTCCCCCCTCATCCTGTTCGGCGGCGTCTCGGAAGAACGCCTGGTCTCCGTGGCCTCGGCGCAGAACCTCTCCCAACAAATCCCGGAAGCGCTCTTGTGGTTCATCGGTCCCACGGGGGAAGTCCACGAGCTCTCCCGCCCTGAACTTCTGGCCCACGCCCAGGCCTTCACCCGGCCCCTGGTTCCCCGTACGCCCGCCTTCGCCGGCTCCCTCGCGGCGGCCGTGGGCCTTCTCAGGGGCAAGACCGTGCTGATGGCCCTGCATGGAACCGAGGGTGAGGACGGCACCATCCAAACCTTGTTTGAAACCCACCGCATCCCCTTCACGGGCTCTGGTTCGGTGGCCAGTCGTCGCGCCTTCGACAAGAAGGCCACTAAGCTCGCCGCCGCGGCAGCGCATTTGCCCGTGACCCAAGACCTGCTGGTGGAGAACCCGGCTTCCAGCCGCGGGCAAGAGACCTTGGTGGATTTCCACCGTACTCATCCCAAGCTGGTGCTCAAGCCCGTGGCCAACGGCTCCAGCGTGGGTCTTTTCATCGTCAAGGACCAAGCCTCCTTCGAGCAGGCCCTGGCAAAGTTGCGCCAGAACTCCGCTGGCCCGTACATGGCCGAGCGGTTCCTCGAGGGCAGAGAGATCACCGTGGGTGTGGAGGAACTCGCCGACGGAAGTGTGGCCCCCCTCCCCTGCTCGGAAGTGCGGGTCAACGAAGGCCGCCAATTTGACTATGAAGGGAAGTACCTAGGCAGTGGCGTGCTGGAACTCACCCCCGCGCCCTTGGACGCGGAAACCGCAAAGCGCTGCCAAGAACTCGCCTGCGCCCTCCACCGCCTCATGGGTTGCCAGGGTTATTCACGCACGGACATGATCCTCACCGACCGCGGCCCCGTGCTGTTGGAGATCAACACCCTTCCGGGCCTTTCCCGCGCCTCCTTCATTCCCCAGCAGCTGGCCGCCCAGGGGCGGAATCTGCGGGAGTTCTTCTTGGCCCAGATGGAGCTGGCTGCTCGCCGTTGACTAACTCGTGAGCCGGTGGCCCCACCAAGCGCCCGCGAGCCCAAGCACGGGTTGCACCAAAAGATTCAGCGACAACATGCCCCAGGCACCCCGCTGAAAGAGCAGCAAATTATCCGAGCTGAATGCTGAGAAGGTGGTGAATCCACCCAGGAGTCCCATCCCCACAAAAGGCGAGAGCCCGCCGGCCCCGGCGCGCCCAAGCAGCGTGCCCAGCGCGAAAGACCCCAACAGATTCACCACGGCCACCGGCCATGGGAAGGCCATGCCCCCCAAGGCCAGCATCCGCACGAGCGCCCAGCGCAGAGTGCTTCCCAAAAAACCGCCGGCCCCCACCCAAAAGAACTCACCCATGTCGTCCTCTTCCTGGCCGCGTCGCTCCTGGCCATTTTCTTTATTTTTCCCGAAGATAAGCCTTCTGCCTAGAGTAAGGAGCACCCATGGGCCGCAAGTGGAACAACATCAAAATGAAGAAGGCCGCGCAAGATAAAGCGCGCTCGGCCAGCTACACCAAGATCCTGCGTGAGATCACCATGGCGGTCCGCCGCTCCGGCAGCACCGACCCCGACTCCAACTTCGGCCTCAAGATCGCCCTGGTCAAGGCCAAGGAGAACAACGTTCCCCGGGACAACATCGAGCGGGCCATCAAGAAAGGTTCCGGCGAAGGCGGCGAGAACTACGAGGAGATCGCCTACGAGGGCTACGGGCTGGACGGCGTGGCCATCTTCGTGGACGCGGCCACCGACAACCCCACCCGCACCATCGGCAACGTTCGTTCCTACTTCAACCGCTGGGGCGGCTCCATCGGCACCCAAGGGTGCCTGCAGTTCGTGTTCGAGCGCAAGGCGGTCTTCACCATCCTGGACGAGGACAAAAAAATCGATGTGGACGCACTGACCATGGACTTGATCGACGCGGGCGCCGAGGACGTGGAACGGGACGAAGACGGCGTGATCACCGTGAAAGGGGCCGTGGAGTCCTTCGGGGATCTCCATAAGAAACTCGAGCAACTTAAGATCAAGGTGGAGGAGTCCGGGCTGGAGCGCTTGCCCCTCAACACCAAGGCCGTGTCGAGCAAGGAGTCCTACGAGAAAATCCTGAAGCTCATCGACGCCCTGGAAGAGGATGACGACGTCCAGAAGGTCTACCACAACATGGAATTCAACGAGGCGTACAACGCCTGACGCTCTAAAGGAGCCCCATGGGCATTCTCGGCATCACCCTGTCTCTGGCGGGGCTCATGTACTTCGCCTACCGGGGCGTGAACGTTCTCCTGCTGGCGCCCCTCATGGCCCTGCTGGCCTGCCTCTTCCACACCGACACCCCCATCCTCGCCACCCTTACCCAGGTCTACATGCCCGCGGTGGGCGGCTACGTGGTGAAATACCTCCCGCTGTTCCTGCTCGGATCACTTTTCGGCAAACTCATGAGCGAGTCCGGCTCCGCCGACGCCATCGCCCGCTTGGTGGCCGGTAAGCTCGGCGCGCGCCATGCGGTGCTGGCCGTGATCGCCTCCTGCGCCGTCCTCACTTACGGCGGCGTGTCCTTGTTCGTGGTCGCCTTCTGCATGGAGCCCCTGGCGGTGTCTCTCTTCCGGGAAGCGGGCCTGCCCCGCCGGTTTATCCCGGGTGCCATCGCAGCAGGTGCCTTCACCTTCACCATGACCGCCTTACCCGGCACTCCCGCCATTCAGAACGCCATCCCCATGCCCTACTTCGGCACTGACACCTTCGCCGCCCCAGGCCTGGGCATTATTGCAGCCTCCATCATGTTCGGCGTAGGAACATGGTGGCTCATGGGTCGTACCCGCCGAGCGGTAGCGGCAGGGGAGAGTTTCACCGAAAAATCCAGCAACACCGCCGCATCCCGTGGCGGGGCTCTCCCTTCCCCCGCTAGCGCTTTTCTCCCCCTGCTGGTGGTGTTCGCCGCCAATTTCCTCATGAGTCGCTGGGTTATTCCCCAGTGGGACGGGACCTTCCTGGCCGACGCCAAGTATGGCGCCACCACGATCGAGAAGGTGCTGGGCACCTGGGCGTTGGTGGTGGCCCTGGTGCTCGGGATCGCCTCCATCCTTCTGCTCCATTTTAAACGCATGTCCAACCCGCTGGAGGCGATCAACCGCGGAACCCTAGACTGCATGCTGCCGGTCTTCAACACGGCATCGGAAGTCGGTTACGGCAACGTCATCGCAGCACTGGCCTCGTTTGCCTTGGTAAAGGCCAGCATCCTCGGACTTTTTCCCTCCTTTCCCCTGGTCTCGGAGGCCGTGGCAGTGAACGTGCTCGCCGGTATTACCGGCTCCGCTTCAGGGGGACTTTCCATCGCACTGGAAGCGCTTGGCACGACCTATTTAGAAATGGCCCAGGCCCAGAACATCTCCCCGGAACTCTTACATCGAGTGGCTTCTCTTTCTTCCGGCGGCTTCGACACCCTTCCCCACAACGGGGCCGTGATCACTCTGCTGGCCATTTGTGGCATGGACCACAAGCGCTCCTATGCGGACATCTTCATGGTGGCAGTGGCCTTTCCGGTACTTGCGACGGTCGCAGTGGTGGTGCTGGGGACCGTGTTGGGGAGCTTCTAAGCAATTCGCCCTGAGCCGAGCTGTCAAAACTTTAGACACCACGTAAGTTTTACTGATTCGCGCTGGCGCGGAAACGAGCGGCGATACCATGGGATCAAATCTAACCTTGGAGACCCAATGAAAAAGCTCGCCTTCGCCTCTCTGGCTTTTGTACTGGCCCTCAGCACCGCCCATGCGGGGGTGGTCGACTGTGAGATCAGCTACACCACGCCCAGCCACCAGGTCCTCTTCGAACAGGAGTTGCGACTGGATGCCGTTGGCTCGGTACGGACCGTCTCGCTTCCCGACAATATCAGCGTGAGGTTCGACCGTTACGGCGTGGATCTCGGTGCTGGCTTGGGCGAAGATGAAACCCTCCTGCACATGGCCATAAGCCAGAGCGGCCAACTGATGGGCTCCGCCAGAAATTCGCTTCGCCTGAGGACACCCTCTGAGCTTTACGTCACCTTCGACGCCAACCTCCTCCATGTTGCCTGCGCCCGCCACCAGAACTAAATGACCCCCCCGGGGAGGCCCCACGCCTTCCCGGAAGCCTTTCCCCTAAGAGAGGGAAAACGAGGTGCCCATGAAACCGTTGATGATTTCCTCCCTCTGCCTGTCTCTGGCCGCTCTCTCCTCCGGCGCCTTTGCCTCTGACCCCCACTTCTGCCAAGGCCAGCGCGACACCGAAGTCTGCAGTATCCGGGGTACTCGTTACGCGCGAGGCTTCGGCGCCACTTGTGCCGAGGCCCAGGCCCAGGCCCGCCGTCTCTACCGTGAGGCCTTTGACAACCGCCGCTGTGGCGGCAGTGGAGACCCCAACACCTGGAACGGTTGTGACCAAGAAGGCGCACAAGTTTCCGCTTGGGTGGAATGCCGAGCAGGTGGCGCCCGCATCGGCGGCCGTTCCGCCACCCAGGGCGTGGGCGGACTGATAACCCGCTAACTACAACCCCATCCCCCATCCACCGGAGATGTTGAACGCCTCTCCGGTGATGGTCGCGGCCTCATCAGAAACCAGGTAGGCCACCATCCCCGCCACCTGCTCCGGGCTCGTGAGCCGCTTGATGTGCTGGTCCTTCAGGAACACGCGCTCCAACACTTCTTCTTCCTTCAGGTTGTTCAGCTCCATCTGGGAGCGCACCTGTTGGCGCATGAGCGGCGTGTCCACGAAGCCCGGGCAGATGGTGTTCACGGTGATCTTGTCCGGGGCCGCCTCGATGGCGGCGACCTTGGCAAAGCCCAGCACCCCGTGCTTGGCGGCCACGTAGGCGGACTTGAAGGGGCTGGCGAGCTTGCCGTGGACCGAGCTGATGTTGATGATGCGACCACCGCCCAGCTTCCGCATGGCCGGCAGGACGGTTTTGGTGCACAGGAAGGTGCCGGTGAGCATGATGCCGATGAGCTTCTCCCATTTCTCGGTGGGGAACTCGTCGATGGGCGACATGAACTGCAGGCCGCAGTTGTTCACCAGCACGCGGGGTGTTCCGATCAGCTCCACCGTTTTGGCGAAGGCCGCCTGGACCTTGGCCTCGTTGGAAACGTCGCACTCAACGAACGTGATGCCCCCATGGGTTTCCGCAGGCGCTTTTAGGTCCCAGTTGGCGACCTGGTAGCCGTCTTGGTGCAGGCGCTGGGCGACGGCGAGCCCGATGCCGCTGGAGGCACCGGTGACAATGGCTGATTTCATGTTCACTCCTGAATGAGCGGCAACAGGCGCGCGGCGCCCGAGGTGAAGGTGCGGACCATGCGGGTGACCGCGGCCATCTGGGGTCCGGCGCGGGTGTGGAAGAGGGGGCCGGTGTAGCCCCACCAGTCCCAGCAACCCCGGGGGTTGCCGGCGAAGTAGCTCTTGGCGGCCTGGGGATAGAGGACCACCACGCCGTTGGCCTCGGCCCAGGGGTTGTAGCCGGTGCGGGTGACGAAGGCGTCGCCGATGTCATCCTGGGTCTGGCGGCAGCCGTGGAAGGCCACGTGGAGGGGGCAGCGGGAGAGGTCGCGCTCGCAGGCCTCGGGGATGTAGACGAAGCCGGTGGCGTGCATGGAGACGGCGTCCGGGCGCGGAAGCCCCATGGCGAGCGCTTGGTTGAAGCGGAAGAGGCGCTCGGCCCGGGGGACCAGGGGCGAACGGCGGGCACCGGCCAGGGCCGTGAGGATTTCCCCGGCCACGTCCCGGCCGCAATTGGAGATGTAGGGCGGGCGGCTGGTCTCGCCGCAGGGGTTGCCGAAGTCCGCGGTGGGGAAAGCGTGCCCCACTTCCAGGCTGTCATCGAAGGTGATGTTCTGCGCGGGCACGCCCAGGGCGCGGTAGAAATCCACCAGGGACTGCACCACCGCGTGCACCACCGTGCGGTCGCGGGAGCCGCTCATGACGAAGACGCGTGAGCGTGCCACATGGTGGAGGGGGTCGATGCGCCGGGCGCGGGCCTGCTCTCGGGCCTCGGCCATGGACTCGGCCACTGTGGGCTCCCCGTCCCGGGTTTCCATGCAACGGTAGAAGGCCGCTTCAAGTTGCCCTTGGGCGCAGTAGAAGGGACCGCCCGCCAATACGGCCGCGCCGCTGACCCAGGAAGAGTTCGCCAGGTGAAATTGATGAGCAAAAAAACCGCCAGAAGAAAGGCCCGACACCGTCACGGGCCCGGCCCAGGCGACAAGCCCGAGACACAGACCGAGGATGGCGGTGATAAGATTCATGCGTCCCTTACTCCACGGTCCAGCGGAGTTCCGCCTCACCCAGGTTACCTACGAAATCGTAGGCCTGGAGCCGTAAAGTGTATTCTCCGGCCGCCCGGGGCAGGTCCAGCCCGAAGCCCAGATCGATGACCTGCCGGCGGCAGCTGTAGTTCCCGCACACCATGGAGGCGACGAAGAACTCTTCCACCTTGGCTTCTTCGTCACGCCCACCAGGCAGGGTTTCGAAGTTCCAGACCACGTGCTGGGGACCGCCGTTCAAAGAATAAGCGAGCATGTGGGGCGGCACCACGAACTGCCGGTGCAGGATTAAGTCGTGGACCTCGGCGTAGACGGAGTACGGACCACTGATCCGGTTGCCTTGGTGGGCGCGGCCGTTCTTCAAGAGGCCGATGCGCGTGACCTTGGGCGCGTCCTGGTCTGGCAAGGCCGCCAGGAAGAGGAAGGGACTCACATAACGGCGCTGGCCATCCAGCACGTTCAGGTGGATGTGGTGGTAGCGCTCCCCGTAGGTGGTCACGTCCCACTCCACCACTTCGCCGATCTTCGCGCCGCTCTCGATGCGCCCCTGGAGCTGGAAGGCGTTCCATACTTCCCGGGGAATCGAGTCACGGTCCACGTGGTGGTACTGCCAGAGGAAGCCCTCGTCGTCGAGGATCGCCACTTCCCAGTAGTCGGGCCCGGGCATGTAGTTTTCGATGTTCACTACCCGGCCGCCCACGCTGGCGTAGACCGCCTCGCCGGCGTCGGCGCGGATGTCCAGGCCGTGGTGGAAGTAAGGAGTAGTCCAGCCATAGCGCTGGTAGGAGGCATTGGTGTGGCCGATAGACTGCACTCGCACAGGCCAGGAGTAGTTGCCGGAGCGCTGGAGTTTATTCAGGTCGCCAGTGGCTAGCCCCAGGTAGCGGGGGGTGGTGTTGCGGACGGCGTGGGGGTCAAGTTCTTGAGCGTAAACGGGAGCGATGGCCAAGAGCAGGGCAAGCAACATGGAACCTCCGTACAGGAATCTCCACAATGGCCTATCGCGTCTCGATTTGGAAAGTCCGATCGGGCCCTGGGTCCTCAATTAAGCTGACAGTGGTGTGAATCCTGCCGATTTCCCGTCCGTCGGTGGTCTCCACTTTGACCCGCCAGTCCCCTGGGGTGAAGTTCTGCTTGAAGGCGTGCCCCCGGTAGCCCTCGGTACGTCCCCCGCTCACACGCATGGGAATGCGGTCGGTGGTGCTCCAGCCGGCCTGGGGGTCCTTGAACTGCCAGTGGAGAATCACGGTGTCGTCAAAGCGCGCCGGGGAACTCACCTGGGCGTAGACGTGGATGGCATCCCCCGGGGCGGCCCGGAACTGCTGGTCGCCGGATTCCCAAAAACGCCAACGCGGTTTTTCGTGATGGAGAAGAAACTGGTCCCCGTCTTTAGTGATGCGGTGGTAGATCCCCACGTCGGAGAGCGAGAGCGGCACCGGCGGAATCCAGCCCATGAGGTAACACACGAAGGCGCTGGCCACCACCACGCCCCCGGGCAGGGCCCAGCGGCGGCGGGCCAGCTGGGTGTCGCCGGTGAGCTTCACGATGCCCCGGTACCCCATCCACACCACCAGGCCCGTGGTGGCCAAGGCGAGCAAGAACGGCGTCCACCCAACAAAGCCCAGGAGTAGCGGATACATGATGCCGAAAAAAAGACCTAGGCAGCCTACATAAAGCCCCGCTCGCAGATCCACGCTGGCCTGCTGCACGCGTTTGAGTTCGTTGGCCACCATGATGGCCATGAGGGCGAAAACGAAAATGCCGGTGGAGAACAGCGAGGAGCTTTTGAGCAGGAAAAGCGAGTACACGCTCAAGAGACTTCCCAGCAGGAAGTGCACTACCAGCTGGCGCAGCTCCCAGAGTTTGCTCCAGCGGGGCAAAGGCGGCGGATGACCACCCTGGACCAGAAACTCCATCCAAAGTATGGCACCGATGACGTTGAGATAAAGTACCTGTTGGGCCAGGGCGAGGGTGTCGTCCACGGAGGAGAGTGTCAGAACGTCGAAGAGGAAGCCACCGAGAAAGAAGCCGGCATCTACGCGGGTCTCGTGTTTTTCGTAATACGCGAGAAAACGCGTCTTCAGGTTCTGCATGGGGAAGATATAGGTCCCCCCGGCTTGGTTGTCCATTGCCGAGATGAGGCCAGTTTCACGTTAATTCCTGGTTAAGTCCTTTCGGAAGCGCGTGCGTCGTCTCTAGCCTTGCTGCAACAAGGAGACCGCATGATCCCCCTTCGCCTCGTCCTGCTTCTGTGCTTCGTTGCTGCTCCCCTGGCGGCTCAAGAGGTGGTGCAAGTTCCCCTGGTTTCTCTGGAAGGGACAAACAAGGCCCGCGAGAACATGGTGCCCGCCGCCGCCTGGGAAAAAACCTTGGGAGACGTGGCAGCGGGCCTTGAGGAGAGCGTCCTCACATCCCTGGGGCAATCGCCGGCCCCGTTCAAGCTCAAAACGGTGGTGGTTGGTCTCGGCCTGGGTGCGGAGGTCGGCGTCACTGGAGTCCTGACCTTGGGGGCGCAGGCCCGCTTCCGGATGCTCTTCTGTCCCCGCGGCCAGGCTGTGGTCGCTCCTTAGCCCGGCGGAGGCCAAATGAAATCTCTCGCTCTCATCCTGGTCCTGACGTCCCTCGCCGCTTCCTGCGGGAAGCCCTCCTCATCCTCCACAGACGCCTTCCGCGTTCCAGACTCCGCCGCCCTGGTGGAGACGGATCCGCGCTTTGAGAGGGCCATCGACCTGCACCTGCAATCCCAGGAGCAAACCCTGCTCAACCTGGAGACCGCTCACGCGGGACGGAAATTCGATTCTCCCTACCACTTGGGTGGCATGATGTTCGACCTGGGCATCTCTCTCAAGGGGGTGCTGGGGCAGTTGACCGGCAAGGGTGCGGCCGCTGTGCTCTTGCTTTGGAAGAAAGAAGTCCCTACCAAAGAAACGGAAGAAACTGAGGTCCTCCCTCCCCTTTCGCCCTTGGACGAACTGGACTGGGATTCTTCCGTGGCGCGGGAGTTCACCCGTCAGAACCATCCGGAAGCCGCGCCCTCTTCAGATGTGCTTCGCCACGTGCGCGGGCTGCGGGAATTCTCGGCCGTGGCCGCCCAACTGGAAGAAGCCTTCCCCTGGAAAGTGGATCGCCTGCGCCTGGACCTGCAGGTGGACGCCAGCGGGAAAGTGGTGACGGACTTCTCCCCGGTGACCCTCAAGGCCGCGGCCAAGCTACGCCTAGAGTGGAAGAAGCGTCCCGTGTCGGCCAAGGCCCTAGGAAACGTCTCCCCCGGGCAGCTGCGGCTTTTGAGCGAAGTCATGGCCGCCCTGCCCGCCCTCGAGGCCGAGATCCGCCGGGAGGAGCGCCTGGGCTTCCAGCTGAACTCGGTGAAGATCGGGCTGGGCCTGGGTCTCGCCGGCGAGTGGGAAGTAGTCAAACCGGGCGTCACCCCCACCCTCTATCTCTATCTCAAGCCTTCTCCCGAAACGGTGCGTGCCGAGCACCGCGTGCGCTCTCGCCTGGCCTCTCGCTTTGCCCGTGGCTTCCGCACCGCCGGCCGCATGGCCCGCTTTTTCGTGCGCGTGGCCTCCCGCCGGGTGCGTCCCTCGGGCGCGTGGTCCCTCACGGACCTGAAGGTGGGCTTCGACGTCTCCGCCAAACAAACCTTCAACCTGACCACGGCCAACTCCACCACCGGGGTGGAGCTGCACTTCACCAAGAAGAGGTAGTCCATGAAGCGCACCGCTTACCTGCTGCTCGCCTGTCTCGCCCTCCCCGCTTTCGCGGGCCAAGGTTTGGACGAAGTGCTCACGGAGCGCTTCCGCACCTTCGCCGAAGTGGACGCGGGGGCCCCAGCCCGGGACGTGGGTGAGGAATGGTTCCTCTACCGCCGCATGCTGCGCTTGAGCCTCTCCGGGCAGATCTCCGTGGGAGTGGCGAAAGTGGACGTGACCCCGGAAGTGGAATTCATCCAGGAGCGCTGAAGCTCAGAGCCCCAGGAACCCGCGGCGCGTGCGTCCCAGGAGAGCACTGTCCCGGATGATCGATTCGCTCGCCTTCTCCGCCACCATGTAGATGGGGACCACGATAAAGAGTCCCGGGATGCGTGGGAAGACAGAGGCGTCCACCACCCGCAGGTTGCGGGTGCCATGGACCTTGAAGTCGCCGTTCACCACCGCCATAGGATCGCTGGCGTGCCCCATTTTGTTGGAACAGGAAGCGTGGTGGCCCCAGGCTTCACGGGTCACGAAGTCGGAGATCTCGCGGTCATTGCGGACCGCCGGACCCGGCACGAGCTCACGCCGTGCGAGTCGCGCGAACTTAGGACGGGCGTTCACCCGGCGCACGTACTTGATGGCCTCCACCACGTCCTGCAGGTCCTCACCCGAGCGGTCGTTGCCCTCCCCGAAGTAGCGGAAGTTGATCTCCGGGGTGTCGGTGGGGTCGGCGGACTTGAGGCCTACGCTCCCGGCGGTGTTCTTGGTTTGGCCTTTGAGAATCGCCCAGGTGAAACTCTGTCCGCTGATGGCCCTGCGGGACCATCCAGGGGCGTAGCCCCGGAAGTCGCCGGGCAGGCCGAAGATGCACACGTCCGGGTCGGAAAGACCCGGGCGGGACTTGCGGAACATGGAGATGAGCACGCCGTTGGAGCCATAGACCGAGTCGTTACCCCGCCGTTGGTGTTCCACTAGACAGGGGTCTCCCGCTTGGCCGAAGGTGCAGTCCTCCAACAGCGCAAAGGGGTTCTCCAGCTCGGTGACCACGCCGACCTCATAGCGGTCTTGCAAGTTCTTCCCTACCCCTGGGCGGTGTACCCGTGGCCGCACGCCTTTCTGCTCTAACTCGTTTCGGTCACCAATCCCCGACAGCATGAGCAACTGGGGGCTGTTGAAGGCGCCACCGGCGAGGATGACCTCGTTTTTGGCGCGCACCAGCTTGCGGGGGCGCCCCCCACGGGTTGCGGCCGAGCTGCGCGGGTCAGCCTGATAAAGGGAGTTGCCTTCCATGTATTCTACGCCGATGGCCCGCGTGGGGTCGGCGGGATCGAACACCACCTGGGTGGCCAGGGCGCCGGTGCGAATGTGCAGGTTCTGTGGCCGCTCGCGCTGGGTGCGCAACAGGAGTTCCCGGGTGCCGTTTCGGCGCCCGTCCTTGGTGGCCTTGGGGATATTGAAGTGGCCCTCCACCTTTCGCCGCACGTACGCCCACTCGTTGGGATCCAGGAAGATGTTACCATTCTGGCGGAATATGTTTTCGAGGATCACGCCCAACACGCCGTCTTCCTCGGCGGCGGCCAGAAGGATGTCCTTCACCTGGGGATCCCGCAGGGCCATGAACGGACTGGTCTGTTCGAGGTTGAGCCAGCCGTTGAGCCCCCGACGGGAGGCCGCGGCGGCCGCCAGCGGTCCTAGGTAACTCGCCTTCTCCACCTTGCGGTAGTACTCACGCATGGCCGAGCTATTCCAGGAACGATCGCCCGTGAGGCGCTCGATGTCGTCCCAGTCCCGGTTGTCCGGGTAGAGCGTGATCATGGCGTTGTGGGCGGTGCAACCGCCCAACGTGGCGGCCCGCGGGTAGAGGATGCCGTCTTTTTCCGCCACGTACTTGCTGTCCCGGGACCGGGCCTCCCGGGAGGCGTAGTGTTTGACGTAGAAGTCCCAGCTCATGGCCCGGTCTTCGGTGGAGAGCCCATGGAAAACGGGTACCTGGTAATTCAGCCCACTGTAGTTCCCGCCTGCCTCCAGTACAAGCACACGGAAGCCCGCCTTGGCCAAGTTCGCGGCCACGGGCCCGCCGCCGGCCCCGGAGCCCACCACGATGTAGTCGAACTCATCCTCCCCGCCTAGCACTTGGGCCAGACCCGCCGAGGCCAGGGCCATGGAGGCGCCGGCGAGGGCAGCCTGGGCGAGGAAATCCCGACGCTTCATTTTGCGTTGGGGTCCCACCAGGGGTGCGCGAAGCGCAGCCGCTGGTCGCACGCGTCCGAGACGGTGTCCTGGGTGAATTCGATCTGCCCCACCCGGGTCCAACGGGGACGGTCGGCGCGGACCTGGGCCACGTGGATGTCAAAGCGCAGGCCCTCCGGATAATTCGCCACCCGAAGTTCGTCCCTGAAGTCGTTGCGGTCCACGCGGGGGTTGCTGGCCGCGCCCACCACTTTCAAGAGCGCGGGGGAACGGGCGTCCTCGGGGTTGGCGACACCAGCGCGGGAGAGTGGGTAGAGCTGGCGGATCTTGGACTCGCGATCGGCCGACTGCTGGGCGCGGTTGACCAAGGTCAGGCGGCGAATGAAATCCACGCTGAAGTCGCGTACGGTGCTGGCGGCGATGTTGAAATAAGAAAGCTTGGCCTCGCTCAAGAGCGGTGCGGTCACGAAACGGGAACGGCGGGTGCCGCCGTTGTCGTCGATGAGGAAGAAGTTCCCGGCCGTGACGTCGGCATCAGGGTCAGTAGTGGGGAAGACTTTTCCAGCGATCCCAAAGGAGCGGTACTCCCCGCGAGTGGTCTCGTCGAACCCTACCGAGGCGCGGGCGATGATCAGGCCCTCGGCGCCACGGGCGAACATGCCAGTGTAGGGGGTGTCCTCGGTGATCTTCCATTTTCCCGCCAAGCAGATGCCGTTGTAGCGGATGAGCTTCTTGGTGTTCTCGGGGAAAAGATCGGAGGTGTCTTCCAGGGCGCGCTTGGTGGCCACGTAGATGGTGTAGGGCGCGCGCAGGAGGTCGGCGTAAGTGGTGGTCCGCCGTGGGAGGTTTTCCGCGTAAACCATGTTGTCCCGGGCGGGGGTCTTCACCACGTCCCAAACTTGGTTGAAGCTGGCGGCATGGGCCAAGGGGGCGGCCAGGACCAGACCAGCGAGGGTCAAGCTCTTCACGGGGACCTCCGGGAGTGTGTTCGGGATGCGGGCGCACCATCCCATTCCTGCCGCCGGAAAGCCACGGCCCGGACATTTTTTACAGTCGAGGGCGGGGATGGTTACGGAGACTTACGAGGAGGGACGGAGGGTCGGGTGAGAACAAAGGCCATGCAGGCGAGAAACAAGGCCACTAGGGCCAAGGCCCAGGGAAGGTAGTCCTTGTGAAGCTGGTGATAGACCACCCCTCCCCCCACCAGGATGCTCGCGGCGGCCAAGGCCTTGAGCTTGGGCCGAATCACCCGGTGCTCCTCCCAGTCTCGTATGGGCGGGCCTAGCTTTTTGTGGGCCAGGAGCTTTTTATGCAGCCGTGGGCTGCCCTTGGAGAAGCACCAGGCGGCGCCGATGGCAAAAGGCACTTGGGGAATGACGGGCAGGAAAAGGCCCACTACCGCCAGGCCCAGCATGCCCCAGCCGGCCACGACCCATACCCTGTTCCAATTGCGCTCTTTTTTAGGGGCCATATCCCATTATCGCCCTTCGCAGGGGGACGTGTCACTGGACAAGGCCTGGATGGAACGGAAATCTCAGGGCGACAGGGTGACCGTTTCCGTGCGCACGGTGACCGTTTCGCCGTCGTCGTCAAGGCCCTCCACGCTCAAACGGGCGGTGACGACGTTGTTCGCGGTGATGTCCAGTACGGTTAGGACCGCGATGCCTTCGTCCTGTGAGAGACCGTAAGAGCGGCCAACGGCCCAGGCGGCGGGATGGGTGGAGATGCCGTCAGTGTCCCAGTAGTGCCAGTGGTCGGCCGTGGTCAGACTGTCGTCGGCAGAGAGGGGTTCGCACACTTCGGCGTACATGTCGCTGCCCGAGCGGTTGGTGGCGTAAAAGCCCACCAGGGTGCCGGCGGGGTTCAGCATGCGGTAGATGTTCACCATGCCACCGGCACGCTGCTCGCGTATGGATTTTTCCAGGAGGCGCGCCTGGGCAACGGTGCAGGGCTCGAGCTTCTTGGCAGCGGTGAGGGCGGCGCCGGAGGCGAATACGGCGGAGAGGACCAGGGCGGGCATGATCATGGGGGCGGCTTCCTTGTTCGTGTAGACGCCCTATCCCAAAATCGTGGACGGGTCGGCAAGCGGGTGTGTAAATCTTTCGTGGGGAGATCAGAACGGCATGGTGTACCCGAGCATCGTCACGTCTTGCAGGAACGAGAACGTGACGGTGCCCTCGGTCTCATGTTCGGGGAAAACCGCCCTCCAGACCGCCCCCGTGAGGAAGTTGCCCACGGCGTACCCCACCAGCACGTCCGTGGGGTAATGTTTCCCCGCCTCCACCCGCGCCCACAAGGTTCCGGCCGCCAGGGCGGTGCCGGTCGCCTCGAGCCAAGGGTGGTCCCCGTCGCCGAAGTTGCCCGCATTGTTCATGAGGGCCTTGCGCCAGGAACCGGCGGCGGCTGCGTGACCTGAAGGCATGCTGAAATTGTCCTGTCCGGAGGGGCGCTCGCGCCAGATCTCACGCTTTAGGTACTGCACGGTCCAGTAGGAGGCGCGGGTGCCGCCTTCCATGGTGAGCCACTCCTTTCCTTTCTGGGCCACCTTGTTCTTCCACCCTTCATGCTCGCGCCAGGTGGGGGCCAGGGCCAAGCTCACATAAGAGCCGTACTCCAGCACGTCGTTGAACTGGTCGCTGCGCTTTTCGGCGCGATCGCGATTGCCGAAGACGGGGCGCTGCTCACGGGCCCAATCCGATAAAGGCTTATCCGCTTGAGTGGCATGTATCACGGCCGCACCGGCCAAGGGCGCCCACACTTGGGGTGAGGTGAGCTCGCTGGTCACCGCCGTCTTGAGACGGGCGCAGGAGCACAGAAGCAAGAGGATGAGCGGCAGGAGATGTGACATGGGAAGGTGTCATGATAACCGCATTTGCTGCGGCGCAATAAAATATTTGCGACCGCTTCCGCCTCAAAGACTCGGGAATGAGACAATATTCTCCCACCATCACTGCACACTTGCTTCAAGCTTGCGCCAGTTGCGCCCTCCTAAACTGGAGAGCAGGAGGTGCCTATGAACACGAACACCAACAATCAAGAAGGCCGTGTAGCCGCCCCCCTGCTCCTGTGGGTGCTCGGAGTCCCAGGGTTCCTGTGCTTCTTGCTCTGGTTGTTTATCTTCCGGGGCTAGGTGAATTTCATAGGCGTGGGCAGCGCGGATCCAAGCGGTACCTGCGCGCGCCTTCGCCCAAGGCCAGCACGTGGGAAGTCCCACCGAAGGTGACCTCCAAGCGCGGCAGGGGCGCTCCCGCGGCGTCCACCGACAACTCCACAAGCGCACAGTCGTCAGCGCGGGGCTCGGCCAGCAGGTCCACGCGGGCGCTTCCTATCCGCAGGCCCCGCACTCCGTGACGGTCAGTGCGGCGAAGGTTCCATTTCACCACCCCTGCCAACGCGTCCACATCCAGTCCCAGCACGTCCTCCAGCAAAAATTGGATGGGCCCGATGCCCGACCATCCCACGAAGTCGGGACGGGCCCGCAGGAACCACCACATCACGCCCCGCTGTCCATTTTCCGGTTGGTAGAACTCCCACAGGGTGCCGGTCCGGCCATGGGATCTTGAGAGCGCCTCCAGGTATTTCTCCGCGCCGGCGCGAGCGAGGTCCAGGGCCCCGGGCACTTCCGGGTACCGCTTGAGCCCTCCCACCACCATGGCGTTGGTGGGCGCCCACACCCCACCGCGCCAGTAGCGGCCCACCGGCGAATACTTCGGATCATCGGCGGCCAGGGTGGGCCAAGGCATGGGACGCCAAAAGCTGCGCGGGTCCTTCAGGTGGGCCACCAGGCGTGCGGCCTGGGCGGGGGTGGCGACGCCGGCGATGAGGGGCCAGAAGCAGGCGATGGTCTTGCGCGGGCGCTGCTGACCCCGATCGTCCACGTCGTAAAACAGCCCGTCGCGCTCGTTCCACATGGTGGCGCGGATGCGTCCGGCGATCGCCGAGGCCCGAGCCCTGAACTCCGCCGCTTCCGCGGGCCTTCCCAGCGCCTGGGCGATCTCCGCCAGGTTCTCGTACAGCATCACCATCTGGGAGGACATGTCCACCCAGCCGCTGCCCGAGCGGGGGGTGTTGTCCATACCCGAGCCCAGGGGCGTGTTCCAGTAGAGTCCGTGGGCGGTGCCTTCTTTGCGACGGCCTTTCTCCAGCCATTCGGCGTGCTTCACCAAGGCCTGGTAGACCAAGGGGAAACGGGAGGTGTCTCCCGTGAGGCGCGCGTGGCGAACTTCCGCCCAGGCGAAAAGCGGCGGGTTCACCGTGTTGCGCCGATGCCGGTAGACGTAATCGGCGCCGGTGGCGGCCACGATCTCACGGTTGATGAAACCATCGACACGCTGGCGGGCGTAAAAGTTGTCTAGGGATTCCACCATCGGAAAGACGTGGTGACCGTAGGAGGCAAAGGGGACCATGAAGATGGTGTCCCACTGAAAGAGGTGCTTGGAGAAAGCCGCGTCCATCCAGTTGGAGACCAGCGGGGATCCCGGCGCGGGGGCGCGCAGGTGGCGATAGCCCAGCTCCCAGGCGCGCCAGTACAGAGCCACCAGGTCCGGACGCCCCTCCAGCACTGGGCCGGGCAGCTCTTCACGTGCCTGGGTGAAGGTCGGCAAGGGAGTGGGAACGTAGGCCTTCTTGGGGAAGTAAACTCCACGTTCGGCTGGAAAGGCGGTGACGGCGCTCGCGAGTGGGAGGAGGAGAGCAAAGGCGGTGGGCTTCATCCACCCCCTATACCTCATTTGGGAACGTATGGGCCACGCAAGTAAACCAAGGTGCGGTTATTGGCCGGCATTTCGTGGTCCCGCACCAGGCTGAAACCCGCTTTTTCCATGGCCCGGTCCACGTCTTCGAAGTGGCGGATGCCGCTCACGGGGTCGCGTTCTTTGAGCCATTTGTCGAACTCAGCGTTGCTCGGGGAGGTGAAAGCGCCCTGGTAATTGAAGGGCCCATAAAAGACCGCCCTTGCCCCTTCGCGCAGCCGATTGCCCAGGAGCTTGAAGAAGCTCTTGCAGGACTTCCAGTCCATGATGTGAAGGGTGTTGGCGGTGAAAACCAGGTCGAACTTGAGCTTGGGAAAATCGTCCGTGGCCACGTTCAGCCGCGTGGGAGGCTTGATGTTCGGGATATTGGCCTCATCAAACCACAGCTTCATCCCAGGCAGGGCCACGCTCAGGTCCGTGGGGTACCACTCGAGCCAAGGGAAATGCGGGGCCATGTGGACCGCGTGCTGGCCGGTGCCGGCGCCCACTTCCAGTAGGCGCAGGTCGGAGGTGCGCACGTGCTGTTTAAGCACCTCAAGGATGGGATCGCGGTTGCGCTCGCAAGCGGGGGCGAAAGGCTTTTCCATGTTTGAGGGGGATACCATGGTCGTTCCAACAATGGTGGGTAATCGTTCTTCACTCTTGAGATGAGAAAAATAAAAAAGCCACCCGAAGGTGGCTCTTTTATTTTTGGTGGAGAATAGCGGAGTTGAACCGCTGACCTTTTGCATGCCATGCAAACGCTCTACCAACTGAGCTAATCCCCCATAACTTGGTAGCGGAAGAGAAGATAATTTAATCAGTCACGGGCAAAGAGGCAACTGCTAATTCGCTATTTTTGCGTCGAATCAAAGCTGAAGCACCACCACCGCGCCCGCATTCACCAGCGCCTCTGCCAAGGCCGTATGCCCACGCTCCAGCGCGATTTCCAGAGGGGTTTGCCCATCATGGTCCATGAGATTCACGTTGGCGTTGGCATCCAGTAGGAGGCGCAGGATTTCCAGACTCGCTTCCCCGGCCGTCTCTGCCCCGGCCAAATAGTGGAGGGCGCCGCGCCCCTCTAGATCCACCAAAGACACATCCGTCTGGTGGGCCAAGAGTGCGGCCACTATACTGGTGTGCCCACCTCGCGCGGCCAGCAAGAGGGCCGAAGCGTGGTTGCGGTCGGTATAATCCACCCAGTTCTCCAAGAGGTAACTCTCCACGACGGCTGAGTCGCCCGCTGCCGCCGCTTCCAGCATGCCCGGCCCCAGGACGAGCTCCGGCACGTAGCTGATGCGCAAGGAGGCCTCGCCGGCGCACTCGTCGTCAGCACAGCGGCGGATCGCCTCGCAGCTCCGCTCGGGATCAAAACGGTAGTCCTCCTCCCCGTTCACCAAAAGGCCTTCCACCTCAAGCGTGTCCAGATTCACCACAGGAGAACCGGAGTTGCCACCAAAGGCGTCCAAGTTGGCGGTGAACATCTCGCCTTCGTGGGCGCGCACGTGCGCCCCCATGTCCACCTTCAGCGGCAGCCCGCCGGGGGAGCCCACCACACCCACCGGGGTGCCGATGTCCGGCATGCCCTCACGGCGGTAGGCCACCGGAGCGCGCCCCTCCACCACCCGGTCCAGCTGGACCAGGGCATAGTCCGTTTGCAAATCAGGATCGATGATGGCGCTCACCACGGCCTTGCACTGGTAGACGTCCCGTGCGGGAACATCCACGCCGGCCCGTCCCGTGAGGGGATCGGTCTGGTAACCGAATACGAAGGAACTCTCCGCACAGCTCCCCTCCTCCTTGAAGCAGTGACCCGCCGTGAGCATCAGGTCCGGCCCCACCAAGAAGGCCGTGCACTGGCCCGCTATGGGTTGGTGGAGGAAAGGCAGTTCCGCGCAGTACACGCCGGTGCTGGCCGCCGTGGCCTGGTTCAGCTGGAGCAGCCCACCCAGGTCTTTCTGGAGATCCGGCCGTAGCACCACCACGGCAGTGGAGGCCGCGATATTTTGCAGTGATGCCGGGGCCTGCCAGACTTCCATGCGGCCATCCTCGCCGTAGACCACCTTGGCCCCGCCACGGTCGCCTGGGCCAGCCTGGCCCGTAAGGGGCAGGGTCAGCAGCAGGAGGGCGGAAGGGGAAAACCACAGGCGCATGGAAAAACCTCCGGGGAGTTATACCGTGAAACGCAACGCGCCGCGGAGGCAGTGTAAAAACTCTTTGTTTGACGGGGTTACCTCCTCTGGGAGACACTGCAAGGCTCTGAAAACACAAGGCTAGGTATGGGTATTTACGTCAATCGCATCCTCAACATGAAGCACATCCAGGCCATCGGCTTCGACATGGACTACACCCTGGTCCGCTACAACTCGGATGCCTTCGAAGAAATGACCTACGAGGAAATGAAAAAAAAGCTCCTCGCGCTCAAAAACTATCCGGAGCAAGTCAAAGACCTGCGCTTTGACTCTCGCAAGGTGATCCGGGGACTCGTCATCGACAAGCCCCACGGCAACGTCCTCAAGCTGAGCCTCCACAGCAAGGTCAAGCAGGCGCGCCACGGCTCCCAGGAAATGGATTTCAAGACCCAGCAGCGGGTGTACCAGGGGCTTTCGGTGGACCTCAACGACACCGACCGCTACGCCATCGTCGACACCTCCTTCTCCATCGCCTACGCCTGTCTGTACATGCAGCTGGTGGACTTGAAGGACGCCCACCCGGAACTCGAGCTTCCCGACTATCGGCAACTGGAGGCTGACCTGCTGGTGGCGGTGGACGTCTCCCACCGGGACGGGTCGCTTAAGGGCGAGGTCAAACGCGACGTGGCCAAGTACATCGTCCAGGACCCCGAGGCAGTGGCGGTGCTGGAGAAGTTCAAGGCCTACGGGAAAAAGTTGTGGGTGATCACCAACTCCGACTACGAGTACACGCGGCTTCTGTTGGACTATGCCTACACGCCCTTCCTGAAGAACCACAAGAGCTGGGCCGAGCTCTTCGATCTGGTGGTCACCAGCGCCGCCAAGCCGCGCTTCTTCACCGACCGAGGGAGCTTTCTCGCGGTGGACCCGGCCTCGGGCCTCATGAGGAACCACCACGGACCGGTTCTGGAGGGGATCTTCCAGGGCGGCTGCGCCACCACCATCCAGAAGGACCACGGTCTTTCCGGCGAACAGATCCTTTATCTGGGCGACCACATTTACGGCGACATCCTCACTCTCAAGAAAAACTGCAACTGGCGCACGGCCCTGGTGGTGGAGGAGCTCGACGGCGAACGGGCGGCCCTCAAGGCCACCCGCGAGCTGAGCGCCGAGATCAACCAACTCATGACCCGCAAGGTGGAGCTGGAGCACGCCCTGGACATGGCCTACGACAGCGGCACCAAGGATAAAGGCACCACCGCGCCGCTCTTCAACGAGATCGCCACCATCGACAAGACCCTCGGCAAACTCATCCGCGACTACCAAAAACACTTCAATCCCCACTGGGGCGAAGTCATGCGCTCCGGAGTCGAGCCCAGCCGCCTCACCGGGCAAGTGGAGAAGTACGCCTGTATCTACATGGGTCGGATCGCGGATTTCCAGGACTACTCCCCACGCACGTATTACCGGCCGAAGAAGCGGCCGTTGCCGCATGAGATGGACTGAGGGATATCACCTTACGGACGTCGAGCTACCACAGAACGTTCGTGCGATGGCGCTGGCCCAAGATTGGTGTGCGCTGGACGCGTTCATGCGGACGTGGGTTTCGCCCGGGGGAAGAATTTGGGAAGAGCTCTCCCAGCACGCTTCCTTCACCGCCATCGAGCACATGCTGGCCTTGCGGGACTCGGCTGATCCCACGCAGGAAGACGGGATTTGGCATGATGATGGATCGCGAGTGCTCGCATTTTCTTTGTCGTTGAATTTTTTCGGACCGGTGGAAGGCGGTCAACTGGCAGTTCGCCCGCGTGCTAGCAAAGCCGTTCTTTTGGGTCCGTACCCCCCAGGAAAGCTCATCATATTCCACACGGGCCAAGACGATTTCGAACACCGGACCTTGCGGGTCAGCTCAGGTAAACGCTTGGTGTGCGCGGGGTGGTGCAGTTAACGCGCCCTCACCTCCGCTGCGGAGGTGATAGGGCGTTAAGACTTTCGTCGCATCAGCAAAACAGGGTCATTCGGCCGCCGATTGCGATGCTTGTCGTAACGCTGCCACAGAGGGGGCGGGGCGAGTTTTTCCTCATCAGCTGTCACCCGCACAAACCCGCCAGCGCCGTAGAAGCCCTCTAGGTGTGCGTAAGGCATGCACCAGCAATCAGTCACGCCCCTACTGCCCAACAGCTCGGCGAAGCGCTGCAGTAGCGCCCGTCCCACTCCCTGCCGCTGAACCCCCTCCCGCACCTGCATACTCCGGAGCACATGCACACCGTCCTCGACGCACAAACGCACGATGCCGCGAATACCGGAAGCATCTTCATCGATCAGGAGCAAGTCATCCGGAGCGACCGTAGAGCCGCGCCCCTGGGAGGCATAGAAAGCGTTGGCCTTAACTAACGCCTCCCGGGCCGGGACAACAGAAATCAGAACAGGCCCTTCACAGCTTTGGCGATGCTGGCGCTATCCAATCCGTGCTTTTGATAAAGCTCCTTGGCCGTATAGCTGGACTGTCCGAACTCCCCCTTCACCCCGAGCGAAGCGAGCTTGAACTCGGCACCCGCAAGCTTAAGTGCATGTGTGAGCATCGCGCCCATGCCGCCCAAAAGCTGGTGATCCTCAACGGTGACGAGGCGCCCGCCTGACTTCTTCAGCATGGAGGCGAAGAACGTCCCATCCACGCGGTTCACGAAGGGGTGGTGGATGACCGCGACCGATTTCCCCTCGGTCTTGAGTAGTTCGGCGGCGGCGCGCGCCTCCTCCAGCAAAGAGCCCGTGGACACGATCATGGCGTCGGTGCCCGCCTGGATGACTTGGGGTTCGCCCAGCTTGTAGGTCAAGCCGGGCACGGTCTCCAGAGGGAAGTTCTCCCTCCCAAGGAAGAACACATAGCTCTCTGCGTGCTTGCCCGCAGTGCGCTTATCGGCAATGTCTTTCACGGCCGCATACACGTAGGCCTCGGCCTCGTTGGCGGTAGCGAGGTTGACCAGGGTCACGCCGGGAATGGCGGCCAGGGCACTCATGTAGGTCAAAGACTGGTGGCTGGCCCCGTCGGCGGCGTCTTGGAAACCGGTGTGGGAGAAGACCGCGATGATGGGCGCTTCGGACAGGGAGGCCATGATCAGGGGGAGATTGCCCTTGGTCACGCCGAAGGCGGCGAAGGTGTCCACCACCGGGATATAGCCGAGCTTGGACATGCCAGCGGCGGCGGAGACCATGTTGGACTCGGCCACGCCCATGTCCTGGAAGTTTTGCGGGCAATCGGTTTGGAAGCCCTTCACGCCGGTGGAGCCGGCGAGGTCGGACGACAGGGAGAAGACCGGCAGGCCTTCTTTGGCGGCGCGGGTGAGGGCCTTGGAGACGCCCACTTGGATCTTGTCTTTGGGAGTGCCGGAGGAGGCTTTCTTCTCGGGCTTCACGCACAGCTCTTTGGCCCAGGTGGTGAAGGCGGCCGGCAGGTCCTTGCCACCCCAGATCTCTTCCAGGAAGGCAGTGATGCCCTCGTCGTGGGCCTTGAGCGGGAAGCCGTGCCCGCCGGACGAGGAATCCGCGGTGCTCTTCACCGCGTGACCTTTGATGGTTTTCGCCCACACCGCCACGGGCTTTTTGGGATCGCGCTTGGCGGTCTCCACGGCGGTCTCGAGGGTATGCAGGCACTTCTGGAGATCGTTGCCGTTGTCGAGCTTGATCACGTTCCAACCCAGGATGGCGAGGGTCTCGAAGGTGGGCACCATGCTGAAGGCGTCCTTGTCGATGCGACCGCCCAGCTTGGTGTTGTTGTCGGAGACAATCATCACGAAGGGGGCCAGCTTGCCTTTGGCGGCCAGTCCCGGAATGGCGGCGAAAGCTTCCTTGGCCTCCCCTTCCATGCTGGCGCCGTCGGAGACGGAAACCACGGTGAGGCGGTCGTTGCCGGAAAGCGCGTCGGCCATGGCCAGACCCTGGGCCTGGGGAAGGGCCGAGGCCAAGGGCCCGTTGGAGAGCAGCACGCCCTCGGGATAGAGGTGGGATTCACCATGGCCGGTGAGTTTGCTGGTGATGCTGCGGAAGCCTTTCAGGGTTTCCAGCGTGAGGTCGCCGTAGCCGAGGTTGGCGCGCAAGGCGTAGATGCCGTTCTCTGCGTGGCCGATGTCGTTGACGAAATTCACGCGCTCAAACCAGTTGGCCTCGCGGAACATGATCCCGTGGAGGGCAGTCCAGAGTTCGGTCATGGCCGAGGGCCCGCCCCAGTGGCAGGCGGCGCCACCGTTCACCGCCGCCAAGTCCATCAGCGCCAAGAGGCACCGGGTGGCCCGGGGATCGGCCAGGACTACGTCTTTGCCATCGCGGCCGGTGACTTTCACCGGGTAAAGCGGAGCGCCCGCGGGGGATTTTTGCAGTGCGTTCTTGAGGGGGAGGGGCCGCAGCGCCATGAGGTGTCCTTGGGTGAGGTGGATGGCGGGCATTTAACCGCAAGCAGGACCGCTTCTCAAGCAGGGAGAATCCTTGCCAAAAGTGGCGCGGCAAGTTAGCTTACCGGGACTCATTATCAAGACAGGAAGGTCACCATGTCCCGTTCATGCGATTTGTCCGGCAAAAACCGCCAGGCCAACCACAAGATTTCCCACTCCAACATCAAGACCCGCAAGTTCAGCGAAGTGAACTTGAAGACCAAGAAGATCTTTGACCCGGAAACCGGCCGCACCATCCGCCTGCGTGTCGCCGCTTCCACCCTGCGCACCTTGGATAAAGTGGGCTCACTCTCCAAGTATCTCCGTAAGAACGCCCACCTGTTCCGCTAATCGTTTTCTTCCAGAAAGTTTTTGAAGGCCCCGCTCGCGCGGGGCTTTTTATTTCAATGGCAGGCCCAGACCGGCCGCTCCCGCCCCGGGAGCAAGCAGCGTACCTCGTACCCGCGCTTTCCAGGACATTCCGCCAGGCTTCCCGCCGGCAATCGACCTCCCCCGCGCCAGCGCGGTGGCATGCCGTGGACCCGGGCCGCCCGCGCGCAGGCCCGGTGGAGTTTGACCAGTGAACAGCCGCGGAAAACTTCTTCTTGGCCCCACAGGATTTTCAATGCCACCAGTCGCACCGCCGTGGGCGCGCTCAAGAGATGCTCCAGCCCCCCGGGAGTCCCCGGATCCGCCCGCCGCACGAGAGTGATCTTCAGATGCCCTTCACTGTCCCCGGCCGTGGCCAAGTGCCATGCCGCCTGGTCCTCGCGACTCAACAGGTAAAGGTCTTTCACGATCCAGCCGGAACGTTGCCATTCGCGCCCCACCGCCAACCCAGCCGAGCCGCTTAGGTGGGTGCCCTCCCGCACTCCCCGCAGCAGTCCTTCGCATCGGGATGGGGACCTCAAATAGGTCTCGAGGGAGCGCCAAACCCGGGCCAGCCGTGAGGCATCCTCCACGTGGAAGGAATCGCGCAGTTGCCGGGTCACGCTATACACCGCTGAGGCGGTGAATGCCGCCAAGACCATCAGCGCAAGAACCGGGCCTTTATGGTGGCGAAAGATCTTCCTGACCATCCTGGGGGCATTTTACCCCTCTGGGAGGCCCCTATCGTACGTACTGGACTTCCCGTAGGGCGAGTCCCCAGCCCTCGGTCAGGCCATCTGACCAGAACTCCAAGGTGACGGTATCCCCGTCCACGTAGTCTGTGACGATTTGTTCACCTTTGCCCGTAACTCTTGCCACCACCGTCCCGCGGGCATCCCTCAGGTTGAGGAAATCCAGGTTCTTCTCCAGCTCGTGTTTTTCCACGATCAGCCGCAGGTGCTTGGCCCCGGGTACGTGGATAGTGCGGAAGATTCGGCTGTCCGGCAGGTAGGGATGCGGGGTCTCGAAAGGACTTTCCAAAACCAGGGTGCGCCAGGCATCCGCGGCCGGCTCTTGCGGCCGCGGGGGGCGCACGTTCCTCAGGAAGTTGGCGGCGTCCACCCGTCCTGACCCGCGCAAGGTGCGCCGGAGGTTGGAAGAGGTCTCGCTGGTGGCCATGAGGCGTTCGCGCAGCTGGGCCGGAGAGAGCGTGCCTTCCTTGGCCAGCAACAAACCCAGCACGCCCGAGACGTAGGGGGCCGCCATGGAAGTGCCGCTGATGACTTTGTAGCCGCCGTTCTTGTGGGTGGAGATCACGCGCCGACCAGGGGCCGCCACGTGCACCCGATCCTTGCCGTAGTTGGAGGTGGCCGCCAGGACGCCGGTGTGGCCGTGGGCCGCCACGGCTATGACGTTGTTGAGACGGTAGCTGGCCGGGTAGTAGGGCCGGCGGTCCACATCGCGGCCCTGGTTACCGGCGGCGGCGACGAAGGTGATGCCCCTTTCACCGGCGGCGCGGATGGCGTCCTCCAGCGCGCGTGAGTACGCTCCCCCACCCCAGGAGTTGTTGAGCACGTGGGCCCCCATGGTGGTGGCGTAGTTGATGGCCTCCACGGCATCGGCCGTGTCGCCGTTGCCGCTGGAAGAGATGAACCGGAGTGCCATGAGGGACACTCGGGGCATCACGCCCGCCACGCCGCCATTGCCGTGGGCCGCCCCGATGGTGCCCGCGCAATGGGTGCCGTGGCCCGTCCCGTCCTGGGGATCCCCGTCGTTGTCGCGGAAATCGTAACCGTGGACATCGTCCACATAGCCATTGTTGTCGTCGTCCTTGCCATTGCCCGGTACTTCCCGGGAATTGACCCAGAGGTTGGCGGCCAAGTCGGGATGCGTGGTTTCCATGCCACTGTCGATGACTGCCACCACCACCCGCTCGGAGCCCTTGGTGAGGTTCCAAGCGGCGTAGGCCCTGACGTCGGCGCTAGGGGTACCGGTTTCACCGGACAGGGTGCCGTCTTCCTTGGGCTCGTTGTCCCCCTCGTTTTTCAGGCCCCATTGAAGGCCGAAGCGCTCATCCGGTGTACCCATGACGGCGCGGGAATCCAGGCGATCACTCTCCAAAGCGCTACGGTTGCTCCATACGTAATTGGGCTCAGCGTATTCCACCGCCTGATCCCGCCCCAACTGGGCGAGCAGGCCGTTGACGTCCCGCTGGGGGCCTTCCAAAAGCAGGAAGTTCCCCGCCAACAACGGGAGTTCTTTCTTGATTCTGACACCCGAGTAATCCCCTAAGGAAAATCGGGACCGCTGTCCGGTTTTAAGTTTCACCAGCACCTCCCCGGGCACGCTCTCAGGGGGACGCTCGGCGGAAAAGGCCGTGGCGGACGCCACATACAACGTCAGGGCACAGAGGCCCAAAGCCTTGGTCACGGGGACCCTCCTTGCGGGAGATAACGTCATGTACCTCCATGATAAAAGCCGGCCTGGGGCCATCGCAGGGGTAAATGTTGCCGTGGATGTTTTTCAGAGCACATGGGGAAGTCATGTAAGAAAATATCAGGGCAGGGAGGTAACGTGGGTCATATCTACAACAAGAGCAGCCATCCCATCGAAGTGAAGCGGATTTCCGTGCGCGTCTGGAGTTTGCGCGACGAGATCGAGGCCGCGCTCCACCGCCGCATCAAGGAGTGCGAAGCCGCGGGCGTTCCCCTGGACATCTCCGACATCAAGGCCTTCTATGGGCTCGCCGCGGACGCCCCTCTCGAGGGTCAACCGCAACTGCAACTGGTGAAGGAGCCCGGCGAGGCCACGGACGAGAACGTGGATGCGATGATGGAGGCCATGGCGGCCAAGCCCGAGGAGGGCGCGGCGGAAAAGCCCGCCGCCGACAGCATCGCCGAGGCCGACAAGATCATCGCCGATCAAGGCGGTCCCGCCGCGGCCGCGGCCACTCCCGACCCCCAACCCCTCCTGAAGCACCCCTATACCCGCCAGGCGCCCGATTCCGACAAAATCTCCTACGGCTTTTCGCTCTTGGCCGACGTGAACATGGATTGGACCCTGGTCTTCTCCAAGCAGCCCTTCATCCAGGGGCAGAGCGTGGTGGTGGAGTTCCTCATCCCGCGCCCCTTCATGATGAGCGCCGAAGTGGTGGTGTGTAACCACTTCGCCATGCGCAGTCGCATCATCAGCGAATCCAAGCCCGACTTCCGCCTCCAGTGCCGCTTCACCCACGCCATGGCCGGGGAACGCACCCGCCTGAGGGAATTCCTGACTTCGGTAGAGCCCACACTTCCACGCAAGGGCGCCAAGAAAGAAAAAGAAGCCGACGGCGAAGCTGGCCCCCTGGCCTGAACCAGCGCTAGCATAGGGGGATGACCCCCCTCCGGCGACTCCCCTTCCATTGGTCCACCCTCATGGTGCTCGGCTTCGCGGGCCTTCTGGCCATGGTGGGCTTTTTCGCCGAGGTCTTCCAGGCCCCACGCCTGCCCCAAGAGATGGTGCAGCTGGTGAGAAACCCCTTGTCCGCGGAAAAGTTGCGCCGGGTGAAGAGGCTTTCTTTTTCCAACCGCGCGGGCCAATTCCATTTCGAGAACACCCATCCCGAGGGGCTGGCCGAAGGGCCCTGGAAGATGACCTCCCCCACCAGCACCCGCGCCCGCCGGGATTTCTTCGTGAAGGTGCTGGCGGCACTTTCCGAACTGCAGGTGCGGCATGTGCACGGGCAGGACACCATCAACCTCAAGAGCTTCTCCCTGGACAAGCCGCTGTTCACCCTGGTGGTGGAGCCGGTGGGTAGCTCTCCCTGGGAGATCACCTTCGGCCTGGTCAACCCCATCGACGACAGCACCTACTTCACGGTCCAGGGCCAGGAGTGGATCTACCAATCCAACGCCCTTCCGCTCTCCCTGGACACTGTCACCCCGGAAGAGCTCATCGACGCCCGGGCCCTGGCTTTCAGCGCTGAGAAGCTCGACGGCGTGGAGATCGTTTCCCTGAATGGCGGACCGGGTCTCGCGTTCCACCGCACCGGTGACGAGTGGCGAACCTCCCAGGGCATGCTCTTGAACCCCAAGCGCGTGGACCAATTCCTCTCCGAGCTGCACGCGCTCAAGGGCTACATGGTGCTGGACAAGCTGACCCCGGAACAGGAAGCGCGCCTGCGGGAAGTGGCGGCGGCGCCGGAGCGGCGCCTGCGCCTGGGCCAGGAAGGAACCAGCGAAACCTGGTTCTTGTCCCCATCCATGGACCGGCTGGGGGATTTGCGCTTCGAGCGCTCCGGCTCCGTGCTCCTGTGGCGGGAGGGGACGCTCAGCCCCATCGTGCTGGGGCGTGAGCAGTTGGGCGTGTTCGGGCGCAAAGAGCGGGACCTGCGCTGACCCGAGCCTAATCGTAATTCTCCTGACCGCCCCGCTGGGGCCGGACGATTCTTGCCGGCGCGGCCTGGGTGACGGCGGCTGCGCAGTCCACCAGCCACAGACCGCTCCCGGTCTCCCAAAACGCGTAGCGATCGTTGCCGGAACGGGCATGGGCTTCGGAACAGACGGAACTCCCCGAAGCGACAGGCCTCCAGGCCACCGCGCGCTCCACCGGGTAAGTCTGCCGCCCACGACGGTCGACCCGCGAGATGGGCCGGAAGGCCACGGCGATTTCCATGCCGGAGAAGTCGTCGAACAGGTGGGGGTTGCCCGTGATCTCCCGCAAGGCCCGGGTGGCGATGAGTTCTTCGAAGGAATAACCCCAGGCCCCGCCGACACGCAAGAAATGCTCACCCTCGGGCATTTGGAAGGTTCCGGACCCGGCATTGCCCAACACGCCTTCCCGCGCCACGAAATCCCCCAAAGTCAGAGGACGCGCGCTGGTGGCCACCATGTGGCGGAAGCGGGTGTCCACGCCCTGGCCCGAGAGGTCCAATACACGCAGGAAGCCCGCGTGGTCGTACTCCCCCGTGGATTTCCCAGCGAGATAATCCAGGATGCCGCCGTCCAGGACCAGTGCCCTGGTGAGCACGTCCCGGGGCCGGAGCACGGCGGCCTTGCCCGAACGGGGGGCGCAGCCGCCATCCTCACAAACTTCGGCGACGATGAAGCGTTGCCCGTAAACGCGGATGGCGTTTTCATGCAACAGGACCAAAGCCTGCTGGCGAGGGGCCAATTCCTCGAATGCCGGGAGGATATAGGTCTTACCCTCCACGTCGGTGACCGCGAAAATCTCCAGTTGACCGCGGGGAGTGAAGCGCGCCCGCCGCATGGTCTCCTGGTATTCTCCTACCACCCGCGCGAACAGGCGCCGGTCCACGGCGTCCACCCGCTTGAACGTCCCCAGGACCCCGGCCGCCCCTCTGAACCAGCTTTCGCCCTGGAACGGCAGGCGTCCGGTGATGGCGCGGAGCTCGGCCAGCGCCGCCGCCGAGGGGGTCCAGCTTTCGCTCTCTTCGCTGATCCTCAGGCCCGCCTCGGCCATGGTCAAACAACGCCTTTCCAGGCAAATGCCGCCGCCGCCATTGCCGCCTTCACTGCCTTCGGAGGCGTGGGAGATGGACAGCGCGAGCGTGAGTGTAAGGGTGGCCAAGGCGCACAGGGGTTTCATTGGAGGTCTCCTCTACGGGTTGAAGACGTTAGTCTGAAAAGAGCGGGCGTGAAGGCGTAAACCTCAGTACGCTCCCCTTGTTCAAGGAAGGCGCAGAGTTTGCGTCTGAAATCGGCGATCATGCGTTTAGCTTCCGGGAGCCGTGCTGGGTCGATGGCCATGGTCATGTTGGTGATGTCGCGTTCAGCGATCGACTGCTCCTCCAAGGAGGCCGCCGCCTTCTCCAGCAGTTGGCGGGCCAACTTCCGCAAGGCAGGCGCCGGGATGCCAAAATCGGCGGAGAGGTTGCCGTCAACCTTAACCAAGGCGCCGCCTTGGTCTTCCAACAGGCCCAGCCGTAGCAGGCGCTCCAGCGCCGCACGGACTTCCCCCACCGGAATCCCCAGGCGCCCGGCGATCCACACGGGGGATGGGTTGAAGCCGTGAGTGCAAGAGAGCTCCAGAATGGCGTAGTGATGCCAGTCCGAGATGGCCTTGAAAGCGTCCACTTCCAGCGTGCGGTAGGGTTCGCTCCGCGGGGAGATGCGCTCTTCCAAGCGATATCGGGCCAGCCGCTTGGCCTCGGGTGTCTTGGCCTGGGCGAAACTGACCAAGTCCACGAACAGGCTCGCTTCTGCGGGATCCAGCCCCAGGCGGGCCGCCAATTCCACCGCCGAGTCCAGGGAGATTCCTTTCTTTCCATTCAACACCAGGCTCAGCATCTGGGGGGAAATGCCCAGGTCACGGGCGAAACCCCGCAAGGAGTAACGGGCATTCTTGGCAACTCGCCGCTCAAGCTCAGCGCGCAAGTAGGCCCGATAGTCGGTTTGACCATGAAGTTCCATGGGATGCTTATAGCTTGTATCTGCCGCGGCGCTCAAGCGCTAGGTTTACACTGTGTACACCGGCGAAATACAACGCACAAAGCATGGAAATTACAAGATGGTGGTGGGTAGCTTTTACAGAGTGGGGGAGAAAGAAAAAAGACGGACAGTAAAAAGGCCCCTTCCGGGGCCTTAAAACTTACTTGATTTCTTTATGGAGAGTAACTTTTCGCAAAGAGGGGTTGTACTTCATAAGCTCGATACGCTCAGGAGTGGTCTTCTTGTTCTTGGTGGTGGTGTAACGAGAAGGGCTTTTGCCTTCTTTGCGGGCCTCGGTGCACTCGAGTGTGATCACGTTACGGGGACCTTTCTTGGCCATGGGAAACCTCTCCGGAATTTAAGTCATTTCAAGACCCCAGAAAGTAAACTAGGATGGCCGACCTGGCAAGCACTGTGCCAAACTGAGGCTACCATGCAAAGCGTTATCACTCCCAGCAACTGGACCGCCTGCCGATTTGAATCAGGCCCCTACCGCGCCTACGTGAGCTTTGGCGCGGATCCGGAGTCCCTCGCCCAAGGGCGCTACCTCTACTTCGTCACGGTCACCGAGGGCGAGGAGAAGGAAGTGCACCAGGAGACTTTCCTGACCTTGTCGGAGGCGTGCGCGGAGCTCAACCGCAAGTATGCCGACTGGAGTTTCGTGGACCAGGCCGCGCCCAAAGAGGGATGCGGGTCCTGCGTCGCCCACTGACCATCAGTGGGGTGTGGCCGCATCAACGCTGATCCCCTGGGTTTGAACCCCGCGTCCATGCAACTCCGAAAGGAACTCTCCCAAGCTCTCCCGAGGGGGGCGGTAGTGCCCTGAGTTGCGGTTCACGTAGCGGATCACTCCCTCCACCACCTCAATCTCCCCGGCCGAGGCCACGGGCGCCCCGCCCACCAGGGAGCTGTGGTGAATGCGGCCGGCGGATTGGCGGTTGGTGAGGAAGATCCTCCCCTCGCGGTCCATCACGAAGATGCCCACCCTCCCCCTCACCTCCCCGCCCTCCACCCGGTGGGTAGTAATCGGCAGCCCGTCCATGTTCACCAAGCGGCCTTGCCCATCCACGAAGACTTCCACGGCGGCCCGTTGCTCACCGTTGAGGTAGTGCACGCCTCTGAGGGCGTCTTCCCCCTGGTACTCCGCCCCCAAGGTATAACTGCGGTAGCTGCGTCCCTGGGGGCCACGCAGCCCCGCGGGAGTCTCCATCAGCGATAAGCCGGTGATGGCGCGCCCGAAGCAGGTCTCTACCCGGGCGAATGTCGTGGGGGCGAGCGTTAGTGCACCGGCAAATAGCAGCAGGATGAGGAAGAGCGGTCTCACTCGGTTCTCTTCGGTAAAAACAAGGAAGCCATTGACCGACTAATCAAGGCAAACGCCTCAAGGACATGACAAATGGTACTAACGCGCGTTCACCTCCGCTGCGGAGGTGAACTCGCGTTAAGTGTCTTCCCCAAGAGCTTTTCCCAATTTGAAAAATTTGTGGGGTCGAGGGCCCCGAAGGTTTCTGCTCGCAGGGGCCGATTCAAATCCTGCGTGCGCATCTCCCGCCACGCAAACTCCCGGATCATGCCTTTGTGGGAGCTGAGGCGCACGTCCTCCTCCCCCACTCTGAACTCCCAGCGGAAAAACGGAGTCTCGCCGTACACCCATTCCCAGCGGGACCAGGCCTGCTGATCAAATCGCGTGTCCGAG
This sequence comes from uncultured Bacteriovoracaceae bacterium, assembly GCA_964399165.1. Taxonomy (GTDB): domain Bacteria; phylum Bdellovibrionota; class Bacteriovoracia; order Bacteriovoracales; family Bacteriovoracaceae; genus UBA6144. Next base: position 97,266 of record CAYNPO010000003.1, on the reverse strand, counting down.
GGTGACACCACCTCGGCCTCGCCCCAGCTGGCCATCCAACTCTCCGGCGTGAGCTTGCCGTTCCCGAGATTCATTACCTTTGACCGCACTGAAGGAATCGAGCGCGTCTCGGCCAGCACCACCGGGCTCGCCAGAGAGCGCTCAAGCCGGTCCAGATCGCCCGCGATCAAAAGCGTGCCATGATGGAGGGCCCTATCCTTGGTCTGCTTGTAGGCACTGCCGGAAACTTTGCGGGTGCTCCCGTCTTCCATCGCCACCACCAAATCATGGCGGACGTTGATCTCCACCCTCACCCCAAAGCCGGCCAGCCGCTTCTGCACTTCCAGCAGAGCCAGGTCCTTATGGAACCCCTTCAAGGGCCCCACCCGACAGAAGTTCACGTTGCCGGGATCATGCCAAACCGTGCCGCCCCCAGAAGGGCGGCGCACCAACGGATATCCCTGCTCCCCCATCCACCCCAGGTCGCACTCCTTCCAAGGGTTCTGGAAGCGCCCCACCACCACGCAGGGACGGTTGCGGTAGAGAAACCAGGCCTCCTCACCGGCGGGAAGCTCCCGCAACAGCCACTCCTCCACCGCCAGGTGAAAGAACGGGTCGTCCTCGCGCGAGACGTAGAGCCGCATTCAGGGTTTGTTGCCGGGAAAGCACGGGTGCCCGAAGAGGCACTTCTCGTTGATGGTCTTGGCCACCGACTCCGGCACCATTTTCTCCCAGCCCGGCTCGTTGGCCACGATCATGTTAAGCACTTTGCGGGAATAGATGTGCAGGGAATCCTTGCGAGCACCCTCCAGGTCGTGCACCTGCTTGGAAGCGTCCAGGTGACGGTAGAGGTGCTCCACCGCGGGGGCGACCTTGAGGTTTTTCACCGTCATGAGCTCACCGCCCTGCTGGGCCGCGTACGGGTAGACGAACACGTGCACGTTGGGACGGAAGAGCTGGCCGAGAGCACCCAGCATGCCGCCTTCCACGTTGGTGTACTCCTCGTCGAAGATCTGCTTGAAGTTGTAGACCCCGAGCACCAGCCCCAGGTGGCGGGCGTTGAACTTCGCCAGGTACTGGGTCAGGCGATAGTATTGCGGAAAATTGGAGATCAACACCTTCTGTCCGAGGGCGCTCAAAAGCTCCACCCGCGCGAGGAAGTCCTCGTTGGTGAAGTCGCCAGCCTCTTCCTGGAGCGTGGAGATGGTGATCTCGGCGATGGTCAGCACGTCCTTCTCGGCCACGCCGGTGACCTGGGAGAAGTGGGCCTGGCCGGCCTTGATCATGTCCATGCTCACCAGCGTGGGCGGGCGGAAGGAGCCGCGCACCAGCAGAGTGTCTTTCTTGTACAAATGGTCGGCGGGGAGCACTACCTCACCCTGCTCGTTGAACATGACCGCGGGGGTGTAATTTTCCTTCACCAGCTGCAGGTTCAAGAGGCGGTTGTCCACGCCCTTGAAGGCGGGCCCGCTCACGCGCACGAAGTTCACCTCCAGGCGCCCGGTGTCCAGGTGGTCCATCAGCTGGCGCACCATCTCCTCCGGATGCTGGTGTAGGCACAAGGCCCCATAAACCAAGTTCACGCCGATGATGCCCAGGGCGTCCTGCTGGAGCAGGTTCTGGTTGTCTAGCATGCGCACGTGCACCATCACGTCGTTGGCCTCGCCACCGGCCCGGTCCTGGAAGCGCACGCCAAGCCAACCGTGGGCCTCGTTGCTGCGCTTGAAATTCAGGGCCGCCACGGTGTTGGCGAAGGCGAAGAACTGGTGGTCCTTCCCGCGGGTGTCCGAGAGGCGCTCCACCAGGAGCTCGTACTCACGCCCCAGCATCTTTGAGAGGCGCGACTCGCACACGTAACGGCCGCTCGCCTCCTTACCGTAGATGGCGTCGGAGACGATCATGTCGTAGGCGGAAATGGTTTTGGCGATGGAGCCCGAAGCACCGCCGGCCTGGAAGAAGTGGCGGACCACTTCTTGGCCCGCGCCGATTTCGGCGAAAGTGCCATAAAAACGCCTCGCCAGATTGATCTTCAAGGCCTTTTGGCGGGTGGTAAGTGTGGCGTCGCCCATAGCACGTCCCTCAGGATCTTTTGAATTTCGGTGACTTACGAAGTGTAGCATGGGGGGCGTTTCAAAAGGAAGAAAAACGTCCTCGAGTTTGCGATGCGCTGCGATATAATGAATTTCTCCCTCTGATCCGACAAGGAGAGGGGCCCGTTAACCAAGGCGAACACCATGATGGAAACCACCCTCGCGATCACCTTCATCTCCCTGGCCACACTGGCCTGGGCGGCCATGCCCAAAAAGCAGAAGGCCCCCGTGCCCGTGAAGGCGGAACGCCGCCGCCACTGAAGAGTCCGGACGCCGGGATCCCCTCCCGGCGCCGTCAGCCCTGTCCGAGATACCGTCCTACAACCTCGTACACGTCTTTCGAAGGTCCCTTCGCCATCAGAGCTTCCAGTGAACCCCGCATGGCCGCCTTGCGGACCGGGTCCAGCTTCGCCATGAGATCGAAGGCCCCCGAGAGCCGCGCGGCGACCTGGGGGTTGAAGGCGTCGATGCGCGCCACCCGCTCGGCCAGGAAGCGGTAGCCATCGCCGGAAGGTTGGTGGAAGGCCACCAAGTTCTGGCGGGCGAAGCTTTGGTAGAGACTCCTCAGGTCGTTGGGCACCTGGGGGCGGAAGCACGGGTCGCGCTCCAGCTCCTCCAGCCGCGCGCTGGCCTCGCCCGGCGCCACGTAGGCGGCCTGGGAGCCGAACCAACGGAGCATGACCAAGGACTCATGGGCCCACTTGGCGCGGAACTTCGCCAAGGGCTCCCGGGACTCTGCCGCGGGCAGCTGACAATAGAGCGCCAGGGCCTGGGCCTCTTCGGTCATGGTGCGCGCTTCACGGAAGTGGCGCGCGAGCCATTCTCGGCCTTCCCCACGGCCCGACTTCACCAGCATGCTCAGGCAGCGGTTCTTGAGGGCGCGACTGCCCATGCCGGCGGCGGTAAGGTCGGCCACGCGAGGATCCTGGTGCTGGCGGTAGAGCTCTTCCCACGCGCCATAGAAGGCATCCCCCATCAAGCGCTGCAGGTGGCCCTGGGCGGTGTTGACCTCGTCGATGGCGGCGGCCGCCATGTCCTGGTGCAGACGCGACTGGGCCGGCACCTCGAAGAGGTGGGCCTTGAAGGCGGCATCCACGCGGGAGTCGCCGAGGATCTTGGAGAGGCCGCTGGAAAGTCCCGGGGGCAGGGCCGAAGGCAGGGGGCGTCCGGCCTGGAGGTCCCCCACCCAGTCGGTCATGAGCTTCAAATACACTTTCTGCAGGGCCTCGTAGCGCGAGACTGCGTCGGATTCATGGGCGACCAGGGCCAGCAGTTCCTCCTGGGTTTGGGAAGAGCGTACGTGGACGGGGGCGGCGAAGCCGCGGTTCCAGGAGGCCACCGGCTTCTCAGTGATGCCTTCGAAAGTGAACTCCTCCTCCAGGGCCCGCAGCTCGCGGGTCTCCTCGCGCAGCAGTTTCCCATCACGCGAGAAGAGGGCGAGGCTGAAAGGCATGTGCAGGACGTTGCCCTCCTCCACTCTTTCCTGCCCCACCGCCGGGTAGCGCTGGCGCACCTTCACGAGGTACTTGCCGGAAGCGGCATCGTGAGCGTCCTCGATTTCCAAGGTGGGCGTGCCAGGGCGGGAGTACCAATTGCGGAACTGCCGAAGGTCCCTCCCCGAGGCCGCTTCCATGGCGGCGATGAAATCCTCGGTGGTCACCGCCTGCCCGTCGTGGCGCCGGAAGTACTCGGTGATGCCACGCTTGAAAGCGGCGTCCCCGATCAACGTGTGGACCATGCGGATGACTTCAGCGCCCTTCTCGTAAACCGTGGCGGTGTAGAAGTTATTGATCTCGATGTAGCGGGACGGGCGGATCGGGTGGGCCAGGGGGCCCGCGTCCTCGGGGAACTGAAGCTCCTTGAGGCGTTTGACGTCCTCGATGCGCTTGACGGCGCGGGAGAGCATGTCGGCCGAGAACTCCTGGTCGCGGAAGACGGTGAGGCCCTCCTTCAAGGTCAACTGGAACCAATCCCGGCAAGTCACGCGGTTGCCGGTCCAGTTGTGGAAATACTCGTGGCCCACCACGCCCTCGACACCTTGGAAGTCACCGTCGGTGGCGGTGGCGGGATCGGCCAGCACGTAGGCGCTGTTGAAGATGTTGAGGCCCTTGTTCTCCATGGCTCCGAAGTTGAAACTCTCCACCGCCACGATCATGTAGATGTCCAGGTCGTATTCGAGCCCGAAGGTGTCCTCGTCCCACTTCATGGCGTTGGCGAGCGAGCGCAGGGCGTGGCCGGTCTTTTTTCCCTGCCCCTTGTCCACGTAGACCTCGAGGGCGACCTTGCGCCCTGAGCGCGTGGTGAAGGTGTCGCGGGCCAGTTCCAGGTCTCCGGCGACGGCGGCGAAAAGGTAAGAGGGCTTGCGGAAAGGATCGTCCCAGGTCACGGAGTGGCGGCCGCCGGGGAGGTCTCGCTCATCCACCCGGTTGCCGTTGGAGAGCAGTTGCGGGTAGCGCTTCTTGTCGGCGATGAGGGTCGTTCGGTACATGGCCATCACGTCCGGGCGGTCGATGAAGTAGGTGATCTTGCGGAAGCCCTCGGGCTCGCACTGGGTGCAAAGGATGTCGCCGGACTGGTAGAACCCCTCTAGGGCCTTGTTCGACTGGGGGTGGATGCGGTTTTTGACCTCGAGTTCCAGCCGGTCGGCCTTGACGCCGTGAAGGACCAGCCGGTCCTTGCTGAGGGCGTATTCATGGGCCCCGGCTGGGCGGCCGTCCACAGCCAGGGAGACGAACTCCATGTTCTCGCCCATGAGCTCCAGCTCTCCCTGGTCCCGTCCCTCGGGCGTGCGCAGTACCACGAGCCGCGCCGTCACGTCAGTTCGGTCATCGTGGATGTCGAGCGTGAGGTCGATGCGGTCCACGCGGAAGCCGGGGGCGCGGTAGTCGCGCAGGAAAATCGGTTGCGGCACTTTCTCGCTCATAGGGACTCCCATTCGACCAAATAACCGGCGTGGTTGCGGATGTTGACCACGCCGTTCTCAAACATCAGGTACTGCCCCTTGATCCCGACCAGGCGATCCTCGATCAGGGGATTCTTCTCCAGCCCCAAGGACTTCACCTTGGAGGGCCACTGCAGCACGGGGTAGTTGAAACTCTGCACGGGGGCGTCCACGGGGGTGGCCCCGAAAGGTGCGAGTTGGTCGCGCACCAGCCCCATCAGGCGGTCGCGCTGCTCCCGCAGGTCCAGGAGCTCAGGATTCCCCTGGAGCATCTTCTGCCAATGGGTTTTGTCCGGCACATGGGCCCCAAAGATGACCTCGATCTGTCCGGAGGTCAGGCGGTTGGAAACTTCCAGGATGGGCAACGCCTGGGTCGCCCCCTGGTCCATCCACCGAATGGGGACTTGAGAGGCGCGGGTGATGCCGATCTTGAGCCCGGAGGAGTTGGCGAGGTAGACCACGTGGGTCTTGAGACAATTGTCCTCGCCCCATTGGGGCTCCCGGCACGTGCCCTTCTCGTAATGGCACAATTCGGGCTTCACGATGCACAGGTCGCAGGAAGCGAGCTTCTGCGTGCACGGGAAGCAGTGGCCCTGCTGCCAGGATTTCTTGGTCACGCGGCCACACTCGATGCAGCTGATCTCGCCAGTGGCGCGCAGGCGCACCCGCTGGCCCAGGAATGGCCGTAGGGGCACTTCTTGCTCGCCTAAAACGAGAGAATAGGCGACCTCTTCACCCGGGCTCGCCTTCATTTTGCGGAGATGGCCTGTAGTACGCATGCATTCCGATCAAAGCTTTTCCGACGGGAAATAGCAGGGAAAAACTTTCCTCAATTCTAAAGCAACGGCCACCGAAACAGAAGGGGTCAATTGCCCCTACATCATCGGAAAGGAAACCCGCATGAAACGCTTTCTCCTCTCACCACGTGCCTTTTTACTCATCCTCACCCTCGCGCTCGCTGGCTGCGGAAACCAACCTGAGGCACCGACCATTCCAGGCGTGCAAGGCCCGTTCTTTAACGTCATGGACGGCAAAGTGCTCATCTCCCTCACCCTGGAGCAAGTGGAGATCCTGGGGGGCGCCCGCATCCCTTTGGGCGAGCTGGAGCAATCCTATGTGGAACTCACCCCCGCACAATTCGGGGGGACCATGTTCCAAGTGGGGCTTTCCGTGGAGGACATCGACGGGCATGACTGGAGCATGGCGGACCCCCACGCCCTCCCCGGCGGCCGCCCCCTTCCCGGTGTGATTGGCGGCGAGCTTCCCACCCTGGCCGTGCACGTGCCGGAACTGGCGGGCACTACCTTCTACGTCTCCGACAAGGTCTTCGGCTTTTTCATTCCCATGCACGTGGACACGCCCGCCATCATCACCTCCCGCCTGGTCATGGAGGGTAAGGTGGTGGGCAACATCTCGGTGGTGGGCCACGACGCCACCGGCGAGAATTCCGGGCTCCTCCTCCTCATGAACCTGGACGTCGCCAACAAAGAGCGCTTCCGCCGACTGATTGAGCTCTCCAAGCAAGAGCAAAACCGCCACAAGTTGTTCTAATTCCGTCAGCCCCCCTTAGGGGGGGGCTGTCTTTTTTACACCACCCCACCGCCCTCTCCCCGTCCCCCCTTACCATGGGGGGATGCATTCGCTTCTTTCCACCGTCCTTGCCACCGGCCTGCTCCTCGCCACCGCCTGTGGCAAGAAGGCCGAAACCAACTCCTCCGAGAACCGGGGCATTCCCCCCGCATCCCCCTCGTCCACCGCCTCCTCCTCAGGCATGGCCCCCGACGAGCTCTTGGTCCGCTCCGTCTTGGGCCGCGACGCCATCGCCGTCCAGACGGCGCTCATGCGACGGGCGAATCCCGAGGCCAGTCTCCCGGACGGCCGCACCCCCTTGACCCACGCCATCCTTACCAACCACACCTCCATGATTGAGGTCCTGCTGGTGGGCCGGGCCAATGCCAACGCCACGGATTCCCTGGGCAACAACCCGATGGACCTGGCCCTGGACGCGGGCAATGGATACCTGGTGCGCTTGCTGGTGACTTATGGAGCTCCCCTCGACGCCCTCGATGACCAGGGCCGCACGCCACTCTTGCGCGCCATCGACCAAGGGGACGTGGAATTGGCCACATGGCTCGTGGGCCAAGGGGCCGACCTGACCCACTCCGACAACTCAGGCATGACCGCTCTTCGCTTAGCGCGGGAAAAAAACATGCCCCAACTGGCCAACATCATGTCCGTGCGTCTTCAGATCGCCGCGGGCCAATCCACCGAAAACCTCCTCCGCGGCTTTCTCCAGCAAGGGAACGTGGAGGGCCTGCGCAACCTCCTCGAAACCGCCCCCGACCTCCTGCTCTACTCCCGGGAGCCCGGCGCGCTGTTCCTGGCGGTCCAAGGGGCCGATGAAGCGCGCGCGGTAGCGATGGTGCGATTCCTCATATCCCGTGGCCTCACTCCGCAAGCTTCCCCCCGCGATCCCTATCCCCCGCTGGCCGAAGCCGCCATCCGCGGGCGGCTAGACCTCATGACCGCGCTGATCGAGGCAGGGGCTAACCTGGAGGAGCAGGACAACCATCAGCGCACCGCCCTCCACCACGCGGTGCTGGCGCTGCAGGTGCCTTCAGTGCGCGCGCTGCTCGCGCGCCGGGCCCAGGCCAATTACCGCGTCACCGAGAACAATCGCACCGTCACCCGCCGGGCCTGCGACCTCGCCCGCTCCCACGACAACACGCCCGAGGGGCAGGCCCGGCCTCGCGACCTGCAGGAGATCAAGCGCCTCCTGAGGTGCGGCTACCGCCGTCTGTGGACTTTCTGAGCACGGGGATCATCGCCATCCCAGGCAGGGCCACCAGGGTGCAGAACAGGAAGAACCCGTTCCACCCCAGCCATTCCGCCATGTAACCGGTGGGCGAAGCCAGCAGCGTGCGGGGAACCGCCATGAGCGCCGTCAACAGGGCATACTGGGTGGCCGTGAAGCGCCGGTTGGTCATGGAGGCCATGAAGGCGGCGTAGGCGCTGGTACCCAGGCCCGCGGAGAGGTTTTCGAAGGCGATCACCAGGGTGAGGTTCGCCATGGTGGTTTCCGCCACGGAAAGCCAGCAAAAACCCGCGGTGGAAGCCGCCTGCAGGAAGCCGAAGAACCACAGGCTGCGCATGACGCCGAGTTTGAGGGTGCCGATGCCGCCGAGGATGCCCCCCACGATGAGGGCCGCGAGCCCCATGCCCTTCACCACCGTGGCGATGTCGGTCTTGGAGTACCCCTTGAGCAGCATGAACGGCGTGGTCATGTTGGCCGCCATGGTGTCGCCGACTTTGTAGAGCAGGATGAAGCCCAGGACCCACCAAGCGCCGTCACGCTTGAAGAACTCCATGAACGGGCCGATCACCGCCTCCTGGAGGTTTTTGGGGCCTTCCAGCGTTGGGTCTTCCTTGGGCGCCAAAGCAGTGATGAGCAACCCCGCGGCCATGGCCCCGGCCATGAGGCGGTAGACCAACGGCCAGTTGGCCCCGCCGCCCGGCAATTGGTAGACGTCCGCCAGGCGCAAGGCCAGGGCCCCCGCCACCAAAAGTCCGATGCGGTAGCCCACCACATAGAGGGAAGACCCCATCCCCAGTTCCTCGTCGGAGAGGATCTCCCGGCGGTAGGCGTCGATGGCCACGTCCTGGGTGGCACTGAAAACGGCCACGATCAAGGCGGTCACGGCCACCATCTGGATATTGGCGAGGGGATCCAGGAAAGACATGCCCACCAGGGCCGCCACCAGGCACGCCTGCATCAGCAACATCCACCCGCGCCGGCGCCCTGGCCAGAAATGGAAACGGTCCATCAACGGGGCCCAGAGCATCTTGAGGGAGTAAGGCGTGCCGGCAAAGGCGAAAAGCCCGATGGTCCCCAGGTCCACCCCGGCCTCGGTCATCCAGGCCTGGAGGGTCGAGCCGATCAGGAGCAACGGCAGGCCCCCCGCGTAGCCCATGAGGAAAACGGCCAACATGCGGGCGGAGAAGACCTTTTTCACGAGGCCCCTTTCGTCAGAGGTGGGTGGGCTGGGCGTAATCGAAGACGTTGCTCATCGGGATGCGGGTTTTGTCCGCACGCTTCTTGGCGCCGGCCCGGGTGAAAGAGAGCTTCTTAATCTCCTCTCCCAACACCTTCCCCAGCAAGGGCGGCACGGCGTTGCCTATCTGGCGAAACTGGGCGGTCTGGGACCCCTCAAACACGAAGTCGTTGGGGAAGCTCTGGCAGGCAGCGGCCTCCCGCGGAGTCAGGTAGCGAGGCTCGGTGGGATGGTAGTAGCTGGTACGGGCGGTGAGGATGGTGGGTGCGGGCCGATCCAGGGGCAGGCGCTGCAACCGCGTCTGGCGAAAGCGCCCTTCGCGCAATCCATCCCAGTCCACGCCGTACCACAACTTCTTGGGCAGGAAAGATTTCTCGTCCTCGCGGTAGCGGATGCCGCGGCCGGCGGGAATGAACTTTAGCCGCGCGCGGTCCTCGGGGTTGGTGATCTGGGCCATGGCGGTGTCGTGGTTATGGACCTTGCCGTCCCGGGCCTTGAGGTTCTTGAGGGCCTGGGCCACGGTGACCACCTTGCTGGCCCCGCGCACGCCGTGGGTGGGTTTGGGGAAGCGGCACTCGCCTCCCCGCACGCCCATGATGATGGTGCGACGGCGGATTTCCGGCACGCCATACTCCTCGGCGCTCATGACCCGCGCTTCCATGGTGTATCCCAGGCGTTCGAACTGCGCGAAGATCTGCTTGAGGATGGGGGCGTTCTTTTTGGCCACCAACCCGGTGACGTTTTCGAAGAGCACCACCCGGGGCTTGGTCAGGGCCACGATGCGCACGAACTGGCGAAAGAGCATGTTGCGGGTGTCGTCCACCGCGCCCTTGCCCACCGTGGAGAAGCCCTGGCACGGGGGCCCGCCCACAACCATGTCCACGGTGTCCGTGCCGATGAGCTTCTTCAGCGTGCGCGCGTCGAGCTTGGTGATGTCGCCGTTCCAGCCTTCGGCCTCGTGGTGGTTGCGCTTGAAAGACTTGATGGCCGCTGCATCCATGTCCACGCCGAGAAGGCAGCGGTGGCCCGCCATCTCCAGCCCGTGGGAGAGGCCCCCACACCCGCAGAACAGGTCAATGAAGGTCATCCCTTTCGCGCTTTTTCCGGCCATCGTCGTCTCCGTTTTTGCTGATGGAATAAGTCTAAGATTTCGTGGACTGGGGTGTCTACCTTTGTTCGTGCTTTCAAACTCCAGAAAATCCCAGCAGTTTCCGGCTGCCCCTACAACGTCTCAAGGCCTGTCTTCGCGAGCGGCCCCATGATAAAATCATGGGTGATTTTCCGATAAGTCTCCAGACACGTACGCCTTAAACAAAAGGGATCAACATGAAACGCCGTGAGTTCCTCAAAACCTCCCTGCTGGTGGCCGGTTTCACCGCCCTGGCCGGCAAAACCGCGGGCCTCTTCAATGAAGCGCTTGCCTCCGTTGTTTGGGTGAAGCCCAACACCCTCGGCTACAAGGAAGTCGCCCCCGACAACCAAGTCAAGGCCGGCAAGCAGTGCAAGACCTGCGCTTGGTACAAAGCGGACGCTGCCGGCGGCGCGGGCTCCGGCCAGTGCACGCTCAAGGCCATGCAGACTTCCATGAAGGCCCCCGCGGTCTTCGTGAAGGACGCCGGCTATTGCAACATGTGGAAGAAGAAAGCCTGATCCTGGACTGATGCCAGGCAGTAAGGGCCCCCGCTCTGCGGGGGCTTTTTATTTGGCCCCTTCGCTCCCCCAACCGTAGAATGGGCCCATGACCACACTCCGTTGGGCCGAATTTTGGGACCAGGCCCTGCACCTGACATGGGCCAGCCTCAAGGCCCGCTACCGCAAAACCTTCGCCGGCTTCCTGTGGGTGGTCCTCGGGCCCCTGGCCATGTTCGGGGTGCAAAGCCTGGTGTTCCGCCGCTTCCTGCGCCTGGAGGTTCCCGACTACCTCCTGTTCCTGGCCGGCGGGCTTCTGCCGTGGATCTTCCTGGTGCAAACGGTGCAGATGGGTGTGGCCTCCCTGGTGAACGCGGGCCCCCTGCTGCGCGCTTTCCGGGTATCACCGCTGGTGGTGGTGTGCGCCTCGGTGATGGATAACCTGTGCAACCTGTTGGTGGCCTTCCTGCTGGTCTTGGTGCCGCTGGCCTTGGCCTCAGACGTCCCCGCCTGGCGACTGCTCCTCACGCCCCTGGGCGCCATCCCCTTCCTCATCGGCGCACTCGCCATTACCGCCGGGATGGCCATGCTCAACGTGTTTTTCCGCGACACCAACTTCGTCCTGAATTTCCTCTTCAGCGTGTTGTTCTTCATGACGCCGGTTTTTTACCCGCCTGAGTACATTCCAGACGCCTACCGCTGGCTGATGGACGTGAACCCCCTGCACCACCTGCTGCAACCATTCCGCGCGGCCGTGCATGGTCCGGCCTCGGCCTTCCCCGCCGACTGGTTGCGCGGCATGGCCTGGGCGCTGGCCCTGGCCGCCCTCAGCGCCCTTTACTGGAGAAAAAAGCGCAATGTCCTCCTCATCAACCTCTGAGGCCCTCCTCACGGCCACGGGGGTCTGCCTGGACTTCCCCGTGCGGCTCTATCCGCAGCATGGATTGCGAGACGTCTTCGTGGAGGCCTTCCGCCACCCCTGGAAGGCCCTGGCCGGACAGCCAGACGTGCTGCCCGTCCTGCGCGAAGTGAACCTGGAGCTACGCCAAGGAGACCGCCTGGCGCTGATCGGCGACAACGGGGCGGGAAAATCCACCCTCTGCCGGGTGCTCTGTGGGATGTTGCGGCCGGACCGTGGCAGTGTGCGGGCCAGTGGCACAGTGGAGGCGGTGTTCGAGGTGGGAGTGGGCGTGATGCCCGAACTCACCGGGCGGGAGAACGCCTGGCTTCTCGCCCGCTTCCTGGGCGCCGGGCGGCCACTGCCACCGGTCGCGGTGGAGGAGGCCCTGGAGTTTTCCGAATTGGGCCCCTTCCTGGACGCCCCCTTCAAAACCTACAGCCGCGGCATGCAGGCACGCCTGATGCTCTCCCTGGTGTCGGCCTCCCCGAGCGAAGTCCTGATCCTAGACGAGGTGTTCGACGGGGCGGACGTGTTCTTCCGTGAAAAGATCGCCGCCCGGATGAGGCGCAAGATCGAGGCCTCCCGCGCGGTGGTCTTCGTCTCCCACTCCCTGGACCAAGTGCGGGAACTGTGCAACCGCGCGGTGGTCATGCGGGCCGGGGCGGTGGCCTTCGACGGCGGCGTCGAAGAGGCCATCGCCCACTACTTGGCTGGCGCCTCAGCGCCCGTGGAGCATCGGGGCTGAGGCCCCCTCTTCGATTCCCTCACCCATCTTCTTTTTCCGGGCCACCAGCAGGTAGAACGCCGGCACCACCAAGAGCGTAAGGAAGGTGGAGACCAAGGTTCCGCCGATGATCGCCCAGGCCATGGGGGCCAGGGCCTCGGAGCCCGCGCCCAGCGAGAACGCCAATGGGATGGCGCCCGCCACCGTGGCAAATGAGGTCATGAGGATCGGCCGCAGGCGCTTGGGGCAAGCGTCTTCCAAGGCTTCACGGACACCCAGCCCATCCCCGCGGCGCTGGTTGGTGAAATCCACCAACAGGATGGAGTTCTTCTTCACGATGCCCATCAGCAGGATGAGCCCGATGGCCGAGAACATGTTGAGGGAATACCCTCCCGCCCACAGGGCGATGAAGGCCCCCGAGAAGGCGAAGGGCATTGAGAGCAGCACCACCACCGGGTCCAGGAAGCTGTTGAACTGGCTGCCCAAGACCATGTAGGCGATGAGGATGCCCAGGGCGAGGGCGAAGACCAGGCTTTGGAAGGTCTCGCGGAACGTTTGCGCGCTTCCCGACTCCACCATCTGGTAGCCGGGAGGCAGATGCTTGGCGGTGATGCGCTTTGCCTGCTCCAGGGCCTCCCCCTGGGAGCCGCCCGGCGCGATGCCGGCGAAGACGTTGATGGCGCGGGCGCGGTCTAAACGGAATACGGAAGTGGTGCCGGGCCGCCGTTCCAAACGCGCCACCTCCAGCAACCGCACCAGCTCCCCGCGGGTGTTGCGCACTTGGACGCCGGAAAGCGTCTTTTCCTCATCAGCGGAGATGCCGAGCATCTTCACGCGGATGTCGTTTCTGTGTCCCCCCTTGGAGAACTTGGCCACCGCCTGGCCGCCCACCAGGGCGTTGATGGTGCGCCCTATCTCGTTGACGCTCACGCCGTAGCGCTTGGCCGCCTCGCGGTCCGGGATGATGTGAACTTCCTCCACGGATTCCTTATAGTCGGTGTCCACGTCGGTGAATTGGCCGCTGGTGCGCATTTCTTCCATCACGGCCCGCAGTGCTGGCACCAGTCCCGCCCAATCCGGACCAGTGAGGGTGAACTCCACCGGGAAGCCGCGGCCGCTGGCGGAGAAACCGGACTGGGAAGTGTCCTGGATGAAGACCTTGGCGCCCTGGAACTGCTTGGTCTCTTCCCGGTAGCGGGCCAGCAACTCGCCCATGGGCGGGCGGGTGCCTTTCTCCTTGAGCGTGATGAACATGGTGGCAGTGTTGGAGTCACCTCCGCCAAAGCCACCGACGGAGACGAAAAAGCGCTGCACCTCGGGCTTGGCCTTGAGCCACGCCTCGACCTCCCGGGCGCGGGAGTCGGTGAAGGCCAGGCTCGACCCGTCCTTGGTCTTCACCCGCACCATGAACATGGAAGTGTCCTGGGCGGGGGACATTTCCTTGGGAATCAGGGTGACCAGCATGAAGGTGCCCGCGAAAAAGACCCCGGCCACCAGGAGGCAGCTGACCTTGTGGTCGAGCACGAAGCCGAGCATACGGCGGTAGAGGGACATGAGACGCTCGAAATTCCGGTCTACGAAGGCGCCCAGGCGGCTGGTGCGGCCAGGCGGGTCCATGAATTGGGCGCAACGCATGGGGGTGAGCGTGAGGGCCTCCACCAGCGAGAGCGCCACCGCGATGGAGATGGTGGCCCCGAACTGGTAGAAATACTTCCCGATGAGCCCATCCATGAGGGCCACCGGGATGAAGATGGCCATGATGGCCACCGTCGCCGCCAAGGCGGCGAAGGTGATTTCGTTGGCCCCGTCGCGCGCGGCGCGCACCCGGTGCTTACCTTCCTCGTGGTGGCGGTAAATGTTTTCCAGCACCATGATGGCGTCGTCCACCACGATTCCAATGGAAAGGCTGAGCGCCAACAGTGTGAAGGTGTTCAGCGTGAAGCCCAGGGCGTTGAGCAGGATGAAGGCACCCAGGATGGAAGTGGGGATGGCCAGCACCACGTTGATGGTGGCGGCGAAGGAACCCAGGAACAGCCAGCAGACCACGGCCGTCAGAAGCGCCGAGAGGACGAGGGCCTGCACCAGCTCATGCACCGACTCCTCGATGAAGCGGGTGGAATCGAAGTTGACGCCGATCTCTGTCCCTGGCGGGAGCTGCTTGGCGAGCTCGGCCATCTTCGCCTTCACTCCCTCGGCCACCGCCACCGTGTTGGCTCCTCGCTGTTTCCTCACCCCCAACCCAACCGCGTTCAGGCCGTTGGCGCGGGATATCCGCCGAACGTCGGCCAACCCGTCCTCCACCTGGGCGACATCCCCCAGGAAAATGGGATTGAAGTTGTAGGCGCCTCCCCGGCGGATCATCGGGATCTTCTTGAACTCCTCCACCGTGGGGGCCTCACCCAAGGTCCGCACGTTGCGTTCGTTGCGCTGGTCCTCCAGTATGCCGGAAGGAGCTTCTTGATGCTCGGACTGGATGGCGTCAATGACGTCGGTGACGGTCAGTTGGTAGCGCGTGAGGCGAGCGGGGTCTACCCACACCCGCAGGTTGGGCTCCACATACCCGCCCAGGAACACGTCCGCGACTCCTGGCACGGTCTGGATCTTGTCCTTGAGCTGGTCACGCACGTAGGCCATCAGGTCCTTGCGCGACATTTTCTCCGAGGTCACGCCCAACCACATGATGGGACGATCGTCTGGGTTAACTTTGGTGATGATGGGCGGTTCGATGTCCTCGGGGAGGTTCCTGGCGGCCTGGTTGAGCTTGGTCTCCACCTCCGCCACCGCCACGTCGATGTTTTTTTCCAGTCCAAACTCGACGGAGATGTTGGCACTCCCCTGTCGCGCGTTGGAAGTGACGGACTTCACGCCCTCCACCGCCACCACCGCAGACTCGATGGGGTCCACCACGTCCAACTCCATCACTTCGGGGGCGGCGCCCTCCCAGGCCACGGAAATGTTGACCACGGGGAAGTCCACGTCCGGCATCTGGCTCACGCCCATGTCACGGAAGGCGATGTAACCGAAGACGATCAGGGCCAGCATCAGCATCCACGCAAAGACCGGGCGGCGGATGGAGAGATCGGAAAGGCTCATGGGCGTTCTCCTGCGGCCAGCTGCAACTGCAGAGCGATGAGTTCTTTTTCCAGCACCGCGCGCTCATATCCCTGCCTGGTGCTGATGAAGGAATTAAGCGAGAGTAACACGTCCAGGTTGGTCACCAGCCCGTAGCCGTAGTCCCGGCGCCCGGCGGTCCAGGTGCTCTCGGCCTTGGCGACGGCCCCCTTAAGGCCCGCCAGGACCTGGTCCAGGGCCCTGGAGGCCTGCCATAGTACGCGGATATCCCGCTCCACCTGGCGCTTAAGCAGCGCGTGGGCGAGTACCGCCTCCCGGTGCCTCTCCACGGCTTCACGAACCTGGGCGCTCACGGTACCACCCTGGTAGAGGGGCACATTCACCGCCAGACCAATGTCCCACTGGGAATCCTGCAAAACGCCGGTGCGCTCCAGATAGTAATTGCTGTTGAAGTCCACCGAGGGCATGTGGCCCGCCTTGGCGCTGGAAATCTGGGCCTCCGCGAGCTTCACCTCCTGGGCCTTGGCCAAGACGTCGGGGCGCTGATGGGCGCGCTCAAGCAGATCGGCCAAGGTCGGGGTGGGGGAAACCGTGGCGGGGAGATCGCCAAAGAGGGGGCGTTGGGGAACGCCCGCCAAAAAGCCCAGGCGCTCCAGTGCCTGGGCCTCCCGCTGCTGGGCCCGGGCGATCTCGGCCTGCACGGTTCCCAGTTGGGCCTCGGCCTGGAGCAGGTCTCCTTGCCGGGATCGCCCCAGCCGGGCGCGCTCGCGCAAATCCCGCACCCGTTCTTCACTATGCCGCAAAAGCTGCTGGAGATTCTGCACGTCACGCTGCCCGATCCAGGCGTCATAGTACGCCTGACCCACTTCCTGCCACAGCCCCAGGCCAGCGCTCTCCACGAGGCGGGCCTGCAGCTGCAGGTCTTCCTTGGTGTAACGGTGGGCGGGATAAGCCGCCGCCCGGTAGAGCGGCTGGTTGAGGTTCACCAGGGCCGAGTACTGGTTGAGCCGGGTGAAAGGCGAGCGCGGACCGGGAGGCGGGTCGATCTCCTGGTAGTTGTAGCGGGCGTTCAAGTTGGGAAAGAGCGCGCCCAGGGCCTGGTCCTTGCGTTCCTGGGCTTGTTGCTTGCGCGATTCGGCGATGTCCAGCACCTCCGAGCGCTTTTCCGCCAACTGGTAGATCTCACGCAGGCCCGGGGGGACTGCGGCGTGGAGGGTGCTGATCAGGGCGCACAGGAAAAGGATCATGGGGTCTCACCTTTTTGGGCCAAGGCCTTCTGCAAAAGTTTCAGGGCGTCCTCGATGCGCGACTCTTCCTCACGGGAGAGAAATTGGAAATAGGGCTCCAGCCGTCGCTCCATCTGCCGGTGGAACTGTCGGATGAGGCTCTCCCCTACCCGGGTCACCGTGATGGTCACTTGGCGTCTGTCCTGGTCGGAGGGAGTCTTTTCAACCAGGCCCCCGCGGACCAGCCCGTCCAACATCTTCGAAGTGGCCGCTGGGGAGACGCCCATGCCCCGAGAAAGGGTCCCGCATTGGTTAAGGCCGGTATGGATCATGTAAAGCGTGCGGTACTGCTCCACAGTCACGCCCTCCGGGAGGCCTTCGGCCAGTTCATGGCGCCACTCCCGCGTGATGGCGGGCAGGATGTCGAGCAGGGTTGAAGCGAGCATGCGTCCATATTAGTTAACCAGGTTAACTAAGGTCAAAGCATTTCTCGTGAATTGGCGCCTTGCCCGCCCCGTCTACTCGGAGGGACTCAGGAGGTTGCGAGGTGGGCAATGGTCCGAAGGAGGAGATCCCGATCCACTGGCTTGCTCAGGTGGTCGTCGAAACCGCTTTCCAGACAACGGCGCTTGTCGTCCACCATGGCATGGGCCGTGAGCGCCACCACGGGTCGGCGGTAGCCCCGGGAGCGCAGCTCCTTCACCGCAGTGGTCCCATCCATTACCGGCATCTGGAGGTCCATCAGCACCATGGCGTAATCCCCGTCCAAGGCCATGCGCACGCCTTCCTTCCCGTTGTCCGCGGTCTCCACCGTGGCACCGGCCCCGCGCAGGAAGTAGGCGATGATGGCGCGGTTGTCCGCACTGTCCTCCACCAGCAGCACCTTGGTCTCATCCAAGCGCGGCGGGGCTGCGTCGGAGGACGCGGCGGGGGCCAAGGGCTCCCCGGCCCCCGCGTCCACGGTCACCTCGAACACGCTGCCTTCCCCTGGACTGCTGGACACCAACCGCACGTCACCTCCCAGGGCGGTGGCCAAGCGCTTGGAGAGCGCCAGCCCCAGGCCCGTGCCGCCAAAGCGGCGGGTGGTGGAGGCATCGGCCTGGGTGAAGGCAGTGAAGAGTTTCTCGGCGTGCTCCGGAGGAATGCCCCGGCCTGTGTCACTCACGCGGAAGGACACTAAATTGCCCCCCACCCGGCGCACGTCCACCTCCACCCTTCCTTCGTCGGTGAACTTGATGGCGTTCCCCACGATGTTGAGCAGCACCTGCCGCAAACGGAAGGCGTCAGTCCGCCCGTTCTCGGGGTTGTCCGGGGCCACACGCATGTCGAAGCCAATTCCTTTCGCCTCCGCCTTCAGAGCGAGAACGGCCCGCAGCTCCTCGGCCAGGGCGCGAAAGTCCACCGGCGTGCGCTCAATCTCCAGCTTACCCGCCTCCACCTTGGAGAGGTCCAGGATGTCGTTGATCAGCGTGGAGAGCAGGGCCCCGTTGCGCTTGATGATTTCCACATAACTCGCCTTCTCGGACGCGGTCATGTCGTCGTCCAGCAGGAGCTCCGAGAAGCCCAGCACGGCGCCCAGGGGCGTTCGCAACTCGTGGCTCATGTTGGCCAAAAAGGCGCTCTTGGTGGCGCTGGCGGCGTCGGCTGTGAGCTTGGCTTCCTTGAGTTCCGCTTCGATGCGCTTGTAGTTGGTCACGTCCGTCGCCACGAAGATGAGCCCCTTGGGTTTGCCCCCGGGCCCCCACTCCGGCACCATGGTCACGGTCTGGATCGTGCCGTCCTCGGCATGGCGCTCGTAGGTGACGGTGCGACCTTCCTTCAGCACCGCGCGGACCTGGTCGCGGATGGCTTCGTAGCGCGCCTCTCCCACCACTTGCCGCAGGGTTTTGCCTTCCGTCTCACCAATCTGGCGACGGTAAGACTCATTGGAAAAGAGGAAATTCTCCTCGGTATCCAGCTCCGCCAACAAGACGGGCATGGCGGCGGTGATCAACCGCAGCTGCTCCTCCCGCCTCTGAACCTCGCCGGAGCGCTGGCGCACCCTTTCTTCCAGCTCATCGTTCATCCGCCGCAGGCTTTCATGCGTCGCCTGCAGTTTGGCCGCCATGGCATTGAGCGCCACCGCCAGCTGCCCGAGTTCGTCGGCGGAATGGACGGGGGCCATTTTGCCGAAATCCCCACGCCCCACCGCCATAGCGGTCTCCTGGAGCTCGCGCAGGTTGCGGTTGAGCCCGCGGCTGAAGGCCCAGGTGAGGAAAAGGCCCGTTCCCTCCACCGTCAAGACGGTGATGGTGAGCACCCACAGGAGCAGGTTTTCCAGCCAGCGCGACCCCGCGCCCAGGGAGGATGAAAATAGGATTTCTTCCTGGGTCAGCTGCGCGTTGATCTCGGCCACGCGGTCCAACAAGGCCGTGGTTCGCGGCGAACTTCTCCCCTCCTGGAGTACCTCCAGGTGTATCTGAGTAGCGATGTTTTGGAGTTCCAGCAGCAACACATCGGCGCGCACCCAGGCCGCCACGGCGTCGCGGATGAAGCGCACATCGTGGAAGCGCGTGAGCAGGTCGATCATGCCGTCGATGTCGGAGGGGTGGTTCTCACCTTGGAGGAAGCCAGCGCGCACTTTGTCCCGGTCAAAGTCCGGTTTCATTAACTCCAGGCGCGCTGCCCTGTCTCCCTCCGGGATCCGCAGGGCCGCCTGGAAATCCCGGTAGTGGCGCTCGTCGGCGTGGAGTGCATACTGATAGAGGCTGTGGATGGCGTCCTTCTGGGACTTGGTCCAAAGCCCCTCCCCCACCACGAAGGCCCGCACGGAGGAGAGCGTGCTCATGGCGAACAAAAGCGTGAAGAGTTCGCTGGCGATGAGAATCGCCATGAGCCCCACCACCGCGTAGAGCTTCTTGGCCACCGGCAAGTCTTTCCATCGCTGGGTCAAGGGAGACAGGGGCATGGTGGTTCCATCCAAGGTTACCACCTATATACACCGCTGGGCGGCGTATGGCACCCCTTTCCCCCTGAAGATCCATCAGGAAACCAGGCTAGGCCCCTCGGGACGTGTCACTTCCCGGACGATTTCTCCCGACATGCGGGGAGACTCCTCTCGGGCAATGTCGGCCAACGAAATGATTCCCACGCATCTACCATTGCGTTCGGCCACGGGCACCCGCCGAATCTGGTTGGCCTGCATGACTTCCGAGGCCCACTCGAGGGTGGAGTCCGGGAATACGCTGATGGCGGGGGCGCTCATGCAGTCCACCACCTTCATCTCGAGGGGGTTGCGCCCCAGGGCCACCACCCGGCACGTGATGTCGCGGTCGGTGATCACGCCGACCAACGAGCGCTCGGAATCATCCTCCACCACGGGAATTTCCCCCACGTCGTGATGGAGCATGAGCCGGGCGGCCTCCTCAAGCGTTGTTCCGGGCGTGCAGCAAACGGGGTTTTCCGTCATGATGTCCCTGGCCTTCTTCATGCCTCCTCCTTGGTTGCCACCAAAGGATATGCCTCCCGTGCCGGGGGCGGGCGGACGGGGAGTTGGGCATGGGGGCGTCTAAGACAAGTTCAGCGCACCCGGCGCGGACGCAGGGGTTCCTGAGTGGAATCCCCCGTCTGGGGCGATCCCGGGCGGACACCGCTTCGCTCGCGGGTGAAGCTGTGCCGGATGTTTCCATCCTTGTCGTAGTAATCCATTTTGAAGCTATGGGGAGTGACCACGGCCACCCCAAACCCCAAGGCACCGGCCACAAAGCGCAGGGTACGGTCAGCATCACTCTGGGCGTGGGGATTGGGATTGGGAAAGGTGCGGAACTCTCCTCCCGCGCCCTGGATGACTTGCTCGAAAGACGGATTGTGGAGGGTGGCGTGCTCTAGATGGTGGTCATGCCCGGCCAGGTACACTTGCACCCCACAATCTCGGATGACGGGGAGCAGGCTCTCCTGCATCTGCGGATTGGGGCCCCGTCCGGCGGAGAAAACCGGGTGATGGCCCACCAGGATCTTCCACCCCGTACGTTGGCACAGGTGGTTGCGCGCGCGAACTAACTGGTCGCCCCAGTTACGGTACTGCCATCCACGGTTCTCGATGGGGTACGTGTCCAAGGCGTAGATGTGCATCCAGCCCGGGAGCTTGGGAACGGCATAGTCGGCGGAGGGCATGCGCCAGCGGGTGCTCTGGTTGGTATAGGACACCTGGGCGTTGCCGTTACCCCGGTGATCGTGGTTGCCCAGAATCATCCAAAAATCGAAGCGACCAAAGGCCTGATAAGGTATTTCGAAGAGCCGCTCAAACTTGGAGTCGCTGGAGAGCAGCACTCCAGCCGGATAAATGTTGTCGCCGGTGGTGACCGCCATGTCGCATCCGCGGGCCTGGCAAACCCGGTGCATGACGGCGCCCAGGGCGGTCTGTTCCGCGTTGCCATGCCCGAAGTCCCCGAAGACCAAGAACGTGAGGGAGGTTTTGTTGCTGTGGTCGGTGGTTTGGTACCGGGGGCGGTCGCTGCCCATGCTGACGGCCTGCCCGGTCGTCAAAACGGCGATGAAGAAAAGAATCAGCTGGCGCATGGCTTCTCCAGTAAAGGGGGTGACAAAGCTTAACTAAGGCACCCTCATCCCTCAACCCAATGCGCTCCGCGCCAGCAACGAAAAAGCCACCCCGAGGTGGCTTTTTCATCTTTCAGTTTTCCCGCAAGGGCCCGAAACTTAGCTGGGTCAGTGGCTCGGTGTTAAACAGCGGACGGGAAAGGTCGCGCCCGTGGATGTCCCGGTCCTGCCATGTCACGTAGATCCTGGCCTCGGCTGCAAGGGGGGCATTGTTCACTTGCGCGCCTTCGGCGTCCAGGGTGACGTCGATGCGCTGGCGGAAGTGTTCACACACCGCCACGTCCACGCGCCTGTTGTTCATGCGTGTGGAAGCCGCAGGGCGGACGGCGCACCCGAAGGACCCACTGTTCACATACCCCACCAGGTTCACGCTGGCGGGCACATTGGCGGTGCGAAGGCGCCGGACATTGTCTACGGTGAAGTAGGCCTTCATGCGGGGAAGCTCGGTGACAGTACGCTCGCCGGTGAGCCGGTTGCGGACCACTCGTCGTACGGCGTACACGTCACGTTCTCCGCCCTCGAAGCTCAAGCGCCAGCCGTCAGCGACCTCGCGGCCGCACACGCCAGGATCATCCGGACTCGTGCCGGGCACCGTCCACTCGGCGCACCGGGCGCCTTCGGCCGTGCGCAGGTCGCGGTAGTCGAAAGACAGTTCCAGGGGAGTCAAAATGTAGCTGACCTCGAAGCGCTCACCTCCGGAGACGGGGGTCGTGAAGCTGTGCTCGCGCAGGTTGAAGCTGAAGTTGAAGGTACTCACCAGCTCGCCGGCGTGGGCGGACAGGGAAAGGAGGGCGGCAAGGCCGAACAGCGCGCGTCTCATGGGCTTCCTTTTGATGCGTGTCCTATGGGGCCACCGGTATAGCAGCCTCGTGGTAGGATCTCAACCCCCGCCTGTAAGGATCACGTCAAGACTAGGGGTGGGCCATAGGAAACGTTTCCACCGTCTCCCGCGTTAGTACCGGACATTGGGGGTCTCGATACTCGCCGGTGCGCAGGTCGACGTTGACGAAGCTGCGCACGCCCGATTCTCCATTATTGGCCAAGCGGAACTGCGTGAGGAGGCCCATTACATCATCCGGGGTTCCAAGGACCGTGTCGCAGTCTTCCAGCTCCACCAGTCGTTGCCCTGACATCTTAATTTCATTTGCCAACAGGTAGGCCGAACTCGCGAAACAGTTGGTGGGGGTCTGTGAGGCCCGTTCCATCCAATCGGCCAGTTGGTTGGTGAAGCTGGTGCTGTCGATGGACTTCACGCTCTTGCCCAAAAGGGCACAGGTGCGGGGATCACGTTCCTCATAGGCCGCGACGTACTTTTTCCAACCCTGGCTCGCGCTAATGTGCTTGGCCGAGTACGCGCCCACGACCTTGTCGCCGACGGTTTTGGTGCCCATGCGGGTGTCGAACATCGGGCCGTCATCGGTCCAGCGGGAGACGAACTTCGTGAAACTGGCGCGGAACTCATCTTCGCACGGCACGCCTGCGAAGGCGCTGAGCGCGGGGATACAAAGCATGAACAGGCCGACGGTGCATTTCATGGAAGCCTCCAAAGGATGCGGTGGATGGTGGGGCGGTTGTGGCATCTCAGGAGAGGGCTGACCATCGGTTGGGGGAAAGCTTCGGGAGATTGTGCGTGCAAACCGTTGCATAGGAATGTAACGGGGAAAAACTACCCTGCTTGAATGATCACTCTATATGGTGAGGGCAGCTCAGTGCAGGTAGCAGGTCATCTCGCATTCTGACCTGCAGGAGACGTTGCGCGTTTCCCCCGTGGGGACACGGAACGGGAAGCAGCTGGTCCGGCAGCGGGGCAGGCCCTGGGCGACGCCGAGAAGGCGGCGGCATTCGGAGCGGGCCTCCCGCTCAGCGCGGCGCTCGGTTCGCCGCTGGAGTTCCCGATGGCAGGAGGAATCGCAGCGGGACTCGCGGTCCCGGTCTTCTCCCACCACGGGCACGGTTTCCTGGGCGCTGGCCGCCAGGCAGGTCACGAGGCAAGTCAGGGCCAAAAATCGTTTGAACATGTTTCCCCTCACAAGTTGCAGGCGCTAATGCTGCGGAAGACCCCGTTGATGGGGGTCACGCTGGCGCGCAAGCGCACGTTGAGGCCAGCGGCGCTTTTCCGGATGTTCAACCGCTCGATGACCCAGGGGGTGCGCACGCCGTCGGTGAGCACCGGCACACGGGTCACGTACTCCACCGAGTCGGCGGTCATGCTGCAATTCACCACGGCCTTCACGCGGCGGTCGGTGAAGGTGGGGTCGTCGCCGTTGAGGATGATGGTCTCGAACTTCTTCTGCTCCAGGGCGTTGCCCGCACCGGGGGCGGCTGGATGGAACAGGGACACCGTGAGGAACTTGCCCTGGGCGTTCTCGGCCAGCTCCACACCGCAACTTTTGTCTGCCTTCAAGTGAAAGCTGTCCACCCGTGCCAGGGCCTGGCCGCCCTCCACCAAACGCACGTCGGTGGTGGGATGGGCCGCGAGGAGTTCCACGATTTTTTCTTCGCAATCCTGAAGAGAAGCAGCGAAGGCCGGAGTGATGGTCAAGGCCAGTAGGCAGGCGGTGAAGCGCTTCATCTGAGGTCCTGGTTAGGGTTGGGAGAGCACTTTGCCACAGAAAGGCGTCCGACTGCCGGAGAGAGGTAAAACTTACGCGCCCGGACATATGCCCTTTTCAAGGAGTCCTTACTCTAGCCTTTAGTTGCGGAAGTCCCCCGGCCTTGCCTACCGTAGGTCCATGAAAACTCTTTTTACCGTTCTCGTCCTGGCCCTCTCGGGGCTGGCCTTCGCCTCCTCCCCCCTGGCCGAGCGCGTGGAGACTTCTTGGCGTAAGCACCGCCCCGAGCCCCAGGCCGGCCTGGCCATCGCCGTGGTTCAAGACGGCAAGCTGGTCTTCAGCGGCGGATTCGGGCTGCGCGACCAGGCGGCGAACCGCCCCATCACGGCCCGCACGCGCTTCTTGGTGGGCTCCACTACCAAGGCCTTCACCGCGCTCGCGCTCAAGCAGGTCGAGGCCCGGGGTCTTTTGAACATGGCGGAACCCGTGCAAAGACTCCTGCCCGGCTTCGGCGTCCGGGACCGGGAGGTTTCCGCCCAGGCGAATCTCTACGACCTCCTTTCCCACCGGGTGGGCCTGCCCCGCCACGACTCCCTCTGGTACCTCTCGGGCATGGGGCGCGCCGAGCTGGTCTCCCGCATCGCGTGCCTGCCGCTGGCGCGCAAAAACCCGCCCGCCTTCCGCCGCGGCTACGTCTACAACAACCTGCTCTACACTGCCGCCGGTATGGCGCTGGAAGCGGCCACGGGCCAGAGCTACGAGAGCTTCCTCCAGGCCCACATCTTCGACGCCGTGGGCATGCCAGACACCGGCTTTGCGCCTGCGCCGGATTTCACCACCGACTTCGCCCGCCCTTACGCCGGCCAACGCCTCCTCCCCTACAAAGACCACACCAACATCGCCCCTGCCGGAGGCATCGTTTCCACCGTCGAGGACCTGGCCCAGTGGGTGCTCACCCATCTGGCCGCGGGGACCACGCCGCGGGGGCGGGAGCTCCTGTCTCCGGAGGACATGCGCTCGCTCTACGCCCCCCACTCCCATCCCAAACCCGGACAGACCTACGGACTGGGATGGTTCGTGGAGCAGTTCCAGGGAAGCACGCTGATTTTCCACCCTGGCAGCGCGGATGGGTACCGCGCCTACGTCTCTTTCATGCCGGAAAAAAACCTCGGGGTGGTGGCCATCAGCAACCAGCACCTGACGAAGCTGCCCGACTTGGTGGCGGCGGACGTGTATGCGCACATCCTGGGAACCGAGGTGCCCCCCTTGGACCCCGTCATGCTCGAAACGCAGCTGGGTCCCGCTGAGGACTCGGCCCTGGAAGGCGGGGCCCAAGCGCTTGCGCCCACCGGGTCCTTCGAGCACTGCGGGTATGGCCGAATGAGCATCACCCGCGAAGGCGACGAAAGCGTCCTCATCTACGGTCCCAACCGCTGGCCCCTCCACCGCATTCCCTTCTACGGCTACCTCTTCAAGCTGGAGGCCTACGGTAAAACCCATTGGGTGCCTTTCCGGGTGTTTGACAGGAGTGGTGGCTTCAAGCTGCCGTTGGAGCCCACCGCCGCGCCCATTGGTTTCGCCCCCGCGCCCTAACCCGCGGGGAAAGCGGTCTGGCCAAGGTCAATGACGCTATGCTAAGAGAGCAGCTTCATTCTATCCAAGGCCACTCCATGCGTTCCACTCCTGAAAACAGACCCAAGCCCGCCTACAAAGTGGTGGCCCCTGCCGACGCCGAGAAAAACCGTCGCATGGTGTACCTGAGAAACCTCAGCTACCGCCGGGACCGGGCCGGTGTACGCCGCCTGTGCGAGCCCTACGGGCAGGTGGGTTACGTGAAGGTGCTGGTGGACCCCGTGACCCAAGAGTCCCAGGGCATGGCCTTCGTGGAGATGGGCTCGCCCGAGGAGGCCCGCAAGGCCATGCAGGGCCTCAACAACCAGGTCATCGACGGGCGCACCCTCAAGGCCGCCCCCGCCATCCCCCAGAAGCGCGCGCTCATGCCCGTGGCCGAAGAGCGCGAGCCCAAACGCGAAGACAAGCGCAAAGTCCCCCGGGACGTGGCCCCTCCCCCCAAGAACAAGCGCGTGGGGAACCTGCACAAGCTCAACGAGTACCTGGCGCGCAAGGGCCGCATGCCCGTCACCGGCGCTTGAACGCGGGTTCCGGGGATCCTCTCCACGGCAAGACCCTCGAGTCCATCGTGACTGAGCTGCACGCCCATTACGGCTGGGAGGCCCTGGGCGACATGGTGAACATCCGCTGCTTTCAGTATGACCCCAGCGTGAAATCCAGCTTGGCGTTTCTGCGCAAGACGCCCTGGGCGCGCACCACAGTGGAAGAGCTCTACCTCTCCTACCGGCGGCAGGAAGCGAAATGAAAAGGCCACCGTATGGTGGCCTCTTGTATCCGGATGCCTTTCAGCGCTGGCAGGGTGGAAAGTATCGGTCCAGCTGGCGGAAAATGTCCGCCCGGGCAGAATTCATGTCTGGGAAGCGCTGAGCGTTCCGGACCGGGCCGGAGATGCCATTGCCCACCACCTGGCCGTTGACGACGGCAATGACGGGGATGCTGGCGGAGCAACTATAGGTCGTGCCACCCATGGTGCGGTTATTGAGACGCAGACTCGCCGTGCGCATCTCGCACATGAGCGTGGTGAACAGCAGGGAGGAATAGCCCCCGATGAAACGCAGGCCCTCGAAGCTGGCGACGTCCATGGTGGCCCGGCGGGTGGAGATGTTCAGGGAGCGCCATTGTTGGGCGCGCTCACGGGGCACTTCCCGCACGCGGTAGCCGCGGCCCTGGAGGTAGGACATGATCGGACGGTAAAGGGAGGTGCCGTTGGACTGACGTTCAACCTCGGCGATGAGGGCCGGGCGCTGATCAGCGGGAATGTCTGCCATGGAGCGGTCTGCTGGAGTTTCTACCACGCAAGCGTCGTCTTCCTCCTCCACCACTGGCGCCACTTCAGGAACTTCCGCCATTGCACTTTCTGGCTCCGACCCGGTGGCGGAGTCCTCGGCGGAAGCCTGGACTCCCGCGGTCCTACTCGATCCCGGAGCGCACGAAACGTTAATCCACCGTCTGGCGCACCATCTGGGTCGACCGAGGCAGGAAGAAGTAGGCCTCGGCGGATTTTTTGAGATCGCCACGCTCCAAGTCCTTAAACTGCGCGCTGTACACCGTGGAAGCGGGCAGCGGGATGTCACCTTCCAGGGAAACGATCCAAGGCGTGGGGGAAACCGGCACGAAAGAAGCCTCAAGGGTACCGGCCAAGGGCCCGTAGGTGCGCACGCCTGAGTCCAGGTCCCCGGCTTCGCCTTGGCCGATCCCTTTCCAGATGGTGAAGGTCTCACCTGGGAAGTTCAGGGCCACCATTTCACCGATGGAGCGCCACATGGGCTGGTCCTCCACGATACCAGCGTAACTGATGGTGGTACGGGCGTTGTGGGTGGCCACATGATTGTTGTGGCCCAACAGGATGAACTTGGCGCTCTTGGGTTGGGTAGCGACGATATGGCGGAGTCGGTCGAACCCGGTGGGCTCCCGCAAAATGAAGTGCTGGAAGTACTCTTTCTTCGCCTGTTGGTCGGCGGGGTTGTTCACGGCGCGGGTGTAGGCGTCCTTGGCGAAGCCCATGAGCCGCAAGCTGTCGGAGAGGGACCGGATATCCCAGTAGAGTTCCTCGTAGTTGGCCTTGCCGAAGACCGGGGCCAGGGTGGCGCGATTGCGGGAGAGAGTCACTAGGGCCCCGAAGACCCGGTCCCCCTCCACCTCGCCAGCTTCGCCAGGACGCCGGCGCAGCTGCTCTTTGAGTTGCTGAATGAGGGCGTCCACGCCCCGGCCCAAGGCGGCGTCCAGGGTGGCGTTCACGCCGTCGTAACCGGCATAGGGCTGGGTATCGTAATCCCAGCCGAAATGCCGCAGGCGCACGCCCAACTTAGTGGCAGCTTCCCGAAGGCCTTTATAGTAGATCATCTCCTCGGTACCCAGAATGCGGTAGGAGACGGGCGAGAAGCAGCCGCCGTAGAGACAAACGCGCTTCAGGTGGGCCATGTCTCCCGTTTCCAGGTACGCATCCACTTTCTGTCCGTCGGCTCGGCCCATCTCGTTGACGATGTTGGTGTAGCCCAGCTCCATCAGCACCTTGATGACCATGGCCCGGTAAGGCCAGCGTTCGTGGTAGTAGTGGTCGGGCTCACCAAGGTGGACGAAGCGCTTGCCCACGAGCTTGGGCGCCAGGAACGCCTTTATCTTGGCGTGCGCGGCTTCAGTGCCCAGGGCGTCCAACTCCGTGCGGTTGGCCACAACCCAAGACACCACGTTGGGCGTCTGGGCCTGGACGGCGGAGGCGAAGAGGGCAAGCAAGAGAGCGTAGGCTTTGATCGACATCGGTACCTCGGGGTGAATCCCTCCTTTCACCACTCCTTGCCGGCGGAGGCAAGTTCCCCGTCTTCATTGGCTCCGCTTGCTTGCAGCGCGTTAGAAGGTTTTACATGCTCCAGCCCTGAAAATAGACAGGACGCAGAGAACACAGGAAAAGAGGCCTTCAAACCGCTTCAAAGGAGATTCCATGAAATCCGCCTTCATCGCCCTTTCCCTGATCCTGTCCGCCCAGTCCATGGCCGCCACCCGCCTGCTCATCTGCGACGGCGACGTGAGCTTCTACATCAACCCCGCCGAGCGCTCCTTGACCGTGGTCGAGGAAGACGGTTCTGAGGCCGAGGCCGAAATCAAGAAATTCGACGTGCTCCGCTGCCCCAACTGTTTCCGCATCGAAGGCTCCGTGGAAACTTCTGAAGGCGAGTTCGGCTTCCGCGTCGCCACCCGCGGCCAAGGCTTCAACGCCGCCACCGCCAGCGTGGAAGTGCGTGACCTCGCCACCGGCGAAACTGGCACCACTACCGCTGCCTGCGTGGCCGGCGACCTGTAATCACCTATCCTCTCAAGGCGGCCGAATTTACTTGGCCGCCTTGAGCAGGTCTTCCATCTCGGCTTTGCAATCCCCGCGGGCGCGATAGTCCTCCACCATGTCGTCTTTCACGCCGAACACGTGCACGCACTGGCGAAGCTCAACACCTCTGACGAAGGTGTCCTGACCTTCATCCCCTCCGTCTCCCTGGGCCTCACCTTCGACTTCGCGGGGAACAAACACAGCTCCTGCGCCGACAACACCTGCCTGGACTTCGCACTCGCCGGCGACCAGCTGGAAGTGGTGGTGTGGGAGAACGACGAACAGTCGACCCTCTACAACACCGCCGCCACCTGCGGTGCCCCCCGAATGCTCCCGCGGGCCGAGAGCCTCTGCGGCGGCAGGTAAATTTTCAGGCTGCGGCAAAACCTGTTGGTCGTGAAGCAGCTCCCACAGTCCTGGGATGCTCGGTCTCGGACTTCTAGGCAAGCTCCCCTCTACGGAAATCCGGCAACACGAGCTGTTGCGACCACCTTCCAGTCGCGGGTGAGTCAGCAGTTCATGCTCTGTAATTTTTTCCAAACCCCCATTTGGCGCTAGCCAGGGTGTTAGGCTTGGGCATCGACTTCAAAACTAAAGGAGAATTCCATGAAACGCGTCCTGGGCGCCTTGATCCTGATGACCGGCCTTTCCGCCTTCGGGGCGGCATACGAGGAAGTGTCCCGCGCGGAAGCCCGGGCCATACAAGAGGATAGGTCCCTCGGCTGGGGCGATGCCCTCGGCCGCACGTACCTGTTGGAATTGACCGTCACCCGCCGCCAGGGTTACCTCATCCCGGGCCATGCGCTGGAGCTTCCCAGGGGAGGACGTTGGCACGTATTCGAACCGGTAAGCGATACCCCGAGTTACCTTGAGCAGGGCGAAGTCCTTGTGGTGAATGCCTTCCCCTCTCCCGGAACCGGACTCCCCTTCTCCCACAGAGTGTCGGATGGTGCCGGCCTGCCCCATCCGGACGTTAAAAGCTTCGGTTCTGCGTGGACCGAAAATTATATCGACTTTGAGGATGATGGCTATATCGGGGTCTTCTCCCGCAGACGGGGCCGTCACTGTCCCTTGTCGATGCTGATCGGCGACCTGCGCGCCCATGGCATTTCCGCCAAAATCGTTCGCCAGGTCCCTTGATCTTTCATCTGCGGGGGCATCGACTCATTCGCCAAAGGTGATTCCATGAGTCAGGCCGCTACGGGCCACCTTTTCGTGAATTTTTTTACCGCTTTTCCCCGGGGCCCGTTGACCGGCCCCGGGGGGGGGCGACTTCCGGCCTTGCTCTTAACGGGGCGGAGCCTCAAAGCAAGTCCTGCCCAATTCCCCCCGCCGGAACTCCTGCAGCACCAGCTTGTACACCCGGTTGAGATCCGGCTGTCCCTGATGCTTCAGGCAGCCGCGTAGGGTGGCGATCTGGAGCAAGGCCTCCTCCACGCCGATGTCGGGGGACTTGAGCTGGTAGCGCCTAAGGAACTCCTCCGCTCCCTGCTTCAGCAAGTGCTTCACCACGAAGATGGCGGTGTCCTCCTCGCTAGAGATGTCATCAGGCACGGCGTGGATGGCGCTCAACCACAGCCCTTGGTCGGCGTGGTGGATCATGGGGGGCATGATCCCCGGCGTGTCCATGAGCTCAACGTCCTCGCCCACGGGAATCCATTGTTGGATCTGGGTCTGCCCCGGTCGGTCGGCCACCTTGGCCGCGTTCTTGTTGGCCAGCTGGTTGATGACCGTGGACTTGCCAGTGTTGGGCAGTCCCACGATCATGAGCCGGAGCTTCCTCTTCTTCTCCACCTCGGGATTGCCCGCTTGGCGGTTGGCCTCCACGATGTCCCGGGCCATGCCAACCACGCGCTTCATGGCGGCCTTGTCGAAGCAATTCACGAAGACGTAGGGGGCGCCCTGCCTGTCGAACCAGGCGCCCCACTTGGCGACCATGTCTGGATCGGCCAAGTTGGCCTTGTTGAGCACGGTGATTTTGCGCTTTTGCCCCAACTGGGCGTTGAGCTCGTAGTTCCCCGAGGACAGGGGCACGCGGGCGTCCCGGATTTCCAGCACGATGTCCACCATCCCGAGCTTCTGCTTGATCTCCCGCAGGGCACGGGCCATGTGGCCGGGATACCAATTGAAGAGCGCCTTGGAGGGCGCGCTAGGGTCGTTTTCGCGTTTCATGCCCCCTTCCTAGCACGGGAAGCGGCGGAGGGCTAATCCTCCAGCCGCACAGCGGTCGAATACACCAGGTCGTGGGTCGAAGGGGCCGCCCCCCACACCTTATGGCGTCCGGACTGGCGCATGTGGCGGATCTGGTGGCAGGCGCGGAACTCGATCTGGGCCCAAATGTCGATTTCGTTGGTGAAGGTGATCCCAAAATTCTTGCCGTAACTGGGGCGGGCGAGGGTGACATCCACTTGCGCGATAGAACAGGACTTAGAATCATTTTTCATGATCTCTCTCCTTTCTGCGAAGTTGTAGGGATGGTGACCGAACGGGTGCGTGGCGGGAACGAATCCATTATGCCCCAACTCCGCCCAAGAGTCAGCGGGCAAGGATTTCGCCCCCAGCCAATCCCGACGTTTGCGCTTTCCTCCCGCTACACTCTGGCGAGTCTCAACAGCACGAAGGCGGCCGTGGCCCCCAACAACTGAGCGGCCACGAAGGCGGGTGCGTTTGAAGGGTTGATGCCACAAAATGTGTCCGTGAACATCCGACCGAAGGTCACGGCCGGGTTGGCAAAAGAGGTCGAGGACGTGAACCAATAGGCCGAGGTGATGTAGGCCGCGATGCTGAGGGGGGCGAACTCCACGTGTTTCCTCCCGGCGAGCGCGATGACGGAGATCAGCCCGAAAGTCGCGACGAACTCGGAGACGAAAAGATGCCCCCCTCCACGTTCGACCGATGCAATCTCGAACACCCGTTGCTCGAACATCAGGTGGGCACTGAGGATTCCCATGTAGGCGCCGGAGAACTGCGCCAGCGCATAGCATGCCGCCCCCTGCTTGGAGAGCCGCCCCCACAGCAGCTCCACCAGCGTGACGACGGGGTTCAAATGACATCCCGACAGCGGGCCCACGCATTGGATGAGGACGAACAGGCCCGCGCCCGTGGCGATGGAATTGGCCAGCAACGCGGCCCCGTCCTGACCAGGAAACAGGCGCTGGGCCATGATCCCCGAGCCCACCACGATCATCAACAAGAACGCCGTGCCGAGAAGTTCGGCGAAAAACCGCACCTTCACGTCGCACGCTCCCCGAGGAGCACGGGGAGTTCCTTGATCGCGGCCTCGATCTCATCGCGCACCCGCCGATAGACGGCGAGAATCTCTTCTTCGTCGCTCATGTCCTTGGTCAGGGCCGGTGGGTCCTGAAAACCCACGTGCACGGTCTTGCCGCCCGGGAAGTACGGACAGGTCTCTTTGGCCGAGTCGCAAACGGTGACCACGTAGTCAAAGGTCACGGCGGGCAGCTCCTCAACGGTCTTCGAGTAATGGGAGGATAGGTCCACTCCCGCTTCCGCCATGACCCGCATGGCCCGCTGGTTCATCCCGTGCTTCTTGGTCCCGGCCGAAAATACCTTGAACCTGTCGCCCCAGTACTTCCGGCAAAACCCTTCGGCCATCTGGGAGCGGCATGAGTTCCCGGTGCACAAAAACATGACGTTCTTCATGGTCCTCCTAGCAGCAACTCTTGGCGTTGGTGGACTTGGGCGCGCAACACGCGCCGGCGCTCGCCATCGCCTCCTTGGGGACTTCGTTGAAGACCTCGGCATCGGCCATGGTGTGGTAGGCCTCCCAGGCGATTCCCGCCGGATCCTTCACCCAGGCTTTCTCCGACTCCGCGTAGCAACAGGTGGTCGTCCCCTCTCCGTAGACGCCCAGGTCGGCCTTCTTCAGGCGCTCCGTCAGCTCGGACAGTTCACCCGCTTCGTCCACCTGAAAACCCAAGTGGTCCACTCCCTGCCCGGTTGAGCGGGTGGAGATGGCGAAGTTCATCCGGGGGTCTTCCAGCATCCACTTCGCGTAGTCGCCCTTGACCTTGGCAGGCCCCTGCCCAAACAAGGCGGAGTAAAATTGGATTGAGTGGTCGAGGTCCTTGACTCCTACGTGGACATGAAACCGTTTCATAGCTTCCCCCTTTTAGCAGTTACAGCTAAGACCTACATCGAAGCATTCCTGCACTTTGTATTGTTTAATAGAATCCTGGCTGGCGTCACACGCCCGCGCGAGCTTCCCAAGGCTCTCCCGCATGCGCTGGAGATCCGCGATCTTCTGCTCCACTTCCCTAAGCTTCGCCTCCGTCTTTGCTTTGACGGTTCCGCAAGTCATGCGAGGCTTGGTGTTGAGCTCCAGGAGCTCCTTGACCTCGCCCAAGGTAAAACCGAGCTCCTGCGCCTTTTTGATGAAGACGATTCTTTGGGCGTCCTCGTGAGTGTAGGTGCGAAAGCCGCTCGATACCCGGGGCTCGCGCAAAAGCTCTTTCCTTTGGTAGAAACGAACCGTCTCCACCCCCACACCGGCCATTTCCGCCAATTTCCCGATCGTGAGCTTTTCCATGCCCTACTCTACACCCCGTACCGCAGTACGGGGTCAATCGTTATTTTTATGGGATCGACTTCCTAACCACATACGCCCCTCTCCACGAGGGGCCCCCCCCGGAGTATAGGCCATGACCTAATGGCCTCATTTGGACACCGGCATTCACCAATGCTCCCCACACATCTATAACGGCGCCTGGAGGCCATATGAAAACCCACATTCTCACTCTCTCCCTGTTACTGCCTGTTTCCGTTCCCACCGCATCCGCGGGAGGCCGCAGGCTCTTCTGCGAGGGCGAGCGCACATATTTGGAAATGCAGACTAAGGGGTCTATCCCGACCGGCGAGCACATCGTTTTCGAGGACCAAGACCGCCCCCTGGCCCTGGTGAAACGTGGAGAGATGCGCGATGAGCGCAGCTACGATTTCCAAATGTCTTATGTGGCCAACGCTGGGGGGGCCCGCTACTCGGTAGTCTTGTCGGGCGTGGCAGGTGGGCATCTGGTGACAGTTCTTAAAGACGGCGAGATCTACGAAGCCCTGGTCTGTCGCTTGGGACTCTGAATGCGGCTGGTTGGGGGAATGGTGCCCAGGAAAGGAGCGCCAAGGTTAGGTTTGTAGAATGTCTGCAATTTCGGAAAATTAGTTAATTGTTTTGAATGGTTAGATTCATTTCGAGTTGTCGTTCGTGATCGTCCGTTTTCGTCTTTTTTTGGTAGTTGTGGGGCGTTTTAGCGCCAGATTAGCGCCAAAACCCTGGGGGGCGTATCAGCTTTTCATACCCCCTATCCCAACCGTACGGTTGACGGTACACTAGTTCCTAGGCGAGGTACCCAATGGAAAGAACAAATGCCGACGATTTCCGCTCAAACCTGAAAGCCTGGATGGAATCTGCCAGCCAGGAGCCCATCAAGATCACCCGCAAAACGGGTGAAGCGTTCGTTCTCCTCAACGCCGACGACTTTGAGAAGATGCAGATCGAACTGGCTTCGCTGCGCGGAATCGCCCAAGGCCTGAGTGACTTGGCCCAAGGGCGCGTGAAAGAGTCTCGGCCGGGTTCCACGAGTGAAGCCATCGCGCGGGCGAAGGCAAAGGTGCTGGGCAAGAAGAGCAGAAAGGCCGTAAGCTAAGGTCTTGTTTACCATTCACGAAACTGACAATTTCCTGTCCGACGTGGAAGAATCCGCTCTTTGGATCCTTGAGTCCAATATTGATCAGTCCGAAGAACTTGCATCGAGAAAAGCCGACGAGTTCCAGACCGAAATCGAGGCCCTCAAAATACGCCTTCAACGCTTTCCGGACTCAGGCGAAGAAGACAGCGTCAAAGGTGTCCGCAAATTTCCCCTCTATGGTGGCCGCTACTCCCTAAAGTGGATCGTAGAGCACTCTGCAAAGCGCGTTACCCTCATCGCAGTGACTGACTCAAAGTATCCCAGTCATCTGAGATCCATTCTTTTCGAGGAATAGCCCCCCCCCTGAAATCAGCGTAAATAGCTATCTGGTTCAGCTAAAATCCAAATTGCTGAATTCTGCAATATCTTGTACGGATAGGAAGAGGAGGAAAGTATGAGTTTTCCCAATGCCAAAGAACTCGAACGAGTCAGGAAAAAACTCAAGAAAGTCGAACCGACCCCCGTCCTGAGTGCTTCCGCCTCCGCAGCGGACCAGCTCAAGTGCGCCCTTTGCAAGGAATTCGTCGTCTATCTGCGGGTCCACAAGATGACCCAGCTTGAATTGGCCCAAGAGTTGGAGATTGACCCTGCCCGTGTGTCCGAGATCGTGAAGTACAAAATTGACCTCTTCACTGCCGACCGGCTGCTGAACCTTCTGGAGCGGCTGAATCCCAAAGTTAAGGTGACGGTGGCATAGGCAGAATATTGAAAATGTGTACGTCAGGCTAAATGGCGTCCTTCGAATTCTTAGCCCCTCCAGCAAGTTGCTCTGGTACTCACACTTCCTCTCAAAATTCCGATAAAAACGTATGCGTTTTTATATCACCATCTTTGCTCACATCTTCGCGGTCCAAGCCTATGCAAGCATCGCAGAAAACTGCGCTGACACATCTCCTGGTTCCACTCCTGCTCCTTTCATCAATTATGCCAGCGAGGCTCAGCGAAGGGGAAATCCCGAGACTTTCGTCCAAACCCTTGACGCCGTCATTGCACAGAGTCCGTTCAACCATCTCCTTGAGTGCCGTGATCGCTTAAGGGCCGACCCTGGCTTTTCATACGGCCTGCACTTCTTGGGTGAGGATGAAGGGACCATGATGTCAGTCAGTCGTCGACGCGAGTTTCAGGGTCTCTCTGCTCGGGTTTCCGTCACCCTAAACTTTAACTTGAAAGCGTCACCTCAAAAAGTTCTCTTCGTTTATCTGCATGAACTCACACACGTCTGCCAGGACCATCGCTGGGCCGAGCTTCATAGGCAGTATGATTTGCTACAATCACTGCCTCCCGCCTTTATGGGCGGCATGGGGGTAAACCCGTATGTGCCACGCTGTCTTGATGAAGAACAAGTTTCCCGCCCTATGCCCGAAGTTCGCGCGGATTATGAACGGCACCGCAAATTGGGTGAAGTGGAGGGATTCTTCACCATGGTCCAAGCCTACACTCATTTTACGAGTGTGGATCCCGCCTATTGTCATGAAGGCACGGGCGACCATCCCGGCATGATGAATGGCTACATGGAGATGGAGAATAAGATTAACCAAGGTTTCTTTGCCCAAGACATCATCGTTAGATACCACGGCGATAACGACTCACAGGAAGTTGCTTCGGCCCTGTTTGATCTACACGCCCCACGGCGGCTTTATCCTGATGGCGTTATCCGCCCCACCTTCCATCCTTTGATGAGACAACTGGTCCTCGACGGAGACATGCCTTTCAGTGAGCCTGTCTGCACCGACAATTTCCCCAGTCCCTGCTTCCTCCTCCCCACTTCCGAACCATCCAACTGATTTGTGTCTGCATCATGCGCCCGCAGTACAAATCCAGGCACGGCTATGAGGCCCGTGCCCTGAAGCGTTTGGATATAAGCGATAGGGATGTTTTGGTGCCCAGGAAAGGATGGCCTGGGTGCGCTTTTGGCGGTGGCCTTCAGTTCTGAATCATTCTCGCAATTTGCCTTTGATCCCTATTACTTACACCTGAAATCGGCCTATGATCCGTTGTTGTCCATTGTGGCCTTTTGAGGGGCTGTTTGGGGGGTCGTAGTACATTTCTAGTACACGAAACCGCCAAGTTTCCAAATACGGCAACCATGCTATGATGCGCCAATCCAGGGGCAGAGCATGAAGAAAACGAGCAAATCCATTTCGAACTCCAGGATGGTCAAAATCATCCAGGAGTCTGAGAAAGAACACGCGAAAGGACTTATTCCTACTTTGAGTAAGCCGCTTTCTCCGGAGGATCGGATCAAGAAATCGCTGTGTAAGATTATGGTGGAGTATCTCGTCGAGCATGATTTGCAGGCCAAAGACCTAGTGGATTTGCTGGCGATCAACAAAGCTCGTGTGAGTGAAATACTGAACTATAAGTATGGGCGGTTTTCGATTGATAGGCTTGTGCAATATGTAGACCAAATTAGCCGTGCAGATAAGCTCGTGGCACTCAGAATGACTGTTCTCTATGAGCTTCTTGAAATGCGTGCCGACTGGGAAAATTTGAAAAGGGTCGAAAGAACTCTCGCTGATCACGCGTGAATTCAGCTAGCCTTACGTATCGTGGTGGCATTACGAACCTTCCTAGCAAGAATGCTTGCGAAGACTAAGTATTGTGCAGCCATGACTGGATCCAGGTTGTGGGACAACGAGTGAGACTTGGTATTCCGGATCCCCATATATGCTCCTTTGAGCATACTTAGCCCCCCCTTTTGATCACTCTGTCCTGTCTCTGTTTCGACATCAGAGAACATCAGCAGAGGGTCATCCACCCTGAAAACCTCATCTATCAGCTTGCACCCATCAGACTTCTTTCCTGTTCGGTGCCGGATAAGATCAAAAACCCCAACGATTGCATTAAGAACAGCTTCTCTGTAATGCCCGTTCAAATACTGAGGGATAGCGACTTCGACAATTAAGGGATCAAGCATGCTATCAAATGATGTCCATCGACGCCCCTCTCCTCTGAATTTTTCATCGATCCATGCCCTAAAAGCAGGCAAATCAATTTTACAAGCACTTTCAAAATCTTCTGGTAGAGAAAACCCTGCATGCCTTCCTAGCTGGTTCTTTGGGGGAAGCTCTCCGAAGGCCCTTCTAGTTAGATCAATAAGGCTTTTACAATCCGCGGCCATCTCAGCAGCACACCGCTTGACGCCAACAGTATCCTTGCGCCTATGGAGGTCTATTCCATCCCTTGCGTTCGTGCTCAAACGATCAAGAAGTGCTGCAAAATCCATGTAGAGGTTCAGGTCGAGCATATGGTTCCGCGTTGTTCGGGTTTGTAACTAGGCATGCTGCAACACTTATGCAGCTTCAGCCTGCTTCTCTATCTCCAAGGTCTGGCGAAATTCTCTTGCCTCAGCGAGCCTAGTGAGCTCGACCTGGTGGCCCAGCTTCGAACAGGCGTCTTGAATAATGTCAATAGTTACGCGAAAAAACTCTTTCCGACTGTTTACTTTATTCATCCGGTGATTGTTCAGTAGTCGGTGGAGTTCGGACTCAAGCCTAGGAGCATCCTCACACTTGATTGTAGCGTGTATATCGAAGAGGAACGGAACAGATGCATCACCTAGCTCCCGAACCCGATCCTCGGGATTATCTCTGCGGGTCAAGCCAATCTTGAACACGTCCTCTCCAAATGACCCGATGTTCGAAATGATATACACGTGCCCCTTTTTCGTGATTTGAGCCATGGAGATGGCACGCTCTTTTTCTTCGCTCTTTTCACGCAAGGCCTCTTCAAGGCTTGCAACTTTTTCCTCCAGCGCCAACTTCTCTTCGGCGGTTGCCGCCGCCATGAGGATCTTGGCCTTCTCAAGTTGTTCAGCCGCTAGCCGTTCCGCTTCCGCTGCTCTGTCGCGTAACTCTTCCGCTTCAAGTCGAGCATCCTCTTCATCCTTGATCTTTCTGCGAAGCTCGGCTTGCTCTTCTTTAATGCGCGCCTTCTCCTGCTCAAACTCAAGTGCAATGGCGATTTCCTTGACCTTTGACTCGAAGTACTCTTCTGTAATTTTTGATCGAAAGGTCGTCAGCAATGTGTTGATTCTCTCGAATGCCTTCTGTGCCTTCTCATATGACGAATCAAAATTTCGAGTTGTCACACTCTCCGCGATGCTCTCAATCTCCAGGTTAAAGGATCGGAGAGCAATGGACTTAATAGCCTTGAAGATTGGCGTCCCTCGAAGCTCTTCTACTTCACAATGAAACTCTGTGCTGCTTGTAATTAAATGCTTTTGGCGCTCTTTAATGAGGACAAGAGCCTCCTTATAAGACTGGACGTCTTCGAACTCATACTTCAAAGAGTAAAACCCACCATCTCTGAGGGTTTGGAGTTCATCAATCCCTTTAAGGGTGAGGTCCAATTCTTTTTTTGCCGCGTTCAGCTGACTTGAAACCACCTTGAGCTGCTGCTCGTCCGCCTTCAGGGCCTCAATCGACTTCAGGAGCTTAATTTCTGCCTCATACCTCTCCCACTCCATACGAATGGCATCGAGATTTCTC
This sequence comes from uncultured Bacteriovoracaceae bacterium, assembly GCA_964399165.1. Classification (GTDB taxonomy): domain Bacteria; phylum Bdellovibrionota; class Bacteriovoracia; order Bacteriovoracales; family Bacteriovoracaceae; genus UBA6144. Next base: position 58,361 of record CAYNPO010000003.1, on the reverse strand, counting down.
TTTGTCAGGGAAAGATCACTAGTTGCCACGCCGAGCTTCTTATCCAGCTCAGCACATGTCGTCCTTGCATCCGCAAGGGTCCCCTCCAACCTATTCTTCATTTCAAGCACTTCTTTTAGTGAAGCCTCCGATTCATGTGATAGTGTCTCTAATTGCTTATAAGCCGCCTCGCGCTCAGAGAGTTGACTTCGAAGATCTTTGGCCCGGACCAAGTTCTGCTGATTTTTTACAGCCAGCACAATGCATGCAACGATTAAAACAATTAAAAGGAATTCCATGACTATGTCCTATGCTAGAAGTCTAATCTTCGATTTCTTTAGGTGAAAGGCAGCAAGCTCAGCGTAAAGTTTGAGAGTGAACTCTTTTAGATATTCCCGCAGGCGCTCCAGGTCAGACGAAGCTACCTCAAGGCTACGAGCAGGCATTGCCATGCCCTCGCTGTTCAGCACTTGCTCCATGAGGCCCTGCCCATCAATGACCAACTTTCTGTAAGCAGTCAGCCAATGAAAGTCTCCCCGAAAGCGATCTATGTCCCCATCAAAATATATTCCTGATCGTGCCAAGATCAGTCTGCATACATCGCTTTGCGGCCATTCATGCTCGCTTGGCAATTTCTCCATAGAGTCCAGGGCTGACTCAAACTCTGTCATGCCTTTCGTGCCAATGACGGAGTTAAAAATGCCACTCCAGACGAACTCACCGTAGTGGATTGAAGGTGGCTGAATATCACCTGCCCTCCCACCATTCTTAAGTGCAACTATGTCCGCTTCCAAGGAGTAATCGACTTGCCGTTTGTACGAATAAGCCCCGGGCTTATTTAAATTGAATTCTACAATTGTAGCGAGACTGAGCTCTTGTTTAACTTCTCTAAGGAAAGTCTTTCTTTCAGATTCTTCCTGTTTTTGCCTCTGCCGAGCTTCCTTTTCATCTTGCAGCCGCCTCCTCTCATTGTCCTTCCTGAGAGCCTCTGCTGCCCTTAATGCCTCTCTATCCGCTCGCAACTTGTCCGCCTCGTTTTTCTTTTGGACCTTTGCCTTATCTCGAAACGCACGCTCCCGCTCTCGTTCGCGCTCCTTTTCAGCCTTCTCGTGCTCTCTAATCGCGCGGGCCCTTTCGCGCTCAGACTTAGCGGCGGCTTTCTGAGATGCCCTCTCGGCTGCAGCAGCTGCCTTAAGCAAGCTGCCTGTCACTTTAATGAGCACCTTGAATGGATCTGGTGACCGTCGCGCCATATGGTTAGCCTCCATTAAGCCCTAATCGGCACATGGCATTTCAACGCCACATCTAGATTCATAATTAAGGTTGGCCTTAGCTATTGCCGGACTGATCAACTGCTTTGGGCTGCAATGGCGCTGTGCTTACCCTCAGCAAATCTCACATAATGGGTTGAATTTACTGTATAAGCATGTTTTTTCATTAAATATTCATGTAGAGCTGTCGATAAATAACATATACTTAGACATAGGAGGATCTAATGAGACCGCAAGAAAGACTGCGAGCAAATTTAGCCTCGGGAAAGGTCTATCGCCGCTCTGAACTCGCCCTCTGGAGTACCAGCGTGGATAGGCAAGTCGCCGCGTTGGTAAAAGACGGCACCTTAAAGAAGGTTGGCCCAGGCCTCTACTTGCGACCCAAGCAAACGCCGTTTGGGGAGTCTGTAGGGGCAACAGACGATCTGGTGCGCGCCTTTCTCAAAGACGACCGCTTCCTGGTCCTCTCCTACAATTCCTACAACTCCCTCGGCCTCGGCACGACCCAGCTTTATAACCATGTCCTCGTTTACAATCACAAGCGCCATGGGAAATTCGCCCTCGGGGGCGTCACCTACGAGTTCAAGATGAAGCCAACCCTGCCCACGGCGCTGACCAGAGAATTCCTGCTGGTGGACATGCTGAACAACCTGGATGAACTCGCTGAGGACAAAGAACGTGTTCTCGACCTTCTCAAAAAGAAATTTGAGTCGTTCGACAGTAAATCCGTGGAAGAAGCGGCCAGGCTGTATGGTAAGGTGAAGACAAAAAAACTCGTCCAGGCACTGCTGAATGGCCAAAAAGTTTCTTCACCAAGACACTGACTTCCCCACACTCATCAGCAGAGTGGCCCAGGACATGGGCATCAATCCGTACCTAGTCGAAAAAGACTACTGGATCATGCATTGTCTTTATGGGCTTCAGGCCCAGGGGTTTGACTTTGAGCTGAAGGGCGGGACATCGCTCTCCAAAGGCTTCAAAATCATCCACCGTTTTTCAGAGGACATCGACCTTAGGATCACTCCACCCCCGGGTCATAAGGTTTACACCGGCAAGAACCACATGAAACCCGCCCACATCGAGAGCAGACGGGCCTACTTTGATTGGCTGGCTGACAATATCAAGATTGATGGCACGATCGCCGCTCGCGAGCACGCCTTCGACGACACCGAGAGGATGAGGAATGCGGGAATCACCCTTTCTTATGGCTCAGCGTTCGAAACCGTTCCGGGCGTCAAGCCGAGCGTTCTCCTGGAGGCAGGCTTCGACGACACCACCCCCAATGTCCCTATCACGATCTCTTCATGGGCTGCGGACCATGCCTTCAAGGATGGCATCGGCGATTTCATCGACAACCGGGCCTTGAACGTGAAGTGCTACGTACCTGAGTATACTTTCATCGAAAAGCTCCAGGCCCTTTCCACAAAGCACAGAAAGCTCCGCGAGACCGGCAAGATAGACAAGAATTTCATTCGGCACTACTACGATGTCTATTGCTTGCTGGAGATTGAGCGAGTCAGCGACTTCATCGGAAGCATTGCCTACATCGACCGTAAGCGGGAACGGTTTCCTAAAAAAGATGCTCCATTGGCGCTCTCTTCAAATGCGGCTTTCCTGCCTCAGCACCCTGAACACCTAGCCCTCCTCTTGGAAGGCTATAACAATACGCAAGCACTCTATTATCGGGGGCGGCCGACGTTGGACGAGATCTTTACTCGCATTGCCAGCGTTGCAATTAAGCTCTAGAAGCTCCTGCACTTCCAAACCGACAATGGGGCCAACATGCCTGATCAAGCCTGAACCGGGACAACATCTACGGCACACTCCATCATCATTTCGTAGTGAGAATCGTGCTTCATCTTATAAAAAATTTCTTTGAAGACCTTCAGATACAGGCTCACTGTTGAGGCATCAATTGAAATATATAAGTCGTCATGCGTGCCATGAGAGCCGTCATGGGCCCAAGAGAGTAATGACTTGCACACGAACTGCTCTTTGCCTTCAAACTCCTTGGACAAATCATCCAGACATATATTCCCCATCATCTTGAAATAACTTTCCAGAATTCTCCTTAACGTGTTCGGAATGGTCAGGGGGCACTTCTTGTCTGAGGTTATAAGCTTCCAAAGCAATTCGTAGGATGTACGAATAGGATTATCAGGGTGCTTCTCGATGTGGGTTTTATCTTCGATCTTTTTTATCACCCAAAAGGTTTCACCTTTTCGGGCTCTCTCTTTAGGTTTCGACTTGAAGGTAACTTCCTTGTGGAAGTAAATGTTATGAGTCAAGACAAACACCTGCTTTACGGCCCCCTCCCCTCGCCGCACCCTATTTACTAATTCTCGAATCAAACTGCTAACAATAAAGAGGATGTCGCTATCCAGGCTCGACACAGGATCATCAAAAACCACGACCCTATCGGCATTTATGCCTCCAGCAGCCTCATCGTGGCTTCCATCTAAGAGTTTATAAAAATACAGGAAGGCGATGAACGTCTTTTCCCCCTCACTTAGGGTGGTGCCCACTTTGGACCCATCACTTCTCACTATTGAATAATACATCTTTTCTTCTGACTCGCTCAGCTTGAAGCCCGTGAAGCCAAACCTACTGAGGGTTTTATTGATTTCTAAAATTGTCGGGGCAACGCTCTTCATCCTCTTCTCTTGGGCTTGTATGTCCTTGGTGACTTCCCGGATTTCGGCGTCGATGTCTTCAATTTGCTGTCTTAACGAATCAATTGCTTTTTCCAGATCACGCTTTTGTGTTTGATAGCGACTAATCTCACTCCCTAATGAGGTATCGAGAATGTAGCGCCAGACTTCTGCGACCAGCTTATCCTTCTCCGTAGCAAAATCCCTGACGATTTGGTTGTGCTGGCTGACCTCTGCTCTTATTCTCTCCGCCTCTTTTCGTATCTCCACGAGGATGTCGGCGGACGTCTCAAGAACGATGGAGATGCTTGCCTGCGCTACCTTGTTCTTTATAGAAGCAACATTTGATTCAGTTCTCGCGCGAAGAATCTGCCCAAGCCGCTGAAGTACTTTCACATCTTCCTGCCTGTCGAAGCCAGCGACGAACTCCTCTACTTCCCCACAAAGTAATTTCGTTTTGATCTCGTAATTCCCCAGAAGAGTCTTCGCCACCTCAATATCTTCTTCAAATGCTTCGTTGAAGTATTGCTCAAATTTATTGGAAAGATTCGACAGAACATCCTGCTGGCAGAAAGGGCATTGCTGTTTTTTCAAGGCATCGAAGTGGGGAAGGCCTTCTTTCACCCAATCGCTTATGCCTAAGGTGTTTATCATCATGGCGATGTCAACGTCTGATGCGCCGATGATTTTTTTTGCCAATATCGGATCGATCTCGAGGTTAGTTATTTCATCAAGCTTCGTTTGCGTTATGGGATTTGCCGGCAAGGCTCGCTGCGTTGGTTGAGGGCCAAAAAGGATCCCGGCTTGCCTCTTGAGATAATCGAAGGATTGAAGGATTGAAGGATTGATTTATTGTCCCTGTTTTCGTTAAGGACCTTGTCTTTAAAATTTTGCTTCTTCCCGATGAACCCCGCAAACGCCGCTTTAAATGAATCCTCATGGGCAAGCTTCTGTCTCCAGCAGGTCTCCACGAAGACCTCGTTTAGCGAGTCATACTCTTGCTGCTTACCTCCCACTTCGTTGGGACTGTCACCAAATAGCGCTTTTTGTTTTTGATCCCTTTTGGCTTGTAGCACTATTTCTTTTCCCTTGAGTTCTCGAATCTTATCCACGGCCTCAGCAGCATCGGTGCCAAGGGTAAATACGCCCTTGACCCTGTCTGATTGCCTTAAGTTTCTTTCGACGAAGTCAACATTATAGACCAGTGTTTTTAGCTGTCGGTCGCTCCTCCACTTTATGCTTGCTCGTCCTAAGAATTGATCTGCTTCTGCAACGACACGGGACAATGTTGTTTTTCCCGATCCATTTGCCCCATACACGTAATTGAGCTGGGCCAATCCATCCATGGCTTCCTCGACGTCAGGGTATGTCGCGATACTCTTAATTTTTATGCTTTCAATCATTGAATCTGCCTCACTGCCTACGAAGTAATCGATCCACCCATGTGCTAGCGTCTCTAAATTTTGTCCCTTAAGCCGGTTTTACTCTACAAAAGGAATCTTAAGGCTGATCCCGACACCTCTCCTCGACTTTGCAATTTTCTGACCACCGATACATGAATTCTTTAGTCAGGCCGAAGGATGTCGCTACCGAAAAGACCTCCATGCTCACCAAATTTGATTTCGAACTCAAACTTGAACAACTAGCAGAGCGATTTTACTTCAACGCAGCCGCGCAGATGACAGCTCCGCGCGGTGGGAACTCGCGTGGCAACGAAGTATATTTCGGTAATGTCAGTCCCGACCTCCGGGCAAGCCTGGGATGCCAGCAAATCATTCTTCCGAAAGGCGAATGCCCCGACTCCGGCGTCTTTGGCTCGTTTAACTACCTTCCTGCCGACGAGGTGAATTGGGAGGCCGTAAAGGGAGGCAAAGCCGTGGCCCTCGAAGTTGCAGCACCTCACGGCGAAAAAAGATACATCGAAATCAGGGTTAGTGAGCTCACCCTCCCCGCCTACATCGAAAAAGATACCGACATCCACATCAAATTGAACGAAGTCAATGGCAACGGGGAGTTTTTCGGTATCGAATACAAAGCGTGTAAAAACAAAAATCCCAATCGCATTCAGGTGGCATCATTCAATTCGACTTGCCCCAGCGCCACCAAAACGACCACTTTAGGAAAAGTACTTCTCGTGCATAATTTACCGACCAGCATGAGATCGTGGTTCGACAAGGACAAGGGACTGAGGAAATGCCGCGTCCGCATGAGCATCCAATTCAGCATGTATTATTTCATCGTTAATGATTTCGAGAATGGCACCCGCTCGGAGATAAAGCACATCTTCCTCTGTTCAGGTGGTTTCTTTGCCCCGACAACCAGCGAAGCCGAGGCGGAAAAACTGTCCGCGGAATTGAAGCCAGGGGACTTGGAGATCGAGACAGACCTTTACCGAGTCAGCCTGAGATTCCGGCCATTCTTCGACTCTAAGGCCATCAGATCCAACGGTTATGGGCTGTACACCTCCTGGGAGCCAAAAATTCCCGGTATGGCGAGGGAAGAGCGTGAACGGCAAGCGTTGCTAAAAGAGGTCGAAAAAATTCAGCAGACCTTCCAGGACGAGCCTGCCGACCAAATCACTCAGCCGTCCGAGAAAGAATTTGAGAACGTGATCTATCTCACCTTGCGTGAAGAACGCATCCGCAAGAGGAGCGTGGCCTAGAACAAATTGCCGTGTTGGCCTGTCCCAACTTTCCTGCCAAAATTTACTGCATGAAGAAAAATTCGCAGTGCCTTAAGTTTATTGATCTTTTCTCAGGCTGCGGGGGGTTTTCCTACGGGCTCGAGATGGCTGGGCACGAGTGTCTTCTTGGGGTGGACTTCGAAAAAGACGCTATCGCTTCATTCAAACGCAACCACCCGCATGCCGAGGCTTACCTCGGGGATATCCGTAAACTCAAGACCGACAAGCTCCTAAGCCTATTGAAAGGCCAGGAGGTCGACATGGTGGTGGGAGGGCCCCCCTGCCAGGGCTTCTCGACGGTGGGCAAAGGACAAGTCGAGGACGAACGCAACTCCCTTTTCAAAGAATTCGTGAGGGTGGTGAAAACCCTGGAACCCAAGATCGTCATATTCGAAAATGTGACCGGGATTCTCGCGGCGAAGAACAAGCCCGTTCTCGAACAAATCTTTAGATCCTTCGAAAAGCTTGGATACTCCATGGCCGCGCGAGTTTTGAGTTCGGAAGAATACGGGGTGCCCGAGACTCGCAGGCGCACCATCATCATAGGCTCCAAAGGATGTGGGGCTCCCCTTTTCCCAAAAATTACCCATGGGGACCGCGGCCACATCCCACTTGTGACGGTGGGCGATGCCTTGGCCGATCTACGGGCGGCAGATGGCGAAGTATACAACCACGATCTCAAGTCAGCCGCAGTCAAAAAGCGTTTGGACCAGGAAAGATTAAAGCACATCCCGGAAGGTCGCTACATCCGCTATCAGAAAGATGAAGTGGAACTACTTCCCAAGACCTTGCGCTACCAGATGGACTGGGCGGGACTTGCCGAGGGGAGATTCAGGCAGGCAAAATTGCAGCGCCTCGACAGGCGCACTCCGAGTCCGACCATCCTCACGTCCAGGACCAGTTACTACCACCCTGTCGAAAACCGTTTCCTCACCTCGAGGGAAGCGGCGGCATGCCAGAGTTTTCCAAACGACTTCATCTTTTATGGCAGTCCCACAGCGCAATTCAAGCAAATCGGGAACGCTGTTCCCCCAATCCTCGCCAAGGCGATCGGAGAGGCAGTCAAGCTCATGCTCCGCCCCACGACCAAGGTGTCCGCGGCACAGGTCGATTTCAAAAAGTTTGCCTTTCGCTATGACTCCAAACCAGCTGCTTGAGTAAATGGTCAAGTCGTCTCGTTTCATACTCGACACCTAACGCCTCATTTTCGGGAATTCCATAGCCGTTGGAGCTGTCTCGTCCGCATATGTAGGCATGAAAGACTCTCCAATGTCGCGCGTGAAGAGCCAGCACACTGGCCCAGAACTCCAAGTCAGATCTTTCCTCCATCGGCTTGGTTATCGATTTAGCCTCCACCGGAGGGACCTCCCAGGATCACCCGACATCGTTTTTGGTCCCCGCAAGAAAGTGGTCTTCATCAATGGATGCTTTTGGCACTGCCACCTTCGCTGCGATAGTTGGCGCATGCCCAGAACAAACAGGGCATTCTGGAAAGCCAAACTCGAGGGAAACCGTGCCAGGGACATTGCCGTCTCGCGTCGACTTAGGACGCGTGGCTGGGATGTCTACACCCTATGGCCCTGCCAACTTCGGAATGAGGAACCCTACATTCGACTGATTTCATGGCTGGAATCCTAGCAGGCATGTTTCATTTCCCGACACCACTATCCCGCTCCGCAAATAACCCACGTCATTCCACAAAAACCAAACCCGCGAACCTACTCTCTTCCCCATATCCATGAACTCAACAAGTCGTCCCTTCTATCTAATTAACCTCCTAAGCGATCTCTTCTTTCTCCGTCCCCGCCATCCATCTTCCATAAAACCCCTTTTGCCACCCGCCGCTGACCACCTTCTCGAAAACAACGTTGAGGGAGGGTGGTCAGCGGCGGGTGGCAAATTCCTCAATGCTCTCGCTGAATTAGAGCGCTAAAATTTTGACCCCTCTCAGCTTTGTCAGCCAATTGTCAGTAGGTTTATCACCCCATTGTCACTCCCATCCCGAGGAGTGAAGCCTCAAAACGTACGCCCGAACGTACGTTCCAGCGTACGGAAACACGTACGTTTTCCCAAAATCTGACTTCCAAAACCCTCCCGCGCCAAACATTCCAAGCCATTACAAAAGCTCCTATCTTGGCACTGATCTTGGAATACGTCCCCACCCCAAGGAGGACCACATGCACGACCCTCTCCTCTACACCATCCAAGAAGCGGCCACTCTCCTCAACATCAAAGTCTCGCGCCTGCGGACCGCGATCTTCCGTCGCGAAATCGGCCACGTGAAGTTCTCGGGCCTCATCCGCTTCACCCGCGCCGACTTGGAGGCCTGGATCAGCAAGGCCCACGTCCGCCCCAGCGCCAGGATCGAGCCTTGAGGTGTTCTCAATGCCCCTACGCCGGGATATGCTGGGGCCTGCTCTTTGACATTCACGATTGGACAACAACGGGTCATGGCGGTTTCCCAACCAGGAGAATCGCATGATCAAAATGAACAAGAAGAAAAACGGCACCACGTCTTACCGGGTCAAGGTCTACGTCGAGGGACGCCAAGTCACCAAGACCTTCACCAGAAAGCGCGACGCTGAGCTGTGGAAGCAGCAGATGATCGTGGACCGGGAGCGCGGAGTCCTGAAGCTGGAAAATGCCCAGTGCCAGTTCAGCTTTTCCGAGTTCTGCGACCAATGGATTGAGACCAAGGCCTTGCAGATCGCCCGCAAGACCCTCGATTCTTACCACTGCATCCTGCGCAACCACCTGAGGCCTGTCCTGGGAAAAAAGAAGCTTCCCGACATCGGCATGAAGGAGGCCAACCAATTGGTGGCGCTCCTCAGCCATTTGGGCAAATCCCCTAAAGGGATCAACATGATCCTGGGACTGCTCAAGGCTATGCTCAACGATGCCGTCCGCTGGGAGCTGCTGCCCCATAACCGCATCCAGGGCCTGCGTACTTTGAAGGTTCCTCCCCGAACGGCGCGCTACTGGATGCCTGAAGATATCCAGCGCTTCCTCGCCGCTAATCGCGGGAGCGAACTTTACGAACTCTGGGTGGTAGCCCTGAACACGGGCATGAGGCGCGGAGAATTGGGTGGGCTGTGCTGGGATAAAGTGGACTTCCAAAATCGCCTTATTCATGTGGCCCGCCAGCGGGATCGGCACGGACTGAAGGAATCCACCAAGACGGCCTCCAGCTTTCGCTACGTGCCCATGAACGAGGCTTGCCGGGTGGTCCTGGAAGACCTCAAGGCCCAAGGACGCCATCCGGACTTCGTCTTCACCTACCGGAGCGGCGAACCCATCGACGTCCAGCACCTGACCGAGCGCTGTTTCCGCGAGGCCATGGAACGGGCTGGCGTCCCGCGCATCCGCTTCCACGACCTCCGGGGCACCTTCGCCGCCAACGTCTGCATGGCGCCCGACGGCGACCTCTACGGGCTTTCCAAGATCCTCGGGCACAGCTCCGTGGACATGACGGTGAAGCGCTACGCGCACCTGCATAACGACTTCCTGAAGAAGGTCGCGGGCAGCGTGAACTTCACCTAGCGGGGCCAGTACAAAACCAGTACACGGCCGTGGATAACTCGACTCGGAGTTCTAGAATTTCTGTGAGTTGGATGATTTGGTGCCCAGGAAAGGACTCGAACCTTCATGCCTCGCGGCACACGACCCTGAATCGTGCGTGTCTACCAATTTCACCACCTGGGCAGATGGGATGCGCCTGATATTAAGGGACTAACGGCCCCGTTGGCAAAGGAAAAACTCGGGTTCAACACGGGGCAGCGGGCTGATAGAGTTTTTAAACTCGAGAAAGGCGCATTCTCCTCTGGGGCGGCCTAGACTCTCCCCCTACCGTTCTTCAGGAGATTCCCATGCGCCACCTTGCTTGGATGGGCCTTGCCCTCACCCTTCTTGCCGGTTGTGAAACCACCGTTTCTGACGGTGCCGGCAACGAGCGCAACCAGCAGGAACAGGAGACCTGCGAGGGTAAATGCCTTCCCCAGTCCCGCTGGATCCTGAACACTCCCCTGCGCGCCTTCAACTCTCCCAAGATCCTTATCCGCGTGGATGGCATGACCGTTTACGACGCCTGCCGAGGCGCCAACAACCTCCTCAACGTGAGCATGAATCTCACCCGCACTCAGGTCACCATGGACGGACGACTGCGCCTGTTAGATGGGCGGGCCCGTCTTGGGCTTGAGATCGAGGAATGGGACACGGCCTGCACCGCCTCCGGGCCCTTTTACTCCAACGACGATGCCCCCTATGAGATTGGGGCCAGCACGGGACGGCGCTTTGTCACGATTGATCTCAATCGCTGATCAGCGCACAGCCCGGAACGCGCCCTTTAGGGTTTCGAACACCGCCTTCCCCACGCTGGACTGGAGCATTTCCGGATAGCAAACCAGGGCCAAACGGTCTTTGAAGCTCGGCGTGTTCGGGACGACCTTCAGGGCCAGCCGTTGGCCGGCCACCACCTGGCCTGGCAAAATCCCCATGCCCGCACCACTTTGGACCAAATGGGCAGCCAGTTCCAAGTGCCCCACCTCGATGGTTTCCGTGGGTGCTTTCTTCCAACGGGCGATAATGGAGTTGGCCTGCAACATCTGTGGGTGGAAGATGAGCTTGTCCTGGTAGCGATCCTTCGACTCCCAAACGCGCACCTCATCCTCCCCCACTTGGCGGGTAACCAGGCCGGGAATGGGTAATGGGTTCATGACCAGACCGAAGTCCACTTCACCCCGGGCGACCAGCTTGTTCACGTCGTGGGAGGGAGCATTCACGATCTCGAACTGGGCCTGGATCTTTTGGGCGTGGATGTCCTTGAAGAAATTCCCCAAGACAAACATGCCCACGGAGCCATGACATCCGATGCGCAGGCGCGGAGGACGGGGTACGCCCCGGATCTGCTCCAGGTGGCCAATGGCCTCCCGAGCGTGGGAGAGCAGGTTACGAGCGGCGGGGGTCGGACGGATGCCGTCCCGGCCGCGCACGAAAAGGGGGTAACCCACCTCTTTTTCGAGCTTCTTGAGGGCGAGAGAGAGGGAGGGCTGGGCCATCCCCAGTTTTTCCGCCGCCTCCGAGAGGGTGCGGGCCTCGCTGGCGGCCACGAAGTTTTCCAGGTCCCTAAAGGTAATCGACATATGCATTCCCCTATGCAGATCATTTTATCCATAGAATTCCACAAAGTCCAACGTCGCGCTAAGTTCCTCCCATCCCAGAGGAGGGATTATGCACGAAAAAGCCCAGGCCATTTTCGAGATGCTCCGCCGGTTCTCCAGCGCAGGCGATGTGGCCAACATGCGGGACGTGCCCCTGTACCAAGGCATCCTGGCCAAGCTCCAAGCCGGTGAGCGCTTGGAGTTCATCCTCCCCGCCTTCCCGGCCAAGAGCCCCAATCCGGAGAAGACCAGCGGTGCCCTCCCCGACCTGGGCGAAGTGGCTTCCCTCATGGCCTTGAACCGCCTGTGCCGGGACATCGGGCGCCTCCACGCGGCCGGAGCCCACGTGGTGATCTGCTCCGATGGCCGCGTCTTCGCGGACGTGGTGCGGGTGCCGGATGAGGACATCACCCGCTACCAACAGGAGGTCGAGGGCATCATCAAGCGCTTCCGTCTCAAGCACCTCTCCACCTTTGCGATGGATGACCTGCACCCGGAACTCACCGGCGATGAGCTGCGCGCCAAGCTTTTGGCCGAGCACGCCCGCCCCTTGGACGAGATCCGGGCGGCGCTCAGCGTGGACGAGAACCAGGCCCGGATGTTCAATGGCATGCACCGGTTCATCACCGAAGACCGCCTCGCCCTGGACGTCGGCAAATCCAAGAACCAAGTGAGCAAGGAAAGCAAGGCCGCTACCCTCGAGCTCATGCGTCGCTCGGAGGCCTGGTCGGTGCTGCTCAAGCGCCATTTCCCGGGCGCCCTGCGCTTGTCCATCCATCCCTATCCTCCAGGCCACGAGAAGTTTGGCATCAAGCTGCTCCCTGGCTCCGGCAAGTGGGGCACGCCCTGGCACAACGTCACCGTGCGCACCCGTCGTGGGTTGGAACTCATGCACCGGCGCGAGGCCCTGGCCATGGGGGCCCGCCCGCGAATGCTGGGAGGGCGGTATGCGTACTACGCGCTTTGAGAACATGGCGACTCTCCGGGACGAGCTGAGCAGGCACGGGCTGGTGCAGGTGTTGGACGCACCCGTGGCGGGACGCGGGGCCCTGGTGGCCTTCGCGGCCGAGCTGTCGGGCAAGTCCGGATCACTGGAAGAAAAACTGCTTCATTGGGATTTTGGCCCCGTCATGGAAATGGGCCGCAAGGACGAGGCTGAGAATTATCTCTTCTCGGACGAAGCCGTGCCCTTCCACTGGGACGGGGCCTTCCATAGGGAGCCGCGGTTGCTGGTGTTCCACTGCCAGGAAAGTGCCGGTGCGGGGGGTGAAACTTTGTTCTGCGACACCACCCGCCTGTGGGACTCCCTGTCCGACGGCCACCGCATGGCCCTGATGGAGATGCGGCTGGAATTCACCACGGAAAAGCGCGCCCACTACGGCGGCAGCATCGAAGTGCCCGCGCCCCAGCGCCATCCCGTCAGCGGCAAGACCATCCTGCGCCTGGCAGAGGAAGTCCGCACCACCCTGAACCCGGTGCACGTGCGCGTGCACGGGGACGCGGGGCTTTACCGGGAGCTGTGCGCGCGCCTCTACGACCCCGCGTTCACCACCGCCCACGCCTGGCGCGCCGGCGACCTGGTGATCTGCGACAACCACACTTTCCTCCACGGCCGCCGGGCCCTGGGGAACAACCGCACCCGGGCCTTCCGCCGGGTGCAAGTGCTCTAGGAGGATCAGATGGAACCCGTGCTCCGTGAAGGAACGCCTTTCCTCGACGTGAAACGCCAGAGCTCCGACAGGGACTTCCCCCAGGTCTTCGCGGATGCACTCCGCTCCCACGGTGAAACGTACTTTTGGCCCAAGGGCGGCTTCCACGTGGTCACCCGGGCGGCGGACGCCCGCCAGGTCCTCACCTCCCCGGACTTCAGCGCCGATCGCTCGGGCTTCTTCATCTCCCGTATGCCGGACATGGACCTGAGCTTGATCAAGGACTTCTTCGGCATCGTCCAGAAGATGATGGTCATGAGCGACGCGTATGAACACACTCGCCGTCGTCAGGCCGCGGGGGCAGGGCTTGAGGACCAGGTGCTGGATGCCTTCGCCCGCACCGTAGAAGGCACAGTGAAGCGTTTGGTGGGGAGTGCCGCGGGCAAGGACCGGGTGGAGTTCATGTCGGAGGTCGCGGTGAAGCTGCCTTCCACGGTCTTGGCCGACCTCTTCTCCATTCCTGAATCCGACAGGAGCGACTTCTTCCGGCGCTCCAACATCATGACAGGATTCTTCGGCGGGGCCTCCAGCTACCAAAACAAGGACGGCATCGAGGTGAATGAAGCCGCCATCGGCCTGCGTGACTACTTCAAGGTCCTCATCGCTGACCGCCGCGTGCGACCCGGCCATGACTACGTGTCGATTCTATTGCGGGCCATGCCCGCCACCGGGCTGACGGAGGACGAGCTCGTCTCCCAACTGGTGATGATGCTGGTGGCGGGACAAGTGACCACCACGGACCAGATCGGGAACATCATGTTTCAGTTGGCCACGCGTCCGGAATTGCGGTCCCAGCTGCGATCGGACGTGGGACTGATCCCGGCGGCGCTGGAAGAGGGAAAGCGGTTTGACCCCGCGGTGACCTTCATCTTCCGAGTGGCGCGGGTGGACACCCGGATTGGAGCGCAGCCCGTGCGCGCCGGAGAAGTGGTGTTCATCGGCAACCACGCGGTGAACCGGGACCTGCCACCGGAGCAGCGGCCCGAGGAATTCGACATCCGCCGTCCCGCGGCCCACTTCGCCTACGGACATGGCTCCCATTACTGTTTGGGGGCGAAGCTCGGCCGGCTCCAGATGCGGCTGTTGTTCGAGGAGATATTTCGGAGCTGGCCGGACTTCACCCTGGAGAGCTCCGAACGCGACCACTACTCGCTGTCGTTTTCAGGCTTCCAGCGGTTGGAGCTGGCCTGGGCGTGAGCCTCAGTTCTGCTCCCAGCGGGTACAGCCCTCAAAGCGAGTGGAGTTCAACCACCCCGAGCTATGCACCGTCAGTTGGGGAGGCTGGGCCCGCCCGCTGCTACGGAATCGCTCCACGCCACGGGCGGGAAGACCCAGGATACGGGGTCGCTGGCGTTGGACGGCGGGACAGGCCCCCGTCACGGCCGCCCGGCCATGGAAGCCCGGAACATCCGCGCCTTGGGCCTGGAGATCGATGCGTTGGGTTTGGCCTCCCGGCATGAGGATCTCCAAGGCCAGATCCCGCTGACCCTGCAGGTCACCCACCAGCCGGAAGCTCACCTCTGAGTTACCTCCTCCCACGCGGTGGACGCTGCCATCGGCGAGCCGGTCCAAATCAAAATACTCGTCAGTGGTGCGGCCGTTGAGCTGCAGCCCCAGGATACGACCCTGGGCCACGCGCAGCTCGAAGGAGACGTGCCCCACTGGCGCCTCAAACAGGTTGCGGCCGAAGAGACCCATGCGGCGGTTGAAAGTGATGCCGGCCACGGGCTGGCGCTCCACCAGGCGGTCCACCAAGCGTTGGATCTCCGCCGCTTGACGGCCGATGTTCATACCGCTGATGAAGGGAGCGTCACAGGGGGTTTCCCCCTCTCCTTGCAGGTTCTCGGCGCCGGAGGTGGCGCCGAAGCGCTCAGGGCAGATGTAGCCCAGGCGCCGGGCCGCGGCCACGTCTCCTCCCCGGGGAACGCGCACGGGCCCCGCGAGGCTGCGCAAAGGGTACGCGGCGAGCACGTCCCGGGCCAGAGCACCTTCCACTCGGTTGAGGATGGTTTGGGCGTCTTGGGCACCTTCATCACTGCCTCCGAGGCACAGCCGGCCGGTGGTGTTGAGGGCGTAGGCCAACCGGGCGGCGTCCGCTCCCCCGAACTCGGTGGTGGAGTTCTCACCGCCGCAGTAGGTGTGCATGATCGCGACCAGTCCGTCCACGAGTTCGGAGGAGGGCATGTCTTCGGCCGCTTCCCAATCCTTCTCCGCCCCCGAGCGTATCAAACTCGCTAAGGGCGAGGTGTCCCCGGCGGTAGCGCAGTTGCCGGACCAGGCTTGGAGAGGAAGGAGTAAGAAGAAAGAAAGGGCGAAACGCAACGTCATGGGGTCACCTCACGATGACCCCATCTTAGCATGCAAATCGCTCAGGGGTTGTAGCTGCGCCAATGGATGAAAGCTTGCCGCCGGGCCTGCCGGACTTCCCAGGTCAGAAATGAGGTCTTCACCCGGCCGGTCTGCTCTTGGCGCCGGATGTCCAGGGGTTGCCGGAAGTACATGGGACGCCGGATGAGATAGCACCACTGCTCGAATTGGTGATTGCGGTAGTCGGAATACTTGGAGACGAACGGGCACTCGGCGTTGTTGTGCATGAAGATGTTGGTCCAGGTGCGCACGTTCCTGGGGCCCCCGGCGTAGCTTCGGTCCATGGGTTGGGAGCCGATGCCCGAGACCTGAACCATTGGCACCACGTGGAACCACCAATGGTAATTGTAGGCCCGGATGTATTTGCGGGTGAAAAAGAGGAAGAGCTTCTCAGAGTAGATGCCGCGGGTCCGCCACATGTCGTAGGCCCAGCCGTGGGCGCGGTTGTAGCACTGGGAGCTGGACTTGGTCCGCCGGTCCATGCTGAAGAAAGCGGATTGGGCCTGGGAGGAACTTAGCACCGAGGGGGTATAGGCCACGGCCTCCTCGGGCTCGGTGGGAGTCGGGTCGGTGGGGTCGTGTTCTTTGGTGAAGGGGTCTTCCGCCAACAGCTCCACGCCGACGATGCGCTTTTTGGCCCCGGCCCGGTACTCAATGCGCAGGGCGCGGCCTTGGGCCTCGGCTTCTTTCAGCGCAGCCACCAGGACGGCGTCCCGTTCGTCGGCCCACAGCACGTGGCCCTCTTCCTCGGCCAACACCATCACGCCCCTCTGCCTGCCCTCAGGCTCCTCCACCGCCGCGAGCCTCGTCTCCAAGACCGCCGCATTCGCCGATAATCCCGCCGTAAGTCCGATGAGCCATAGCCATTTCATGATTCCTCCCTTGCTTAGGCCTATTCTGGGGGCGGTTGCTTTCAAAGGCGCGTAACAAACTCCTGACAGGCGCGGGGTGCAGTTGGACATCTGGCTGGACAAGGTCCCGCTGCATAATCGCCTCGTTCCCAGGACGCACCGTGGAATGCTAGACTTAGCTTGGACCAAGGAGCGCGCTGTGGAAGCCCCTTCGAAAAAACCCATTTTCCTGGTGGAAGACTCCAAGGAGATCCGCCAGCTGATCCAAATTCTCTTCGAGTCGGAGGGCTACCGAGTGGAGTGCGCCGAGGACGGGCGCCAGGCCCTGGACAAGTTGCGCGGAATGGAGCCCCTCCCCGGCATGATCCTCCTGGATCTCATGATGCCGGTGATGGACGGCTTCCAGTTCCGCCAAGAGCAAGCGGGGGATCCCCGCCTCTCCCATGTGCCCGTCCTGGTCCTCACCGCCGACTCCAGCGCCAGCGAAAAGGTGGAGCGCATGAACGTCCAGGGCTCACTGAAGAAGCCCGTGGACGTGGACACCTTACTAGCGGCGGCCGAAAAGTGGTGCAACTGAGGCTCAGGACACCTCAGCTTCCTGTAGGCTTGCGACAATGGGCACCTTCACGATGAAAGTCGCCCCCTCCCCCGGCTCGCTCTGCACGGAAATGTCCCCGTGGTGGGCCTCCACGATCTGACGGCTGATGAAAAGGCCCAGGCCCAGCCCTCCTACGTTGTTGCGGTCGCGCACGCGCTCGAAGCGCTCGAAGATTCGCCCCTGCTCGGAGCGGGGAATGCCCCGTCCCCTGTCTCGCACCGCTAGGCATGCCACGCTCCCTTGGCGCGACAGCCGCACCGTCACGGGGCGCCCTGGAGCGTACTTGGCGGCATTCATCAACAAGTTGATCAGCACCTGCTCCATGCGCACCCGATCGAAGAGCCCAGTGATGGAGCGGTCCAGGTGCAGCTCCAAGGGGCAGCCCAAATCTTCCAGTTGATGGCCATAGCTCTTCACGACGTCCTCCACCACTTCGGCCAGGTTCACGGTCTCGCGGGTGAGGTTAAACTTGCCCGCGGTGATGCGGGAGACATCCAAGAGGTCATCGATGAGGTGGGTCAGGCGGGTGACTTGCTGGTCGGAGGAATCAAAGGTCTTGATCAGCTGCTGGGGGGGCATCTGGGGTAGCGTGCCCTTTTTCACCCAGCGCGAGAGAGTCTGAAGCTGGAGCTTCAACGGGGTCAAGGGGGTCTTGAGCTCATGGGAGGCGATGGAGAGGAACTCGTCACGCACGTGGATGGCCTCTTTGGCGGCGGCGAAGAGCTGGGCCCGGTGGAGGGCCTGGGAGCATTGGCGCGCCAGGGCCAGCATGAATTCGCGCTCCTCGGTTTTGAAAGCCTTGTCGCGGCCGAAGCTCAGGGCCAGGGTGCCCAGCACCTCGCTGCCCACCATGAGCGGCAGGACCGCCAGGGCCCCTGAAGTCTCGTCGGGCAACTCCAGGGCCGCATATCGGGCGCGCACTTCCCCGGCAGAGCCGATGAAAAGACTCTTTCGGGTGCGGGCCACCTCCGGCATGGGCAGCGTGGCCTTGAGGGGAATACGCTTCCAGCGCTCCTGCCAGACCTCGTGGTAACCCTCGATCCGCTGGATGTGGAGTTCGGCATTTTCCTCATGGAGGGTGGCCACCGCCCCTGACACCGCCCCCAAGGCCTCGAAGGCCTCACGGAAGACCACATCGTAGACCTGGTCGGGCAAGAGCGCCTCGGAAAGCGAGGCGGTGATGCTCTGAAGCCGCGTCACCCGTCCCATGGCAACCCGGAGTTGTTCTCGCTTCTCCTCCAAGTTTTGGGCCATGCGGTTGAACTCGAAAGTGAGGCGACCAAATTCGTCCGCCGCCACGATGGGCGCCCGGTAGTGCAAGTCTCCCCTCCCGACGGCTTCCGCGGCCGACTTGAGAGTGGCCAAGGAGCGGGCCAGCCGCCGCGTGCTGAGGGAGCCGAGTCCCAGCACCAAAGTGAAGAACACCACCGCCAGGATGGTGGCCACCGCCAGTGGGGTGAAGCGTTCCGCGTAGAGTTTTTGGAAAAGCAGACGGCCCTGCCGGTCCAGTCCAATCTGGGTGGCGCGTAGGGCCTCCTTGGCATCCATGGCGAACTGCCTGGCCACCAGCATGTCCCCTTCCAAATCCTCCGCGACGAGAGCAGCGTTCGCCCCGCGTCCCATCTCTTGGAACAAACTCTCCGCGGCCCCGCCATAAGCGTCCAAGGCCTCCCCGGCTTTTTCCAAGCTTACCCGCAGCTTATCATCCGGGGCCATGCGGGCGGCGGCGGCGATGTGGCGGCGAACGCTGTCCCTGCCGGCACGGAAGCCGTCGCGTACCGCCACCGGGTCACCCCCGGCCAAGGCCTTGTCCAACACCTGCTCGGAGGCGTCGAGCCCTTCCATGGCCATGGTGGTGAGGGAGAGAATCTGGTTGGCGGAGTTGAGTTCGCGCAGGCCGCGCAGAAGACCTTGGCTGGAGAAATGCAGGACGAATAGGCCCACGAGGAAGAAACCCGCCACGGTGGCCAGCACTACCTTGAGCTGGCGGGTGAAGGAGGAAGTCTGGAGAAAAGGCGCGTCGCTCACTTTTCCCCCTGGACGGGCACCACCTTGACGCCTTTGCGTCCGGGGAAGCCGGCCGAAACGTAACCGATGGCCCCGGGGAAACGGGCCACCAGGGAAGCCACCATGGAGTCGGACCCCACTTGGGTGGGCGCGGAAAGTCCTGTGTAGAGTTTCTGCCCGATCCAGAACAACTCCATCTCCCGTGGGGTCTTTCCGACGATGTCCCGCAGGAAGACCGCCCGCTCAGCGGCCTCGTCATGGCGGTCGAAAAACCTCAGGGGAGTGCCGTCGGGCCAGTGGCGGCGCTTGCGCAGGAAATAGTCGGTCACCTCGGAAGCGTGGAGGCGCTCCACCGGGTTGCGCTCGTTGACGATGACGGCTATGTCACCCGCAAGGGCGTAGAAGGGAAAAAGGCAGACCAACGCCAACAACGCTTTCAAAACGCCACCCCCACGGAGAGATCCAGGCTGACGTAGTCGCGGTTCTGGCCGTCCTCCACCGCCTCGCCTCCTACGTAGTCGTGGATGACGGGTCCAATGCGGATGCGGGTGTAGGAGGTTGGCAACCAATTGAGGCCCACGCCGTATTCCCATTTGCGGTAGAAATCGGCCCCGGGCCCATCCTCCGGGAGGGTGCTGCGGGCGTAATCGCCGAACGCATAGACTAACCAACGGTCTCGGGCGAAGTATCGCCCCACTTCCAAGTAGGCCGACCAGGGGTCTTCCCGATCCATCACCCGCTGGGCGTACTCACTGGTGATCACCCAGTGGCGACTCCTCCAGCGCAAGTCCGCCCCCACCACCTCGCTCGTCTGACCGCTAAACTTGCCCACCTGCCCGGAGAGGCCCGCGGTGACTTTCTCGCCGGCCGAGGACCACCAGCCGCGGGCGCCGCCGCCCAACACGTCGCTGTCACTGTCTGTGTCCGCTGGATTGGTCGTATAAACGTCATAGCCCGCGCGCCCGCGCCCCGCCCGGAAACTCCCCAGGGCGTGCAGTCCGTTCCACAGAGGCGAGACCAGTTGGGGGGTGCGCAGGATCTGCGGCCCCGCGCGACGGATGAACAGCACCATCTCCCGCTGCTGGAGGGCATATCCGAAGGGCACGTAGCCCGTTCCCGCCCGCAGTTGGAAGGCGTCACTGCCCACGTACTCCAGGTAGCCCTGGGTCAGCAGGGTACCAAAAACCGGCGCGCCGAACTCGCGGCGCTGGGGCAGCGTTGCGGGCTCGGGAGAAGGGTCGTTGTGCTGATTGGTGAGGGGATACCCCAGCACCGTGAGGGCCTGGGTGACAAACCGCAGGCGCGGAGTGAAGTCGGCGGAAATGTTCAGGGCCAGCACGTTGGTGGAGTTCATGGCCTTGAAATCCGTGTCCGGTCCGCCCAGGAATGTCAGGTCGGACTCGAAGAAGCCCCCTAAGGTGAGATTGTCACGCAAGAATGAGTGGACGTTGTTGCGGGACCCGCTGGCCTCCAGGATCAGTTCCTCCTGCTGGCGCTCTAGCTGCTCGATCCGACGGGTGAGTTCCTCCAGCCGTGTCTCGGTTTGGCCATGGGCAACGGACATCAAGCAGAGCAACAAAAACAGCATGGTTTACCTCTGGGAAGTTATGGCACGCCTGCTCCCTCCGCGCCTTGGACACAAGCTTGACGGCCAGACCCGGACAATCCCACCGGCATTTCCTCCTCAGTGGGAGGCCGGTGGGGGACAGCACTAAAATAGAGGCATTCCCGGAGGCCCTATCTTCATCCCGCTCCTCGTCTGGCTTACCGCCAGCGCCCACGCCCAGGTGGTCACCAGCTCCTTTGACCGCTCCAGCCTGGCGGTGAATCCCGCCGCGGCGGCCACGCGGGTGCACTCGCTGGTGTCCCTCTCCTACCGGTTGCGCAACAGCGATTCCGAAATCACCGAAGAACGGGGTGAGGAAACCATCCCCTGGAGCGAGGAATTCCGCAGTTCCAAATACAGCCTCCTCCTCACCGGGGGGCGCAAGCGCCTGGTGCCCGAGCTCTACCTCTCCTTCGACAAAGGCAGACGCTCCGTGGCCGGCGACGACGGCTACACCAACAGCGACAACGATACCGACCTTTCTCTGCTCAACAACATCCTCAACCTGGGCTACAAGGCCCGCCCCTGGCTGAGCCTCGGCGTGAAGTTCTTCATGCCAAGCTACACTCTTAAGCGCGATGAGCGGGGGCGTGGCGACGGTTGGCGCTGGCGCAACGAATCCACCGAGAAAACGCGGCTGCTCGGCCTAGGCGGCGGAACGGAAATGCACTTATGGCGTGGCTTCCATGTGGGGGGGTACCTGCTCACCACCAAGCAAACTTCCGACTACAATTACACCAACGCCAGCACCGACAGCGAAACCTACGGCGGCTCCGGCTCCAGCCCCGCACGCTCCTTCAAAAAATACGGCGCCGGGGTGGGATTCCAGCGGGGCACCTCCCGCGACCGGGGCTTCCGCTGGGAACTCTCCTATTCGGCCATGGAGCCCCTGAGCCAACAGGGCTCGGAGCTGGAGGCCGACATCGGCCGGGAGCTCGCCACCGCCGTGGAGATCGCCTGGCGGGGCCTCACCGCGGGCATCAACGTGCGCTGGATCAAGGGCATCTACCACGAAACCCAGGAATTGCTCGAGACGAAGCTGGGGGATCGCCTGCTCACCGCCGATTACGAGTCATCCTACGGAGGCTTCATTTCGCTCAACACCAAGCGGGGCAACAGCTTCGGACTGGCGGGGGCCAAATGGCGCGCCAGCGGGGAGCGGGCCATCTTCGGCCAGCAGCCCATGCCGGCCGAGACGGAGACCACCATCATCCTGTTCAACTATGCGCACCTGTTCTAAACGCGGGCACCCGTGCTAGTTTGCGGGTACCAGGAGGCCCCATGCTCAGTTTGCGCAAGTCCCAGGACCGCGGCCACGCCGAACACGGCTGGCTCACCTCCCACCACACCTTTTCCTTCGCGGGCTACCATGACCCCCGCTTCATGGGCTTTCGCTCCCTGCGCGTGATCAACGAGGACTTCATCAAGGCGGGACAAGGCTTCGGCACCCATCCCCACCAGGACATGGAGATCATCACCTACGTGATTCGCGGCTCCCTCTCCCACAAGGACTCCATGGGCAACCACTCCACCATCCTGCCCGGTGAGGTCCAGCATATGAGTGCCGGCACCGGCGTGCTGCACTCGGAACATAGTGACCCCTCCACTGACACGCACCTTCTGCAAGTTTGGATCATGCCCAATCGCGCGGGGGTCACCCCCCGCTACGGGCAGAAATCTTTCGCCCAACAACTCGACTCGGGGAAAATGGTGTTAGTGGCATCCTCCGACGGCAAGGAGGGCTCCCTCCCGATCCATCAGGACGCCGAGGTCTACGCCGCCCGTCCCAGGGCGGGGGTATCGTTTGAATACCGTCCCCGCCACGGCCAGGGAGTGTGGGTGCAGGTGGTGAGCGGCAGCATCGTCATCAACGGCAACGCGCTGGGGCCGGGGGACGCCCTCTCCACCCCGGACGGTGAGGCCTTGGGTTTTGAAGTGCAGAAAGACGGCGAGTTTTTGCTGTTCGACCTCGCGTGAGCCTGCTCATCCCTGGCCGGCCCCGGGACCTGGGCGGCTTCGGCGTGCGACGGGTCTTGCCCGCCCCCACTCACCGCATGGTGGGCCCATTCATCTTCTTTGACCACATGGGGCCAGTACACTTCAAGCCGGGCCAAGGCATCGACGTGCGTCCACATCCCCACATCAACCTTGCCACCGTCACTTACCTCTTCGCAGGCGCCATTCACCACCGAGATTCCCTCGGGTCCGACCAACTCATCCACCCCGGGGCCATCAACTGGATGACCGCCGGGCGTGGCATAGTGCATTCTGAGCGCAAAGTGGACGGCGCCGGCGGCGACCTGCACGGCATCCAGCTGTGGGTGGCACTGCCGCAAGAGCATGAAGAAACCGCGCCCAGCTTCTGCCATCATCCCCGGGAGACCCTGCCCGAATTCGCCCACGAAGGGGCACCGGTGAAGCTGCTATTGGGCACGCTGCTGGGACAAACCAGTCCCGTGCCCGTCCACTCCAACCTTTTCTACGCCCAACTCTCCCTGCGCACGGACCAAGAACTCACCCTCCCCTTCGACGGGCGTGAGGCCGCGGTGTACGCGGTGGACACGGGCCTCACCGTGAACGGCCAGGATATCCCCGCCGGCACCATGGTGGTGGCAGGGACAGGGGAAGAGCTGCGCCTGCGGGCCCAGGGTGACGGGCCTGTGATGTATTTGGGAGGGGCCTCCCTCGGAAAACGCTTTATCGATTGGAACTTCGTTTCCAGCCGCCTGGAACGCATCGAGGAGGCCAAGCGCCTCTGGGCCCAAGGCCCGCAGGTGGACAACCCGCGCTTCCACCCCATCCCCGGGGATGACCTGGAGTATGTGCCCCTGCCTTCCTAGCCAAATCCCCCGGTCGCGCAAGGTATCTCATAATCAGATGAGCATCTTGCCCTAAGTCTATTTCCAAGATGACTTCCACGGACGTAGAACCCCTGAACTTCACTTTCAGGAGCTCCCATGTTTCTCGCCGCTTTCACCATCGCCGCCTCCTTTGCCTCTGCCCCGGTCTCCGTGGGACTGGATTGCCGCGTCCAGGATAACGACCTCATGCAGATCACCCTCACCGCCAAGCGGGTGAGCGTCACTGCCCCCAACGTGGGAATCCTGCAACAGATGGAGGTGGAGGCCACCGGCGCCTTCGACAACCTCCTCCATCACGGGCGCGCCCGCAACCTGCGCGCCGACCGCCACTACCGGCCCCGCCGCTATGTGGGCCACACGCGCTTTCCCCTCCACCAGGTGGTGGACGTGGGCACCGGCGAGCGCTTCGCCCCGGCCGACAACTGCGCCTTGGACGTGTTGGTCCCCAACGACATCGCCTCCCGCACCGAGGCCGTACTGCCGGTGGCACTCAAGTGTGACCACACGGGCGCCACCTTGAAACTGGATTGCGTGGTCAAGCCCGTCCCCTAAGCGGGCCAGGAAGCGACCGCGCCTCAGGGGAAGCCACTGGCTTCCCCTTTTTTATGGGAAAAAAGCGATCACTCGCAGCGCAGGTCTCCGCCGCAGGACACGCCCCCGGCGCAGCAGGCGGCGTCCGAGTCAGGACAGTGGGCGCCTGAGGCCACGCAGTTGTCGGAGGCGATCTCTTCTTCTTGACGATCATTCAGGGAGTCCAGCACACGCTCGTTCATCGCGATGACCTCAGACTCCATGACTACGCGCTGTTCGTTGGCGTTGGCGGCGCCAAGCCATACTAAACAAAACACAATGATGGAGAGGGCTTTCATGGGGGCTACCTACCCGCCCTCAGGCCCCGCTGTAAAGACGAGTTTGCTCGGAAGAGAAAGCTCCCTCTTCTTTCGCCATCATGCCGCATCGCTCAGGCATGGTGACGTTGGATGACGCTGAGGAAATCGGCCCCGTATCGCTCCAGCTTGCCCTGTCCGACTCCGTTCACCATCAAGAATTCTTCCGGGCTTCTAGGCAGCAGCTGGCACATGTCGTTTAAAGATTTGTCGCTGAAGACCATGTAGGGCGGAATGCCCTTCTCCCGGGCCAGGCGCGAGCGCAACTCCTTGAGGGCCCAGAACAAATCGCCGCGCCCGTGCTCGGTGCCCACCACCCGGGGGGCCTTCTTCGCCGCCACGGCCGTCTGCTGACGCAACATCAGGGTTTCCTTGCCCGTGAGCACGGCCTGGGCCTTGGCCGTGAGGCCCAGACTCTTGTACTCCCAGTTCTTCACCGCCACGTGGCCCAAATTCAAGAGCTGGCGAAGCACGCTGTTCCAGTGCTCCTTGGGACGGTCCTTCCCGATGCCGTAGACGGAAAGCTTGTCGTGGGCGCGCTCGGTGACCTTAGCGCCTTGGCTCCCGCGCAAAACGTCGATCACGTGTCCGGCCCCGAAGGTCTGGCCGGTGCGATAGATCGTGGACATGAGTTTCTGGGCGTCCACGGTGGCGTCCCACAAAACCGGCGGCTCCAAGCAAGTGTCGCAATAGTCACAGCGCTCTCCGCTTTCCTGGCCGAAGTAACCCAACAAATGCCGACGGCGGCAGGCCGCGGACTCACACAGGGCCAGCATGCAATCCAACTTGTGCCGGGCGACCTTTTTGTAGGCCTCGTCGGCCTCAGTGGTTTCCAACATCTGGGAGAGTTTCACCACGTCCTGCAGACCATACACCATCCAAGCGGTGGCGGGTTTGCCGTCTCGCCCGGCCCGCCCGGTCTCCTGGTAGTAACCCTCGATGCTTTTGGGCAAATCCAGGTGGGCCACGAAGCGCACGTCGGGGCGGTCAATGCCCATGCCGAAGGCGATGGTGGCCACCACGATGATGCGCTCGTCTTTGTTGAAGCGGTCCTGGTTGGCCGAACGCACTTCCGTGGGCAGGCCCGCGTGATAGGGCACCGCCGGGAAGCCCGCTTCCTCCAACGCTCGTGCCACCCGCTCTACCTTGTCCCGAGAAAGGCAGTAAACGATGCCGGTGTCTTCGGGATGATGGTCTTGGATGAAACGCGTGAGCTGGGGAACTTCGTCGGCACGCTCCTGGATGAGGTACTTGATGTTGGGGCGGTCAAACGAAACCACGAACACCTTCGGCTCCCGCAACCCCAGTTGGCGAGCGATGTCCAGCCGGGTCTGAGCGTCAGCAGTGGCGGTGAGGGCCACCACGGGCACTGCAGGGAATTTCTGCTTGAGCTCCCCCAGTCGGGTGTAATCCTTCCTGAACTCATGGCCCCACTGGGAAACACAGTGGGCCTCATCAATAGCAATGAGGGAAACCGGAACGCGGTCCAAAAACGCCGCGAGGGAGGGCGAGAGCGCGCCTTCGGGCGAAACGTACACTAACTTCGCCTGTCCCGAGAGGACTTTTCCCCGGGCGACCTGGGCCTGTTGGGGATCCTGGGAGGAGTTCAGAAAAACTGCTTCCACCCCATGCTCACGTAGGTTCACCACCTGGTCGCTCATGAGCGAGATGAGCGGGGACACCACCAACGTGACGCCTTCCAAATACAAAGCGGGTACCTGGTAGCACAGGGACTTTCCCCCGCCGGTGGGCATGATCCCCAGCACGTCGTGTCCCTCCAGCAGCGCGGTGATCACCGCGTGCTGGTGCAGGCGGAAAGCCTCGTAGCCGAAAGTTTCTTTGAGGATTTGGTGGAGTCGTTGGTCGCGCATGCCGGAGAGCTTAAGGCCTTGTGAACGATTTGGTCACGGCCGAGACGGACCTTAGACATGGTTTTTCCCCACCCACCCTAAATGATGCGTCGCAAGGATGTTAAGCGCTTGTTCATCTTCGAGCCGGCCATCGTCTCTTATACTAGGAGCGAGGAAATTCGCTCCTCTCCAATCCTAGGCAAAAGGGACATCCACCATGACGTCAGAATTTAGCCCGACCGGAGTCCCCGGTCTCGACGAAATTTTAAGGGGTGGCCTGCCCAAGAACCAACTCTTCTTGTTGCAAGGCAAACCCGGAACCGGAAAAACCACTCTCGCCATGCAGTTTTTGCTGGAGGGCGCTCGGCGGGGTGAACGCGTCCTCTACATCACTTTCTCCGAAACCAAGGCGGAGTTAGACGCGGTGGCGAGATCCCACGGCTGGGACCTCTCCCCCATCCACGTCCTGGAACTCTCGGCCATCACCAGCGCCGTGGGCGCCGCCAGTCAGACCACACTGTTCCACCCTTCTGAAATCGAGCTTCACAAAACCATCGCGCTCCTCTTGGACAAGATCAAACAAGTAGACGCCCAACGCATCGTCTTCGACTCCATCTCCGAACTCAGGCTTCTAGCGGAGAGTTCCCTGCGCTACCGCCGTCAGATGCTCTCCTTCAAGGAGTTCTTCGTGGGTCGCGGCTCCACGGTGCTCTTCCTGGACGACCTCACCACCGAGGCCGGGGACCTGCATGTCCAGAGCATCGTGCATGGTGTGCTACTGCTGGAAAAGTTCCGCGCCGCTTACGGCGTGGAGCGCAGGCAATTCCACATCGCCAAGCTGCGAGGGGTGGCCTTCCGGGGCGGGACCCACGATTACGTCATCTCCCATGGGGGCATCATCATCTACCCGCGTTTGGTTTCCGCCGAGCACCCGGGCAGCTTCACCCGCCAGACCCTTTCCAGCGGCGTCCCCGCCCTGGACAAGCTCCTCGGGGGCGGCTTCGACCGCGGCACCAGCAACCTGCTCCTGGGCCCTGCCGGCAGCGGCAAGTCCACCATCGCCCTGCGCTTTGCCATCGCGGCCGCCGAGCGGGGGCAGCACGCCGCCGTTTACAGTTTCGAGGAGAGTCCCGGCAACCTCGTGGCCCGCGCGGAAACCCTGGGCATGGACCTCCAGCGCCACATCGACACAGGCCACATCAAGCTGCGCAAAGTGGACCCGGCGGAGCTAACCCCCGGGCAGTTCGCCTCCCTGCTGAGGGAGGCCGCCGCCCAGGAGACGGCCGACATGGTGATCATCGACAGCCTCAACGGTTACATCCACGCCATGCCCGAGCAACAGTTCCTGATGCTTCAATTGCATGAGCTGCTGGCCTACCTGGGCAACCGCGGCGTGGTGACGATCATGGTGCTGGCGCAGGCAGGAATCATGGGCACATACATGCAGACGCCATTGGACCTCACCTATCTCGCCGACTCGGTGATCGTGACCCGTTACTTCGAGGCCTTCGGCGCCATCAAGAAGGCCATTTCCGTGGTCAAAAAACGCAGCGGCGTCCATGAGGAGACGCTTCGAGAACTCAAAATCGGACATGGCGGGGCCATCGTGGGCCCTGTGCTCAAGGACTTCTCGGGCATCTTCACCGGCACCCCGCGCTTCACCGGGAACACCTCCCAACTGATGAAGCAGGAATGAGACCGGAACCTGGCCAGACCGTCCTCATCCTCACGGCGGCTTCCCGGGACGCGGCCCTGGCGGCGGCCGTACTAGGGCAAAGCGGCTTCGCCGCCCATCCCTGCGAGGGGTTTCATGACCTATGCCAGAGGCTGCCCCACGCGGGGACCCTCATCCTTTCCGATGACGTTCTCACCGTCGAAGGACTGGACCAGATCGGCGGGCACCTCGCGCGACAGCCGACCTGGTCCGACCTGCCGGTCATCCTCCTGGTGGGACGGAACATGAGCCACGCAGGGGAAGTCTTTTCCCAGAGTGGAAACATCTCATTGCTCGAGCGGCCCTTTTCCCGGCTCACTCTGGTACGCGCGGTCGAGGTGGCCCTGCGCGCCCGGCGCCGACAGTACGAGGTGCGTGACCTGCTCGCGGCCTTGGAGCGCTCCAAAAACGAGGCGGAGCGGGCCAACGGCGCCAAGAGCCAGTTCCTGGCCAACATGAGCCATGAGATCCGCACCCCCATCGGGGCCATGCTGGGCTTTCTTGAACTCATGAAGGATCCAGCTAACTCACCCGAGACCAACCTTGGTTACATGGGCGTGGTGGAGCGCAACTCCCAGCAACTCCTGCGACTCATCGACGACATCCTCGACCTCTCCAAGGTGGAGGCAGGCAAGATGATCATCGAGCACATCCCCTTCTCCCTGGTGGACCTCTTGGGGGACCTGGCATCGCTCATGTCTTACAAGACCGCGGAGAAGGGAGTCGACTTCCGGCTGGAGGTGCAAGGCGAGATCCCGGACCGCATCAGCACCGATCCCGTCCGGCTGCGCCAGGTTTTGAGCAACGTGCTCGGTAACGCCGTCAAGTTCACGGAGCGGGGGGAAGTTCGGCTGGTGGCGTGCCAAGAGGGCCCGGACCTGTTCTTCACCATAACCGACACGGGCCTGGGCATCAGCCCCGAGCAGAAGGAAAAACTTTTCCGCCCCTTCTCCCAGGCCGACACGTCCACAACCCGCCGTTTCGGCGGCACCGGCCTGGGACTTGTGCTCTCACGTCGCCTGGCCCAGGCACTGGGCGGGGATTTGTGGCTGGAAGAAAGCCGTCCCGGCCAAGGCAGCACGTTCAAGGTGCGCACGCGCCCCTCCCGCGTCGAGGGCGCTCGCCTGGTGGGGGATGAGGCCTTGCGCCCGGGTGCACCGGTGCAGGTGACCGACGCCCCGGCCCAAATCCTTCGCGGCATGAAGGTTCTGCTGGTGGAGGATTCCCCCGACAATCAAATCCTGATCAACACCTACCTCAAGCAGGCGGGCGCGATTCCCCAGTGCGCCTCCAACGGCCAGGAAGGGGTGGACATGGCCCTGGCCGAATTCTTCGACATAGTCCTCATGGACGTGCAGATGCCCCGCATGGATGGCCACGCGGCCACCCAACTCCTGCGCGCGCGCCACTACTCACGCCCGATCATCGCCCTCACCGCCCACGCCATGGAAGAGGAGCGGGACCGCTGCTTCGCCTCCGGCTTCACCGACTTCCTCACCAAGCCCATTCAACGCTCTCTTTTGGTGAGCACGCTGGAACGCTACCTGCCCAAAACCCGCAACCTGTAATCGCGCCCGCCAACGGCTATCCACAAATCAGATAAGCAGGCTTTCACAAATCTATTTCACTCCAACTCCTTGGGTTGTTAAAACTCGCGACACTTCACCACCCCAAGGAGCCCAGCTTGAAAACTCTCATCGCCCTCGCCACCCTCACCTTCGGGCTCAGCGCCTACGCCACCGGCCCCACCCATCTCTTCACTTGCTACGGGAAGGACGGCCGGGACAGCTATGTGATGACCATCACCGGCGGGCCTGTCGCCGACGGCGGCCGGGCCGTTCACCGCGTGAAGATTACCAGCTGCGACGGAGTGGTTTTCGATGCCGATGTCACCGTTGAGAAGGAAGACGTCATGCAGAGCTACCGCTCACGCCGTGGGGCCGAGCAGACCCTCTCCGGCATGGTCTACCTGGACGAGCTCAACGAGACCTACATGGACGTGGATGGGGAAGAAATCCAGTTCGACTGCAACTGAAAGGAAACTGATCCGGCGGCCCTCAAGGGGCCGCCGATTTGAGAAAAGAAAGCTTAGTCGCGGATCCAGCAAACGAGAACGTGGCGCAAACCATAGCCCCAGTTGTGGACCAAGGTGGCGCTACCTTCGGGAACGGCGTGGGCCACGGCCCGGCCCAAGTCGCTCTTGGAGACCATGATGGAGCGTGCGGCATTGGCCTTGGCGCTCCAGGTGATGCCCATGATGGTGCCAAGCTCAATGACGGCGCCTTCGTCGGTCATTTCAACGCTACGGTGAGCGAGGGTCACGTCCTCGCGCTCAAAGCGCACGCGCTCAGAAAGGGTGCAGTTAAAAGTGGCGGCGTGGGCGAGGGAAGAAACCATAAGGACGGCAGTCAGCAGGAATTTCATGAGGACCTCCAAAAGAGTTTTTTACTGTTTAACCAATCCCTCACGGGATGACACCCCGTTGACGCATGCCGCCAATGAAAAGTTTACAAGACCATTCCATGCGCGGCCATGGTTCGTTATGGTCCGCCGATTCAATACAGGGGTTTCTATGCGTTTTTCCGCCATTGCCATGCTCGTTCTCCTCACCACCAACGCTTTCGCCAGCGACCTCACCTGCATCCTCGTTTCCGGCAAGGGGCCTTTCGACACCTTCAGGCTGGGCCTTCCCCGTAGCATCCCCGACATCAACGTCGGCGACACCGCCGCGCTCTCGGGACAGCTCAACCCCGCTTCCGGTTCCCTCGACTTCATGACCAGCTTCACCTGGACGGCACAGGTGGTGAAGAACCACTGGGGCGAGCGCGCCTTCTGGCTCAACATCGGCCACCAAGACTGGGCCTTCATGCGCGTCCACGTTAACCAGGACAGCGACAGCGCCACCTCTTATATCCAATACAGCAGCGATGCCGTGTCCCTGGACGCGTTCTACCGCTGCGTCCCCAAACTCTGAGCCGACAAGGAAGACCATGAAAACGCTCCTCTCCCTCACCGCCGCCTTCTTCATCACCCTCTCGGCCGCTTTCGCCCAGGCGATCCAGCCCAGCATCTCCTCCCTCGCCCGCGTCCTCACGCTGACGGTGGACGGCAAGGAGTACCAGGCCGGGTTCGTGGAAAACGGCTGGAACATCGCCTTCTACGCCGTGGCCGGCATGGGTGAGCGCGACTTCATCCAGGTCAGCCGCCCCGACGATCATGGCGACTACAACGTGGAGGCCCTGATCGGGAACCGCCTGCTGCAGTTCGAGGTGCCCCGGCACTCCCGCGCCAGCACCTTCAGCGCCAAAGTTCGCCCCATCCGCCGCGGCCGCGTGGAACAAAACCAGCGCGGGGTCGAGCACTGGTCCGAGTATAGCTCCACCGGTGAGGACACCACCCTGGAAGTGGGGCTCACCCGCCTCAGCGGGTACCCTGGCATCGGGACCGAGGAAACCGTCACCGGCCCCATCACCTACTCCGCCTGCGATGGCTGCGAGCACGGCG
Source organism: uncultured Bacteriovoracaceae bacterium (assembly GCA_964399165.1). Lineage (GTDB taxonomy): Bacteria > Bdellovibrionota > Bacteriovoracia > Bacteriovoracales > Bacteriovoracaceae > UBA6144. The sequence goes on along the minus strand of CAYNPO010000003.1, from coordinate 26,667 downwards.
ACCAGCTGATGATCCAAAGCGAGGGCCGTCGCCCCATGAAAGTGAACCTGGTGGACTTGAACTGGGGCGCCTACTACGTGGAAGACTGCGAAGGCACCGTCCACCGCCTGCTGACACGTCTGTTCACCGACGTGGAAGAGGACGGCACCGGCCTGGGCGTGCCCTTCACCTTCAAAGGCCTCATCAACATGGGCACCACCGACCTGCTGGAAACCGTGGGTGACTTCTGGGTGGCCGACAAGCGCCAAGGCCAGGTCTTCATCGGCCACACCACCCGTCTTCCCGTCGCCCGCTGGCTGGACTCATTGGTCCACCACGTGTCCGGCGTGCTGCGCCTGCAGTCCCACCAAATCTGGGACGACGTGCTCGCTACCGGTCAATTCTCCGTCCGTGGGGACGTGCTGGTCTTCATCTACCGCAACGCGGTCGTCGAAACCAACCTTCGCACCGCCGACGTCAGCGCCCGCAGCCTGTAACCGTCATCGGCCGCGCAAGGGGCCTACAAAAATCTGAATGGCCCGGCTCCCCTGCAATACCAGGGGAGCTCCGGGCACCACCCGCCCCAAGAGCTCTTCCCCATTCTCCCGCTCCATCCTCAGCTCCCAGCCCAGCTCGAGGAACTGCCGCAACACCTCTTCTGCCCGCAGGTCCTCCCCCGGCTCCGGACACACCTCGTCGGTCTGCAGGGCCGCCAGGAGCAAATGCATGAACAGCTCCGGCCCATCCGCGGCATACTCCAAGAAAGCGCAATCTCCCCTGAAGTCGGTTTCTAGTCTCCTACATCCCAAATTATGCCGCCGTCCTCCCTCTGGCTGCCGCAAGAAAAACGTCACGGTGGAAGTTTCATTTATCATCCTCCCCCCTCCGCACCAGCCGCTTGGCCTCGATGCGATAGATCCCCGTGAAGGCGTCTTGCTCCTCAAACAGGTCGGCCAGATGCACGTTCCTCACCTGGGAGTCCACGTGGTTGGTGAGCAGCCACTCAAAACTCGTCCCCGTGGCCCGGGCGAAGCGGTGGACGGCGTTGATGTCGGCGGGCTGGGCGCCGGAAAGCCAGGAGCTGATTACGGACTGCCCGACTCCCGCAATCTCGGCGGCGGCCCTGAGGGATAAACCCCGTTCTGCCAGCACCCGCTGGAGATTTTTGGCGAAGGCGGAGTCCACCCTCCGCCGGTGTTTCTTGCGTCCCGACGTCTTGGCCATGGGAGGATTTTCGTGCGGCTGTGGTTTTGTTTCCATCACTTATCAATTTCCTGATAGCCGATCATGAACCTGAACCTATGAAGTTTTTCTTAACCGTATCTTTTCCGTATATTGCCTAGGTATTCTTATCTCTAAAAGAGATGCTCAGCTTCCCGGGAATGAATTTCATCTCTGAAACACCCCTTGCTACAACGCGTGTCATGATAACAACCGCACTTACCCTTCTCTTCTCTCTCTCATCTTTCGCCGCCGCTCCGCTGAGCTGCCGGGACTTCACCTTGGACCAGTACGGGGCCATGGCGAACGTAAAAGTGCTCAAGCACGAATCCTTCAAGCAGCTGGCCCGGCAAGGCGCGGTGACCGAACGCCACCGGGTTCTGGCCATGCAAAGCCAGGGCTGGGAATACTACCGGGACTCGTTCTTCGACCTGCCCTTCACGCCGGACCTGCAAAGCGCCGCAGGTTTCAATGCCGCCCTGCTCGGGGTGTTCGGGACGTCCCTGGACGACGTGGAGTACGACCTGATTCAGGTGGATGGACGCGTTCTCGAGCGTGTCACCACCTTTCACGGGGACGCGGACTTCTCATTCGGCACGCTCTACGTGCCGGGCACGACGGAGGGCCTGCCGGTCCGCCTTACCGACGAGACTTGCCAAGACTGAGCTACAGGGCCCCTGGCACGAACCATTCTTCCACACATTCCTTCTGGTGGGGCTCCGCCTGACAGGCCTTGTCCCATTCCTCGGTGTTGGTGTTAGTTAGCTGCGCGAGTGCCCACAAAGCCCCCAGCCAGAGAAGCGGGTAAAGCCAATACTTCGCCATTTCCAGCGGATCGCACGATGAGGCTGGCTCGGCCAGCAAAGATCAATAACCTGAACAACCCGCAGAATCCTGGGCAACCAAAACCTTCTACCGCCTAGTGGCCTAGCTCGAGCTGGGATCTCGCAACAACTTCCTGGCCCCTGATCAGGTTAGTGACTATTCCTGGCTCTCAGTTTGATTCCTCCATCACAATGAGTATCGGCAACATTACCAATCACCACTAATGGGATTCTCTCCCCCTTTTGTGGGATTTCACCTCCCGCCAATCGCGGCATGGCTAAACACTAAGAGTAAATGGAATTAAAGCTACACGTGCGCCTCAAAGAACTCTTGAAGGAACGGCGAATGACGGCCGCTGAACTTTCGCGCGCCACTGGCGTCCCCCAGCAGACCATCACGAATTGGTTGAGCGGGATGTCGCCGCGGAGCCTCCCTCAGCTAAAGAGAGTCGCGGACCACCTGGGAGTCGCTTTCGACTCTCTCCTCTTCGAACAGAAGAAGAATCCCCACCCTCTCGAACCTTACAAGGATGAAATCGAGGCGGGACTCTTCGAGGTGGTGCTGCGGAGAGTGCGTCGTTGAATAGACAAGGATTTCAAGACCAGGGATTGGTCTTCACAGATCACTAAGCAAGGAGGCTTCTTTTGGGTGACGCCGTCTTAATGTTTAAGCCACGCGAGAGTCTATCCGGCTTCGTCGGAAACAAGGCCAATCTTAGCTTGATTCGTCGTACAGGCGGGCGCAAGAGCAGCAAGAACATGGCCATCTATGGAGAGAACCTCGCGGCGCTGGCCGCCTTGAAGGCGGGGTTTGGCACAGCCAAGGACGCATTCAAGGTCGATCTCATCACTATTGATCCCCCCTATAACGTGGGGGGTGACCAAGGCTACCGCAACGTCTGGAAGGGCAAGTCGGAGAAGGAGCGCCATTGGGCCGGAGATCATGGCGCGTTCCTTGACTTCATGGAACCGAGGCTCAAACTGGCGCGCCAACTCCTGGCCGAGGATGGCATGATGATGATCAACATATGCGACGGCGAATACTGCCGCCTGAAAATCCTAATGGACCAGATTTTTGGCGAAAACAACTGCCTCGGGACGATTATCTGGGACAAGGGACAGGGATCCGCCGGGGAGCACATGACAGTGACCCACGAGTACGTCCTCGTCTATGCCAAGAACGCTCGGGCAGCAGACGCACTCAAAAAAGAGAAGCCGGCGGCCATGTCCATGATAAGCAAAGCGAAGGAGTTGAAAGACTCTGGGATGCCCTATAAGGAAGCCCAGATCGCATTCAAGAGATGGGTCAGTTCATGCAAGGCCAGCGGCCAGATAGGCACGGGTGAATCTCCCTATAGCCTCCTGCATCCGAAAACCTTCCGTCCCTTCCGCCCCTCACCCAGCTGCGCCCAAGACAAACCCCACAAGCGGTGCCAGCTCAGAATCCCCCATCCGCTGACTGGCAAGCCCTGCAAGCTGCCGGCAAAGGGATGGAAATGGAAAGAAGAAACGCTCCTCAAAATGGTCAGCCATCATAAAAAAGACATCGTAGCAGGTGAGGATTTTGTCATCGCGGGAAGCATGGTTTACGGAGCAGACGAGAGCATCGTTCCACAAAAACTGCAGTACTTGGATGAAATGATGGAGCAATCACTCCCGTCAGTCATTCGCTGCGGCTACGGAGGCCAAAAGGATCTGCCAGACGGCATCACCTTCTCCACCCCCAAGCCTGTCGCGCTCATGAAAGAGCTCATAAAGGCCTTCCCCAATAAAGACGCCAGGGTCATGGACTTCTTTGCAGGCTCCGGAACCACCGCCCACGCGGTGCTCGAGCTCAACGCAGAGGACGGAGGAAACCGCTCCTGGATCCTGATCGAGGAGATGGGCTCCACGTTCCATGAGGTACTGCTCCCCAGAATCGAAGCTATTGACCCAGCCAAAGACTTCTCCTCCCACGCCTTGGAGACCGTCCCGGTGGGCGGAAAGCGGCTGCTTGAAAGGTTCAACAAGCACAGCTACGAATTCCTCTCCAGCTACCACCTATTGGATGAGTCCGACGCTATGCTGGTCGAGGGCCTGAACGTGGTTGGCATGGATCGGCGCCACAACCAACTCGTGGCTATCACCATGCCGGACGTGCGCAAGGGGAAGAATTTTTTTATCGAAGAACTTGCGGCAGTGAAGCAAGTGATCAAGAGGAATAAGGCCAAATCAGTTCTCATCTACACCCTGCACGGAGATGCCGAAGAACCCTGGGTGGGCGTGGACAAATCGCTTTTCCATGGGACCCCATGCAAGGACATCGCCACCGTGGGCGTACCCGATGAACTCGTCAAGGAGTGGAATGACGTGCTTGACGCCATGGCCGTCTAGGGAGGACGCGTGGCTGCACTTTATCCCAGGCTCAACGAGGCTTACCAGAAGCGCGTGGTTGACGCGAATCTTGAGTTAATCCAAGAGGTCATCTCGGGTGAGAAGAAAATCCTCGGCCGCCAAATCACCGTATCGCCCACCGGCTCGGGAAAAACCTTCATGATGGCCTCTGTGATCGAGATGGGCCTGAAGTTTTCGGAAGGACCTGCTTTCGTTTGGCTGACCCACAACAAGCAGATCTTGGCCCAGACGGAAAACGAGGTGCTGGACGCGCTGGGGACCCATATCACCACCGCGTTTAGCATTGAACAGGGCATCCAGTCATTTGGTGGGCGCGTTCTGCTCTTCAACGTCCAGAAAGGTGTTTCCTCCAAAGCTCTCAACTGGTTAAGCCAGTGGACTACCCGCCAGCAGGACGGAGGACGGCCCATCATTTTCATCGTTGATGAAGCGGACGAGGGCATGAGTGGCGACAACATGGCGCGACTGCGGGAGACTCTCTCTCCCGCTTTAGAACTCGGGTTTACGGCCTCGTTTAAGAAAAAGCCCGGTGAATACGAGTTCCTGCGGGTGGGCTATCAGGACGTCATCGATGCCGGCATGCTGGTGCGTAGCATCGAATACCAGGCCTCCGATGAGGTCAACCGCCTGGAGATGATGCGAAGGGCGATCAACCAACGTATTTGGTTGGAACAAATGGCCGAGCACCTGAAAACGGGCGACCGGCATTTCATACCCAAAATGCTGATCCAGGCGCCAGCGCGGGAGTGTGAGGGGGTGGCCATGGAGCTCAGAAAAGAGCTCAACCTCTCACCCCGGGAGTTCACCCGCCACGTGGTGGTCCATACACAGAATTCCCGCGGTCTCGAGGAGATCGAGGATATGAGCGAGGTCCGCTACATTGTTGGGGATCTCATGGTAGAGCGCGGCTGGAATTGTCCCGAGGCTTACGTCCTTCTCTCCACGCGGGACTCGATCAGCGTCGCTAAGGGCATCCAGCTTTTGGGTCGGGTCATTCGGCTTCCAAAGTGCCGCCCCTTCGACGAGAGATTTTCCATGTTCAACTCGGCCTACGTCTACATCTCGGGCAAGCATTCCATTGAAGAGTCATGCCGCAACTTCACCGACGGCATCGTCGTGCTTCCACCTCCCCGGGAAGTCGTCCAAGTGGAGAAGCGCGCGGATCTCACCCTGCCGACGATCTTGACCCATGTGGATGAGCTCGACAAAGACCCGGAGGATCTTGACCTGATCCCGGTCGTGGACAACCTCCACGCGATTCTCGACTCTATCCGGGCCACTTGCCAAACTACCGCCCCTACGGTGGTCAGTGGCAAGCTTCAATTGAGTGCAGGAGTGGTGTCCCGTACGCCAGCCGAAACCGTCCAGTCGGACTGGCATCTTGAGCAGGCCAAGAAGCTTCTCATCGATGCGCTCTGCCACCACATACCACGCAATTTCTCCAACGTGGTGGCAGTCACATATCAAATCGGCCTGCGTCCAAACGGGGGACTGGCCTCCCTTGCGCCCATCATGAAGGAAATGTCGGCCAAGATCAAAGAATCTACGGCCATCCGCAGGGCCACACAGGGCCTCGACTACGTCCACCGCCCGCACCAGTGGCCCCCTCATAAGCTCGTGGTCGCGCAACCCCTGCCAACCCAGTTCAAGCACAGCCTCTACCCCAAACTCCAGCTAAAGCCGGAAGAGCGTGCGTTCGCCCACTTCCTCGACGATTTCTGCGAGAAGCATGGCCACCATTGGCTGCGAAACGATGTGTCCGACGTGAAACTCTTCCGGGGCCACTATCCGGACTTCATCGTTTTTTCGGAGTCCAATTATGTTTTCATTGAGTACAAAGGCAAGCATCTCCTCGATACCCGAGACTCCATCCGCAAGAACACTATTGGCCAGATGGCCGCAGCTTACTTCATGGTTTACATGAGGGAGGAAGGGTTCATGCAAAAAGGATGGGCCGGTGAGCCAGACACTCCTTTCCAGGACATTGATCTAGCCAGCGCGCTTCGGACGCGCCCTTCATTCTCCTAATGAAAAACTAGCAGCTCAGGGCAGCCTCTCAACGCCTAAAGATGGTCTGCAGTTGTAGGGAGGGGTGAAAACCTCTCCCGGATGGGAGAATGGGTTCTGGTGGGGACAGGTGTCGCAGCCTGGCTAATTCCCCACCAGTTTTTATTCTAGTCGGCTCCCAAGCAGCAAGCAACGTTCTGAGGAGGTCGGGTTAGGGTCGTCGGCCAGAATGGTCGCAACAAAAAGCCCGAAAACTTTAAAACTTTCGAGGCTTCTCTCTTTGGCGCCCTTCATTCATAGTGAATTCAATGTGATACACAAATTCCCGCCATGAAAAATGTGGCGGAAATATGGCGGAAATTCTTTTCCGCCACCTTGAATATGGCGGAAAAGTGGCGGAAAATAGCGTATGCCTTATCCCTACCTGGAAAAATACCGGATCCCCCACCAGCTCCACCTCTCGGACAAGCTGGTGGCGCTGCTCATGGAGATCGCTGAACAAAAGCCATTCATCCAAGAATCCTTGGGCTCACCCCTGGAAGTGCAACTCCTGCGCAAGGCGAAGATCCGCGCAGTGACCTACTCCAACCAAATCGAGGGCAACGCGCTGGAGGAGGAACAAGTCACGGCGCTGGCGGCCGGCAAACGCGTGGAAGCCGAAGGCAAAGACGTGGCGGAAATCGAAAACTATTTCGAGGCCATCGACTACGCTACCACGTTGGCACAGGACGATCGTCGCCTGAACTTGCGCGACTTGTGCGACATCCAGAAGCTCGTGACCAAAGGGCAATTGCCGCCGGGGCAAGCCGGGACGGTGCGCACCATTCCCGCCAGCATCGTGAACTCCTTCACCAAGGAAGTGCTCGAGGAGTGCCCGCCGCCCTACGATCTCCCGCACCTCATGGAGGAACTGCTCCGCTGGATCGAGGAGCACAAAGAGCGCAACCCTTTCGCGGTCGCTTTCGCCGCCCACTTCATCACCGTGGCCATCCACCCTTTCGCCGATGGCAACGGGCGAACCGTGCGCCTCCTCCAACACATGCTCCTTCTGCGCCGTGGGGAGGAGCTCGCGCGCTTCGTGCCCAGCGAGACGAGCATCATGGCCCAGCGCGAGCGCTACTACTCCACTATCCGCCAAACCCGGGAGCTCGGCAGACTGGAGCCGTTCCTCGAGTTCATGGCGGAGTGCTTCGCCACTTCCGCCACGGAAGTGGTCAAGGAGGCCAAGAAGATCCTCAAGGAGCACGCGGGTAAAAGTCCCGGGGCGCGCCAGGAAAAGCTCCTCTCCTACCTCCGGGCGAAGCCCCGCGGGGTGAATGACATCGTGGAGCACTTCAAACATGTGCCCAAGCGCACGCTGGAGCGTGACCTCCAGGCTTTATTGGATCGGAAGCTCGTGAAAGCTTCCGGGGCCACGCGCTCGCGCATTTACTCTTCTAAATAGAAAAGCTTCCTAATACCGCATCAAAAAGCCACACTCGCTATCCGTTCCTTCGGCCGAGACTTCCTGCAGTCCACTGCAAGTCGTCTCGCGCGTCGAGCGCGACCTTTCATTTTCCAGCGTATCCAGCAGGACAGTGTGGGGATAAGGAATCTGCGCCACCCTACGGATGTTGTAATCCGTGCGGGTGGTGACCGACAGGAGTTGCTCCCCTTCCTGCTCCAAGCTCATGACCACCGTTGCCCTCCCGTCCTCGCGACCCCGCTCATGGACGACGTTTTGAATGCTCCCGTCATCGCGCGTGGTGGACCTGACCTGGATCCTGTTGGAGTAGTATCTCCCGCTGAAGTTGCGGGTGTGGACGCGCCCGTAAATCTGGTCATAAGACTGGGAACCCCAGCTCGTGGGCCGATAAACGCTGTAAATCGACCGGCCGCCCTCACATACTTCTACCGTCACGGAGCATGACCCGCCATCCGGGGCCTGGCCTTCGTACTTCGTGATGGGGCCCGCGGCGGCGGCGGTCGTGAGCAGGGCAAGCGACAAGGCGAGTTTCATAGGGTCTCCCGGTAAGTGAATGGGGCGACCGTACCATATGGCAAGGAGGCGAGCGGAAAGCGTGTAAAGAAGGGAGGGTCGCGGACTGGAAGAAATGAAAAAGCCTCCCCGAAGGGAGGCTTTTCAATATTTGGTGCCCAGGACTGGACTCGAACCAGCATGCCTCGCGGCGCCACCCCCTCAAGATGGTGTGTCTACCAATTTCACCACCTGGGCAAATCGAATCGGGCTGAGGAGACGTCTAAGCTAAGGGAATCGGGACGGAATTGTCCAGGCGTTTTTGGTCAGCGCCGGAGGTTGTCGTCCACGTCGGAGAGGTAGAAATGCAAGCGGTTAAGCCCGTCCTTGAGGCCCATGAGTTGGCGCTCCAGGGCGACCCAGGCGAAGTCCTCGCGCATGTCGGCGGTGACCACGGCGGGGCGGGCAAGTTCCAGTTGGGTGGCCTCGGCCTCGGCGGCGGCCTCGAAGGCGCTGAACTCGGTCATGAGGTCGTGCAGGGGATCGTCGGAAAGCGCCTCGTCCGGGGCGGCCACGTCCTCGAGGGGAAGCACCAGCATGAGCTTCTCCCGTACTTCCTCTGTGGCCCAGCGAGACATCGAACACCTTTTTGGACCAGGCCCACCCATGAAGGTGTCCCGGACACGAGACCCACTTTTGCATCCTCCGTGCCAGTACTGACTGGCCCTCAGACGCTTCGGGGGGTCGAGTTGAGAGATTTTTAGCATGGAATCTGGGGGGCTTGGGGGCGGTGTTCCAAGGCCTGGAGTTTTTATATGGCTAGCCACCAGACAAAGCGGCCAAACTCTCGACACTAGGGGAATTTTACCTAGGGGCCGGGATCCCCAAAACTCAATAAAATCTCCCCATGGCCCGTCCCAACTGCACCCAATGCCGCCACTTCTTCATCACCTACGAAAAGGGCACTCCCTACGGTTGCCGGCTCTACCAGCTTAAGAGCCGGGAATTGCCCTCCGTGATCGTGAAGATGGCGGGGGCCGGGGATTGCCAGGGCTTCGCACCTAAAGAGGCCCGCAGGCCTTCAGAGGGCCAGGGAAGCGTCGGCGGTACCGGTCACGGGTAACGCCCTCCGTTGCTCCCAATAGCTCGGCCCCACTTCGGCAATGACCGCGCCCCCGAGGCACTCGGCGCCATCGTAGAACACCACGGACTGACCGGGCGTCACTGCCCGCTGGGGGATGTCGAAGCGCACGTTCAAGCGGCCCTGGTCCAGGATCACGGTACAGTCTTGGTCTTGCTGGCGGTAGCGCACCTTGGCCTTGAGTCGCGCGGGAAAAGCGGGGCCCCCGTGGATCCAGGCAGGAGTTTGCGCCCACAGCTCGTCGCAGAAGAGCGCGGGATGGTTCTCCCCTTCCACTAAAGTCACTTGATTGGTGGCTTGGTCTTTTTTGGCCACGAACCACGGGCCCCCGGGCCCGCCCACGCCCAGGCCTTTGCGCTGGCCGAAGGTGTAGAAGCAGGCGCCGTCGTGGGGACCCAGCACTCGCCCCTGGAGGTCCACGAAGTCACCTCGCTGGGCGCTGATGTACTGGGAGAGGAAGGCCTTGAAGTCGCGCTCACCGATGAAGCACACGCCGGTGGAGTCCTTCTTCTCGCTGGTGGCGAGGTTGAACCGGGTGGCGAGTTCGCGCACGCGCTTCTTGGGCAAATGGCCCACGGGGAAGAGCACGTTTTTGAGCGCCTCCCCGGGCACGGCGTGGAGGAAGTAGGTCTGGTCCTTGTTGGCGTCCAGGCCTTTCATGAGGCGGCCGTTCTCGAGACGGCAGTAATGTCCGGTGGCCAAGAGGTCCGCGCCCAGCGTTTTGGCGTAGTCGAAGAAGACGTTGAACTTGATTTCGCGATTGCAGAGCACGTCCGGGTTGGGCGTGAGGCCCGCGCGGTAGTCCCCCAGGAACCCCTCAAAGACGCGCTGGCGGTACTCTTCGGCGAAGTTCACCGAGAAGCATGGGATGCCCAGCTGGTCAGCCACCCGGCGCACGTCCTTCCAGTCCTTCTCGGAAGGACAGATGCCGCTCTCATCCGTGTCCTCCCAGTTTTTCATGAAGAGGCCCACGGTGTTGTAGCCCAGGAGTTTCATCAGGAGCGCGGTGACGGAGGAGTCCACGCCGCCGGACATGCCCACGGCCACGGTGGTGCGGGCGTTGGCCTCCAGGTCAGCCGCCGTGAGGTCAAAACCGTGCTCGCGCAGGAGGGTGAGGCGTTCCGTCAGGTCCATGGGGAGGGTTATGCGCCCTGGGGGGCCCGGGGTCAAGGGAGCGGGTTAAAAGTTCGCGTCCCGGTCCCAGCCTTCATTCTCTTTCCGGGCATTTTCGCCCTTGGAGATGAAGGTGGGCGCCCAATGGCGGGCGGTGGGCCCGATGCGGCCGGTGAGGAGCACCTTGGCGTTCTTGCCCCGGCGGCGGAATACCACCAGGTCCTCCCCAGGCACGAAGCGGTCCTGCCCTTCCAGTAGTTGCACCACAGCCCCCCCCAAAGTTTTTGGGTAGACCACGACCTCAAGGTCATTCAGTCCGCCACCGTGGTGGAGGAACCCGTGGACGGGCCCAGTGAAGTCTACGCCCACGCCCCAGCGGCAGCTCTCCAGGAACACGCCGGAATCCATGAACCATTTGGGGTCGGCCACATGGATCTCGCGCTCGGGCCATGCAGCCCCCACCACCCACTCTTCCTTGTCGGGGCGCTCGGGCCTGTCCGTGCGCTTCCACCGGGCACCCACTTCGATGGTATGGAGGCCATGGTGCTCGCCGGCGCGCTCGCCGCGGTCCACGTTCATGATGTCTCCCTTGGTGCGCCAAACCTCGGGGATGCGAGCCTCCATCCACTGCTGCAGGAACGGGTCGCTGCCGGGCAGGCATTGCCCCGGGACCAGGGGGGGAAGCTGTGGCGCCAGCTGGAAATTACCCGCGATCTTCTGGACCTCTTTTTCCTGCAGCTCCGAGAGGGGGAGCTCAAGATCACGCAGGATCTCCTGGGGGAGGCCCGCCAGGATGCCCGACTGGTCGCGCTGGATGTCGTTGGAAGAATGCACGGCCACCAGGCCATCGGGTTGTTTGAACAGTTTAGCGTAGTGGCCGGTGGCGAAGCTGCCGCAGCCCAGCTCCTTCATCTGCCGGTGCAGCCAGTGCAGCCGAAATTGCTGGCAGTCACCGCAGTGGCGCGGGCGCCGGGCCCCGATGCGCGAGGCGAGCCAGGGTTCCAGCACCTCATGGGCGAACTCGTCCCGCGGCCTCAACACCGTCAGGGGAACCTGAAGGTGCGCGCAGAATTTCTTGATGGTTTCCAGCCGCGCGTCGCTTTGGTGGCACGCGAAGAGCTGGGCGCCGTGGGCGAGCATCTCCTCGGGGGTGAAGGCCAGGGTGACGGCGAAAACCTCTCGCTTCTGGATGCGCAGGAGATAAGCCGCCACCATGGAGTCCACGCCTCCGGACAGGCCCACCAACACCGTTTGCTTGCGTTCCCCGACCACCGCGCTCCCCTTTTGCCCTCACAGCTGGGTTAATTATGCCACTCGGGTCGCCGCCCCACCAAGGCATAAAATCCTCAGGGTCAAGGCCCGAAAAGCCCGCCATGGACCACTCGCTTAAGCTGGGCCTTTGGACCCCCGCCGCCACCGACGGCCATCCTCTTTCCGCCTTCCTGGCCTGGCGACGGCGCCACGGCCGCAAAGGCAACTTCGCCTACGCCCACCAGGACATGAGCTTGCACCGGGAACTCACCCTGGCGGAGAACTTCCTCGCCGCCTGCGGCGAAGGCGCCGTGGACGTACCCACGGACGAACGCGAGGCCATGGCGCGCCTGATGCTTGAGCGCGCGGGCCTTTTGGGACTCGCCCAATGGCTCGCCCCCTGGGACCGCACTCCCCCGCAACTCTCCCCGCAAGAGCGCCTGGTGGGCGCCGTCTGCCAAGCTCTTTTAACCCCCGCAGAAGACACCTTACTGGACCTCCGGGCGCCGCTCCCCTCGCCCCTGTGCCACGCCCAACTCTCCTCCGTTCTGGAGGGCCGCGGACGTGAACGCCATCTGGTGCTCGTGAGCCATGACCCCGCGGCCTGGTCCTCCGGCGGCGCTAAGGCCTTCTGCCCGCGCACGGTGGTGCCGCAGACGGTGCGCAAGAGCGCGTAGGCTCCCACCCTCCCCGCTTTCACTTGGGTCCACGGCAAGCCGTTTCAGGAATGGATTAAGAGGGGAATTTCACGGCGCAGTTGATCTTGGGGGCCGAGGCCGTGAACTTGTTCATGGGTTTGATGCGCACGTGGAGTTCCCAGTCGGCCAGCTGGAGCACGAAGGAGGCCACGTCTCGGGGCGGAAGCCACTGCACGTGGAGGAGCTTCGCCTCCACGTCCGCGCCCGTGTGCACCAGGGCCTTCACGCGGCCCTCGTCGCGTCCCCCGTGGTCGTGGAAGCAAACCAGCTGGACCATGTGGGGCAGGCCGTGGCCCACCAGGCGCTTGAGGCCCTCATGGAAAGCGTCAGGCTGGGCGCGGGCGACTTGCTCCAGACCCGCACGCAGCCCGCGGGCCAAGCGCCCATAGTAGGCGTGCAGGAGTTCCCGCCAGTCATCCGGCAGCTCGCCCGGGAGCTCGGAGTACCCCGCGCGGACCCAGGCCCCCCACCCATCTTCCAAGTCCAGGCCCGCGGCCCGGTGGAGTTCCTGGTGCACGCGCAGGAATTCCGCGTCCACCAGCCTCGTGTACTCGGCCTGGACCGCGGCGGCGGCGTCGCCGGGGAAGTAGGTGGTCAGGAAACTCTTGGCGCCGCCGGACTTGGTGTTCACGGCGCTCTGGCGCTTGTTGAGCTTGAGGCTGACGGGCACCTCGCGGGACGCAAAACGGAGGAGGAAATCCGTCTCGCGCCATTCGGGGTTGCCGGCGTTGAACTGGCCGGTGAGTTCCACCGCCACCAGGGGCTCGGCGGGGAAGCGCGCTTGCCAAGCGTCAGCCGCCTGTTCGGCCCAGGCGGGCAAAAGTGGCAGCAGCTCCGGATACGCCTCCCGGGTCATGCGGTCCTGCTGCTCCAGCACCGACTGGTACTGCGGGGGCAGCGCTTTCAGGAAGCCAGCCTCCAGCCCGTGGCGCGCGGCGATCTCCCGGGCCACGAGATACTCGAACAGCGACCCCTTGATCTCGTTGAACAGGGCCTCGCGCTGTCTCATTTGGCCCAGTAGGCTTCTTCCAGGCTGTCCTCGCGCTCGGGCAGGCCGCGCACCAGGCGGGGCGAGTTCTGGGAGAGCACCTCGAAGCTCACGCGGTTGGCGTACTTGGAGATCTGCCCCAAGGAGGAATAGGTCAGGTAGCCCTCGCCTCGCTTCGGGGAGTTGGGCACCACTTCCTGGTGATACCGGTTGGCCGCCAAGTCGTGCAGCACGGCCGCCAGGGCGGCGTCCCCGGCGCCGTTGGTGTTCTTGATCACCAGGGGGCCGCCCATGAAGGGGTTGATGTGGGTGTAGACCTTCTGGGGGTCCTGGCACAGCGAACGGCGCATGCCCCGGGAGTACTCCCACTGGTTGTACTCAGGAATGGACTTGCTGTGGAGGGGATCCTTGGTGGCGCGCAGCTTGTCCCGGTCGCACCAGCCCGCAAGATAGAGTCCCCCCGCGCCCACCGTGAGCAATACCATGTCCACCCACTCCAGCATCTGCTCCGCCGACAGCAAGGGATCGTCGATGCCATTGAGCTCGAAGGCCTCGGCGCGATTCATGGCGAGCACATCCACGTAATCACGGATGAACGGGATGAGGGTTTGCTTCTGTTCGGCCACCAGGCCCGAAGTGCCCAGGGAGAGCACCACCGGCACGCCCGCTTCTTTGGCCAGGATGGCGGCGCGCAGGCTGGCGGCGTGGATGGGGGCATTGGGGTCGCGGAAGACATAGGCGGAGAGCAGGAGTCCCGCCGCGCCCTTCACCACGTCGGTGGGGACGAACTCGGGCGAGAGCTCGTTCATGCAGCCCTTGGAGATGGCGAAGGTGCGCTCAGCGTCCGGCGTGACGAAGGTCAGCGCCCGTCCCATGGCCTTGGCGCTGGGCTGGAGGTACTGCAGGTTCACTTTGGAGCTGGTGTTGCAGAGGTACTTGAAGGCGTAGTCCCCCACCTGGATGTGGCGGTTGATGGCGCCCAGGGCGACTGATGGTGAGTCTGAGAGGATGGAGAAGTTGTGGAGGGTGTTCCCCACGGCACCGCCGGGATACTCGCCGGCTACCCCGCCGCGCTCCTTGAAATGGGCGTAGATCCGCTCCGCCAAGGCATCGTCGATGACGCTGGACTGGCCTTTGGCCAGGCCATGCTCGGCCAGGAACTCGTCGGTGACGGGAATCTCGATGTCCACCAGCAACTGGTCAATGCCCACCACGTACACGTTGCCCCGGCGGTGGAGTTCCTCGTCCATGGACTCGCGTGTACGGTCCGTCACCGGGAAATAGTGTTTGGTCTTCCGCCGTCCAGGGAATTTCATGGCCACATCTCCGAGGGGCGCAGTTTAGTCCGTCCGTCGACGGGGCGGGAAGGGCCGTGGACGCGGCCCTGGGGCCCATGGTAATTTTTACGCATGCCCTCCCCTGACGCCCCCAATAAAAACCCCCTTTTCACGTACCATCCGCCCCAGGGGGCGCCCCTCCGGGCGCTGGTGTCCATCCCGCATTCCGGGGAAGACGTGCCGGAGGCCTTTCGCGGCTTCCTCACCACGGACGCCCGGGCGATGCTGGAAGACGTGGACTTCCGGGTCAACGAGCTGGTGGACATCCCCCGCCTCACCGCCGGAGGCGTGGGCGTGCTGGTGGCCCACGTGCACCGGGTATGCGTGGACCTCAACCGCGCCGAGGACAACTGCGTGCTGTTTTGGCGGGAGAACACCCACGGCGTCCCCCTGGTGCTCAAGGCCCCCTCCGCCGCGCAGGCCAGCGAGTGGGTCCAGCGCTTCCATCGCCCCTACTTCGAGGTCTTCAGCGCCATGATCCGCGACCTGGAGCGCGCGCTGCCGGGCAAGGTCCCGGTGGTGGACCTGCACAGCATGCCTTCGGCCCCCACCGCCTACCACATGAAGCAAAACCCGAAGCAGGGCACCCACCGCGCGGATTTCTGCGTGAGCGACCAACGGGGCAAGACCTGCGCCCCCGCCTTCATCGAGGGGTTCGTGGTGGACCTGCGCGGCCGCGGATTCGAAGTGGCGGTGAACGATCCCTACATAGGCGGATACGTCACCACTTTCGTGGACCGCTTCCGCACCGACAACATCCAGATCGAGATCAACCGGCGCCTCTACATGGATGAGTCCTCGAAAACGCTCCGGCCCGACGGCGTGGCACGTTTGCGCCGGGAACTCACCGCCTGCCTGCTGGAAAACCTCGTCAGTAAATGATGAGCTTGTCGCCCTTGGGGCGTGGTTTGGACGCGCGGTCCTGGCGCGCCTTGCGCAAGTACTCGTCCATGCGCTCCCGTGGAGTGGTCGGCTTCTCGGGAGGCGCCACCGGCCGGGCGGCGGTTTCCTGCAACTTGCGGCGCTCCTCGCGGCCCTCGAGCTCGATCAAACGCTGCAGCCGGACGTCCTCATCATCCTCGTCCAATCCCACGGCGCGGGTGGTGAAGGTTTTGCCGTAACGAGTGAGGGCATAACGGTACAAAGGCCTCAGTTGGGCACCGCTCTTCTCACCGCGCTCCAGGAAGTAGACCATCTCCCGCAGCATGTCCTGGTTGTCGATGTCGTGGGACCAGGCGGAAAAGAGGTAAAGCATCCCCTCCTGGTCAGTTTGCCGGTTGAACGGAAGATGCTTGAACTCGCGATAGACGATGGGCGTGAGCGAAGGGTCGGAGGGGCGGAAGGAAATCGTGGACAGGCAGCGGGCCCGCAGCTCCTGGGAGTCGGGGTTCTGGCGCTCGCTCACCAACAGGTAGGAGAGCAAAAGGCCCCCCTCAAACTGCATCACCAATTCCGTGCGGTAATCACGGTTCTTGGATCGCACCTCCACCACCGCACGCTTGCCGTCGGGAAGCAGCCTGTAGCCGATCACCGCAGGAGGCAGGAGGGAGGACCTCAGCTGGAGCAAATAGAGGTTATAGGCCATCTCCTGCCAAGGCAGTTCCCCGCTCTTCAGCGGACGCGAGAAAACGTCGCGCCACACCTCCTCCGGCGCCTTCGCCTGCAACACCCTCCGCACGAGGGGCAGTTTGAACAGGAGCTGGGACTCGAAGTGGTCATTCCACACACCGTTTCTGAGGAGATAAAGCCGTGCCATTTCCCGCCCTCGGGGCGAGCGGAACAGCACCCCCAGCTCAGGCGCGCTTTTGCCAGGCACCTGCTGGATCAACGGGATGGTTTGGAACAACGGATGGCCCGCGGGCAATGGCACCACCACGTCACGCAAGTGGAACTCCTTCCAGAGGCCCGAGAAGTCGTCTCCCGGGGGCGCTTCCTCCACCGCTTTGCCGGGGGCCAGAAACAAGGGGTCCCAGCGGGAGAGTTGGTAGAGGCCTGGCTTCCATCGGCCGTGCAGCAATCGGTCGTAGGCCACATATGGCAAGGTCGTCGCGGCCAAATAGGCCGCCAGCACAGGGATGGCGAGCAAAAGCGCGGCGAGGATCCAACGTTTCATAAGCTGTGGATATCTTTACGGCAGTTCTAGAACAAAACTGGAATACTTTATTTTTCCCCCAGGTGTCCGAAAAGAGGGGCACGATCCGTTTCGCCAACCCGTGGGGTTTTGCATGGTCCGCACCAGTTTGTTCATGAGCGCCGCTCTCCTCCTGGCCACCGCCTGCGATGGTCCCACCCGGGTCCGCACGACCGGCGCCGTGAGCAACGCCGCCAGCTCCGAGGGCACCACCTCGTCGAGCAACGGGGGCACCACGGCGGGTTACGTCGGGGGCACCACCAGCGGCACCTCCAATGGCCAGCTGCCCGCGGGCTTCGAGTCCTGCAACACCAACCCGTCACACTACCATCCTGGCATCGGCTACATGTCCGTGTGTCAGAGTTCCCAGAACGAGCTGAGCTTCCGGCTCTCCTTCACCACTACCGACCAAAGCGACGGCACCTGCATCGTCCCGCTCTACAAGGACTCTTCGGGCAATTCGGCCTACGTGGGCCACGCCAAATGCACCAAGCACAACGAGAACCAGGTGGTGTTCGGCACCGTGGTCAAGGACCGGGCCGGCTACACCGGCCACCCCGTCAATGGGGTGATGGTGGTGAAATACTCCGGCACCACCGCCTTCTTCCAGTGCATGAACGCCTACGGCCTGAACAACCAGGCCTGCCTCTCCAGCTGCGCGCCTTACCAAGGGAACGCCCAGGCCTATCAAGCCTGCGCCTACACCTGCGACAGCAACGCCAAAACCTACATGGCCAACGTGTGCGCTAACTTCAAGGCCAACACGCCCTACATCGACATCCGCACCCGCTGAGCCTCACTGGAGCGAGCGCGCGGTGAGCGGGGTGCCCTTGAGCCAAGGGCGTAGCCATTTTGAGTCCCAGGTGGGCAGCACCAGGATCGGCACCAGCACGGCACCCTCCCCGGGGCGGTTGATCACGGGGGCGCTCAGGCTGACCACGAACATCCAGTGCATCTCGGGCCGTTCGAAGAGTTTGAGGCACACGTGCACCTCGTGGCCATCCCAGCGCTGGGACCATGCCTCATCAGGCGAAGCCAGCGTGGGGGCCACTCCGTCCATGAGATCGGCATGGCGCTCTACAGGCAGGTCATCCAGGGATTGATGCTCCAAAACCCAAGCGAGGAGCTCGGATTTTTTCTGAGAGATCCACTCCACGGTGTCTTCGGGCAGGAAGAATTCATCGGACATGCCCTAGCTTAGCACGAAAACGGCCAAATCTTCCCGCCTGAGTCGGGCCGGGCTGTGGGGGTAGAATGGGAAAACCGGGCAGGAAGCCCGGACCCACCACAGGACGTGACATGCAACCCGGAACCGACGAGCTCACCGCCCTCCTGGACCTGGCTTCCCAGGGCCACCTACCCCTGTTCCACCAGCAATGGATCCGCGAGTCTTTGGGCAGAGGCGCCCGCCGCCTGAGTTTCGCCCGCGCCAGCAAAGTGGTCCAAGAAGGGCTCAAGCGCCTGGAGCGCCACCACAGCTGGGACCGCAAACAGACCGCGCTGGGCGCCTTCAGCGACGACGAGCGCGGGGAGTTCATCCACGCTTTCTTCAAGATGGTCGAGTACAAGGCCCTGGACGGTCTCAAGGAGCTGCATTGAGACGAGGTCCCCTCCTCGCCATCATCTTTCTCTCTCTCGCTGCTCCAGCGGCACAGGCCGAATACCGCGTCTACCAGTACCTGGTAAAACCCAAAGACCAAGGCTCGCAAGTGACCGCTGCCCGCGCCCGCGCGGTGGCCAGCACCCTCAACCCAGTCGCCTACCGCGCCTACCACGGCGGCTCCAGCGTGGACCTTACTCTCATGCGCACCTGGATGTGCCCAGGCTACACCGGCCGCGGACGCGAGCTCTGCCCCGCACCCGGCGACCGGGAGGCACGCCCATGAGTTCCGTGCGCGACGCCTCCCAGGCCATGCGCCGCGAGATCCTCGCCCAACAGGCGCGCGGCCAATCCGAACTCAACAAACTTTCTGAGCGCCAGGAGCGTGAGTTGGAAGCCGCCAAGGCCGCCCACCGAGCGGACGTGGCCAACCTCAAGACCCAGCACCAGGTGGAGCTGGAGGAAGAGGCGAAAAACCGCGAAGAAAAACTGCTGATGGTGCGTGACTCCCTGGAGCGCACCAAGAACATCACCGAGGCCGAGGCCAAGCGGCTTGCGGCCCAGGGAGCTGCCCAGCGCGAAACCACCCGCGAGGCCCAGCAGCAGGAACAGCAGCTCCTCACCCAGCGCCACGAAGAGCGCATCATGGAGCAGAACCACCGCTTCAACCAGGGTCTGCGCGACCTCAACGAGAAGGAGCGCCGCCACACGGCCGAGCTGGTGGACCAGCACCGCGCGGAGCAGGCCAACCAACAGAACCTGTGGAAGAACAAGATCCAGCAGCAGCGCGCCCAGTTCTCGGAGACCCACGCCAAGGAAGGGGCGAAGTTCGAGCATCTTAAGAGCGGCACCGAACGCCAGCAGCGCCAGGAAGTGCTGGGACTCCACCGCCAGCACCAGTCCCAACTGGGGGAAATGGGCAAGCGCCACGTGAAGGAGCAGGAAAAGCTCACTAACCACCACCAAGGCACCCTCTACAGCCGCGAAGCCTTCTTCGAGAAGAAATACCAAGACCAGATGAAGCAGCAGGAGGCCCTGACCAAAGATCTGGAGGCCCGCCACGCCAAGGTCCAGGCGGCTTCCCGCGAGAGTTTGCTCAAGCGAGTGGAGGCCGACGAGGCCCGCTCAGGGGATCCCTTCTTCCGTTTCACCGAGCTCAGGCCCGAAGTGCGCGAACTGCCGGACGCCTATGAGCTGAAAGTGAAAGTCCCCGACTACGCCAAAGAAGAAGTGCTCCTCTCCGCCAACACCAAAGAGCTGGTGCTGACCTTCAACCGCCGCCACCGGGACGAGCGTAAGGTGGAAGGTGGGGGGGTGGAGCGAGTGGACCGGGTGGAAAGCACCGTGAACCGCATTCCGGTCAACGCTCCCTTGGACGGGCGCAAGATGACCCGCACATGGGATGACGGGACCCTGACCTTTGTGGTCAAGAAGGCCTGAGTTTCACCCCATGGAGAAATCGGCGTAGGTGTAGCCGGAGATCTCGGTGATTTCTTCGGCCACCTCCCTCACCTCCGCGTGGGGAGGTCCCTTAGTGGCGAAGCGATGGAGGTTTTTCAGGGCCTCGATGTCCCCTTGGGCCAGTAGTTCCACCGTGCCATCGGGAAGGTTGACGACCCGGCCCTTAATGCCGGGATTTTCCTGCTGAACGTGTTGCACTACGCTCCAGCGGTAGCCAACCTTTTGCACCTTCCCTTTGATCACCAGTTTCATCTGCAGCATGGGGACCTCCGCGCGGGAATTCTGTCGCAAATCGCACCAAGGGGCAACCCGGTGGTACAATGATCCCATGCGCCGCCCGCAGCTGGTCCATTTCACCGCCATCTCCTCCGAGGACCACCTGTCCGTGCGGGCATCCCTCTCCCTCTCGCGCCAGGCCCGTCACCATTTTTGGCAGAATCCCCTTCCCGGGCTGCCCCCCATCCGCCCCATCGAAAGTCTGGGACTTCTCTCCTCGCGTCAATTCCGCTTGCGCATCATCGGCCTGGACAAGCAGGATCAGGAGTTGCTCAACCGCGAGTACGACTCCGACTCTTTCGGGGACTTCCATCTGAAAATTCCCCACCCGAGCCAAGGGAGGGTGGAGAAAATGCTGGTGTTCGAAACCATGACCCACCCAGGCCTCGACCTTTTGATCGGAAGCTTCCTCCCGTTGCAGGTGGGTGGTCAGAAAAAAATCATCATCACGGATTTCGACAAGACGTTGGTGGACACCCGGTACTCCTCCCCCCGGGAGCTGTACCTATCCCTGCGCCGACCGCTGGGCTACTTCCCTCCCGTGCCCAATTCCATCGAGCTGGTGAAGCGCTACGTGGGACAAGGTTACCAGCCGTTCGTGGTGTCGGCCTCGCCCCACTTCTACGAGAACGCGCTCCGGGATTGGCTCTATCGCAACGAGCTGTTCACTTCCCACATCTTCCTGAAGGACTACCGGCGGGTCTTCTCGCTGTTTGAAGGTGAGCTGGGCCCCAAGGACCTGGGCACCCAGGGCTTCTACAAGCTCAACCACATCGTGAACATCCTGCTGATGACCGGCGTGCCGGAGAAACTGGTGCTGGTGGGCGATGGCTTCGAGTCCGACACCGTGATCTACCTCACGCTGGCCTCGGTGCTCACCTCACGACAGGACCCGTGGATGGTTTGGAACGCGGTGAAAAAGGATGAAGGTTTCCGCCTCACCAATCGCCAGCACTTCCGCTTCCTCGGGAAATTCTATCAGCTTAAGAACTTGAGTGACGCGGGGCCCCCTTGTGAGGTGAGCATCCATATCCGTTGCCGCAAGGAAATGCTGGAGAAGTGGCGCGGGAAGCGCTTCCACCATTCTTTCCTCAACCGGCTCCTGCCCACGGTGGATTTTTACGAGGGTTGACCCCTCAAGACAGCAGCATCCCGGGCGCGAAAGTGATAAAATAACCCACACTGAGGTAGAAGCCCCACTTATGGAAGCGGCGGGCGTTCTCGGCGGGCATGATTCGCGCGGTGACGGGGAGTTTGGCGAAGTCCATTCCCACGGTCTCCAGCCAAATGCGGAAAACCGCCAGGGCCAGTCCGACGGTGACCACACTGGGATCGTTCATCCATTCCATCGCTTCCTCCCGGTAGAGCGTACACAAGGCGGACCAGAGTCATGACGAGCCCCAGTCCCGAGCCCCTTCGCCTGATCGGTAACCCCGAGGAGAATTTTTACGTTCTGGGGAAGAAGCACGCCCCGCTCTACGCCGAGCTGCGCGAGCGCCTCCTTCCTTCGGGCGCTTCCCGCGCCTGGCGCCTCTTGACCCGGCAACCTTTGCCCGCCGATGAGGTCACGCGTCCAGGCGGTGCGGTGGCGGGCTGGCTTCGTGCCTATTGCGAAGGACTCGACGAGACGGTGGAGCGGCACCTGGCCGTGTTGGAGCGCTTGGAGGCCTCTTCCCTGCCCGGGGGGCTCAACGCTTTCCGGTGGAACGAGGTCACACAGGGACCAGAGCACCACAGCCTCTCCGAGTGGCCCTTGGCCCTCTTCCAAGGAGCGGCCACCGAGACCATCTATCTGCGCGTGCCCCGGGGCCCGGGCATGGTCTACACCTGTGTCCCGGGCGTGCCCTTCCTGCCGCTGGCGGGCATGAACGACGCGGGCCTTACGCTCGCTTTGCACCGAAAGTTTTCCCCGCTCTTCCACGCGTCCGGGGCCCACGCTGGCCCCATGGCCCTGGAGGCTCTGTGGGAAAACCGCAACGCCACCGATTTGCGTAAGTTCCTGCGCCACCGCCAGACCCGCAGACTGTGGGCCTTCCACGCCTGTGATCCCTCGGGCCAGGTGGTGGTGGTGGACCTGGCCGGGCCACAGCTGGACGCCCGCCAGTACGGCCTGCGCGAAGAAAAGCTGGTGGTGTACAACGCCCGCACGCTGGTCAAGAGCGCCACTGGGGCACAGCTCTCCACCGCGCCCGCAGGATTTTCCCTGTGCCAGGAAAAACGCGACGACGCCCGGGCCCGCTTGCGGGAGGTGCGGGAAGAGCACCCCCTGCGCGCCCTGACCCTCGCCCCCGCCTCCTTCCCCCGCCACGCCAGCGCGGTGGGGCCCGCCACCGTGCAGGCCCTGAGCTTTTTCCCCGGCACCCTCGGCCTAGAGTCCTCCATGGGCGTCCCTCCCCTCTGGTTCCAAGCGCGCCTGCTACGCTGGCAGGACCTGTTCCGCCAGGACATGCGCCAATCCGAGACACTGCTGCCCCCGCCGGACTCCACGCCCGGAACGATTCGTGCTGCCTGGGAGGATCTGGGACAGGCGCAACGCCTGATGGATCTGGGAGACGTGCCGGGAGCGTTCCACCGTTTCCAGATGGCCCTGGCCCGGGCCCGTCCCCTGGGGGGACTCCCCACCTTCGCGTGGGCCTGGCCATGGTGGCAGTGGAAGCACCTGGAGGGGAAGCGGGACCGCCTGCACCTGCCGGCCTTGGCCCGGGAGACCCTCGCCTCTGCCCCCGCCACCTACCATCCGCACTTGCGATTGCTCTTGATGTTGCTGGAAGAAGAACTTGGGCTGGTGGCCACCGTGGCACCGCCGGACTTGCCCGCTCCCTTCCGTGAGTGGGCCGACCTCTATCTGCGCGCTCTCACCTCCGAACGAAAAGCCCAGCGGGAGCGCCTGGAGGCGCGGCTGGATCTCATGGATCTCGCCCCACTGGATGGCTCCTGGACGAAGGGTATGCCAGCGGGGTAAACCGGAACCATGGGCCTTCTCTACCCTTTCCCCGCCGATCCTGAAGAAACGGGCTTCGTCCAAATGGATATGCAAGGGGGGCACGTGCGTCGTGTGACCCTCAAATCCTACGGACTGCCCTGGCTGTTCTGGGGCTACGCAGCCGCGAGCCTCGCCGCCGTTTTCTTCCTGTGGTTGGCCGTGCGGGCGCCGCTGGCCAAGCTGGCGGAGCTGGGGGATGGCACCGACCTGTGGATGGTGCGCTCCCTGCAGCTGCTTTTGGCGCTGGTGCCGTTGGCCCTCGCCGCGTTCCTGCTCTACGAAAAGCGCTTGGTGCGCTCCCCGGGAGAGCTCGTGGCGGAGACGCGTTTTCTGGGCCTTTTGGTGTGGCGTCGCCGATGGATCCTGGCGCCCCACGAGCCCTTCTTCATCCGGCATTTCCTGGAGACTCCGAACATGGCCCGGCTGCGCGGCGGGGACGAGGCCTTGGGATTCCAAAACAAGGGCTACTTCACGCTCTGGGCCCGCACCCGTGACGGGGATGAAGTCGAAGTGGACCGCCACTCCCGGCGCGCCGACCTGGAAGGGGTGAAGAGCCTTTTGAGCTTGCCCGGATCAGAAGCGGTAAACCACGCCCAATGAGAGCCGCAGGCCTCCCACCATGTCATTGAGTTCCGTGTCCATGGTGTTGTAGGGAGCCGGGGCGGAGAATCCGAAGAAGCGCATGAGTTTGTAGCCGGCCGAAACTTCCACGCCCCAATGCCGCCCACCGGGATGGAACACGGTGGAGAGCTGACCCATGCCGCCGGCCCCGGTCCCGTTGGTGGTGAAGAGTCCGCCCATGTGGTACTGGGCCCAAGGGGCCAGGAGCGCCCACGCCTCCGCCTTCACGCGGAAGTTTTTCTGGTCCACCAAGGCCCAGGTGGCACCCGCACCCAGCTGGAAGAGGCGGAAGGCACCCTCCCCCCCACTTTCCCAGGCGGCATGCTCCAGCAAAATGCCAAAGCCCCTGCGGGGCTCTTCCAGGCGCATCTCGCCCTTGAGGGCCAGGCCCTTTAAGTCCACGCCGCTGCCCCAGTCGGGGGAAGGCCGCCAGGTGGAATAGCCGAGCATGATCTCGTCGCCGTAGCGCTCAAGGGTGGCGTCCTTGAAGCGGTGGAAGCGGCCTTGGGATTGCCCGGCGCCACGGAAGTCCAGATCCTCCACCGCCACGTAGCCGATGCGGCCCGACACCACCACCGGCACCACTTGGCGTTTGTGGCGGGCCTCGTCCCCCACGCGCAGCACGCGTCCCTGCCGTACGTACCCCAAGGGGCTCGAGCGCTGGGGATCGGCCCACACCACCGCCTTGGGCACCACCACCACGGCTTCTCGGGCGGCCCACGCGGCCGTGGCCGCGAGCCAGGCGAGGCAAAAGACGATCAAAGTGGTCGACGGTTTTTCCGAGCGCAACTCTCCGCCTTGGCGTGAATTCAACGGGTCTTTCCCTCAGTGTAACGCGCACTCGGGAAAAAAGGGAGGGCGATGGTGGAAGGTTAAATTCCCCGCCCTTTTCGGACGATGAGACCAGGAGATGGCCTAGGCCAAAGGAAGGCGTATGAAGAAGAACTTCGAGTCCCTCGTCGCACACATGGTCCTGTTGGGAACCCTCCTCACGCTCGCCGCGTGTCAGGAAAAGGTCTCCCCGCAGCTCACCGAAGCCGCCGCATCTGGTGGTGGGACGGCCACGGGCGGGGGCGGAGGCGGTGGGGGCGGTGGAGCCTCTACCCCCACCTACAACTTCCAAGTCGCGCTCAAGGACCCTGCTGCCTCACTCCTCGGCATGAGCCTGCATCCCCAAGGCGAATCCGCGAGCACCCCCTGCCGGGTGGAGGACCTGAGCGGTACGGCCCCCGCGACGCTGGCCGCCGACGAGGACATCACCTGCCACCTGGACAGCGAGGAAATGGCCCTCTTCTACAACGGCTTCACCTTCCAGGTGAGCGCAGACGCGGATACTTGCCCCTACATCGGTTACGAGCCCTATTCGTTCTGGCAATGGCGGCCGGGCATCTCCGGCCGCCAGGACCGCAGTGCGCGCATCATGCTGAAGGTGGAGTGCGACGACGAGGTGGTCTCCAACTTCTCGGCAACCGCCTTCGACAACACCCTCGCTGGATGGGGCGCCAACAACTCGGCCGCCTTCCCCACCCTCGCCGAGGCCTGCAACAAAATCTTCAACATCGACGGCGCCGCCGCCGGCGTCACCGACAGCTGGGGCTCGCTGGACCTCTCGGCCACCACCACCGTCGCTTATGACTCCGACACCGACCCGCAGGACATGTGCACCTTCGACTACCGGGACGAGGGTGGCCCCAACTGCGACTCCGGCGGTATGATCATCCACACTCTCACGCTCGCCTCCGTCGACGACGACGCCGATCCCATGACCCCGGACGTTCTCGAGGCCACCCAAGGAAGCGAGAGCTCCCTCGAATGTGGGGGGCGCGCCCGCTACTGCATGGGCGGACCCGTGCGCGACTTGTTCTCGGACAGCGACTTCGTGGAGAAAGGTTTCAGCGCCCGCTACTACCTCACGAACGACGAAGCCCACACTGAGGAACTGACCATCCCCTCTTCCTTCTCCAAGGGCTACTACACCAACCTCTCCAACGCCAGCTTCACCCGCCAGTGCAGCGGGGTGGCCAACTTCAGCACCACGGGCAACTTCAGCACCAGCTCGGCCGCCTACAATGCCGACGTGATCGGCGAGTACGTGACCCTCGGCTCACAGATGCTGCGGACCAAGGATTACTTCACCCCGGCCCCCTACAGCAACGTATTGGACGTGCTCCAGCTGGCCGACGACCCTTTCCGGGGCGGCATCCCCACCGCCCTAGCCACCGGCAATTTGGCCGCACTCGACGCGACTGGCACTACCCTGCGTGCCCGCCCCTACTACACCTTCTACTGCATGGACTATTCCATGGATGTGAAGGCCCGCATCCGCGTCGCCGTGCGGGAGTGGAACCGCTCCCCCACAGCGGCCCTGATCCCCTTCGTGTCAGACATCCACGCGGACACCGGCGCGGCGGTCAACCCCGCCCGCATGGATGCCAGTGGCGCGCAAAACCTGCCTTGGGGAGGCCAAGTGGACTACAACGACTTGGTGGATTGGGATGACTTCCTGCTCTTTGATGACTCCGGCGGCGCAAGCTGCTCGGCCAGCGCCATGGTGCCCTATGGTTCTTACCTAGAGCCTGATGACGAGGGCTGGTTCCCCAAAAGCGAACTCTGAAATAAAAAGGCCCGCGCAAGTGATCTGAGCCCCTAATTTCGGACACTAAATGAAACGAGACTACCCCTTAA
>CAYNPO010000002.1:205022-225928 GCA_964399165.1 uncultured Bacteriovoracaceae bacterium | reverse complement strand
GCGCCCAGAAAGGGCGCTTGGGTGCCAGGGCAGCACCATTCAAGTGGGGCAGTTTGCGAGACGCCTGAGCAAGTCTGTCATCAAGGGTGGGTCGACCTCACCATAGTTTTTGGCCCAGGATGCCCGCTTTAGCAAAGCCGCATCCTCTTCGGACATAGATACCTCCTGCTCGCTGGGCGCATGGAACAACTTTCCCGTGCGCCAGCAGTAACAGTGATGCTCGCCCACGCGCATGAGCCACGGCCGCGGGAGTGCGGGACGTTTACGCACCACCACCTGGTAGTCACGGGCCAGGACGTCCAGGGTGTCCTGGAAAACGTGCAGGAACATGTCGATGGCCATCTGGGGACGCCGCAAGGGTGGGGCCTTGTCAGCGAGGTAGCGATAATCGTCGAAAGCCATCAGGCCACCGGGCTTCAAGAGCCCCCAGGCGAGAACGGCGTCCGTGAGCACGTCCGGGGTTTCGTGGGAGCCGTCCACGTAGATGGCGTCGAAGGACTCAACAGGGAGCGTGCGTAGCGCCCGCGCCGAGGGTTCCGCCAGGAGTTCCACCTGCTCGGAGCGCCCCGTGCACAGAAGGTTGCGGATGAAGCGTTCTTTGGTGGGACGGTCGAAAGGGTCCACCGCCACGGCCCGGCATCCGGGATCCGTCAGGACGTGATCAAACATCCACAATAGGGTGCGGCCCTCGAAAACGCCGATTTCCAGGTAACGCAGGCCAGGCCTTCCGGCGAGGGCCCCGAAGTGGGTCTGCAGATCTGTACGGCTCGTGGTCCAGTCGGCGGTGAAGGAGGGGGCCGGGCGTGACATTAGGCCCTCGAGAACTTTAGCAGGAACCATGCCCGCACGATTTTCGTGCTTTCGAGGGCGTATTTCCTCACCTCGGCCCAACGCCATCCTGGGGTGGCGACGCTTTCGAAGTAGACCTTCAGGGGCCGCTGCTGCAGCAGGGCCGCGAAGATCATGCGCACGCGCAGCACGTGGTAGTCGGAGGTGACGATCAGCAGCCGGTTGGCGGTATGGAGTTGGCGCTCCACGTGCTCCAGCGTTTCCCTCACGTTCCCCAGCGTGTCCATGGCCTCATAATCCAGATCCACTGGAGTGGGGGATTCGAGCAGAGCCTGGGCGTCTTCCCGGCCCTGTACCAGGGTCTTGAGGCTGTTTCCACCGTAGACTCCGGATATGAGCAGCTGGGCCTCGGGCCAGCGCTTGGAAAGCTCCACCGCCCGGGCCAGGCGTCCGCGGTCGCCGGTGAACACCACGATGGCGTCAGGCGCTTTCTGATACAGGCCTTCGGCCCAACGAGTGCGTTCGGACCTGGCGGAGACCACCATGTAGACCAGGAAGGTGCCGTACAGCAGGACCAGGGCGATCATCACCACGCCGGCATTCAGCAGGAAGCGCCGGGTGCGGGTCCGGCGCGTCTCGAAGACGTATCGCCGGGAAAAAATCATCCTTTGGCCGCGATCACTTCGATTTCCACCACCGCGCCCTTGGGGAGCGCGCTCACCTGGATGGTGCTGCGGGCGGGATAGGGGGGCTGGAAGAACTTGGTGTAGGCCTCGTTGACCTTGGGGAATTGGGCGAGGTCCGTGAGGAAGACGGTGGTCTTGAGGATGTTGTCGCGTTTGAGGCCCGCGCCCTCCAGCAGGCCGTCGATATTGCTCATGACCTGCTCGAGCTGGGCGTCGAAGCCTTCGCGCATGTTGCCCTGGAGGTCCAGACCGATCTGGCCCGAGAAGTACCACACCCCGTTATGCAGGGTGCCCTGGGAGTAGGTTCCGACGGCGGAAGGGGCCTTGGGAGTGGAGAGGATTTCTCGTTTCATGGGCTTCTCCTTATTGCTGGCGCGCCCGACGGGCGGCCTTGATCTCTTGGGAAATGAGGGCGGTCACGTGGGCCATGTTCACGATCTCCTCCACGCTGGCAGTGCGCTGGACGATGTTGATGGCGTGGTGGAGAGGCAAGAGGATCGGGCCCACGGGGATGGCGCCGCTCAGCTGCGCCAGCAGCTTGTAGCTGATGTTGGCGGAGTTGAGGTCCGGGAAGACCAATAGATCCGCGGGGCCGTCCAGGGTGCTGAAGTTGAAGAGGTTCTTCATGATGTCATGGTTCACCGCCACGTCTGCCTGCATCTCGCCGTCGGCCAGCAGGGTGGGGTCTTTCTTCTTGGCCAACTGGACGGCTTCCGCCACGACGGAAGGTGAGTCGGTGCGGTTGGAGCCGAAGTTGGAGTAGGAGAGGAACGCCACGCGGGGCTCCTTCTGCATGACCCGGCGGTAGAGCTCGGCGGAGTTGATGGCGATGTCGGCGAGATCCTCGGCCGAGGGCTGCATCTGCACGGTGCAGTCGGCGAGGAAGAGCACCCGCTGCTTGAAGATCAGCACCATCACTCCAGCCACCTTGGACCGGGTGGCCTTGTGGCCCAGCACCTTCATGATCGGGCGCATGCACTCCGGGTAGTTCTGGGTGGCGCCGGTCACCATGCCGTCGGCCAGCCCTTTCTTCACCATCATGGTGCCGAAGTAATTCCCGCGTTTCATGACGTCACGTGCGAAGGAGGCGGAAACGCCTTTCCGCTGGCGCGAGGTGAAGTAGTCCTCCACGTAACCCTCGTAGTGTTCGGTGTCCTCGGGGTGGAGGATCTCGATGTCCTTGAGCTCCTCGGCGAGGTTCAAGGAATCGATCTTCTTCTGGATGCTCTTGCGGCTGCCCAGGAGCACCGGTTGCACCAGCCCCTCCTCCCTCAGGATGGAGACGGCTTTGAGAATGCGCGGTTCGGTGCCCTCCGCGAAGACGATGCGGGGGCGGTCGGTGCCGGGCAGGCGGCTGCGGATGGTGCGCATGAACGAAGCGCTCTGTCCCAGGCGCTCTTGCAGGCTTTGCGCGTAGGCGGTGAGGTCCGGGATATGGACGCGGGCCACGCCGGAATCCATGGCGGCTTTGGCGACGGCGGGGGCCACGCGGGTGAGCACCCGTTTATCGAAGGGTTTGGGGATGAGGTAGTTGCGGCCGAAAGCGAAGTTCTCGTTGCCGTAGGCGCGCTTCACGTCGTCGGGCACATCTTCCTTGGCCAGCGCCGCCAGGGCGTGGGCGGCGGCCTTTTTCATCTCCTCGTTGATTTTGCGCGCGCGCACGTCCAGGGCGCCACGGAAAATGAAGGGGAAGCCCAGCACGTTGTTTACTTGGTTGGGGTAATCGGAGCGGCCAGTGGCCATGATAGCGTCCGTGCGTACAGACGCGACTTCTTCTGGCGTGATCTCGGGCTCGGGGTTGGCCATGGCGAAGATGATGGGGTCTTTGGCCATGCTCTTCACCATGTCCTTGGTGACCAGGCCTTTGGCGGAGCAGCCGATGAAGACGTCGCACCCATTCATGGCATCGGCCAGGGTGCGCGCCTTGGTCTCCACCGCGAATTCGTCTTTGTACTTGTTCATGCCCTCGGCGCGGCCCTTGTAGATCACCCCTTTGGAATCCACCATCAGGATGTTCTCGCGTTTCACGCCCAGGTCGATGTAGAAGCGGGCACAGGCGATGGCGGCGGCGCCTGCGCCGCTCACCACCATCTTCACGCTCTTGATGTCGCGCTTGGTGATCTCCAGCGCGTTCAGGAAGGCGGCGCCTCCGATGATGGCGGTACCGTGCTGGTCGTCGTGGAAGACGGGGATGTCCATGATCTCGATGAGCTGTCGTTCGATCTCAAAGCATTCGGGAGCCTTGATGTCCTCGAGGTTCACGCCGCCGAAAGTGGGCTCCAGCGCTTTCACGGTGCGGACCACGTCCTCCACGGTCTGGGAATTCACCTCGATGTCGAACACGTCGATGTCGGCGAAGCGCTTGAAGAGGACCCCTTTGCCCTCCATCACCGGTTTGCCGGCGAGCGCGCCGATGTTGCCGAGGCCGAGGACCGCGGTGCCATTGGAGAGCACCGCCACCAGGTTACCCTTGGCGGTGTACTTGTAGACGTCCTCGGGATTCTTGGCGATCTCCAGGCACGGGCCGGCGACGCCGGGGGAGTAGGCCAGTGAAAGGTCACGGGCGGTGAGGCAGGGCTTGGTGGGGGTGATCTCGATTTTCCCGGCGCGGCCTTGGGCGTGGTACTCCAACGCCTGTTTGTACTTTTCCTCGTTGCTGATTTCCTGATGGCCAGCGCTCACGCGGGGTCCTTTGCTAAGGGTGTTCTGAGAGGAAAAACCATAACAAGTTTTCCCTTGCCCCACCACTTATGCGCAGGGAGTTATTCAGAAAGCCGATGTGGATTTTTGCGAGGCGGCGGACTGCGGCGAAGGGCCAACCCCAAGGCGATGGTCGAGAAGGCCAGTCCGGCGTAAAATTCGTCCCAGGGACTCGGCCAAACGAGCTTTACAAGGGCGAAGCCGGCCGTTCCTGCCACACCGGACGCCACTGAGAGGAGGAAACCTTTCTCATGCAGTCGGCCCGGGCGGCACAGGCCGTACACCATGGCCGGCACCAAACTTGCGGCGGCGAGCCCGCCCACCGTCTTCCATACCGCCACGATGCTACCCTCGAACAGCGGGGCAAGGAGCCATGAGAGGACACCGGTGGCGAGCATGGCGAGCTGGATATGGCGCGCGCTCTGCTTGCCGCGGAAGTCGCTGCTGTAGGTGGCGCCGGCAGTGAAGAGAAAAGAGTCCAGCGTGGAGAGAATGGTGGCGAGGATGGCGGCCAGAAAGAGCCCTTTCCACCCCGGCCCCAATACCGTGAGGCCGAGCTTCAGATAGGCGTCCTGGGGTGAAGCTTCGGGCAAGATGGCCCGGGCGTAGAGGCCACCCAGCGTAGTGGCCATGTCGAAGACCACCCATATGAGGGTGGCGATGAGAATGCCTTTGCGTGCGGTGGGAGTGTCCTTTGCCGCGTGTACTCGCTGGTGGAAGCTTGGATCCACCAAGGTGCCAAGGGCGATGAAACCCCAAATGAAAAGTTCACTCCAGGCGTAACCGCCGGTGGGGTCCCAGTGGCCCGCGGGGAGCTTGGACTGGAGGAAGGTCAAACCTCCGTACCCGTCCCAGCAAAAGAACACCAGCGCCCACACGCCGGCGACCATGACGATGCACTGGACGAAGTCGGGAAAAACCACGGCCCGCAACCCGCCCCACAGGGCGTATGCGTAAACAATTCCCAGACCGAATAATCCGGCCCACCACCAGTCCATGCCCAGCATGGAGCCCAGGAAAATACCGAGGCCGCTGACGTAACCGATGGGCAAAAGGTTCGCCCAGGCCAGGAGCGCGGTCCACTTACGGGCGCGCGGCCCGAAAAGCTGGCCCGCCAGATCGGCCAGCCCCGTGGCCTTGAAATGCCGGATGCGGTCCACCAGGAAAAAGGCGAAGACCAGGTAGGTGCCGTACCAGAAGACGCCCTGAGTGATGAAGTTGAAGACGCCGCGCTCGAAGGAGAGCGAGGTGACGCCGAAAATCCCGCCGTACCAGGTTGCCACCAGAGTGGGAATGAAGAGCGGGAGCGTCAGCTGGCGTCCCATCAGGAGGAGCTCCAGCGATGATTCACCTCTGCCGCTGCCTTGCTTGTTGAGGATTCGACCGTACCAACCGGCGGCGAAAGTCAGGGCGAGCACACCGAGGAAGACTGCCCAGTCGGCTGCGTGCAAGGAAAAAGGGGATGCCCACATGGGGCGATTATATTAGACTCGGGTGGTGAGAACCACCCTCATTTGCCTCATGCTCCTGCTCGTTGGCTGCCAGGCGGTCGAAGAGGGGCGTCGACGCGTGCGGGGTTTGCTGGGGCTGTCCGTGCCCACGCCGCCGGCCGAGGCTCCCGAATACGCGCCGGCACCGCCTCCCGCACTGGAGGACGACAAGGTGATGCAGCTCACGCCCAAGGCCAAGCTGCTGGCCCTATTGGGGCAGGCGCTGGATTCCGGGGATGCCACCGCCCGGGAGCTTTTCCTGGAGGACTTGGCCGCCAAACGTGATCTGTTCGGTGCCGCCCGGGACCCCGAGCTCGCATCGGCCTTGAACCGAGCCATTCCCGCCGTACAGGCGGCCGACCGTAACACCCTCCAGCTGCTGGTGAGCGCCTTCCCTTTGCTGGTGGGGGAGAACAAAGACCACTTGCGGACCATTTTGGGTCGCGCCCTCGATCACGCCCCCGCATTGGCACTGCCAATGATCGCCAAAAGTGGGCAAGACCGCCTGTGCCTCACCGCCGCCTCACTCCCCGAGGAGGTGGGGCCTGAAGCCAAGCGCACGTTCTTCGAGACGCGCTTGGCGGGGCTTTCCGCCGCCCGTGCTGCCTTGGGGAGCGATGCTGTCACGCTCGCCCTCCTGGACGCCTGCGAGCGCTCGCTGCAGCTAGAACTCGAGAAGATCCCGGCTCCCGCCCCCGTGGCGGACCCGGACGCCGCCGTTCCCGTCCCATGATCCAGGTGATGGGCCTCTCCAAGGGCTACGGGACTCAGGAACTCTTCACCGACATCAACTTCACCTTGGGCCGGGGCGAGAAGATCGGCCTGGTTGGACGCAATGGCGCCGGCAAGTCCACGCTCCTGAAGATCCTCATGGGGGAGGAACTCGCGGACGGCGGCGACGTGGTGGTGCCGAAGAACTACCGGGTGGCCACACTCAAGCAGCATCTGAGCTTCAGCGAACCCACTATCCTACAAGAAGCCTGCCTCTCCTTGCCGGAAGAGCAAAAATTCGACGAGTACCGCGCCGAGAAGATCCTCATGGGCCTGGGCTTCAAACTGGAAGATTTTTCCCGCGCGCCCTCCGAGTTCTCCGGGGGCATGCAAATCAGGCTGAACCTCGCCAAGGTTCTGTTGCAGGACCCCGACTGCCTCTTCCTGGACGAGCCCACCAACTACCTCGACATCGTGGGCATGCGCTGGCTCAGCGGCTTCCTGCGCCAGTTCCGCGGCGAGCTGGTGCTGATCACCCACGACCGCGGCTTCATGGACGGCGTGTGCACTCACATCATGGGGATCTGGCGTCAGAAATTGGTCAAGATACCCGGCTCCACCTCCAAGTTCTACGCCCAATTGCGCGAGGAGGAGGACATCTACGAAAAGACCCGCGCCAACCTGGAAAGAAAGCGCAAAGAAATGGAGGAGTTCGTCGAGAAAAACCGCGCCAAGGCCAGCAAGGCGACCCAGGCCCAGTCCCGGGTCAAAATGCTGGAGAAGCTTCCGGGCATGGAGGAGTTGGCCGCGGTGCAGACACTGGACTTCCACTTCAACCATCAGGAGAGCCCGAGCAAGGTGATCCTGGACGTGAAGAACCTGAGTTTCGGTTACGATCCCGCCCATCCGCTCTTCCGCGACCTCTCCTTCACCGTCCAGCGCGGAGACAAGATCGCGGTGATCGGCAAGAACGGCAAAGGCAAGTCCACGTTGCTCAACGTACTCGCGGGCGAGCTCGCTCCCCAACAGGGAACGATCTCCCGCAGTCCATCGCTCTTACTCGGCCACTTCGGACAAACCAATATCCAGCGCCTCCACTTGGCCCACACGGTGGAGGAGGAGATCCTCGCGGCCAATCCGGCCATGGGCGCCCAACGGGTACGCTCGATTTGCGGCACCATGATGTTCAGTGGGGACCTGGCGAAAAAGAAAATTTCCGTCCTCTCTGGCGGCGAACGGGCCCGGGTGCTGGTGGGAAAACTCCTCGCGCGTCCCACCAACCTCCTCTTCTTGGACGAACCCTCCAACCACCTGGACCAGGAATCGGTTGAGGCCCTGCTGAAAGAACTCAAGGCGTACGCGGGCGCCGTGGTGGTGGTAACCCACTCCGAGTCCTTCGTTAGGGAGCTCGCCCAGAAACTCGTGGTGTTCCGTGGAGACCGCGCTGAGTTCGTCCTTGGGGACTACGAGGACTTCCTGCGCCGGGGCGGGTGGGGGGACGATGAGGCCCCAGGGGACGGCCAAAAAAAAGGTGGGCAAGACCACCGCCGCCAGCGGGCCGAACTGGTGCAGGAGCGCGCCCGCTCCCTAGCGCCCTTGAAAAAGAGAATGGAGCAGCTGGAAAACTCCATCAACCGCGACGAGGCCCGTATCAAGGCCCTGGAGGACGAGGTCGCCTCAGGCGCAGCTGAGGGGTGGAAAGCTTCCCAGGAACTGGGCAAACTGAGGAAGCGGGTGGAGGCGGACTTCGAAGCGCTCACCGAGGCCACCAACGAGCATGACCGCGTGTTCGCCAGCTTTGAGGCCCGCCTCACGGGACTGGACTGAACGGCGTCAGTTCGGCGCGAACGTTCCGGACCAGGTGAGCACGGATACTTCCAGTGTCTCGGGTCCCAAGGGACGCAGGGTCACGGCGGGGCGGCCCGGCATGCGCGCGCGGTAGGAATCACCCCGGCGGCAGATGGTGCCGGCGCCGGAGCCGAGGCTGCGTCCGCTGCGCGACTTGCGCAGGTCGATGGTCAACTGACCATCGGTTTCTCCCAGGCGCAGGATCAGCGGGTCGTTGTCGGTGGTCGCCGATGTTTCCCGCCAGGTCCTGGGCAGGTCGCCCATCATTGAGCGCAGCTGGGACAGAGTGCTGGCGCAGCCGGGTCCGTTGCTGGCGATGACGGGGGTGGAAGAGAGGGCCAGGAGCAAAGGGATCAAGGTCGTTTTCATCAGGCCTCCTTACGGGAGATGATGTTGGGGGTACGAACCTTAGTCCCGATCACAATTTTTTGTGTGTAAGCGTGTAACGACTACAGGAAGGGGACCCCCCTGGAACGGCTCCCTGAGGGGTTGGCCCACCGTCTTTCCTCAACTCGTGTAGACCCTTTTCGTCGGAAATCCCCGAAACTTGAGCCTTAGGTGAGTAACTGCCTGTAAAAGCTGGAGTGGTTCGCGAGTTCCCGCACATACTCACGGGTGTCTTCCTGCAAGGGGAGGGGCAGGGAGCGCCAGGGAAAGATGTGTTCCTCGGGTACATAGCGGAAGGTGAAGTTGATCCTGCGGGTGCGGAAGCCAGGGATGTCGGGTCCCAAATTTTCATCGCGCTTGTCCTCCACCCGCTGCACGCGGTGGAACGTTTGCTTCTTCCAACGATCGCCGCCAAAGATCTGCAGCGAGCTGTCTTCCAGCCATAGGGACAGCACCTCGTTTCTTTTGCCCAAGGTGGATTTTCCTTCCACGAATTGGAAGAAGGCCCGGTCCCCGAGGCTCAGTGACCCCACGGGCCCAGGCTCAAAGTCTTTGTGCTCGCCCACCCGCGCGTTGTCCACCCACTTCCCCTCCACCTCCTCGCTGCCGTAGAAGTTCACCAAGCAGGTGTTGAGGGTCCAGCCGGTCGGGAAAAAACCTTTGGGGAAGCGCTTGCGCGCGATGAACTCGATGCGTTTCACCAGATCCGCCAAGTGGGTAGGGTAGGGCTCCGCGCGCACGCAGCGGTTCTTCACCCCTTCGGGGGGGTGGTAGTAATCAAGGCAGGCGAACTGCCAGTTTCCCAGCCAGTACACCGGCCGCAAAAGCCGCCGCTGCTTGTCCCCCTCCGGAGGGGGGTTGTTCACGGAGAAGCGCATTTCCCAGAGAGGATGGAGGGTGAAAAGCCACTGGAGGAGGCGGGCCCGTTCCTCGCGATTGAGGAAGAGCGGCTGGTAGTGAAGTCCCGGGGGGAGGGTGGCCATGGGAGCCCATAAGCCCCTGGGAACCGGCCGTCCACGGGACGTGCAATATTTACCCTAAGGCTCGTCGCCCGTATGGCCGCGGGGGTAGAGTCCGCCCATGCAAATCCGGCTGGCCCGTCCAGAGGACGGCTTCAAAATCATCCAGCTTTACCAAGAGGTTTATGGTCCGGGTTACCCGGATTCGGCCATGCGCGAGTACGTGGCCTTCAAGGCATGCCTTGATGATCCCCAGGTCTACTGGTTCATCGCCCATGAAGCCGAGGAGCTGGTGGGATCGCTGGTGGCCCGCCATGATCCCGCGCACCTCTTGGCCAAAGTGGGCGGCGGCGCCGTTCATCCGCGCTGGCAAGGCAAACGCGTGCTCACCGAGGTAATGGGCGCGGCGCTGGAGCACCTGCGTACCAAGACTTCTGGCGTGGACGTGGTCTACGCCACCACGCGCTCAGTCCATGAGGCCGCCCAGAACCTGGTGGACCACTTCGGATTCAAGAAGCTGGGGATTTTCCCCAACACCCACCGCACCGGCGAGGACTACGAGACCCATTCCCTAGCGGCATGGTTTTCCGCGGAGGGATTCAGCAAGCGCTTCACCGGTTACAAGATGCACGCTGACTTAATGGGCCTCTACGAACTCGCCCGTACCGAAATTCCGGACATGCGCTTGCCGGACGAGACGGTCGTTCCGGAGGCCCCGACCCGTGCGCTTTCCGACCCGCCACCCTTGGAAATCATCCAGGCCCCCCGCTTCGTGGCCCATCGCTACCAACAGCTCCATGAGAGCGGTGGCATGCAGTTCGATTTCTTCCCCTTCCATCGACCCAACCTTCTGCTCCTCTCCCCGGACCAGTCTGTTGAGATCTTCTGCCAGTTCAATCCGGACGGGCATTGCGTGCTCATCGGTGGCAAAGTCGGCCCGGACACCAGCTACACGCAGCTTCTCACCCGCGCCACCCGCCAACTGCGAGACCATGGTGCCCGCTACATCGAGATGGTGGTGCGCGCGGACAAGCCTAAGATCATCGACAGCATCCTGCGCGCCAGGATGATCCCAAGTGCCTTCTTCCCTGCGCTCCAGCTCAAGGACGGCCAGCGCTGGGACTTTTTCGTGTTCAGCCGATCTTTCGAAATCCTGGATTTCCAGAACGTGAAGCTCAAGGGTCTCAACCAGCGCTACCTGGAGGAGTACTTCAAGGCCTGGAAGAAGATCTCGTTGAACCCGAAAATGCTGGACGTTTGAGATGCGCGCGCACCCCGCCACCGACCGTCTGCTCGCCAGCGACCCCTTCGACTCGTCGCTGGCGTCGCTCTTCGTGGCCAGCTTCCGCGAGAACGCCCTTCATCACTATGAGAACCACCCTTACGTGCGTGCACTTTGGGACGAGGCCGGCACCCACCCCCGGCAGCTCACCACGGAGTCGGCCATACAGTCTTCCCCTTGGATCATGGTGAACGCCTTCAAGGAGAACGTCTTCCGCACGGCCAAGGAGTCGGACATCGTCCTCCACCTCACCAGTTCCGGCACCGGCGGGATGAAAAGCCACCAGTTCCTGGACGCCGAGTCCCTGGCCAACGTGAAGAAAAGCGCCTGGGAGATCCACAGGGCCCTGGGGATGGTGGACGGGGAAAGGTCCTACAATTATTTCTGCTTCACCTACGACCCCAAGGTCGCCAACGACCTGGGCACCGCCTTCACCGACGAGCTCCTCACCAACTTCACCCCCAAGCGGGAGGTTTACTACGCCTTCCAGTGGAGCGCGGAGAAGAACGACTTCGTCTTCGACAAACCCGCTGCGGCCCAAAAGCTCAGGGAATACGCGGCTTCGGGCCACCCCACCCGCATCCTGGGTTTTCCGGCGTTCCTCAATCAGTTGATCGACGAGTTTGAACTGAGGCTCGAACTGGGTCCTCATTCCTGGATCCAGACCGGAGGTGGTTGGAAAGGGTTGGCCGATCAGGAGATCCCCAAGCAGGAATTCCGTAAAAAAGTGTCGGAGCGCCTCGGCCTGCCCATCGCCCACGTACGGGACATGTTCGGCATGGTGGAGCATGGCATCCCCTACGTGGACTGCGAAAGGGGTGAGCTGCACGTGCCCAACTTCGCCCGGGTGTACGTGCGGGACCCGAGAACCCTGGAGGTGTTACCCGAAGGGCAAACCGGCCTGGTGCAGTTCCTCTGTTCCTACAACTTCAGCTATCCCGCATTTAATTTTCTTGGGACGGATTATGGTCGAATCGAGCGCTGCTCGTGCAGCCTTGGCGGTCCCATCCTGAAATTCTCCGGCCGCGCTGGCGTGAGCAAGCACAAAGGCTGCGCCATCAAGGCCCTGGAACTCATGGAGGGGAAAGCATGATCCTCTTCGGGCGTGAGCACGCGGGAACCTTGGATGCCACGGCACTCTTCGCGGAGGCGAAAGCCAAGCGCGAGGCCCTGGCGGCCCAGCCTTTGGTAGACATCATCAACACCCTCGATTCCTTCGGCCGTGCCTGGAGAGAAGACCCGCGCTACACCGAGGAGGCGCTGGCGGGTCTCAGGGCCGACCTGCCCTTCTCCGAGGAGATGGTCCGCGCCACCCTGGCGGTCATCCCCGAGATTCTCTCCCGCGAGGCCCTCACGAAAAGGGTCGAGGCCGAGCTCGGGGGACCCCAAATCCTCGACCGCTTCGTCCCGGCCCGCCACGGGCTGGGCCTGGTGCGCGCCTTCCCCCTGGGCGAAGTGCTCCACGTCACCGCTGGCAACGTCTTCATCTCCTGCATCGACTCGTTGGTGATGGGTCTCCTCACTAAGAACGTTTCTTACTTGAAGCTCAGCTCACGCAACAATTTCTTCCCCTTTTTCTTCGCCCGTGCCCTCATCGCCCATGACCGGGCCAAGGTGGTGGCGGACAAGTTTTGCCTCCTCACCTGGAAGGGCGGGGATGCGTCCGTGGAAGACGCCTTCAAGCGCCACGTGCCGGCCATACTCGCCTGGGGCGGGGAGGAAATGCTGGAGAGTTACCGGCGTGGGCTCGCTCCCGGAACGAAGCTCCTGGACTACGGCCCAAAAATCTCCTTCCAAGTGCTCACCAAGGGCGGCCTGGAAAAAGCCGGTCTGGATGCCGCCTCGGCCGCCATCGCCCGGGACCTCGTCATGTGGGACCAGCAGGCCTGCTCCTCACCACAAAACCTCTTTGTGGAAAAAGGCGCGGATATTCCCAAGCTTCTCGAGGCCATCGGTCGACACTTGGACGCGCCCGCCTTCCCCCGCGGAGAGCTCTCTGCCGACGAGCACGTGGAGCTCCTCAAGGAGCGGGAACGCGCGCGCGTCTCACGCCACTTGGAAGGGGGGCACTCTCGCGAGGGCGCCACTTGGCTCCTGCACCACGAGACGCGCCCCTTCCTGCGGGCCTCGCCCCTTAACCGCACCCTGGTTCTGAAAGACTTCACTGACGAAGCGGACCTGCTCAGACAAGTCGCACCCTTCCGCTTTTATCTCCAAAGCTGCGGGTATCTCACGGGCGCCGAGGAGAAAGAACGCTGGCTTTCAGTCCTGGGACGTGCGGGGCTCAAGCGTTTCGCCCCCCTGGGCAAGATGTCCGAAACCTTCGCGGGCCTTCCCCACGACGGCCGCTACGGCCTCACCGAGCTGGTCTCCCTGGTGACGGACGAGGCCGCCGTGGACGAGGACGGATACTTCGCCCGCTTGCGCCGGAACCTGCCTTTCTTCAAGGACCGCGATCCCAGCACCATCCTGACGGACGGTGCGCTCTTCGCCGCCCATGATCCCGCCGTGGATTCAACCCTGTTGGACTGCACCGCCACCGACGGTCGCTTCTTCGCCTCCGGCGGCAGCACCGGCAAACCCAAACACGTCTTCTATTCCAACGACGACTTTGACCGGCTGTGCACGTTATTGGCGGACAACTTCCGCCGCGCCGGACTCAGACCGGGCATGAAGGCGGCCAACCTCTTCGCCGCGGGAAGCCTGTACTCATCCTTCCTCGCCGTGGACAAGTACAGCGAAAAAATCGGCCTCAAGCAGCTCCCTATCGGGGGCCTCGCCGACCCCGACGACGTGGTGGACATACTGGCCCACCACAAACCCGAAGCCATTTTCGGTTTACCCGGCCTCATCATCCAGTTCGCCCAGCGCTCCCTCGAGCGCGGCGTGAAACTCACCATCCCCATGGTTTTCTTCGCAGGCGAGAACCTCTCCGACGGCCAGCAGGCCTTCCTGCGCGAGATCTGGGGCACCACCACTTTCCGCTCCGCCGGCTACGCCTCCGTGGACGCGGGCCTCATCGGCTGGCAGTGTGCCCACGCGGGCCATGGCGTGCATCACCTAGCCGCGCCCCATGTGAAGCTCGAGGTCCTCGACGGCGAGGCCGTGGTCACCTCCTTCATCCGCACCGCCATGCCGGTGGTCCGCTACCGCACCGGTGATCGAGTGACCATGCTGGAAGGCCCATGCCCATGCGGCGACTCCGCTCCGCGCTTCAAGCTGCTGGGCCGGATGGACGGGCAGATCAATATCTGGGCGTGCCGCGTGTTGGTCTCGGACTTGGAGAAAGTCCTCGGAAGCGCCGATTTCCAGGCGGTGGTCACGGAGGAAGGACCCGAGGAGCGTCTGCGCGTGCGCTTGCCCCCTGGCAGCGCCATACAATCGGATTTTGCCGCGCGCCTGTGGGAGATCAACCCCGACTTACGGAAAACCGTTTCCCAAGGCCACGTCGCCGCCCGGCTTGTGGTAGTATGCGAGGAATTCGAGTCCAATCCCCGCACGGGCAAAACGCCCCGGCTGGTGGACAAACGTTAGGAGTGAGCATGTTGACGGTGGCGATGTTGGTAGGCGTTTGGGTATCCGGCTGCATCCAAACTCAGATCGACGGCCGTAGCGGCCATGTGGTGGAAACCTACCGCTTCACCGAGTCGGGCAACATGAACTTCTCACGGGCGTGGTATGGTGACCAAGCTTGCACGAAACCCGCCGGCACGGACGCATGCGACGGCGCCATACAGTTGGGGAACGAAGTCCGTGGCACATTCAACCCCACGGGCACCACGGAGGTGGATTTCCGCTGCGGTACCCGCACTGACCGGGGCCTGTTGCACATGGAGGGACGCGACCTCCGCGTGGCACGTGGTTTCGCCGCCAATGGCGAGCGCAACACCATGCTGGGTTTGTTCCGCTACCGGAAACAATAGGCATCCAGCACGCGAACAATTCATGACCGATGGGATGTGCGGTAGACACCGCAAGAAAATCCCGGGAATCCAGGATTTTCTGGTCCGGGGTGGCGGTCTATTCCTGCAAAGACCAGACCCGCCAATATCCCCCCGGACCAGTTTTATTATTCAGTAAAACGGATTGCCTGCCAACCTGCCCCTCCGCTCAGGCTTCGAACTCCAAAAGGGCGAGGGGCAGGGGAAGCTTTTCCCAAACTTTTCCTAGCGAGTGATCCACGGCTTGCAAGGCTTCGCCCTGGCGTCGGAGCAAGGACTGGTCGGAGGCACAGCTCGTCCCTTCCGTTTCGCCGGCTGTTCCAGAATTGAAACCAAGGCAGCCATACGGCTTTATTTCCTTGGCGAGGGTGCAACCTAAGTTTTGACCAGCGAAAAACGGGCAGTCATAAGTTTTGCGCAGGAAATTCCGGCGACCGTTGCCCGGGATGTGGTCTAGTCGGAATTTCGCGACGGTCGCGCGCAACTGCGAACGCAGTTCCTCGTTCCAGCGACCGGTGGCCTTCAAATGCTCAAGCACGTCGCGAGTTTCCAGGGGCGTGGTCTGCATGGAATTGGCGAGCGAGGTGCAGCAGTGGCCCGGGCACTGGGCGCAGGTGATCCCCCCATCAGAGAGACGGTCCATCTCATTCAGTAAAAGGGCCCGACGGGAGGCAGCTTCCATGGGTCGGACTTGTAACATGCGCAGGGCGCAAAAGGGAGTTTTTTTGGCCATTTGCGTTGCAGTTTGCGGTGAGTCGCCGGTAAAAACGTACTCTAATAGTCCATATTCGTTTTTTGGGAGCATTCATGATGTCTGATGCCTGGTTGATGTGGGTGAAAACCCCCGTGATTTTCGGCGTGGTCGGTTTGGCCATCGCTGCCTTCTTCTACGTGCGCGTGCTGCGCCTGCCGGGAGGCAACGAAACCATGGAGCGCATCGGTGGTTACATCCGCGAAGGCGCCATGGCGTTCCTGTTCCGCCAGTACAAAACCCTCGCCATCTACAGCGCGGTGGTTTTCGTCGCCATCGGCCTTGCGCTTGGTTGGACCGCGGCCGGTTGCTTCCTGCTCGGCGCCTTCCTGAGCCTGCTCGCCGGCTTCATCGGCATGAAGGCCGCAACCTTCGCCAACGTGAAAACCACCCAGGCTGCCCGTGAAGGCTCCAAGCCCAACGCCCTTCTGACCGCCCTGGACGGGGGCGCCGTCATGGGTCTCGCCGTAGCCGCCCTTGGCACCATCGGCATGGGTGCCCTCTACTCCTGCTTCAAGGACGACGCCCACCTCAGCCACGTGCTGCACTCCTTCGCCGTGGGCGCTTCCTCCATCGCACTGTTCGCACGCATCGGCGGCGGCATCTACACCAAGGCCGCGGACGTGGGCTCCGACATCGCCGGTAAGGTGATCGAGAACATTCCCGAGGACGATCCCAGGAACCCCGGCGTGATCGCCGACAACGTGGGTGACAACGTGGGCGACGTGGCCGGCATGGGCGCCGACATCTACGAGTCCCTCGTCGCCGCCGTGGTTTCCGCCATGGCCATCGCCATCACCTCTTCCCAGCTGCCCATGCTGATCGACGGCGATGCCGACACCAACAAGGCCGTGGCCATCGCGCTCCCGCTGGTACTCGCCGCCGTGGGGCTGGCCGTGTCCGTCCTCTGTATCTTCGTCGCCCGCGCCATGAAGAACATGCCCGCCGCCACCGTTCTCCGTGGCGCCCTGATCATGCCGCCCATCGTGCTGGCCATCGCCTCCTACGTGATCCTGAACTCCCTGGGCATCACCCAGTCCGTCACCGCCATCATGGCCTTTGGCGCCGTGGGCGGGGCCCTCATCGGGCTCATCACCGACTACTACACGTCCGCCTCTCCGGTGATGAGGATCGCTGAGGCCGCCAAAACCGGCGCCGGCACTAACCTGATCCGCGGCCTTGCCGTGGGCATGGAATCCACCGCGCTCCCTATCATCATCGTGGCCATCGTGGCCTACCTCTCCAATAAGTTCCTGGGCCTCTACGGCATCGCCCTCTCCGCCGTGGGAATGCTGGGTGGGACCGCGGTCGTCATGACAGTGGACGCCTACGGCCCCATCTCCGACAACGCCGGCGGCATCTCCGAGATGTCGGGCCTGGGCAAAGAAGTGCGTGACATCACCGACGAGCTGGACGCCGTGGGTAACACCACCGCCGCCATCGGCAAGGGCTTCGCCATCGGCTCCGCCATCCTGACCGTGTTGGCACTCTTCTCAGCTTTCAACATCGAAGTGAACCACGTGCGCGCCTTGCAGGGCCTGGGCGAAGTGGCCT
Source organism: uncultured Bacteriovoracaceae bacterium (assembly GCA_964399165.1). Taxonomy (GTDB): domain Bacteria; phylum Bdellovibrionota; class Bacteriovoracia; order Bacteriovoracales; family Bacteriovoracaceae; genus UBA6144. The sequence goes on along the minus strand of CAYNPO010000002.1, from coordinate 208,830 downwards.
TGGTGCTCACCGATCCCAAAATCCTCATCGGCCTTCTTCTCGGTTCCATTCTGCCTTTCCTGGTGGGCTCCACCACCATGCTGGCGGTGGGCCGCGCCGCCGGCGCCATCGTTGAGGAAATCCGCCGCCAGTTCCGCGAGATCCCAGGCTTAATGGAGCTCAAGGCTGAGCCCGAGCCCAAGAAGATCGTGGACATCGCCACCAAGGCCGCCCTTAAAGAAATGATCCTGCCGGGCATGGTTGCCGTCATCGCCCCCGTGGCCGTGGGCTTCCTCATGGGCCCAGCAAGCCTCGCGGGCATGTTGGCCGGCTCACTGGCCGTAGGCGCCACCATGTCCCTCTTTATGGCCAACGCCGGCGGCGCCTGGGACAACGCCAAGAAGTACATCGAGAAGGGGAAACTCCCCGGCGAGAAGAAAGGCTCGGACACCCACAAAGCCGCCGTGGTCGGCGACATGGTGGGTGACCCGTTCAAGGACACCTCCGGGCCGGGCATCGCCATCCTGATCAAGGTGATGTCGGTGGTCTCGCTCCTGATCGCGCCGCTGATCGCTCTGCTCTGATTCCTAACGTCATCAACGAAAAAGGCCCGCTTGCGCGGGCCTTTTTATTTTGGAGAAAAAAGGCCCGCACACAGCGGGCCTCTTATCAGCCGCAAGCGAGTCCTATGCTTTGGAAGGAATGCAGGCGGCTTCTTCGGAGTCTTCTTCGCCCTCAAACACGGTGTCGACGGTCACGGGGACCGCTTTGCCGGCGTTCTTCGGGTCGCTGATTTCGGGAGTGAAGACGAACACCAGGCGCCCGCCCTCGTAGCGCAGGCCGAGGCGGCGCTCGTTGCCCACCTGGCGGGAGGTGACGGCCAGGGCGCTGACCCGGGTGCCCTGCTCGAGCTTGGCGCTGACGGCCCCGTTGGGACCGAAAGAAAACACGAACGCCGGGTTGTCCTGGTCTTCCCACTCCAGCGTGCAGCGGACGGTGCTCGGGCCCGTCTGGGCCACGCCAGCGAAGGACAAGCACAGGCTGAAAGCGGCGAGGATCCGTCGCATGGGGTCTCCGGCGGGTTAAACGGCCGGAAACTACCGGGCCCTCGCCGGGGCGTGAAGCCAGCCTGTATTTTTTACAAGCTCAGTCCCTCATCACCAAGTAGATGGTGGTCTCGAGGATGCTCCTGCCGCGCAGGCTGGCCGCGTCCAGGAAGAAATCAGCTACGTTGCGGCTTCCGTCGTTGCCCGTGGGGCGGCCGTTCACGAAAGTCTCGCAGCGCTGGCGGTCACAGACGGCCGCGAATTCGCTGTCCTGGCGCAGGATCTCCAGGGGGGCGTTGCGGGTGGGGTTAAGGAGGTAGCCGTCCTCGTGGTCGGTGGCGCCCAGGCTGATCCAGGTGGAGTAGCCACGCAATCCGATGGCGACACTGCGGACGCGGTAGGCGCAGAAGTTGTTCCCGCCGTAGCGGGTTTCCACTTCGAGGACGGCCTGGTCGCCGGCGGCGGCCACGGTGCCCGTGGCGTTCTGGGTGCGGGGGACGACGGCGGGAACCACGTCGGTCACCACTTGGTTACATAGAGGGTTGGTCGATTCGAAGGAGATGATGGGACGTTCGATGCGTCTGGCGTCGATGCCCTCGAGGTTGAGGGTCACCCGGAGGGTGGCCGAGAAGGCGGTTTGCGCGCAGAGAAGGAGGATGAGGGCGATGACCTTTTCCATGGGGTACTCCGGTTGGGGGCGGTACCCTACCATGAAACAGGCTCCCTCAACGGGGAGCCTGTAAAAAAATCAGGCGGTGGGTCTCGTCTTCCCCCGCATCCGCATGTTCAGCAATTCCACCGCCAAGGAGAAGGCCATGGCGAAGTAAATGTAGCCCTTACCCACATGCACACCCATGCCCTCTGCCACCAGCATCACGCCGATGAGGAGCAGGAAGGAGAGGGCCAGCACCTTGATGGTGGGGTGGCGGTCCACGAAGGTCCCGATCCCCTTGGCCGAGACGAGCATGATCAGCATGGAAAGCAGCATGGCGACCACCATGACGGGCACCTGGTTGGCCATCCCAACCGCCGTGATCACGGAGTCCAGGGAGAATACCACGTCCAGCACGAGGATCTGGGCCAGCATGTGGCCGGCGGAGGGTTGCTTGCGGTCCGCCTGGGGCAGGGCGTGCTGGGGGTCACCCTCCACCTTGTGGTGGATCTCGAAGGTGGCCTTGGCCACCAGGAAGAGGCCACCGCCCAGGAGGATGAGGTCCCGGCCCGAGAAGCCCTTGCCCGCCACTTGGAAAAGCTCGTCGGTGAGGGTCATGACCCAGCTGATGGAGAAGAGGAGCGCGATGCGGATGAGAAGGGCAAGCCCAATGCCGACCTTGCGGATCTTCTCCCGTTGGTGCTCGGGCAGGCGCCCCACCAGGATGGAGATGAAGATGATGTTGTCGATCCCCAGCACCGTCTCCATGAGAGTCAGGGTGGTGAGGGCGATCAGGGTGTCGGGGGAGAACCAGTCCATCTTTACCTCGTGCCGAAGAGTGACTCGACCCGCACCGTGATCGAGGGCATGCGGCGGAAACTTTCAGTTTTGGGGAAGTCTATCGCCGGAGTGATTTCCCCGTAAAGCCACTGGTTCCTCAGATTACGCCGGTAGCTCACGGCCACCCGCCAGTTGTTCAGGTACCACGAGCCCCAATCCACTGTGGTGGACCCCTTTGCCGAGTAGGAGAAGGCGTCGTCCTCCGTGAACTTATGCTGGAGTGTCGGGCCATGCTCCGTGTTGAATTCCTTGTCGGTGATCTGCCAGATCTTGTCGTTCTCGAAACGGAAGAGCAGGTCGTCCCGCAGCCTCCTGTCCACGTTGAACGTCGTTGACTCCACGAGGCCCCGGTCGGTGTAATAACCCACTTCCTCGATGAAGCGTGGGACATACTTGATTAAACGCCAGTTTTTGCGCAAGCGGGCACGGGCGAAGGCGCTGGGCGGGACGCTCACCACGACGCCGGTGTCCCCCCGGAAGCGCCAGGGTTCCTTTTCCTCTTCTTCCTTGCGCTTGGCCTCTCGCTCTCGCTCTTTTCTTTCCGCTTCCAGCCGTGCCGCCACCGGGTCCTGGGGCGTGTCGTCCTTCTTGGGCTCGTTCTTCTCCACGCTGAAGCGGAATTTGTCTTCCAGGTTGGGGAGCCGCAGATTGAGCCTCACTTCCACCCTTTCCCGGGATCTACGCTCCATGCGCAGGATGCGGGCGTAGGAAAGGCGCAAGGCTGAACGGTTGAGTTCGTCGTCAGCGCGCTGTTCGCCGAAGAACGAGTCCAAGCGGTTGGCCAGATCCACCACCCGGCCAGAAATGAGCTGTCGAGTGTCCTCCAGGAGATCGGGATCTTCCAGCCGGTCTTCTGCTTGGGCCACTCCCGCGTGGGGCTCTTGGTTCACAGGCGAAGGCGCAGGCACGACTCTCGCCGCGATGGCCTTGGCCGAAGTGGTTATCAAGACAAGGGTGAGGAGCATGCGCACCTGGGGGCCTCCAGAAATAAAAAAGCCACCCGGAGGTGGCCTTTTTACCGCTTTCCCTGAGGTCAGCGTCTATTTTGGTACTCCCATGGGGATTTGAACCCCAGTTACCGCCGTGAAAAGGCGATGTCCTAGACCGGGCTAGACGATGGGAGCGTAATGTTTTTAGTGGTGATCCCGCTGTGACTCGAACACAGGACACCCTCCTTAAAAGGGAGGTGCTCTAACCAACTGAGCTACGGGACCATTGATAAAAACGTTTCAAAAAAGTAAGGTTTTTTCAGAGAGATGTCAACGAGTTATTGCTTGGATTTATTTATATT
>CAYNPO010000002.1:0-205012 GCA_964399165.1 uncultured Bacteriovoracaceae bacterium | reverse complement strand
CACCCGACCCTCTCATTAAAAGTGAGATGCTCTAACCAACTGAGCTACGAGACCACAGGACTAACGAGAGAGTCAAAAATAGTGATCCAGAGCGGCTCCGTCAAGCGCTTTTCCGGGACAAAGAAGGGCCTTTCCTCTTATATTCCGCCGCCATGGACACCCCTGTTACCGCCCTGCCCAACTCTCTGAAAAGGGTCGCGCTCCACACGCTGGGGTGCCGGCTGAACTCGTCCGAAACCGGCTCCATCGCCCAGGGTTTCGCGGACCGGGGCTATGAGGTGGTGGAGTTCGGGACGCCCGCGGACGTGGTTTTCCTGAATACGTGCACTGTCACCGACGGCGCGGACAGTTCCTGCCGCCACCTCATCCGCAAGGCCAAGGCTCAGTCACCTCACGCCAAGATCGTGGTGGCCGGCTGCTATGCCCAGATGGAATCCGACAAGATCCAGGGCATGAGCGAAGTCGATCTGGTGCTGGGTACCTCGGAGAAGTACCGAGTGTTTGATTATCTGGACGCCCATGAGGGCCCGGCCAGCGTGCACATCGAGAAGAACGCGGACTTTCAGGGAGCCGCCACCACGCTCGCCGACTCCCACACCCGCGCCTTCCTGAAGATTCAGGACGGATGCAACTACGTCTGCAGTTTCTGCATCATCCCCTTCGCCCGCGGGCGCTCGCGCACCATCGCCATTCCGGAGGCGGTGGAGCAGGCGAAGCAACTGGTGGGGCAAGGGTTCCGCGAGATCGTGCTCACGGGCGTGAACGTGGGGGAGTACGAGTCCACTTCTGGCGAGAAGCTCGAGGAGTTGGTCCGCCGGGTGCTGGATGTCCGAGGCCTGGAGCGCCTGCGCTTGTCTTCCGTGGAACCCAACACGATCACGAAAGAACTGCTCAAGGTGCTCAAGGACTCCGGCAAATACCAGGACCATTTCCATATCCCGCTCCAAAGCGGCAGCGACGACATCCTCAAGGCCATGCGCAGGAAGTACGACGTGGCCAAGTACAAGGACGTGATGGCGATGGTGCAGGGATATTTCCCCGGTGCCGCCGTGGGCGCGGACGTGATCGCCGGATTTCCGGGCGAGACGGAGAAGCAATTCCTTGAGACCTTCCACCTCATGCGCGAGCAGCCCATCACGCACTTCCACGTGTTCCCGTTCTCACGGCGCAAGAACACCACGGCGGCGAAACTTCCCGGCCAGGTGTCCTCGCAGGAGAAGAAGCAGCGGGTGAAGACGCTGATCATGCTCGGCCAAGCGAAGCTGGACGCTTATTCGCGGGAATTGGTGGGGCGCAAGCTGCCGGTGTTGTTTGAGTCCCAGAAAGACGGGGCGTGGGAAGGGCTGACGCCCCAGTATGTGCGGGTGCGGATGGAGGCGGGGGAGGGTCTGGAAAACCAGATCCGGATGGTGATGCCCACGCGCTGGAATGGGTCGGCGCTTGAGGCCGTGCCCTACCTCAAATAGACGAGTTCTGTCGCATATTTGGACAGACCCCTCCGTGCTAACTCACCGTAAACATCGTGTCGGGGCCTTGGCCTGTGCCTTGCTGTGGGTAGGGCATCCGGAGGATTCCATGCTTAGACACTTTTTCCTCGTTTGCTCACTAGGCTTCTCCCTGAGCGCCTTCGCTTATGACAATGGCGACGGCACGAACCAGCAAGAGGCCCGGCGAGATATCCGCGTGGTCGACCAGATCGCGAGCTTCATAGACCGAATCACCCACGGCCCCGCCCGCCGGGAGGCCGAACGGGTCCGGTTGGACCATGAAGAGGGCGACCGCCTGTCCGCCTCAATGAAGGCCGACCACGACCACGAGAGGGATGATCTGCCGCCTGTGGGATCGACCTTGACTGCGACCTCCCACTGAGGCGAGGGGCAAGAAGCGCCCTTTTCAAGTTCTGCCCTCCTTCCGCTATACTGGTGGGAACCTCGTGAGGCGCCCATGAAAGGCTTTCTTCTCCTGACCCTCCTCTTCACTACCGCGACCGCCGTGGCCGAGCCAGTTCAAGGCCGCGAAGGCGAGCGGGCAGCCCAATCATCCGGGTCTCGCAGCACCGTTGGCGATGGCTTCACCGATGATGAACTTGATGCCCCCCCCACCGACATGATCTATCCCCATGAGATTGTGGAGCCGCCTGACGCGCCGGAAATTGATGGCGGTGAAGGGGTGGCCGATGAGCATCCCGAGGAGTGGCTGCCTTCTTCCCCGGACGCGTCCCAATCCGGCGGACGAACCAATTAATGAGAAGCCCCGCTTCGGCGGGGCTTCTTCGTTAGAAGTAGTCCTTCCAAAACTTAATCTGCTCCCGGTCCGGCCTGAAGGCCGCGATGGGATACCCACTTCTCTCTCAATCATCGCCAAGTATGCATCGAGCTCCGGTGAGAGTGGTTTTTCATTCTTAGTTTTATTCTGGCATCGCACGAGTCTCTCTCGTAGAGCCAGGTGGCGCTGTCGTGGGTGATGAGCGAGCCCGATGACGACGGCCCAGACACCCATGCCGACCAGCAGCCCCACGGTGGGCGCCGCCAGCCTGGGTGGATGCCTTTTGATATACGCCATTTCAATTTCTTCCTTGTTAGAGGAGCGTCCCACCTTTTTTGGATAGTTTGCCTTCCAGGAAGCAAATCCTCTGTCATAGGGGATAAGTAAAAAGACTTCGCACTTTCGGGTTTTCGATTAGAAGCTCGACACCGGCTGCTTCGTATCTGGTTGTAATTACACAACCTCAATTGGCACCAGCCTTGCTCCCTTACAAGGCACAACGGAGGAATACATGAAAAAATCCCATGCCTTGATTACTGCCCTGATGGTCTCCACTTTCGCCTACGCCGGTGAGGGCATGGTGCAATTGACCCTGACACAACCCCTGCTCGTACAATCGGGAGAAGGCGAGATCACTGACCTCGGCGTGGCCATGTTGCCTGACCGGGGGATGCAGAAAGGCTTCGTGAAATGTGAGCTGTACTCCGAGTACAGCGAGGACAGGACTTTCCCAGCGAATAGCAGCATTGAGCTTGGCGCTTCCGAAGTGAGCTGCTGGAGCTGGTATGTGACCCCGAATCCTGGCCAAGTCATCCGCAGCTATGCCGATTTAACCAATGATCAACGTTACGACCAACTCAACGAAGACATTTCTCTGGACCGAGTGAACCGGGCGTTCAACGGCTCTTTGGTCATCGTGGCCGAGGACGAGAATGCGCCCCAAGTCTTTGACGGTTTTGAAGAGCAGCAGGGCGACCCCGAGGGCCCGGTTGAGACCCTACCCATCCCCAGCGCGACCCGACACTAAAAGCAGAAGCCCCGCCATAGCGGGGCTTCTTCATTAGAAGTAGTCTTTCCGAAACTTGATCTGCTCCCGGTCTGGCCCAAAAGCCGCGATGCCCACAGGGATTCCCACCTCTTTCTCGATCATGGCGATGTAGGCGTCGAGCTCAGGTGAGAACGTGCCTGACTTGAAGTCGTCTTTGAACGGCTTCATATCGCGCAAGATGGGTTTCACTTTAGCGAGATCCATGCCTTGCTCGGCGCACTTCAAAGTACGGCCTTCGTACTCGTAGGCGTCGCACACGCGAAGCACGTCCATGCCGGAGAGCACGTCCAGCTTGGTCAGCGCGAGCGAGGTGAGGCCGGAGCATTTTACGGCGTAGCGGAGGAGCGGCAAGTCCAGCCAGCCGCAACGGCGACGGCGTCCGGTGGTGGCGCCGAATTCCTTGCCGGTCTGTTGGATGTAGTCGCCGGTGGCGTCGAAGAGTTCGGTGGGGAAGGGGCCCGCGCCCACGCGGGTGGTGTAGGCCTTGGTGATGCCCAGGACTTCGTCGATGCGGCCGTTGCGGGTGCCCGCGCCGGTGTGGATGCCGGCGGCGGTCGTGGAGGAAGAGGTCACGAAGGGGTAGGTGCCGTAGTCGATGTCGAGCAGCGCGCCTTGGGCGCCCTCGTAAAGCACCTTCTTCCCGGCGGCCAGGGCGTCTTGGATGGCGGTGAAGCCGTCGCCCACGAATTCCTTGAGCTGCTGGCCGAAACCGTAGAGGCGCTCGGTCTCGGACCCGATGGTTGGCGCGGTGACGCCGTATTTTTTCTCGAGCAGGAAGATCTTCTCTTCCGCGGTTTCTTCCAGGCGCTGCTTGAGCTTCGCCTTGTCCAGGATGTCGCGCACCCGCAGCCCGCGACGGGCGATCTTGTCTTCGTAGGCCGGCCCGATTCCCTTGCCGGTAGTGCCGATCTTCACGGCGCCGTGGGACTCGCGGGCGGCATCGATGAGTTTATGCCAAGAGGTGATGACGGCGGTGTCTTGGGAGACTAAGAGATTCTTGCCGGTGACGGGGATGTGCTCGCGCACGCGCGCGACCTCTGTCAGGAATGCTTCAGGCTCGAGCACCACCCCGTGCCCCACCACTGAGAGGCAATGGGGGTGGAGGATGCCGGAGGGGACCAGGTGGAGCACGATCTTCACGCCGTCCACCCAGATGGTGTGGCCGGCGTTGTTCCCGCCCTGGTAGCGCACCACCAGGTCCGCCTTGCGGGAGAGCAGGTCGGTGATTTTCCCCTTACCCTCGTCGCCCCATTGCGCCCCGATGATCGCCAGCGTTTTCATGGATCCCTCTGCAGTTAAGCTTTGACCTCGTGGAGAAGCTTGTTCTCGGTGAAGAAGACGGTCACTTGGTGCGCAGCCATCTCGCCCACGCGGAACTGGGCCTCTTCGGTGGAACCGCCCAAGTGCGGAGTCAGCACGATGTTGGGCAGGCCCTTGAGTTTGGAATCGGCCTCAAGCGGCTCGTTGGCGAACACGTCGAAGCCCGCGCCGCGGATTTTCTTGGCAGCAAGCACCTCATGGAGCGCGTTCTCGTCCACGATCTTGCCCCGGGCGGCGTTCACCAGGATCGCGCCGGGTTTCATCTTGGCCAGCAGGGCCGCGTTCACGCAGTTTTTGGTGGCGTCCAGGAGCGGGGTGTGGATGGTCACGATGTCGGACTTGGAGAAGAGCTCGTCCAGGGTTTCCACTTTGGTGGCGCCGGGGATTTCATGGGCGGCCAGCATGGGGTCGAAGAAAAGGATCTTGGGTTCGAAGCCGCTGATGCGCTTGGCGACCAGCTGGCCGATGCGGCCGAAGCCCATGATGCCCACGGTTTTGCCGGTGAGCTCGTTGCCGGTGAAGGCGTCCTTGTCCCACTTGCCGGACTTCATGCTGGCGTCGGCCCAAGCGGTTTTCCGCAGCACGGTCATCATGAGGGCCACGGCGTGCTCGGCGGCGGAGTTGTTGTTGGCACCAGGGGTGTTGGACACCTTGATTCCGCGCTTGGCGCAGGCGGCTTTGTCGATGTTGTCGGTGCCCTCTCCCGCGCGCACAACGTACTTGAGGTTCGGGGCGGCGTCGATGAGCTCCTGGTTCACCTTGGTGGCGGAGCGGATGACCAGGCCGTGAATTTTCGGCAGCAGGGCCTTGAGTTCGTCCTGGGTGACCTTGGGCTTGGGGTGGACTTCCAGGGCGGCGTTCTTGGAAATGGCGTCGAAAATGTCCTTGTCGCAGCCGTCGCTGAACACGATGAAGGGCTTCATGGCGTCTCCTGAACTGAATGGGGGGATCGGCGCGATTATAGGGGAGGGGAGGGGGGAAAGGAAGGTTAGGCGGGGAAAAAACCGGGGAGGATTTTAACCCTCCCCGGCAGAAAGGCCTCGTCGTTCTTCTGGGAGGAAAGACCGGCGGGGCTAGGCGATGCTTCTCACTTCCAACTGCGCATGGAGCGCATCCAGGACGCCTTGGAACTCGCTCAGGGTCGGCAATTCCCCGAAGTGGGTGTTTTCATGCATGTTCATGGCGATGAAATCAGCCGCTTCGATGGGACGTGAACGCTCCGCACCCTTACAAAAGGCTCTCCAGCGCGAACCACCGGTCTCCCGGTAGTCCTGAAAGAGGCTTTCGATCAGCTCTTGGCGGGATTTGACCCCCACCCCGGTGACCCGGCCTCCCTGGTCTAGTTCGAGATACCACACGCGGTAGTCTTGACGGTGCTGCGGATGCTGTTTGGTTTCCACGGCGATGGCAAGATACATGGGTCCCTCCTTCTCTCGTGGGGGCATCCATGTCCCCGTCTTGTGTGTGTGGGAAAAGAGAGTGCGCTTTCGCTTCCGTCCTGGTCGCTGAGCACTCCCTCGCCCGCATCCATGCTTGAGCCCATCATACGGCCCAAAACCCGCTCCACGAGTGGTTTTTCGCTCATATCACCTTACGGGCACGGCATGAAAAGTTAGATAAAGAGCCACCAAGCGAAATGGAGCAGTCGGCCTTGATAATTAAGACACTGACTTGCCCCTATGCGCCATAGGGGCAAACTGCGCCCGTCCGAGCGTTCTATTTTCCTCTACGACCCTTACCGAGCCTGACTATCATCAAAGGATGTCCCGCGGAAAAGTCCTTCGCTCCTCTTTCAAGATGGCCGTAGCCACGTTCTGCTCGCGCATCCTGGGATTGGTGCGGGAGCAGATCATGGCGGCGTACTTCGGCGCCTCGGGACTCACCGACGCTTTCCTCGTCGCCTACCGCATACCCAACTTGCTGCGCGACCTGCTGGCGGAAGGCGCGTTCTCCTCGGCGTTCGTGCCCACGTTCACGGAAGCGAACCTCGAGGGCCAGCAGAAGGGGAGGCAGCTCCTTTGGGAACTCTTCCTTTTGCTGGGCGGGATCACCGCCACGTTGAGCCTGCTGATTTTCATCTTCGCGCCCGAACTCATCGCGCTCTTCGCACCCGCCTTCAGGGCCGATCCCGCCAAGTTCGAGCTCACCGTACGGCTCACGCGGGTCATGAGCCCTTTCCTCTTCTTCATCTCGCTGGCAGCACTCTTCATGGGCGCGCTCAATTCCTTGCGCGTGTTCTTCGTGCCTGCCCTGGCCCCGGCCTCCTATAACGTCATGAGCATCCTGTGCATGGTGGGATTGTCCGCCTGGCTGGTCTCGCGCGGGGAAAACCCGGTCATGAGCCTGGGATGGGGAGCGCTCCTCGGTGGCGCCATGCAGGCCGCGGTGCAATTGCCCCTGCTCTTGCGTCGGGGTTACGGACCCGTCCGACCAGAAAAGATCGGCAGCCCGCGCGCACGCAAAGTGATCGGATTGTTGGGCCCGGGCCTCATCGGCTTCGCCGCCACCCAGGTGAACCTGTTGGTGAACACGGTGCTCGCCACTTCCGCGGCCGTGGGCGCCACTTCCTGGCTCAACTACGCCTTCCGTTTGTTCCAACTGCCGGTGGGCATCCTCTCCGTTTCCATCGGGAACTCCAATCTCGTGCATTTCTCCGAATCCTGGAAGAAGGGGGACCGCCCGGGGGCCATAGCTTCGCTGGCCTCCAGCTACCACCTGAGCTTCTTCGCCGTGTTGCCTGCCATGGCCCTGCTTTACTGCTTAAGCGACGAGATGGTGCACCTGGTGTTTGAGCGGGGACGCTTCACCCGCGAGAGCACGGAGATGACGGCGCTGGCGGTACGGATGTACACGCTCGGCCTTCCCCTCTACAGCCTGTACAAAATTTGGGTCCCGGTGTTCTACGCCATCGACCGCCAACGTGTGCCCGTGATGTCCTCGTTGACCGGCATCCTCATCAACATCGGCTTCTGCTGGTGGATGACCCCGCGTTACGGCTTTGCCATGCTGGCCCTGGGAAGCACTCTTTCCATGCTCGCCAACTGCTTGCTGCTCAGCTGGGTGCTCCGGCGTGATCTTGCCCTGGGTCGTAATTTCTTCTTTAACGCGGCCATCGGGAAGCTTGTGCTGGCGAGCGTTGCCATGGGTCTAGCCACGGAAGGACTCGCGACGCAGCTGTCCGTGTTCGAGGGAATTCTTGCCATGAAGGCCTTCCGCTTGGCCCTCATCTGCTCGCTTTCCGGCATGGTTTTCCTCGCGGTCCTATGGATTTTCGGAGAGCGGGAGCTGCTTTTAGCTGTGGTCCGACAGGTGCGGAGCCGGCTCAAAAAAGCCTAATTTTGCCGTGCTTTAGCTTGTGGGTTACCTGGAATTCCGATATCCTGAGCGGGATTTGACAATTTAAGGATCTCCATGAAGACCGACTTCGAAACCTTGACGGGCCTCTCGTCACACACGATCAACCACCTCAAGCAGGCGGAATTGATCGACTTCGCCGTGGATGCCCGCCAAGACCTCATCGAGGCCCTGGCTACGGAGTATGGCGTCAGCTTCGCCACCGACGAAAACATCAAAGAGCAGGCCATTGAGGAAGTCGAAGAGAAGTTCGGCACCGACAACCTGCCCGAGAACATCACCGAAACCGAGATGTTCAACCACGCGCGCAAAGAGATCATCAAGTCCTTCAACGGCGAGAACATCGGCGGGCTCTACCTCATGGAGTCCCTCCACAACATCGCCATCCGCGTGAAGAACTTCCTCCTGAACTCCGACCTGGTGGATGACGTCTACTGCTCCGATGACGACCTCATCGAGTTCCTGGTGGAGAAGATCCGCGAGTTCGCCCCTAAGCGCGACACGCTTCCGCCCCGCTAATCTCCCCTCACATATCAAAGACCGCGATAAGCGCCGTTTGGATTTTGTCCTGCTCGGCGGGGCGCACGTACCCCACACGTTTGACGAAAAACTTCTTGGGAAGCGTGAAGATGTTGTGGCACACCACTTTACAGTCTTTCGTAATGCAAGGGGCGTAGCCCTTTGCCAGCTCCACCTCCGTAATGCCGATTCCCGCGAGGCTATTCTGGATGGGGCAGCAGATGGCGGTGGGACCTAAGGGATCTGCCACCACCACGTACATGCGGTCATATTCGGATGGATCGTTGGGCTGGGCGGGTTGGAGTTCTTTCCTAGCGTGCCGTTGCGCGACGACGTGAATTTCCCATCTCTGCATTTCCTTCCTCGTCATCCAGCTGGGCCCCATACGTGGCGTCGGTGTATTCGGGATTCTGGCGTTCCGCCGCCTCTTTCATTTTTTGTTCTTTTACCAACGCGCGAAGGGCCGAAGAAATCACTTCGCGCTGATTGGCGTAGATCTTTCTCTCGATGAAAGACGCGATGATCTTCTCATCCATTCCTTCAATTCTAGGGCGTCCCATCTGATGCACTCCTGGTACCGTCATTGGTACCAGAAATGGTGCCAATAGTCAATGGACATAGTAGTTTCAGCAGGTTGCCTCTAGGAGAGCCTCTTCGAAGAACGGTCCTTCCACCATGCCGTTCAAAACGGAGCTGCGGCTCTCGCAAAGGAAGTACCCACCTGAGCCCGGGCAGCGGAATAGGTAGAGGTCAAGATAGATGCGCTCTTCGATCCGTTGGCTGGCCTTGCCCTCCACTCGCAGCGCTTCGGTGAAGCGCGTCCGCGCGGATTCGTGGCGAAAAAGCACGCGTGGGTCGGTGGTGATGGCCACGTCCTCTTTGTCGTAGTCGAGCTCGTCCGCTTCCACCTTCTGGGCCAAAATCTCATGCAGGGGACGCTCCTGGATTTCAGGGACCCACTGGAAGCGCGCGTACCAATCGTAGCGGGTGTCCGTGCGCTCGAATTGCAGCTGGTGCGGCTCTTGGCGGGTGCAGGTCCACCAGCGCGGCACGGGCACGATCAGTTCATTTAGGGCGTAGGGGAAGGACGCATCCTTAAAAGTGGAGGCTTCCCGTCGGATGGCACGGAGAGTGAGCACCCCCGCCCCCAAAAGGCCCAAGAGAATGAGCCAATCCCCCGCATGTTGCCAAATGACTTCCATGATTTCCCGATCTTAAAGGAAGAATTGCGGGCTGAAAAACCGTGAAATTAAAGTCTTGGGCCGATCCTTCCGAAGAAGGGCGATGGGAAGGGACTATTTTGCCCCGTAACGGGCGCCCTTCCGTCGAATGCTAGACTGTAATTGGACTGGTGGGCCTTGGAGGCTCGCTTACATCATCGGGTAGGTCATATGGGTAAGTTCTCTCTTGCTTCCTTCCTCCTCCTCGCGGCGGCCATGCTGCCGGGCCTAGCCAAGGCCACCGTGGAGATGACGCCGGCCCAGCAGGAGGCGTACCGCGAAGAAGGGTTGAGGCTGTGCCGCAACTTCCCTGGCTTCGAATACGAGGTGGAACCTTTGGCCCCCACGGCTACCCAAATGTGTTGGGTGATTTCCTGTAAGAACTCCACTACCGGCGCCGAACTGACCGCTGCCCAGGCTCGCCAACTCGCCCCCGCGGCGGCCAACGTCGTTTCCGTTTCCCGCTGCATGAGCATCGAAGAATTTGAACGCATCACCCGCGGTGGCCAGACCGGCGGCGCCCCCCAAGGCCCTGTCGGTCCCGGCGGTCGCGATGACGGTGGTGATGGTCGTCGTGATGGCGATGGCCGCGGCGATGGCCGTGGTAACGGCGGCTTCGAAGGCGGTACCCGGGCCGAGTATGAAATCGTTTCCGACTTGCTCAACCGCCGCATCAACCCACGCGGCCACTGTATCAACGAGTGCCGCGAGGGCCAACGCCAAGGTTTCTTGTGGCTCCAGCGCTGCAGCGGCGAAGAGTGCCGTCGTTGCGTTCGCTGCATTCGCCGCCACTTCCCCGACGCCACTTACAGTGATGGCAGTCCCGTAGGCGATGGCTCCGGCCGAGGCAGCCGCGTGGTGGGCATTAGCCTAGGTACCGAAGGCCGTGGCGACCGGGATAACGACCGCCGTGGCGACCGGGACAACGACCGCCGTAGCGACCGGGATAATGACCGCGACCGCAGTGACCGGGATAATGACCGCGACCGCAGCGACCGCGACAATGACCGCGATCGCAGTGACCGCGACAGCGACGACGACCTCGTCCGCATCGTGATCGACGGCGACGAGATCCTCGTGCCCCGCTTCTGCGTGGCTCGCGGTGGGCGCCGCTTGGTTGAGAACTGCAGATATGACCGGCGCACCGGCAACATCTACGTGAACGGCGCCCTCTGGCGCATGCGTGACTGTGAATATGGCGGCAACGAGCGCCGCTGCCGTGAGCGTCGCAGTGACGACCGCGATGGTCGCGATGGCGGTCGTGATTTGATCATCACCCGCCGCGAGGACTGCTACCAGATCCGCGACTGCAGCGACTGTACCCAGCGTTGTGTGTCCGCCTTCGAAAGCGGCCACTCCCGCTACAACATGAGCATCGGCTCAGGTATCGCCTCCGCCGGCCGCTCCCAGATGTGGGGCATGCTCGGAAGCAGCTTGCTCGGCGTGGTCGGCACGGCTGTGGGCGCTTACGGGAACTACATGATGAACCAGGACTGCCTGGACGCGGGCACCGTGCGCCAGCAGCAGTACTACAACTTCGTCCAGGCCAACCAAGGTGCTATTCCGACGACCGAGGAAGCCGCGCTCTTGGCCGCCCGTTGCGGCGGAAGCGGGATCTACAATAACTTCGCGGGTCTCGGCGGGAGCGGGATGTATAACCCGTTCCTTGGCGGTGCCATGAACAACGGCTACTCCCCTGGCTTCCTAGGCGGCCTCATGGGCCCCTACGCGGGTGCGAGCATCGGCGGCTATGCCGGAATTCCCGGCATGTCTCCTTGGGGCGGCGGCGGTCCGGGCGGCTCTTGCATGTGCGTGAGCGCTCCCTGCCAGTGTTCAGGCATCCCTGGCCTCGGCGGCAACGTCTACGGCTCCGGTACCCTTGGCTGGCCCTACGCCCAAGGCGGTATCTACGGCCAAGGCGGCCTGTATGGACCCGGCGGCTTCGGCCCCGGTGGTTTCAATGGCGGCTTCAACGGGGGCTTTAACGGCGGCTACGGCAACCCGGCCATCACCGCTTGGGGCAACAACAACATCGCGGCCCCCGGGGGCGCGGCCCTGGGTCAGCTGGCTATGTATCAGCAAATGAATGCCGGCGGCGGCGGCTGGGGCGGCGGCGGCTGGGGTGGCGCGGGTTGGGGCGGCGCTGGTTGGAACGGCGGCTTCAATGGCGGCTTCGGCGGCAACGGCTGGAACGGCGGCGGCTTCGGCAGCCCCGGCTACTCACCCTTCAACATGGGTGGCGGGCTTGGCCTCTCCGGCGGCATCGGTTTCAACATCGGTGGCAGCATGGGCGGCGGTTTCTACTAGGTCAAACGACACGGACAAAACAGAAGGGCCCCTTACGGGGCCCTTTATTTTTTGGCGTGGTCGGAAAACTCACAGGGACTTGTTGTGGACCAGGGTCTTGATGTCGTGGCGGAAAACCACTTCGATGGTGTTGTCCTTGACCGCTTGAACGATGCCAGGGCCGAACTTGGTGTGGTCGATGACGTCGCCGATGCCGTACTTGTGGTCGATCTGGTAGGCCTGGGACTTGGCGGAGGTCTTGTTCAACTTCTCCATCCACAAATCGGAGATGGAAACCACCTTGGTGTTGCTGGAAGGGGTTTTGCGGGTGCGGGTCTTGCTGGCGTTGGAAAGGGAAGGGTCCTTGTAGGAGTGGGTGCTCTTGCAGGTGTTGCATTGGACCTTGGCGATGCTCTTTTCGTCCTTCATGGCCACGATGGTGTGGGAGAGGTTGAGCTTGCACTTCATGCAATAGGACAGGACGTCCTTACCGGTGGTGATCTGTTGGGAGGCCATCCAAGGTTTCCTTTTGCGGGCTTTCGGGGGACAATGAGTCCGGCGTAAACGGTATCGTGGGAGTATATCGCACCCCCCTCCCCTCCGTAAAGGAACGACCGCCCCATGGAGAAGACCGCAACGCTTCTCGACAAGGCCAAAACCCTCCCTCAGCAGTCCGGTTGCTACTTGATGAAGGACCGGGATGGCCGAGTCATTTACGTCGGGAAGGCCAAAAAACTCCGTTCACGCGTCACGTCGTACTTCGACCAGTCGGCGAAGAGCATCAAGACGCAGTTTTTGATCCAGCACATCGACGACCTCGAGTTCATTTTAACTGGCTCGGAGGTGGAGTCTTACGTTCTCGAAAACAACCTCATCAAGCGGCACAACCCCAAGTACAACATCCGCCTGAAGGACGATAAAAGCTACCCCTGGGTCATGGTGAACCACGAGGAACCCTTCCCGCGCCTGGAGTACGTGCGCCGCCCGAAGAAGGGTAAGGGCCGTGAACTGTTCGGGCCCTTCCCGGTGGGATCCAACATTTCCATGGTGCTGAGGGTGCTGACCAAGTCCTTCATGCTGCGCGACTGCCCCTTAAGCGAGTTCCGCGGCCGCAAGACCGCCTGCCTTCTGCACCAGATGAACCAGTGTAGCGCCCCCTGCGTGGGGATGGTGACCAGCGAGGCATACGCCCGTGACCTGGCATTGGCCACCGGCGTGTTTCAGGGGGAGGGGAAGGCGCGCAAGGCGCTGGCCGAGCTGCGCGCCCGCATGGAGAGCTACGCCGAGAACGAGGAGTACGAACGGGCGGCTATCATCCGCGACCATCTCGATTTGCTGGAGACCTTCCTGGAGAATTCCTACCGGCAAAACGTCGAGTCCCTCAAGGATGAGCGGGACGCCGACGTGTGGGCTTTCTACCAAGGAACAGAGGAATTCGACTTCAGTCTGTACATGGTTCGGGGAGGGATGCTGATCGGGCAGAAGAATTTCCACTTCCCGGTGGGCGATCTGGAGGAGGATTTGCCGGAGGAGATGCGGGTGTTCCTGCTGCAGTATTACTCCGACCCCGCCGAGGTCGCGCCCCAAACCATCATCGTGGACGCCGAGGAGGAAGAGCATTTGTCGGCGTTTGCGCAGGCCCTGGTCCAGCTGGCGGGCACCCAGCGTCCGCCTAAGGTGCACGGTCGCAAGCGCGCCTATTTGCCCTTGATCGAGATGTGCCGCAAGCACGCAGAGGAGTCCCAGCGCGTGCGCATCGCCAACCTGGACTCGGCCTTCGTGGGGCTGAAGAAACTCAAGGAACTGCTCAACCTGCGCGAACTTCCCCGCAGCTTGGAGTGCTACGATGTGGCCATCTGGCAGGGTAAGTCGCCCACCGCCGCCCAGGTGGCCTCCCATGACGGCAAGCCCGACAAGGCCTTGTACCGCCACTACCACTTGCAGGAACTTCCCGAAGGGAACAACGACTTCGCCATGATGCGGGAGGTGCTGGAGAGGCGCTCGGGGCACGGCGAGTGGCCCGACGTCATCGTGGTGGACGGCGGCACCGCCCAGGTGAACACAGTGTTGGCGGTGCTGCGCGAGCGTGGCGTGGAAGTGCCGGTGGTGGGCATCGCCAAGGCCCGGGACCTCACCGGCGACTTCAAGAGCGCGGAGAGCACTAAGAGCGAGGAGCGCCTGGTGATCCCCGGGCGCAAGGACCCCTACGTGCTGGGCAAATGCCCACCGCTCTTTCGCATCATCGTTTCCCTACGCGATGAGGCCCACCGCTTCTCGCGGCGGCTCCACCATAAGGCGGAAACCAAGCGCTTCCTAGGCACCTGGCTCGACGAGATCGAGGGCCTATGGTTCAAGTCCAAGCAGGCGATCCTCAAGAACCTCACCATGTCCAAGGAGGCCCTGCGGGCCATGTCACCGTCGGAGATCGAACGCCTGCTGGGTATCCCCAACCATCAGGCGCGCCTGGTGTGGGACCATCTCCAGCAGGAAGTGGAAGGGGAGGAAGAGGGCCGGCGGGACTAATTGAGGACGTGGATGACCTTGCGGTTGCCGCAGCCACAGTCCATGCACCGGGCGGTTTCCTGCACCAGCAAGTTCTTGTAGTCGGGCATGTGAGAGAGCAGGAGTTTCGAGCCGCACACGCGACACTCGTCGATGGTTTTCTTCACTTGTTCGACGCCCCCGTAGTACTCCTCGAAGTGCTCGAACTTGAAATCCGTGTCGGACATGTGGCCTCCCAGTAGGTCTGACCTCCTTGTCGGCGTCCTCCGGCGCGCCTGAAGAACGGCCCAGGTCCTCCCGGCCCTGGGAAAATTGCTCCCGGGCCGCTAGATTGCGGCCATGGGAATTTTTGACCGCAAGACCCCGCCACCCCGCACCTTCGCCGAGGCCCTGATGGGGGACGTGGGGCTGCCCCCGGCTGGGGACGAGTCCGGCACCACGAAGGTGGAGGGCGCCGATTTGAGTGAAAAAGGGCTGGTCCTGGAGTCCTTCACCCAGTTCGTCCAAGAGCGTCTGGCCGAAACCCCCGCCCTGCGATTCCCCGGAGGAGAAATCACCCGCAAGACCGACCCCGGCACGCGGGAATTCGCCCCTGTTCATCCGGACCGCGTGGCCTGGGAGGCCGCGGAGGCCCCCAAAACCGGCGTGGACCGCTGGAAGGCCCTGCGGGACGGTAAAAACGCCCACCCCTCCGTGATGTTCGTGGGGGAGTCCTTCTCCACCACGCCTTGGGAAGGGGGTGGGTCAGTGCGAGACGAGTTTCTCCATTGCTTCACGGCCCCCGTGGCGGAGCTCTTCCAGAAGATGGTCCAGGCCATGAAACTGGAACCCGCCGACTACGTGTTGGCGGTTCTGAAAGACGAACGCGGGGAGAAGACTCCACAGGAGCTGTGGGAGGAAGTGTGGTGGACCGCACCTCGCTACGTGGTACCCCTGGGGGCCAAGGCTTGCCACGCCTTCCTCGGCCCCCGCGAGCGCTTGGCCGCCATCCACGGCAAATTCTTTCCCCTCTCCGCTTTCCCTTCGGAAACCCAGGTCGTGCCACTCTTTCATCCGGGCGTCATCGCCACCAACCTCAACATGAAGAAATCCACCTGGGGCGACATGCAGAAGCTCATGCAGGCGTTGGGGAAAGCCTGACCCTCGCGCTCGGCGACGCCGCCCTTGAACGCGGCGCCCTTGAGAGGGTAGAATCGGATGGTCAGTTTATCCCAAGGAACGGGAATAAATGCGTTTTACAGGAAGTTTGGCCATCCTCGTGGCGTGCCTCACCTCGGCCCACGGGGCGAACGCCCCCCACATCAAGGTGTTGATCGGCAAATCCCTCAAGGACGTGGTGGTCCATGGCACGGATTTGCGCCAGACTTTGCCCGGTAAGAAACTCGAACGTACTTTCCGTGGCCGGCAAACGGTGAATTTCAACTGCCGACTCGGCTCCCGCGTCGCCATGCCTTCGCGTCCCCTGCTCATCGCCGCCGTCACCTCGCCCACGGGGCTGGTGGGTTGGGAGCAGCGCCGTTACCGCGGGGAACTCCACCTGGTGGCGGGGGCCCAAGCCGCTCAGAAAGGGTGTGACCTGGTCAACCTCGTGCCCATGGAAACCTACATCAGTTCACTGCTCGCCAAAGAGATGCGCGCCGATTGGCCCATGGAGGCCCTCAAGGCCCAGGCCGTGGCCGCGCGATCCTACGCTCTGGCAAAACTTCCTGGCGAGTTGCCCTGGCATCTGGAAAGTTCGGAAAAGGACCAGGTCTCGGGCAGCTTTTTCGACACCACCCCGCGCACGGACGAAGCCGCGCGGGGAACCGAGGGCGAAGTGCTGGTGGGGCCCAACGGCAGGCCCGTGGCGGGATTCTTCCACTCCAAGTGCGGCGGCAAGACGCTGCGGCCCGACCAGGTGTGGAGCGGAAGCGTGGAAGGCTACCGCGGCGTGGACTGCCCGTTCTGCCACCGTCATGGAAAGCGCGGCTGGGACCAGCGCTGGGAGAAGGGCGCCTTCGCGCGCCTGCTCGCAAAGTCTTCGGCCCAAGGCAGGCCCACCCGCGTGTTTCCCGGTGACGCCCTGACCCTGGTCAACGACGCCAACGCCAACTCCGAGCTGCGCTTTTACGACGGAAACCAGCTCAAGGTCGTGCGTAAGTCCTGGGTGCGTAACGCCGCCGGACGCGACTTTTTCCCCTCCCACTATTTCCGCGTGGTGGACGATGGTTCACATGTGCGCGTGCAGGGTGAAGGCTTCGGTCACGGGGTGGGGATGTGCCAGCTGGGAGCCTTCGAGCTCGCCCGCCGTGGTTACGGCTACCGCGATATCCTCCAGCACTACTTTCCCGGCCTCCAGGTCAAGAAGGTCTGGTGAGAAGCGCGCTCGTGGCCCTCCTCTTGGCCCTCCCGCCGGCCCAAGCGGCGGTGGTGTTGCTCGACCCGGGCCACGGCGGGGAGGAGACAGGGGCGGTAGGGGAAACGGCGCCAAAACGACGGGTGATGGAAAAGGACTTGGCCCTGCGGTTGGCACACAAAATCCGGGATCGCTTGCGCCAGGGCGCTACCGTGTTCCTGACCCGCAGTCTGGATAGGCACGTGTCGCTCCAGGACCGCGCCGCCATGGCAGACAAGGTGAAAGCGGACCTCTTCATCTCGGTCCATTTCAACAGCTCCCCCGACCACGCCGCCCGGGGCTTTGAGACCTACTACCTGGACAACAACCAGGACGCTGCCGTGAAGAAAGTGGAACGGCAAGAGAACATCACTGCCAGCGGCGAGGACATGGTGATCAACCAGATCCTGGTGGATTTGGTCATCCAGCAGACCGTCACCACCTCACGGTCACTGGCCCGGGAGGTCCACGCTGCGGTGAAGACTCAGCTGCGCCCCACCGGTATGTCCGACCGAGGGATCAAGGCGGGCCTCTTCCACGTGCTGGCCCTTTCCAAGCGCCCCGGTCTCCTCCTGGAGGCCGGCTTCGTTTCCAACCCGCGGGAGCTGGGAACCATCAAGGAAGACGAGTTCCTCGAGCGCTACGCCACCGGCGTCGCCCGGGGCGTTCTCGCCTACTTGAAAAGAAACGGGGCCCTGGAAGGGCCCCGCCGTGCTGGGATGGCGAAAAAGCGTTAACGACAGCCGAGGGCGTACCGGTACTGGCTGAAGTGCACGGGGAAGAATTCCAGGCGGTACGTGTAACCCGTGCTCGCGGGGAAACGCAGGCTGGCCATGGTGATTTGGTTGAAGGGACAACCCCCGATGGAAGCCGAACCCAGCACTGGGTTGGTCGCCATCGTGCCAGAGTTGGTCATGCCTGGCCGGGCGCAAACGTAAGCGGTCATGACGGCACGTCCACCGCTGCTGGTGACGAAAGCGAGGTCTCCCTCGAGGGTGATGCCTACATAAGGCTGGCTGGGGGGGAGTTGGAAGTTGAGCGGAATCTGAACGCCCACCCGCTGGTTAGAGCCGTTGGTGGTGCCGGGGGTACATTGGACGCTTTGGAAAAGGGCCGCGCTCACGGACGAGTTCATGCCCGGGATGCTCACATTGCTGCCGAAAAGGTTCCACCCGTTGCTTTTCTTCCCGGATTGGTTGTCCTTGCCGCAACCCGCGAGGGCCATGACCAGCGCCAGGGCTAGGGGGGGCGTGGATCTGGGAAACGCTTTCATGGGCCTTCTCCTTCAAGGTCTTCCTGGGGCTCATCGGCCTATTCAGGGGAAACTTGAGCTCCACCGGCAAATCCGCCCCCCCCTCCACGGGATATCCGCCAGTTGATAGAATCTGGGCTTAACTCATCCGCGAGGTCCTATTGCGATTCTGGCAAGACGCCAAAACCCACCTACGGCAGGCCTTCAAGACAGATGAAAGCCGCTTCGTCTTGAGCACGGCGGTCAAGTTTTGCGCCCTTTCTTGCGGCGTCATGTTGATGGTGGGACATCAAATCTACCAGATCGTCCGGCTGAACCTCGTCTTCTTCCGCGCCAACGGTTTCAGCGGCATCGACGAGTTGAGCGAAGCGTACTACGACGCCCTCCTGGGCAACGTCGCGGAGTCCCTCCCGCTGGCCTTCGCTTGCTTCGTCGTCCTTTTCTTCGTGGGCCTGTATCTCGGCATCGTGATCCTTCGCCCATTCAAGAACATCGAGGATTACTGCGCCCGGGCGATGGAAGACCCGGACGCCGCCTACCATGTGGACCAGTTCGCGGGTTACCGTTTGATGACCCGGTTCTCCGAGCTCTTCTTCGAGTTCCTGCGCCAGGCGCGCCGGCAAGGGAAGATGGAAGCACTGGGCGTGCCGCCCCAATACACCGGGATCCACCGTCCTTTGCTGGACTGGCCTTTCCTCCTACATTTCAGCTTCTTCGTCCTCATCATGGCCCTTCTCACGGTGGGCATGACCATGTTCCTGGCCATGGAGGTGCACGAGAACACCGTCCAGCTGGCCATCCGCATGCTGAAAACGGATCCCAAGATGATGGCCGGCTTTTTCTCTGCCCAGACTTTCGTAATCGAAGAGATGTGGATTCTGACGGGCGTCTTGGTGATGGGAACCCAAATGATGCTGGCCCTCCATCTCTACAACCAGGTCTCGGGCGCTGCCTTCGCCATCTTCTCCACCATGCGCACCTTCATGAAGGGAAACCATTTCGCTCGGGTTCACCTGGTGGGGTATTCATACCTGCGTGACTCGACCCGCACGCTCAACAAGTACCTGGATTGGACGCAGAAAAACCTCTCTGGGGGCCCAGGCCAAGGTTGAACCGAGCCCCGGTCCCCGTTACCATTAACCGCAGACCCGCCACCACGAATAAAGGATAGAACATGCTCAAGAGCCTCCTCCTGTCCGCCATGGTCTTCGCCCTGGCCGCCTGTACCTCCAAAGACGAAATCAAGAAGCTCCTCAAAGAAAACCCCGACATCATGACGGAGGCCATCGAGGCCAACCCCGACAAGTTCATCGACGCCCTCAACAACGCCGTCAAGAAGTCCCAGGAAGTCATGGCCAAGCGCCGCGAAGAAGAGGAGAACAAGGCCCTCGAGGAAAGCTTCAACAAGCCCCTCCAGGCCAACATCCGCTCCGACGAGATGATCCGCGGGACAAAGGACGCCCCCCTGACCCTGATCGAGTACTCTGATTTCGAGTGCCCCTTCTGCGCCCGTGGGTTCAACACCGTCATGGAGTTGATGGAGAAGTACAAAGGGAAGATCCGCTTCATTTACAAGCACCTCCCCCTGTCCTTCCACCCCCAGGCCATGCCCGCCTCCCAGTACTACGAAGCCATCCGCCTACAGAGTGAAGAGAAAGCCGCCGAGTTCCACGACCGCATCTACAAAGACCAGCGCAAGCTCCAGAACGGCGAGTCCTTCCTGAAGGCCCTCGCCAAGGAACTTAAGGTCGACATGGCCAAGCTGGCTAAGGACGTGCAGTCCGAGGCCGTCAAAAAGCGCATCGAGGACGACATCGCCGAAGCCAACAAATTCGGTTTCCAGGGCACTCCGGGCTTCCTGCTCAACGGCGTGCCCGTCCGCGGCGCCTACCCCGCCTCCCACTTCGTGGACCTGGTGGAGAAGCTGAAATCCAAGGGCAAAGTCCAGCTCTGACACGGGGCCGTATTTAGTCATTTCCCAAAGGGGCCCTCGCGGGCCCCTTTTTTTTCGCGTTTACGCGGGGCCGCGGCCTTGCCAAGCTGCGGGGAATGGCCGACCCTGGGGACATGAACAAGAAGGAACTTCTGGAAACGGCCATCCAGCGGGCGGGCCTTAGCCACCTCCCCCGCAAAGACGCCGAGCATCTGCTGAACACCCTCATCGAAGTGATCAAGGACAACGTAGCGGCCGGTGGCGAAGTGACCCTGAAGGACTTCGGCACGTTCACTCTGGCCCACCACCGCGAGCGCCGGGGAGTCAACCCTGTGACCGGCGAGCAAATGCTCATCGGCGAACGCACTTTCCCCAAGTTCCGTCCGGGCAAGGGCTGGGTGGAATTGGTCGGGAACACGGAAGCGTCGGCCGGTTGACGCCGGCCTGCCCTGAATCCGGCAAGTTTTTCCATTCCCGGGCGCCCATTCTTGCCCCGACCCCCAGAGACCGCTATACTTTTGACAGAGGACCAGGAAAGGTCCGCTCATTCCCCGAAGGGACACGACCAAGATGGCCGAAGAAAACAAACCCACCGCCGCAACCGCCGCCAGTTCCGGGAAAAATCCCCTCGTAGCCGCGTTGCTCGTGCTCAACCTCGCGGCCATGGGCACCATCGCGTTCTTCCAGTGGCGCTTCATGCAGCTGGAGGCGCAACGTCCCGACCTCACCCAACTCTTGAAAGAGAAGGACGCTCCCGTGGACCCCGCCGTCGCCGGCGAGCAGAAGCCCGTCGAGGTCGTGAAGAAGGAAAACTTGCTCCCCCTGGAGCTGTTCACCGTCAACCTCGCGCAGGGCGACGGCCCGCGCCGCTACGTGCGCATGGAAGCCGTGCTCAAGATGAGCGACGAGGCGAAGGCCGCGGAGTTCGAGGCGAGGAAGCCCCAGATCCGCGACACCATCATCAGCATTCTTAACACCAAACGGCCGGAGGACCTCCTGAAGAAGGAAGGCAAGCAGTTCCTTAAGGAGGAAATGAAGGCCGCGATCAACGCGTTCCTAGTGGACGGGCGGATCGAGGACGTTTACTACATCGGGTTCCAGATCAACTGAACGACTAGAGACACACACGGGCGCCGCGCAGGATGTGCGGACGCCGGCTAAAGATCCCAGGAGGGGAGACATGGCCCAGGTCCTCAGCCAAGACGAAGTCGACGCTTTGTTGAACGCCGTCAACGACGACGGGGAAAACGCCGCCGGCGAGGGCGGCGCTGAAGGCGAAGAGGGCGCGGAGAACGACAACATCCAGCCCTACGACCTGACCAACCAGGACCGCGTCATCCGCGGCCGCATGCCCATCCTTGAAATCATTTACGAGCGCTTCATCCGCCAGTTCCGGGTGTCGCTTTCCAACTCGCTCCGCAAGATCTCCACCATTTCCATGATCTCCACCGACCTGCTGAAGTTCGGAGAGTTCGTGAACACCCTGCCGATTCCCAGCTGCATGTGCATCATGCGCTTCAACGAGCTGCGCGGTCCCGCTCTGATCGTCTTCGAAAGCAAACTGGCTTACGCCATCATCGATTCGTACTTCGGTGGCACCGACCGCCCCTTCACCAAGATCGAGGGCAAGGAATTCACCTCCATCGAGCTTTCCTTCATGCGCCGGGTGATGGACATGGCGATCAACGACCTGGAGGAAGCCTGGGCCCCCGTCCACCGCATCGACGCCCAGTACGTGCGCACCGAGATCAACCCCCAATTCGTCGGCGTGGTGCCCCCCTCCGACGTGATCATCACCACCACCTTCGAGGTGGAGTTCGAGAGCGCATCCGGCACAATCATGGTGGTCATCCCCTACAGCACCATCGAGCCGATCAAGCAAAAGCTGTCCTCCAGCTTCCAGTCGGAGAACGACGTGGTGGACACCCTGTGGACCCGTTCCATGAACGACCACGTGCACCTGGCCACCGCCACCGCCGTGGTGAAGCTGGGCGAGACGGAGATGTCCATTGGCGACCTGGTGAGCTTGCAGGTCGGCGACGTGATTCCCCTGGGCCAGGAAGTGGCGGGCGAGCTGGACATGGAGATCGAAGGGGTCAACAAGCTCAAGTGCCTCGTCGGAACTTATAAAGGCAGCCGGGCGGTGCAGGTCACCCGGCGCATTGAAAACTGAGGGAGAACCAGATGAACGAAGCGAACCGTGAGGCCATCGGCCAGTTGGCGGACCAAATCAAGGCGGGCGACGACGCCCTCAACAAGCTCAAGGTCCAGAACCTCGACTTCATCCTGGACATCCCCCTCAAGGTCAGCGTTGAGCTGGGCCGCGCGAAGGTGATCATCAAGGACTTGCTCCAGCTAGGGCAGGGCTCGGTCCTGGAGCTGGACAAGCTCGCCGGCGAGCCCCTCGAGGTGCTGGTCAATGGCAAGCTCGTTGCAAGGGGTGAGGTCGTGGTGGTGAACGAGAAGTTCGGCATCCGCCTGACCGACATCATCAGTCCCCTGGAACGCATTGAATCTCTGAAGTGAAAAAAGGATTGAGCGCCATGAACCTCTGGAAAAACCTGGTCCTGCTCGCCGCCCTCTCCTGGACCCTTGGCGCCCACGCCGGGGCCAAAGTGACCGGGCTCGAATGGACCCCTCAAGGTGACCGGGGCCGTTTTGTCGTGGCCGTGGAAGGCGGCGCGGAGGCGCCCGAGTGGGAAGTCCGGGGCAATCGCTTGGCGATGACCATACCCGGGGCCACGCTCGATAAAGGCGTCGTGCGCTACCAAGAAGGCGTACGCATCGCCGCGGCCAAAACCAACGTAGGCGTGCTTGCCACCCTGACGTTCACCCGCCACGGCGCCATCGCCCGCGACCGCGTCTCGATCACCATGGGTGCCCGCGGGATCGAGGTCACCACGGCCGTGCCGTCCGCAATCTCCCGCGCCCCGTCCACCACCGCCACGCCTACCCCGGCCGAAGAGCGCCGCCCGGCGCTGGTGAAGGAGGACTTGGGCGAGGAATTCCTCAAGAAGCTCGAGAGTGAGCAGACCGCCAAACCGACCCCCGCGGCCGAGACCAGCGGCATGGCCGCCACCGCCGGGCACGCCAAGACCGCCAAAGACGAGGTAAAGACCGCCCAGGCGGCTCCCGCCCGCAAGGAATTCTCCTTCGTCACCTACGCCGGTAAGTTCATCGCCTTCCTCGGCGTCGTGCTGCTGTTCTTCTGGGGCGCGGTCCAGCTGATGAAGAAAGGCGTGCTGGGCAAGGGTAAGCTGGGTTTCCTCAACGGATCCTCCCTCGTTTCCGTCCTCAGCACGACCTACGTGGGGCCGAAGCGGGCCATCTTGATGGTCAAGGCGCACAACCAGGTCTTCCTGGTCGCGGCCCATGAGGGCGGGATGTCCTTCCTCTCCGAGGTGCACGACGTGCCTGGCCTGGTGAAGGAAGGGGAGCGCTACGTGGCCGGCAGCAACTTCGACGACGAAACCCGCTCCGCCGGCGCCCGAGGTGCCGAGGTCAAGGAGAAGGAAGACATCTACCAGTCCACGCCCGTGGAGGACAAAGCCGCACCCAAGGTGAGCCGCGACATCGCCCGATTTTCCGAAGAGCTTAAGAAAAAAGTCAAAAACCTGAAGCCGCTGCAGTAGGCGGCCGGAGAGAAGAATGGCCCGTCCAGGAAGGACCTTCGCCACCGCCGCCGCCCTCGCCCTCCTGGCGAGCGGGGCGGCCCACGCCCAGAATGCCCAGCTTCCCGGCGTGAACATCAACTTCGGGCAGGGCACTGACCTGGTGGACACCATTGAGGTGCTGATCCTCTTCACCATTTTGACCCTCGCCCCGGCCATCGTGATCCTGTGCACCTCTTTCACCCGCATCGTGGTGGTGCTCTCCTTCATGCGCCAGGCGCTGGGCACCCAGAACCTCCCCCCCAACCAGCTCCTCATCGGGTTCGCCATGTTCCTGTCGGTGTTCGTCATGATGCCCACCGGGAAAGTGATCTACGATCAGGGCATCCAGCCCTACATGGCCAAGCAGATCTCCACCCAGCAGGCCCTGACCGTGCTGGAGCGAGGACTTCGCGGCTTCATGGAAAAACACGTGCGCAAGGCCGACATCGGCCTCTTCTACGAGGTGTCCGGCGAGGAAGCGCCCGCGGGCGTGAAGGAAGTGCCTTTGCACTACCTCATACCCGCCTTCATCATCTCTGAGCTCAAGACTGCCTTCCAGATCGGGTTCCTGCTCTACATCCCGTTCCTGGTGCTGGACATGGTGGTGGCGAGTGTGTTGATGGCGATGGGCATGATGATGCTCCCGCCGATGCTGGTCTCCATGCCCTTCAAACTGTTGCTCTTTGTCCTGGTGGACGGATGGGCGCTGGTCACCGGTTCCATTCTGCGTTCCTTCAACTAAGGCGGCCACATGGGCAACGAAGCAGTTCTCGAAATCACCCAGCACGCCATGAAGGTCACCCTGATGCTGGCGGCCCCCATGCTGATCGGCGCGCTGGTCGTGGGCGTCCTGGTGTCGCTGTTCCAGGCGGTCACCCAGATCAACGAGCAGACCCTGTCCTTCATTCCCAAAATCCTGGTCATCGCGGCTGCGATGGTGTTCTTCGCCCCGTGGATGATGGAAACCATCACCGAGTTCACCCGGGAAACCTTCCTTCGCATCCCGGAAATGGTGCATAGCCTATGATGAGCGCCGCCATCACCGACCAGGCGGCCTTCGCGGCTTTCTGGGTCGGCTTCAGCCGCTGGATCGCGGTGTTGATGCAGCTCCCGCTGCTCGACAACATGGCGGTGCCCGGTACGGTGAAGGTCCTCGCGGGCTTCGTCGTCGCCTGGGCGTTCCATCCGCTGGTCCAGGCGGGCCTCGAGGCCGAGGTGCGTGCCGTGGGGGTGGACCACCTGTGGTTGCTCACCGCCGTCCACGCCGGCTGTGGGCTGGTCATCGGCTTTTTCGTCAAAAGCCTGATGGCGCTTTTCTCCTCGGCTGGCTCCATCCTCACCCAGCAGATCGGCTTCGCCTCCGTCACCTACTTTGATCCCACCCAGGCGCAGCAGAGCGGCCCCTTCGAGAAGTTGGTCCAGTGGACCATGGTGGTGCTGATCCTGACCTCCGGGGCCCTCACCCCAATGTTCCGCGGCGTGGTGGACAGCTTTGCCACGGTCAACGCGCTGAACTTGGGCAAACTCGTCCATTCCCACGTTTTCTTCGGAGAGGTCTTCAAGGGCATCTTCCACGCCGCCATCATGCTGGCCGCCCCGCTGCTTTTCGCCAACATCCTGATCAACCTGGTTTTCGGCATCGTCAGCCGGACCATCCCCCAGATGAACGTGCTCATGGTTTCCTTCGTGGTGAATATCGGCATGGGCCTCCTGCTCTTCATCGCCGTGTCTGGCGAGTTCTTCCACGTGGGCTTCGACATCTACCTCGAAAAGCTGGGGCAGTGGTTCCAGTTCTTCGCGCGGTAAGGGGGAGCGATGGCCGAGGAAAGGGAAGACGGGGAAAAAACAGAGGAGCCAAGCCCATATAGGCTCGAGGAGTTCCGCAAGAAAGGTGACGTGGCGTCATCCAAGGAACTCAACAGCGTCGTCCTCCTGGCCGGGACCCTCATGACCCTCATCCTCTGCGGCGCCTTCATCTACGAGGAGTTCACCGCTTACCTGGAGTGGCTGCTCCGGCGCGACACACAGAAGGTCTACGAGCAAAAACAATTCGTGGAGCTCATCCAGGAGACCGCCTGGCTGTCCCTCAAGTGCGTTGGTCCCGTGTTCGCCTCTTCACTGTGCCTGGGCTTCATTTCCCAGTTCGCACAGATCGGCTTCCTGTGGTCGCCGGACCTGCTCAGCCCCAATTTTGACCGCATCAATCCCGTCAATGGCCTCCAACGCCTGTTCTCAAAGAAGGCCCTGGTGGAAGCGGTCAAAGGCGTTTTCAAGTTCGCGATGGTCATCCTGATCACCTGGTCCGTCCTCCAGGAAGAGCTGCCTCACTTCCTGGGCTTCATGCATTCCGAGGTCGCCGGGGGAATGCTCTTCGGTAAGGGGCTGATCATCAAACTCGGGTATTCGGTGCTGCTGGGGCTGGCCGTGGTGGCCCTGGGGGATTTCGCCTGGGAGAAGTGGAGTTACCACAAGAAGCTGATGATGACCAAGCAGGAGGCCAAGCAGGAAGCCAAAGAGAAGGATGGGAACCCTGAAATCAAGCAGAAGATCCGCCAGATCCAGCGCCAAATGGCGCAGAAGCGGATGATGGACGACGTCAAAAAAGCCGACGTCATCGTCACAAATCCCACCCATCTCAGTGTAGCATTGAAGTATGACGGGCAGACCATGGTCG
Source organism: uncultured Bacteriovoracaceae bacterium (assembly GCA_964399165.1). Classification (GTDB taxonomy): domain Bacteria; phylum Bdellovibrionota; class Bacteriovoracia; order Bacteriovoracales; family Bacteriovoracaceae; genus UBA6144. The sequence continues at coordinate 178,612 of CAYNPO010000002.1, read as the reverse complement.
CCCCCTCGGTGGTCGCCAAAGGCGCCGACCACCTGGCCCTCCGGATTCGCGAGATCGCCAAGGAAAACGACATCCCGCTGGTGGAGAACGTCATGCTGGCAAGGACCCTATACAAGACAGTGAAAGTGGGGGACGGAGTTCCCCGCCCGTTGTACCGCGCTGTCGCGGAGGTGCTGGCGTTCGTCTACAAACTGCGCCGCCGCAAGAAGGCCCTGGAGTAAGCCATGGACAAGTTTCTGGCCCGCCTGAAGATCTTCTCGCAGAACTCCGACCTGGCGGTCGCCCTGGGCCTGATCCTCATCTTGCTGGTGATGATCGTCCCGATCCCGCCGATCTTGCTGGATATTTTCCTGGTGCTCTCGCTGGCCGTCTCGGTGGTGGTACTCCTGGTGAGCGTGTACGCCCGCAAGCCCCTGGACTTCTCCACCTTCCCCAGCGTGCTGTTGGTAACGACGCTGTTGCGCCTGTCGCTGAACGTTGCCTCCACGCGAAACATCCTGCTGCGGGGGGCGGAACTGGGACCGGGCGCGGCGGGTGAAGTCATCCGGGCCTTCGGCGAGTTCGTGGTCGGCGGCAACTACGCCGTCGGGATAGTGATCTTCATCATCCTAGTGGTGATCAATTTCATCGTCATCACCAAGGGCGCGGGTCGCGTCGCCGAAGTTAGCGCCCGCTTCACCTTGGACGCCATGCCGGGCAAGCAGATGGCGATCGACGCCGACTTGAACGCCGGTCTGATCGACGACAAGGAGGCCAAGCGCCGCCGTGCCGAGGTCGCGCAAGAGGCGGACTTTTACGGCTCCATGGACGGTGCCTCGAAGTTCGTCCGCGGTGACGCCATCGCCGGCATCCTGATCACCGCCATCAACATCATCGGCGGGATCATCATCGGCGTCGCCCAGGAGGACATGGCCTTCGCGGATGCCGCCCGCACGTTCACCTTGCTCACCGTCGGTGACGGCCTGATCACCCAGATCCCCGCGCTCATCATCTCCACCGCCGCGGGCCTCATCGCCACCCGCTCCACGGACGACGCCGCGCTGGGCGGCCAAATGGCCCAGCAGTTCATGGTGCAAACCAAGGTCTATTACATTACCGCGGGCGTTCTTTGCTTGTTCGCCATGGTGCCGGGCCTTCCCGGCATTCCCTTCGTCTCCATCGGAGCACTCAGCGCATTCCTGGCTTTCCGGGCGGACAAGGAGAAAGAGCGCGCCGCCGAGGCCAAGAAAACCGGCGAAGTTCAGGACAAGAAATCCGCCGCGGAGACCTTGGAGAGCCTGCTGCCGGTGGAACTGGTGCAGCTCGAGGTGGGCTACGGCCTGGTCAGCATCGTGGACGCCGAACAGAACGGCGACCTGCTGGAGCGGATCTCCCACCTGCGCAAGCAATTCACCCTCGACTGGGGCGTCATCCTGCCCTCCGTGCGCATCAAGGACAACCTGGAACTCAAGCCCGGGGGCTATTCGGTGAAGCTCAAGGGCGTGGAGATCGCCAAAGGCGAGCTCATGCCCGATCACTTCCTGGCCATGGACCCTGGCACCGTCATCGGCCCGGTGGACGGCGTGGAGACCAAGGAACCCGTCTTCGGCCTGCCCGCCCTGTGGGTCACAGAGGACCTGCGGGACGAGGCCCAGTACAACGGGTACACCGTGGTGGACCTCTCCACCGTGCTCGCCACCCACCTTACCGAGGTGCTCAAGGCCAACCTGTACGAGTTGCTCGGGCGCCAGGAACTGGTACGCCTCTTGGATGCTTTCAAGGAGGAAAACCCCAAGGTGGTGGGGGACCTCGTCCCGGACATCTTGCCGCTCGGGACTGTGCTCAAGGTCATGCAGAACCTGCTGCGCGAGAGCGTGTCCGTGCGCGACCTGCGGACCATCCTCGAGTCGCTCGCCGAACACGGCTCCTCCACCAAGGACGCGGACGCCCTCACCGAGTACGTGCGCCAAGGGCTCTACCGCCACATCACCGAGCGCATCAAGGGTTCCCAGGGCGACATACCGCTGTTCACGCTGGACCGCGGGGTGGAGGAACATATCGTCCGCGGCATCGTTCGTGCGGATGGACAGGAACAGCTCTCGCTTGACCCCAAGGTTACCCAATCCATCTTGGCCGGCCTCAACGAGAAGATCGAGGAGGCCACCAGCGCCGGTGAGAAGATGGTGGTGCTGTGTTCGCCCGCCATCCGCCGCCACTTCAAGCGCCTGACTGAAAAGTTCATTCCCAACCTGATCGTGGTGAGCCATAATGAGTTGAGCCCCGAAGTCAACATCCGCTCCCTCGGCACCGTGAGGTTGTGAAACGATGTACGTCAAGAAGTTCGAAGCGGACACGCTGGATGAGGCCCTCAAGGCGGTCAAGCAGGAGCTGGGACCAGACGCCATCATCCTGAAGACCATCACCAACAAGGGACTCAAAGGGGCCTTCAAGAAGAAACGCATCGAAATCACCGCCGCCATCTCCGAGCGCAATTTCGAGAAGAAAAGTAAGGTGGACCACGTGCTGAACGACGAGCAAAAGCAGGATTTTTACCGCCGCGGCGCCGGGGACGTGAAGCAGGCCATCGAAGGCTATGCCGCATCGAAGGGCGCTCCTGGCGGACAGGCCGGTGGATACGGCAATCTGGGCCTCAACAAGATGGTCAACCAGATCGCCCGTGGGGCCGGCGGCATCGCCGACGCCGCCAAGGCGGGCTCCCAGGTCCTACGCTCGAGCCTGGACGACTTCTTGAACGAAGACACCGACGCCACTGAAATGGACGACGACGCACGCGATGAAGTTCCCCGGCCGCGCGCCGCCCGTCCGGCTCCCCCCGTGCGCGAGGCGGCCCCCTTGCGGGAAGCGCCCGTGGCCCGCGATGGCCGCGGCGAGCGCATGGAGTCCGCCCATGCCCCAGGCCCGGAGGCGCGGGAGTTAGTGAACAGTCTACGCCAGGAGCTGCGCACACAGCAGCACAGGTTGGAGGCCATGGAGCGGCGGATGCACGAACTCCTTTCGGAGCGTCCGGCGCGCGCCGCCGCCGACGGCGCCAAAGGCCTTTACCAACTGCGCACCACCTTGCAAACCCTGGGAGTGGACGAAGCCGCCGTGTTGGACGTGGTCCGCAAAGCCACTTACGAGTTGTCTAAGGAAGAATTGGAAAATCCGGACGCTGTTTTCGAGTTCGCTTTGAAGGAAATGACCAACGCGGTCCACACTGCCCTGCCGCTGTTCTCCACCCTGGACGGGGAGGAGCCGGTTGTCACCGTGCTGTTGTCGGAAGCCGCCTCTGGACAAACCAGCATGTCCATGAAAATCGCCGTGCTCAAGAAAGACGTCGAGTTGGTCCAGTACTCTGCCGACGGCGCGGCCGCCGGGACGGCAGATTTTGCCGCCCAGGTGTTCGGACTCAAGACCCACCGGGCCCAGCAACCGGCGGAGATCATCCAGCTGTGCCGTAAGGCCGTGGAAGGCGGGAAGTCCGTGTTGGTCGACCTCCGGTTGGCGAACAAGCTCCAGGACGACACCAAGAAATTCGTGGAGGCCTTGCGCCGCGGGTTCCCCCACGTGGAGGTGTTGGTCACGCTGTCGGCCATCCACTCCGAGACCTACAACCGTAAAATTCTTTCCCGATATAAGGACCTGGCCAACGGTCTTATAATTTCCCATGTGGACCTGTGCCTCAATTTTGGGGCCTTGTTCAACGTTCACCGCGCCCACAACAAGGTTCCGTTGAAATTTTTCGGGACTGGGCCGGTGGTGCCGGACGACATCGAGTCCGCCACCGCCGAGAGGGTCATGGCCGGGCTCTTCCAGCTCTGACCCGACGATAGAGATACGACTGGTTCACCCCTCCAGGATGGGGGGGCGGCGCACGAGGCAGTACAGGAGGTATATGCAGAAGACCAGCGAGTGGCTCATGTCTTTCCGTTCCGGGCCACGTCTTTCCCCCCCGGCAGTCCCGCGCCCCCAACGTTCCCGCGGCTGCGTTAAGGCCGCCATCACCGGCGGCAAGGGCGGAGTGGGGAAGACCTCCATCGCCCTCCGCATGGCCCAGGAGCTGGGCGCCGCAGGCAACCGGGTCCTGCTCATCGACTGCGATACCAACCTCTCCAACACCGCCATCAAGTTGGGCCTGCCCGTGCAGGACACCTTCTTCCAGCTGCTCTCAGCCCAGAAAACCTTCGCCGAGTGCGTGGTTCGACAGGGTCACTTCGACCTGTTGCCTGCCTGCAACGGCTCGCTGGAGCTTTTTGAGAGCCGCTTGTGCCTGGACGAGATCATCATGGATGTCGTCTCTTCCCACGAGGATGAGTACGACTGGGTCTTGTTGGATTGTCCCGCGGGGCTGGGTCGAGAATCCCTCACGCTCAGTGCTTGGTGCGACCACCGAGTGTTGGTGGTGACCCCGGACAAGAGCTCCATCACCGACAGCTATTCACTGGTGAAAATCCTCGCGACCCGTTATGGCGTCCGCGAGAACCACCTGTTGGTCAACATGGTCCAGGGCGAGCGCCAGTTCCAGAAGGTCGTGATGACCCTCAGTGAGACCATAGAGAACTTCCTCGGATGCCGGACCTCCGTGCTCGGAAGCCTGGGCAAAGTGGACATTCCTGCCGAGGGTTTTGACACATTTTTCCTGTCCGGCGGTGATTCCGCCTGGCACCAGAATTTCCTCAAGGCGGTCCACGCGCTCGCCGAAAAAGCCGGTGCCGCCGGCGCCCCCGCCGCCCAAGCGGCCGTGGAACATGACGTCCACTGAGCCTGCCAGGAGGAGCCCCCCATGTCATCTCTGACCACCAAGCTTAAAAACCTCAAAGACTACCGCTCCACCGTGGATCCCAAGGTGAAGGACGAGATCGTCTTAGAGTACGCCCCCCTGGTTAAATACATCGCCCAGAAGATCGCCTCACGCCTGCCTTCGAACATCGAGTTGGACGACCTCATGTCCTGCGGCGTGATTGGGCTGATGGACGCCATCGAGAAGTTCGATCCCTCCCGCGACAACAAGTTCAAGACCTACGCCGAGTTCCGCATCCGCGGCGCCATCTTGGACGAACTCCGTTCCCAGGACTGGGTGCCCCGCTCCGTGCGCGAGAAGGCCAAGCAGGTCGAGCGCGCCTACGCCAAGCTGGAAAAAGAACTCGGCCGCCCCGCCACCGACGACGAGATGTGCGAGGAACTGAAGTGCAACATGGATGAGTTCCATGACCTGATCAACAAATCCAAGAGCGTCTCGCTGCTCAACATCGACGACACCGCCACCATGGGCCGCGGCGACAAGAAGCTGATGGTCAGCCTGATGGAGCAGAGCCGCTCCGCCAACCCCTACGCGGCGGTGAACTACAAGCGCGCGCAGGAAATCATCAAAGACGGCATCAAGACCCTGCCGGAGAAGCAGCGCCTGGTGCTCTCCCTGTACTACTTCGAGGACTTGAACCTCAAGGAAATCGGTCAGGTTCTCGACGTGACCGAATCCCGCGTCTCCCAGCTGCACACCCAGGCCATCCTCAAACTCAAGGCCAAGCTGCGCCTGCAGTTCGACAGCCACGAGGACCTCGCCAGCTAATCGGGCCCGCACTCCACGAGAACTTCTGGGAACCCGGCCCCGCGCCGGGTTCCTTTTTCGTTCCCGGTTTCCCATAATGGGGGAAGGCCCCCAGGGAGACCCCAATGGAAACATCCGCCCTCCGCCACGTGCGCTGGACCACTCACGCGCTGCTGGCGCTCACCCTCACTGGCGTGCTGCACGCGGGTTGGCGCCTGCGCGATTCCTTGCGCGACAACGGCGAAGTTGAAGCCAGGGTAGCCGCGGAGCTGGAGCGGGTGGGGAAGGAGCGGCCTCCCGAGGCAGTGGCTCGTTCCCTGGCCGGTTTACGGCGGGAGGAAGCTGAGGGTGCCCTGCGGGCCTGGGAACGGCGCCGGACGGGGCTCGAGGAAACTCTGGGCCTCACCACGGACGCGGGCCTCAAAGCCTGGGCGGAAGACGTGCATGGGGCCCTTCGGCTGAACGCCACCCTTTCCGATCCTTCCGAGTTGCTCGAAACCTTGACGGACAAGGCTTCCGAGCTGGGTGAGCTGGCCCAGCGCCGGCACTGGCGGAACCTGGCCTTCCTCTCCGCCCGCCTGGGCCAGCGCCTGAAGAACCTCCAAGCCTCCGGACGTCTTGAGTCGCCCCTCGCCCGTTACGCAGTCTCCGACCTGGAGGCGATGGAGCGCCTGGTGCGTTCCTCCACTCTGGACGATGGTGACCGCCACGGGGTCTTGCGCCGGCTGGAAAGCATCCGCCAAGAGCTGGACATGCTCACGGACCTCCACGGCGCGCGCCAGGGCGCCCTCAAACTCGGCAAGGATGGCGGCGCTGCCCTGGACCGCTGGCTCGCCTCCGCCCGCCTTGCGGCTGGTTCCTTGGGCGCCCTCCGTGAACGGCGCCGGGAGCGCGCCCTCCAAGAAGTATGGATGGTCGCCGCCCTCATCGCCTTGGCTTGGGCCGCGCTGGCTGGCCTGTGGGCCCACGCCCGCCGGGCCCAACGCCGCCACCAGGACCACGCATTGCTTGAGGCCCTCCGCGCCGGTTTGGCCGGTCAAGACGACAAGTGGCGGCCGTACGTGGGAGCCGCGCGCGTGGACGAAGTGGAACGCACCTTGCGGGCCGCGCGAAAGCGCATGGCCTTGGGCAACGACTTGCAGGGAGGATTGCCCTTCGGCGTGCTGTTGGTGGATGGCCGCGGCCGGGTGGTCTGGGCCAACCAGATTTTCTGCGAACAATTCCAGTTGGATCCCGCGGCGGTGCTGGAGGAAGACCATGGTTGGGCGGCGGTGCTCGCCCGCCTGAGCCTGAACGCGGGGGATCCGGTGGGCGACGCCCTAGCCACCATGGAAGCGGGTACCTGGCAGGTGCGCGCGGAAGTGGAGAGAGGCGTGAGTATCCCGTTCGAGATGCACGTGTCACCCTTGGAAGACCAGGGTGAGCGCAAGGTTCTCGTGGTGTTCTATCCCCTGGCCCTCATGCGCGATGCCATCACCGCACAGGCCCAGCTGGTGGCCCAGCCGGTGCGCGAGGCGATGGCGGCTCTGGAAAGTGGGAGATGGGACGCCCGCGCCATGGCCGAGATCGCGCCCATGTGGCGCGAAGCCGGGCTGGGGGAGGATTGGCAGCGGCTTTGCTCCGTCCTGCAACGACTCGACGGTGAGCGGCGGGAACTGCTCGCCCAAGTGGGAACCCGCGAAGACCGTCTCCACGACCAGGACTTGACGGTGCGTAGATTGGAGGATGGCATCGAGCGCGCCATGGCCGCACAACGGTCCTGTCTGCATGGCCTCAAAGAGGTACGTGACGGCCTTCTGTCCGCCGACCAACTCTCTTCCGAACTCGCCGCGGCTTTCGGGGCCCTCGCCGAAGACGCCCGTGGAGGCGCCAAACGCGGGGAGCTGGTCCAGGAAACCGCGCGAGTTTTGTCCGAGCGTTTGCTAGCCGCCAAGGAGGCTGTGGCGGCCTTCGAGCGGGGTAAGCTCGAGTGGAAGGGCGATAAGTTGGCCGTGGCTGAAGCCAAGCTCGCCCTGGTGCGGGCCCACAACGGCTTCCTGCGCGCCTCCGGGGATCTCACGCCAGAAGCGGAGCGCGCGGCTGCGGACTTCAAAGGACATCTGCTGAGGCTCGACGACGCCGTGGCACGACTGGACGCGCGGTTGGCCCACTTGGACGTGCAGACCACCAAGATCGCCATGTCCTGCGCCGGCCCCGCCCCGGAGGCGCCCGAGGTCCGGGTGGACTTCTCGGGCCATGAGCGCTCCGCGCGCGAGATCATGGCCGCGTTGCGGGAGGACCAGGACCACCTGGTGAATGTGTTGAAGAGGTTGGCGGGCGAGTTGCAATTCTCCCAGAGGGAGGCGGCTACGTTGCTGGAGGCGCCCACGATGGCCGACGGGGACGAACTCCCTCCGATGGCATGAGGGAGTACCACATCCCCCCCGGCGCTTTTCCCGAGGGAACTCGCCTCGGGGACGCCCTGACCGCGCGCTTGAAGCTGCCATTGGAGACCATCGAGGCCATGCTGGCTTTCGGGGCGGTGGTGGTGCGCTTCCGAGGCAAGGGCCCTTGGGAGCGTGTGCGCGACGGGCGCCTCAAGCTCAATCCCGCCGACCAGGTCCAGGCGGTCCATGATCCCGGTGTGCTGGCGTTGCCCGCTTTCATCTCGCGGGCCCCCCTGGAGGAAAACCGCCACTACGGCGTGTGGTGGAAACCCGCGGGCATCATGTCCCAAGGCACAGCCTCGGGGGACCACCGTTCCATGCTCTATGCGGTGGAGCGTACGGGGCGGAAGGCCTTTCCCGTGCACCGGCTGGACCGTGAGACCGAGGGCCTCATGCTGGTGGCTTATACGACGGCGGCGGCTGCCAAGCTCTCCGAGATGTTCCAGAAACAGGCCGTGCACAAGACCTACATGGCGGTGGTGTGCGGATTGCCGACCCAGGCTACCACGGGGCTTTTCCAGGACGCTTTGGATGGCAAGCCTGCCCAGACCCGCTACCGCGTGGTCCGGGCGCTGGAAGAGGGGCGTTTGCTGGTGGAATTGGAGCCCCTCACCGGCCGGCTCCATCAGATCCGCCGCCACTTGGCGCTCCATGGGGCCGGAGTGTGGGGGGACCCCAAATACGGGAAAAACAACAAGAACCGTGAGGGCATGAAGCTCGCCGCCACGGGCCTGTGCTTTCAAGACCCCTGGGAAAGCGTGGAAAAGACATTCCGTGCACCCGCCAGCTTCGCTCCCGCGGAGGTTTGAAAGTTTTACCCGATTCCCGCGTGCCGTCCCATGGGGAGCTTAAGATTGGGGGACGGAGACATTCTATGGCCACCACGCTTGTTCGCGTCCTGCTCCTCGTTCTCGCCGCGCCCGCCGCGTTCGCCGCACTTTCCGTGAACGGCCTGCAGAACCGCCTGCAATCCCTGGAGCCGCTGCGCCGTCAGGGCCTGGACGTGGACGCCTTAGTCCGCGAAATCGGCTACGAGGCCCAGAACCTGGACTCCGGCGGGAGAGCGCGCCTGGAGGCCCAGCGAATGCTCGAGCAGGTCCGCCTGTCCGTGGTCGCCTTCTACGATGCCAAGATAGCCGAAGGCCTCAACACGGAAGCTGCCCGCGCCGAAGTGCGCGCACATGCCAACCGGGATCTGGAGCGCTTCACACCCGCCGTGGCCGATGGCCTGCGGGAGGTGATGGAAGCCACCTTGGCCAATCCCCGCTCCTCGCGGTTGCCCGCGCCATCCCCGGCGCTGCTGGCACAGCTTGAAGAGGCGAGCCGTGCGCGCCAGGCCACCCTCCATCCCTCGCTGACCCCTGTCAGTCTCCCACGGCAACGCAGTGACGAAGGAATGCTCATCCCGGCGTCGGCAGGCGGCGGCGGTATATCTGGCCTGTCCATCAACGCCCTGGGCGTTCGCGCTTACGACAACCGCCAGGAGATGGCCCAGGCCCTTGCCAACTCAGACGAATCCTCTGAGCGTTGGGTCGCCACCGCCAGCCTGACCATGGAATCCATCCGCACCACGGGCTACGAAGAGCAAATCAGCCTCCAGGTGCGCGCCGAATTCCTGGGCATCGAAATCAGCGCTGGCCCGATCCTCAAGTTCCGTCGCCTGATCAGCAGCATGGCCATCATCATGGGCGAGGGGATGTCCGCCATGGTGGACAGCCAGGGCCACTTCGACTTCACCACTCGGGACGCCTCCGGTCGCGTGGTGACCAATCGCCGCGGTCGCCGCTTCATCTCTTTCTCCTGCCGCTTGGAAGCTCGCCTGGAGAATGAAGCCGGCATGGCCGGTGGTTTCAAGCTGGCCGGCGTGGGGGGCACCGTGCGCGAGATCAACGCCTTCAACCAGAACATCCGCATGGACTCCCGATGGATCCTCGTCCCCGACACCATCGGGGGACGCCGCACCCACATGGTGATGCTGGATCAGACCTGCCACAACGAGTTCGTGAACGCGCGCCTGGAGAACGGCCGCACCGTGAAGCAGAACCTGGACGCCAGCATCTCTGCCTTCGTGGGAAGCTTAATCTACGTCAACGACGGCCTCGATTGCGTGCAGCCCCACCACTGCCGCGAATGGTTCCGGGGCCAGCATCCCTTCCTGCGTAACTCCTCCGTCCCGGCCTGCATCCCCTCCGATGACCCTAGGGAAGTCACCACATGCGCGATGCGCGGAGTGGATGGCGCCAAGTGTCCGGTCATGTACCAGGGCCGACGCGTGAGCAGCGGATTCATGGAACTTGAGTGCTCGGAAGGTTTCACCTGCGTCCCCAACCGGGATCCCGCCACCCGCCGAGGCATCGAAATGATCGAAGGCCGATGCCGCGGCAACAGCGGCCGCCGCCGCGGTTCTAGCCTGTAAGCGAGGCCCACAGGGCGCCGAGGGAGGCTTCGTCCTCCCCGGCCCGCTCGGCGGAGTTGTCGTAAACCAAGTCTGCGCGGCTCTTCTTGGCGTCCAACGGCATCTGTTGATCCAGCATGGCGTCCGCGACTTCCGGCGCGCATCCGTCCCGCTTGAGCAGCCGTGTCCGTTGGGTGTCCCGGGGGGCCCAACTCACCACTACGGCGTCGAACAGGTTCTCCATGCCCAGCTCGTATAGCAGGGGAATCTCATACACCAGCCATGAGGGCGTTTGGGGCATTGCCCGCTCCACCCGCTCGAAGGCCGCGGCCAGCCGCGGGTAGATCCACTCCGAGAGCGAGCGCTTGAAATCCGCGTCCTCGAAAGTCCTCTTCCTCAAACGCGGAAAGTCCGGCTTGCCATCGGGACCTAGCATGTCAGGTGCGGTGCGGGCGAGCCAGGCCAAAGTTTCCGGGAGCGCGTACACGTCTTTCACCAGCGCGTCCGCTGAGACAGTGGGCACTCCCTTGGAGGCCAGATAACGGGCGACTGTGGACTTGCCCGAGGCAACCCCGCCGGTGAGGGCCACCACCGGATACGGACGCTTGAGGAAGCGGCGTTCGGGAGGCAGTCGCACCCAGCGCGGGTGCAGTTCGGGAGCGTTCATTTCATTTCCTTCTTGGCCACCACCCATAGCTCCTCCATTTCGGCGGCGGACATCCTTCCCATTTCCTTGCCCCGGGCCTCGGCCAGGGCCTCCACCCGGTGGAAGCGGCGGAGGAACTTGCGGTTGGCCGCGCGGAGGCTCTCCTCTGGGTCAAGCCCCAGGTGCCGCGCCAGCTGGGCCACGCTAAAGAGGAGGTCGCCCATTTCCTCCGCCACGCGGGCTTGGTCGGGTGAGCGCCCCGCGGGCAGCTCCTCCTTCAGTTCCTGCCATTCCTCTTCCACCTTGTAGAGCACCTGTTGGGCATTTTCCCAGTCGAAGGCGACCTTGCCCGAGGCGACGCCAATCAGGTGCGCGGTCCTGAGGGCGGGGTGGTTCATCAGCTTGGATGGGATGGCGGATTTCTTGGCCGCGCCCTTCTCGGCTTCTTTGAGCTTGGCCCAGTTGACCTTCACCTCGTCGGGGTCAGATACCTTAGCATCTCCAAAAACGTGCGGATGGCGTCGCACCAGCTTGTCGGCCAATCCCTTGGCGACATCCTCCAGGTTGAAAGCGCCGGACTGGTCCGCCATGGTGGAGTGGAGGAGGACCTGCAGCAGCACATCCCCCAGCTCCTCTTTCATCAGGGCCGGGTCTTTCTTCTCCACCGCCTCGATGTACTCGTAGCTTTCCTCCAACAGGTAGGGGAGGAGGGACTCATGGGTCTGCGCCAGGTCCCAGGGACACCCCCCCTGCGGGTCGCGCAGGCGGCGAACCACCTCGATGCACCTTTCCAGTTCGGGACGGGACATGCGCGCTCCTTCGGTTGACGGGCCCTCCGGGTGGATGTTAGCACGTTGCCCATGCCCCGTCTCAACCTGGACCTCACCATAACCGTGGCCTTGACCGCCCGCCAGCGCCGCTGGTTGGAACTCGCAGCGGAAGTGGCAGCGCCCCTTTTGCCCAAAGAGGCGCGGCAGGCGCCACTTTCTCTCCTGGTGTGCGGCGACGCGCGCATACGCGCTCTCAACCGCACTCACCGCGGGAAGGACAAGACCACCGACGTGCTCTCCTTTCCCACACAGACTTCCCTGCGGAGAAATGGCCCCCATGATTGGGCGGCCCCTGGGATACTTCCCCTGGGGGACATGGTCATCTGTTTGCCCCAGGCCGCGCGCCAGTCCAAGCGCCTGGGCAGCAGTTTAGAAGAAGAGTTGGTCCACCTGTTCTTCCACGGCTTCCTCCACCTGGTTGGCTATGACCACGAGGTCTCGGTGAAAGAAGAGAGAATCATGGAAGCTGGTGAGGCGAAGTTGCTCGCGGCCTTCGCCCGGGCCCGCCGCAAGGCCGGCCTGAAATGAAAAGGCCCGCTTGCGCGGGCCTTCGTCTCGAAGAAATCTGGGAGGCTCAGATCTCGGCGGCGAGCTTGAGGGCGTTGGAAAGGTCCACGCGCCCGCCGGTCACCATCTTGCCTTGGAAAGCCGGAATCGGAGTCACTGAACGCATCATCACGTCCTTGAGCTGCAGGGGGGAGAGGCCGGGGAAGTAGGACAGCACCTGGGCAGCGACGCCGACGGTGGTCGGGGTGGCCATGGAAGTGCCGGACATGCCCCCGTAACGGTTGCCGGGCATGGTAGAAAACACGTCTTGGCCGGGAGCCGCCACGTCCACGCTGGCTGCGCCTACGTTGGAGAAGGAAGCAAGTCCGCCGCCCGAGTTGGAGGCGGCGATAACCATCAGGTGGGCGTTGTCGAAGCTGGCGGGGTACCGGCGGTTGGCGACGACATCGATGTCGTGCCAGCTGAAGGGACCCCAGGAGTCGTTGCCCGCGGCGGCCACCACCAGGGTGCCGTAGCGCTCGCCGATGTGCTGGATGGTTTCGGAGACCACCATGCCGCCCTCGTTGACCGCTTTCCCGAAGGAGCAGTTGATAAGCTTGGCGCCGTGTTTGGCGGCATAGAGGAAGGATTCCACCACGTCTTTGTCGGTTTCGTCGCCGTTGTTGGGGACGGTGCGGATCGCCATGATGCGCACGTCGGCGGCGATGCCCGCCAAGCCAATGCCGTTGTTCTGTTTGGCGGCGATGGTGCCCGAGACGTGGGTGCCGTGGGAGTGGGTGTCCATGGGGGCGCCGGTGGCGGTGCCGTCGGCATTGCGGATGAGGGTGTTGATGCCGTGAACGTCGTCCACGTAGCCGTTGTTGTCGTCGTCGACGCCGTTACCGGCGACTTCACCGCGGTTGACCCACATCACGTCACGCAGGTCCTCGTGGTTGTAGTCGACGCCAGTATCGACCACGGCCACGATGGTGGTGCGGGTGGCACGGGGGGGGAGCTCGCCGTAGGCGCGCTCCACGGAAACGCCGTGGCGGGCGGCGTCCCGGAAGGCCCACACGCGGCCGGCCTGGGGGTCGTTGAAGCCAAGGAAACTTTCGTCGGACTCTTTGGGAAGAGCGGCGGGACGGGCGAGTTCGCGGGGACCGGCGTAGAAGGACTTCTCGGTCCAGGCCACGGCGGCGTCGGCCCTGAGGGCGTTTTCCAGCTGGACGGCGTCGTCGGTGCTCAGCTGGTGCAGGTCACCGAACAGGTGCTTGCTCGCGGTGATGAGGTGGTGTTCCGGCAGGCGTGCGCCGGGCTGAAGTTTTACAAAGAGGGTGTCATGCTCGAAACGCACGCTTTGGGCTAAAGCGGCGGCACTGGCGAGACCCAGCAGGAGACCAAAGATTTTCATTTCTTTCCTTTTGGCTTTGGTTGATTCCTAAGACCCTACGGAAATGGTCGTCCTTTCAACAACTTACAAGTTCTTACATCCCTCCCTAGGTGGCTGGAATCAGGCCTTCGCCATTACCTTTTTACAGGGTGGAACCAGCTGGAAATCTTGGGTTGATACAATGAGTCAAAGTCTCGGCAAGTTTTGCAGGAAGGCGTATTAGGCGCCCCTGGTTAAGATGGAAGGAAGAACAAGGTTGTAAGCGCGTGATGAGTCGTAACGGACCCCATTTCGTCATTCTCGGTCTGGGCCTCGCGGGAGTCGCCACGGCGTCCGTGCGCAGCACCGCCATCCCCCTTTACGACGATGCCACCTCCCAGCGCCTCGCCTCCGATCGGCCTTACACGGGGCATGTGGGCGGCACCAGCAACCAGCTGGCCGAGGGAGTGGGGGACGTGGGGGGTAACCGCTACTTCTTTGACCTGCACTTCGATTACCACCGCCATCGCGTGGGACAACTCGAGAAACGCTTCACCTTCAACTTCCTCTACAACGATCAAAATACGCCGATGTACGCGGTCAACGAGGCCTACATCAACCACCGCTGGGGCCGTTCCGAGCTGCAGGTGGGCCGTTTCTTGCTGGACTGGAGCGATGTGGATGACCACTGGAGTTTCGGCAAGGTCAACCACCGCCAGAACTTCAATTACTTCACTCCCGGTCGCGAGGGCCTGATCGGAGTGGTGTTCAAACGTCGTTACTCCAGCGGCCTGCGCTTCCACTTCTTCGCCACGCCGGTGTACGCACCGGAACTTAACCCGGGGTTGGAGATCGACAAGTCCAAGGGGACCATCACCTCCGACAACCCCTGGGCCAAGCCGCCCGCGGCTACCGCGCGCCTCGAGAGCCGCGACGTCCCCATTTTCTACGACGTGAACTACCCCGATGTCTCCGACGTGATTTTCCGCCCCGCCGGCGGCTTGAACGTAGGTTGGGAGAGCGAGCACTGGGAAGCGGGACTCTACTATCTGCGCAAGCCCGAGAACCAGTTCTCCCAGACCGTCGAGGTCTCCTACAGCACCGGCGACGACGTGGTTAACGCCGAAGTGACGCCCCAATTCTATTACCACGACGTCTACGGCGGGAACCTGCGCTGGAGAAACGCCGGCGTGACCATTTACGCTTCCGCCATCGCCGTCCGGCCCAATGAGTTTCCCAACGGCGACCCCGTGGCGGTGGAATACACCCAAATCGAGGTCGAGAAACGCCGCGAGGACTACGTGGGCGGTGGTATTGCGCGCGAAACCGACCGCTATGGCATGGGCTTCGACTACGTCGCGCGCCTCAGCCCCTTCAACCGCGACGAGGACATCTTGGCGGAGGATCCACGCTGGAACCAGGCCCTGCACGGGTGGCTGCGCTACCACCTGGGCAGCCGTTACACCGTCTCGGCCGACGGGAAGTACGACACTTTGACCACTGACCGACTAACGATGTTCAGGGTGGATTATCGCCCCACGTCTTACCTCGCGCTGAACGCGGGGGTTAACATGATTGGAACGCCCGCCAACGGGCGTTCTTACTGGAGCCCGTACACGAACAACGACGCCGTGTACGCCGGTCTCCGGTACACGTACTAAGGACGAGCGCATGAAACGGACCGCAACCGCCCTCATCGCCGCTACGCTGCTCCTCCTCGGGGGTTGCTCCGACCTGTCCAAGGACGAGGTCGTCAATGAGGCCATCGAGTCCGAACGCTTCAATGCCGGCTGCGAACTCAAGATCAGCGAGTTCGAGGACATTCTCAAGCGCAACATCGCCCCCCAGATCGACTGCCTCGGGCGCAGCCTGGACTTGTTCCTGCGCGTGGTGGAGTCCGGACGCCCCGGCTACCTCTCGCGCCGGGCCTTCGAGCAGTACGTCCGCCTGAACGTGCCCGACTTCAAGCCCGAGAACATCCGCGCCATCAAGGCGGTCTTCGACGTGAGCCACCTGCTCTTCGGCGAGGACCCCGAATACCTCTCCCCCCAGTCGGTCCGCAAGATCATCGATTTCCTGTTCCTGTTCAACGAAGAGGTCATCAAGATCTACCCGTTCTTCACCCACGATGGCGAGACCCCGTACGGCGTGCACGAAAGCTGGCGCGAGCGCGTGTTCGTGGCCGCCGAGTCCATCACCACTCGCCTGCACGCGATCTACGTTCCCAATCGCGGCAGCCAGGTCCACCGCCTGAACATCGTCAGGCTGCTGGAGGCCTTCTCGACCGACGAGACAGAGGACGTCCTCAACAAAATCAAATCCGCCCTGTTCGTGAAGAAGCTGTTGGTTGGCGGTGAGGCTGAGGTCATCACCCACCTCGAGCTCCACACGCTACTGCCCAAGCTCTCCCCCATCAGCAAAGTGGCCTTTGACCTGTACCGCTTCAGGCACCTCACTTTGAACCAGAAAACGCAGCTCGACCTGCTCCACTTCGACCTCGAGATCCTCGAGGAGCAGCTGTTCCAGGGCGAGCCGGCCATGCGCATGTTCAGCATCGACGAATTGACCGAGGCCCTCGCCAACATCGTGGACCCCGAGACGCTCCCCGACCTGCGTCCCTACAGAGAAGACGTTCTCCAGCTCAAGATGACCCTCACAAGCTCGTCCCGCTGGAGCGAAAACGAGGACCTCTCCGGCAAGGAGTGGGTCACCCGAGGCGAACTCACCACGCTGATTAATCGCGCCAAGGAAGTTTCCGACCGCGGCCGCACCTACCACCGCATCTACGAGTTCTTCCAAGAGCAACTCGCAAGTCCTGCTCCCGTGAGCATCAACTTCCAGACCTACGCCAACAACTTCCCGACCCACCAGCGCTTCCTTGAGGAGTTCGCCCGGATCGTGACGAGTTACCGCTTCTATAAAGGCCCGGAAGAGGCGCCATACTACACGCCCGCCTACCGCCGCAACGCCGACGGCGTGGTGGAGATCGGCATTCTCGAATACCTCACATTCCTGGCCTTCCAGCGCTACGGCGAGCCCGTGCGGGGAGCCGTCTACGGTGTTGGGGCCACCCAAGCGCAGCTGCTGAACATGATCATGGTCTTCAACAAGTTCCTGGTCGGGGAGGGGCTCATCACCGCCGGCCGCGAAGTGCAGACCAACGAGAACATCGTCCTGCTCACCACCCTCTTCCAGTTCCAGTCCAACGGCGACGGGCACATGACCCCCAATGAGGTCTCCGAGTTCGCCACCACCGTGATGACCTCGATGCCCAACGCCAAGTGGTTCGAGGAGGAACTCGCCCGCGTGTGTCCCACCGACCAATTGGGTCGTATCAGCGACCTCTCCTGCTACCGCCGCGAGTATTTCGGGCTGTACTGCCGCAAGTTCCGGGCCTTCTTCCCCCAGATGTTCGCCTACCTGGGCATGACTTCCTGCGGGGACGCCGGTCGGGCCGCGGACAACGTTGAGTACCTCAAGAAGGTCGAAAAGGTGGCGCGCACCTGCACCGTCTTCAACGACAACACCGACGTGCCGGTGGATGACAGCGACTTCATGCCCATCCAGGTGGTGCTGATGAACATCGAAGGCGTGATCTCCCGCTTCGACGCCAACAACAACAACCAACTGGATCCCTCCGAGGTCCGTCGCGCCTACGACGCCACTTTCAAGAGCGCCATTGAGGCCATGGTCAAGGAGCGGGCGGCGGTGATCGCCGACCTGCCATTCGACTTGGGCGACGTGATCGCCCAACGGATCTACTACTACTTGTTGCGTTACCGGTCGGTGCCGGATTCCCTCAGCGAGTACATGCGCTTAATCACCATTCGGACGCCCTCTGCCACCCGCGACACCATCGCCGCAGTGCTCAAGGTGATCGGGGACCAGGGCGAGCCAGACACCTTCGACTGCGAAACCCTGCGACACCGCCGGAGCGTGGTCACGCACTAATCACTTGGCGCGCCGCCCACAGCTTTGCTAAGTTGGGGTCTTCCCGGAGAAGACCCCATGGCCAGCGACAACGCCCTCAAGCTCGACGAGTACAAGCAGCACCTGCCTGGCTTCAAGCAGACCCTCCAAACCATCCGGAGGTCACTTTGACGTCGACAAGAAGAACCACCGCCTAAAAGAGATCCAGGCGATGGAGGCCCTCGAGGGCTTCTGGAACGACACCGACAACGCCACCAAGATCCAGAAAGAAAAAAACGTCCTTGAAGACGCCGTGGGCACCCACGCACGCCTCAAGTCCGCCATCGAGGACTTCGAGGTCATGCTCGAGATGGCCGAGATGGGGGACGAGGCCTCCCTGGAGGAGGCGGTGGCCGCTTTCCCCAAATGCCAGAAGGCCATCGACGACGCCGAGAAGAAGGCCTTGCTGGCGGGTGAACTCGACCCCAACAACGCCATCGTCACCATCAACGCCGGCGCCGGCGGCACCGAGTCCTGCGACTGGGCGGGCATGCTCCTGCGCATGGTTCAGCGCTGGGCCGAGCAGCACGGCTTCAAGGTGGAGGTCATGGACTTCCAGTATGGCGACGCCGCGGGCATCCGCAGCGCCACCCTGCAGGTCAACGGGCCTTTCGCCTACGGGCTCCTCAAAAGCGAGTCCGGCGTGCACCGCCTGGTGCGCATCTCGCCCTTCGACTCCAACGCCCGCCGGCACACCTCCTTCTCCTCCATGTACGTCTCGGCCGAGATCGACGACACCATCGAGATCGAGGTCTTGGACAAGGATCTGCGCGTGGACGTTTACCGCTCCGGCGGCGCCGGGGGACAATCTGTGAACACCGCCGACTCCGCCGTGCGGCTGACCCACTTTCCCTCGGGAATCGTGGTTGCCTGCCAGCAGGAGCGCTCGCAGCTGCAAAACCGGATCAAGGCGATGAAGATCCTCAAGTCCCGCTTGTACGAGCGCGAGCTCGAGAAACGCCGGGCGGCCCAGGACGCCGTGGAGGCAGGCAAGAAGGACAACGCCTGGGGCTCGCAGATCCGCTCCTACGTCCTGCACCCCTATCAACTGGTGAAGGACCACCGCACCGGCTACCACACCTCCCAATCCCAGGCGGTGCTGGACGGCGACCTAGACGATTTCATGAAGGCCTACCTGCAATGGCAGAGTTTGGGCGGCAAACCCGTGGGCGACGCCGACGAGGAACTGTGAGGACGAGATGACCGACCACGTGAAGCGCTGGACCGACCTGTACAATGACCAAATGGAAGTCCGTCTGGAGAAGCGCCACAAGCTCCAGGAACTTTCGGGGAACGCCTATCGGAACGACCTGAAACCAGACACCAACTTCCACTACATCGTCGGCAAGTACGGCCAACTGACCAAGGACGAAATCGGCCAGACCCCGGACTACGCGGTCGCCGCCCGGGTGTTGATGGTGCGCGATTTCGGCAAGGCAGCCTTCCTGACATGCGACGACGGCACCCAGCGCCTGCAGATTTACGTGAAGAAGGACGTCTGCGGTGAAGCCGCCTACGCCCAATACAAGCTGGTGGACCACGGCGACGTGGTTTGGGCCAAGGGCGATGTGTTCAAGACCATGAAGGGGGAGCTCTCCCTCAACACCAAGGACTTCGCCGTCATCAGCAAGGGCCTGCGCCCCCTACCGGAGAAATTCCACGGCCTCACCGACGTGGAGGCGCGCTACCGCATGCGCTACGTGGACATGATCATGAATCCCGACTCCCGCGAAAAGCTGCGCTTGCGCAGCGAGATCGTCCGGCACGTGCGGGAGTACTTCTACAAGAACGACTTCCTCGAGGTTGAAACCCCCATGATGCACGCCATCGCGGGGGGGGCCGCCGCCAAGCCTTTCAAGACCCACCACAACGCGCTCGACATGGAACTGCACATGCGGATCGCGCCTGAGCTCCATTTGAAGCGCTTGATCGTGGGCGGCTTCAACAAGGTCTTTGAGATGAACCGGTGCTTCCGGAACGAGGGCCTCTCGCTCAAGCACAATCCCGAGTTCACCTCCATCGAGTTCTATTGGGCGTACGCCACTTACGAAGACCTCATCACCCTCACCGAGGACCTTGTCGCGGGCCTAGGGCGAGAGGTGCTTAAGACCGACACGGTGACTTTCGGGGACCACCGGATTTCCCTGCGCCCACCTTTCGCCCGCATGACCATGCGGGAGGCGGTCCGCCGGCACACCGACTCCACGGCGGAGCAGGTGATGGACGCCAACCACCTCCGGGGGTTGCTGTCCAAGAGCGAGATTGATCCCAAGACCGTCAAGAACGCCGGTTGGGGCAAGCTCCTCACTCTATGCTTCGAGGAATTCGCCGAGAGACACCTCATTCAGCCCACCTTCATTACTGAGTATCCGGCGGAAGTGTCTCCGCTTTCCCGACGCAACGACGCGCACCCCGAGTTCGTGGACCGCTTTGAGTTCTTCATGAACGGCTGGGAGATCGGTAACGCCTTCTCCGAGCTCAACGACCCCACCGACCAGCTTGCGCGCTTCGCTGACCAGGCCAAGGCCAAGGCGGCGGGGGACGATGAGGCTTGCGATGTGGATTACGATTATGTCCGGGCGCTGGAGTACGGCATGCCACCCACGGCGGGCCAAGGCATCGGCATCGACCGCCTGGTCATGGTGCTCACCGACAGTCCCAGCATCCGCGACGTGATCCTTTTCCCCCTGCTCAAGAAGGAAAGCTTCTTTGGCGAGGAAGCGGAAACCTGAGGTGGGCACGGGCCTTTCCCCCGCCCTGGCCCGGATCTTTCTGGACCGCCTGGCCACCTGGCGGCTCCTGGCGTTCACCGTCGCCGGTTTTGCTTTCTCCCTCGCCGTCATTTTAGGCACCATCGGCCTGATGGACGGCTTCGAGGAGACCCTCAAGGCCGGCCTGCGCCGGGCCAGCGGGGACGCTGCTTTGTCCTCACGCCGTGGCTTTTTCACTCTCGACCCGGTGACGGAGGAAATCCTGCGCCGGGGCGGCGTCACCTCGGTAGCTCCGTTGGTCCAGGCCGAGGCGTTCGCTCTGTCGGAAGGACGCTCCCGCGCCGTGCTGGTGCGAGGGGTGGAAACGGACAGCTTCTCCGCCTCCACGGGCCTCGCCTTATCCTTCGGGGCCGATGAGGTGGCGGTGGGGAAGGGACTGGCGCGTGAATGGGGATTGACCCCCGGCTCAGCCCTGACCCTGGTTTTGGCCCGGGGCCAGGAGGGCGCGCTACCCACCCTACTGCCCCTGCGGGTGGGACAAGTCGTGTCCCACGGCATTCACGAGAAGGACCAGCGCCTGCTCTATGCGCCCAAGCGCTTGCTCGACGAGCGACTCGAACTCCATGGGCGCTCCAACCTGGTGCTGCTGTCATTCGGCCAAACCCTGCCCAGGGATTTCGAGACGCGCTTGCGCCGTTTGGGCCGCGAGCTGGATGCGCCGTGGGCCCTCCGACCCGCGTGGCAGGATTTTTCCGGCATCCTCGAGGCGGTGGCGGTGGAAAAGGCTTCCATCGCGGTGGTGCTTCAGTTGATTGTCCTGGTGGCTGTCTTCAACGTGGCTGCCTTCTTAATCACCCTGCGCACCCGCAAGGCGCAGGAGTACTTCCTCTTGCGCGCCATCGGCTTGCCCCGTTGGCGCTTCTTCCGCTTCGGGTCCTTACTGTTGGCCGTGGTTTGGATCCTCTCTTGTCTCGGCGCCTGGGCCCTGGTGGGAGTCTTCAACCTGCTTTTGGCCCACGCCCCTTGGCTGCAAGTCCCGGGTGATATTTACATGCTCACGCGGCTGCAAGTCGTGCTCGACGCCGCCGACTACGCCTGGGTTTTCGTTCCCGCCTTGGGGTGGATTGCGCTATTGGGTTGGGGCACCGCCCGCAGGTTGCGTCGCCAATCCCTTCTCACCGGCCTACGTCAGGAGTTCGCATGAACGGATACATCCGCCTGGAAGGCGTGACAAAGAACTACGGGCGCACCCGCGTGTTGCGGGGATTGGACCTCGAGATCGCCGCAGGCGAAACCGTGGCCGTGCGCGGGGCCTCGGGGTCCGGTAAATCCACCCTGCTCTACCTGTTGGGTGGACTGGAGCGCGCCGACTCCGGCAAGGTGGTGGTGGGGGGCCATTCCCTGGGGGAAATGGACGATGAGGCCCTCTCGGCCTACCGCAACCGCGAGGTGGGCTTCATCTTCCAGTTCCATTTCCTGCTGCCCTCCCTGACGGCGTTGGGCAACGCCCTTCTGCCTGCGCGCATCGCTGGCGCCGACGTGGCGGCTACGGAGAAACGCGTGCGCTCGCTCGCCGCCCAACTCGGCGTGGAGAAGCAGCTGGACAAGTGGCCCCATGAGCTTTCAGGTGGTGAACAACAACGCATCAACATCGTGCGCGCGCTGTCGCTGGGACCGCGCCTCCTCCTGTGCGATGAGCCCACCGGCAACCTGGACTCCCACAACTCGCAAAAGGTGACGGAACTCTTGCGCGAGTTGGCCGCGGCTTCCGGCGCCACCATGTTGGTGGTCACCCACGATGACAAAGTGGCCTCGGCCTTTCCCCGCAAGATCACCATTGAAGATGGTCAGATAATCCGATAGAATTGGGCAATTCTTTAATTCCAGGTACTTAAAGCGATATAATGGCGTCTTTCGGCCGCAAATTCCTGCTCATTTCTTGTCTGGTAGTGTCGCACCTTGTCACTTCTGTTGCTCTCGCCCAAGAGTTGATCGGCCCCGTCACCCAACTTTTCACTCCTGACGCCATTGAGATCAAAGGCAACCGCAAAGTGGAGTCCGAGGCGGTGCTGGAGAAGATCCAAACAAAGGCCGGTCAACCGCTCGACAACTACCTCCTGCGCCAGGACATACAGCGCATCCACGACATGAAGTACTTCGAGGAAGTGGAGGCATGGCACAAGCAGGACGGTGGCAAAAACGTGCTGTTGCTGCGGCTCAAGGAAAAGCCCATCATCGGCAAAGTGGAGTTCTCGGGGAACGATGAGATCAGCGCCGACGACCTCAAGGAGCAGGTCAAGACCAAGGAGTTCCAGATCCTGGACGTGGCCACCCTGAAGAGCGACGTGCTGGCGCTCCAGAAGCACTACGAGGAAAAGGGCTTCTTCATCGCCCAGGCCAGCTACCAGGTGAAGCCCCGCAAGAACGGCTCCGTGGACGTGGTTTTCAAGCTCAAGGAGTGGGACAAGGTGATGGTCAAGAAGATCACCTTCCTTGGTAACAAGGCCATTCCCGACGACGAACTGAAAAGCTTCATGCAAACCCGGGAGGAAAGTTATTTTTCCGGCCTCTCCGGCTCAGGCAGCTTCAAGGAAACGGGTTTCCAGACCGACGTGGAGAGGCTGAAGTACCTGTACAAGACCCGCGGGCACCTGCAAGTCAACATCCACAATCCGGTCGTGACCGTGTCCGACGACAAGCGCTGGATCTTCATCACGGTGCACGTGGTGGAGGGGCCCAAGTTCGACGTGAACGGCGTCTACTTCAACGGCGAGTTGCTGTTCACCGAGTCCGAGATGCTGGAAAAGCTCAAGCTCAAGGCGGGTGACACTTACAACGAGGAGAACCTCCGTCTGGACATCCAGACGTTGACGGAGATGTACCAGGACAAGGGTTACGCCTTCGCCAACGTCCTGCGGACCCTGGAGATCGTGCCGGGCGAGAACAAGGTGGACGTGCATTTCTCCTTCGAGAAGGGCAAGATCTGCCATTTCGGCCGCATCACCGTGCAAGGCAACTCCAAGACCCGCGACAAGGTCATCCGCCGCGAGCTGAAAATCCACGAGGGCATGATGTACTCGGGGTCCAAGTTGCGCCTTTCCAAGGACGCGGTGAACCGGTTGGGCTTCTTCCAGCCAGACAGCGTGGTCTTCAACACCGTGGCCCAGAAGGGCCGCGACGACGTCCTCGACGTGGAAATCTCCATCAAGGAGCGCGCCACCGGCCAGATCAGCCTGGGCGCCGGTTACTCAACCGCCACTCAGGGCTTCATCCAGGCCTCCATCGCGCAGAACAACTTCCGGGGCCTGGGGCAAAACCTGAACTTCAACATGTCCCTGGCCTCCAACCAGCAGATCTACAACGTGGGCTTCACCGAGCCCTACTTCATGGACACCAAGTGGACCGCGGGCGCGGACTACTTCCGTACCGTGTCCAACTTCATCCGTTCCTTCAGCTACGAGAAGCACGGCTTTGACGTGCGCGTCGGGTATCCCATCTTCGACTTCACCCGCCTTTTCATGACCTACCGCTACGAGGACAACACCATCCGCAACGTGGCCAACCCCACCATCGATCCCTCGTTGGAGAATGGCGCTGCGAGCTCCGTCCAGACGTCTTTGGTGCACGACCGCCGTAACAACATCTTCGAGCCCACCAACGGTTACTACGCTTCGGGCTCGGTGGAGTACACCGGCGTAGGTGGCGTGCAGCGCTGGCTGCGCTCCGACGTGGAAGGCCGCTATTACAAGCCCATCTGGGAAGACCTGGTGTTCCGTCAACGCACTACGGTGGGACAGATTTTCCGCACCACCGACCGGGGCATCCCCCGCATTGAACGCTTCTCCATGGGCGGCGCGCGCAACATGCGGGGCTTCCGCCTGGAGGACATCGGCCCCTTGATCGAGGCCCGCAACCTCAACACCGGCTCCCTGGACACCTTCAACAAGGGCGGCTTGTTCCAGCTGCTCTCCACCTTCGAGCTGGAGCACCCGCTGGTGAAGGAAGCCGGATTGAAATGGGTGGTCTTTAGCGACCTCGGAAACGTGTGGGAGGACCGCATCGGCAAGAACGGTGACTACACGCTTCGGGCGGACTACGGCTTTGGTTTCCGTTGGTTCTCGCCCATCGGCGTGCTGCGTTTCGAGTTCGGTTTCCCCATCAACAAGCGTGAGCGCGAGCAGCCCAACCAATTCAACTTTGACATAGGACAATTGTTCTAAGGGGTGTTAAATTTCCCCGACCAGCCACACTAGGGAGAACCCATGAAAGCCTGCGCCGCGCTCCTCGCCCTCCTCCTCGCCGCCCCCGTCCGCGCCGAAGTCGTCATCGGCTTGGTGGACGTCCAGAAAGTCATGACCTCAGTCAAGGAAGGCCAGTCCATCGTGAAGAGCCTGGAGAAGGCCTTCAACGAGAAAAAGGCAACCCTGAAGAAGGAAGAGGAGAAAATCAAAAAAGCCGGCGAGGAGCTCAAAAAGCAGGTGGCGGTGCTCAGCGAGCAGGCCCGCTTGGCCAAGGAGCGCGAGCTCCAGGAGCAGATCCTGCGCGTACAAGGCAAAGCCAACGAGTTTCAGCGGGACATGCAGAAGATGGAGCAGGATCTCAAGCGCCCCCTCATCGAGAAGTTGCGCCCGATCATCGAGGAGGTTTCCAAGGCCGCCGCGGTGGACCTGACCTTCGAACTGGGCAGTGCCCCCATCATCTACGCCCAAAACAAAAAAGACCTCACCGGCGATGTGGTGAAGGCCTACGACAAAAAACACCCCAAGTAGCATGCTTCTCGCCGACCTGCTCTCCCACGACCCCTCCTTGCGGTTGGTCCACGGGAACGGGGACGCGGACGTCGCGCGCCTGACCACGGTCGACTTCTTAGCCCCGGGTGCCTTGGCATTCGCCAAAAACCAGAAGTTTCTCGCCCAACTTGAAGCGCGCCTGGCAGCGGTTCCCGGACCCTCCGGCGCCCTGGTCGTGGACCAGGCGCAATGGGACAAGCTCTCGCCGGATCGGCGGCTCGCCCTCACCGACCGCCTGACGGCGGTGGCGTCAGGAGGGAACGTGGCCCTGTCCTTGGCCCTTCTCTCCAGGCCCATGCACGCGGAGAAATTCCGTGGCTTCCAGAGCGCCGTGGACGGCCGCCAGCTGGGCAATGCCGACGTCCATCCCAGTGCCGTGGTCGCGCAGGGAGCGTTCATCGGCGAACACGCCAGCGTGGGCGCCGGCGCCGTCCTCCACCCCGGTGTGGTGGTGCATCCCCACGCCCATGTGGGGGAGGGGAGCGAGCTGTTCTCCAACGTGGTGGTGTACCCCTTTACCAAGATCGGCGCGCGCGTCCGCGTCCATGCCAACACCACTTTGGGCTCGGACGGCTATGGCTACGTCTTTCACAAGGGCCAGCACGTGAAGATCTGGCACATGGGCGGCGTGGAGATCCACGACGATGTGGAGATCGGCTCCAACTCCAGTGTGGACATGGGCACCTTCACCCCCACCGTCATCGGGGCCGGCACGCGCATCGATAACCAGGTGCAGGTGGCCCACAACGTGCGCATCGGGCGCGGCTGCATCCTGTGCGGCCAATCCGGCGTCGCCGGCAGCGCCGTGCTGGAGGATTTCGTCGTGCTCGGAGGGCGCGCGGCCGTGGGGCCAGACGCCCACATCGGCCAGGGCACCCAGATCGCCGGCGCCGCCATGGTCAACGAAGGCGCCGTGTGGCCAGCCGGCTCTGTCCTCGGCGGGCACCCCGCCCGGGACCTCAAGGAATGGATGCGCACTTTCGCTTGGGTCCGCAAGAACGCCCTCAAGGGGCAGGAGGCGAAATGAAACTCGACAAGCAGCAGGTCATGCTGTTCCTCCCGCACCGGGATCCCTTCCTCTTCATCGATTCGGTGGAGGACGTGGTCCTGCCTGCTGGCCTCGCGGGCAGGAAGGGCCCTTTTGCGCCGGCGGAGCTAGTGGGGGGGAGCGCGAAATGCCGCTTCACCGTCCACAGCGGTGTAAAGGTGCTGGAAGGCCATTTCCCCGGGGCCCCCATCCTGCCCGGTGTGGTGCAGGTGGAGATGATGGCGCAGGCGTCAGCCTTCCTCATGCTCCACGCGATCAGCAAGCCTTTGGGTGAGGCCAAACTGGATGTCGCCCTGCTGGGTGTGGAGAAGGCCCGCTTTCGCAAGCCCGTCCTGCCAGGCATGATCCTGGACGTGTCCGCCACGCTCTCCCGCGTGCGCGGGCCCATGAGTTTCTATGACGCTCAGATCCACTGTGACGGCGAGCTGGTCTCTGAGTCCAGCTTCCTCGCCAGCCTCAAACTCCTCTGAACAAGGATCCAGCATGACCGCCGAGATTCACGCTCTCGCCAGTATCCACCCCGAGGCCAAGATCGGCGCCGGCGTTAAGATTGGCCCCTTCTGCGTGGTGGGACCCCACGTGAGGATCGACGAGGGGACCACCCTGGTTTCCAATGTGGTGGTGGACGGCCATACCACCATCGGCAAGAACAACACCTTCCACCAGTTCTGCTCCATCGGCACGCCCCCCCAGGACAACTCCTATAAGGGTGAGCCCACCGAAACGGTCATAGGCGACGGGAACACCTTCCGCGAGTTCGTCTCGGTCAACCGCGGCACCATGAAGCAGGATAAGGTGACGTTGGTGGGGAACAACTGCCTGATCATGGCCTATTGCCACATCGCCCATGATTGCAACGTGGGAAGCAACGTCACCTTCGCCAACGCCGTCATGCTTGCCGGCCACGTGAACATCGGGGACCGCGTGATCATCGGGGGAAACACCGGTGTGAGCCAGTTCGTTTCCCTCGGCAAGGGCGCCTACATCGGCGGGGGGTCCGCCATAGACCGCGACATCCCCGACTTCTGCACCGCCTATGGCAACCGGGTCCGGCTCAAGGGCATCAACATCATCGGCCTCAAGCGGCAAGGGCACGACAAGGCGGTGGTTTCCGAGGTGGTGGATTTCTACCGCACCATGGAGAGCAGCGCCCTCGCCCCCAGGGCGTTCGTGGAGCACCCGGAACTCATGGCCGAGTTTGCCAACAACAAGGTGGTCCAGGTGATCGCCGCCTTCATCCGCAAATCCGAAATCGGCATCGCGCCCTTTATGGCGGGTTGAGCGTGTCCCGGGTCCGCACCGCCACCATCGGTTACGGCTTCCTCGGCAAGTGGCACGCCCAAAAGGCGGCCGCGCTGCCGGATCTGTGCGAGCTCAGGGCCATCGTCGAAAAACTCCCCGCGGGGCAGGAAGCGGCACGTGCCGCGCATCCCGGGGTGGCGGTGGTCACGGATTGGCGCGAAGTCCCCGGACTCGACGCCGCGGTGGTGGTCACCCCGACTTCCCTCCACCATGCCGTCGCCAAGGACCTGCTGTTGGCCGGCAAGCACGTCTTCTGCGAGAAGCCCCTCTGCTCCACGGCCGCCGAGGCGCGAGAGCTCGAACGCCTCGCCCAGGAGAAGGGCCTCATCCTGCAAGTGGGCCATTCCGAGCGCTGCCACGCCGCTTGGGAATCCCTGCGCCCCGAGTTCCTTGCCCTGAAAGGATCCGTCACCCTGCGCATCGACCGCTTCGCGCCGTTCAAGGGCCGCGCCACCGACGTGGACGTGGTCCAGGACCTGATGATCCACGACATCGACCTGATGCTTTGGCTCTTCGGGAGGAAAGTGGCGAAGGTGGAAGCCTGGGGCCACAAGATCCGAACCCGCCACTGGGACCACGTCACTGCCTTGTTCACCCTCGAAGGCGGCATGCGCGCCACCATCACGGTGGGACGAAACAGCGTGCATGAGGTGCGGGCCTTGGAGGCTTTCCACGCGGGCGGCAGTGTAAGGGTGGACCTCTTCGCCAACAAGGTCCAACGGGCACCTGCGGGGGAGCTCTCCCCTGGCGTCTACGTTTCGGAAGAAGCGTATCCCAAACGCGACCATCTCCTGATCGAGCAGGAGGCCTTCTACCGCGCTATTGCGGCCCGGGGAGTTCCCATGGTTGACGCCGCCGCCGGCCGAGAGGCGGTGGAGCAAGTGGAGGCGGTCCTGCGCGCCCTGGACCAGCAACATGGCTGAGGTGTTGGTCGTCGCCGGTGAGACATCCGGCGAGGAACACGCCCTGGGCTTCATTCCACGGCTTGCCTCCCTGCGGCCCGAGCTCAGGTTCTGGGGGGTGGGGGGGGATCGCTTGCGCGACTTGGGGATGGAAAACCTCTTCCACCTCCGAGACTTCTCCAGCATGGGCTTCAGCGAGGTCTTCGCCAAGATTCCCTTCTACCGGTCGGCCCTGGAGAAACTCGAGTCCGAGGCCCTGAAGCGTGGTACCCGGGACGCCGTACTGGTGGACTTCCAGGACTTCAACCTGCGCCTGGCCCAGCGCCTGCATGGCCAGGGCGTGCGAGTGTGGT
Organism: uncultured Bacteriovoracaceae bacterium; assembly: GCA_964399165.1. Classification (GTDB taxonomy): domain Bacteria; phylum Bdellovibrionota; class Bacteriovoracia; order Bacteriovoracales; family Bacteriovoracaceae; genus UBA6144. Next base: position 149,858 of record CAYNPO010000002.1, on the reverse strand, counting down.
ACTACGTCGCCCCCCAGGCATGGGGATGGCGCCCGTGGCGAGCGCGCACCCTGGCCAAGGTCACACATCGCCTTTTCACCATCCTGCCCTTTGAGGAGGAGTGGTTCAAAAACCGCGGCGTCCGCCAAACCGTGCCGGTGCCACACCCGCTGATGCACGCCTACGCGGGACAACTTTCGCGCCTGCCGGATCGGCGCTGGGAGGAGCGGCTCACCCGTGCCCCGCGGGTCATGCTCCTGCCAGGGAGCCGCCGCTCGGAAGTCGCGCCGCTACTGCCCCTCTTTCTGAAAACCGCCCGTGAGCTGCGGGCCTCCCTCCCGGACATGCGGCTCACCCTTGCCCGGGTGCCCACGGTTGACGACAAGTACTACGCCTGCGCCTTAGGAGAGGTGGACGGGGAAGTGCTGCCCGAGGCCCTTCCGGAAGCGCTCCTGGGGACCGACCTTGCGATTGCGGCCAGCGGAACCGTTACTCTGGGAACCGCGCTGCTGGGCGTGCCCACCGTGGTGGCCTACCAGTCCAGTTTGTTGAACGAGTTCGTGGTCCGCAGGTTAGTGGGCTATGATAAGGCAGTCTCCCTGCCAAATCTGGTATTGGGAGTGGAGCGGGTCTTCCCCGAACTCCTCCAGCAAGAGGCTCAATCTCCGCTGATCCGCCTCCACGTGCTAAAATGGCTGAAGGACCCGCGCGCTTGGGAGACCGTGCGCGCGAGGTTGGCTTCCCTGCCGTCCCTGATGCGCGCCGGAGAGCAGGACGTGGGGGCCATGATGGCCCGGGAGATGGGATGAACTTGCAACCGTTACACGCCGCCCGAGACCTCGCCCTGGCGCCCCTTTCTTGGGCGTGGGAGGGCGTCCACCGACTCCGCCGCTCCGGCTATGAATATGGATTCTTCAGGCGGGCCAACTTCCGCGTGCCGGTCATTTCCGTGGGCAATCTCACCTTCGGAGGCACCGGCAAAACGCCGATGATCCTCTGGCTCGCCGACCATCTGGCTTCCCGCGGGCTAACACCGGTGGTCCTCACACGCGGTTACCGCGGGGCCTTGGAGCACGGGGCCGGAGTGCTCAAGTCGGGCCAGCGTTTCAGGCTCAACCCCCATGACTACGGCGACGAGCCGCTCATGATCGCGGGGAAGATGAAAAAAGGCGCCGTGATCGTGGGGAAGGAAAGGGGCCGCAATCTGGAGCGCTATTTTCCGGAGGTGCAGCCGGACGTCGTGTTGCTGGATGATGGCTTCCAACACTTGCAGATCAACCGCGCCTTCAACATCGTCCTTTTCGACGCCACCATGCCGCTATCCCGCTACAAGACCGCACCCCGCGGCTACCTGAGGGAGGGCCTGTCCGCCCTCAAGGACGCCGACGCCGTCGTCTTCAGCCGGGCCGACTTGGCGAACCAGGCCCAGAAGGACGCGCTCAAGGGGGTGTTGGAGAGGCATTACCACCACCACCCGGTGATGGGCGAGGTGGCCTACCGGCCCATTGGCCTTTTTGACGGGTTCGACACCTTCCAGGCCCGGGCCGAGGAGCTACGGGGTAGGGACGTGGTGGCACTCACTGCCATCGCCTCTCCCTCCTCATTTTACCGCACGCTCGAGGGATACGGGGCGCGGTTGGTGGAACGCATGAGCTTCCCAGACCACTACTACTTCACCCACTTGGACGTGAACGACATACTTTTGCGGGCCACCCGCCATGGGGCCATGGTGGTGTGCTCTGAGAAGGACATGGTGAAGCTGCGGCGGGTGTCCCAGGATCCCAGGCTGCTCTTCCTGAAAGTCCAAACCGAGTTCCTGAGCGGGGAAGACGGCCTGAAAGAGGCCATTGGCAAGGTCCTCCACCTTGCGGCCCCCCGTTGATCCCCTACAATCAATAGGGTGAAGCCTATTCCGCCTCTCTCGCGCCGTTGGGCGCCCGCCATCCTTCTTTGTCTCTTGGGTTCCTGCGCCTGGAACCAGTCCGAGCTCCGTGACTGGGCCAAGGACGAGCGCCCCCGCGACGACCGGAAATTGCGTGAGGCGGGAGCAAAGGGTGATGAGCTGAAACGCTTCTCCCTGGATGAAACCCCGGAAACTCCTCCTAAGGCCCCTCCTTCCGCGGCCCCTCGTCCCGTCCCCACCAAACCCGTGGTCACCGTGCCGGGGAAGGCGCCCCGGCCAGCACCCACCGTCCCCACCCCGCCAGTGGCGGTGAAGCCCGCTCCCGCCGCCAAACTGACCTCCCCCCCACGCCCGGTCGCCAAGGAATACCCCGAAGGTTATCCCGAAGACCTCAAGGCCCTGGACCAGAAGGCCCGCCGCTCTTGGGAGAAATTCCGCCCCGTCTTCACCCCCAACGAGACCTTGTTCCTCGACGTGGACTACCTGGGCATGACGGTAGGGAAGGTCATGCTCGCTTACCGCGGCATCAAGAGCATGGGTGGGCAGCAGGTCCATCACTTCCAGGCGCGCTTCAAAACCGCTCCCTTCTACAGCGCGGTCTACGAACTCGACGACCATATCGACGCTTTCGTTGCCAAGGAAGGGTTCCTGAGCCTGCGCTCCAACTTGGTCCAGCGCGAGAGCAAGCAGGACGTGGACGAGATCCAGCTCTTCGACCGCGCCAGCCTCAAGACCAAGGCTTTCCAGAAGCGTGTGCGCGACGGCAAGACCAAGGAAAAAACATGGAAGGGCTGGATACCCCGCTATAGCACCGACAGCCTCAGCGTGATCCACATCATCCGTGGCCTGCAGCTCTCTCCCGGCGACGCCTACGTCATCCCCATCGTGAACAAGGGGAAGGTGGTGGTGATGGAACTCAAGGCCGAGGCGCGCGAGCGCATCAAGACCAATCGCGGTGAGAGGTCCGCCCTGCGCGTGTCCGCCCACACCCAGTACACCGGCCGCACGCTCAAGAGCGGCGACATGACGTTCTGGCTGGCGGAGACACCTGGCCGGGAGCTACTGCGCGCCCAAGCGAAGATCAAAATCGGGTCGGTGAGCGCCGAGCTCGCGGAAGGGGAGTAGGCGCATGCGCGAAAGGCTGCGCCTGGCTGACCTCAACATCCTCTACGTCTGCACCGAGGAAGGGGGCGGCCCCCTGGTCCGCCGGGTGTTGGCCGACGCCGAGATGTTCCGCCACATGGGCGGCAACGCCTTGGTGGCCTGCCGTCCGGGCAGCGTGCTGGACAAGCGCGCCGAGCGGCTGGACCTGGCCCGCTTCGCCCTGGAAGGGCCCTCGCGCTGGGCGCGCTTTGGGCGCCTCCATCAGCACGCCCGGCAACTTGTGCGCAAGGAGCGCGTGGACCTCGTCCACTGTTACAACTACATGCCCCTGCTGCCTCTGGGGCTCGCGCTCAAGCGCGACACCCGGGTGCCCTTGGTCTACACCTGCAACGAGCGCTTGGCACCACTCTACTCACCCTTCTGGCATGACTATTTCGTGACCCGCGTGGACCACGTTGTGAGCTTCTCCCCCGCGCTCTCCGAGGAAGCCGCCGAGACCCTGCCGCTTACCTCGCGCAAGTTCTCGGTGCTGGGGGCGGGGGTTGAGCTGCCACGGCTCCCGCGCCACCCGCGTGAGACCCGGTCAGGCTGGCGTGTCTGCACCTTCGTGCCCTCCGACGAGGGGGACGCGGAGCGGGTCTCGCCACTCTTGCGCGCACTGCCCGCCCTGGCCCAAGAGGCCGGGCCCTTGGTGCTGGAACTGCTCACCGATGTCTCCTGGTACGAGCATCCGCTCTACGGCGCCCTCAAGCACATGGTGCTGGAGCGGGGGCTGGAGCACCAAGTGGCCTTTGGGGTCACGCCGTGGGGCCAGGGGGGCGGACTTGCCGGGCAACAGCTCTTCATCGCCCTCGGCGGGCCCCACCCGTTTGACGATTACGAGTTGCAGGCGCTGCTGCAGCAGATCCCCGTGCTGCTGCCACGGACCGCCGCCCGTTCCCAGTTGCTGCAAGGCAGTGCCTATGGACTGACCTACCACACCGGGGATGTCCATGAGATGAAATCCAAGGCGTTACAGATGCTCAAGGAGCTGGACCAGTACAAGACCAACCTGGAGAAGGGGCATGGAAGGCTCCTGGAGATCCACCATTTCGACGAGTATGCCCGGGGGCTCCTCGGCCTGTATGAGCGCCTGGTGCTGCAACGTTTGCGTTTTTCCCTCAAACGCCCGTCGCCTTTCACCGCCAAGACCTGAATTTTTTTGACTTAAATCCCCCCCGCCGCTATAAACATCCCTCACCTTCAGTAGAAGGTCTAATGTCAGTAAAGGAGGGCAAAATTATGCCCACCAAGACCCCTGTTACCAACAAGTCCTTCGAGATCCCCGCTTGGATCAAAGGCTTCGACTTCGACAACGGAGACGAAAAAGAACAAGCGAAGAAAACCGAGTTCGGCGAGCTGATGAATTCCAGCGCCGCCAAGAACTTCGCCGAAGGCGAAGTGTTCACCGGCAAAGTAGTCAACATCAACGACGACTACGTCACCGTGGACATCGGTTACAAGCAAGAAGGCCTCGTCCTGGCCAAAGAGTTCCGCACCTACGACGGCACCCTGAAGATCAAAGTCGGGGACGACATCCAGGTCTATTTGGAGAAGCTTGAGTCCGCCATGGGCAACCTGGTCCTGTCGAAAGACAAGGCCGAGATCCTCAAGGCCTGGGACAAGATCTCCGAAGCCTGCGAGCGCGGCGAGGCCGTGGAAGGCACCGTGATCGCCAAGGTGAAAGGCGGCTTGTCCGTCGACATCGGCGTGAAGGCGTTCCTGCCCGGTTCCCAGATCGACATCCGCCCCGTGAAGAACCTGGACAAGTACATCGGCAAGACGATGGAGTTCAAGGTCATCAAGTTCAACAAGAAACGCGGGAACATCGTTCTCAGCCGTCGCGCCATCCTCCAGGACGAGCGCGGCAAGCTGCGTGACGAGACCCTGGCCCAGATCCAAGAGGGCATGATCGTCAAAGGCATCGTGAAGAACATCACCGACTACGGTGCGTTCATCGACCTGGGCGGCGTGGACGGCCTCCTGCACATCACCGACATGAGCTGGGGCCGGGTGAAGCACCCCACCAACATCCTCAACGTCGGCGACGAAGTGGACGTGAAGATCCTCAAGTACGACGCCTCCAAAGAGCGCGTGAGCTTGGGCCTCAAGCAAGTCCAGCCGAACCCCTGGGAATCCGCGAAGGACAAGTACTTCGCCGGCGCCAAGGTTTCTGGCGAGATCGTCTCCGTGAAGGACTACGGCGTGTTCGTCGAGCTGTCCGACGGCATCGAGGGCTTGGTCCACGTCTCCGAGATGAGCTGGACCAACAAAAAAGCCCCCGTTAAGCACCAGGTCGGCGATAAGATCGAAGCCGTTGTCTTGGAAGTGGACGTGGACAACAAGCGCATCTCCCTCGGCCTCAAGCAGCTCATGCCCAACCCCTGGGATGACCTGGTCGCCAAGTATCCCACCGGTAAAACCGTCGAAGGCACCGTCAAGGCCATCGTCGAGTTCGGCCTGTTCGTGGATGTGGGCGAGGACGTGGATGCCCTCATCCATGTGTCCGACATCTCCTGGACCCGCAAGGGCATCAACCTGAACGAGGAGTTCAAGGTCGGCCAGAAGATCAAGACCGTGGTCGTGTCCGTCGACCGCGAGAACCAGAAGTTCTGCCTCGGCCTCAAGCAGCTCGAGGAAGACCCCTGGAAGCGCATCGAGGAGCGCATGCCCGTCGGCCAAGTGGTCGAAGGCGAAGTGGTGCGCCTCACAGATTTCGGCGCCTTCGTGGAAGTGGAAACCGGCATCGAAGGCCTGGTCCACATCTCCGAGATGGCCGACGAGCGCGTGGAGAAGCCCTCCGACAAGGTCTCCAAAGGGGACCGCGTGAAGGCGGTGGTCATTTCCATCGATAAGCAGGCGAAGAAGATCGCGCTGTCCATGAAGGCGGTAGAAGCCGGAGAGTTCCGCGCCAACTACAAGCCCGAGGACGCCGGTTCTTCCACCCTGGCCTCCAAGCTGAAAGGCTTCAAGGTCTGAGAGCGAGAGACATCAGTTGAAAGAGAAGGGCCCCGCAAGGGGCCCTTTTTTATTCACCTGAGCCGGCAGTATTCCCCTTCGGGAAGGGCCGGCAGCCGGAGGCGGCGGCGTTCTCCGGCGAGGGAGTCCCGCCCGGAGCATGAGCCTGGGCGGCGCTTCTCCATATCACAGCAACGAATAGCCCGCATGACCATGCATTCGGCTTCGCGCATAGAGCGCTCAATGTCGGTGCACTGGAGGGAGGCGCCATCGGGATGCCCCGCTTGCTGAAGTATCAGCGGGCGGACGAGTTCAGTGGCCAAGCGACGAGTGGCGGCTTTGCCAGGACCTGTCTGGCTGCACCCGCCTCCTTGCCAATCCAACCGTCTGCCTAGGAGAGTGCGAGCTAAACCGCGGAAAACCGGGTTCAATTCATTGATTTTGCCATCCACGGCTTGGGCAATGAGGTGGTTAATGATTTGCTCCCCGAAGCCTGCTTCAGCTGGTCGGTCAGGTGTGGCCGGGAGACCCTCGTCCTCTACCAGCAAGCCGACTGTGCGGCCGATCACCGCGTTAAGGGCGGGCCGTACTTCGCTGACAGGACGGCGCATGCACATGATGGGTTGTACGATGTCGCGGTCTAAGGTTTGGGCGAGGTTCTCGTCCGCCCGCAGGACACGCTCCATGTTTTCGTGCCGGACCACATTTCCGAGCACCTGAGAAAGCGCTTCATCACCGCCACCGGACGGCATTTGGAGAGCGGGGCAGTCGCTCTGCGGCATGCCACCGCCTGCGCGAAGGGCCTGGCCACGGACCACCCCCCGCAAAAGCTGCTCGGCCATGCCCTGCCCCGTCACCAATGAACGGGTGGCGAAGCAGGCAGCAGTGCCCTGGGGATTCAAGTCGGGCAAGGCGGCAGCAGGGAGGAGGCGGGGTTGGGCTGCGCAAACGATGGCGAAACCCGGGACAAGTTCGCGCAAGCGCGCCAGGTTGCAGGTGGCGGGAGCGGCTCGGTCTCCCAATGTATGGAGGTAATCCGCACCCACTGACTCCAAGCGGGCGCGGGCCGCAATGGGGTCATAATGGATATAGTCGCCTGCCACTTCACCCGCCAAACTCAAAATACTGAAGTTTGCCGGAGGCTCTTCCCCACCCGCGCCGGGATTGATGCCCGTGCCGATGCAGGGAAGGAGCACGGACATCAGATCCCTGGCCCGCTCCGCATCCTGGTTAGTGACGGCATCGGGGCTAGCATCCACGGCGCTTCCCACCATGCGTTCGCGGATGAGCTCCGAGCCCAATGACCCGCCATCGAGGGCCAGAGTGCGGGCGCAAGCAGCTATTCCACCCATGACGGCGTCGGTTTCAGCGAAGTCTCCCGCGCGGGTAAGGCAAGCGTGGTAAGCCCCCACGAGAGCGCCTACCCGTTCCTGGGCCGCAGTACGCTCCGCAGGGGTGACCATGGGCGGGGCGAGTATGCGGTTTATCGCGATAGGGCCCAAGTCCCGGCCCATCGCAAGGGCATAAGCGCGATCACAGGCCCCCAGATCCACTTCGGGAGAACCTTGCAGAGGCAGGGGAGGCGGGTTCAGGGGGGCCCCCGTTATCTCCGTGGCGACGTCCTGGAATTGTTCGGGGAAACGGCTGCCCTCGGGATAGAGGCACCCTAGGTAAGCCCTGTCATGGACGTTCAAGCTCGCGCGCTCCTGAGCTGTGAGACTTGCACGGCCAATCCGCAAGTCCTGCATTTGCCCGTCGGCCGCGCTCCGGGCGATGAGCAAGTGGGCAAGGGGTTCAAAATCCGACGCACACTGATCAGACGAATTTCCTGGGATCGCCAAGCAAGTCTGGAGCCATGGCATGAGGCGCGAGCGGACGGCTTCGCGCCTTGTGTGCATCAGGGCGGTAATATCGGCATCATCGGGATTGTCGGGAAAGGCCTTGGCTAGGTTGTAGTCGAGGATGTTCTCTGCCACAAGCGGGGTCATGAAGTCCTTGGCGTCTTGCGCGCAGGCTTCTGCGGCGTCAGCGCTCCCGGCGAGAGTGGCAGGGGTGATCCTGCCCTCCAGGCAGTTTTCCAGGCGGTCTTGGAAGTGAGTCCGCAGGCGTGACAGGGATTGGTCCCCCTCAGGACGAGGGCCCAGAAGAGAAGCCATCGTGTCGTCAAACGTGACGGATCCTATCTCGCTGATAAGGCGGATAACGGACCCGGCGAAGCACTCGTTCAAGGCACCCATGGCGCCCGAAGACGTGTCTTGGGATTGGACTTGGCGCATGCAGGTTTCATGTGACGCATTCACGCGGCCCAAGACCAGGTTTCTCACCTCGTCGCTCTGCCCTCGGCTCGTTTGATTTTCCGGGAGTGCCATGTAGCGGTTGTATTGGTAACTAAAGAGACTTTCCCCCGCGGGTCCTCCCACGTCGGCTAAGAGTTGCCGCTGGCAGCGGTCCGTCCGGTTCTCGGCGAATGAAGCCAAGCTGCAACGATCCTCAGGGGCTGGCCGGAGACAGGCAGGAAATGAGCCATCACGGCCCGTGAATTGGTTGATGAGGCTCTGCAACTGTTCTCCACTGATATTCCCTTCCAAGGGACGGCTGAGGGCCTGGCTGGACACGGCTTCCGCGACTGCGCCTAGCAGGCGGTTGGAACATCCACCCACGAGGTTTCCAAAGCGCTCGGCGTCGCGCCCAACGCAGGAATGGAATTCCGATCTCTCTCGAGGCCTGCGGCTGAAGTCCCCCTGACGGGAAAGCTGGGCGAAGACGGCGGCTTGGCGTTGCTGTCGATCCCGCGCGCGCGCTTGCGCGTCTCGAATGCTCGTATCCACGGGCACGGCTTCTTGGATGCGGTAGGGAATCGCCTGGACGATCTGGTCAGACAAACATCCCAGGCTACCGCCCGGGCGGTTAGCTGCCACGCACTCTCGATACTCTCTCAGCTGGGCCTCTGCGGCCGTGGGATTCAACTGCCTCCATGTCTCATGTGTAATTCCGAGTCCCACGTTGGCGAGCAGCGTCCGATAATCTATGCCTTGCTGGGCAGCGCATGGCACGACTCCGCCAATGTTGCTGCTGCCACCTCTTGCGAGGCACTCTTGGAAGGGTCGGAGAATGTGGTCTGCCCACGCATTGATGTGTCTGGAGTCGTTGATGCCCGCTTGGCGGAAAACGATGCCGGCGAGATCACGCATGATTGAGCGAAGGCCTTCGACGTAGGCCGCTTGCTGTGCTGGCACTCCCACATCTCTGGCCAAAGCACCGCTAACTTGCGCCTGGACGCGCAACATGAGTTCTTCCCGCAAACTTGCTTGGCAAATTGGCAACGGAGAGAGCAGGCCGTTGAGCTGGGGAATGAGAAACAAGCCGCGTATGGTGCCCGTGATCTCCTCAATTCGCGCAGCCCTCGCCCCCCTCTCGCCTTGAACAGCTAGGCGGAGGTCGAAAGTAGGCATGGCCCCCATTCTTCCCCCGATGTCGCCGACCTGCTGGAAGCTGTTGGGTCGGATCAGTGCCGGCAGGGCACTGGAACTCTCGAGCGCAACCGCTCCGCCCGCATACGTGAAGGCGGCAAGGAGGCAAAACAATACGGCTGGGGAACAGGAAACCATCGGAAGCCTATCGGTCAAAAGCCTTGTTTTCCTAAGCTTAACCGACGGCGGAACTCCGAAACTCCCAAGCCTTGTGAACGCCGCTTTCCGCAAAATCCGGCGGCACCGTCCAATGTGTGATTTCTTTGGCTTGCGAAGCTAGGGCCGGATCGAGTTTGAACCGGCGCTTGTTGGTGGAGAAGAACAGCCGCCCGCCGGGTGCCAACCGGGCGAGGCAGGCGCGGACCAAGAAGGGGTGGTCCTCCTGCACGTCGAGCACGCCGTCCATGCGCTTGGAGTTGGAGAAGCTGGGGGGATCCAACAGGATCACGTCGAATTTCTCGGTGATGGGGCCGCGTAGACCGGCCACCACGTCGGCCTGGACGAAGGCGTGCTTGGATGGGTCAACGGCGTTGTGGCGCATGTTGCGTTCGGCCCACTTGAGGTAGGTGGCGGACATGTCCACGGAGGTCACGTGGGCGGCTCCGCCGAGGGCGGCGGCGGCGCTGAGCGAGCCAGTGTAGCAGAACAGATTCAATACGCGTTTGCCGGCCGAGGTCTTGAGAAGCTCTCGACGCAGGGGACGGTGGTCGAGGAAGAGGCCCGTGTCGAGGTACTTGCGCAGGTTCACCTCGAAGGTGAGTTTGCCCTCGCGCACCAGCTCCGTTTCCTCGGCCCGGGGGTCCAGCACTTCGTACTGGTCGTCGCCCTTTTGGCGACGGCGCTCTTTGAGAATGACCACCACTTGGGGGCCAAACAATTCTTGCAGGGCCGCCATGGCCTCAGCGTGGTGTGCAGCCACCAAGTCGGAGTCTTCGGAAGAGCCCCGGTCCCAGAACACCACGCTATTCCCGTACAAATCGATCAAGTAGGGATAAGCGGGGATGTCCTCTCCGTACAAACGCCATGCCTCCACGCCTTGCGAGCGAAACTGCGCGGCGAACTTCCGGTGGTTTTTGTGCAGGCGGTTGGAAAGCTCGGACACGGTGCCAATCCCCGTCGGGTTGCGGTAATCTCCCGATTATAGGCGAGGGCACCGGGCATGTCTGCAAACCATGACAAGGATGAGGAAGGCAAGAGCGGCGTCGCCGTGGCTTCACGCCCGAAATTGCAGCGTCCGCGCCCTTGGAAGGTCCTGCTGCACAACGACGACTACACCACCATGGAATTCGTGGTGCATGTTCTGCAGAAGTATTTTCAAAAGAGTCGGCAGGAAGCCCAGGCCATCATGTTAGAGGTGCATACCCGAGGAGTGGGCGTGTGCGGTATTTTTACGTACGAGGTGGCCGAGTCTAAGAAAGAGAAAGTCATGAAATACGCCCGGGAGTCGGGGCATCCGCTCAAGTGCTCCATCGACCCGGCGGAAGGTTGAAAAACGGTTTCCCGCCCTTGCGCTTTTCGCTCCCCGTTCCCATCTTATGGGAACAGCCTAGAGAGGACGCATTATGATCAGCCCACAACTTGAACTCATCCTGAACAAGGCCATCCGCAAGGCCAATGAGCGCCGGCACGAGTTCCTTACGCTCGAGAACGTGCTGCTGGCCATGCTTGAGGACGTCGCGGTGGCCGAAGTGCTGCGAGACTGCGGCGCTGACTTGGCTGACCTCAAACGCGAACTCGAGGTCTTCCTGAACGACGACTCCAACTTCAGCGTCCTGGGGGAGGAGGAGATCCGCGAGCTCAACCAGAAGCAGTTTGGAAACGAGCAGCTGCGCGAGATCGCCAACGCCAACGGCATCCGGTATCAACCCGAGATTTCCATGGCCCTCCAACGCGTGATCCAACGCGCGGCCATCCACATCCAGAGTTCCGGCAAGAAGAACATCCAGGCCATCAACCTGCTGGTCGCCCTCTTCAGCGAGAAGGAGAGCCACGCCGCCTACTTTTTGCTCAAGCAGGGGGTCAACCGCGTGGACGTGGTGGAAAAGATCGCCCACGGCTCCGACCGACCCGTCACGGCTTCCACCGACGAGCGCCAGGAGCAGGACAGCGCCGGCACCGATACGCCTTTCCGCCGGGAGGAGAAGTACGAGAAGGCCCTGGCCGATTACACCACCAACCTCAACGAACTGGCCCGCCAGGGCAAGTTGGACCCCACCATCGGCCGGGCCGAGGAAATCACGCGGATCATCCAAATCCTTTGCCGGCGACGCAAGAACAACCCCATCTTGGTGGGGGATGCCGGCGTCGGTAAGACCGCCATCGCCGAGGGCCTGGCCCAGGCGATCGTGGACGAGAAGGTTCCAGGTCCCTTGGCCAATACCACCGTTTACTCCCTGGACATGGCCTCGCTCTTGGCGGGCACCAAGTTCCGTGGCGACTTCGAGGAACGCCTGAAAATCGTCCTCCAGGCCCTGGAGAAGAAAAACGCCAAGGAAGGGAGCATCCTCTTCATCGACGAGATCCACACGATCATCGGGGCAGGCGCCACCAGCGGCGGGACCCTGGACGACTCCAACCTGCTCAAGCCGGCCCTCTCCAAGGGCCAAATCAGGTGCATGGGCTCCACCACCTTCGAGGAGTACCGCAAGTATTTCGAGAAGGACGCCGCCCTGAACCGCCGCTTCCAGAAAGTGGACGTGGGCGAGCCTTCGGTGGAGGACACCGTCCAGATCCTGCACGGCCTTAAGGGCCGCTTCGAGGACCATCACCAGGTCACTTTCCCCGCCGACGTCATTTCCGCGGCGGTGGCCCTGGCCGAGAAACACATTTCAGACCGCAAGCTCCCCGACAAGGCCATCGACGTGATGGACGAAGTGGGGGCGTACCGGCGCCTTTCACCCGAATGGGCGGCCGGGCAGGCGGCTTCCGTGGCCGACGTGGAGCGGATCGTGGCCAAGATCGCCCGCATCCCCGAGCGCAGCATCTCCGCCAACGAGAAGGACAAGCTCAAGAACCTCGAGCGTGACCTGAAGCTGCTCATTTTTGGCCAGGACGAGGCCATCGAAAAGGTCGCCAACGCCATCATCCTGGGCCGCTCGGGCCTCGGGGCCAAAAGCCGTCCCATAGCCAACTTCCTGTTCGCCGGCCCCACCGGCGTCGGCAAGACCGAGCTCGCCAAGCAGCGGGCCCTGCAGATGGGCGTGCACTTCACCCGCATCGACATGTCCGAATACATGGAGAAGCACACGGTCTCCAAGCTCATCGGGGCGCCCCCGGGCTATGTGGGCTTCGAACAGGGGGGCGGGCTCACGGACGCCGTCCACAAGAACCCCTACTGCGTGCTGTTGTTGGACGAGATCGAGAAGGCCCACCCCGACGTCTTCAACATCCTCCTGCAGGTCATGGACCACGGGGCCCTCACGGATTCCAACGGCCGGACCACCGATTTCCGCAACGTGGTCCTCATCATGACCTCCAACGCCGGGGCCAAGGAGATGGAGGCGGGGTCCATCGCCCTGGCCGGCGGGGGGGGCAAAGACCTCAATCCGGCCAAGCGGGACCAGGCGATCCGGCAATTTTTTACCCCCGAGTTCAGGAACCGCCTGGACGCCGTCATCCACTTCCGGAAGCTCACTCCGGCCCATATGGGGGCCATCGTGGACAAGTTCCTCATGGAGCTGGAGGGCCAGTTGGCGGAGAAAAAGGTCGAGCTGGAGCTCACCTCCGCTGCCCACGCCTGGCTCGTGGAGCATGGCTTCGACCCCAAGCTCGGCGCGCGCCCGATGGCACGACTTCTCGACGAGAAAATCAAGAAACCCCTCGCCCACGAGATCCTTTTTGGGAAGCTCGAGTCCGGCGGAAAAGCGGTGGTGGATGCCACCGCCGAGGGCCTCTCCTTCACTTTTTCCTAAGGCCGCACACGGCCCTCATCCGATGAGCCACGCGAGCGAAGCGTGGAGGATGAGGGCCCGCCGGCATCCTCCGCAGAAAACATCGGCGAAAAAAAAAGCGCTTTTTTTGTTTGCGTTAGAAAAAAATCGTGTTTAAGCTTTAGATAAGAAAGGTCAACGACCGGTTACTCATTATTTTCTGGGAGGAAAATATGGTTAAGAAAGCTACGAAGAAAGTTGCAAAGAAAGCCACCAAGAAAGCCGCTAAGAAAGCCACCAAAAAGGCTACCAAGAAGAAAGCTGCTAAGAAGAAGTAATCTTCTGAGTGAAAGAGGGCCCTACGGGGCCCTTTTTTTTGCCCTCCGCCCCCCCGCCTTCCCACCATGAAAAAAATCAACCAAACGTTCTTGCAGGGCCTCATCGTCGTGATGCCGGTCACCCTGACCTTCTACTTGCTCTACTGGGCGAGCGTGAAGGTGGAGGGGATGTTCGGTTCGGTGGTGAAATGGGCCGTGGGCCAGGACCTGTACATCCCGGGGGCCGGGATCCTGCTCACCCTGGTGGTGGTGTTCTCCGTGGGGTTGCTCGCCCGCAACTACGTCACGGGGCGCCTGTTCCGCTGGTTCACGCGGAAGATGGAGCAATTCCCGCTCATCAAGGTCATCTATAATCCCCTCAAAGACATCATGGCCCTACTTCCCGGGCGGGGAGGAGAGCCGACCCAGCAGCGGGTGGTGCTGGTGGAACACGGAGGGGCTAAGGTCATGGGGCTGGTCACGCGGGAGGGTCTGGCCGAAATCGGACGGGCCGACCTCATCACGGTGTACGTGCCCTACAGTTACATGCTGGGGGGGCTGACCCTCATCGTTCCCGCCGACAAGGTGGAGAAGGTGGACTTGGCGGTGGACCAGGCGATCAAGCTCTCGGTCACCGCTTGGATCAAGGCCAAGGACGAAACGCCCTCAGCCCCCTGATAGGGTCTTCAGGAAGTGCTCGTGGAGCTGCTGCACCAGCTTCTCCCCGAGCGGCAGCCGCCGGTGGGAAATGCCGCTCATGTCGAAAATCCGCTTGGCCACGGTGTTCTCCACGGTCCCCTCGTACTTGTCCGACAGGTAGACCACTTCCTTGACCCGTACCGTGGCCAGCATCTTGGCACACTCGTGGCAGGGGAAGAGGGTCACGTACAGCCGGGTGCCTTGGAGCGATCCCTTGGCGTGCAGGATGGCGTTAGCCTCGGAATGCACCACGTAGGCGTATTTCTGCTCGTCCAGCGGCACGCTCCGGGCGTTGCCCCAAGGCAGGCTCTTCTCATCAATGCCAGCGATCTGCCCGTTGTAGCCCATGCTCACCTGGTGGTTCTGGCCGTCCACGAACACGCAGCCCACCTTGGTGTTGGGGTCCTTGCTCTTGAACGAGGCAACCACCGCTTGCAGCATGAAGTACTCGTCCCAGTTGAGGGCCGAGCTGACGGGCATGAAGTTGGGGTGGCCGTTCACCGCTTTTTTCCCTTGTAGACCAGGATCTGCCGCACTTCCAAAGCGGTGTCCTCGTCGATGGAAGGGAAGCGCAGGCGGTCCACCACGTTGAACACGCAGTCGTAGAAGCGCTGGTCCCACTTGCCGGACTCGTCCAGCCACATGGTCTCCAGGGCCCCGGAAGGGTTCACCCGGAAAGTGATGCCCAGGTGGATGTCCTCATGCCGGGCGGATCGCGCGAGGTAGCGTCCGCACACTTGGAATTTACGTTTATTGGACACCAGCAGTTGCTGGACTTCTTTTTCCCAGTTGGACCTTTCCTGGTTGCTGGAGGCGCAGCCGGCCAGCCCCAACGATGTGGCAAAGCACAAAAGCAGGCTTACGGCGCGACAAGACGGGATCATGGGGGCATAATAAGGAAGGTTTTGACCCTTTGGCCATGTGGAGAGTGAACCATGCGATACGAGATTTCCCGGGAAATTTTCAAGCAGCGCCTGGAAGAGCGCCTCAACTTCGTCCTGGTGGACGTGGGCAATTCTTCCGTCACCTACGAGAACGTGGAATCCATCCCCTTCGCGCCCGATTTCGCTGGCGCGTTTTCCGCCCGCCACCCTAAGAAGGACGGCAACGTCCTCCTTTATAGTTTGCGCGCCGGAGATGAGAAGCCGGCCTTGGCCGCAGACGCCCTCGAAGCCGCGGGCTACCAGTTCGTGTACTTCTATCGGGGGAGTGAGGCGGACGTGGTGCTGGACAAGGGACTGAACTAGGAATTGTTGTCAGTAACGAACGAAAGGGCGCCTCTGGCGCCCTTTTTTTTACCAGCGTTGGAAGCGGCAGAAGGCCTGGGCCCACCCACCCGCGAAGGGGTTGAAGTGGGGATTGGTTCCGAGGGTGGCCACCCGGGTGTGACCAGGAGGGACCAGGAAAGTGAAGGGCGAAGTGCGGGTGAGGCCGTTGAAGGTGGTGCCGCTAACGAGACCTTCACAGCAGATGGTCTCGTAGTAGGGATTGTAGACGTGGGCACTGACCGTGGCGGGGGTCCAAACCACCCAAGGGGTCACGGGAAATTGCGCGCGGGCGGCGGGCAAGACGAAGGCAGAGAGAACGAAGGCGTACAGCCAAAAGCGCATGGGAGTTCCTCCTCAAGTGAGCTTCGCTTTTAGGGCCCATTGACACGTTTTGTCAATAAGCCTCGTTGGCGGAGGAGGGGGAGAGTGGTAAACACCAAGGATTCCAATTCTTTGAGGCCGCGATGATCCCCTATGAAACCTACAAAACCATCCACTTCATCTCCCTGGCCGTGCTGGTAACGGGCTTTGCCCTCCAGTTCTACGGGGCCGGCAACAAGTTGCACCGGATCCTCACCGGCGTGGCCACGCTCACCATGTTGGTCTCCGGTATGGGGTTACTCGCGCGCATCGGCGTCTCCCACGGCGAGCCTTGGCCCCTGTGGGTGAACGTGAAGATGGCGGTGTGGTTCGTGGTGGGCGTGGGGGGCGCGGTGGTGGCGCGCCGGTTCCCGCGGCTCCACCGTCCGGCCTACTGGGTGATGCTCGCCCTCGTGGCGACGGCCGCCACCAGCGCCGTCCACAAGTGGGGCGCCTGATTCTCCTATGCGATGGCCAGACGGGCCCGCTATGATTTTCCCATGATCCATGGGCTGATCGAGGCGTTCATCATCCTCACGTTGGTCGACGCGGTTTTGAGTTTCGTGCCGAACCCGGCGCTTCGCCGCCATCCAATGGTCGAGCAGCTGCACAAGATCGTCGACGTGCCCCAGAAACCCATCCGGCAAATGCTCCCCGCCGGAATCCCCTTTGACCCTTCACCCTTCCTGGTCATCCTCGCGCTGCGACTCCTTCAGGGGGTCCTGTGAACCACGAGGAACTTCCCATGGACGACCTGGAATTCCTGGTCCGGGAAACCTTCCGCGCCCACGCCCGGCCGCGGTTGGAGTTGCCGGAGGGGCCGGGGATCCTCTACCACGTGCAGGCCCAGGCCGGGGTGTTCGTCGTGCGCACCCTGCCCGTGCCGGACTTGGCCGCTTCCCACGCCCAGGCGATGGAGTTCCCCGAGGAATTTCCCACCCTACGGCTGTTGTCCGACGGCGGCGATCCCTCCGAACGGCTCCGGGCCTTCGCCACCTCCACCCGCGCCCAGGCCGAGCACGTGCATGAGCGCGTGGGCCATCGGCGTTTCCCGCGCCGGGAGGAGGAGGTATGCAACTTGAGCGACCCGGGTTTCAGTTGGTGGATGGAAACCACCCCTGCGGGCTTCATCCTGCACTCCAAGATGAACTGGAGCCGCTCGGGTTTGATGCGACTGGGGCCCTTGGCCGACGGCAACGTCTTTCCCACCCGGTGGACGGTTCTGGCTAGCCTCCTGCGGTTGCTGCCTCCGGCGGTGGACGTGGTCACCGAGCCCCACCGGTTCTCACTCCACTGTCCTTCCGCTCCCTGGCTCGCGGCAGAGTTCGCCTCCGTGTTTGCCCGTGGGCATGTTTCAGAAGAACTGCGCGATTTGTTCAAGTTGCTGGCCAAGCGCGGGGCCGGCGTCGCCCCGCTGGAAACCACGTGGTATTTTCTGGAGGAAGCCGCGGCGGTCCGACGCTTCTGGGGCGACGTCCAAAGCGGCTTAGTTGAGGCGGCCCATCTCTGACTTGGCCGCGAGATAACCGGTCACCATGATTTGCGCCAGCATGCCGAGCTCTTCTTCCTCTTCGATGCCGTAAAAATCCTCCAGGTGCCGGACGAATAACTCCAGGTCGTCGTCGTCCAGGTGTTTTTCCACCAGCGCGGTCATGCTGTCGGCGTCTAGCGCGTTCATTCCCTCGAAGAAAGTGGTCAGCTGGGCATTTTTCTCTTGGCTCATGGGGCTTCCTTGCATGGTCTGGCCGAAGATGCGGCGCAAATTGGTGTCATTTTGCACCACACAATAAAAATATTGTCAACCATTACAGGAGCATGGGAGGTTCGTTTCACATGGTGCTCTCTTTCGAGAGTCACGCTCTTTTTCTCTGAGGGACAAAAACTCCGCATGATCACACCTACCTCACTGGCCGGCTCCGCACGTGCCGACACAACAGTCACTTTCGTTTTTTAGTGGTTAAATTTCATTAAAATGCATGCCAAACTGGAAACATCGTTTAAATGGGAGAAGTTAAGATGAAGCGTTTGATCGCCGTGATGATGGTCTTGGGTTTTGTGGGGACGGCCATCGCCCAGACGCCTAAGAAGACCGAGAAGAAGGCGCCCAAGAAAGCCACCAAGTCCGTAAGCACGGCTCCAGTCGCGCCTGCCCCAGCGGCTCCTCCCAAGCCTCAGTTCATGCAAATTCGATATTTCGCCGAATTGCTTGGCTCCTCCATCGACAAACTCGAAGACAACCAAATCTGGACAGGAACCGGGGAAATCCGTGGGACCCGCAAGGCCCCCCGGCAATCTGATCCTTTGAACCTTTTCAACCAATTTAGCTTCCGCTTCCTCGTAGGTGAGAACACCCGCCTGTATGTTGAGCCGAGGTTCTTCTTGCAGTTCGGCGACCGGAACGACCTCGTGAATGATGCCAAGGCCGACGGCTCATCCGTGGACGCCCAGGTAATCCAGCAGCTCGATCACCGGATTGGTTTCATGAGCAATTACTGGACGAGTGCCGACAAGAAGTGGAGCACCACCTACCGTCTGGGAACCCGTCTCCCCACCGACCGCGCTAGCAAAAATTCCAACATAGTCCTGCAGCCCGAGGCCCTGCACATCACCAACTTCACGCCCAACACCAAGTGGAGCTTCGGCCTTTGGAACCAGCTGCGCTACTACTGGTACGAAGAGCAAGTGGATAACGAGCGCTGGCGCCTCTACACCGGCCCCAGCATGACCTACACGATCAATGACATCTGGTCGATCTTCGTCATGTACGAGCACGAACTCCAGCACAGCGCGCCCGAGGGGAAGCGCCACTTCCTTTATGGGCAGGAAAGTTTGCAGGACGTCTATGCGGGCGTGAACTACAATATCAACCCATCCTTCACCGTATATCCCTTCATCCGATTTTCCCAAGTCAGCCGCGTGGACCCTGAGACCATGCAGTGGGGTCTGTGGTTGATGGCTGCCCTGTACTAAAGCCTTCTTTCGACGACTTCCCCCCCTTTTCTCCGGGGGAAGTCTTTATTCTTCCCCCAAAAAATCCAATATTTGCCAAAGTGCGCCAAAGTCGATAGGGTGCGCCGCAACGTACTTCTTTCATCCCGGAGCTTCCGTGACTTTTGAATCCTTGGGCCTCAAAGCCTCTTCCCTCGAGGCTATCCAGCGCCTCGGTTACACCACCCCCAGCGAAATCCAGGCCAAGGCAATCCCGGCGCTTCTCAAGGGCGACATCGACTTCATTGGCCAGGCCCAGACCGGCACCGGCAAGACCGCTGCGTTCCTGTTACCCCTGTTGGAGAAACTCGATCCCAAAGACCGCCGCGTCCAGGCCCTGGTGCTGGCGCCCACCCGTGAGCTGGCCAATCAGATCGAGGGTGAGATCGTGAAGTTCACGCCGGTGGAAAAGGTCCGCTCCCTCTCCGTGTATGGCGGCACGCCCATCGGTCCCCAACTGCGCGCCTTGCGCGCCGACGCCCCTTCCATCGTGGTGGGAACTCCCGGGCGTGTGATCGACCTGATCGACCGTGGCGCCCTCAAGCTCGAGGATGTTCGCTACGTGATCCTGGATGAGGCCGACGAGATGCTCGACATGGGCTTCTTCGACGACGTCCAGCGCATCATCGCCGAAGCCCCCCGCAAGAAAGTGTGGATGTTCTCCGCCACCATGCCCGCGCCCATCCAACAGCTGGTGCAACAGCACTTCAACCAGCCACTGGTGGTCAAGGTCACCAAACAGCAGCTCACCACCGAGGCGGTGGAGCAGACCTTCATGATCGCCCGCGTGCCCGACATGGTGGAGGCCCTGTGCCGCTACCTGGACTCCATCGACGACATTTACGGCCTGGTCTTCACCCGTACCAAGATCGGCGCACAACAGCTCTCCGACGCCCTCAACACCCGCGGTTACCCCACCGAGGCCCTTCACGGGGACATGGAGCAGGACGCCCGTGACTTCACCATGAAGCGCTTCAAAGAGAAAAAATGCAAACTGGTCGCCTGCACCGACGTCGCCGCCCGCGGTATCGACGTCTCCGACCTTACCCACGTGATCAACGTGGAGCTGCCCGCCGACCTTGAGGCCTACGTCCACCGCATCGGCCGCACTGGCCGTGGCGGCGCCAAGGGCGTGGCCCTCTCCATCGTCTCGCCCATGGAGTTCCGCAAGCTCGGCATCATCGAGCGCATCACCAAGGCCCCCATCAAGCGCGTGGAACTCCCCGGCATCGAGGAAATCCGCGGCCGCCTCATGGGCAAGGCCGTGAAGCAGCTCCAGGGCCTCGCCGAGGGCGTGCGTCCCGAGACCCACCCCGAGTTCGCCGAGTTCGCCTCCGCCACCGAGAATCTCGGGCGCGAGGACCTGCTCAAGGCGCTCTACGCCCGCCAGCTGGCTCCCACCATGAAGAAGTACCGCGAGGCCCGGGAGCTCTCCGTTTCCCGTCCCGCCCAAGGTTCCGGCCCGGTCGGCCGCATGGGCGGCGGACACAGCAGCGCCAACATGGGTCCCGCCCGTGGCCAAGGCCAGCGCTTCTTCCTCAACCTCGGCAAGATCGACGGCGTGAATCCCGGAGATATGCTGAAGTTCCTCAACCGCACCGTCGGCCTGCGCGGCAACGAAGTGGGCCGCATCGAGATCCACGACAAGTGCTGTTTCCTCGAGGTAGACCCCCGGCAGAGCGCCCGTGTGATGGGTCTAAAAGGCAAGATGTGGGGCCAGCGCCGGGTGAATGTGGACCTGGCAGAAGGCCAGGGGCCGACCAACCAGGCTCCTCGGGTAAGGCGCGGACCTCCAACTGCCTGATTGTGCTCACCGGGGGCATGATGTTAGACTGAAGGCATCATGCCCTTAGCAGGGACACTTTCCAGGATGGTTGTGTGACCCCATTCGAAGCTTCCGTGGACGAGTACGAAGACGTCCCATCTCCCTTCGCCAAGACCACCACTTCCACGCGCACGCGCGCCAACCCCCGCAGTAACCTTTTCGCTCGCCCCATGGGCACCGTGCCTTCAGAGGCGCCGGTGGTGGCGGAGCCCCCGCGCCGTGCCACGCTCCAGGTGGACTACCTGGGGGAGGAACCCGAGGAAGAAGAGGTCGAGGAAGAGGAAGTCGTCGAGAAGCGCCCTGTGGTGCGTGCCCCACGGCCCTCCGCCAAGGCCAAGGCCAAAGGCCGTACTTTGTTCCTCACCCGCTTGGGATGGGCGGTGGTGGCGATCCTCTCCCTGCGCCTGGTTTTCATGGAGCGGGGCCTGCTGCAATACTGGCAAATGGACGGCACCCTGGCTGAGCGTGAAGCGGAACTCAACCGCGTGCGCGAGGAGAATGGGGCTTTGCGCGCCGAGATCCGCCGCATCGACATGGACAAGGGCTACCAGCGTCAGCTCGCCAAGGAACACCTGGGCGTGATCGCCGCCGATGAGTTCCTCATTTTATTTGCGGGGGAGGCTCCGGAGACTGAAACCGCAACTGATCGCCGACTTTAAGGCGCTTGGCCACCTCCGACTTGCTCTTCATCTCCAGCACGTGGCGTGACCAGGAATCCCTGGCCCGCGGAATGCGGTCTTCGGGTTGGCGGCCGATGAAGTGGGGCACGCCCCGCTGCAGATCGACGATCTTGAAATTCGAGTCCAGGTAGAACATGTCCAGGTCGAAGTAGGTGTCCGGCATCCAGAACATGCGCGGGCCTTCTTCGGTGAAGACGAACAATAGACCGTCGTCATCGTTCCAGTCGGCGTCCTTGGTGCCGGAGAAACCCCTCATCCGGTCCTCGTCCGTGATGGCCATTTTCACCAGGATCTTATCCTGCGGCGCCACCAAATAGGCCCATTCCTTGGGGTTCTGCGCCACCTTGTCCCGGCAGGCGAACGCCAGTCCCAAGAGGAGAAAGAGCAGGATCCCATTGAGCTTGGAAGGGCGCTGAGGCATGATTTGCATGCCCCTATGCTAGGGGAAATCCCAGGAGATTACAATGGAACGCGTCCAAGACTTGCCCGGCCTCATGCGCACCCACCACTGCGGGGAATTGCGCGAGTCCGACGTGGGCAAAACCGTCACCCTATGCGGGTGGGTGAACAAGGTGCGCGACCTGGGCGGCCTGCATTTCGTCGACTTGCGCGACAAGCACGGGCTGACCCAGTTGGGTTTTGAGCAGTACAAAGGCGATCTGGCCGTGCTCAAGACCTTCTCGCTGGAGTCAGTGGTGCTCGCCAAGGGCGTGGTGGCCCCCCGGCCGGCTTCGGCCCGCAATCCCAACATGGAAACCGGCGGCGTTGAAGTCCAGGTACACGAAGTGCAGCTCCTCTCCCACGCGGAAGTGGTGCCTTTCCTCCCGCATGGCCACACCGAGGCCACGGAGGACTTGCGCCTCAAATACCGCTACTTGGACCTGCGGAGCAAGCGCCTTCAGGAGATCCTGCGCCTGCGCTCCGAGGCCACGCGCCAGGCCCGCACCGCCCTGTACGAGCTCGGCTTCACAGAGGTGGAAACGCCCATTCTTTACAAGACCACGCCGGAAGGCGCCCGCGACTACGTGGTGCCCTCCCGCGTGCACAAGGGCAAGGTTTACGCTCTCCCCCAGTCGCCGCAAACGTTGAAACAGTTGCTGATGATCGCCAACACCGACAAGTATTTCCAGATTTGCCGCTGCTTCCGGGATGAGGACCTGCGCGCCGACCGCCAGCCGGAGTTCAGTCAGATCGACATCGAGGTGAGCTTCCCCACCATGGAGTACATGCGCAACCTCGCCTCGCGCGTGGTTTCCCGCCTGTTCGGGCTTGGCGACAATTACGTGCTGCCTTTCATCACCTACGACGAGGTCATGGCCCGCTACGGCTCGGACAAGCCCGACGTGCGCTTCGGGCTCGAGCACATGGACGTGACCAAGCTTTTTGCAGGCTCGGGCTTCACCACGTTCGCCGACGTGGCCGCGGACAAGCGCGGTCTCATCAAGGCCATGTTCATGCCCACCAAACTGGGGGCGCCCGCGCGCAAGGACATCGACGCCCTCACGGAAGTCGTGAAACCCTACGGTGGCAAAGGCGTGGCGTGGTTCAAGACCGAGAATGGTGCCATGAGTGGCGGCATCTCCAAATTCATCACGCCGGAACTGCTGGCATCGCTCCAGGTCCTCTCGCCCGAGAAGGGTGACGGGCTATGGATGTTCTGCGCGGATAAGAACCCCAATGTCACCCACGACTGCGCGGACGCCGTCCGCCGCCATCTGGGCAAGGCCTTCAAGCTCTATAACCCCGATGACTACGCCTTCCTGTGGGTACAGGATTTCCCGCTCTTGGACGTGGACTTCGACGCCAAGACCGTGGGGGCCAAGCACCACCCGTTCACCATGCCACGCCTGGACCAGGTGGAGCTCTTCATGTCCAGCGACCTTGAGAAGCTCGCCGCCTGCAAGGCCCAGGCCTACGACATCGTCTGCAACGGCTACGAGATCGGCGGCGGCAGCCTGCGGATCTTCGACAACAAGGTCCAGAGCCGCATGTTTGAGGTGCTGGGGCTTTCTCCCGAGGAGGCGCAACACCAGTTCGGCTTCTTCGTGGAGGCCCTCAAGTACGGCACGCCTCCGCACGGTGGCATGGCCTTTGGCATGGAGCGCTTGGTGATGTTGCTGGCGAAGACCGACTCCATCCGCGACGTGATGGCTTTCCCCAAGACGGCTACCGCCACGGACCTCATGGCGGGAGCACCATCGAGGCCCAACGAGGCCCAGATCCAGGAGTTGAATTTCCAATGGATCGAGAAGAACCCCTGAAACGAAAAAGCCCCTCTCTCGAGGGGCTTTTCTTGGGGTGGTGGCGGGGAGCTTACTCGGCGACGTTGTCGATTTCGCAGACACCGGGGTCACGGTTGCGCATACCACGGAAAGAGTCCAGTTCTTGCAGGCCTTCGCGCAGGCGCACGCTCTGGTCCCGGTCGAGCAGCATGGCGGTCACCCGTACCGGGGTGCCCTCGTGCATGTCGATAAGCATCTGGCGGTCGGTTTGGCCGGCGCGCAGTGGGCGTAGGCTGGGGTTGCGGTAATGGCGGAAGAACCCAATTGAGCCGCTGGGGAGGCTTTCCAAGCGGTCTCGGCGTTGTTGGCCCGCGGAACCGGGGGCGGCGACTACATAGTCAGTGGCTTCGTAATCGGCGATCTGGAAAGTGATGGTCACGGCATCCTCGGATGAGGTGAAGGTCACCCGGCAGGGTTGGTCGCCACTAGTGCCGGTCAGGACGACGCCGTCCTCGGCGGAGAGGGCGCTGAGTTGGGCGTAAACATAGCCTGAGTAGGATCCGGCGCCGGCGTGGGCGGTGAAGGAAGCGATCAATGAGAGGGCGATGATTGCTTTCATAAGGTTCTCCTCTGACGGTTTGGCTTAAAAGTTACAATTGTTAGGAGTTGAACTGAGGTGAAAGCGGCGGTCGTGGGTGGTGTTCGCCAGCCAGACCCGTTCTACGGGATTAATGACCTCACCGTTTTCGTCTAACTCGCGGTCTGCGCAGTTAGAGAGGCTGATACCGTTATTGGTGATTGTAAGTTGGTCGTAGTAACCACCGAGGGTGACGCTACCCCCGTCGCAGCCGTTCCAGGAACACCGCACTCCCGATTCTTCCGGGTTGCAATCGAGGGACACCACGTGAGTGCCTCGACCGTTCCTCAGCACGACGCGAAGATCTAGCCTGGAGCTGCCGTCCACGTTGCTGTGGATTCTTGCCTGCATGCTACGGACCTGATCGAACGCGCCTCGATAGGTGCGTGAGGAATAGCAGCCATCCTCAGCTGGCATGGCGTGAGCAGTACCCAGGGCAAAAGCGAGACTGCTGGCAAGCGCGAGTTTCATGGGGTCTCCCGGTAGGTGGATATGGACCTATGGTAACGGGAGAATGCCCGTGGGCCGGTGGACCGTGTAAAAAGGTGAGGGCCCTAGGCGGCGCGCCCGTATTCTTCGGGGGTTGCAGGGACCGCCTCGGCCACCAGGTCCCGGAAAGGCAGGGTGGGGGGGAGGGATTGGAAGTGGGCCGTGTGCTCCCGGAAGTCTGCGGAGACGGGGCTCAGCCCGCTCCAGCGCTCAAGCCATCCGCCCTCCTTGAACAGGGCAAATCCCCCGAAGGCAAAAGCGAGTGTGGAGCCGGCGGACCAGCGGGCGGCGTTTTCCCAGGAGGCGAGTTCGCCCTCTTCATGCATGTGGTGGCGGAAAAGGCGCTGGCCTAAAGTTTGTCCCGACTGGTGAACGCCCAGGAAGCTCAAAGTGAAATGCAGGATTGGCGTGAGCATGACCAGCAGGAGGCGCGCGCTCTGGAAAAAGACTTCCTGCGCCTGGGCGGGAAGATGCTCCAGGACCAGGGGGTCCAGGAAGATGATCCAGGTGTTGATGAGGCCAGTTGCCAGAAAGAAGGCCACCAACCAATCTGCGGCCCAGGAGTAGCGCAGGGAGGAGGGGCTGAAACGCGCGGGGGCGGGGATGAGGGCGGGATCCCACAAGGCCTCGGGGGCGAGGGTCTTTCCGCGTTCGGCCTGAAGAACTAGGTTAGGTGCCATGGGGTCCTCACCTTTCTTCTCGGAGTTGCGGCAAAAAACCTAAATACTCAAGAATGTCCGCGGGCAAAAACTCCGCCTCTGTCGTTACGGGGCCTTCTGCTAAGATGGAGGGCGGAGGCTCCTTCATGCGCACACCTCTTTTTGGACTCATTCTTCTCATCGGCATCATGGTCGCTTGCACCCACCGCCCACCGTCTCGGCAGGTCGCTAGTGCCTCAGGCGCCTGGCCTAGTGAAGCCTGTCTCCGGCAGGCCTTCAATGGCCAAGGCCATATCTTGCACGCCACCGCCTTCAGTGGTGGAGATTGGGTGGTCGCCTACGTGGATCCGCGTTTACCCCAGCCGCGCCAGCCCCGCGTCGGCTACGCCGCGCGGCCGGTGCGGCCCGTGGCCATCCAAAACGTGCGCGGCCGGTGCCAGGCCGTGGAGCCCGCTCGGCTAGATGCCCTCAGGCGTGAACGCATCGAGAGCGCCGGCCGCCTGTGGTGCGGCACCAATGACCAAATGGCTTACCATCCCGAAGTGCCTGCGCAACTCGAGATGGCCAACGAGGAAGGATGCTTCGACGTCTTTCTCGAGGACACAGAAGGACAAGAACTGGTTTGCCGCGAGCAGTGGAAAGACGCCTGCGGCTGAATTTTTTGGAGGATTCACGGATGAAAGCTTCCCTTCGTTTGATGTATGTCGCCTTCAGTTTCATGGTCGCGGCCTGTGCCACCCAGAAAGCCGAAGTGCGAAACCCCGCTTCTTCCGACGAAGAGCTTTCCGCCGAGGCGCCATTGGGTGATTCCTGCGTGCAATCGGCCCTGAACCTTCCGGACGCCCAAGTCGTTGATGTCGAGGCCATCGGGGGCCGAGGCAGCCGTCAATGGATGGTCGCCTACGCCTACGGTCCCGTCGTGGAGGGCTCCCGCCCTGTGAAAGTGGCCCGGGTTCACCAGGACGAGGAAGGTGTGTGCCGCCGAGCTCGCTCCACCAAGCAGGCGCGGGGGGAGGCCCTGTTCAGTTTGTGCGGGATTGAGGGTGATCCCGCCGGCCTTGGGATGGTCTACAGGGAAAGCTCCCGGAGCGCCCAGATCGAAGCGCGCACGCCGCACATCCAGTGCGCCCGCCTGAACATCCGTGAGATGGATGGCCAGCTGGATTGCGGCAGTACTTACGAGGCCTGTCGCTGACGCTACTGGGCGCTTAAGCGCCCCCGCAGCTCATGCAGGCGCTGCAATGCCTGCATGGGCGTCATGTTCTCCACGTCCAATCCCTTGATGGCCTTCTCCAGCTCCGCCAGGTGCGCCGGGACTTCCGGCTCCGCCTGGGCGCTGGCCATCTGGAACATGGACAGCTGGGGTGGGTCCACGCGCTCCACCAGGGAGTGGTCGTGGTGCTGCTCTTCGAGTTTGCCTAGTATCTCACGGGCGCGCTTGAGGAGATCCTTGGGGAGCCCCGCCAGTTCCGCCACGTGGATGCCGAAGCTTTGGGTGGCGCCGGTCTCGATAAGTTCGTAGAGGAACTGCACTTTGCCCTTGTGGCTCTCCACCCGCACGGTGAAGTTCTTGGCGGCGGGGAGGGTTTGCGCCAGCTCGATGAGCTCGTGGTAGTGGGTGGCGAAAAGTGTCAGCGCCTTGAGGCGGGTCACGAAGTGCTCCACCAGGGCCCAGGCGATGGAGAGGCCGTCGTAGGTGGAAGTGCCGCGCCCGATCTCGTCCAGGATGATGAGGCTGTGCTCGGAGGCGTGCCGCAGGATCTCAGCGGTCTCGCTCATCTCCACCATGAAGGTGGATTGGCCCCGCAGGATGTCGTCGCTGGCGCCGAGGCGCGAGAATAGGTAGTCGCGAACGCCCAGATTAGCCTCGGCTGCCGGCACCCAGGAACCCAGTTGTGCGAGGTACTGGATGAGCGCGGCTTCGCGCATGACGGTGGTCTTGCCGGCCATGTTAGGGCCGGTGATCAGGCCGAAGAATCGCTCGGGGGT
This sequence comes from uncultured Bacteriovoracaceae bacterium, assembly GCA_964399165.1. Classification (GTDB taxonomy): domain Bacteria; phylum Bdellovibrionota; class Bacteriovoracia; order Bacteriovoracales; family Bacteriovoracaceae; genus UBA6144. The sequence goes on along the minus strand of CAYNPO010000002.1, from coordinate 122,403 downwards.
GAGGGCGAGGTTGTGGGGGACGAAACGGTCCTTGAGGCCCGCGCGGATCAAGGGATGCCAGGCACCCTTGAGCTCGAGGGTCTTGGCGGTACCATCGAAGTGCGGACGGGAGAAGCCCTCTTGCAGGGCGACCCACGCAAGGGATTGGTAGACGTCCATCTGGGCCAGGCGTTTGGCCACGTCCAGCAGCGGGCCCGCCAGCTGGAGCACCTCCTGCAGGAGCCCGTCGAAGAGCTCGCGTTCCAGGCGGGAGAGGCGGTCCTGCGCCGAAGTGATCTCGAGCTCGAGTTTTTCCAGCTCCTCGGTGGTGAAGCGCTCGCCGTTGGTGAGGGTCTGGCGGCGCTGGAAGCTCTTGGGGGCCTTGGAGAGTTGGGCGTTGGGGATTTCGATGAAGAAGCCGGCAAGGTTGTTGGACTTGACCTTGAGGCTGCCGATGCCGGTTTGTTGGCGGTACTTGTTCTCCAGGGCCAGGAGCTCGTCGGCGGCGGAGCGGGAGAGTTTGGAAAGGCGGTCGCGCTCCTTGTGCACGCCCGCGCGGATCAGGTTGCCCTTGTCGCTGTGGGCGCCCAGCTCGTCGTTCACGGTGCGCTGGAGGTTCTCGGCGAGGGCGGTCAGCGCCTGGCGGTCCTTCTTGTCCAGGGCGGGGAAGAAGCGCGCCAGTTCCGCTTGGGCCTCGGCCTCCATGCTGGCGTACTGGTTCCAGGTGCGGGCGAGGTTCAGAAGGTCGGCGGCGTTGGCCTTCTTGGTCGTCGCCTTGGCGAGGATGCGGTCCAGATCGCGCACTTCGGCGAGCTGCTCGCGCCAGCTGGAGAGGAGCGCCGGACGCTGCATGAGCTGGCCCACCAGTTCTTGGCGTTTCTCGATCTGTGCCTGGTCCTTGAGCGGGGAGCGGAAGAAGAGCTTCAGGTGTCGCGCACCCATGGCGCTCTTGGTGCGGTCCATGAAGCCGATGAGCGAGTCGGGCCAGAGTTCCGGGGAGCGGGGGAAGATCTCGAGCCCGCGCAGGGTGGCCCAGGTCACCTTCATACCGTCGTCGGTGTTGAGCAGGCGGAAGGGGCGCACGTGACCGATCTTTTCCATGGCCTGGGTGGAGCACACGTACCAGCTCAGCGCGCCGAGGGGGCGGAACACCGCCGGCTGTTGAGCGAGGACGCCGTCACGTAGGTGGCCCGGCACGAGTTTCGCTAGGTAAGGCGCGGTGTGCTTGGGATCAAACCATTCCTCGGAGAGGTGGGTGCGTAGGGCGCCGGTTTGGGCGAGGGCGTCCTCCACCGCGGGGAACTTCTCCCACTGGCCCAGGCCCGCCAAGAATTCCTTCGGGCGATAGAGCAGGATTTTTTCCGCCAACTCCGCCTCAGAGGAAACCGCCATGCCAAAGAAGTCACCGGCTGTAAAATCCAGCAGGCACAGGGTGCACTTACCATCCTCGCGCCAGGCGGCCCCGATGTACTTGTTCTCGTCATTGACCGTGCGATCCAGGTCGAAGGGCACGGCGGGGGAGACGATCTGGGTGACGCCCCGTTTGACGATACCCTTAGCGTCCTTGGGATTCTCGATCTGCTCGCAGATCACGACCTTCATGCCCAGTTGGCTGATGCGGTCGATGTAGGTGGCGGCGGCGTGGTGGGGGATGCCCGCCATGGGGATGGGGGTCTCGCCCAGTTTTCCGCGCACGGTAAGGGAGATATTCAGGAGTCGCGCGGCTTCCCGAGCGTCCTCGAAGAACATTTCGTAGAAATCGCCCATGCGGAAGAGTAGCAGCACGCCCGGGTACTGGCGCTTGACCGCCCAGTACTGCTCCATCATGGGGGTGAGTTTGACGCCCGATTCGACCAGGTCCGCGAGAGAGGGATTGTGCATGCCCCGATGCTCCCCAAACCGAGCGAAACAGTCATCTGAAAAACTCCTTCAGAGGGGTTATACTGACGAGATGTGGCTTCAACCCCGTAGGTCAATAATCATTATTTTGGTCTTTCTCGCGGTGAACGGGGGTGTGGCTATGAAGGCCCTCCAGCACCAAGGCAAGGAGGACTGGGGGCAAGATTCCCAGGCTGCCTTGGCCAAGGCCCCCTCGGAGATGCGTCAGCTGGAGTACTTCCACGTGAAGGACGCCCGCCCTTCGCTCTCCCTGGTCGCGGACAGCATGCAAAACGTGGGGGAGGAGCAGGCTTCGTTTGTGAAGCCCCGGGGTCTTTATGTGGCGGACGCCCAAGGCAGTTCCCTGTACTACCGGGCAGACCAAGCGGATTACGCCAAGGCCCGCCAGCGCCTCCTCATGAGGGGGAACGTGGCCTTGGATCACGAAGACAGTCACTACTTCGCCCGCCAGGCCGTGTACTACCCGGCCCAAGGCTTAATGGAAGGGGAGGGGGACGTGAAGGTCACCCACCTCATGGAAAAAACCCGGGACCGGCTGGAAGTGAGCGCCCAACGGCTACGGGCCAGGCCCAAACAGGACTGGGCGATGCTTATCGGTGGGGTGAAGGGACAAGTGCTTCCACGGCAGAAATTCCGTCCCCAGGTGGATTTCGCGTCACGGGAAATGGAGCTCTTAGGCCCCGAATCCCATATCCGACTGGAGCAGGAGGTTGAGATTCGCCGGGCCGGCCTCCGTGTAACCTCCCAAAAGGGCGATATCTATCTGGAGAATGCGCACAAAAAACTCAAGTATTTGGTCCTGAATGACGATGTGAAGGTGACGGAAAACCTAGTGGATGCCTCCGGGCAACCGATGGTCCGCAAGGCCTGGGCCGAGCGGCTGGAGGGCTTCGGGGAGGATCGCATGGTGCTTTCGGGTGCCCCGCGAGTAGAGCAGGGCAAGGACATGGTGAAAGGCTACCGGATCACCTTGCGCGAGCGCATGGAGTTCATCGAGGTGGAAGACGCCATGTCCGACTTGAGCGTCAAGAAAGACGCCAAGGAGAAAAAAGCGAAGGAGCGGCGTTGATGGAAGCGATGGTGGCCCGGGGTTTGTGCAAGACCTACAACGGGCGAACGGTGGTGAAAGACGTGAGCATCGACGTGAAACAGGGCGAAGTGGTGGGACTGTTGGGGCCGAACGGCGCCGGAAAGACCACGTCGTTCTACATGATGGTGGGACTGGTGCGCGCCGACGCGGGCAGCATCCGCATCGGCAGCGAGGACGTGACGCCCCGGCCGCTGCACGAGCGCGCCCGCCTGGGCGTGGGGTACTTGCCCCAGGAAGCCTCAATTTTCCGCGAACTCTCGGTGGAGGAGAACATCCTCGCCGTGCTGGAAGTGCGTGACCTCTCCGCCGGCGAACGCCGTGCCGCCCTGGACGGCCTCATCACGGACTTCGGCCTGGACCACATCCGCAAGTCCAAAGGCCGCGAGCTCTCCGGCGGCGAGCGCCGCCGGGTGGAGATCGCCCGCGCTCTGGCGTTGGACCCGAAATTCGTTTTGCTGGACGAGCCGTTCGCTGGCGTGGACCCACTGGCGGTGGCGGACATCCAAGGGATCATCCGCCAGCTGAAAGAGCGTGGGATCGGCGTGCTGATCACCGACCACCAGGTGCGCGAGACCCTCGGGATCGTGGACCGGGCCTACATCATGAACCGCGGGGAGCTGCTGGTGAGCGGAACCCCTGACCAGATCGTGAAGGACGAAACCGCGCGCAAGTTCTACTTGGGCGAAGAATTCAAAATGTAACCGAGGGTCCCTGCATGGCCATCAAAATGTCGCAAAGCCTGAAGCAAACGCAGAGTCTCATGATGACTCCGCAGCTGCAGCAGGCGATCAAGCTGCTGACGCTGACCCACCTGGAGATGACCACGCTCATCGCCCAGGAGATGGTCGAGAATCCCATGCTCGAGGAGAACGAGACCGACTCCGCCGAGGCTGAGGTCGAGTCCAAAGAGGAAATCGAGGCGAAGGAGGCCACCGCCGAGGACTTCAAGGCCCCCGAGCTGGTGGAGGGCCGCGAGGATTTCGACTGGGAGGCCTACGCCGAATCCTACAACAACAACTCCTCCACCGCCCCCAACACCCGCGAGGCCATGTCCCCCGACGACATGCCCAGCTACGAGAACATGGTCTCTAAGGGGCAGTCGCTGCACGAGCATCTGGAGTGGCAGCTGCGCATGGAAAGTCTCACCGAGGAAGAACTGGAGTTCGCACTGGCGTTGATCCATGACTTGGACGACGACGGCTTCCTCTCGACTCCCACCGACGAGTACATCGCGCGCTCCCCCCTGGATCCTGACCGCGCCCTGGGGATCCTGGGCATGGTCCAGCACCTGGACCCCGTGGGCTGTGCCTGCAACGACTTGAAAGAAACCCTGTTGGTACAGGTGCGCGCCTTGGGCGAGCCCTGTCCCCTGGCAGAGCTCATCATTCAGAAGCACCTGCCCGACCTGCAGTCCAAGGACCACGCCAAGATCGCCAAGGCCCTGGGTGTGGCCAAGGAGAAGGTGAAGGACGCCGAGCTTGTCATCATGGGGCTTCACCCCAAGCCCGGCCGACTGGTTTCCCCCGAGGAAACCCAGTACGTGGTGCCCGACATCTTCGTGCAGGAGGTGGGCGGCGAGTACGTGATCCAGGTCAACGACGAGGGCGTTCCCCGCCTGCGCGTCTCGAAACTTTACCGTGACTTGCTCAAGAGCAAGGAAGGCGGCGCCGAGGCCCAGGAGTTCGTGCAGGATAAACTGCGCTCGGCCATGTGGCTCATCAAGAGCATCGAGAACCGCCAGAAGACCATCCATAAGGTGGCTGCCGCCATCGTGCGCTCCCAGCAGGACTTCTTCCGCCGCGGGCCCGCGTTCCTGAAGCCCATGATCCTCAAGGACATCGCCGGCGAGATCGGCATGCACGAGTCCACCGTGTCCCGCGTGACCACCAACAAGTTTATGCACACCCCGTTGGGTACCTTCGAGCTGAAGTACTTCTTCAACACCGGTATCGGCGGTAAGAACGGCGGTATCGACATCGCTGGGGAGACGCTCAAGCTCAAGATTAAGGAGATGGTGGGGGCCGAGGACAACCGCCGGCCGCTCTCTGACCAGCGCATCTCGGAGCTCCTGAGCACCCGGGACATCATCGTCGCCCGCCGGACCGTGGCCAAATACCGCGAGATGCTCGGCATCCTGCCGTCGTCCAAACGCAAGAGGGCATGAAGAAGCGCGAACTCCTCCTTTCCGCCGTTGGCAGCGGCCTCACGGTCGCCGCCTGGACCTCCGTGCACTTCTTCTTCGGGGGGAAGACCACCCCGTGGTTGGTGCTGGCGGCCCTCTTGGCGCATTTCCTCACCGGCCAAGCCGTTAACCACTGGCTTCCGCCCACCACCCGGGGCCTCGTAGCCTTGCGGGCCCTGACCCGCTACCCACGTGCCCTCCTTCTGGTGGGCATCGTGTCTTCGGACATGATGGCCTGGTCCCCGTTGGGGCTGGTGGCGGCGATGGGCCTGGCATTGCCCGGCGCCGCGGGGGAGTTCGCGCTCAACGGGCGTGGGTTGGGGACGTTGCTGCTTGCCGCCGGGGCCCTGCTTGCCGGCGGCGCCCTGGTCATCTGGACCGGTCCTCAGTTGGGCTGGCCGGAGCCAGTTCGCCTGACCGTGGCCCTGGCCCACCTGTGCGGGGTTTTGGCGGCTTTTCTGGCCTGGCGGAAACGCTCTCTGCGCCCTGGACCAAGCTGAGCGCCTTTGATACTCCTCCCCCCATCCTGCATGGGTGAAGTCCGGTGTGAGTCCGGCGCTGTCCCGCAACGGTAAGGGAGCCTTCCCAAGCCCGATCCCCCGCAGGAAATCCATCCCGCGGAGGAACCATGCGAGTTTTGATCCCCTTCTTTTGGTGTTTTTCCCTCTGGGCGGCCGAGGTCCGGCTGCCCGAAGTCGAAGTGACGGGCGCCAGCGCGCCGTTGCTCCGCCACACTTCATCCCCTGTCTGGCAGGCGGCGGAAGCGCGCATGCAGGGGAGCACGGGATTGGCGGAGGCCCTGACCGAGGCGCCGGGCACCCAGCTCACCCAGAACGGCGGTGTGGGCGGGCAAGGCGTGCTGTACTTGCGCGGGAGCGAGTCCCGCCACGCGCTGGTGGTGGTGGACGGCTTCCGGCTCAACGATCCCTCGGGCACCGACCGCGGCTACGACACCGCGTTCTTCCTGGCGCCGTTCTTCCAGGACCTGCTGCTCTTGCGCGGGCCCGCGCCCACGCTCTACGGCGGCGACGCCACCGCGGGCGTGGTGGAGCTGGTGCCGCGGCGGGGGAGGAAGCCACGGGAGAGCGTGCTCGGATTGTCCGCAGGGTCTTTTGACACCTACCAAGGCTTCTGGCTGCAGGACTGGGGCGGGGGAGGCCACCAAGGCTCCCTCGGCATCGCGCACCTTCGCACTCATGGGTTTTCCCGCCTGAATCGTAAGCGCCATGGGGCCAGCGAGCCTGATGGCGCCCAAACCACCCAGGCCCTCCAAGCATCGCGCCACTATTGGGGCGGGCGCTCTTCAACGGACCTGCTCGCCTACGGCGTGCAGGGACAGGCCGCGCTCGATGGTAATTCCCTGGACGAGCATGGAGACCGCACGTTGAACTTCCAGGGCACCTTGGGACAAACCACGCGGGTGGAAGCGGGGTCCACGCGCGTTTTCCTGCGCACCGGGATCCATTCCCTACGACGGGAGACCAGCACCGCGTCCTTCGGTCACCAGGAGTTCCAGGGCCAGACGCGCTCAGCCTCGGTTTGGACGGAGCATGACTGGCGCTCCTTCACGCTCGTCTCCGGCGCGGCCACGGAACAAGAATGGATCGAGATCACAAACCTGCACGCCTCCAACGACCTGGCCTCTGCCTTCGTCCTCGGACGCTGGAAGCGGGAGGGGTGGGGGATGGAGTTGGGCGGGCGCGGGGAGGAGCATCAACGCTACGGCGGTTGGGCCGCTTATGAAGCCACCATGACCCGCGACTGGGAAGGCGGTTTTTCTGCCCACGCCAAAGGCGCCCGCGGCTACAAGTCACCTTCGCTCTACCAGCTGCACGCACCTCCCCTGGGCGCGACTCCTTTGGGTAACCCGGACTTGGTCCCCGAGCGCAACCTCTCCCTTGAGGCGGGACTTCAGGTGCGGCGTGAGTTCAGCGCGGGCCTGGTGGCCTTCCAGCAGGACTTCCAGGATCTGGTGGCGTTTGACATGGCCGCCGGCTACCAAAACCGCGGCACCTTGCGGGTGCGCGGCCTGGAGACTTCACTCGTTTCGCCGGAACATTCCTGGGGACAGGTTGGGCTCCAATGGACCCAGCTGGATTTCTCGCATTATTCGAAGACCCCGTTACGGCGCCCCCCTTACCTCGGAAACCTCAGATGGAATCGCTGGTGGGATGAGCGTTGGCAGGCTGGCCTTGAACTGCGCCTTGTGGGCGGGAGGCGGGACGTGGATGCCTCAGGCGGACAAGCTCGCCTGAGCGCCTACGAGCTTTTAGGGGCGTCTTTGAAGTGGCTTCCCGACCTCCGACAGGAGTGGACGCTCCAGTTGGGGAACGTCACCGATCGCCGCTACGAAGATCTTTGGGGGTATTCCACCGCCCCGGCCCACGCCACCGTCAGGTGGGTGGGCCGGTACTAGCTCAGCGGGCCCGGCAACGGAACTCGCGGCGGTTGCCCAGCACCAAGGTGCCCAGGGCGCGGCCTTGGCCGTCCACCTCCAGCTCGATGTCCTCCACGCCCACGTTCGGGAATTCCCGCAACGGCAGTGCGAACACCTCGCGGCCGATCATGCCCTGGACCGCCGTGCGTATCTCGCTGCGGATCAGGTTGGTGAAGCGGGCGCGCTGGACCGTGGAAACTAAGCCGTGGCGGTTGCGACGGGCGTCCGCCTCGTCGATCACGCAGCGGCCGTCGTCGAGGCAGTCGGCCCCCGCTGCCTGGATCACCAAGTGGGGGACGGGAGTGCCACCGAGGCAGCGGTTCACGATGTTCACGTGGGCGTAAATTTTCACCGGGAAGCGGACGGAGTTGCGGCCCACGAAGATGCGCTGGAAGGTGCCCGAGAGCGAGCGCCCAGGGGAGTACACCAGATCCAGGTAGAAGACCGCGGCTTTGCGGCGCTCCTCCTCGTCCAGGTCGGGGAACTCCCTGGGATCCACGGTTTCATCGAAACGCACGAAGGCCTTCTTATCCCCAAATGAGAGACGGTTGGGTTGGAGACCGGGGTCCCACAGGCCCGCGTCGATGGTGGTGTGGAGGAGGGCGTTCACGTAGTCGTGGGAGACGTTGATGGTGGCGGTGCGGTCACTGGGGTCTTCGGCCACCCGCCGGGCCATGAGCCGCAGGGACTCCTGGTACTGGGCGTGGGTGATACCGCTGGGGGACACTGGCTGGGGACGCACACAACCCGTCATCATGGTGCGCTCCTGGTTCCACGTGAAATTGCTCTGGCGGCCGTTTTCCCAGGCGCCGGCGCGGTTGCGCTGGCCGTTCTCGAGGCAGAATCCACCGCGGATGTCGTAGGTCAACACCGCAGGGCGGGAGCCACGCTCGCGGTTGACGCCCGTGACGGATTCATAGCGCAGTTTGAAAGCAAGATCGGGGGTACCGAGCTTATAGTCCACACTGCCCGGGCTGCCGGCGCGCTGCTGGCCCGGGGTCTTAATCCAGTAGTCCCTGGGGATGCCTTGTTGGGCGAGGGCGCGGGTGAAGGACTCGTAGTCGCTCTGGCGGGCCCGGCGTAGGAAGCCCACGATCTGCTCGCGCACGGCTTTCTGGATGGCGTCCTGGTTAGTACGCACGCCGGCTCGTACCGCCTCCGCGTTCAGGGTCACCCGTCGGCCGGCGATGGTGACGGCCACGTTGGAATGGGACACGGGAACGTTGGGATCGAGCTGGAGCTCAAGCGGGGCGCGCTCGAGGGCGTCCGCCAGGAGATTCAGGTTCACCTCGTTGATCTGAAACTTCAGTTTCTCTGGGTCGGAATGGTCCAGTTGGACCCGCACCCCCACCGGGAGCTCAGCGTTGCCCCGCGTGCGGACTTGGAGGCCGTTGATCTCCGCCCACAGCACCAGGGGTTCCTGCCCCACTACGGGAATATTGGCGGCCACGCGCAATTTCCCAAGGGAGAAAGTGATGCCCTGGCCGGCGATCCTACCCGTCAAAATCGGGTTGCCTCTATTGGGCTCCAGGCTGTCCACCTGCAGGCGCAGGTTGCTGAGGGAGTAGCGCAGATCCGTGAAGGTAGCCGACACGCCGGTCCCACCGGCATTGATGCCGAGGATGGAATTCACGGCCGCCAGCATGCGGCGGGTTTCGGCGTTCTGGGGAATTGCCTGTCCGATACTCTGTTGGTTGATCTCGATCCGGGGATAGTTCCCGTTGAAAGGATCGGGGAGGGGTTGCTGGCGCAGCTGGACCTGGCGCGCTCGGATGTTGTCCATCAGCGTGATGATGCGCTGAAAGAGGTCCGCCCCGTTGTTCTCGGTCATGGGGATGGACACCAGGAGATCCGGCTGCTGTTGCGCCAGCGCGTTCCCCTGAGTGAGGCCCAGGGCCAGGACGCAGGCGGGCAGGAATCGTCGTGCGTTCTTCATGCGTTTCTCCATAATCCCTCCCTTACTGCAGGTCCGGGATGGCGGTCAGGTCGGGGGCGAAATCCCCTACGGCGAGGCGGCTGATGTCCCCGCTCATCATGAGGTAGCCGCGGCTCAGGACTTTGAAGTCCTTGGGCGAAATCTGCATCGGGCCTTGGCTCAGGATGGTGCCGAGGGGGATTTCCAGTGGGCGTGCGATGAGCGGGGCGATCTTAGAGCGCATCACCGACATGAAGGCGTTTCGCACCACCAGGCCCGCGTCTGGCATTTCGTTGGTGTAGTTGTAGGTGTTCACCAACTGGTTGCGCGGCTGGAAGGGATCGGTGACGTCCACCAATAGTTTCACGAATTGGCCGTCCTGTACCAGGCGGGGGCGCGCCTCGAACTCCAGGGGGAAGCGGATGATGGGGCCGCCGCGGAAGGCGCGCAGGAGACCGCCCACGATGGTCACGCCAGGGAAGTTCTCCAGGTCGCGCAGGTCCAGCTCGATTTCGGCCACCAGCTTGATGCTGCCGTTGGAGTTGGCGGAGGCGGGCGGGACGAAGTGGGAGTGGAGCTTGAAGCCGATGTCCGTTAGCATCGGGCGTCCGTTGTCGTTTTTGGCCAGGGCCAGGATCACGGATTTATAAACACCCATTTCCTCGAAGAGATTGAGGGCGGCGTTCAGGGTGGGCTCGCTGAACGCCAGTGAGACGTGGTGGGCGGGGTTGGAGTAATGGCCCAACTCCAGGCGCTGGATGCTTTCTTCCCGGCCGCCGGGAGCGCGGTAGGTATTGGCCACGCTGGCGCTGTTTTGGTTAAGTGTGAGGTGCATGCGGGCACGGGCCTCGATGTCGGTGCTCGTGGCCGACCGCTGGGCGCGGTTCTGTTGGGTGGTGGGCATGCCGTTGAGCTCGATGCCCAAGCTTGCGTGGCGCAGGACTTTGGCCAGGTCGTCGATGATCCGCTGGGCCGCGGCTGGGCCAGTGGCAGTGGTGAGGTCGCGCAGGGTGGCATCCAGGCGGGAGCGGATGCCCGCCTCGTCGAGGCTAAGCACGTCCAGCCGCGTGTTCACCGGGCGGCGCAGGGTCTGCTGGATCAAGGAGCCCAATTGGGTCTGGATGAAGGCGGCGGTGGAACTCACGATCTGCGGACCAACCTCGCGCGAAACGGTGTCGGCTATGAGTTGAGCAGCGGCGGAGGTGTCCACGGTGGCGGTGCGGCCGTTCACCTCGATGGTCACCGGCGGCAACTGGATGTCACGGGCATTGCCCGCGCTCACGCGCAGCTGGGCCTGGGCCAGGTTGGTGCGGATGTTCCCGTGCAGGGCCACGGTGGCGGTTCCGCGGGGGTTGAGGGTCACCAGGAATTTGCCCCGGACGGTCACGCGGCGATTGAGGGCGAGCCAGGGGTTGAGAGCGGAGACCTTGAGGTCGGCGCGGGGGCATTGGGCGGGGGCGCTCAGGCACACGCTGACCCTGCCGCCGATGTCCACGCGCAATTCGTCCAAAGCGAAACTGGTTTCCACCAGGAAGCGGTTGGGGTTGTTGCCGGGTGCTTCCTCCACCTCCAACACGATGGTGTTGGGCGGGACGTTCCAGTTCACGTAGAGGCCCGGCATGTGGATGGAGAAGGGGAGGTTGCCCGCACGGTCGCGGAATTGGTCCACGTTGGTGAGCTGGCTCGCCAACTGGTAGAACGGGTGAGCGTTAAGCTGCGCAGCCGGGATGGTGCGACCGATGCGCTGGTTGCTCAAGATGGGGCGGCTGGGGCGGGTCCACGTGGGCTGCCCATGGCTGTCCCGCTGGCCGGTGAGGCGTTGGTGGGTCACGTGATGGGCGTAAACCAACCCTTCCGTGAGGATTCTCTGCACCCCGGGATAATTCACCCGGGCGATGAGGTGGTCGTTGGCCCCCGCCGGCAGCGCCATACTGGCGGCCATAACGGTGGCGAGACTTTTTCTGAAAAGACGCATGGATCCTCCTAAAGCCTTGGGCTTATCGGAGGTCTTGGGCCGTTACATGAAGAATTTGAGCGGATTGCTCAGTGTTTCGGGGCGTTATCGTCAAAACAGCAGCTTCCAGGGTGGTCTTCGAGCTCTTCGGCCAGGCTGTCCTGAAGCACTTCCAAGCCCGGGCCTTCCACGCCCAACGAAGCCGCCAAGGTCTGGTTGACTCCCGGTTGCTCCACCCGCACGTCCAGGCCCATCTCCTCGTACTCCGAGGCTTTGATGTAAGCGAGGTCGGCGTCCACGGGGTCGCACTCGAACAGGACTTGCCCGCCGTTCTTTTCGATCACTCTGGTCTTGAGGCGCATCTCCCGCGATGCTAGAAGTCTCACCGCCTCTTTGTAAAGCGGAGCTCCATGTTCGTCTTCATGATCGCCTCCAACCCCTTGCTTCCTCTATGGCTCGCCAAACTCGCGCCTATGGAGGGTTGCCGCTTCTACCACATGGACAAACTGGAGGATGCGCCGTTCTTCATCCAGGATCTGAAGCCGGATGTGTTAGTCCTGGAGACCAGCATGGTCGTGGGACAGGAGGCTGCTTTCCGCAGGGCCTGGGCGGAGAACCCGGCCCTTGCCCAGATCCCGGTGGTGGGCCTGGGTTTGGGGATGCCGCCGTGGCTAGCGACCCGGGGGTGCTTGCCGGCGCCCCACGACCCTTCGCGGTTTTTCTCCGCGCTCCGGGAACTGGTGTAAGATAGGGGCATGTTCGAGAAACGCGACAAGATCGTCATCATCGTGGGCGTGGTCCTGAGCGTGGCCTTCTTCGCGGCCACTTTTTTCTTCAGGAGCGGCGCGGTCTGAGTCCCCTTAGGGGACTTGTGCGCGGTCGCGGGCGGAGAGAAAGAGCGCGGACAAGTGCCTGTCGTGGACCGACAGCAGCACGTCGACCAGTTCTTGGTAGTGGCGGTGGATCCACTGGGCTGCGAAATGGTTTGGCGTCTCGAGCACTAGGGTGCCGTCGGCGATTACCACCGGGCGCACGGGCCTGAACCACTGGTGGTGGACCTCGGGGCCCAGCACGTCCAGGAGTTGCTCGCTCAACACCTGCCAGAGGTAGCTGGCTTTCACCACCGGGTTGGCGCCCTTGAGGGCGAGGGGGACGGAGGCGTCGAAACCGTGGCCAAGCCGGGCCTCGATGCGCAGCGGACGTTTGGATGAGCGGGGCTTTTTCATGGTCGCCCAGGCTAAGGGAACCGTCGCGCTTCTACAAGGGATTCGTGTCCCAACTTTCCTCGCCCGGCGCCAGGACGAAGGCGCCCAGTCCCAGTTGCTGGAAGATGAAGTCCGGGATGCGGATGCGGTAGAAAATTCCGTTCTCGTGGTGTCCGGTCTTGACGATGTTGGCATTGCCGCGCACGCGGGCATGGGCGTCGCCCGCGTCATAGGGGATGAACAGGTCGTAGTGGTCTTGCTTCGAGAGGAAGAAGTCGATGATGTGGGCGCGCAGAGCGCGCATGTCCTCGTCGTCATAAGTGGAGACCACGAAGGAATGGGGGAACTGCCGGGCGATGACGCGCGCGCGAAAAGGGTCGGAGAGAAGGTCTTTCTTGTTGAACACCACTATCTGTGGCTTGTCCTGGATGCCCAGCTCGGTGAGCACGTCGCGGGTGACCTGCAGGTGTTTCTGAAAGTTCGGGTCCGAGATGTCACACACGATCAGGAGCAGGTCGGCCTCGAGGGCGGACTCCAGAGTGGTTTTAAAGCCCTGGACCAAGGTGTTCGGGAGGTTTTGGATGAACCCCACGGTGTCGATCAACACCATCGGCGGTTTCGAGTCCGGGTTGAGCGTCCGGAACGTAGAGTCTAGGGTGGCGAAAAGTTTATTCTCCTCCAACACGTTGACCCGGCATAGGCGGTTCATGAGGGAGGATTTTCCCGCGTTGGTGTACCCCACCAGCGCCGCAGTGACCACGTGCTCGCGGCGTTTCTTGCGTTGAACCTCGCGGGTGCGCTGGATCTCCACCAGCTCGCGCTTGAAATGGCTGATGCGCTCGCGCACCATCCGGCGGTCCAGCTCGATCTGCTGCTCGCCCTCGCCACCCACCGCCCGGCCGCCGCCGCGCTGCTTGGAAAAGTGGCCCCACATGGAGGTGAGGCGCGGCAGTAAGTACTCGAGGCGCGAGATCTCGATCTGGATCTTGGCTTCCTTGGTGCGCGCGTGGAGGGCGAAGATCTCCAAGATGATGGTGTTGCGGTCCACCACCTCGAGTTTGGTGGCTTCCTTGATGTTGCGCACCTGGGAGGCGGTGAGCTCGAAGTCGAAAACCAGAATCTCCGCGCCCTCGGCCCGCGCTTCCTCCGCGATCTCCTTGAGACGGCCCTCGCCCAGCATGGTGGCGGGATTGAGCTGCTTCATGTTCTGGACGTACTCGCCACCGGGGACCAGTCCCAGGGTGCGCAGGAGTTCCCTGAGTTCGCGCAGGGAAGCGTTGGTCAGGAGCGCGTTGGCGTGGCTCTCGAAGCGTTCGCACACCAGGGATACCATGGCCGCTTTCTGCCCGAGGGGGAGTTTGTAGTCGTCGCCCAGTTTCATGTGAGGACAACCTCCAGGTTGTCCAAGAGGCGGACTTGGCCGACTTTGAGCACACCCAGCACCACGGCCTTGCCCTTGGCCGGGAGTTCCTTGGCGAGTTCACGCGCCTCACGGACTTCCAGGTACTGCCAGCGCGGGTCTTTCGCCATCACGTCCCGCGCCCAGGCTTCCACCGCCGGGGCGTTGCGGGCGTCGCCGCCCAGGCGCCTTTGCGCCTCTTGCAGAGTGCGCGGAAGCAGCAGAGCTTCCGCGCGATCAGCCGGAGAGAGGTACTGGTTGCGGCTGGAGAGAGCGAGCCCATCGGCGTCGCGCACGGTAGCGAGGCCTTTCACGTGGATGGGCAGGCCAAGGTCCCGGGCCATGCGTTTGACCACGCGGTACTGCTGGTAGTCCTTGCGGCCGAAGTAGGCGGTACGGGGTTTTGCCAGTTGAAAGAGCAGGTACACCACCGTGGCCACGCCCTCGAAATGCCCGGGGCGCAATGCCCCCTCAAGGTCGCGCGCCAGTCGCGGGACGTTGATGACGGTGGAAAAGCCAGCCGGGTAAACTTCCGTGGGATCGGCCGGGGCGTAAACCGCCAGGGTGCGGCCCGGGTGCTTGGCCAAAAGGCCCGCCGCCATGTCCAGGTCGCGCTCCAAAGTGCGGGGATAGCGGTTGAAGTCCTCGCTCGGACCGAACTGCGTGGGGTTCACGAAAATGGAAAGGACCGCCACCGGGTGCTCCCTCAAGGCCACGTCCAGCAAGTCCAGATGGCCCTGGTGCAGGTTACCCATGGTGGGCACGAAGCCCACCGTGGCGTCCTTGACGCTGGCCCGCCATTCCAGGAACTCCCCGGTCGTCCGGAAAACCTTCATCATGACGGGGAACCTTGGTCCCACCGCACCAGCCTGGCCGCGAGTTCGGCCTTGCTCATGGCCTCCGGCGCGCTGGTGGCGGCGGCGTCGATCCACCAGTAAGTACCCTTGCCTTCGGCGAAGCCCTCTCGGGGCAGTCCGGCCATGAGCCCGCTGTGAACGCGGTTACCGACCATGAGGTCCACGGGTTTCCTGGCGAACTTCTCCCGCCATACCGCCTCGGTGGTGTCGGTCTCGGCGGCGAAGGAGACGAACTTCTGGTTGGCCCTTTTTGACTTTAGGAGCTCTCCGAGAATGTCCACGGCTTTGACCACGGGCAACGACGTGAGTTGCTCCTTCTTCAGCTTGCCTCCGGCGGGATTAAACTCGAAATCGGCCACGGCGGCGGCGGCCACCACCGTATCTGCCTCGGGTGCGCTGTCCTGGGCGGCCTTCAGCATGGCCGCGGTGGTGGGGGTCTCGATCACGCGGCAGCGCGGGTGGGCGCGCAGGGCCGCGACGCCCGTGGGAACCGGGTGCCCAGCGAGCAGCGTGACCCTCGCGCCCTGGGCGAGATAGGCGCGCGCGATCTCCACGCCGGTGCGGCCCGAGGACGGGTTTGTCATGAAGCGCACGGGATCCAGTGGAGCGACGGTGGCGCCGGTGGTGACGAGCACGTGCTTTTCCCAGACCTTGAGGGGATTAAGGCATTCCACCACGTCGGCGATGCCCTCCGGGTCCATGAGCTTGCCCGCGCCCTCGTCGCCGCAGGCGAGGAGTCCCGCGGCGGGATCCACCACGCGGGCGAAGGGCAGCTTGTTCAGGCGCTCCACGTGCTCGCGGGTGAAGGGGTGCTGCCACATCATGGTGTTCATGGCCGGGAAGCACAGCACGGGTCGGTTCTGGCGCCAAGCCATGAAGATGGAGGTGAGGAAATCATCGGCGCGGCCACCGGAGAGCTTGGCCAAGGTGTTGGCGGACATGGGGGCCACCACCAGCACGTCGGCCCATTTGCCGAGGTCCACGTGCGGAACGCCAGGCGTGGCGGAATGGAAATCGTCGCCGGGGAGGTGAGTGGAAAGAGCGCCGAGGTAGCGGAAAAGTTCGGGACGTACGAACTCCAGCGCCCCGCTGGTGAACACCACGCGCACTTGGTGCCCGCGTTTGGTGAGCGAACGTAGCAGGTCACAGGCCTTGTAGGCGGCGATGGAGCCGCTGACTCCCAACAGGACGTTCATGGGGCGATGTTCCTCCGGTACCAGTCCAAGAGGGCCCAATGTACCAGATCAGGACGGGCTTGGCAGGGGAGGGAAGGGTCGAGCTTCCTGAGCAAGTTCAACAGGCGTGGGGCGTTTCCGCCCGAAATCACGATTTGGGAAGGGCCCCAGCGGGTGATGAGCCGCTGGATCAGCGCAACATGGGCCACCATGCCCCCCGCCAGTGCGTCTACGGTGGTGTGGGGCAGCTCCTCACCGGTGAGGATTCCGCGGGAGGGTTCCGGGGTGGGCGCCTCCTTGAGTTGGGAGCCTTGGCCGAGGCTTTCCTCGGTGAGCGTGAATCCAGGCAGGATGAAGCCGCCGCGGAAACCTTCCGGCGTTACCACGTCCGCGGTGAGGAAAGTGCCGGCCCCCAACAGCAGCGTGTTCCCCGGGAGCTGCTTGAAGGCCCACCAGGCCTGCAGCAATCGGTCTTCCCCCAGCGTGACGGCGTAGTCCACCGGCATCCCGGCGAACTTCACCCCTTTCCACCAGTCCTGCACGCGCTCGACCAGGAGCCCCTGCTGCAACAGCGGGCCGAGCTGCTCGGGATGGGGCTTCACCTGGCACATGACGGCGGCCACTTCACCGGCGGTGAGGCCATGGCGCTTAAACCAGCCCTCAACTTCCCGGGCCTCGCCCTCCTCCCGCTTCTCGGCCTCCCCGCCTTTCACGACGCGAAAGAGCGCGGCGTGGGCTCGGGTGTTGCCAAAGTCGAGGGTCAGGAAATTCATGCGCGTTGTTGCCTGAGATAAGCTGTGAGGAGGTCCTTTTGGACCTGGTAGAGGTCAGCTACCGGCGTGACGAAGCGGGGAGGGCGGTCGGGCCCCAGTTTCAGCAGGTCGTTGGTGACCAACACCTGACCGTCGGTGCCGGTGCCGGAGCCGATGCCTATGGTGGGGATGGAGAGCGCGGAAGTGATCTCGCGGGCCAGCTCGGCTTCAACGCATTCAAGCACCAGGGAGAAGCAACCGGCGTCCTGCAGGCGCAGGGCCTCCTCGCGTAGTTCCTGGGCCCGGGCCTCCGACTTGCCGTGGGTGTAGTAACCGCCCATCTGGTGCACCGACTGGGGAGTGAGACCGATGTGGCCCATGACCGGCACGCCCACCTCGGTGAGACGTTTGATGATTTGGAGTTCGGTTTTGTGCGCCCCCTCGAGCTTCACCGCCTCGGCGCCCGTGGACTGGAAGAGCGAGCAACCGGTCTTGATTCCTTGGGGAATGGTGGCGTAGCTACCGAAAGGCATGTCCACCACCAGGAACTTGCTGGGAGCGCCACGGCGGACGGCGCCGCCGAAGAGGGCCATCATGTCCGGCGTGACGGGGATGGTGGAGTCGAAGCCCAGCACCACGTTGCCCACGCTGTCGCCCACCAGGAGCATCTCCACGTCGGTTTCGTCCAACAGTCGCGCGGTCTGGTAGTTGTAGCAGGTGAGCACCTGGGGACGTTTGCCCTTGAGGGCGCGGATGTCGCGGGTGGTAAGTTTTTTCACGGCTGTCTCTCCATGAGTTTCTGCATGCGGGTGATGGTGCGTCCGAACTCGTCGTCCTTCCAGCGGGCCACTGTGGCGTCGCGGAGGCGGGCCACGTCAGTGGCGGCGGCTTCACGGGGGAAAGCCCCGGACTCAATGTCGGCCAGGAGTTTCTCCAAGCCCGCTCGGAAGTGGCCGTCGCACAGGACTTGGCGGCCCTTCTCTGCGCCGATGAGGGCGTTGGGGCTGATCATGTGAAAGAACGCTTCTGGGCCCTTGTCCACCATCGCCCGGGTGATGAGGCCCACTTCGTGCCAGAGCTCGAAAAACGCCAGCTCCGGCGAAACGCCCCGCTCGCGCAACATTTCGAAGGCCAGGCGGCACGTCTCAGGGATCACCGAGCACAGCACCGCCTGCTCGGAGAACAGGTCGGCGACCGTTTCTTCTCGGACACCGCAGGCAAATGGTCCCACCGTGATACCCAGGGCGCGGGCCGCGCGCAGGATGAGGGCCTCGGTTTCCGCCCGATGCTCCGGTCGAATTTTCTCCACTGAGAATACTCCTCCCAGGGGGCGGCGTTCGCAGTAGGTGGCGCGGACCTCGGAGCCGATGGCCTTGGGAGCGAGCAGCACGTGGTGGAACTGGGGGTGGCGTTTTTCCAGCGCGTGTTCGGCCAGGGCGAAACCATGGGCATAAAGCACAATGGTGTTTTCCGGCAGGCGGGGGGCCACGGCATCCAAGGCGTTGGGGATTTCGTGGTCGGGGACCAGGAGGGCCAGGGGAACGGCGGGGAGGGGGGACTCCCACGTGAGGAGCTCCGCTTGGGCCGCCGCCGCGGCTTGGCTGCGTGAGTCCGGACGCAGCAGCACGCGGACCTTCCAGCCCGAGTCGGCGAAGTTCGCGGCCCAGGCCCGCGCCTGGTTTCCCCAGCCCATCAACGTGATGGCGTTTTCCCCTGACAAACGAGGCTCCTTTAAGGCACCTTTCTCGTACCACGGGGCCATTCCCCGCGCAAAGAGAAACCCCCCATGCCTGAGACACGCTCCCGCGCGTTTTTATTCGGCGAAAGCACCCTCACCACCGTGCGCGTGGAAAACGGGATCCCCCAATGGCAGGAGGCCCACGCCGCCCGGCTCGAAAGTGGCGCCGAGTGGCTGTGGCCCGGACGAGGACATGAAGGGCGCCACAAGGTGCTGTCGGCCCTGGCCCGTCCGCGGGGGGGCTCGGGAGTCCTGCGGCTCACCCTCCACGGGGAAGGCACTCGCGGTGAATGGCGCATGGGGCAGGATGCTCCGCTGTCTCTGGATGAATGGTACACCCCAGGCTTGCCCTCCACCGCCCCCCTGGACGCCATGACGGTGGAGGCCCCGCCCAGGCCCAGCTGGTGGCCCTCCCACTTCAAGACCTCCGACCACTTCGCGCGGATCCTGGCCGCCCGAGAAGTAGCCGCCGGAACGGTGCCGCTCTTCACCCAAGGGACACAGCTCGCGGAGTTCGCGTGGGCCAACCTCGTGCTATGGGAGGACGGCGGCTTTACCACGCCTCCGGCGGGGCCGCAGGTGTTGGCGGGCCTCGGACGCGCCAGACTGGGCGAGCTCGCGCGCGCCCACGGTGTTGCTTGGCGTGAGCGGGACGTGGACCTTCCCCGGGCCCGCGCGGCCGGGGCGGTCTGGGCGGTGAACGCCGTTCGTGGATTGGTTAGGGTGCGCACGATTGACGGGCATCCCTGCGGGGAGCATCCTATTCCGGAACCACTGGCCCGGGAGTTCTTCCGCGCATGAACCGCGTGCTCAACGTGCAGTGTCCGCACTGCCACAAGACCTTCGCCTACCACTCATCGGCCTTCCGTCCGTTTTGCAGCGAGAAGTGCCGATTGATCGACCTCGGGCAGTGGCTCGACGGAAGCTACGCCGTCCCGGCGCAGGAACTCAGCGACGAGGAGAAAGCGCGGCTGGCGGCCGAACTGGGGGACGTCGATGAAACCGATTGAACGCGAGCGCGCGCTGAAGTTCGCGCGCAAGCTGGCCGAGGACGCGGGCAAAACCCTGTTACGCTACTCACGCCGCCTCCACGCGGGCAACTTGCAGGTGGTGCACAAGGGGAGCGCGGGGCTGGCTTCGGAGGCCGATCTGGCGGCCGAGGCCCTGGTCATCCAACGCATCACCCGCGCCTTCCCTGGCCATCACATCATCGCCGAGGAGGACAGCCACGTCCGCCACCTCAAGGTCGCGGGGCTCGCCCCTGACGCTCCCCCTACCTGGCTGGTTGATCCACTGGACGGAACCAATAACTTCCTCAGTGGCCTTCCGTTCTTCGCCGTGAGCCTGGCCCTGGTCCACGGCCCCCACGTGGAAGTGGGCGTGGTACACGCCCCTCTGCTCCACGAGACGTTTTGGGCCTCACGAAAAGGCGGCGCGTTTCTCAAGCGTAAGGTGGGCCTCACCAGCTTGACCAAAAGGCTCCAAGCCCCGAAGACCCAGCGTCCCCTCAAGGATTGCCTCATTTCCACCAATCTGGGATCCAAGCGCCACAACGCCGAACTCATCCGGCAGTTCCCCGAAGTGCGGGCTTTTCGCCGCCTGGGATCGGCTGCCCTCGAACTGAGCTACGTGGCGGCAGGAATGCTGGATGGGTACTGGGAATCAGGCCTTCAGCCTTGGGATGTCGCCGCCGGCGGGCTATTCTGCCAAGAAGCGGGGGTGGGGATCACCGACCTCAAGGGTCAGGCGTTCGACCCCTTCAGCCCTTCGGTCTTGGCGGGTCGGGGCACCCTCCATGGGGACCTATTGCGGATTCTCCAGCCCCAGTGATGTGCTTGGTTTGACAAGGATTGGCCGAGCCCTGGTATAATTTTTCCAGTCATGCTTCGGCCCGGGAAATGGGCCCACACGTTGCGCCAAGGAAAGGCCATGCTGGAATCCGCGTTAAGCACCCTCGACCAATTCACCCCTGAGATCCTGGTGATCTTGTTGGGTCTCTTGGTCATCACCACCACGCTTTTCTTATGGCTTTGGTTCGCCAACCGGCGCACGTACCAAATGCTCAAGCACCAGATCCCCGCTTCGGTGGTGAAGTCTTATTTGGATTCGATCATCCAGAACTCCACCTCGCTGAAGTCCTCGCTCTTTCGTGGCGGCGGCGCCGAACTGGCGAGCGCTCCCGCCGTCTTCCCCGTGGGTAACCTTGGTGGAGGAGACAGCGTGGCGGTGGCGGGGGCGAGCGATGGGACCTTACGTGAGCAGCTCACCCAAAAAATGGCCGAAATCGCCTCGCTCCAGTCGCAACTCGCGGCGGGCACCGGCACCAAGAAGGACCTGGAGGCGGCCCTCGCCGCCGCCCAAGCGCGGATTAAAGAACTCGAGGCCATGCTGGCCAAGGCCAGCGCCGGAGGCGGCGCGGATCCAGGCCTGGGCGCCGAACTCCAACGCGTTTCTCAGGAGCGAGACGGTCTGGCCGAAAAGCTCAAAGAGTACGAGATCATCGAGGATGACCTCGCCAACCTGAAGCGCTTGCAGCAGGAAAACCAGCAACTGCGCAAGGCCCTGGAGGCCCAAGGCGGCGCCTTGCCGGACGCAACACCCGAGCCCGTGGCCCCGGAGCCGGAGCCCGCGGACATTCTCGCTGACGTTCCCGCCGCCGAGGCCCCCGCCGCCGCGGATGCCACTGCCGAGCTGGAGCAGTTCTTGGGAGCCGACGAGGGTCCCGCCGCGGCCGTGGAGCCCGCCCCCGACGCCGCGGCCGCCGCCCCCGAGAAGAAAGCTGCTCCCGGGGACAAAACCCCCGAGGACCTCCTGAGCGAATTCGAAAAGATGTTGGGGTGATGATGAAAAGCGCCTTTCTGCTCCTCTTGGCCACGGGCCTCGCCCATGCCGCCCCCGCCCCCAAAAAGTCCCCCTTGGACGACGCCGCGAAGGTGAAACGCTTTGAGGAAACTTTCACAGTGGAAGGAGGAGACCCCTCCCTACGGCAGCGCCGTCGCCTGATGGCGCTTTCCTTGCGCCAGAAGGCGGTTCCCACGCTCATCAAAGTCATGAAGGACGCACGTTACCCGGAGAAGAACCGTTGGCAGGCCACCATGCTGCTGGGCCAGGTGATGGGTAAGAAAAGCGCGCCCTTCATCGCGCGATTTTCCGAGCACCCGTCTTGGGTCATGCGCGTGGCCAGTCTCAAGGCCCTGGCCGCGCTGAACATGCGGACCTACCACGCCGTCTACACCCGTGCCCTCAAGGACCCCTCCTTGATTGTACGCGTACAGGCCCTGGACAACGTCAGCCACATGAAAATCACAGAGCTGGCTCCGCATGTGTGGGCCATGATGTATGACCAGACAAACTACACCGGAAAGAATGGCGAGCGCCGCCGTACCTCCATCGTGCGCTCCGTGATCCGCACCCTCGGTGACCTGAAGTACGACCGCGCCCGCGCCCCCCTGGCGAAACTCATCCAGAAGCCCAAGTACCAGGACCTGATGGACGATCTGGATTACTCGCTGGAGAAGATCACCGGGAAGACTTCGCCGGACGGGAACGCGGCCACGCGCCGTGCCTTCTGGGCCAAGGCGGTGGCATCAGCGGGACAACCTCAGAAGTTCTGAAGCTGCTCTTTCTCCCGCGCCTTGTCGATTTCTTTCAGGCGGTTGTCGTTTTCCACTAGCCGCCCAATCCGGTAGAGCAGCGTTTGCTCCGCGATCCCGTCGGTGGAGACCTCTTTCCAGCCTTGCAGGAAATCCTGTTCCACCAGCTGGCGCTTGTACACGGTCACCTTGGTCACTTCTTGTGAGGCCCGGTAGCCCTTCACTACGTTCACGGCGAGTTTGAAGCGGGCGGCTTTCACTGCGTCGCTGGAACCGAAGGAGTCGGTGAAGTTGACCTCCAGGGTGTTGTCCATCCAGCGGGTCTTGATGTACCCGGCTTCCTGGTTCTGCTGGGCGATGTCGTACTTCTTCATCACCTGGATCACCGCGTTCCACGTCTGGTTGTAGTCCGCGGCGAAAACTTTTGAGGGAATCTCCAGCTCCTCGGTGACCTGACGGAATTTTTCGTAGGAGGCACAGCCGGACGTCGCCAAAAGCAGCAGGAGTTTGATAGAAAACAGCTTGGGGGCCATGCTCCCATGGTACCACGATCGGAGGATGGATGGATCATCTCGGCCTGATGAAAAACGTGCTCGGTCTGGAAGCGGATGCCTTGCGCCAGGCACAGGCCCGCCTGGACGCCGGGAGCGTGGAAGGCCTCAAGGGCCTCTTCGAGTGGTTGACCCAATCCGGCGGCAACCTGGTGGTCACGGGTGTGGGTAAGTCCGGTCTCATTGGCGCCAAGATCGCCTCCACCTTCTCGTCCCTTGGGCTTCCCAGCTTCTTTCTCCATCCCACGGAGGCCCTCCATGGGGACTTGGGCCGGGTGACCAAGTCCGATGTCATCCTGTTGATCAGTAAGTCCGGCACCACGGAAGAACTGTTGGGGCTTCTTCCCCACTTGCAGCTGCCGCGCGAGCGGCTCGTCGCTCTGGTGGGCAACCCACGCTCGCCCATCGCTGCCGCCTGCGCGGTGGTGCTGGATTGTTCCGTGGAGAAAGAGGCCTGCTTGAACGACCTGGCACCCACCACCAGCACCACCCTGACTTTGGCGTTGGGTGACGCCATGGCGGTGCTGTACGAAGCGGTCCGCGGCGTCTCCAAGGAACAGTTCGCTCTCAACCATCCGGCGGGGCTGCTGGGCAAGAGTCTCTCACTCACGGTGGAGAAGCTCATGGTGCCCGTCTCCGAGTGCGCCACCGTCGCTCCCGGCACGCTCATGCAGGACGCTCTCCTGGCCATGACCCGCCATCCGGTGGGACTTTTGGCCGTGCTGAGGGGGAGTGAGTTGGCGGGGATCTTGGTGGAAGGGGACGTGCGGCGCGCGCTGATGAAGGACCCTGCGGCCCTCTCCAAACCCGTTGACCAGTTCATGAACTCGCAGCCCGTCAGCGTGGCGCCCGGCGTGCTCGCTTATGAGGCGTTGAAGACCATGGAACAGCGGGAGCGGCCGGTGTCCACGCTGCCCGTGCTGGCGGGGGGCGCGTTCAAGGGCGTCTTGCGGCTCCACGACCTGTTACGCGCCGGCTTTGCCACCACCAGTGGCCGCTGAGAAGCGCCGACAGCGCCAACCATAGCGCCACCAGGGGCCAGAGTCCCCAGCGCTGGTAGATCGTGACCGGGGCGAGCTCCGGCAATTCCAACCGGAAATCCAGCACGTCCTTCTCGCCCACGCCCAGTCTGCGTCCTTCTCGGCCGTCCGGGTAGATCACGGTGGTGATGCCGGTGTTGGTGGAGCGCACGATGGGGCGGCGGAACTCCAGGGCCCGCCACTTGGCCAGGAAGAGGTGCTGCTCGGGTTCGGCGGTGTGGCCGTACCAGGAGTCGTTTGTGAGGTTCACGATGAAGTCCGCGCCCCCAGCGGCGTTCAGCATGCGTGCCATGAACCCGCCCTGGAGGATCTCGTAGCAGATGGGTACCACGAAGCCTGTGCCGTGCTTGGTGCGCATGAGCGGGAAGTCCGTGCCGCGTGCGAAAAAAGACAGCGCGGGCAGCACGCGCGAGATGGGGCGGTTGAATGGCCCGAAGGGAAGCGTTTCACCGAAGGGGATGAGGATGTGTTTGCGGTAGACGCCCTTGAGCTCGGCGGCGGTCCCGAAGTGGAAAGCGGCATTGTACTCGGTCTCGAAGCGATCGAAGGCCACGCCTTGCCCAGAGGTGTCGTAGCCGCCCACCAGGAACTCGGCCCCGGTGCGCGCGATGAGTTCCTTGAAAATCTCCGGAGGTGGCAAGTCCGCCCCCGCCATCTCGGAGGAGGGCATGGGGAAGGGGTAGGCGGTCTCGGGCCACACGATCAAGTCGAGTCCTTGCGGCTCTTCCAGCCGGGTGAGGGCGCGGTAGCGATCCACTACATCCCGCACGGCCAGCGGATCACCGGACTCGGATTCCACTTTGAGGAAGTTGCCCACGTTGGCTTGCACGACGCGCAGGGAGAGTTCTTTGGAACTAGGGTGGGTGGAACGCGTGTTCCAAGGCCGATAGGGCCAGACGGCGTGGGCCACGAGGAAGAGGCTGACTCCCGTGAGGGCGAATTTTTCCGGTCGGCCTTTGCCAAAGACCGGCAAAAGCGCGAACACGAGCCACCAACTGAAAAACGAGTACAGGCTCACGCCGGCGACGTCGGCGAGCGAGAGCCAGGGGCCCAAGTGTCCCCAGGTGTGGCCTAGATAGACGGGAAACTGCTGGGGAATGAGGTACTCGGCCGCCGTCATGAGGGCCGCTGGCATGAAGGCGTGCAGAGCAGGCGTCCATGAAGCTTGTCCAGGCAAGCGCCCGCGTACGTGCTGCCAGGCAACGTACACCCACCACGCGGGGTTGAGCACGGGCGCGAGGGCGAGCGAGGCCAGGTGGGAGACGCCCGGTGGGAGCCCGCCGAATTCCTGGAGCGTGTAGGGGATCCAGTAGAAGCCGGTGGCGAGGAAGCCCAATTGGTGGAGCAAGGCCGCCAGGGCGCGCTCGCGGGTGCGCGGGAGTTTTTCCAAGAGCGCCGCCATCGCCAAAAATGCGGCGAGCGCGGCCACCGGGTGCCCGGAGGCCCAAGCGTGGGGGTACCCAAAGGCGTAGAGGGCGCCGGTGAGTGGCGCAACGAGGAGCAGGCGGGGCATGGGGCTAGTTTAGCCCGCGGGTGGGGTCAGGGGTAGAGAAAACGTAGGGTGGCTACCTCGGGTAGAGGTGGCGCAGCGTAGCCACATCGCCCTCAGAGAGGATTGTGGGGGCCCCGATGCGTTGGGCGACGTTGCAGTAGTTCATGAGGGAATCCGCGTCGTAGCTCCCAAAGGGCTCGTGGATGCGCTCGAAGAATGCGAATTGCTCATCGGTTGGTCCGTGCTGGAGCACCCAGGTGCATTCTGGGTCGGTGAGGACCTCACGTCGTTCATGCTCATGCCTTAGGCCCGCCACGTGGCCTAGCTCGTGGATCACGGTGGTTTTGTAGAAGTTGCTGCGCTTTATCCAGACGTAACCCCGCGCGGCCGGGCGGTTGCGCACTTTGCCGGTAGTGCCTAGGGAGGCCCTACCCCCGAGCTCGCCTTGGCGCGATTCCGTTACATACAAGACAACATTCGCGTCCGCGGTTTCGTCGCAATCCCCCCAACCGGTGAAATGGATTCCGGTGCGCTCGGCGGTGTATTGTTCCTCCGCCCAGGCTTGGAAGCGGGTCTTCTCGGTGGCGGTCCATTCGGCGCTCATGCCGGTGAAGGGGCCGTCCACGCTGCTGACGTTGAAGGCCTCTCCGGGAGAAAAACAGACGGAGACGTCCTGGTTGGGCCAGGCGGAGTGAGGTTGAATCGTGCCGGCGAGGGCCGGAGCCGCTATCGAGAGAACGGCAACACAAGCGAGCCACGTAAAGTGCATGGGGCAAGTTTAACACCTGTGGGCGCTGAGCTTCGGGCGTTGGTAGATTTTATAGGGCGCGGACCCGTGACGACCTACGGGTAGAGCACCCGGATGGTTGCCACGTCGTCGGGGGAGAGCCCCGCATCGCGGTTTTCGGGCGCGAAGATGAAGCAGTAATTCATGATGGAATGGTAATCGTAGCGCCCGTGGGTGACGGCGCCAGGCCGGGCGAAGCCGGTTTCCTGGAGCCGGCAGGCCGGATCGTACTGGGCCTCGCGGCGGTGGTGCTCGTGGTGCAGGCCCGCCAGGTGACCGAACTCGTGGAGGGTGGTGGAGCGGTTGAAGCCAGAGCTGTTAAGCCACACGTAACCTCGGGCCCGGGGGTAATGGGGAACGGGCACCGGAAGCCTGGACTCGGGATGATCATAGGGGCCAATGCTGGCTTGTCCACTGGTGTCCCCAACGAAAGCTGTGATGAGTGGATTGCCCCGGCTATAGAAGAGCACGGCATCAGCGTCGGGTGCATCTGCGCAATCCTGCCAACCGGTGAAATGGATGCCGGTGCGGGCCGCGGTGTATTCCTGCTCAACCCAGGCCCTGACCTGTTCCTTCCGGCGCGCGGGCCATGCATGGGTGTCTCGCTGGCGTTCCAAGGTGGTCATGCGCAGCCCACGGGCAGCGAAGCACACGCTGACATCCCGGTCGGGCCAGGCCCCGTCGGGCCGGTAGATCCCGGCGGTGGCGGTTGATGACGCCAGTATCAGGACAAACAACGTTTTCATTGCGAGGCCGTAGGATAGAGGAAACGCAGCAGGGCGAGGTCGCCGGGGCTAAGATCGAGTCTCGTCTGGGCGTGGTCCCGGAACATCTCGCAGTAGTTCATGACTGAGTGGGGATCGTAGGGGCCGTGGGGAGTGCCCACGGGTCCGGCTTGCTCGACAGCGCGGCTGAAACCGGCGTGGTACATGGTCGTGCATAGCGCGTCTTCGGTGATGCCGAGGCGTTGGTGTTCATGCATGAGCCCCGCTAGATGGCCGAACTCGTGCACGGCCGATTTTTCGGTATCCAGGAAATTCCTGAAAAACACGAAGCCCCGGGCCGCGGGGAAAGCGGCAAGGCGCGCGGTGGAGCCCAAAGAGGCCCGTCCCTCGGGACCACCATCTCTCTGGTTCAAGAGCCCCACGAAGAGCACGACGTCCGCCGGCCCTTCTGAGCAGGGGAGCCATCCACTGAAATGGATGCCGGTGCGCTCGGCGGAGTATTGGCGCTCGACGGCGTCCCTGGCCAATTGGCTTTGCTCAGGCCTCCAGGTGAAGGCCCTGACGGTCAAATGGGTGGATTGCCCCTCAAGGGGCCGGAGCTCGACCGGATAGACGCCGGCGGACGCGAAGCAGACGCTGACTTGATTCGCCGGCCAAACTCCTTCGGGCGAGTAATTGCCCGCAAAAGCGGCGAGCCCCGCGAAGGGGCCTACCAGGAGAGAAAGGAGGAAGGGGATCACTGGGCCTTGGCGAGGCTGCGGCTGCGCAGGCGCTCCGCCACGTCGTTGGCCATCTCGAGGGCGCGGGTGGCGTCGAGTTTACCGCCGCCGAGGACCTTGCCTTCGAAGCTTTTCACCTTCACGGATGAGGCGAGGATGACGTTCCTCACCTGCTCGAAGTTGAAGCCCGGGTGCTGGGCCTTCACCAGGGCGGCTACGCCGCTCACGAAGGCCGTCGCCTGGCTGGTGCCGGTCATGTAACCCGCGCCGCCCTTGGGGATGGCGCTCTTGATGCGGTGGCCGGGGGCCGCGATGTCCACGCTCTTGGCGCCCCAGTTGGAGGAGGAGATGATCTGCATCTCTTCGTCGTGGGCGGCCACGGTGATGATGTTGGAGAGGCCATAGCTCGCCGGGTAGTAGGCGTTTTTCTTGTCGTCGATGTTACTGTGCTCGTTGCCGGCGGCCGCCACCACGATGATGCCCTTCCTCTCGGCCTCTTTCAGCACACGCAGCTCGTCCACCGAGGGCTCGGGCCCGCCGCCGGAGTAGTTGATGATGTCCACGCCGGCCTTCACGGCGTACTCGAGTGCCTTGATGGTGCTCTCGAGGTTCTGCTGACCCGAAACCTGCGGGTTATAGTACTTGAGGGTCAGGAGCTTCACCTCGGGGAAGACGCTCTTGATGATCCCCGCCACGTGGGTCCCGTGGCCATGGGCGTCCACCGGGGCGGCGGTGGGTTTCTTGCCGGAGAAGTCGACGCCGTAGTTGTTGGAGCCGCGCTTGCCGGAGCGCACGTGGACGTTGCCCTGGAGGAAGGGATGGTCATGCTGGATGCCGGTGTCGATCACCGCCACCACCACGTCGCGCTTCTTGCGGAAGATGGACCAGGACTGCTTGAGGTTGATGGAGGTGAGAGGACGGGCGGGGTCCACGCCCCAGCTGGCGAAGCGGGATTCCAGCCAGGCCACGGGATAGGCGGAGGCGGGAACGACGGCTTTGGGGGAGAGCGCGCGGGTGGTCTTGGCCAAAGGCCGGGTCGGCAGGGGGCGCTCGGAGCGGGGGGCAGCCGCGTGGGAGGGGACTACCAAGGTCCCGACCAAGAGGAGGCTCAACAAGGACGGTTTCGACTCGTACATGTGCATCCCTTTCGCTTACGTACCATGCCGACCACGCCAACCAGGCGGGGTCGGTAAAAAGGAAAGCAAGGCAGGGGCCAGGCGGGGGCAGGTGGGTTCAAGGGGTTAGCCGGTGCCTCCGGGGGGTGGATGTCCAGGGGCCGGGGCAAGTGTCAAAAAATTGGTCAGCCCAGGGCGCATTCCCCTGTCTTAACCAGGACTTCACAGGCACCTGACACAAAAACGGGCGGAGGAATTCTATAAGGGGGACATCCATTTAACCCCTCGTCAGGAGATCCCCATGATGAAGTCCCTCATCACGTTGTCCGTGCTGGGCCTGCCCTTGGCCGCCCAGGCCGCTTGCCCCCGCGGCACCACCTCCCTCGGCCGCCTCGAAGGCAAGGAACTCTGCGGTCTCAAAGGCAAATACGTCGGCACAGAGCTGATCCTCACCGCCAACAACCGTTACCTCCTGGAAGAAGGCGTCTTCATCGGCGGCGACAACACCGGTCGCTCCGTCCTGCGCCTGCAGCCCGGTACCGTGGTTCACGGAAACCCCGGGACCTTCATCTCCATCATGCGCGGCTCCCAGATCTTCGCCGAGGGCACCAAGACCGCCCCGGTGGTCTTCACCTCCCTTAAACTCAACCAGCGCCGTCGCGGCGAATGGGGCGGCATCGTGATCAACGGCAACGCCAAGATTAACGCCTGCAACAACTCCGCTCCCGTGTGCGAAGCCGTTTCCGAGGGCATTAAAGTTGAGCCGGTCAAATTCGGGGGCAACAACGATAACGACAACAGCGGTGTGCTACGCTACGTGCGCGTTGAGTTCGCCGGCTACCCCGTGTCCCAGGACAACGAGCTCAACGGCATCACTTTCAACGCCGTGGGCGCCGGCACCACCGTGGATAACGTCCAGGTCAACATGAACGCCGACGATGGCGTGGAGTTCTTCGGCGGCACCGTCAACGTCAAGCACCTGGTGCTCACCAACAACGAGGACGACTCACTGGACTGGGACATGGGTTTCCGTGGCAAGATCCAGTACCTGTTGGTCCAGCAGGCCAACGACGCCGCGGACAACGGCATCGAAGCAGACAACCTGGCTTCCCCCATGGGCGCCGAGCCCCGTTCTAACCCGACCATCAGCAACGCCACATTCCTGGGCGGCACCAACAGTGCTTACGGCCTCCTGCTCCGCCGCGGCACTGGCGCCTCTTTCCACAATACCGTGGTCTCCGGCTTCAAGCGCGCCTGCATCGACATCGACGACGCCGAGACCTTCCGCAACGGCGCCCAAGTCCGTGGAGCCACCGTGGAGGCCCAGGGCCTGAAATTCGAGAACGGTTTCCTCAATTGCGCCAAGAACTTTGAAGCCGAATCCGGAGACGCCTGGTCCACCGAGACTTGGGCCCGCGGCCAAGACGTCCAGTTGCGCGACCCCGTCCTCACCGGCTGGTTCCCCGCCAACAACAGCCCGCTCCTGCGCGCTGGCGTGACTCCCGATGACCTGTTCTTCGACACCGTGGACTACATCGGTGCCTTCGCCAACGCCCAAGACGGCTGGGCCCAAGGCTGGACCTCCTCAGTCATGGAGTAAATTTGAGCCTGATCCTCCTCGTCCTGAGCTTTTACGCAGTGCCCGCGCTCGCCGCGGGCACTGTCGTTTCCGCTGCTCAAGACGACGTGCAGGAGATCACCGTCCAGGCGCCGAAGGTACGCAACTCGTTTGAGTCCCTCTTGGAGGTGCGCAAGCAGAAGAACGTGGTGGCAGACGTGCTCAGCCAGGAGTCCATGGCCCGCAGCGGAGACTCCGACGCCGCCGCCTCCCTGCGCCGGGTGACCGGCCTGACCTTGGTGGGAGGTAAATTCGTCTATGTCCGTGGCCTGGGAGAGCGCTACTCCAGCGTCCTTCTCAATGGTGCCCAAGTGCCAAGCCCTGAACCTTCCCGGAGGGTGGTTCCCCTGGATTTGTTCCCCATCTCCGTACTTGAGAGCATTTCCGTGCAAAAAGGCTTTTCACCGGACAAGCCAGGAGAGTTCGGAGGCGGACTCATCGACCTGCAAACCAAACCCCTGCCACGCAAATTCCAGGCACAGATCCAGGTGGGTGCCAACTCGGACAACTTCCGCAAGGGGCTGGACCACCACGCCGGGGCCCGGGATGTGCTGGGCTTTGACGACGGCTCCAGGGAGCTTCCTGGCTCCATCAGTTCGGTCCTGGGCGGGGGCCGCAAACTGGTGGTCAACAACCCTCCCGGCGTCACTGACGGTGTCAGCGCGACGGAGCTGACCGCCATGGGGCGCTCGCTGCAGAATAGGTACAACACCGCCCCGTCCTCGGAAACTCCGCCGCCCAACTTCAACCTGTCCATCGGCAATTCTTGGGGCGTCAAGAGCGCCCGGGTGGGCAGCAACCTCGGGCTGATCTACAACCAGTCCACTGACATCGGCGAGCGTGAGGCCTATGACTACAACGTGGGCGTGGGCAACCAACTCCAGCTGGACCGTTCCGCCCGCACCGAGTTTGCCGAGCGCGAGGTGCAACTGGGTGCCGCCCTGGACGCGGGGGCGGAGTGGGGAAGGGACCACCAGGTGAAGTTCACCTCCTTGCTCCTGCGCAGTTCCACCCGCAGGACCGAGGTGAAAACTGCCCAGAGCCCCAGCGACAGCGTGGAGGCCCGTCGGACCAGCAACTTGGAGTGGAGTGAGCGCGAGCTTTTCCTCAACCAGGTTTCGGGTAAAAACCAGCTGCCGGGGCCCACCAGCGGTGGCATCGAAATCGGTTGGCGCGCCAACCACTCCACCGCCGGCCGGCTGAGCCCGGACCAGCGCCAATACACCTATAACCGGGTGGACGGGGAGTACTTCTTCAACACCGACACCACCGGCAACCGCCGGATCTGGAGCGAGCTGGCCGACGTTTCCCGCGAAGTGGCCTTGGAGACCAACTTCAAGTTGCGTGACGATGACGGGGACAAGCTCCACTGGAAGACCGGCTTCGTCCACAACTCCAAGACCCGCGAGTCTGACGTCTACCGCCTCCAGTTCAAAAACAATTTCGCCCCAGGTAGCGTGCCTGACTTGCGCCAGACCCCCGAGGACCTCTTCCGTGAGGGCAACATCGGCCCGGATGGCTTCCAGCTCACCAACCTCACTGAATCCGCCGACAGCTTCACCGGCGAGCAGGACATCCTTTCGCTTTACAGCGCCGTTGAGTGGGCGCCGGTCAAAAGCCTGGAGTTCGCGGTCGGTTACCGTCAGGAAACCTCCCGTCAAAACGTCCGCACCTTCTTTTACTACGATCCTAACACCCCCACTTCGGAGGGTGACCTGCGCATGAAGAACCTCCTGCCGGCCTGGAACGCCGCCTGGCGGCCCAACGACTCCCACCGCGTGAAGTTGGGCTATAGCGAGACGCTGGCGCGCCCGGATTTCCGCGAGCTCTCCTCCGTCCCCTACATCGAGGAGGAAACCGGCTATGAGGTTGTGGGCAACAGCACACTCCAGGGAACGGTCATCCGCAACTTGGACCTCCGTTGGGAGTGGTACTTCGGCGGCACCGATTACGTGTCCCTGGGCGGGTTCACCAAGCGCTTCGAGAACCCCATCGAGGCGGTGTTCGAGCCCGGGCCCAATCTGCGCAAGACCTTCGAGAACGCCTCATCGGCCACCAACCGGGGGCTTGAGATGGAGGGGCGCCTCGGGTTGGGCCGCTTCACCCGCGGGCTGCGCCGCTGGTCCGTGTTGACCAACGTGTCCGTCATCCAGTCCTCGGTGGAGCTCGGCGACGGCTCCGCCGGCGTGGTGACGTCCCAGACCCGTCCCTTGCAGGGGCAGTCCCCCTACGTGGCCAACCTGCAACTCCTCTATGACCGTCCCCAGCCCCAGGTGACCGCCGCCTTGGTCTACAACATCGTCGGGAAGCGCATCACGGAGGTGGGCACGAGCGGGCGCCCTGACGTGTACGAGCAACCTTTCCATCAACTGGATTTCGTCTACAACCAACGCGTCGGGGACTACGGGTACGGGCTGCGGGCCCGGAACCTGCTGGACCCGGTGGCCGAGAGCACCCAGGGCGAAGAAGTCGTCCGCAGCCGCAAAAGGGGGAGGAGTTATGTCCTCACGGTCAGCGCTTATTTTTAGCGCGCTTCTGTTTCTGGCCGGCGCATGCGGGCAGCACTCCCAGGAGAGCGCGGGAAGCCGCACCGGCGCAGACCAGGTGGAGCTGTCGCCTCTGAAGTTGGAAGAAGAGGTGGTACAGGCGATCAACGGGGATGACGTGTCCGCCCTCTCTTCCCTCATCCCCGCCCGTTGGGACACCGGGCGTGTCCTGAAAAATGGGCGTACCCCCCTCACCGAAGCCGCTTACTTAGGTAAGCTTGCCGTCGTTTCAGCTTTGCTCGCTCTGGGCGCGGACCCCAGCGCTCCGGACGCCAACGGGGAGGCCGCCACCTCCTTCGCGGAGGCCAATCCCGGGCTGCGGCGGATTCTTTTCCCGGACTGGGAGCGCCAGCAGAAGGCGGCGCTGGTGCTCGCGATCGTGGGCAACGACTTCTCCACGGTACGGCAACTGCTCTCCGACGGCATTCCTCCCAATTTCGTCCTCAGCCAGGCGGAGCTGCAGGTTGACGTGGACGATGCCTTCGAGGGGGAAACGCCCCTGACCCTGGCCATCCAACTCAAAAACAACAACGTCATCCGCACCTTGTTGCAACCTTCGTTCCCCACCGACGTCAACGGTGCCAACGCCAGGGGCGATACGCCCTTGCGGCTGGCCCGGGGCCTGGGCCTGTCGGGGGTGGAACGTATGCTGTTGCAGCGGGGGGCGGTGGAATGACCCCGATCCCCGACGGAGGACCCGCATGAACGACAGGATTTTCGCCATTGCCCATTATGTGGACCAAGGAGTCCTCTACCTGCTGTTGCTCCTGTGCTTTTTGAGCCTCTACATGATCACGGAGCGGTGGTTTGCCCTAAAAAAGCGGGTGGCCCACAGTAAGCGGGTCCAGGGGGAGTTGGGGCAGGCACTGGTGGAGCGCGACTTCGCGGTGCTCGGGCGACTGGCCGAGCAGGAGGGGCCCGAGGGTCAAGTGGTGCGTTTGGGCATGGCCCACTTCGACCAGCACGGCACATCCGGCGTGGAGGAGATTTGCCGCACCGTCGGCATGATGGAAAAACCCCGGCTGGAGAAATACCTCGGCTTTCTGGCAACTGTGGGGGCCAACGCCCCGTACATCGGCCTTTTTGGTACCGTCTTGGGGATCATGAAGTCTTTCAACGACATGTCGGCCTCAAGTGGGGGCGGCGGCGCCAGCGTGATGGCCGGCATTTCCTCCGCCCTGATCGCCACGGCCGCAGGCCTCATGGTGGCGATTCCGGCCGTGCTTGCCTTTAACTTCTTCCAACGCCAGGTCAAGAGCGTCTACGGCGCTCTGGAGACCTGCAAGGAAATGGTCTTCCTCTACGAGAAGACTCGTAAAAAGGCTTAAACCATGGCGGCCAAAACCGGTGGGGACCAAGACGAGATCTCCGACATCAACATCGTGCCCCTTGTGGACATCATCCTGGTGGTGCTGATTATTTTCATGGTCACGGCGCCGGCCAGCAACTCCGCCAAGCTGGACGTTGACCTCCCCAGCGCCGCCAGTGGCGAGTCCCAGGAAGGGGGTGAGCCTTTCCAGGTGGTCTTGACTGCTGAGGGGCAAATGCTGGTCGGAGGTGAACTTGTCTCCGAACACGGCCTGCGGACCATGGCCGAAGAAGAAGCCAAGAAGAACGCCAACGCCGCCGCGGTGATCACCGCTGACAAGGAGTTGCCCTATGGAAGCGTGGTCCGGGTGATGGACACCGTGAAAGCCGCTGGCATCTCCAAGCTCTCCGTTTCCACCACCAACGCCCTGGAGGAATGATGAAGGCCCTGTTACTGGTTCCCGCCCTAATGATGGCCACCGCCCGCGCCCAGGACCTGGGTCCCCGCGTGCGTGAGGTGATGGAGCTGCGCCAGCAGGTGGAGCGGCTCGCCGCCGAGGCGGAAGCGCTCCAAAAAGAGGAGCAAGGAATCCTGGACGTTTCTCTCCAGCGGCTGCAGGAACTCGAAGGCCAGCGTCTGCGCGAAAAGTACCGCGCTGACCAGATCGCGGGCCAGCGGGCCCTGGTGCTGAAAAAGCTCGGCGAGCGCAAGCTCGGCGTGGAAGCTTCCACTGGCCGTCAAACTCCAGCGTGGTACGGGGAATACATGGACCGCTTGGAGCGTGAGCTCGCGCGCTCCCTTCCCCTAGAAAACTTGCCCTCGGCCAGCGCCCCCACCAAGATCCGGCAGGACCTCGACAACGGGCGGATCTCGTTTGAAAACGCTTTGGTGCAGACATGGTTTGCGGTGGAGGCCGCCCTCAAGCGCCGCACTTCCGCCGACTTCGTCATCACCCGCTTCCAAGTCGATGGCAAAACCCGCCAGGCAGAGATCGCCCGCTTGGGCGACTTAATGGCCTTTGCCCGCACCGCCGAGGGCGAGTACGGGCTGCTCGCCCGCGACAAAGGGGACGCATGGGGCTTCACGCCCTTCACCGGCGGCCCAGAGCAGAAGCAAGTGGAGCAGCTGTTGGCCCAATTCAAGAAAAACCAGAAGACCGGGCTGTACCGCTTGCCCGGCATCCAACCCTTCGTCGAGACCGCCCTAGCGCGGAGGAACCCATGAAGAAATTCTTCCTCTTGCTCCTAATGGTGCTGGCTCACCAGGCCAGCGCCTCTAATCCCGCCCAGGAAGCCTACGACCGCGAACTGCAGTTCCTGCGCGAACAGAAACGGGCGCTGGAAAACCTGAAGGCGAGCATACGCGCCGAGGGCGCACGCCGTCGCAAGGAGGCCGAGGCCGACATCCAGGCCAAGAACCGCGCTCTCTCCGAGATGAACCTGAGGAACCAAGCCGACCAGGAGGCCCTGGGCCGCCTGGAGAAGATCCTGAAAGACGCCGCCGGGGCCACGCCCCAGCTGGAGAAAAACGCCCTGAGGATGGAGGAGCTCTTCCGCGACGTGCGGGGTAAGGTCTCCCTGCCCATGGCCGCGCCCCGGCCGGAAGGGTTGGACGCCGTCGGGGTTTTCCGGTTGCGCCTGGATGAAGGTCTGCAACTCTTGACCGCCCTCAATGAACCGACCTTGCGCGATCACGCGTTCCTGGACGCCGAAGAGCGCTTGGTGAAGGGACAAGTGCTCTCCCTGGGACTTTTCGGCGCCTACGGGGTGCGCGAGGGGAAGGTCTTCTTGCTCGCCCCGTACGACCGGCAGTGGCTTCAGGTGACGGAGAAAGTCCCCGCGGACAAGGTCTCCGAACTGCTGCTGTTTGACCCCTCCTTCCAACGCGCGGGCCTTAAGACGCACGCGGGATGGAAAGAGCGGGCGGCCGATCTGGCCCCGGGCATGGTCATGCTGCTCATCATGTTGACCGTGGTGGGCCTTTTCGTGGCGCTGGCCCGGACCTGAGTCGATGAACACGGCCGGCGTCCGCGACTTCCTCCTCCCGCTCATGCTGCTGCCCCAAGCGGTGGCCTTGGGCGTGCTCTTGGCCGTGGCCCGCCCTCCTCACGAACTTTTTTCGGCCCCCGTGGCTCCCAAGAAAAAGCCCCCGGTGCACCAAGTGGAGCTGCAGGAGAAGGAAGCGGAACCTCCGCCGCCCCCGCCCCCGCTGGCGGGCATGGCAGATTCCCTCGCGCCGGACGCCCCGGCACCGGGCGCGGGCCTGGCCTCCCTCACCGCGGGCGTGGTCTCCGGCAATGGCGCTGGCGGCGGCGTGGCGGTGGCCCAAGGAGAGGTCTCCGCCCAGGCCCTGGCCCAGCAGAGCGCCCAAACCTCCCGCAAGGCCCGGGCGGTACAGACCACGCCCCCTGAGTATCCCTCTTCGGCGCAGGCCCGGGGCATCAGCGGGTACGTCATCCTGCACGTGCTGGTGGGGCCCGACGGGAAGCTCATGGAGTCCAAAGTGCTGGAGGCCGTGCCTCCGGGCGTGTTCGAGGCCTCCGCCCTGCGAGCGGTCCGTCAGTGGCGCTTCGCCGCGGGACTCGAAGACGGCAAACCCGCCGCCATGTGGATCAAGCAGAAGGTGAACTTTGAGCTGGAGTAGCCTCGCCCTCCTCATTCTCGCACTCCCTGCCTTTGCCGCGCTCACGCCGGACGAGGAAAAGAAGTATGACGAACTCGAAGGAGCGGCGTTCTTCGCGCGCCTGGTGGAAGATGGCAAACACGCGGAGGCCTTGCTGCAGTTCCCGAAGCTTCGCCAAAGCGAGCGCCACCGTGCCCTCAATCTCAAGCTCAAGGGCGACGCCCATGGCGGCCTGAAGCAATGGGGAGAAGCCGCCCAGTCCTATGAGGCCGCGCTCAGGGCGGACGACAACCACCTCGCCGCCCGGGCGGGGGCCGGACGGGCCCACGCCCAACTCCAACGACACGCGCCTTGCGCCGCCCACTTCCGCATCGTGCCCCGGGGGGAGCTGTCCACCTCGGACCAACTCCTCTTCCTGGTTTGCCTGGAAAAATCCGGTGCATCGGATGAACTCCTCGGCTATGCCCTAGACCAGGGCGCCCGTCCCTTGGACGGGGAAGTTTTCGTCGCCCGTTGGGACGTTTTGCACCGGCACGGGCTCCACCAAGCGGCAGCGGAGCAGCTCACGGTTTTCCTCAAAACCTGCCACCCCCCACTGTTTTACGTCTCACTGGCCGAGGCCATGGAGAAGCAAGGTGCCTCTGCCTTCCTGCCGCTCGAACATGGTCATGCCTGCCATCCAGGCGACCAGGACGTGAAGCTTTTGTTGGTGCAGGCCCTCTTCCGCGCCCAGCAGCTGCAATCGGTGGCGCCGTTCTTTGAGGCCCTCGCCTGGGGCGATCCCGCCTACTACCACCATGCTGCCGAATTCTGGGCGGCTGCCCGCCGCCCCGTCACCGCCCACTACTTCCGCGTGCGCACGCCTGACTCGTCGGCGGCGCTGAAGGCACGGGCGGGGGAGTGGGTGAATGCAGGCCGTTTCGCCCACGTGGCCGCCCTCGCCGAGTGGACCGGCGCCCAGGGTTGGGACGATCCTCTGCGCTACGCCGCCGGCTTCGCCAACTTCAAGTACAAGCGTATTGGGGCCATGCTCCCGCTCCTCCAAGGCCTGCGCTCGCCCTCGCTCCAAAAGCAGGCTGGGCAGTTGCTGGAGATGGGGAGCAAATGCCGTGAACTCGGCTGGCAGTGCCGGCCTTAAAAAGCGAAAGGCCCTCAAGGGGCCTTTCGTGAACGGATAGGGGAAACGGGATCAAGCCTGGCGGTAAATCTGCGCTTCCTCGCGCTCTTTTTCTTCCGCGTGCACGATGCACAGCTCGGCCCAAGGTTGATTCTCCAGGCGTTTGGCGCCGATTTCTTCCTCGCACTCCTGGCAGTGGCCATAAGTCCCGTCCGAACAGCGCTCAAGGGCCAGATCGATGCGACGCAGCTTCAAAAGCTCACGATCGCGGATGGAACAAGAGATCTGTTGGTTGATCAGTGACGTGGCCAGGTCGGTTTCATCGGAGAGATCCTCCTCTGAAACATGCAAATCTTCTGAATTATTCAGGAGTCCCCCATTGAGGATTTGCTGACGTTGCTTCAGCAGCAAGGCCTTGAAGAAATCGAGCTTTTTCTTATCCATCTGAGGCTCCTTATTACGGTCACTTAACCCGTAGTGGCGATCCCCTCCATTCTAAAAGCAGAGGGGATACTGCTCAAGTGAGAGTGCTTATCGGCAAGATTGGCCCTTTTCCTAAAGGCCAAACTGAAAAAATAGTCGACCGTGGCGCCCTTCTTTGACATGGGGTTTGGAGCCCGCATATGGTGTTAAGATTAGGACTTTTTTTTTGAGGGCTGTGTTTGTCACAAACCGAAAAAAGAGCATTTAGCACTGGGTTTCTAAGGCGAAGCTTTAGCTTTTGCCTCCTCCTCTTGACCCTCATCGGCTGCGGCAAAGAAGCCAAGAACGGCGATCCGGACGATGGCACCACGGAAGTTGACCCGGTCGTGCGTGAGATCGAGGCCCTGCTGGCCCACCAGAGCGTGGAATGCGACCGGGGCTTGGCCTGCCCCCCTTCCATCGCGAAAGTGGTGGTGGTGAATAGAGGTCAACTCAAGTTTTGCACCGGCTTTTTGGTGAGCTCCAAGGCAGTGGCCACCTCGGCTTCCTGCCTGAACGAGGGGTTGCGCCTGTCCACGGATCCCCGGCGCTGCCAGCGCGACGTCCACATGTTCTTCGCCAAGTCCGGTTTTCAGGAAGAGATGCGGGTGGGCTGCTCCAAGATCCTTCTCGCCCTGCCCTTGGTCGGGCGGGACCCGGCCCTTTGGCGCAACGACCTGGTCTACCTGGAATTGGATCGCCCGGTTCATCGCATGCGCATGACCCTTAGCCGACAAGGCGTCAGCGAGGATGAAACCTTCACTATGTGGAAGGTGGACGCGGAAAACGACCAGCTGGGAGTGATCCGCAAAGAAACCTGCTCCCCCGTACTGGGTGGGTACGTGAATCCCTTGAGTGACGCTCGCTTCTCCCCCAATTTGGTCCTGGCAGGTTGCCGCTTCCAGGAGGGGAACCAAGGGGCCCCCTTGGTGGGCCGGGACCGGCGGGTATGGTATGGCCTGGTTTCCCAGGGGATCGACGCCCGCCTGGCGAATTTCATCAACCAGAGCGGGCGCCTGCTGCAGCCCCTGGAGCCCATCATCCACGCCTCCAACGCCGCCTGCCTTCCTTCCGTCATCGAGAGCGATGCCGTGACCGAGAGGGATTGTTTCCGTGACCTGGAGTACTCCCAGTTGGACCGCCGCCGGGCCCAGCAACTTGAGGGGCCGCTGCTCCATCGTCCCAACTTGGAACGCCTGGCGGAGCAAGCCGCCCCGCAGTTGCGCTCCTATTTCAAATGGTCAGCCGAACTGGGGGAGAACTCCCTGGAAGGCCATCCCGTGAAGTGGGTGCCGACCTGCCTACGCCCGATCCGAGATTGGGTCTCAAGGGTAGGCACCCGTCAAAGTTTCACCTACTCCGCCGAGCTTCCCGCCTGGAAGCTTGACCTCGCCTTCAGCCCCCGCGGCAAGTTGGTTTCCCGCCTCACCGAGGCCCCCGCTCGCCGGCTGGTGGTGGAATTCTCCCCCCGTTCCGTGCGCGCCAACGGCCGCACGGACGTGTCCGTGACCATGGGCGGCCGCACCGTCGTCTACGCTAATCTCACCGAATCCTGCCCGAAGTGATGCCTCTCACTGCTTGAGCTGGCGCCAGGAGCGTCCCGCGCGGTTGGCGCGGTTGATTTGCCATTCCTTCACCGCCTTCAAGTGCTCGGCATAGGTGGGGGTGAAGACGTGAGTCCCATCATTGCGTGAAACGAAGAAGAGGTTGTCCGACACCGCCGGCCGCATCACCGCCTGAACCGCCTCCAAGCTGGGGGAAGCGATGGGTCCCGCGGGCAGGGCAGGAATTTTGTAGGTGTTATACGGCGTGACCCGCAGGAGGTCGTCCTTCCTCAGGTTGCCCGCGTAGGCTTCGCCCATGCCGTAAATGGTGGTGGGATCGCTCTCAAGCCGCATGCGCTTTTTGAGGCGATTGAGGAAAACCGAGGCGATCTGCGGCCGCTCCGCCTTAGCTCCGGTCTCCTTCTCCACCATGGAGGCGAGCACCACCACTTCGTGGGGTGAAAGGAAAGGGTGGCCCACGTTGAGGGAACCCACCCTGCGTTTGAATTCCGCCACCATGGTGTCGGCGATCTCCGAGACCGCGGTGCCCGGGGCGAATTTATAGGTTTCGGGGAACAGATAGCCCTCGAGGCTGGGGCCGGGAACGCCGTGCTTGGCCAAGGTGGCGGGGTCGCGGGCGTAGGCCAGGAAATCGGCCCGCGGTCCGAAGCCGGCGCGCTCCAGGATGGCCGCGATCTCCCATAAGTTTTTCCCCTCGGGGACGGTGACGGCGTTCAGGATGGGTTGGCCATGCACCAGGGTGTGGAGAACCGCCGCGATGTTGGCGCCGGTAGGGATCTCGAAGGCGCCCGCACGCAGCTTTTCCATTTCCCCCCTGTAGCGGGCCCACCAATGGAAAAGGCGGGTGTTGTTGATGAGCTCCGCTTGGTAGAGGCGCGCATTGACCACGCCGAAGGTGTCGCCGGGACGTACGGTGAAAACCACCGCAGGGCCATCGTACTTTTCCTGGAAGAGCAGCCATACGTGCACGGAGGCCATGGCGAGGCCCAATAGGGGGGCCAAAAGCATGGCGAGGACGAAGGTTCTTTTCATCCCACGATTATAGGATGGGCAAGCCTTGGCGACGCAAGAAATCTTCCAGGATGACCGTGGCGGCCACCGCATCGATCTCGGAGAGGTCCACTTGGAAATTCCACCGTGGTGAGCGTTTCATGCGCTCTTCCGCCTCGAAGGTGCTGAGCGTCTCGTCCTGTTCGTGCACGGGCAGCGGGCACGTGGTCCTTAATTGAGCGAGAAACTCCCGTGCCTTGTGCGTCATGGAGCCCGCTTTGCCGTCGGTCAGGAAGGGCACGCCCACCACCACCTGGTCGATGGCCTCGTCGTCGAGCACGGCCTTCAAACCTTTCCAGAGCTCGGGGAATGGCCCGCCTTTGAGGCGACCCCACGCCAGGATGAACGGGTCGCGTCCCACGTGGAAAGTGGCGACGCCCACGAATTTCTCTCCCCAGTCGAGGGCGAGGAGTCTCTGGCCATGCAGCGCGTGGGAGGAGGACATCGCGGGTTTTTACCCCGCGGGGTCCAGGGAGTCAAAACGCAGCTGGGGCCCTTCTTCTTCCGCCGTGGCGAAACGCACACCCACGCCCAACAGGCGGACCGCGCGGGGATCCGCTAGCCAGCGCGACTGGAAAAGCGTCCAGGCCGAGTCCGCGGTGAGGGGGACTCCCGCCCGTTCCACCGTCGTTTGGCGAAAGTCGTGGTACTTGATTTTCACTTGGAGACCCTTCACGGTTTTTTCGGGGTACTCCTGCAAATCCTCCAGCATCTCCGCCATCAATTCGTCCAGCTGGAGCCGCATCTCGTCCGGTTCGGAGAGATCCCTGGGAAAAGTGGTCTCCACGCTCAAGCTTTTGCGCTCCCACTCGGTGACCACCTCCCGGTCGTCGATCCCTCGGCTGGCGTCGTGGAGCCATTCGCCCAGTGAACCATAGCGCCCGATGAGCTCGGACAGCGGCAGCCTCCACACGTCGGCACACGTGACCAGGCCATCTTCCTTGAGACGACCAGCGGTGACCGGGCCTATGCCATGGAGCTTGCCCAGGGAAAGGTTGCGCAAGAAGGCGAGCTCTTGCCCGGGGGCCACCGTGAACTGGCCGTTGGGTTTGCGGGCTTCGCTGGCCAGTTTTGCCAACTGCTTGTTGGGGGCGATGCCGGCCGAAGCGGTGAGGCGGGTGGCCTCGAAGATCTCCGCACGGATCCGCTCTGCCAACAGGGTGGCACTGCCACGGGGAAGGTCGGCGTCCGTGACATC
The DNA here is from genome assembly GCA_964399165.1 of uncultured Bacteriovoracaceae bacterium. Taxonomy (GTDB): domain Bacteria; phylum Bdellovibrionota; class Bacteriovoracia; order Bacteriovoracales; family Bacteriovoracaceae; genus UBA6144. Next base: position 80,312 of record CAYNPO010000002.1, on the reverse strand, counting down.
CAGGTAAGCCTCGTCCAGGGAGAGGGACTGCACCAGATCCGTGTGCCGGTGGAAGATGTCGTGGACGATTTCCGAAGCTTCCCGGTAGGCGTGGCCCCGGTGCTTGAGCAGGATGAGCTGTGGGCATAGCTTCAAGGCCGTGGCAGTGGCCATGGCCGAGCGCACGCCAAACTTACGCGCCTCGTAGCTGCAGGTGGATATGACACCCCGGCCTGAGGCCGATCCGCCCACCGCCACGGGTTTTCCCTGGAGCGCGGGGTTGTCCCGGACTTCCACGGCGGCAAAAAAGCAGTCCATGTCCACGTGGATGATCTTGCGCATGGCTTATTTTACGGAAAAGATACGGATTGGGCAATACGGGGCAAAACGCGGGAATGTAAATACTTACAGCAATTTTGAGGGGGCAAAGATTGACAAAAACGCGGGGCATGGTGAAAATGAGGGCATCCCCTAACCATTCACTCCCCTTATCCCTCCACCCCCTTTCCCATTGGCAGGCACATGAAACCCACCGAACCCAAAGACCAGAACTCCGGGCCCATCCCCCTTGGCGAAGGCATGCACCTGACGGACCTGCGGGAAAAGGACATCGAGGAACTCACCCGGATGGCCGAAGAGGCGCAAATCGAGAACCCGGCGTTGCTCAAAAAGCACGAATTGATCTTCGGGCTCCTCACCAAGAAGGCCAAGGACAACGAGGACATCTATGGGGACGGCGTCCTGGAGATCCTGCCTGACGGCTTCGGCTTCCTGCGCTCCCCGGCGTACAACTACCTGCCCGGCGCCGACGACATCTATGTCAGCCCCTCCCAGATCCGCCGCTTCGGCCTGAGGACCGGTGACACCATCGAGGGCCAGATCCGCCCGCCCAAAGAGGGCGAGCGCTATTTCGCCCTCCTGAAAGTGAACCACATCAACTACCAAAACCCCGAGCGGCACCGGAACACCGTCCTGTTCGACAACTTGACCCCGCTCTACCCAAACAAGCGCATCAACCTGGAGAACAAGCCCAACAGCTACTCCACCCGCATCATTGACCTGTTCGTTCCCCAAGGTTTCGGCCAGCGTTGTCTCATCGTGGCGCCTCCCAAGGCCGGTAAAACCGTCCTCATGCAGGACATCGCCAACGCCATCGCGGACAACCATCCCGAGGTTCGCCTGATTGTCCTCTTGATCGACGAGCGGCCGGAAGAGGTGACGGACATGAAGCGCTCCGTGCGCGCGGAAGTGGTCTCATCCACCTTCGATGAACCCGCCACCCGCCACGTCCAGGTCGCGGAAATGGTCATCGAGAAGGCCAAGCGCTTAGTCGAGGCCAAGCAGCACGTGGTGATCCTTCTGGACTCCATCACCCGACTCGCCCGCGCTTACAACACCGTGGTCCCTCCGTCCGGCAAGATCCTCTCCGGCGGCGTGGACTCCAACGCCCTCCATAAGCCCAAGCGCTTCTTCGGCGCCGCCCGCAACATCGAGAACGGCGGCTCCCTCACCATCATCGCCACATCGCTCATCGACACCGGCTCACGGATGGACGAGGTGATCTTCGAGGAGTTCAAGGGCACCGGCAACTCCGAGATCCAGCTCGACCGTAAGTTGATGGAGAAGCGCATCTTCCCCTGCCTGGACATCAACAAGTCAGGCACCCGCAAGGAAGACCTCCTGATGGAACAAAAGGACCTGCAGCGGGTGTTCGTGCTCCGCCGCGTGCTCCAGCCCATGAACACCATGGACAGCATGGAATTCATCCTCGAACGCATCAAGGACACCAAGTCCAACATCGCGTTCCTGGACAAGATGAACGGTTGAGGATGGCACGTTTCCTGCGGCACCTTTCCCTCCTGCTCGCCAAGCAATACGCCGCCATAGGCGGCCAGGCGGTCATCGAGGGCGTGATGATGCGTTCACCCAACGCCTTCGTGGTGGCGGTGCGGACGCCCGATGGCAAAATCCGCTTGCGCCGGGACCAGTGGTTCGGCCTCTCCAAGCGCTTCGCCCTCTTCCGTAGGCCCGTCTTCCGGGGGGTGCTGACCCTGGTGGAAACCATGGCCAACGGGATCGTTTCGCTGAATTACTCCGCCAACGTCTCCGCCGGCGAGGACAAGTCCCGCAAAGGGGAGAAAGTGGATTGGGCCACGTTCTTCACCATGGCCTTCTCCTTCGCCTTCGGCATCGCCCTGTTCGTGTTCCTGCCCCACGCCCTCACGGCCTGGATAGCGAGCCTGCTGGAGCGGCCCTGGGACCTGGACAGCTTCGCCTTCCACGCCGTGGACGGCGCCATCAAGGGCGCGGTCTTCGTCCTCTACATCTGGGTGATCGGTTTCATGCCCGACGTGCGGCGCGTGTTCCAGTACCACGGGGCCGAGCACAAATCGATTTCCACCTTCGAGGCGGGACAGGCGCTCACCGTGGCCAACGCACGCGCCTTCACCACGCTCCACCCGCGCTGCGGGACCTCCTTCCTGTTCTTCCTCATCCTGGTGTCCATCGTGCTGTTCTCCGCCGTCTTCACGGTGGTGCCAGTGGGCCAGGGCCTGCCCACCATCCCGCGCCACGTGGTGGCGGCGCTGTTCAAAGTCCTCCTCATGTTCCCGGTGGCGGGCGTGAGCTACGAGATCATCAAACTCGCCGGCAAGCACCCGGGAGCTGGCTGGGCCCGGGCCCTCTCCGCACCGGGGATGCTGTTGCAGAAGCTCACCACTAAGGAGCCCTCCGACGACCAGCTAGAAGTGGCCCTGGCTTCCATCAAGACCGTGCTCCTGCTGGAGGACAAGCACCACCTGCGGGACGCGGGCGCGAAAGTCCTCTCCGTAGAGGAGCTGGACATCGCGGCCCTGGCGGACGTTGAGGACACCGGGGCGACCCTCAAAGACTTCCTCGAGTAGCGCCGTGTTCGACAAACTCGACGCCGTCGTCAAACGCTACGAAACCCTCACCGAACGCCTGGCAGACCCCACGCTGTACGACCGCGCGGAGGAGATGCGGCAGACCAACCAAGAGCGCTCTTCCATCGAGCCCATCGTCCTCAAGTACCGCGAGTACAAGAAGGCCGCCGCCGACATCGCCGCCAGCAAGGACATGTTGGCCAACGAGAAGGACGAGGAGATGCGGGCCATGGCCAAGGAGGAGCTGGCGGAGCTGGAGGGCCGCATGCCCGGGCTCGAACAGGAACTCAAGCTCCTGCTTCTGCCCAAGGACCCCGCCGACGAGAAAAACGTCGTGCTGGAAATTCGCGCCGGTGCCGGCGGGGACGAGGCCTCCATCTTCGTGGCCGATGTCTGGCGCATGTACCGCCAGTACAGCGGCACGAGAGGTTGGCGCACCGAGGTCCAGTCCCTCTCCGAAGGAGACAAGGGCATCAAGGAAATCATCGTCCTCATCAGCGGTGAGAAGGTTTATTCACGCCTCAAGTATGAATCGGGTGTCCACCGGGTGCAGCGAGTGCCCGAGACCGAGGCCCAGGGGCGCGTACACACATCCACCATCACCGTAGCGGTGATGCCCGAGGCCGACGAGATCGGCGACGTGGAGATCAACATGAACGAGGTGCGGGTGGACGTGTACCGCTCCAGCGGCTCGGGCGGCCAGTCCGTGAACACCACCGACTCGGCCGTGCGGCTGACCCACATCCCCACGGGCATCGTGATCGCCATGCAGGACGAGCGCTCCCAGCTCAAGAACAAGGACAAGGCCTTCAAAATCCTGCGCTCCAAACTCTATGACATGAAAGTGCAAAAGCAGCAGGCCGAGGTGGCGGCCGCCAGAAAGGGGATGGTGGGCACCGGGGACCGCTCAGAGCGCATCCGCACCTACAACTTCCCCCAGGGCCGCGTGAGTGATCACCGGATCAACTTGACCATCTACAACATCGACGCCGTCATGAACGGCGCCCTGGACGACGTCATCGACCCTTTGATCGCCCACAACCAGGCGATCCTGCTCCAAGGGGAAGGGGATCTGTAGACCGCCTCAACGGTCAGTAGTCGTCTTCGTAGGCGCCCTCGTCCAGTTCTTCATCGCCTTCCATGGGAGGAGGCGGGGCGGAAGGAGAGCTGTAGTTGGAACCGCCGTCGTAGCCGGACGGGGATGCGGGGGGTGGGGGGACGGTGTCCATGGAGTCGAACTCCTCGTCCTCGAATTCATCCTCTTGGGCGATCACGGGGGCGGAAAGCCCCAGGAGCAGTAGGAACAGCGGCCACGTTTTTCTCATGGTTCATCTCCCTTCCATGGGATATTACCCTGGCCTGGGCCGGAAACGGCCACCGAGAATTTCGACCGGTTGTTTGACAAAAAAGCTTCGGATGAACATGGACTGGCGCGCTTTCCACCAGAAACACCGCACCCTCCTGGAATCCCATTACCCAGGGCTGACCCTGGAGCGCTTTCTCCGGGAGGCTCAGGAGATCGGGGGGGACGGGGAGGCGTTCTTGCGGGGGGAGCCTTTCGCCTACCTACTCGGTTATGCCGAGTTCTACGGGCGCAAATTCCAGGTGGACCAGCGGGTGTTGATCCCCCGGCCGGAGACCGAGCAGTTGGCCGAGAAGGCCTTGGCATTTCTCCAAAGCTTCCGGGAGCGCCCGCGCATCGTGGACGTGGGGACCGGTTCCGGCTGTCTGGGCCTCACGGTGGCGTTGGAGCACCGGGGTGGGACGGACATGGTGCTCACGGATATTTCCCCCGACGCGTTAACAGTGGCCAAGCTGAACGCCCTCGCCCTCGGCGCTCCCGCGGAAACCCGGTTGGCTGACCTGCTGGAGGGCGTGGACGGCCCATTCGACCTGGTGCTGAGCAATCCCCCCTACATCCCATCTGGGGAAAAAGGCCGGAGCGTGCATCCCCAGGTGGACGCCTATGAACCGGAACTGGCCCTGTACGTGAACGAAGACGCCTATGAGATTTTCTTCCGCCGGCTCTTCCGGCAGGTGCGGGAGAGGTTGGCCCCTGGCGGGGCTTTCTACATGGAAGGGCATGAGGCGCATCTGGGGGAGTGCGCCGCTTGGGCACGGGCCGAAGGAATGGTTTCACCCCGCGTGGAGAATGACTTCTCCGGCTCGCCCAGGTTCCTGGTGTGCGGCCCCGTCTGATGATATGACTGGTGCATGGACAAACTCCTCATCACCGGTCCCAACCGTCTCGAAGGTTCCGTGCGCGTCTCCAGCGCCAAGAACGCCACCCTTCCCATCTTGGCGGGGGCCCTGCTTTTCGAAAAACCTTTTACAGTTGCGGATATTCCTAAGCTGAATGACGTGGCCACCATCCTCAAGCTCCTGGAGAGCATGGGGGTGAAGACCACGAAGAACGGGCGCGACCTCACTTTGGACGCGTCCTCGGTACCCAACCTGGTGGCGGATTACGCCCTGGTGAAGACCATGCGCGCTTCAGTGTTGGTGTTGGGCCCGTTGCTAGCGCGCTTTGGGAAGGCCAAGGTCTCACTGCCCGGTGGTTGCGCCATCGGCGCCCGTCCGGTGGACATCCACCTCACCAACCTGGAGAAGATGGGCGCCAACATCCAGATCGAGCAAGGCTATATCCTCGCCGAGTGCGCGCGACTGAAGGGCACGACACTCACGCTCTCCTTCCCCTCCGTGGGGGCCACCGAGAACCTCATGATGGCCGCCGTGCTCGCCGAGGGCGAGACCATCATCGAGAACGCCGCGCGGGAGCCGGAGATCGTGGACCTGGGGAACTTCCTCATCCACCACGGCGTTCAAGTGGAAGGCGCCGGCACGTCGCGGGTGCGCGTGGTGGGCGGAAGACCCAAACCCAACCCCGCGCCTTACCGCGTGATCGGCGACCGCATCGAGGCGGCGACGTTCTTGATCGCGGGCCTCATGGGGGGCGGCCAAGTGGACGTTACGGGCTTTGCCCCGTGGACACTGGAGTCGGTGCTCGAGACCCTGGAGAAGATGGGGGCGAAGCTGCGCCGTCATGACGACGGCGTGGAAGTGCTGCCCTCCGGCCGTTTGAAAGGGGCGATTCTCGAAACCGCGCCCTTCCCCGGTTTCCCCACGGACGTGCAGGCCCAGATGATGGCGCTCCTGTGCTTGTGCGAGGGCAACAGCCTGGTCACCGAGCAGATCTTCGAGAACCGCTACATGCACGTGCCCGAGCTCGTGCGCATGGGCGCGCGGATCTCGCTTAAGGGGAACGTGGCCGCCATCGAGGGCGTGGAGAAGCTTTCCGCCGCGCCGGTCATGTGCACCGACTTGCGGGCCAGCGCCGCGCTGGTGCTGTCGGCGCTCCAGGCGAGCGGCACCAGTGAGGTGCAGCGGGTCTACCACCTGGACCGGGGTTATGAGGACCTGGAGAAGAAATTCCGGGCCCTGGGGGCCCGGATCGAGCGGGTCAAATAGCTCAGCCCGCGATGGTGATGGTGGCGCGGCCCGAGACGCGGCCATTGGAGAAACTGAAACTGATGATGTAGGCGGTCTCCGAGCCTTCCTCAGTTACATAGGAACCATCCACATCCTGAGCGGATTTTGTGATGATGGTCAGCACACACCTGCTCACGTTGGCGGAGTCTGTGGCTTGGCAGGTGACCGTGGTGGTGGCGATGCTACCTCGGACATTGTTTCCGATGCTTTCGACGGCCAGCTTTGCCAAGAGAGAGCTGAGACGGACCCGCTGACCGTTGGTTGATTCGCCGAACAGTTGGGGATTGGCCGTGATCAGGGCGTCGAGCGCCCGCTCTTCGACTGGGCGGGAATCGCGAGCGGGGATGACTTGAGCGAAGGCGGAGGAAGCGAGGATTAAGCAGGCGGCGATCAATGTTTTCATGGCGTCTCCAGGGTTGCGTTACTAATGGTGCGGTTCTACCATTTCAAGGAGCGCCGTCCGGCCCGGAGTGTAAACTTTGTGCTACAAGGAGCCGTAACATGGACTGTATCTTCTGCAAGATCATGATGGGGCAGATCCCCTGCAAGAAGGCTTTTGAGAACGACGACGTCTTGGCCTTTCACGACTTGCACCCCTTGGCCCGCCACCACGTGCTCTTCATCCACAAGAAACACACCGCCAACGTAAACGGCATGTCCACCGTTGCGGTGGGGCAGGTGTTCACCGCCATCAAGGCCTACACGGCCGGCACGGAGCTGGAGAAGGGGGGATTCCGTGTGGTCACGAACTTGGGTCCCGACGCGGGTCAAACCGTGCACCACACGCACTTCCATGTGCTGGGCGGGGAGAAGTTGAAGGGATTCGGGGCCTAAGCCTCAATTCACGCGGTTGATCAGGGGGGCGCAGGCCAGAGGGGCCTCCCCGCGGCGGGCGTAGTTGCGGCGAACGATTAAGTCTTTCTGGTCGCTCCACAGGCGCATGAAGGGGTTGCGGTAGCTGTCCGACTCCTGGTGGAGCCCATGCTTGGCGTCGGCGTAGTTGCAGCGGTGGGCCTCGACGCCGTACTGGGCCAGTTCAGTCATCACCGCCACGGTGGAGGGGCTGTGGGCGAAGGCGTCCACGTCGGTGGTCACGGCCACCAGCGAGATGCCGTTTTGGGAGAAGTTCAGCCCGATCCTGCGCAAGCGCTGGTTGAGTTCGGTCACGCGGGCATTGGGGTTGATGGCGTCGTAGTGGGCGCGCACGGAGGCGCGGACCCAGCCCCAGGTAGCGCCGGCGGTCTCGTAGCCGTTCCAGGTGCGGATGCCGTCGGAAAGGGACAGACGGTTTTCCGAGTGGCTGATGCGGTTGTCGGGACTGAAGTGGCCAGTCGCCTTGCTCACGAACTCGGGGATTGAGCGGTCGGCGTAGACTGGGTTGCGATGGCCGGTGAAGGTGGGGGCCAAGCGGGCGAAAGTTTCGGTGACGGGGGCCCACCCCTTAAGCAGGTTGTCGCTTTGGTAATTGCGCAGGAACGGTGTCTCCAAGAACACGCGCTGGACCCGGTTGATCCAGGGAATGTCGCCGGGGTTTTGCCCCAGGGCCAGCATGAGGGAGAGGGCGCCGGTGGAGTGGGCATGCAGTTGGACCTTGGCCCCGGGGTTCTGGGCCACGGCGGTGCTGACGGCGAAGTTCACGTCACCTACGTAATCGGCGAACTCGCGGATGTGGCCGGTGCCGATAGGTAATCCCGCCAGACGAGCGCCCAGAGTCTCGGCGCGGGGGCCGGCTACGGTACGGAGGGCGGCGGCGTAGTTGGTGCGCACGTCCCGGTTTTGTTCGGCCACGAAGTCGGAGAGTTGGGGCAAGGAGCCTTGGCCCTCGCCCTGCCCGCGGAAGTCCACGATGTAGACGGGACCGTAACCGGCCTGCAGCAAGTCGTAGGCGGTTTCTATGTACATCTTCCGGTAGCCGGTGAAGCCGGGGAAAATCACCAATGGGTGCCCCTGGTGAGCGCCGTCCAGGCGGGTCAGGACCGCGCACGGCTCGGTCGGTTGGCAGTCGGGCATGGGCATGTCGGTGCGCGAGTCCCACAGGGCGTCCAGTTCGGGCACCAGGGTGCGGGAAAGGGTTTCCTGCAGTTGGGCCAATGGGACGGATGCGTTGAGGATTTGGGGCAGGACGGCGCGCTCGGTATGGGTTCCAAGCCGGGCCTCTGGCAGCGCCATGGCGACGTAAGAAACGGTAAGGCCAAGCAAGGCAAGAAAACGCATAAGGACTCCCCATTATGGATAAGGGAAGTATGCAGGAGCTCTGGGCCCCCTCCACAGCGCGAGTACTTTTTACACGTTTTTCCTCCGCGGCTTCCGGGTAGCCCTAGAATGGGAGTGCAACCCTACAGGGAGAGATTCGTGAAGCCTTACCCGGTCGTGCTGTCGTTCTTGCTGTCTATCCCTCTGGCCCACGGCCAGGACGCCTACGTCCCTTGCGAAATGAGGGAGGGGGGGGAACAGGTGGCTTTCGTCATCCCAGGAATTTGGCATGACGGCCGCTTTTCTGGCTTCACCGAAGCCAACGGCATCGGGGTCATTCTCTCCTACCGGCCAGGCGCGGGTGGGACTCTCGAGGTGGAGTTCGAACATGTCGCCGATCAGAGATCATTCCGCGCATCATCCGTAACCTACAGGACTGGCCTTGTCCCGCGTATGTTCAGTGTACGTCGCATAGTGGAAATCCGCTGCGATGCTGACAACATGGTTCTTGAGTAAGACCGACCTAAAAGGCAAAACCCGTCCTCTTGGCGGTGATCAGCAGGCGCAGGTAGAGCGCCAACCCTTGCTGGGGGGTGAGCTTCCAGAACGCCAAGTGGTCCATGTCGTAGAACAGCCGGGCGGAGTTCCGGGTATCCACTGCCGCGCCCGCCAGAGGGGAGCTGCCTTCAGTGGGCCCGTAGGTGAGCATGTGGGTGTAGACCGGGTCCACTTCGCTGGTGGCCCGCTCGAAGCCCGGGGCGAGGAACACCACCGTCATGGTTTTGAGGGTGCTGGTGGGGTCATCCCCCTCCACACTGTCGAGCTCGTGGGACATGGTCGCGAGGTTCGGACGCTCAAGGGCGGCGAAGGCGGTCTCGGCCACGTGGTCGGGCACCCGCGGGTCGATGCGGCCGATGGCGCGCAAAGGTAGGTTCACGGCTTTGTACACCGCGGGCCAGACGCCGCGGTAGAAAGTGTCCGCGCGGGACTTGTAGTCGGCGATGACGCTGCCGTGGGGGGTACCGCCCACGCCCAGCCACGCCCTCACGTTGGGCACGGCCGCGCCGCGGGCCTCGGCCCGGCGCTTGACCAAGTTCATGACCTTGGACCCCATGGAGCGGCTGATGATGATGTGCTCGCCATTCAAGCGGGCCAGGCCCTCCTCAGTCTCCAGCACCTGGGACTCGATGTCGGCAAGGCTGTTGCGTTCGATGAAGGTGGAGCGCACGCCAAGACGGCGCAGCTCGCGCACCAGGAAGTCGTAACCGGTGCGTTCGGTCTGGTTCAGGAAGAGGCTGTAGGGGAAGGCGGAGCTGAGCATGCCGTTCTCGTAAGAGAGTTGGGGCACGAAGGCGATCTTGGCCTTGCCAGAACGGATCTCGTCGGCCCATTCGCTGCGGAAGAGCGCCTTGAGTTGGGGGAGGGTCATCCTTTCAATGGAGTCGAACACATCTTGGGTTCCGGTGGTGCCGTTGCGGACGTTGATGGCGTCGGATTGGCGGCGGTACTCGGCCACCGTGCAACGGTAGCCATGGTCAAGCAGGTAGGCGTGCCAAGTCAGAGCGTCGCGCGGGGGAGTGGCGTTGGCGGGGCAAGAAGTGATGCGGGCGTCGACGGCCTTGAAAGCGGCTTCGGCACGTCTCTCGAGTTCCCACTCGGCAGCACCAGTGCGATAAGAACTGATGGCAGCGGAGCCCATGGGCAAGGGCCAGGTACCCCAACTCAGTTGGGTCGCGGCGGCGTTCACCCGGGAAGCGAGCTCATCCATGCGCGCGCGGCGGGAAGCCGCCTGCACCGTCACGCGGTCGCTGCATGCGTCCTCAAGACGCTGGAGGTCTGCAATGGCCACGTTGCCGGTGGCGGCGGCGTGCTTGCTGCGGTGGCGGAGGAGGTCCTCCATCTGTCCACGCAGGCGCGTCAGGGGATCAGCCAGCAACCAGCAACCGGCCTCTTCGCGCACCAGGCCCATGTGCTCTTTCTGCGCGCGCGCGATCTCCAGCGCAGCTTGGCTTTGCGCCAGCGCGGAAAAGGGCAAGAGGGTGAGGGCGGCGATAGCGTGGCGCATAGGGGGGGCTCCTGGATGGCGCGATCCTAGGAAAAACGCTTTCTCCCCGTCCTGACGGCCGCAAATTTTACAGGGGGTGGTTTATGGGCGCAAACCGTTGAAAAGCCCCGCCAAGAGCGAGCGCTGGAGTTGCCCCAGGGAGGTCAGACGGCCCATGATCAGGATGGGGCTGCCGCCCAGGACGGCGGTGGCCACGAAACGGCCCTTGCGAGCGTCCCATTCGGTGATCTCGAGTCCCTCGTTCCACTTGTCGAGATAGCGCTCCATGAGTTCACGCTCGCTGGCCCCGCCCGGGACGAAGTTGGCCTTGCGCCGGCCGGTGAGCAGGGTGTGGGTGAGCTTGGGTTTGGTTTCCTTGCCACCTTCCTCGTTCTTGGTTTCTGCGTGGACCACGTCGTTGAATACCAGCGTGAGGTCCACGGCGCCGAGGTTGCGCTTGAGCCAGTACCAGAGCTCCTCGAAGAAGCCCAGTCGGTCCTTCTCCCACAGACCCTTCAGGTGCGCCGACATGGCGGGCAGTTCCTCCACCGCGCGGAAATTGTGGACCATGTGCCAACGGGATACCACTTTCTCCGCCAGCTCGCGGAATTGGAAGGCCGGCATGTCCTCGAAGTCCTTGTAGGTGATCTGCCAAGGCTGGGCCTCGAGGATGGGCACGTGGTCTTTCTCTTTTTCCAGCAAAGGCATCAGCTGGCCGAAATGCTCGGTCTCGCCCACGAAGAGGCCCTGCAGGCCAAGATCAGGAAGGTCCGTGGCATCCACCAGGCGGCTGGAGACCTGCGTGAGTTCCCAGTCCAGGTCCTTCACCAGCAGCTGGGAGGGGGAACGCACGAAAGCGATGGACAGCTGCATGGGGGCTCCTGACAATGGAAGAATGTGGTTTAGCCTAGCCGCGATTCTGCTGTTTGGGAACCCTGCTGCCGCGCAGGACGAACGTCTCTGGCGCAAAGTCCTGAGTGGGGAAATGGCGTTGGAATTGCCCGTGCCCCCGCCCGCCCCCCGCTACGTTTTCGAGGGGCCGGTGTACCGAGTGGACCTGGACGGCGACGGGCGCGAGGAAGGGCTGCGGCCGGCCAAGCGTGACCTGGTGGACTGGTTGGACGTGCTCTCCCACGACGGACGCGTGCTTTACCAAGCCCCGCTGGAGGCTTTGGGCGTGGACGCCCGCCTGGACCGAGTGCGCCTGGTGGACCTCGCGCCGGGCAAGCGTGTCCTGATCCTGCAATACTTCGAAGGGAAGACCGAGGCCCGCCGGATGGAGGCCACCGCGCGCCTGTGGTTTTTGAGCATGGACGGGCTGGACCTCAAGACCCTCAAGCTCACCCGCGGTCCCGGCTACTGGCATGAGTTCGAGGCCCAGCGCGAGCAGTACGGGCGCCGGCTCTACGCGCTCAGCGTGCGCGACGTGGATGGTGACGGCGTCAAAGACGTGAGCGTGGCCTACAACCATGTCATGCACGTGTGGCGCTACCAGGGCAATGGACTCTGGACGTCGTTCTGAATCAAGAAGCTTTCTTGTAGTCCTCGGAAGCTTTCTTGCGGGTGGGCAGTGGCGTGACGTTGTCCGGAGTAGGGATTTCGGCCCGCATGCGCGCGTGGATGGAGGCCCAGGCCGCAAAAGGCAAGGCGAGGGCCATAAGGGCTCCGAGCCAAACGCCCATGGGCCAGGGTTGAGTGACGGGGGTCGAGGGGGCGGCGGGGGCGGTTTTCACCACGGTCACGGTCTCGGCGGGTTTTCCCGCCATGCGCTTTTCCACGTCCTTGCCGAAATCGAAGAGCACCTGGGTGCCCGCCGGGGTGGCGTCTTGGGCCTCCGGCTCGATGCCGACGAAGTCCTCCACTGCTGGCTTGCGGGCGTGGGCGGCGGTGGTCACGACGAGGGCGGCGAGTAGCAGGAATCGCATGGGAAATCCTCCGGGGGCTTTATCGGCTGTTGCGAGTCGGAACCTGAGCCGGTTGGCCTTCCACCAATTGGACGACTTTGGCGTGGATGAGTTCATAGGCCGTGCGGTTACGGCCCTCGACAGAGAACACGCTGGAACGCGTGACATCCGCAAAATAATTGCGGCGGAAGTTCCCCTCAGGGAGCTGTTCGCAAGGGGACTCCTCGCGCCGGAAAACGTGACCGGCAATGACACCCAAGATGACGGGGCGATCACCCTCGAGGGCGAGGAGCGTCCCTCCACTGGAACCGGCGTTCACGAAACACGTGCCGCTCAAGGCCCTTCCGCGCGCTGGAGTCTGGGCCCTGGTGTGTCCCGTCAGTTCGCAATCCAGGCCCACGGTGGGTGAGGCGGCTAGCCGCTCTTCGCAGTTGTTCATAGGGCTCCCCAGCGTCTGCACCGCTTCGGGGGTCCTCCGGAGAACGTGAGCCGCGTTCCCGGCCAGGGGAAGGGCCATGGGTCCTTCCGGAACGGCACGGTCGAGCAGGAGCAGTGCCACGTCGTTGGGCACGTCCTCGGGATTGGGGAAGGCGGACTGGGGCGCGACCAGGCCGTTGGCGACACCCACTACGCGGAAAGGGACGTCCGCGGCCTGCAGGGCGGGCACGGTGGCGGTGAGCCGGGTTTCGGGCCACGAGAGGGCGGGTAAACCGGGCACGCAGTGTGAGGCCGTGAGTAGCACCCGTCGTCCGGCCCCAGGCGCGTCCAGCAAGGTCGCTGAACAATGGGGTTGGCCGCTCAGCTGGATTTGTACCGTGGCGCTGTGGGGAGAGGAGAAGTCCAGGTCCGGGAATTCGGATTTTGTGTCGGGGAAGTAGACCTTGGCTTCTCTAGGCCCCGCGTGCGCGGGCCCGCGCCGCGGTTCTTGGGCCAGGAGCAAGCGCGCCTGTTCATGCAGCACCTCGCGGGCCGAGCGCAATCGACCAGCGACGCGGAAACGGCTGTCGTCGGTGACATCCGCGAAGAAGTTGCGGGCGGCTTCGTCGCCGTCCTGGGGAGCGCAGTAGTCGGTGCCTACGCCCAAAGTCTGTGTGGAGACGACCCCCACGATGGCACTGCGGTCGCGGTGGGTGGCGATCAAGGGACCCCCGCTGGAGAACACGTTGAAGAAGCAGGAACTGGTGAGCGCACGGCCCGCGCCTTCTCGCCAAACGTGGTGGCCCAGCAACGCGCAGTCGCTGCCCGCCACGGGCGTGTACTCGGGCCAGCCCTGACAGTTGAGGCGGGGAGCCCCAAGGGTTTCCAGACGCGCCGGCGGATTCGCCAACAGAGCGCCTGAGCTTTCGGCCAATGGCAGGGCCGTAACGCCTTCGGGTGCAGGCTCGGCCAATAGGAGCAAAGCCAGGTCATTGGGGATGGCCGGGTAAGACCAGATCGCGGAGGCACCGGCACCCCAGGTGGGGGGCAAGATTCCGTCCCACGTCCCCACCACGTCAATCCTCGGCCAGTAATTGCCGGCTGCCTCGAGCACAGGAAAGGAGACTTGGAAATGGGGCGTGACGGGGTAGCGCTCGCGGTAGCCATGCACGCAATGGGATGCCGTCAACACGATCCGGCGTTGTCCCCCGGGGACGTCCAAGAGCGCGCCGGAGCACCAGTGCTGTCCCCCTTGCAGCATCCGCACCATCGCCGCGTGCTGGGGGAAGGCCCGGGGCTCGAGACGGTCCACCCGCGTGCCCGGGAAGAGGGAAGAAGGTTTCCGAAGACCTTGGGGCGTGAAGGCGCAACTCGTCAGAATCAGAAGGGAGATAACCGTCTTATGCATATCCCGCTTTCGGGTACCCGCCGGGAAAACTTGAGTTAAAGCGTGGGCGTGTGCCTGCCGATAGGAACGGTGGAAACGCCTCTATATTCGGGGATCGAAAATGAGCAAGACCGTCATCACCTGGTGCCTGTTGTCCGCCGCTTGGATCGGTGGCGTGTGGAAGTGGGGCAAACTCGACGCCTCCTTCACGGACAAGCTGGCCACCACTTGGAACTACGAGAAGGCCGCGTTGTCCCTGGCCGCGGAGAACCGCGTGCTGCAGGCGAAGATTGCCGAACTGGAATTCCAGAAGAATCGCCTGGAGACGGAGAAACATGCCCTCGCCGCCCGGGTGGAATCCGGCAAACCCGCCGAACGCTCCATCGCCAGCGTGCCCAAGCCCGACGCCCAGGACCTGGTGAATTACGACGTTTATCGCTGGACTCCCGAGAAACTACTCGCCATTGGCGAGAAGGAGCTGCACTTCAAGAACTACGCCAAAAGCGCCCAGTTCTACCATGAGCTGGTCACGCGCTTTCCGGACGCCAAGCTGGTGAACGACCGCACGCTCTTTGGCGCGGGGATCGCCGCCTTCGAGGCCAAAGAGCACAAGTGGGCGATCCAGCATCTCACCAAGCTGGTGGAGAAATATCCCAAATCCCCCTTCCACCGCGGCGCCAAGCTGTGGCTGGCCCTCTCCCAGTACAAGTCCGGCAACCACCGCATGTTCGCTTCCACCGTGGAAGAGTTCCGACTCAAATACCGCAACACCGAAGAGTGGAAAATCCTGAGCCAATACTATGAAGACATCAACTACAAGTTCAAGCAGTAAGCTCCTCGCCCTCGTGCTCGCGCTGGCCCCCGCCTTGGCGGAAGCCAAGCTCGCGGCGAAAGTGCATGCCCTCAAGGGCGGCGCCTTCACGGTGATGAACGGCGTGACCACAGCACTGAAGGCCGACATGGACCTGGAAGAGGGCGCGGACGTGCTTGTGAGCGATGACGCCGCGGTGACCATCGGCGACTTCTACGACCGCCGTCACCACCTCTCCGCTGGCAGCCATGCCACCGTGGCCGACGGACAACTTATCTTGAAAAAAGGCGCGGTCTGGACTCAGTCCCGCGGGGCCAAACGCCCCGGCACGATCACCACCGGTAACCTCCTGGTCCAAGGCTTCCTCGGCGAATGGATTGTCACCTTCGACGTGGCCTCGGGCCGCACGCAGGTCACCACCATCAGCGGTGAGGTGGACGTGGCTTCTCCTGAGGCCCCTGCCTTCAAGTACGCCGTGGCCGCCGGTTACTTCACTTTCGCCGAACCCAAGAGCGAAGGCGGCTATCCCCGCAGCCCCACCAAGCTGGGCTATGACTCGTTGATGCAGACGTTGGCCCTTTTCCCCGGGCAGCGCTCCATGGACGCGGGCATCGCCAAGGCCCAGGAGGAAGCGGGTAAGCGGGCCCCAGCTTCCATGGAATCAACCCCCACCGAGGCCGTGGGCCACGGCAAAGTTCTTCACATTCGTACGGTGGAGTCCGGGGACGCTCAAAAATACTTCTTGAAGAGCCTTCCCCGGGCCCACAAGCGCTCTGGCGTATCAGGCCAGCGCGTCCCCATTCGAATTTTTGGACTTCAGGCTGTTAAGGCCCAAACCGCAAGGAAGCCCGCAGCTGTATCCCCTAAGCTACCTAAAGCCAGTGTGCATCGCGGCAACAATGAGGATTTTCTTAAGTCTTACGAGCAACACCAGCGAGAACAGCCTAAGAATCCGCAAGAAGTGCAAAGATTAATTGACGACCTTCAGAGCTTCAACTGAGCTAGGAGCGTAGCCAGCTACCCTCCTAGCTTCAGACGACCTCAAGAGTTTCAACACCTTTCCCCCTTAGTATGCGCCTCCGCCGACTCAAGAAAACTTGAGTTAACCTATATCTTTAAACTTGTTTAGAATGGGTTGACAGCCTGGAGACGCAGTTATGCATGTCACCATAATCGATGACAACAGAGACGTTCTCGAGACTTATAAGATTGGTCTTGAGGGAAAGTTCAACTGTGAGACTTTCTGGGAACCCGAAGTCGCCATTGAATTCGTGAAGAATAATCCCACTGATGCCGTTCTGCTCGATCTCCACATGCCCGGGAAAGATGGGTTTCAGATTTACGAAGAGATTCGCCGGTCTAAGAGTTTTCTACCCATTCTCTTCTTGACGGGGGACGGGACGCTGCCGGTCAAACTCAAGGGCCTGGAAATGGGCGCCGACGACTTCATCACCAAGCCCATCGAGATCGAGGAGTTGGCAGCGCGGATCAAGAACCGCGTGCAGCTTACCAAAAAGAACCTAAGCTTGAACAAGACCATCCAGTTCAAGGACATGGTCATCGACCTGGACGGGCATCAGGTGGTGCTGGCGGGCCACGCCGTGAAGTTGACCCCCAAGGAGTACCAACTCCTGCTGGTGTTGGCCCAGAACCCGAACCGCGTCATCCACAAGGACGACCTGATCACCATGCTGTGGAAGGACGTCCATGTGGAGGTGAACAACCTGGACACCCACTTCTCCAACTTGCGGCGCAAATTGCGTCCCTTCTCCAACCACATCAAGACCCTCAAAAACCTGGGCTACGTCCTGCGCATTTGACCACCGAGCTTTTCCTGGTCATCGGACCCCCCTTCACGCTATAAGTTTGAGGCATATCTCTCCAAAGGGTATGCCGCATGTTTTACACCCCCTCCGAGGCCCTGACCTACGACGACGTGTTGATCATGCCGGGCTACTCCGAAGTACTGCCCACCGAAGTCGAACTGAGCTCCCGCTTCACCCGCAATATCCTTCTCAACGTCCCCCTCGCATCTTCGGCCATGGACACGGTTACGGAATCCCGCACCGCCATCGTCATGGCCCAGGAGGGCGGCATCGGCGTGGTCCATAAGAATCTCTCTCCCGAACTCCAGGCGATGGAGGTGGAGAAAGTGAAGAAGTTCTCCGCCGGCATGGTGTTGGACCCGGTCACGGCCCGTCCCGACATGACCATCGGCGAGCTGCTCGAGCAGGTGCGACACCATAAAATTTCCGGCTTCCCGGTGGTGGATGAGAAGAAGCGCCTGGTAGGCATGATCACCAACCGGGACCTGCGCTTCGAAACCGACGGTTCCAAGAAAGTGCGCGAGGTGATGACCGCCACCAAGCTGGTCACCGCCCCGGAGGGCACTCCCTTCGAAACCGCCAAGGCTTTGCTCCAGAAGCACCGAGTGGAAAAGCTTCCGGTGGTGGACAAGGACGGCATCCTGAAGGGGCTCATCACCATCAGCGACATCGAGAAAACCATCCAGTACCCGCGTTCCAACAAGGACGCCCATGGGCGCCTGCGGGTCGCCGCAGCCGTCGGGGTGGGGGAGAAGGAACTCAAACGTGCCGAGGCACTGGTCCGCGCCCAAGTGGACGCCATCGTGGTGGACACCGCCCACGGGCACTCCAAAGGCGTGATCGAGATGGTGCGGACGCTGAAGGCCATGGGCAAAAAGATCGACGTGGTCGCCGGCAACGTCGCCACTGCCAAGGCTTGCGAGGACCTCATCAAGGCGGGGGTGGACGGCGTGAAGGTGGGCATCGGGCCCGGTTCCATCTGCACCACCCGCGTGATTGCGGGCATTGGTGTGCCCCAGATGCAGGCCCTGATGGACTGCCGCAAGCCCTGCGACGAGGCGGGCATTCCCTTCATCGCCGATGGGGGCATCAAATTCTCCGGCGACATCGTCAAGGCCCTGGCCGCCGGAGCCGGCAGCGTGATGATCGGCTCGCTCTTCGCGGGCACCGACGAGGCACCGGGCGAGATGGTGCTTTACCAGGGCCGCGCCTACAAAGTGTACCGTGGCATGGGTTCCATGGGCGCCATGGAAAAAGGCTCCAAGGACCGCTACGGCCAGGCTGGCGTGGACGACGCCGCGAAACTCGTGCCCGAGGGCATCGAGGGGCAGGTGCCCTACCGCGGCCCGCTCTCCACTAACCTGTTCCAGCTCGCTGGCGGCATCCGCTCCGGCATGGGCTACGTGGGCGCCAAGGACCTGGGCGAGTTGCGCGAGAAGGCGCGTTTCATCAAGATCACCGGAGCGTCCCTGAAGGAAAGCCATCCCCACGACATCATCATCACCAAGGAAGCCCCGAACTACCGCCAAAGCTGAAGGAGCCCCCGTGCACGGAGTCTGGATCGTCGATTTCGGTTCCCAGTACACCCAGCTGATCACGCGCAAAATGCGTGAACTTGGTTTCTCCAGCGATATCCTGACTCTGGAAGCCGCCTTGGAGCGGCTGCGCTCCGGTGGGAAACCACGGGCCCTGGTCCTCTCCGGCGGCCCTCAGAGCGTCTTTGAGGACGCCACGGACTACCGCCCCTTCTTCGCCGACGAGAGCATGCCGGTGCTGGGCGTATGCTATGGCATGCAGATCATGGGCCAGCACTTCGGGGGCAAAGTGGAGAAAGGCGTGCAGGGCGAGTATGGCCCCGCGCAACTCAAGGGAGTGGATGGATTCGCCATTCCTGGTTGTCCCCCCGAGCTGAAGGTGTGGATGAGCCACTCCGACCACGTGGTCGTCCCGCCTCCGGGTTTCAGCGTGTGCCTCAAGAGTGAGCACGGTTTGGTCGCCGGCATCCGCCACGGCTCGCGGCCCTTGCTGGGGTTGCAATTCCACCCCGAAGTCCACCACACCGAGCATGGCAAGGAAGTGCTGCGCTTTTTCCTCGAAGGTGTGGCCAAGCTGCGCGCTGACTGGGACGGGCGCACCATGCTGCAAGAGTGCATGGACGAGGTTAAGGCCGCGGGCACAGGCAAGGTTCTCTGCGCTTTCTCCGGTGGCGTGGACTCCTTGGTGGCGGCAGTCCTCACCCACCGGGTGATTGGGGAGGCTCTCCACTGCTTCTTCGTGGACAATGGTTTGCTCCGTCCCCAGGACCTCCACCATATCCGTCTCCTCAAAGAGCGCACTTCTCTCAAAATTGAGGTCATCGACGCCCGTGACCGCTTCCTCGGCGCTCTGGCTGGAGTGGCGGAACCTGAACAAAAACGCAAAATCATCGGCCGAACCTTCATCGATGTGTTCGAGGCGGAGGTGAACCGCTACGCCCAGGACCACGGCGTCCACTTCACCCACTTGCTCCAGGGCACGCTCTACCCCGACGTCATCGAGTCCTTCTCCCCACACAAGAAAGGCGGCAAATCCGTCACAATCAAGAGCCACCACAACGTGGGGGGGCTGCCGGAGCGCATGAAGCTCAAGCTGCTCGAGCCCCTGCGCATGCTCTTCAAGGACGAGGTCCGTGCCATGGGGCAAGAACTAGGGCTGGAGCGCGAGTGGGTCTGGCGTCACCCGTTTCCGGGACCGGGCATCGGCGTGCGCGTGCTCGGGGCCCTTTCCGAGGCCTCCATCCGCAAGGTGCAGCTCTCCGACCAAATCCTCTTCGAGGAACTCAAGGAACACGGACTTTACGGGTCTACCTGGCAGGCCTTTACCGTGCTGTTGCCCGTGAAAACGGTGGGAGTGAAGGGCGACGGACGCGTCTACGAGGAAGTCATCTCGCTCAGGATGGTCAATTCCCAGGACGGTATGACTGCCACTGCTACCGAGCTTCCCTGGACCTTCCTGCATCGGGTAGCCGCGCGCATCTGCAACGAGGTGGCCGGTGTCACCAGGGTGGTCTATGACCTCACCTCCAAACCCCCGGGGACCATCGAATGGGAATGAAACTGCTGTGCTTGTTCGTGACTGTTTTCACCGCCGCGCACGCCGGGTATACGGAGGAAGCCAAAAGTATCGAGGGCTACTGGGAGAAAGTCTATTCGAACGAATCTAACTGGGAAACGCCCCCCTCGGGGCCAACGCCGAATCCAGCCTATACCGCCAGGATAAGGAGTTCGACCCTGGAGACTCGCTACTTCATCATCTGCGTGACCGTCGATCTCATCCGTCGGCACCTGCGCACGCCAGAGGGGAAGAGCTTGCTTCCTGAGACCGAACCGAAGCGCCGCCTGGCGTGGCAGCGCTGGCTGCCACGCATCTCCGCCCACGTTTATAAGGAATCGGACCGTCGCTTGCGGGAACTTTTCGAGAGTGACATCGCAGCGTTACGGCGTTACCGGGACGAGGTCCTGCAGAAAGTCCCACCCATCCCCTAAGGTCATTCGGTGGGATGCCATGCCCAGTCATAATCCAGGGTGTGGGGTATCCCCGCATCCACCACGCCAAACTTCAGCAGGGTTCGGGAACTGCCCGCCGCCACTTCTTCGACGAAGGGGTGGCGATAGGCCAACCGCAGGTTTTCCACGCGCTTGAGCCGCAGCTGTACCACCACCGGACGCGCCATTAAATTCACCGCCACCACTCGGTGCCCGTCAGTGTACACGCACACCTCGTCGGTGGCCGGGGGAACCGGGCACTTCCAGGAGGCACGCGGAGCTTCGGAACCCGCCGGGGCCCATAGCATGGCCATCAGTGCTGCCGCGATGAGCGCGCTCAAGCCACGACCCCATGGGAGCGGAAGAAACCTTTGATCAGCCGGTCACCGTCCACGGGTAGCACGCCCTCGGCGGGAAATTCCTCGGGATGCGGTTGGCAGCCGAGGAAGGGCCACTCTCGATGGGCCACCAGGTCGTGGGGGAGAGCAGGGTCAACACCCCTGCCCACTTCCACCAGTTCCTCGGGCAGTTTGACTACGGCCTGGCGGTGGCGGACCGCCAGGGAAAGGCGTTCTCCACTGGGGAGGCCCGCCAGCTCCCGGGTCAGTTCCACCGTGCGCGCGCCGGTGAGCTTGCGCTCATCCGCGTGTAGGAAGCGCACTTCACCTCCCAAGGCGTGGCAAATCAACTGATGGCCGAAGCAAATGCCGAGAACGGGCTTGCCCCGGCGCAATTCTGCCAGCAGGAAGTCTGCCAGTGGGCTATGCCATTCCAGCGCTTCGGTTACGTGGGAGGCGCTTCCCAGCACCAGGTACGCGTCGGCCCGCGCGGTTTCCAGGGTCCCCGGGGCCACGCGCGGCTGGTGGTAGTGTAGGGGGACTCCGAGCAAGTCCACCATGCGGTTGTAGGCGCTCAGGGCGGGGGTGACCATGTAGGGGTCCACCACGGCGATTTTTTTCGTCATCAAACGGGCCTTGGGGATGCTAATGTGGGGCGTCCGCCATTGTGTCATGAAGAGGGACGCATGAAAAGTTGGCCTCTGCTCCTGGCGCTTGCCGCCGCCGGTTGCACCCGCAAGTATGTCGATTACGACGCCATCCATAAGCTCTCCTTCGGGAAAGAGAACGCGTCGCGCCCCGTCGGCACGTCTTTACGCAAAGGCCGCCAGGACCGCTTGGGCCAATGTTTCAACCAATGGTTCTTCTCCTCCAACGCCGAAAAGGAAAAGGACGCCTACTTGCCCCGTATGGTGCAGGTGATGTGCCCCGGCTCCGAATGGTTGCTGGACGCCCGGGTGACCACCCACTGGTGGACCGTGATCTTCTTCAGCCGCGCTTGCGCCGAAGTCACCGCTTCCTGCCCCGATAAACGATGATCCTGCTCTCCTTGCTCCTCCTGTGCACACCCGTCGCCCGCGCCTTTCACAGCGTGGAGGAGTTTCTAAGCCGCCAGCGCGTGCTGGTGAGGCTGGATGACGGGCATGATTGGAAGAAAAACGACCGCGTGCTCGTCCTCGCCCGGGAGGATCTGCAGCTTGTGGCCCTCGGCACCGTGCGCTCGGTGCGGGCGGGGGCTCCCACCATGGCCGTGGTGGACCTGGTGGAAACCATGGGGAACCACCAGGTGCTGGCCGGAGACGTGGTGGAAGCATCCACCGCCGAGCTATTGGCGAAACACCACGTGCCGGGCTACTTCAGCCTGCTCTTGGCCGATGACCGCGGCGTCCCCGCGCGCTTCCGGGAGCTGGCCTACATGGGCGTGTTCAACGCCGAAGGGCACACACTGGCGAGGAAAGAATGGCTGGTGGCCTTGACCGGCCTGCAGTATGGCGTGGGCGAGCGCACCACGCTCAAGACCCAAACCAGTCTCCTCCTGGATGGATTCCCCAACTTGGGCTTTAAGCGTCGGATCATGCGCAACCGTTACGGCCACCTCACGCTGAATGGCATGGCCGCCCGGCAGGTGACCGTCAACGACTGGGTGACCTTCGCGGGCCTGGTGATGACCTTCCCGTCCAATGACAAATTCCAGTCCCACCTGGTGGTGAACGCCGCCATCGACGGAATCGAAGAGGACAATCCTGAGGTGAAGAAACTCAACCTCTTCCCTAGCTCTGACATCCGCACCATCTACGAATACGTCACCGACGACTGGGACCGGGTGCTCTTCGGTCCGCTTTTCGATTTCGAGACACGCACGGTGGGCGGCACCGTCAGCCAGATGTGGATCTGGGACACGTTCCACTTCAACCTGGGCATGGGAACCAAGGACGTGCGCCGCCTGGAGTTCAAGAGCGACGCCTACTACGTCCTGTTCGACTTCTTCTGGCGGTTCTAGGAGAAGGACGTGGACGCTGGATGTCCCTGGTCCTGGGTGGGCCCGTCGCGGAAAACCTGGACCGTCCCCATGCCCGCCGCCCTCGCGGCGTCCAGTTCCTCTTTGACGTCCGAGTAGAACGTCACGTCCGCAGGGGACGTTCGCAGCTCATGGGCGATGCGGGCATAGCTGGTCGCTTCCCGCTTTCCGCCCACGGAGGTGTCAAAGTGCGCGCTGATCAGCGGCGTGAGGTCTCCCACCTCGGAAAAACCGTAAATGCACTTTTGGGCGTGCACGGAGCCGGATGAGTAGATGGCCAGGGTTTTGCCCTGCTTTTTCCACGCCTCGAAGGCGGGCCTCACGTCGGGGTAGACGTGTCCACGGAAATGGCCCGCGCGGTAGCCCTCGTCCCAGATGAGACCTTGCAATTCCTTGAGGGCGCCGTGCTTGCGGTCGGCCCGGATCCACAGCTCCAGGGCCGCGACGACGTCGGAGAGGGAGGCAGGCACGCCCCGCTCCCGCTGGAGGGTTTCGCGCACCTGTTGTACCGCCGGATGGGCGGAGTGGGCGCGCACGTAGTCACCGATGCGGGCCAAAGCGTAAGGAAAAAGCGTCTTGTGGACGAAATCGATGGAGGTGGTGGTTCCCTCCACGTCGAAGAGCAGAACCTGGCTCAAGCGGAGTACTTCTTCTCGACGCCGGAGCCGGTGTAGCGCGCCACCCATCCTTCCTTCGTCTGGAACACGCGGATTGCCTTCACGTGGTACTTGGGGGCAAGGTCGAACCAGTGTTTGTAGCCCTTGGGCACAGAGATGAAGTCGCCTTTTTGGCACACGATGGAGAAGACCTCGGACTTGGGTTTCTCTATGTGGAAGAAGAACTCGCCCTCGCCGTCGACGAAGAAGCGCACCTCGTCCTCGTCGTGGGTGTGTTCGGAGAGGAACTTCTTGCGCAGCTCCTCCACGTTTGGTGTGTCCTTGTGGACGTTGATGACGTCGGCGTTGCGGTAGTCGTGGCGGGCCATGTAACAGGCCAAGGGCTGCTGGTAGGCTTCGAGGATGGTTTCCTGTGGGTCGTCGTCGTTGAGTCGGGCGTCGGTCGTCCACTGCTCGTAGAGGATGCCGCGGGAATTGAGGAAGGCCTTGATCTCCGCGGGGTCGGTGACCTTCTTACCCTTCTGGTCCAACAGTTTCAGGATTGCCATTTAGTCCGCTCCCAGTGGTGCATCTGCAACAGGAACTCCCAAGTCTCCACGTGGCGTCTCGCCTCTGCTACCGTGCGGCCCCAAGTGTAGAGACCGTGCCCCGCGATCAGAAATCCACGGGGACGGGAGTCCCAATGATTTTCCATGGAGCGGAGGATGTCCGCCATGCGCTGCGAGTTAGGCACCACAGGCAGGAACTCCTCACGTTCATGGTCGGTGTTTCCCTCGAGGCCCTTGAGGATTTCCCAACCTTGGAAGCGGATGCCGTTCCCGCCGTGCCGGGACCACCAAGTTCCCAGCGGGGAGTGGGTGTGGAGGACGCAACCCACCTCGGGGAAGCGCCGATAGAGCTCCAGATGGAGTTCAGTTTCCGCCGAAGGACGGGCGCCCGCCACCGCGGTGGGAGGTTGAAGCTGGCCCTGGGCATCCACCTGGACGAAGTCATCCAGGCTAAACAAGGGCTTGTCCACGCCGGAGCGGGAGACGAGGAAGTGACCAGGGAGCGACAGGCGCATCGAGTGGTTGGTGGAAGTGGCGGGTGCCCACCCTTTTTTCGCGATGAAGTGGATGGTGGCCAGTAGCTCCCGGGCGTTGGACTGGTCCTGGTGGTTCATTTTATCCCCTGCATTAAACAACTTTTGTAACGGAAAACTCCCTCTGGGGAAAGACATAATTTTTAAGTCGGGGAATGAACGAATCCCCTCGGAAACAGGTCAATTGCTCGTGGCGGCATTTTTGTCTTTCCCCCCTAAATGGGCCAATCTTCCCCTATGAAAAACCCTTTCGTCGGCAGCGACTTCGCGCAGTCCCGCGCGGACTCTTTCGTCCACCTCCATCTGCACACCCAGTACTCCCTGCTCGACGGTGCGATCCGCCTGGAGGACCTGTTCAAGAAGGCAAAGGAACTCAATTTCCCCGCGATCGCCTCCACCGACCACGGCAACATGTTCGGCGCCATCGACTTCTACACCCGCGCCCTCTCCGCCGGCATCAAACCCATCCTCGGCTCCGAGATCTACTTCACCCCCGGCTCGCGCTTCGACCGCCGCCCGCCCAAGCACGCCAAGGCCCTCGACTCCCAAGACGAGACTGAGGCCAAGCACCAGATCCACCACCTCATCCTCCTGGCCAAGAACCTCACCGGCTACCAGAACCTGTGCAAGCTTCTCACCAAGGCCTACCAGGAAGGCTTCTACTACAAACCACGCGCTGATGTGGAGCTCCTCAAGGAGTACTCCGAAGGGCTGGTCGCCACCACCGCGTGCCTCAAGGGCGAAGTGGGTTTCAATCTTTTCACCGGCCAGGACGAGCGCGCCTACCAAGCCGCCATGAAGTTCCGCGAGATTTACAAGGATGACTTCTACTTGGAGATCCAGGAGAACGGCATCCCCGAACAAGTGGACGTCAACGCCAAGATCATCGCTTTCGCGCGGGAGAACTCCATCCCGTTGGTCGCCACCAACGACTGTCACTACCTGGAGCGGGAGGACGCCGCGGCCCAGGAAGTGCTCATGTGCATCCAGACCGGCAAGACCTTCGAAGACGAAAAGCGCATGAAGCTGACGACCACGGAGTTCTTCCTGAAGGACGCCGCTCAGATGCGCCAGGCTTTCCACTACGCCAAGGAGGCCTGCGACAACACCCTGCGGATCGCCGACAAGTGCAACTTGGAGTTGCGCTGGCAGGACGACAAGGGCAAGCAGATCTACCACCTGCCCAAGTTCGAGATCAAAACCGTGGAGACGGAAGCGGAGTACTTCGCCCGCGAGGCGATGGAGGGTCTGGAAAAACGTTTTGCCGGCCCCCACTTCCGGTTGCTTCGCGCGCGGGACGACTGGGAAACCGAGCTCAAGCCCAAATACCTCGCGCGCCTCCAGGAGGAGGTGGCCCTCATTGGGCAGATGGGCTTTACCGGCTACTTCCTCATCGTTTCCGACTTCATCCGTTGGGCCAAGGCCCGGGAAATCCCGGTGGGTCCGGGCCGGGGTTCCGGCGCGGGTTCGCTGGTGGCCTACTCCCTGGACATCACCAACATTGACCCGCTCCCGTACAACCTGCTCTTCGAGCGCTTCATCAACCCCGAGCGCATCTCCATGCCTGACTTCGACGTGGACTTCTGCCAGGACCGCCGGCAGGAGGTGATCAACTACGTCACCCAGAAGTACGGCGAAGAGCGCGTGGGCCAGATCATCACCTTCGGGAAGCTGCAGGCCAAGGCCGTGCTCCGGGACGTCTCCCGCGTGTTCGCGTTGCCGTACGCCGAGGCGGACGCCCTGGCCAAGCTCGTCCCGGACGAACTGGGGATCGAACTCCAAGAAGCGATCGACAAGGAACCCAAGCTCAAGGAGCTGGAGGAGAACGACCCCAAAATCCGCCGCATCTTGCACATCTCCAAGCGCCTGGAGGGCCTCTACCGTCACGCCTCGATCCACGCCGCTGGCGTGATCATCACCAACGAGCCGCTGGTCACCTACTGCCCGCTGTATAAGGGGCGGGAGGGCGAGCAGGTGGTCCAGTTCGACAAGGACTTCTCGGAGAAGATCGGCCTGGTGAAGTTCGACTTCCTGGGGCTCAAGACTCTGACCGTGATCGAGAACGCCAGCAAGTTCATTCGCCGCGATTCCGATCCCTCGTTCAACATCGAGGACATCGACATGGCGGACCCCGCGGTCTTCGAGCTGATCGGCGAAGGCGACACCACCGGCGTGTTCCAGTTGGAATCATCCGGCATGAAGGACCTCTGCAAACGGATCAAGCCCGACTCCATCGACGACATCACCGCCATCAATGCGCTCTACCGCCCTGGCCCCATGGGCTCCGGCATGCATGACGAGTTCGTGGAGATCAAGCACGGCCGCAAGCCCGAGCAGTACCTCTTTGAGGAACTGCGCCCGGTGCTCAAGGACACCTACGGCATCATCGTGTACCAGGAGCAGGTGATGAACATCGCCCGCGTCATCGCCGGGTTCTCCTTGGGCCAGGCGGACATGCTCCGCCGCGCCATGGGCAAGAAAAAGCCCGAAGAGATGGAGAAGTACAAGAAGATTTTCATCGAGGGCGCCACAGGGAAGGGGTTCGACCACGACAAGAGCGTTTATCTGTTCGACCTCATGGCGAAGTTCGCGGAGTACGGGTTCAACAAATCCCACGCCGTGGCCTACGCGGTCATCGCGTACCAAACCGCCTTCCTGAAACGCTACCATCCCGGGGCCTTCTACGCCGCCCTCCTCGGCACCGAGATCAGCAACATGGACAAAGTGACCATGTACGCGCAAGACGCCCGAGAACATGGCATCGAGATCCTGCCACCGGACGTGAACGAGTCCCTGTGGCTCTTCAACGTCGTCGGGAACACCATCCGCTTCGGCATGGGCGCCGTCAAAAACGTGGGGCAAGGAGCGGTGGAAGAAATCATCCGTGAGCGCGGAGCCAACGGCCCCCTGAAAGGCCTCGCCGATTTCTGCGAGCGCGTGGACCCCAAGGCGGTCAACGCCCGGGTGATGGAGTCCTTGATCAAAGTGGGCGCCTTCGATTCCTGCCGGCAGTACAACCGCAAGACCCTGCTGGAGAACCTGGAGCTCATCAGCGCCTGGGGCCAGAGAAAGCGCGAGGAACGCGAGGCTGGGCAGACCAGCCTCTTCGACATGGGCGGCTCCTCCAGTGAGGAATCCGGGGACGAGCTGCAGGTGCATGAGACAGCGGAGTTCACCGAGAAAGAGATGCTGGGAATGGAGGCGGAACTCCTGGGGATCTACATCTCCGGCCACCCGTTGGACCGCTACAAGGACATCATGGGCAAACTCGCCAGCATGCCCATCGCGGACGTTCACGGCCTTCCCACGGTGGCCCGACCCGAGAAGTTCAACCCCCGCGGACAGGAAGCAGACCCGGCCAAGCGGCCCATGGTGCTGGCGGGTCTCGTGACGTCCCTCAAGCCTATCATCACCAAAAAGGGCGACAAGATGGCGTTCCTCAACCTGGAGGACTTGTCGGGCAAAATCGAGTGCCTGATTTTCCCCCGGGTCTACGCCGAATGCCACCAGCTCCTCACCGGTGACGAGCCGGTGCTCATGAGCGGCCACGTGAACCTGGCCGAGGACCCCAAGAAATTCTTCCCCGAGAAGATCACGCCCCTCAAGGACGCCTCGGACGACCGCGTGACCGCGGTGCGGGTGAGTCTCCCTGTGGAACGGCTGACGCCTCACTCGCTCACCCGCGTGCGCCAGATCCTCATGAGCTACCGCGGGACCGTGCCCATCCATTTCATCATCGAGACTGGTGAAGGCCGAGCGCGCCTCCCTTTGGACGACAACTTCCTGGTGGCCCCCTCGCCCCAGATGGCGGCCAAGATCAACGAGTTGCTCCAGCACCCCGCGGTCCAGTTCATGGTGGACGGCCGGATGGAGGAAGTGCGCTCGTGAGGCGCTGGGCGCCGCTCCTGGCGTTTCCGTTGGCCGTATTGGCCGCGGAGGTTTCCGTCGAAGGGGTGTTCCCCCCGGAAGTTCCCGCGCCCCGGATCCAAGAAGAATTGCTCCATCTCGCCCAGGAAGAGTTGCTCAAAGCGGAGATGGTCTCGGCCGGCCTGGATGCCGGAGCTTACTCCCAGGGTTGGGAGAGAAAATTCCCCGCCTGGAGCAAGGACATGCAAGAGCGGCATAAGGCCGCCGCGGACCCGGCCCCTTTCCCTCCGCCGTGGAAGCTGCGTCGTGCCCTTCTTGATCCTGAATCGTTGCTGGAGCGACACGAAGTGAAAAGTTTCGGCCCCCTGGTGCCTAAACCCGGGGCCTGGGGGCTCACGCTGGAAGGCACCGCCCGGGCCGCGCTCCTGCCGGCCCACCACGCGCGGTTTTCTGCCCCGGGCGAAGGGCTCTCCCCCAGGCTTTACCTTTCAACGAGGATCCTGCCCTCGAATTTCTCCTGGAAGGACCTGCAATTGGCGGGCGAGCGGGACTTCGCGGGGCCTGTGGAGTCAGAATGGCTCAAGTGGTGGGCCAGCGCCTTGCCCGAGGGAGTGGGGGAGGTCCTGCCCTGCTTAGGGGAGTGCGCGGCTGCCCTTTTCCGCTGGCAGGCCCTGCCGGAAGGCGCTCCCCCGGCGTTTGAGCCGGTCTTGGCGGGGCATATGTTGCTGTCGGTTGAATTGACCCTGCAACGACCTGAGGCCTTGGCCCCGGGCCGTATGGCCCTCACCGGTGGCGTGCTTTGGCACGATTTCGATTCCCGGCGTGTCTTGCGCTGGGGCGATCTTTCCCCGGAGGCCATGACCGCCAAAACCACGGACCCCAAGGCCCGCAACTCAGCCCTGGCTTCCTGGTGTTACCGGGCCCCACTGGGAAAATTCCTGGAAATGAAAAACCAAGCGCGCCGATCGGTTTCCCCCGTGGGGCTCCTTGTGGTGCGCTTGGAAAACGCCGCGCACATGGGCCAAGTCCTTCGATTGCAGGAGTGGCTCGGTGCCAAGGGTGGCCCTTTCCGCGCCCAGGCTTCCCTCGGGTCTTTCAGTTCCCGACGTGGACGCGTGCTGGTCCGCTACCAAGGGGACGGGGCCAAATTCAAGGCTATGGTCTCGGCCCCCAAGGAGTTAGAATCGGAATGGGGACGTCCCGTGGCGGTCACCGAAGAGGGAGGGGAACTCGTTTTCACCCTCGCGCCGCTGCTCTGACCCGCGTCCCGGGAAGGAACCCATGCGCACTTTCGTCACCCTCATGCTCGCCACGCTCCTCGCCGCCTGCGGCGGACCCGTCCACCGGCGCACGCCCTTGGATCCCAACCGCGGGGACAAGAGCGCCCGCCAGGTGAAGGACTTCAACCCCATCCGCAAGAAGATCGCGCTGCTCACGTTCTTCAACGAGGCCCCCTTCGGCGGCGAGGACCTGGCCATCCAGGCCACCGAGGAATTCCGGCGCGAGATCTCCCGGACCCGGGACTTCCTGGTGGATGCTTCCGCCGCGGCCATGTTCGGGAGTTCCAAGGACATCTACTCAGGCGGGGGGGTGAAGCTCGCGCAACTCACCCGCAAGGCCAAGATGGCGGGTGTGAACCTCGTCGTGTTCGGCCGGATCATCGACGCCCGCGTGCGCCAGGCCAGCGACGAGATCGGTTTCGTCCGCAAGACCAAGGCCCTGGCGGAGACCAAGGTGGAGATCAAGGTGTTCGACGTGATTTCCAGCAAGGAGCTCCTGAGTGACGTGGTGGAAGGCAACGTCCACGACGACAACTTCCGTTTCTACGTCACGGAAGAGGAGGAGAACCTCACCTACCGCCAGGATCTCTTGCGTTATTCCACCCGCGCGGCTGTGCGCAAGTTCATCCCGCGTCTGGCCTCCATGGGGGCGAAACTGGATTGGACCGGCCGGGTGGCGAAAATCATCGGGACCAAAATCTACATCAATGCCGGGCGGGAGTCCGGGGTGAACATAGGGGACATCCTGAAAGTCATCACCGAAGGGCAGGATGTCTATGATCCCGAGACGGGGGCCTTGATCGGTATCTCCAAGGGCGACGTGAAAGGCACCCTTGAGGTCACCGACTATTTCGGCCCCGATGGGACCATCGCCATCCTGCACTCGGGCGGCTCGGTCACCGAAGGCGATTTCGTCCAGCTCTACTGATCAATAGCCGCGACGTTTGCTCCGTTTGTTCACGGCCGGAGCTTCCTCTTCGGCCTGCATCCGGGTGGTGTCCTCCAGGCGGGCCTGGCAGCGTCGCAGCTCGTCTTTGCTGATGGCGTTGTCAACGCAGGCGCGGGCAGTTTGCAGTCCGCTGATCTTCTCGTCAAAGTGGCGGCGGTACTCGTTGCGTGCCTCGCTGAAGGTCAAGTTTTCCATGCGCTCGTGCCTGAGGTCCGCCATGTTGGCGTGAGCGGCCGTCGCGAAGGCGGTAAGGGCGAAAAGCAGGGTTTTCATGGGGTCTCCTTGTAGAGGGGGTCATTTCCCCTTTTGGTGCACGCTAACCAAGGCCCCACCCCGGCGTCCTTGGACAAGGGGCGGGGCAAATGGTGTCTGGCCGGACTCAAAGTTGGTCGTCGTACCACATGGGGTCGTACTCCTCCGCCTGGACGTGGTCCACGTGGGAGCGGCAGCGCTCGAACTCGGCGCTCCCTTTGGCGTCGAGCATGCAGGCGCGGGCGTCCTTGATGCCGCTGATCCGTTGGCTCAATTCCTGGCGGTAGGCGCGTTTGGCGTCCACGAAGGTGGTGTCATCCTCGACCTCCACGATGTTGGCGACGATACCGGCCTCCTGGTGGTCACGGCGCAACCTGGACTCACAGGCACGCAGCGCGGCCTGGGAACCGGCGTTTTCCACGCAACCACGGGCGGTGCGCAGGTTCATCAATTCCGCTGCCAGTTGCCGTCGTTGCTCCTCGGCCATGGCGGAAGTTCGGCGGTCTTTGTGGTGAAATCCGGCTTCGGCCACGGGCACGAGCGCGGAAAGTAAGACGAGAGACGTGAGCTTTTTCATGTGTCCTCCTTGGGGATGTGCCCACCCCTAGGTTGGCCCCATGGCGAACCCTCGTCCTTGGACGGCCGCCGGACGGCGGTTCCATGCAATAATGCCTAGTCTCGCGCCAACGAGCGAAGCTCTTCGGTGTGGTTAGCGGTAGGGGATGGGATCGAGGATCCCGGCCTCACGGAAGCCGCGTAGGCGGAGGGCGCAGGAGTCGCACTTGCCGCAGGCCACGTCGCCTTCGGCA
Source organism: uncultured Bacteriovoracaceae bacterium (assembly GCA_964399165.1). GTDB lineage: Bacteria > Bdellovibrionota > Bacteriovoracia > Bacteriovoracales > Bacteriovoracaceae > UBA6144. The sequence goes on along the minus strand of CAYNPO010000002.1, from coordinate 48,625 downwards.
TAGCAGGACCAGCTGAGGGCGAACGGCGCCTGGAGGGCGGTGCCCCTCTGGACCACTTCTTTTTTCCGCAGCCGCAAGACCGGGGTCTCCACGCGGATCTTGCCTTCTTTGGTGCCCAGGGCCGCCACTTGGTTGAAGGCCTGGTAGTACTCTGGTCGGCAATCGGGATACCCAGGGGAGTCCTCGTGGTTGGCGCCGATGTAGAGCTTCTCCGCTCCCAGCACTTCCGCCCAGGAAACCGCCAGCGAGAGGATGATGGTGTTGCGGAAGGGCACGTAGCTGGATGGGATGCCAGGGCCGTCGCCGTCGTACGCCTTCACCGCCATCGCCTCATCCGTGAGCGAGCTTCCCCCGATCTGGCGCAGAAACCCCATGTCCACCACTTTGCGCAGGCCCGCTGGAATGGAGTAGTGGTCGGCGATCCGCTCAAAGCAGGCGCGCTCCTTGGCGGAAGTACGCTGGCCGTAATCCATGTGGAGGACCGCCAGGGCGCCGGGATGCTCGCGCGCGGCTTCGGCCAAGCACACCAGGGAGTCCATGCCCCCGCTGAGGAGGACGATCGCCGCGGGTTTATTCATGCGTCCTCGCACCAGGTACGGATGGCGTCCGCGTAGGCGCGGGTGCGGGTGAGGGCACGTTGCCGCTTTTCCTCTAGTGTGCCGTCGTTGGAGGCGACCATCAGGTAGAATTTGATCTTGGGTTCCGTGCCGGATGGTCGCAGAAAGATCCGGTCACCGGAAGCGAAGTGCAGCGCCAGCACGTTGTTGGGGGGGAGATCCCCCACGCCTTCCAAATAGTCCTCCACCTTGGCCACGGGCTGGCCCGCCAGCCCGTCCTTGCCGCGCCGTCGGAAACTTTCCATGATGCGCAGGATTTTCTTACCGCCTTCAACGCCCTCGTAATCGAAGGCCAGCAACTCCTCGTGGTGGAAGCCGTACTCCGCATGAATCTGTTCCAGGGCGTCCACCAGGGTGCGGCCCGCTCGCTTATGGTGCAGGGCCAGCTCGCACATCAGGGCCACCGACGATACGCCGTCCTTGTCCCGGGACTGGTCGTGGGGCATGTAACCGAAGGACTCTTCGGAGGCGAACACGAAACCGTGGCCGGTCTGGGCTTTCTCCAACTGGCGCAGGAGCCCCGCCATCCATTTAAATCCGGTGAGGGTGGCCTTTACCTCCACCCCGAAACGGGAGGCGATGGCCTCCTGGACGGGTGAGGTCACGATGCTTTTCACCACCAGCGGTTTGGGAGGAATCTTCCCCAACGCCTTACGGGTGGTGAGCACGTAGTGCAAGAACAAGGCCCCGATCTCGTTGCCATTCAAGTAGGCCGTCTGGCCGCGGTGATTGATGGCCAGCCCCAACCGGTCGCAGTCGGGGTCAGTGGCCAGGACCAGGTCGGCCCCGGTCTCCCGCATGCGCTCCACCGCCAAACGGAGGGCGGCGGGGTCTTCCGGATTCGGATACTTCACGGTGGGAAAGGCTCCGTCGGGATCGGCCTGGGAGGCGAGCGTCTCAAAGCGCGTGAAACCCAGCCGCCGGGCGATCTCGGCGCAAGGGATCCGGCCAGCGCCGTGGAGGGGGGTATAGACAACGGAGAGCTCCCCGCCATGCTCGCGGCAAAGAGTTGGGTTCAGCGTCACGCGCTCCTCGATGACACGGTAGAAGGCTTCGTCCACCGACGGGGGCACGTCCCGCACCCAGCCTTCCGAGCGAGCGCGCTCAAAGGGCATGGCCCTGAGGTCGCCCCAATCTACCAACTCCCCGTACCGACGGACGATTTCCCCGTCCACCGGCGGCACCACCTGCGCGCCGTCGTCCCAAAACACTTTGTAGCCGTTGTACTTAGGGGGATTGTGGCTGGCGGTGACCATGACACCCCCTTGGGCCTTCAGATGGCGGATGGCGAAGGAGAGCATCGGCGTGGGAGTGAGATGCGGAAAGATGTGCGACTTGATCCCATGGGCGGCCATGACCCCACAAGTTTCCTCGGCGAAGGCGCGGGAGAAATGGCGGGAGTCGTAAGATACCACCACCGAGGCGCCGCTGGGAAAGTGGGCGAGGAGGGTTTGGGCCAGGGCCTGGGAGGCGCGGCGGATGGTGTGGCGGTTGATGCGGTTTTCGCCCATGCCGAGGATGCCGCGCATGCCCCCGGTGCCGAATTCCAGTCCCCGGTGGAAGCGGTCCGTGAGCTCGTTTCCGTGTTTCTCCGTGTCTGCCAGTAGGCCGATGATCTCGGCCTTGTCTTCGTCGTTGAAAGCGGGGTTGTTCACCCAGGCCTGGGCCCGGGACAAAATGTGGGGTTCCATAGATTTCCTTGACGCTTCGCCCAGTAGGGAGTCAGAACCTTGCCGTCCGACTGGGCCCTTCTTAATATGGGAGCTTCCAATCTAGCAAATCCCCCGAGGGGCACCAATGGCCAATCCCAAGAACAAGCACGCCAAGAACATCCCTGGGCCTTTCTATTGCACCGATCCCGACGACGAGGGTGGGGAAGGATGCATCGCCTGCAACGTTTGCTACTCCGGGGCACCGGAGTTTTTCGCCGAAGACGACCACGGCAACGCTTACGTGAAGAAACAGCCCACCACACCCCAGGAGGTCGCCCTCTGCCAAGAGCAGATGGATGCCTGTCCGGTTAACTCCATTGGCAAAGACGGCTGATCGTTCCTCTCGGGTAAGACGTATTCACTTCCACTTACCCCGGCTTCGGTTATCCTGGAAGCAGTAACACTTTCCAAGGAGAGGATATGAACCCGTCCATCGTGGAGGTCGGCGCGACCGTGATTTTCGCGCTCGCCATCCTGCACACCTTCCTGGTGTCGAAATTCGCCGAAATGGCCCACCACTATCCCGAAGGCTCTATGAAGGAGAACCTTTTCCATTTCCTGGCGGAAGTGGAAGCGGTGTTCGGCATGTGGGCTGCGGTGTTCTTGGTGTTCATGGGATGCGTTGAAGGTATCGGCCGCCCAATTCCCTACCTCGAAGGGCTGAACTTCACCGAACCCGCCTTCGTTTTCGTGATCATGGCCATGGCCGCCACGCGCCCGGTGATCAAGCTGGCCGAAGCCTGCATCGTCGCCATTTCCAAAGTGGTGCCCTTGCCCCGCAAGATGGCCTTTTTCTTCACCGCTCTCGTGGTGGGGCCCTTACTGGGCTCCTTCATCACGGAACCCGCTGCCATGACCGTGACGGCCCTGATCCTGCAAAAGAACTTTTTCTCCCAGCAGATGAGTGACCGCTTCAAGTACGCCACCATCGGGCTTCTGTTCGTGAACGTCTCCATCGGGGGAACCCTGACCCATTTCGCCGCCCCTCCGGTGCTCATGGTGGCCGGCAAGTGGGGTTGGGGCATCAGCCACATGGTCAGCTCTTTTGGTTACAAAGCCGCCATTGCCTGCATCGTGAGCGCTCTGGCAGTGTCCTTTTTCTTTAAGAGCGAGCTCTCCGGTGATTTCCAGGTGCGCTCCGGCGGGACCCAGGCTGCACCTCCGGCTTGGTTGACCCTGGTCCACGTGCTCTTCTTGGCCGCCGTCGTCCTCACGGCCCACCACATGGTGGCTTTCCTGGGCCTCTTCTTGTTCTTCCTAGGCATCACCGTCGTGACCCAGGAGTTCCAGGACGAGCGGGTCAAGATCAAGGAGTCCCTCATGGTGGGCTTCTTCCTCGGTGGCTTGATTGTCCTGGGCTCACTCCAGCAATGGTGGCTGCAGCCCCTCATTGCGGGTCTTTCGGACCAGGCTTTGTTCTTCGGCGCCACCGGCCTCACCGCCATCACTGACAACGCCGCCCTGACTTATCTTGGTTCCTTGGTCGAACTCACCGAGAGTGCCAAGTACTTCCTGGTCGCCGGCGCCGTGACCGGCGGTGGTCTCACCGTCATTGCTAACGCCCCGAATCCCGCGGGCTACGGAATTCTCAAGGAGAACTTCCCGGGTGGAAGTATTTCTCCTGCTGGCCTTCTGACGGGTGCTTTGTTTCCGACCGTCGTGGCCATCCTCTGCTTTGAGCTCCTGCCTTCGCTTTAATCCCAATTTCAGCCCCTTGAAAGGCCCGCTTAAGCGGGCCTTTCTTTTTCCCTTCGATGAACCGCCGACCATTTTCCCTTTGCTAAAATAGGGATGGAGGATTTTGCCTGCCCCTGAGGGCGCGCCCCAACCAGCTACAATAAATGGCTGGGGTTACGCTCGCCATGAAGAGATTCTTAATCAGCCTTTTGCTTTTCCTGCCGCTCACCTCGGTCGCCGCCGATTCATTGAGCTACTCCGGCCGCCTGGTCAACGCCAATGGCTCGCCCGTGGCCGGGCCTGTGAACTTGCAGTTCGACCTGAGCTACACCGACGCACCGGCCGTGGTGGTATGTACCAAGGACATCACCGGCGTGGCGCTGACCAATGGCGTGTTCCACGTGAAGCTGGAGTTCCTGGCGGCCGACTGTGGTGGTGATACTCTGGCTAAAGTACTGACGGACACACCTGCTGGTGAAACCGTGGCAATCAAAGTCACCGATGAAACCAACGGCAAGGCGTACTCCGCGCAGGCCTTGCATGCCATGCCCTACGCTCTGGTGAGCGAAAGCGCCAAGACTTTGGTGCAAATGGGGGCTACCGCCAACCAGGTGCTCAAGTGGAACGGAACCGCTTGGGCCCCGGCCAACGAGTCTGGAGGAGGGGGCGGGGGCAGCGTCACCAACATCGCTACGGGCACCGGCCTCACCGGCGGCCCCATCACAGCCACCGGCACCATTTCCATAGCCAACCTCGGCGTGGACACGGCCCAGCTCGCCGCCTCCGCCGTAACTGACGCCAAAGTGTCCGCCACCGCCGCCATCGCGCGCTCTAAGCTCGCCAGCGGCACCGCGGACCACGTCGTTATCAACGATTCTTCCGGCGTGCTCAGCAGCGCGGCCCAGCTCCCCGTGGCCCTGGGAGGCACCGGAGCCGGAAGCGCCGCGGGCGCGCGCACCGCCTTGGGCCTTGGGACCGCGGCCGTGGCCAACATCGGCACCTCCGCCGGTAACGTGATGAGCGCCAGCGGCGTCCCCAGCTGTTTGGCCGGCGAGAAACTCCAGATGGGAGCGGGCCCTGTCTACGCCTGGAGTTGCGTGGCCGACGTTTCCACCGATGGTTCCAAACTCCCGCTGGCCGGTGGCACCATGAGCGGTGCCATCAACATGGACGGCAACGCCATCGACATGGACGGAGGTTCCATCGACAACCTGGCCGCACCCACCGCGGATGGGGACGCCGCCACCAAGAAGTACGTGGACGATACACTTAGTGCCAGCACCCTGTGGACGCTCAATAGCGGTGACGTGGGCAGGGCCTCCGGTAAAGTGGGCGTAGGCACCACATCGCCCGCCACCGCCCTGCACATCGCAGCCGCACCTGGAACATTTGCAACCCAAGCCCTGTCTTTCGGCGATGGGGACACGGGCATCTATGAAACGAGTGATGACAGGTTGCGGATCACGCTCAATTCCGTCGACGGCGTCGACATCGGACAAAACTACGTCTCGTCGGTCACTTCACGTGGCTACTACCTCAAGAAAGCAGCCGGTGACGCCGACGCCCCCTCGTTCACGTTCGTTTCGGACACTGACACCGGCATTTACAGCAATGCCGCCGACATGCTCCGCTTCGCCACCGGCGGCACCCACCGGGTAACCATCGACTCCGTGGGCAGAATGGGCATCGGCACGGACACTCCCTCGGCCATCCTGGACATCGTTTCCACCACCTCGGGCATCCTGATACCACGGGTCACCACGGCCGAACGTGACGCCATCGCGGCACCGGTGGCGGGCATGCAGGTCTACAACACCAGCACCAACAAGCTGAACTACCATAATGGGACGTCCTGGCAGGAAATCAGCGCGGCCTCAGGCGCTGGCACCGTCACGTCCATCGTGGCGGGCCCGGGCCTCACCGGCGGAACCATTACCACCAGCGGGACCATCGCCGTGGACGTGGGAACCACCGCCTCGAAGATCGTCCAGTTGGATGGCTCGGCGAAACTTCCCGCCGTGGATGGATCCGCCCTGACAAGTCTGACCCCGGCCAATCTGGCTTCGGCCGTCCCAGTGAATAAGGGTGGGACGGGCCTAACCGCGCTGGGCGCTGCGGACACCGTATTGGGTGTGAACGGCGCGGGCACCGCCGCTGAGTACAAAGCGATCACCGCCGGCACCGGCGTTTCCGTCACTCATGGTGCGGGTACCATTACCGTAGCCACTACCGGCGCCCCGCCCACCGGAACGGCCGGGGGGGATTTGGACGGAACCTACCCAAACCCGACCGTGGATGCCATCCAGGGCACTGCTGTCTCAGGAGCGGCCAGCGCCAGTGGGCAGATTCTCATTTATGATGGCACGGACTATAGCCCCACTGTTCTAAGCGGTGATGCTACCATGAGTGGCGCCGGCGCGGTGACGCTTGCTACCGTGGGGGTAGGGAAGGGCGGCACCGGCGCGACTTCATTCACCGGCAATCGTTTGATCGCATCCAACGCCCTGGGCACCGCCTTGGAGAGCATCAGCTGCTCGACAGGGGAGATCCTCACCTTCAACGTGAGCGGTGATTACGTGTGCAGTTCCATCTCAAGTGCCACGGGCGCCTTTGTTAACGGCGGCAACAGTTTCGGTGCCGCGGCCACTCTGGGCACCAATGACGGCAATAAATTGAATTTTGAGACGAACAACACGGTGGCAATGACCATCGATGCCAACGGCCGGATCGGGATTGGGGAAACGTCACCCACCACCCAGTTGCATCTGAAGCACGCTAGTGGTCCCACCATACGGCTGGAGCGAACCGGCGACGCCGCCATCTCCCAGATTGCTTCTTCAGGCGGAAACCTGACCTTCCGCGCCGATCCAGGGAACGCTGCCACGCTGAGCCGCTATTCCTTTGAACTCGACGGTACGGAGGTCTTCCGCATCGACACGGGCGGCGAGGTGGGTATTGGGACGACCGCGCCTAATGCTCCTTTGCACGTCGAAAAAGACAATGCCAATGCCAAAATTAATGTGAAGGCCACTGGCACAGGCCAGTACAGCATTCTGAACTTGGGTAACGAGACGGACGAGGCCCGTGGGCAGATCCGCTACGACAACGATTTGGACCAACTCGAACTCACTTCAGGAGGCACAGGCCAGCGCATCGTCGTTAAAGCCACTGGGCAAGTCGGAGTTGGTGCAACCAGTCCATCCGCAAAACTGCATGTGTCTAGCGGGTCCAGTGGGGCCACACCTCATGCTTTCGGGGCCCGAGGCACGGTGCTGGAAGACGACCTGGACATTGCCTTGCAATTTCTAACCCCGAACACCGAAACAGGAAGCATTCTGTTTGGCGACCCGGAGAGCAACACGGTTGGGATGCTCCGTTATGCGCATGCGACGGATACATTTTCTGTGCGTACCGCCGGTACCGACAACCGCCTGGTCATAGATGGAAATGGCAAAGTTGGCATCGGAACTTCCTCCCCCTCCGGCATCCTGGACATCTCTTCCACCACTTCGGGAGTCGTTATGCCCCGGATGACCACTGTCCAGCGCGACGCCATCGCGGCCCCGGTGGCGGGCATGCAGGTCTACAACACCACCACCAACCAGCTCAACTTCCACAACGGTTCATCTTGGCAGGCCCTGGGCACGGCGGGCGCGGGGATCAGTTCGCTGACCGCAGGTACGGGCCTGACCGGCGGAACCATCACCACCAGCGGGACCATCGCCGTGGACGTGGGGACCACCGCCTCGAAAATCGTCCAACTGGACGGCTCGGCCAAGCTTCCCGCCGTGGATGGCTCCGCCCTCACCAACCTCAACCCAGCCAACCTTTCCGCCGCCGTTCCCGTCGCCAAGGGCGGCACGGGCCTGACGGCGCTGGGGGCGGCCAACACCGTGCTGGGAGTGAACAACGCCGGCACCGCGGCCGAGTACAAAGCCATCTCCGGCACCAGCCCCGTCACGGCCACACATGGCGCGGGCACCATCACGTTGGCCTTGAGCACCGTCCCCGTCGCCTCAGGCGGGACCGGGGCCACGTCGTTTACGGGCAATCGCCTCATAGCCTCCAATGCTTTGGGGACCGCGCTACAGGGAGTAAGCTGTTCCACCAATGAGGTGCTGACCTTCGATGTCTCGGGCGACTACGTCTGTTCGACGGTGGCCTCGCTCATGACGACGGGCTTCGTAAACGGAGGGAATACCTTCGGCGCTAACGCCTCCCTCGGCACCAACGACGCAAACCACTTGTTCCTCGAAACCAACAACACCACCCGGGTGACGATACGCTCCAACGGGGACGTGGGCATTGGAACCACGGCCCCTGATTCCAAACTGGACATCGTCGGTGCCGCGGGGCCAGGGACGATCCGGCTGAAAAACGTCGCGACGGATGCGGCCGACAAAGCCGCCAGCATCGCCGCCGGCCACTACACTAACGCCGAAGAACCGGTCACCATGCTCTTCTCCAACGTAAGCTCCACCAGCAACAGCGTGTGGATGGGAGGTGGCAACTCCAGCCAGAACGCGGCCACCGTACTTCAATTCTTCACCGCCGCCAATAACACCACCACCACCGGAACCGAGCGGATGCGGATCGCCTCCGACGGAAAAGTGGGCATCGGGACCACCAGTCCCACCAACCTTCTGCACATTTACAAGACGGGAACTGGCAGTTCGGGCGTTTCCTTGAGCAGCGACGCCGGCTCTTCGCTGGCCCTCTTCGCGAACCAAAGTGCGGGGGGGCACAATGCCCTGACGCAGGCCAACGACGCGGTCGTGACCTACAATGCCGGCGTCGTGGATAGCGGCGGCTTGGTCGTGGGCCCGTGGTCCGCCAGTGCCAAGGGTTTGCGGATGAATTCATCAGGCAACGTGGGGATCCACCGAGCGAGCCCGTCTTATCCTTTGGACGTGAACGGCGACGCCCGCATGAATGCGGTATTCACCAACCCGGGCGCCCCCGGGGCCAGCATCGTTCCCCACTACATCCTCCAGAACGGTTCGGGCCGCTTCAAGATCGGTCTCGTGGGTACGGAGACAGGTAGTGGGAACGCGGGATCCGATTTCACCATCAGTTCCTATGACGATGGCGCGGGCTACATGGCCACGCCGCTTTTCATTCGCCGCAGCTCCGGAAACGTGGGGATTGGCATGAACTCCCCCACGGCCTACCTGCATCTCAAGGCAGGGACGGCGACCGCGAACACTGCACCATTGAAATTCAACGCCGGCACCGTCCTCACCACCCCTGAAAACGGCGCGATGGAATTTGACGGGACGGACTTCTTTCTCACCGCCGGCGGGGTCCGCCGAACCATCGCCTCGACCGGAGGCTCATCCAACTATTCCAGCTCGGGCACTATAACCACCACTAACGCCACGGCCTCCACCTCACCCTCCACGGGCGCGTTGGTGGTTTCCGGCGGAGTTGGGGTAGGAGGTGCTCTGAACGTGGGCACGTCCACCACCACACCCACGGTCTACGGCTCCAGTGCAGCTTCCGGGGACCTCGTGCTCGAGTCCACCTCCAACGGCACCAAGGGCGACGTCCTGGTCAATCCAAGCGGCGGCTCCGTGGGCATCGGCACAGCATCCCCCAGCGTACGCTTAGACGTGAAGGGTGCTTCCGGCAGCCCCGCCACCTCGGGCACCGCCCAAACCGGCGCCTTCCGCTTACAGTCCTCAGGCGCGAACTCGAACGTCCTCGACATGGGCACCCAGGACGCTTCTCCCTTTGGCGCTTGGTTGCAGGTCACCAGCCGCAGCAACCTCGCGAACACTTATCCCCTTGTGCTCAATCCCAATGGGGGCAATGTGGGCGTTGGCGTTGCCTCCCCGACATACAAGCTCCACGTGGGAGGTAATATCGGCGTTAGCGGCGGAACCATCGCCAATCCGGTGCCCGGGGACGATGCTCTGCTTATTCTGGCGGGTGACAGCACCGCCAGCACCAGCACCGCCAATATATCCCTCTGGGGTAAAAGCAACGCATCCTGGCCGGGTGACGTGCATATCACTAGTAGGGGCGCCGGCGGCGTCAAATTCTTCGATTACAACGGCACCGGCTGGGACCAGAACATGGTCATCACCTCCGCTGGATTGGTGGGAATCGGCCAGACAGCCCCGGCACACCCTTTGGATGTTCGGTCCGCCGGAGCAGCCCAGATGCGCCTTACAGGCACCGACGCCGCCCAGTACACCCAGCTCCTCCTGAATGGCACTGGCAAGCTGTTTCAAGTCGGGGTGGGCAACGCCAGCGAGACCTCCTTCGGTTTGGCCAACAAGTTTTTCGTCTTCGAGAACGGTGGAGGAGTCAGGATGGTCCTGTCCGGGGGCAACTTGGGCGTGGGTACCAACGCCCCGGCATCCAAACTTGATGTGGCCCACTCTGGAGCGGACTCATCCGCGCTGAGGCTGGGCGATAAGACCACCATTGCCAACAACACGGGCATCTACATGCGCACCAGCGGAATTGCCAGCATCTCCGCTGCGGGAGGCGACATTGTATTGGACACGAACATGGGATCCGCCGAGCGCGTGCGCGTTTTGGGGGCAAACGGTAACGTGGGGATCGGCATCACCAACCCATCTTACAAGCTCGACGTGGTTGGCGACGTCAATGCCTCCGGCAGCGTCCGCTCCAACGGCGTCGCCCTCACCTCCGACCGCCGTTTCAAGAAAGACGTGGTGGTGGTGGCGAACGCCCTCGCGCGCCTTCTCTCCATACGCGGCGTAACCTACCATTGGAAGCCGGACGAGTTCCCTGAGAGAGGCTTCGACGACGCCCGACAAATAGGCGTCATCGCCCAAGAGGTCGAAAGGGTCTTCCCCGAGCTCGTGAGTGAGGGTGTGGACGGCTACAAGGCCGTGAACTATCCCGCGCTGGTCGCTCCCGTGATCGAGGCGACCCGCGAGCTGGCCCGCTCAGTGGCCGGCGTGCGGGCTGCGAATGAGCGCCAGGACGTTGAGCTCAAACGACTCAAAGATGAAAACGCTCAGCTCAAGCGAGAGCTGGATCTTATTAAGCGCAAGCTCGGCCTGTGACACGGAAGCCGAGAGGGCATTACCTGGCCTTAAGGATAAAAGACCCGCCCCACCCGAAGGATGTGGAGCAACAGGTCCTGTGTTCCCATGGCCCGGGACCCGTACAGGATGGCTTTGAGAATCCTCGGATGTCGGGAGAAAACAGATCGAATCGCCGCGGTTGCGACCGTGGGAAGGCCGTACTCGCCTCCGTTCATGACTTCTTGAGGGCGAGCATCTTCGCCCTGAGGGTCTCAAAAGCCGGGTAGTAACGCTCGAGGGTTTTGCGGGCGATGTCGTCCGCGATGGCGCGGTTATAGGTGTGGGTGGCTGGTTACGGCTTTGGATCATTTCCATCCAGACCTCCCCATCCTCGACCAGTCCCATGCGGAAAGCTTCCCTAGAAGCGTCTCGTGACCCGGTGACATGTCTACGGCGGCTTTCAGTGCCCCAACGCGGATTCGAAGTTTTGCAGCCGCTGGTGCCAGCTGACGTCCAGCCGGGACGTCACTCAGAAATCCACGTTCGGGACCGGCTGCACCCATCCCTCCGGGCCCTGTGCTCGACCGCCCTGGATGTTGATCAGCTCCTCACGCAGCTCCAGCGACAGTTTCCCGTCGGCGTCCTTGAGGTGGTAAGTGGTGCCATCCTTGAGGCGGAAGCTGGCGATGGGGACCAGTACGGAGGCGGTACCGCACACGAAGGCTTCGTTGCACTCGCCGGACTTCACCTTGGCGAAAAGCTCGTCGATGGCGATGCGTTCCTCGGATACGGTGAGCTTGCGCTTGCGTGCGAGCTCGATCAGCGAGCCCCGGGTGATCCCGTTCAGGATGGTGTCGGAGATGGGGGGAGTGATCAAGCCGCCGTTGATGACGGCGAAGAAGTTCATGCCGCTCATCTCTTCCACGTACTTGTGCTCGATGGCATCCACCCACATGGTCTGGTCGCAGCCCGTGTCCAGCGTCCGAGCGTAGGCCTGGAGGCTCGCGGCGTAGTTGCCACCGGTCTTGGCGGCGCCGATGCCCCCGTGGGCGGCGCGGACTTCGTCGCGCTCAACGTAGACTTTCACGGAGGAGCTGGAGAAGTAGTTGCCGGAAGGGGAGGCGACCACCACGAACATGAACTCTTTGGCGGGCTTGATGCCCAGACCCGCCTCCGAGGCGATCATGAAGGGGCGAAGGTAAAGCGATTCGCCCGCGCGCTTCGGCACCACGTTCTTGGAGTAGGCGGTGATGACCTGGCAGGCCTCGATGAACATGTCCTCGGGAATCTCCGGCATGGCCATGCGGCGGGCCGAGAAGTTCATGCGTTTGGCATTCATGTCCGGGCGGAAGAGGTTCACGTTGCCTTCGGGATCCCGGAAGGCCTTGAGCCCCTCGAAGATCTCCTGGCCGTAGTGTAGGACCTTGGCGCAGGGGTCAATCTCCAGCGGGCCGTAGGGGAGGAGCTCCATCGGTCCCCACTCGCCGTTCTTGTAGTCCGTACGCACCATGATGGGGCACATGTACTTACCGAACCCAAGGTTTTGGTCCTGGACCGAAAATTTCTTGATGCGCTCGACCGCCTCGGGCCGGATTTCCATTCTTTTCATGCCATCCCTCGTCCTATAATCGGGGGCATATTACCCCCTTTCCTCACGGTCCCGGAATGAAAAACCTGCGAAACCTGCTCCTTTCCTCTGGCTTGGCGATAGGCATCATAGCGGTAGCTGCCGTCTTATTAGCCGGGGCGCCCGCCGGATCCACCTTACGTCGGGTCCTGCTGTTGGTGGGAGGGGACGTGTGGGGGGGCGGCTACATCCAGGGCATGACCTACGCTGCTTTCTTCTGGGCCTGGTTTGAGGTGCGGGAGAAAACACGCCAGGTGCACCGGGAGCGCCGGGCCTTCTCCAAGGGTCTCCTCCCCACCAACGAAAAGGCGGTCTTCCTCCCTGAGGACGTTCACAACCTCAAGTTCAAGCTCCAGGAAGTGGCCCGCAAGGAACCTTCCAAGCTCGTCGACCTGCTTAAGAAGGCCTCCACCAAGTTCCGCAGTGCGGACAACCTGGGTGAGCTCATCGACATCGTCTCAGTGCAAGTGGAGATCTACCAAGACAAGGCAGAGTCCGAGCAGTCCGTGATCCGCTACCTGGCCTGGGTGATCCCCTCACTGGGTTTCATCGGCACCGTCATCGGCATCGCCCTGGCCCTGGAGATCGCCAATTCCGGCGACATGCAGGCCATCACCACCGCCCTGGCGGTGGCCTTCGACACGACCTTGGTGGCCCTGGTCTTGTCCGTCATCATCATGTGGTACGTGCACGCCCTCCAGGAGAAGAGCGACCGCCTCCACTCCGACCTCAAGGAGCACGTCATCGAGAACTTCATCAACAAGATCGAGCTGCCCTGACATGCCCCGCCGCCGCGAGATCAACGTCTTCAGCATCTCGTTCTTGGACCTGATCACCGGGGCCCTCGGGGCCGTCATCATCCTGTACGTGGCCGTGCCCAAATCCAATCCCCTCGAAGGTAAAACCCAGGCGCTGGAGGCCAAGATCCGGGCCCAGACGGCCGAGATCGAGGCCCTCAAGGCCGAACTGGTGCCGCTCAAGGGCCTTCAGGCCAGCGCCCAGGCCGCCATTCAGGAGAACGAGCGCCTCAAGTTGGAGATCCCCAAACCCGCCGAGGCCGAGACCGACACGGACGTGGGCTTCAAGTTCAAGGGCAAGCGGGTGGTCTTCGTGGTGGACACCTCCCAGTCCATGCTGCAGGAAGACCGCATGGGACAGGTCAAGGCCGGCCTCAAGATGCTCATCACCTCCATGCCCTCCACCTACGAGGTGGACGTGGTACAGTTTCCCCAGGGGATGCGTACGCCCTTCAAGGCCCTCTATGGGCAACTGCGCACTCTCGGCGTGGAGGCCAAACAGGACGTCTTCGACTTCATCTACAAGCTCAAGCCCCTGGGCGGAACTCCTACCCGGGACGTGATGACTTACGTGCTCCAGAAATACCCCACGCTCACGGATGTGGTCCTGCTCACGGACGGCGAGCCCAGCATCCACAATTCCGCCCTCAAGGACGACATCCACGACCTGCTAGCGCATGTGCGCAGGCTGAACGCGGGAACGCGGGTGCAAATCAACACCGTCGGCGTGGGGGAGGAAGTCCTGCACGACAAAACGGCCAATCCTTACAAGTTCCTGAAGCTCTTGGCGGAACAGAACGCGGGGTTCTTCGTCGGTTTCTAAGTTACGGGGATTGCCGTTCGGCCAGCACGGAGAGGGTGATGGTTTCCCGAGGGCGGTCCAGGCGGCCTACGGTGATTGTTCCGCGTTCACCCTCGACGGTGAGGATCCGAGGGCGGGAGATCAGGGTGCGGGTGCCGTCGGGATTGGTCACGCCCACCACGAAGGCCATATCCACCCCGGAGCGGCCCTGGTATCGGGCGGCCCTGGGCACCACCTCGATGAAATGCCCGTCATTTTGCACACTGCCGCTGTGCCCGTCCTGGACAGTGAGGCGGGCGCTGCCCACCACGCTGCTGTCGCGCTTGAGTTCCACGTCCAAGCGGTAAACCGGAGCGCTGGCGGCGTGGACGGAGGTGGCCGTGAGAAGCAAGGAGGTGAGGAAGGCTTTGTTCATAGATCCATTGGAGCGTAGCCGCCGCCCGCTGTCCAGGGGAAGGGATGGAAACGCTCTTATCGGGGGTTTGGCGAGGTCAGAGGAGCAAACCTCGTATTACTACGAAATGCATGAAGGCCCCGATGACGACCAGGATGTGAAAGATTTCATGGTAACCGAAGACCCGGGGCCAGGGGTTGGGGCGCTTGAGGGCGTAGATTATGCCGCCCAGGGTATGCATGAATCCGCCGCCGAAAATGAGCAGCATGTCCCGGGTAGGGAGAACTTCCGCGAAGGCGGGCATGTACGGTAGGGCCGCCCATCCGCCGGCCAGGCAGAATCCAGCCGTCACCCATTTGGGGGCGTGGGCCCAGAAGAGCGAGACCACCACGCCCGCAGCGGCCACGGCCCACATGAGCTTCAAGAACGAAGCCCCGGTCTCTTCGGGCAAAGCCAGCAGGCAGAACGGGGTAGCCGTGCAGGAGATGCTGAGGAATATGAAGGCGTGGTCCAGGCGGCGCATCCACAGCCGCGCCCGCACGCCCCACTGGGGGCGGTGGTAGAGGGCGCTGATGCCCAGAAGGCCGGTGAGGCCCAGAGAGTACACCAGCGCCGCCCAGGTGGCGCGCCCGCTGGAGGCGTTGGCCACGAGCATGAGGCAGGCGCCCAGGGCAGTGAAGAAAGCGGCTTGGTGGAAATGGCCCCGCAAGAGGGGCTTTACGAGGGTGGTCATACATTGGTCTTACCACCATGGATGGGAGTATGGCACCCTGGGAGCATGCTGTTCCGGCAAGAATTCCTCGCCCTGATCAAGGCAAGAAAAGTCCAGGTGGCCTATCGCCGTTGGCGCCGGCCTTCCGTCAAGCCAGGCGGCACACTTCTCACGCCGGTGGGACTTTTGGCAATTGAGAGCGTGGAGCGTGTGGCGGCATCGGCCATCACTAGCGCGGCGGCCAAGGCAGCGGGATACCCTTCCTCAGACGACCTGTGGGACGAGCTAGACGCCCGGCCCGGCGGTGAACTTTACCGCATCCAGTTCAGTCTTGCTGGGAAGGACCCTCGCCTGGCATTGCGGGAGAAATCCAAGCTGAAGCGGGATGAGATGGCGGAACTCCTGGCCAAGCTCGCCCGCTGGTCCTGGGCCGGCCCTGTCATGGACCTCCTCGCTTCCCATCCCGGGTTACCCTCCCGCGAACTCGCCCCCCGCATGGGCTGGGAGACTTTGAAGTTCAAAACCCATGTGCGCAAACTCAAGGCCCTCGGTCTCACCATTAGTCTAGGTACCGGCTATAAACTTTCCCCTCGGGGGAAAAGCGTCCACCGGAGGATGAAAGCATGAGCGACGACCTCAAAAGAGAAGCCGCCCGCACCCGCTTGTTCAAGGCCGTCTTCCCGGGCCAGACCAACCACTACGACACCCTCTTCGGGGGCACGGCCCTACAGTGGATGGACGAGGTGGCCTTCATCGCCGCCACCCGCTTCACGCGCAAGAAGGTGGTCACCGTTAGCAGCGACAAAGTGAACTTCAAGATCCCTATTCCTGCCGGCAGTTTGGTGGAGTTGGACGCGCAGATCGCCCGGGTGGGGAACACCAGCGTGGAAGTGAAGGTCGACGTGTGGAAGGAAGACATGTATTCCGAAGAGCGCGTGCTCGCGCTCTCCGGAAGTTTCGTGATGGTGGCGGTTACTTAGCTTTCTTCATGGATTGCACCCAGGCGTGGAGATAGGGCACATCCTTCTCATGCTGGGGCAGCTTGGTCATGGTCTTAGTCTTGCGCTTGGGCACGAAGCCGGGGGGCAGGACCTCGGGATAGCGGCCGGTCATGACCTTCGCGTACATGATCTCCAGAGGGGCGTCCACCATCTCGGGCCCGATGGAGCCTTTCACGTTGGGATCCTTGTTGTGGCATCGGATGCAGGTGTTCATGTAAACGCGGCGGCCACGGTCCAGGTTCTCCGCGGTGGCGGGAACAGGCTCGGGGCCGGCGGGCATCCGGGCTGCGTCCGCGGCGGCGGGGGCCGGCGCGGCTTCGGCGGTGGGAGCCGGTTCAGTGGCGACGGGAGCGGCTTCGGTCACTGAAACTGCCACGGGAGCGGCTACGGGGACTTTCGCTGTTTTCTGCTTGATCGGAATCCAGGGAAGTGCGAGCAGGAAAAGGGGGGCCAAGCCGGCCCCCCAGAAAGTTATTTTCGAAATCACACCAGCACCTCAATCAAGCCATAGAGAACGACCAAGAGACCCAGGCCGCAGTGGATGACGCCGGCGACGGTGGTCATGGGGCCGAGCTTGCCTTTAATGGCATTGAGTTCGAGGGCCAGGATCAGCGCGGTGACCACGCCAAGGACC
The DNA here is from genome assembly GCA_964399165.1 of uncultured Bacteriovoracaceae bacterium. Classification (GTDB taxonomy): domain Bacteria; phylum Bdellovibrionota; class Bacteriovoracia; order Bacteriovoracales; family Bacteriovoracaceae; genus UBA6144. Next base: position 31,648 of record CAYNPO010000002.1, on the reverse strand, counting down.
ATGCCGGGGCTGAAGCCTTCGGGAATGGTGAGGCCCAGGTGGCGGGAAGCGCCCATGAAGAAGAGCAGGGGAATGGAGAAGAGCACGTTGGTACGGGAGGCGAGCAGCGCGCCCGGGCCGAGTTTTGCGGCTTCGGGGTTGGCCTGGCCGCCGCCGATGACGGAGAGGGCGGAGGCGACGATGACTTTCTGGCGGGGCCAGATGATCAGCCACACGTTGAGGAACATCAGGGTCCCCAGCAGGGCGCCGGTGTAGATGTAGATGCCGTAAGAGGTCTGGAAGAAGTCGCCGCCCAGATCCTTACCGACGATGGCGAGCATGCCGAGGCCCGAGAGGAAGGTTCCCATGGCGCCCCAACGGAACCACCACAGCGCGCGGGGAGCGAGCTTGGCGAGGGCCTGGTTTTTCACGGGTGCGTCCACTTCGGCCAGGAAGGCCCCTTGGACGAAGTTGAAGTAGTACAGGTGGCCGATCCAGGCCACGCCGGCGAAGAAGTGGATCCAGCGAAGGACCATGATGAGACCTTCTTGGGTGAACAAAGCGATATCCATGGAGACTCCCTTTGGAATGGTTTCGAAGTTTTATGGGCTTAGTGTCGCTTCCCAGAAACGAAAAAACCACCCGGAGGTGGTTTTTATTCGTTGGGCGAACTCATGGTGCCCCGCGTATTTGACGAGTCAAACCGCGTGTCAGCGTGAGGCGAATACGCTGCTGAGACGGGTGCGGGCGGCGATGAGGGTCCCTTGGAGCGATTCGGCGTTGCGGCCGAGTTTTTTCAGGTTGGCGCGGTCGGCTTCGGCGCGCAGGGTGCCGGCTTCTTCGACAAAGACGCCCAGATGCGCGTCCATGGCCTGCAGGCGCTCGGTCAGTTGGGCCTTTTCGGCCTCGGTGAAAGCGCCGTCGGGCTTTTTCATGGCCGAGAGACTCGCATTCACTTCTTGGACTTTGGCGGCCAGTTGATTGAAGCGGCCCTGCAGCTCGCTTTGTTCTTGGTGGCGCTTTTGGACCAGGGCCGCTCGTTCAGACACGATGGCGGCTGCTTGTTCGGCGCGGGCCCGGGATTGGTCGAGGACTCCAGCGAAGTCTTGGATGCCCGCGGAGATGCTCTCCCCGTGTTTGGCGAATTGGCCCAGCAACTTCAGGGCCTGTTCCAGCCCATTGTCGGTCTCGATGTCCAGGCGCTCGATTTGGCCGCTGAGGCGCTCCAGGGCGCCGAAGTCCTGGTCGAGTTTGAGGGCGAGTTGGGCAAAGGGGGAGAGGTCGGTGTTTTTCATGGAGCGTTAGTTATCGTGGCAGAGTGGGTCGAATCAAGTGAATCTACCTACACAATTACGTGATTCAGATTGGTTAGGTGGTTGCGCCCAAAGGTAAAGCGAAAGACTCATGTATGCCTTTCCACTTTCCGAGAAGAAACCCATGCGTTTGCTCCTTCTTTCTTTCCTGCTCATTTCCTGCGCCCATCAGGCGCCTCCGGTGGTTTCCGCTCCCGCTTGGGTAGAGGCCGTGCGGACGGGGGAGGGCAGCCTGAAGAGTACCCATGGCCCCAAAGTCTTCTACCGTCGTATTGCCGGGGACGCCCAGTTTACCCGGGAGGTCTCCTGCGGCCTGGCCGTGACTAAAGCGGAAGAGGACATCAAAAAAGAGTATCCCTTGTTCCCCCGCATCCCTTTCACCGTGGAGGTCATGTACTACGACCCTACTTTGAAGGACTGCGCGGTCACCGTGTCGGTACTCTCCGATCTTGGGAGCCGTTACGGTGAGCTGCAGGCCCAGTACCGCCAGGCGGTCCAACGCCGTGACGAGCTTGAGGCCAAAGAGCACGTCACCGAGGACGAGGTCACGGAGATGCTCCAGCTGCGGGCGGAGACCGCCCAGCGCTACGCCTTGGTAGGCTTGACCCGCGAGGAATTCGAGAAATTCGCCAAAGAGAAAGTCCAGGTCCAGGAAGGGGAGGGGCAATGCCAGCGCTTCTTCCGGACCCCCGCCTACTCCGTCCACGGCTCAACCCAGATCTGCTGGAAGGGAGAGCACGTGGTGGGGCACTGTACGGCTGCGGATGGGCAGTGCTGGACCAAGACGCCGTAAGGGCCTAGCCTGGAGGGATGAGGCGCAACGTCCCCCGGCTCTACTTCTTCAGTTTCTTCACCATGTTCTTCATCGCCCTCCCGGTGTGGGTTCCTTATTTCCAGGGCAAGGGCTTCAGCATGCGGGACGTGTTCACCGTGCAGGCGGTGTTCGCCCTGGCCGTGGCGCTGCTCGAGGTGCCCACGGGTTACTTCAGTGACCTCGCCGGACGTAAGAAGACTTTGGTGGCCGGCGCCGCCTGCTACGCTCTCTCCTTCACCTGGCTCGCCTTCGCGGATACGTTCTGGGGCGTGATCCTTTTCGAGTTAGGCGCCGCCCTGTCCTTCAGCCTCATCTCCGGCGCCGACGTTGCCCTGATGTATGACAGCCTCCCCGCGGAGGCTTCGAGGGAGGAACGCACCCGGGCCCTGGGGAACATGCAATCGGCCCAGCTCTTCTCCGAAGCGGGCGGAGCGCTGCTTGGGGGGTATCTCGCGTCCCATGCCCTATCCTTGCCTTTCCACGCCCAAGCGGTGGCTGCATGGTTCCCCCTTTTGATCGCTCTTTCTTTGGTGGAGGGCCCGCGGGAAGTGATGAAGGGCTCGCACAGAGAGAACTTCGGGCTGGTCTTCCGTCACATGCTCCATCACTCTGCGGCCATGCGTCGGAGTTCGCTGGATCTCTTGGTGTGGACCCTGGCCACGTTCTCCTCCGTTTGGATGCTGCAGAAGTACTGGGAGACCGCGGCCGTGCCAGTGGGCTGGTTTGGGACATTGTGGGCGGCAGGGAACCTCGTCGCCGCCTTCACCAGCAAATCGGCCGTGCGCTTCCGCGGCTGGCGAGGCCCCCGCGCCACCACCCTGATCGCCTGCGCTCTGCCGGTGGTTGGCTTTTTTCTCATGGGCACTCAGCTGGGGGCGGTGGGGATATCGGGGTTCATGGGCATTTATCTCGGGCGGGGGCTCATCCAAGTGCTGATGCGGGAGGAGTTCAACCACCATCTGCCCAACGAGTTCCGTGCCACAGCCAACTCAGTTCAAAGTTTCCTCTTTCGCCTGGTATTCGCCGTAGTAGGTCCGGGGCTGGGCTGGCTCATCGATGTGCAGGGTGTGCAGGCAGTGATGCTGGGCACGGGCGTGGTTTTCGGCCTTTTCTATGTGGGGCTTGTGCGTCGGAAACTCGCCTAGGCGCCGCGTTAACAGGATTTGTACAAGGGGTCTTTTCCCGGCCCCGCTACAATGGGACCTTTCAACCCATACGGAGGTCCCTGTGAAATTCCTTTGCCTGTCCATTGCCCTGTTTTCCGCCAGCTCTGCTTTCGCCGACCATCATGAGATGTCCAAAGAAATGAAGGCCAAGATGGAGGAGTACTCCACCCCCTCCGAGGCCCACAAGCGTTTGGCCGAGCATGCTGGCAAATGGAAGTACACTTCTAAGTGGTGGATGTCGCCGGACGCTAAGCCCGAGGAGACCAGTGGCACCGCTGAAATGAAGATGATCCTCGGGGGGCGCTACCTCCTACAGACCGTCAAAGGCAAGGCCATGGGCCAGAACTATGAAGGCCAAGGCGTGACAGGCTACGACAATCTTAAGAAGGAATACTTCTCCACCTGGATGGACAACATGGGAACTGGCATGGTCCATGGTACGGGAAGCTACGACGAGAGCACCAAGACGTACCACGACAAAGGCTCCTTCACCTGCCCCATGGAGCGTGACAATCAGGCTGAATATCGCTCCGAGTGGAAGATCACAGGCCCCAAGAGCATGGTCTTCAGCATGTACACGAAACATCCCGAAAGCCGGAAAGAGTACAAATCCATGGAGATGGTTTACACCCGTAAATGAGACAACCGGCCTCTCCGGGGATATGCTTCTCCGGAGAGGTTCCATGCCACGCCACGAAGTCCTTTACTCCTTCGCTTCCCCCTCCCTCCATTTGCTTGAAACGAAGCGGGTAGATCTTCCTCCCGAGGCCCCGCCTGCCCAGCGCTTCCAGTGGATGGTGGTGCCGGCAGGATCTCGCTCGCCCTTGAACCTGGATTTCGTTGAGATGGGTGATGGCATGCGAGCCTTCCGCGAAGCGAGGCTTGTCCTCACGGGCGAGGAAGCAGAATTGGAGTTGCTGGGGAAACACTTCCCCCTCCGCAAGGCTGAACCGTCCCCCGAACTCAGTGAAGTGGTGGACCGCCACCTCTTCCGTGCCGAGAAGGCCCATCGCCTTTTTCAGCTGCGCTTACTCAAGCCTTCCGACTGGGATTTCTTCCAGCGTTGGATCACAGACCCCGAAGTCATCCGTTACTCCATGACGAAGTTCCACCGCCTGAAGACCCACGAGCAAGGGCGCGACTGGTTCCGCGACACGCTCATGGACGCCAGGGTTTTCCAGTACGGCATCACCGATCCTTCCACTGGCGCCCTCATCGGCTATGCCGGCGTGGCGGGGCTCAACGAGGTGGACGGCAACGGCGAATACTTCATTTTCATCGGGGACAAGTCTCACTGGGGCAAGGGCATTGCCACGGCGGTGACCAGGGAAATCGTGGCCCACGCGTTCCGCGAACTAGGCCTCCACCGGATTTTCCTGACCGCCTCCAGCTCCAACCCAGGGGCCCTACGCGCCTATGAACGGGCAGGGTTCGTGCACGAGGGGCGCATGCGAGAGGCCTTCTTCCGCGGGGGTGAGCGCTCGGACAAAATCGTCATGGGTCTTTTGAGGAAAGAGGCGCGACTATGATGGGGATGCTTTTGGGCTTCATGCTTTCCGGCGTCGTAGCCGCGCCGTTGAGGATCGCCCACCGGGGCGCGCCGGCCTTCACGCCGGAGAACACGCTGGTGTCTTTCCAGAAGGCACTGGAGCTAGGGTGCGATTACCTGGAGATCGACGTGCAAAGGAGCGCCGACGGCGTCCTCCTCGTCATGCATGATGCCACCGTGGACCGCACCACCGACGGTACCGGCAAGGTGGAGGAGCTGCGTTGGGATGAAATCCGGCGCATGTCCGCGGCAGGCGAACCCGTACCCAGCTTGGATGAGGTACTTGGACTCGCCGTCACCCATCCCCAAGCCAAGTTTATCTTGGAGCTGAAGGAGGGCAGTAATCCCGTGGAAGCTGAACGGGCCTTGGTGGCGGCGGTCGTCCACCATGGGCTGGAGGACCGGGTCGTCTACAAATCCTTCTCCGTGCCCATGCTGGCCCGCTTGCGGGCCCTGGCGCCGCGGGTGCCACAGATCTACGTCTTCGTGGCGAGCTTCTGGGGTATCACCGTGGATACCTCCCTACGTTTCCATGATGCCCTGAAGGTCCCCGCCGAGTTCGTGCAGGCCCACCGCCTGGTGACGGGACAGGGGTTCATCCGCAGAGCGCACGCCGTGGGCAAGAAAGTCATTATCTGGGGTGTGGAGGAGACCGAGCACATGCGTGAGTGGAGCGCCCTGGGAGCCGACGGCATCGAGACAGACCGGCTCGACCTGCTCAACGCCCTCCGATGACTACATCAATGGCGCCTGGGCCCACTTAACCATGTCCCACTCGCTCTTGAGTTGTTCCATGATGTCGGTGATGAGCACGCCGTTCAGATGGTCGTACTCGTGCTGGGAGATGACCGCCTTGAAGCCGCGCACTTCCTCGGTGACGTGCTCGCCCTTGCGGTTGAGATAGGTCATGTGGAGGCGCTCCCAGCGCTTTACCCGCGCGGTCTTGCCGGGGATGGAGAGGCAGCCCTCAGTGGAGCTTTTCTGGCCGTGCTCGGTGAGGTACTGGATGCGCGGGTTGATCACTACCGTCAGCGGCACGCGCAGCCCGCTTTTCATGACGAAAATGCGCAGGGAGCGGTCCACCTGGGGGGCAGCAAGGCCCACGCCGCCGGCGCGCTTCATGGTGTGGATCATGTCGTCGATGAGAGTTTGAATCTCAGGACTCTGGATCTCCGCCATGGAGAGTTCCCGGGCGGTTTCCCGCAGGGTGGGGTGGCCCACGGTGATGATCTCCAGCCGGCGTTGGGCGGCGGCGGGGAGGGAGAGAAGGAAGGCGAAGAGAAGGGTTGTTTTCATGAGCGGACCATACCCTCAAGCCAGCGGGTTTGGAACACGGCACCTCCCAGGGCCTGGCGATCACCTCCGCTGGGGGCCTCTTGGCCGAAGTTAGACAGATGTTGAACCGCCCGGGAAGCTTAAGCCAATCTTACCTTGGCGCAGGAACCCATTCAGGGCTAAATAAAGAGATTTGTTAAGGATTTTTATGCTGATGGAAACGCGCTACATCCCGTCTTTGGTTGTCCTTTCCATCCTCGTCGCCATTTTTGCCTCCTACGTCGCGCTCAACCTGGCCCACACCGTCAGCCAGACCAAAGGCCGCGCCCAAGCCGCCTGGCTCGCCGGCGGGGCCATCGCCATGGGCGTGGGCATCTGGAGCATGCACTTCGTGGGCATGCTCGCCTTCGAGATGCCCGGCATGGAGATGGCCTACGACGTGCCGTTGATGATGCTGTCGGTGATGGTGGCCGTGGGTGCCAGCGCCTTGGCCCTTTTCATCGTGAGCCGCCCCTCCGTCACCTCTGCATCCCTGGTGGCAGGCGGGATCGCCATGGCCGGTGCCATAGCGGGCATGCACTACATCGGCATGTACTCCATGAGGATGGAGGCCCGGATTGTTTGGGACGTCTATCTGGTGCTCCTCTCCGTGATCATCGCCCTGGTGGCTTCTTTCGGTGCCCTCACCATCTGTATCCGTCTTCGGACGCGGCCCGACCGCCAATGGCTCATGTTCTTGGCCAGCGTGCTCATGGGAGCGGCCATTTCCGGCATGCACTACACCGGCATGGTGGCTGCAACCTTCGTGCACGACCATACCCAGACCATCGTGGCCGACAACCTGCTCGTGACATCGGGCCTGAGCGTCGCCGTGATTACCACGACGCTGCTGATTCTCGGCATCGCCCTCATGGGGTCTATCGGCCAGCGGATCCTGGCCCTGCGGCAGCGCCGCAGCGTGGAAGTGGAGGCCAGCGAGGTCCAGTTGCGCACCATCACCAACGCTATTCCCGTGCTGGTGGCCCAGGTGGACCGACAGGAGCGCATCCTCTTCGCCAACAACTCCTTTTGCGATTGGTTCGACCGCAATCCCAATGACATCAAGAAGCTCACCTTTCGCGACGTGCTGGGTGAGGACCGCTACCCGGCAAACAAGTCCTTCATCGACAGGGCACTGGCCGGTGAGACGACCAGCTACGAGCGGAATTCCTATAGCAGGGGACGCAACGCCATCCTGAACATCACCTTCGTTCCCGAGCGGGATTCGCGGGGCGTGGTCCAGGGATTCATCATCGTCGCCGCGGACGTGACCAAGTACAAGCAGATCGAGGAAGAGCTTAAGGCCGCCAAGGAGGCTGCCGAGGTTGCCAATGAGACCAAGAGCGCCTTCTTGGCCAACATGAGCCACGAGATCCGCACTCCCTTAGGCGCCGTTCTAGGCTTCTCAGAGCTGATCACCGACGGTGAGATGTCCGCATCCGAACGGCTTAACACCATCGAAATCATCAAGAGGAACGGAAAACTCCTCTCCACCATCATCAACGACATTCTTGACCTCTCCAAAGTGGAGGCTGGCAAGCTCGAGATCGAGCAAGCGGACGTGTCCTTGAACGAGTTGGTGACGGAGATCTCCGCACTCTTGAACCTCGACGCCGCCGGTAAGGGCATCATGTTCACGGTGGCCACCGAGGGCGTCCTCCCTCCCACCATCAAGACCGACCCCACTCGTCTGCGGCAAGTGCTCTTCAACATCGTGGGCAACGCCATCAAGTTCACAGAGAAGGGCTCCGTGGACGTTCTGGTGAAAATCTGCGCCAAAGACACGGACCTTTTGGGCTTCTACGTCACCGACACCGGCACGGGCATCACTCCGGAGCACGCCCAGCGCCTCTTTTCGCCCTTCACCCAGGCAGACGTCACCACGACCCGCCGCTATGGCGGCACGGGCCTGGGGCTGGTGCTCTCCAAGAAGCTGGCCCACGCAATGGGTGGGGACGTTACCCTGGTGGAGAGCACGCCTGGAAAGGGCAGCACTTTCCTGGTCACCGTGAGGCACGGCCAGCCGCGGGGGGTGCTGTTCTCCAGCGCCACCGCGGAGGTCCATTTGGTCAAGCCGCCTCGAGAGCGCGGGAAGGATTTGTCCCACCACAAAATTCTGGTGGTGGACGACAGTCCCGACAACCTCATGCTGGTGAAGCGCATTCTCACCATGACTGGTGCCAAGGTGGAGACCGCCTCCAACGGACGGGAGGGCATCGAGAAGGCCCTGAAGGGCGACTTTAACGTGGTGTTGATGGACCTGCAGATGCCGGAGATGGACGGGCACGAGGCCACCCAGGAGCTGCGCCGCCGAGGCTACAGCGGGCCCATCATCGCCCTCACCGCCCATGGCATGAAGGAGGAGCGCAAGCGTTGTCTCAGCAGCGGGGTCGACGAGCACCTCACCAAGCCGGTGGATCGGGACACGCTGATCAACACCCTGGCCTCCTACACCGTCAGCCTCTGACGGGAGCAGGTCAGAGGGCGCCGATGGCCTTTAGATAGGGAACGCAGGCGCCATGCCCCATGCAGCCCAGCTGGCCCGACGGCGAGAGCATTTCGACCCGCTCGTACCCAGGCTCCTCATCGGAGTAACCGCTCCAGACATAGACGATCTTGTCCCCGTCCGTGAACTTGTCAAACCGAGCCGCCCTGCGCTCCCAGCCCATGCTGCCCATCCAGTAAACGTAGACGTCCACGAGGTTCTGGCGGGAAGGCCACAGGATGAAGGGGCGCTGGTGCATCTCGTGCACGCGCGCCACGATCTCCTGGTCGGACACGTCGGTGAGGGCCGCGCCCGTGGGCTCCGACCGGAACGCCTGGGCCAGAGATTGGAAGGAATGGGTGCGGTCGATCAAGGCGAGGCGCTGGCCCTGGTAGATGACCACGCACATGCCCTTTTCGTCCTTAAGCATGTCGTCTTCCTTTTCCGAAAACAGCACCTCCGGAAAGTGGGGGCAGACGCGCAGCTTGGGCAGCGGGGCAATGGTGGGAGCGGGAAGCTGGCCCCGGAACACGGGTGCCACCTTGCGCTCCCCCAGCCTGGAGAGTTGGTAGTTGAGCCCCACGATGAGCACAACGTAGACAAGGAGCGGTAGGCCGACGATGGCCAGGAGGACATATTTGACAGTTTTCTTCATGCCCTAGTGTAGGCGGCGGCTGAGCGGTCTTCAAGCCCGCGGTTAAAACAGGACGTCGAAGCGCAGCACATCCACCCGCCACGTCCGCAGCTTCTCCAGCCCGTCATGCCCCAGATCCCCGCCGCCCTTGCCGTGGAAGTAGCTCACCGCGGGGGCGTAGGCCACGTGCAGGCGCTGCCAGTGCTTGAGGGTGAAGCGCTTGCCGAAGGAGCCGCCGTAGGAAGTGATGTCGTACTCCAGGTCGATTTCGTTGCTGCTACGCTTGTCGTTGCTGGCGTGTTCGAAGTGCTGCCGGCCGAAAAGCGCCGTGAGGAAGAAAGCGTTTTGGATCTCGTCGTGGAAGTTGTGGGTGACGAAGGCGAAGAGGTGGGTCTGGCGCACCTCTGTCTCCACCTCGCCGTCGTCGAGCTTCATTTCCTGCTCGTCCGAGACGATTCCCACCGCGGCTCCCACCTGCCAGCGGTGGTTGAGGCGGTAGGCGTAGTTTACGGAGAGGTTGTTCGTCTGGACCTTGAAACCGTCGATGCCCAGCCCCTCGTCGGTGTTGCCCTTCGACGAGGTGGCGGCCCAACCCACGCCCGGCGAGTGGCCGAAGCTGAGTTGGTGCCAGGGTGTTTCCGAGGCCAGTGATGTCGTCACCCACAACACGATCACCAGGATTCCCATGCACGCCTCCACCCACCATCCTGGTAGCGGGGGATGCATGCGTCCAAGGACGTTGGATGGGCAGAGCGCTTGTCTAGGCCCTCTTCAACCGGAGGACCGGAAGGCGGCCATGTCTTTCAATGACACGCGGACTCCGCGCCAGCGAATTTCTCCCCTGACCTTGGCCAGCACACAGGATCGAAGCATCACTCCCACGTAGAGGTGCAACCCCACCGGGAAACACCAGGCGCGCCAAGCGGGATAGCCGAACTGCCGGTTGATGGACGCGAAAGTCCCACCTTGGAGCGCCAGGAAGCCCAGGCCCCAGTCCGAGAAGAACGACAGTGCTAGCGGGGCCACCAGTAGCGAATAGACTGCGCAGATGCCGAACAAGGCTTTTAGAAGACTGAAATTGAAGGCCTGGATGACGTTTTTCTCGAAGCCCGTCGCCAGGGCGCGGAAATCCCGATAGAACTCGAGTTGGATGTGCATGGTGCCATTGAGGGAAGCTAGCGTCCCCCCGCTAGCCTTCACATTCTCCGCCAGCGCCAAGTCGTCATCCACCCGAAGGCGAACGGCCTCATGTCCGCCGGCTTTCACGTAGGCGCCCCTCCGGACCAGATTGAAAGCCCCCACGCCGATGGCACGTCCCTTCTTCTCGCCTGACATCCACGGGCGCATGAAGAGGACGAAAAAGGCATTGAAGAATTCTAGCGTCAAGCGGGCGAGGGAACTTCCCGGACTCAGATGGGGGGCGAGACTCAGGAAGTCTAGGCCGTGCGCCTGGGCGTATCCAAGCGCGCGGGCCACGCTGTCCGGCGCAAGAACCACGTCCGCGTCCGTGAAGAGCAGCCATTCAGTGTCCGCGAACTGGGCCGCGCGGTAGAGCGCATGGGTCTTGCCCAGCCAGCCCGCCGGCAGCTCCGTCAGACGTATGCATCGGTAGTGATGGCGGCTCACGTGCCCGGCCAAGATTTCACCGGTGCGGTCCACTGAGCGGTCGTCCACCGCGAGGATGTGAAGATGAGGATGATCGAGGCGCTCGAAGGCGTCCAGGGAAGAACGTATATCCGCCTCTTCGTCTTTGGCGGTGAAAATGAGGGTGACTGGGGCGGAGGATGGCGTTGCCGCTTTCAGGAGCGCGGGGGAGAGCCGCCTCCGGTGGCGCCAGTAAGATAGAAGCACCAAGGTCTGGATGCCGCTTACGAGTAGGAGGATGACGACCGGGATGGGCATGCTGGTCCTCTATAACTTCCCATTTCAACGGAATTCGTGGCGGAAGAAGATCCCCTCGTCGCCGAATTGGGAGGCGAGGAAGGGGGAGGTGGTCACCAGGTCTGCAATGGGCGTGGAGCGCGCCAAAAGTTGCATGGCTTCTTCGTGTGTGTAGGCCGCGCCCGGATCCTGGCGCGGAGGGGCCGCGTGGAGGGTGTAGACCACCGTGCCCGCTGGGATGGCGAGGAAATCCTCGCGCACGTCGTGGGGAGAGGCGGCGGATTTAAGTTCGGGGCCAGGGACGAAGAACAGGTGGCCGGGAGAGATAGTATTGCCCACGGTAGAGCCCCGCGCGTCTAACTGGGCCATGTGCTCCACGCGCAACTCCTCCGGCCAGCGGGAGACGCGAGAGAAGAGGCGGTGGACCAGGCGCTGGCCCATGCCGGCGCCGGCGGGGACTATGTTGGACATGGGAGACTTGAAAAAGTTGTGGTCGCGTCCTTGGCCGTCCAGGGCCACCAGGGCGGAGACGTTGGCGCTGGGAACGCCATCGCGCAGGATTTTCAGCGCGAGTCCCGGAGCCACGGGGCGATCGCCTTCCACTTTGTAAGTGAGGGAGAGGCGCAGGAGCCCGTGCTCGGCCCCCGCGAAGACGCCTGTGAAGTGGCCGGCACGGGGAACCAAGCGGACTTTCGCGATGGCCCCGCGGCGGTGCAGGTGCTTGGTCCAACCGTCGGGCGCGAAGTCGGATTGGCGACGGCCCTTGAGGCCCAGCTCCTGCATGCCCATGGCGGCGAGCTGGAGCGCGCCGAAAGGCGCGTAGGCCGGCAGAGTGGCATGGGTGCTCTCTTCCACCAGGCCCCACAAGATGTCTTGTTTTTCGCCCGCGGAGAGGCGCTCGTAATGGGCAGGGACGGAAGCGGGATAGCGGGGAGCCGCATCGTCGCGCCTTAAGGCGACCGCAAGACAGGCCCCTAAAACGACCACGGCCAAAAACAGGAACGACGCAACTTTCTTCATCTGTCCTCCGCGGAACGGGATGCTCAGGTTCTCGATGCCGCCGCTTTGGCGCGCAACTTTTCCATTACCCACGCCGGCCCAACCAGCAGGAAGAACAGGTTCTGGAAGAAGGAGGGGTTCTTCCCCTCAATTTTATGTCCCCAAAACTGTCCGATCCAAGCGGCGACAAAGAGCCCCAGGTTCACCTTCAGGAAAAGAGGGTGAGAGGCAAAAACGGCGCTGGTGGCGAGGGAAATTGAGTATAATACGATCATCAAGGGCAAGAACGGGCGCATCCGCCGGTAGTAAAAAACCAGCGTTGCGCCGACCACCACCGCCAGGACCGGCAGGGGAAGGTAGTAGTAAACGAAAGCCACCACGTTCAGGAAGATCACCGGCACGCACACGTAGTGGATCAGTTGGTTGGTTTTGTCCTGGTGGGATGATGAATAGACCGCGATGAGATCTTCGGACATGGAGCACCTCACTTAAACGAAACTTGAACCATTGTAAGCGTTAAACCGTCTAAAAGGAATTTAGATGAAAAAGCCCACCTCCCTCCTCTTGGCAACATGTTTCCTCGCCTCTTGCGCCCAGCAACCCATGCCCCGCAAACCCTCGGACGCCGGCTCCAGTGCCAGCACCAAGCATTCCGCTTCCGACGCTGCTCTTGGTGAAGTTGGCTCCACAACGGTGGCCGAAGCCAAGTTGGACGAAACTCCCTGGACCACTTGGTACAGGCGCGGGCAAGTGGGAGGTCTCCTGGTCCTAAGTCGCATGCGCGACGAGCTTCAGAAGAAAAACCTACACGACCCGCACGTGGACTACGCCGGTTACCGCGAAATTACCTGCGATCCCGCCAAGTCCAAGTACCGCAGCGCGGACGGTTCCTGCAATAATCCGCGCAAGCCCCACGCGGGGGCCGCGGGAGTGGCCTTCGGCCGCAACGTTCCCCCCGCCTTCATCGACAAGGACGCCGCCCAAAAGCTGATGGAGCCCAACCCAGCGCTGGTCTCCAAGGAACTGTTCACCCGCGACTCCTTCAAGGAAGTCCCTTTCCTGAACATGCTGGCCGCCAGCTGGATTCAATTCATGAACCACGACTGGCTCACCCACGGCCCCAACGCCCGCCAGGATCCGCACCGCGTGCAAACCGAGCGGGGCGAGCGCACCGTGGACCGCACCCGGGAGCACAACATCCCCGCCAACCACTTCAAAAGCGAATTCGGCAAAGTCACCCTGAACGACGTCACCCACTGGTGGGACGGCTCACAGATCTATGGCAGCAGTCAGGACGAGCAGAATGCCCTGCGCGAGTTCGCCCGGGGGCGCATGAAGATGGAGACCGTGAACGGGCGTGAGATCCTCCCGCGCGTCACAAGTGGCTTCGACCCCCGCAATAATCGCCAGAACCAAGGCGTGGAGGCCACCGGCTTCCGTGACAACTGGTGGGTTGGCCTCTCCATGCTCCACCACCTCTTCGTTAAAGAGCACAACGCCATCGCCCAACGTTTGATGGAGCGCTACGCCCGTCCCAACGGCACCACCGCCAACTCCTGGGTGTGGACCGGCAACGGCCCCCGCCGGGTCATGACTACCGCCGAGCTGGATGAGCACGTGTTCCAGGTGGCCCGCCTTATCAACTCCGCCGTAATGGCCAAGATCCACACCGTGGAATGGACCCCCGCGATCCTCCCCAACGACGTGCTCAAGCGCGCCATGTTCACCAACTGGTATGGCCTTGCCAACCCCCAGACCTGGTCCCCCATCTTCCGCAACGTCCCCGGCCTCAACCGCACCGACTGGCTTCGCGGGTCTCAGGGCGGCTACGTTCTCGGCGGCATCGTGGGCCAGCATACCAGCGACTACGGTGTGCCCTTCAGCATCACCGAGGAATTCACTTCCGTGTACCGCCTGCACTCGTTGCTGCCGGAGCACTTGAAGCTGCGCAAAATCGGCGAGCGCGCTCCCGCCACCGGTACACCCTTCGGCGAGACCCGCAACGAGAAGAGCTACGACATCGTCGCCAACACCGACATGAAAGACCTGTTCTACTCCATGGGCACCCAGAAGCCCGGCCAGCTGGTGCTGAACAACTTCCCCAAGTTCATGCAGGAGTTCAACGTCCCCGGCCACGGACAGATGGACTTGGCCATGGTGGACGTGTTGCGTGACCGAGAGCGCGGCGTGCCCCGCTACAACCAGTTCCGCCGCGCCATCAACCTGCGTCCCATCACCAGCTACGCCGACTTCTTCGACGCAGACCAGCCCATGGACGCCCGCAAGCGCGCCATCATCGAGAAGTTCAACCTGGTCTACGGCAAGAACGCCGACGGCACCGACAACGTGGAGGCCATCGACCTGCTGGTGGGCACTTCCGCCGAGGAAGTCCGTCCCAGCAATTTCGGTTTCGGCGAGACCATGTTCCAGATCTTCATCGTGATGGCCTCCCGCCGCCTGATGGCCGACCGTTTCTTCACCACCGATTACAAGCCCGCCGTCTACACCCGCGCCGGCATCGAGTGGGTGGATGAAGAAGGCTGGCTGCACAAGGTGATCGCTCGCCACATGCCCGAGCTGGCGCCTAAAATGCGCGGCCTAGGCACCGCCTTCGAGCCCTGGCGCGAGTAACTCCCGACCCGCTCAAATGAGAAGGGCCCCATTCGGGGCCCTTTTTCGTTGGTGGCGTCAGGAATCAGTGGCGCTCGTAGTAGAAGCCCACGTTGGAGGCGTCCTCGGTATCGATGAGCAGCAGCTCGTCGGTGGTGAAGAGGGGCTTCCAGTTCACGATGTCGATGAACACGCCGATGCGCGGAGTGACCTGATCGGCGCCGCGCTCAACATTGGTGGCCGAGAAGGTGAACATGCCGGGGGCGGCTTCCTGGATGCTGAAGGTGCCGCGGACCTGCTCTTGGCTGAAGACGGCCGTGCGGTCGGCGTTCAGGACCATGTTGATGCGGTTGTTGAAGTAGTCGCTGCCCGAGCGGGCGTTGGTGCCGTAATAGCTGCCGGGGACGAAAGCTTCCCAAGTGGAGCCCACGCGGCCATTCAGGCGGATGGTCTCCTCCACGGTGCCAGCTACCTGCTCGGTGCGGCCGTAGCGGCTGACCACAGCGCCGTTGAGGGTGTTGTCGCGGTTGAGGATGAGTTGGTCGGGAGTGCGGGAGGCGTCCACTTCGATGGCGCCAGCGGGAGTCACCTTGAGGGGTTTCATGGCGTATTCCAGCTCACTGACCTTGTCGATCCGGTAGGCATACAGGCGCGGCACCCATTTGGTGATGGCGGTACGGCGGGTGAGGTTGGTCAGGGGAACGCGGTCGTACTCGGCGAGAACGGCCATGTATGAATCCGTGGCGGCGGGGTCCTTCTTGATGAGCAGGGCCATCACGTCGTTGCGAAAGAGGCTAGTGTCGATGAGGGAGCTGCGGCCGCGGAAGGCACCTTCGGGGAGACCGGCGAAAGCGGCGGAGGTGAAGGCCAGGGCAAGACCGAGGGTGAAACCCATTTTCATAAACGGCTCCTAAGAAGAAGGCGGACCTGTGGATGGAGCCACCATAGCGTATTTTTGGAGCCTCGCGATATCGCTGGTAATCTTTACAGAAGCTTAGATACCCGGGGCTTAGCTTTCGGCGCCAACCGCTGGTAAACTGGGAGAATGGAATTAACCTGGCTAGGGGCCGCCGGCTTTAAGGTGAAGGCAAAAGAGGGTGAGATCGCCTTCGACCCTTTCCTGTCCCGTGGGGCGGGGGCGCCGTCACCCTTCACTCCCGCATCTTTCGGCAATACCCAGACCATCTTCATGGGCCACGGACATTTTGACCACGCCTACGACGTGCCCGCCATCGCCGCGGCCTCGGAGGTAAAAGTCTACGCCCCGGGCCTCACGGGACAGATCCTGCGCCTGCGAGGTGTGGCCGCTTCTCAACTTGCCCATGCGGGGAATTCCGAGATCCTCTTCAGGCCCCTCAAGGTGCGGGCCTTCAAGAGCGCCCACGTGAAGTTCGACCTGCCCTTGGTCACCTCCACCCTCAAGCGCTGCGGGGTGCGCGGGTGCCTGGGCATGTGTGGCATGGGACTCTTCCCTAAAGGGATGGTGCAGACTTATTTATTCGAGTCCGGCGGCAAGAAGGTGCTGTTCGCGAGTTCCGGTGGCTGCACCGACGAGGAGCTGCGGGAGTACCGCAAGCTCGAGGTGGACTACTTCCTCGCTCCCTTGCAAGGGCACAGCAAGATCCAGGAGATCGCCGCCCGTCAGACGGCCATCATCCAGCCCAAGGTGGTGATTCCCCACCACCACGACGACTTTTTCCCGCCCTTGAGTCAGGAGATCTCCGTGGAGGTGTTCCGGCAGAAGCTCGCCGAGCAGGGGTATGACGGTAAGGTGCTGGAGATCCCTTTGTTCCATGGGGCCCAGCTCTAGGCCAGACGCACGAACACGTCCAGGCTGATCAGCGTGCCGTTTTTCTCCTCGCAGTCCATCTTGGTGGTCTCATGGACGAAGCCGCATTTAAGCAGCAAGTTCCGGCTGGCCACGTTGCCCGTCTCGACTTCCGCCTCGATCCGCTGGAGTTTCATCTCTTGAAGCCCATGGCGCACCATTGCCGGGATCACTTCCTTCATCACGGACTGGCCCCAATGCTCCGGCAGCAACCAGAAGCCAAAGTCGGCGGAACCGGTCTCGTGGTTCCAGTAGTTGAACCCTATGGCCCCCACGAATACGCCCCCTTCCCGGAAGCGGATGGCGCGCCAGCGGCCGGAGCCTTCGGCCTCTATCCGCTCGAACCAATCCAGTTGAGCCTGGGCCTCCTCCAAAGTGTTGCAGGAAATCCCGTAGTATTTGATGACCTCCGGGTGAGACAGGCCTTGGTGGACCAGGGATAGGTCGGACGGGGTGAAGGGAAGGAGCTCAAAGCGTGGGGTCAACATGTCAGCGGAGGGTGAAGGTGAAGAATTTTTCGTCGCGCTTCCATCCCAGCCGCTCGTAGAGGCGTTGGGCGGTGGCGTTGGTCTTGGCGGTCTGGAGGGAGAGGCCATGGGCTCCGGACTCTCTTGAGAAGGCCTCGGCCGCCCGCAGGAGCGCCTCGCCCAGCCCCCCTTGTCGGTGTGAGGGGTCCACGAAGAGGTCGTTGAGGATCCACGTGCGGACCATGCGGACCGAGGAAAAACTGGGGAAGAGCTGGGTGAAACCGGCCAATCCAGCTGGGACTTGAGCGACCAGCACGACCGTTTCCTGGGTGTCCATTCGCGCCTGCAGGAATGCCCGCGCCGCCGACACATCAGAGGCTTGCCCATAAAACTGGCGGTAGAGGTCAAAAAGCCGCGCCAGTTCGCCCAAGTCTTGGATGTTCGCCCGACGGATCATGTGGCCTCTCTGGGAAAGTGTCTCTGTCCATGGTAACACCATTCTTCGCACCAACGCATCCGGGAGACGCCCATGACCGAAGAACGCCTCAACCAACTCGAGTCCAAGTTCGCCCACCAGGACGATTTCCTGTACCAACTCAACAAGATCGTGGTGGAGCAGCAGAAGCGACTCGAACGCCTGGAGAAGGAAATGCTGGAGCTGCGGAAGTTGGCCGACCCGGAGGAGTTCAACGCGCTCTCACCGGAAAGCAAGCCGCCCCATTACTGAGGGAAGTTCTCCACGTGGAACTCGCCCTTGCGGCCGAAGTAGATGGCCTTACGACCGTGGATGAACACGCTGTAGGCAGTGGTACCCGCCTTGAGGATGCGCTCCAGGAACTGGGAGTAGGTGGATTGCCCGGCTTGGCTCGCCCGGATGGCGGCCAGGACCTGCTCTTGGCTGAAATCCGCCGCCACCGGAGGGCCTTGGAACTCGAAACCCTCCTCATAGGTCCGCCCATCGGGCATGTAGAAGGTCTTGGTCCGCCGAACCATGTCCACCGTGTAGGATTCCAAGCCGGCCTGGGCCAATGCCATGACTATCTGGGGGAAGCTCCGCGCCCCGGAGAACGAGTCAAGCGTGGTCTGGTGGAAGAGCTGCTGGTCCATGGGATCTCCTAGGAAATGGGGAGGCGGCGAAGGTCGTGGGCCTGCGCCAGTTTTTGCAAGATCCGGCGCAGTTCCCGGCGCTCCTGGGCGCTGAGCGCGCCAAAAAATTCTTCGTCATTCTGGTCGGCCAGGCGGGCGAGCTGCGGGACCAGAAGCTTGCCTGGAGGAGTGAGGGCCAGCTTCTGGTAACGCTGGTCATCCTGCGCAGTAGTCTTGGACGCGAGGTTCTTCTCGACCAACCGGTCCACTAGCTTCGACACCGCCCCGCGGGTGAGGCCCGTGGCGTCCGCCACCTGGTTGGGAGAGATGGGGGCCTTGAGTCCATGGATGGTCCGCAGCACCACCCATTCCGCCACCGTGACGTCTTTGGACTCGAGCTTGCGCGCGAAGGCGTGGGAGACATGGTTGGAGGAGAGGCGAAGCCACAAGCCGATGTGGTCTTCCAGTCGATTGATCTGGACCATGAGGCGACTATAGTTTCCTAGGAAACTATAGTCAAGATCCCGGCTAAACCTGCGTCATGAGGAAGAGGAGCCCCAACCCCAATGCGATGACGAAAAGTGTGTTACGCACGAAATGCCCGGCGATGGCGGCGACCATAAGGATGAGGAAGCGCTCTTTCCCCGCCAGGAATTCCACTGCTCCTTGGTGGAAGAAGGTGGTGGGCACGATCAGTGCGGGAAAAATCGCGGCCGGAATGTAGCTGAAGAGGCGTTTAATGCGGTCAGAGACCGCCATTCTACTGGAGAAGGCGATGAAGGAACCGCGGATCGCCAGCGTGCCCACCGCAAGTGCCGCCACCACAGTTAGGAAGTAGACCCCATCGATCATGCGAGATCCCTCCTGCGGACGATCATCCAGGCAAGGCCAACGGAGAGCAGCGCCGTAGCGATGAGGCCTGTTCGCATGGGGAGGCCGTGGAGGAGCAGTGACACCAAAGCGCTGAACAGGGCCACGCCCCGGTGGCCCCGGGTGCGCAGGGTGGGCATCAGAAGCGCCACGAAGCTCAGAGGAATGGCATAGTCCAAAGAAAGGGAAGCGGGGGCGAAATTCCCAAAGACGTAGCCTGCTATCACCGCCGACTGCCAAGTCGCAAACATGCCCGCGGCGGAGCCCAGGTAGAAGCGCACGCCATCCGCATTGGTCCGGAAACTGTCCTGGTGGGCGGTCATCGCCGCGTAGCTTTGGTCTGTGAGGGTAAAAGCGCACACCAAACGTGTCCCCCAACCCGCTTCACGCAAGTAGGGCGTCATGGCGGCGCTGTAGAGCAAAAAGCGTAGGTTGATTACCAATCCTGTGGCCACCACCACCAAGAAGGCGGCGTTGAGTTTCATCAGGCCCACCGTGGCCAGCTGGGCCGCCCCTGCATAAACCAGGTTGTTCATCAGCATGGCCTGCCACAAGACGAGGCCTGCGTCTGCGAAGGCCGAACCCATGACGGCGCCGAAGGGTATGATGCCCGAAACCAAGGGAAGGATGGAGCGGAAGCCGGCGTTGAAGAAGTTCATGGGTCGTCCGTGAATCGTGCACCCTCCGCGGGACTAATTCAAACTTTCTGTTACCATCTTCCCATGGCCCCCTTCCGGATTTCGCACGGCGACTAGATGAATACGCTCCTCACCGTTCTTGCCGCCTTTGCCCTGCCCCTCACCCTCTTCTTCGCCTATCGGGCTTTGGTACGCCGGCGTGCCCTCCAGCGGCTGCGCGACCTCGAAACCTCAGGCCTGCCCCCCCATCACGCGGAGTTCCTGAAGGATTTCCACCCGTACCAGTTCCTCACCCCCACGGAGAAGAAGCGCTTCAACGCCAAATTTCTCTTCTTCCTGGAGGACAAGGCGTTCCACGGTGTTGATGGCCTCGAAGTCACCGACTATATGAAGCAGGTCGTGGCCGCCGAGGCTTGTCTCATGATCACCAACCTCCCTGGAGGTGTTTTCCCAGGGCTCAGGAACATCTATCTCACTCAAGACGATTTCGTGCCCAAGCACAACCCGGTGGATGAACACACCGGGCTACCCCAGTATGAGGAGCGTTCGGGGGAGGCTTGGCAAGCGGGGCCGTTGATCTTTTCCTGGCGCGCCATCGAGGACGGCGAGAGCGTTATCTACCACGAGTTCTCCCATCACTTAGACCAACAGGAAGACGGGGGCTTTGACGGCACGCCGGAGTTGGGGAGTGAGGGGAGTTACGATGAGTGGGCACGGGTAATGGGGGAGGAGTTTCTCGGCCTGCGTGAAGCTGTGGCGGCGGGGAAACACTCCTACATCGATGACTATGCGGCCACCAGCGAGGCGGAGTTCTTCGCCGTGGTGACGGAATACTTTTTCACGGAACCACGGGATTTACTGGAGAACCACCCGGAGCTCTTCCGGGTGTTCCAGAACTACTACAGGCTCGATCCGTTACTCTGGGACCCTTAGGAGTCCTGGGACGGGTCCACCAGCGTGCAGCTGAGCTCCCAGCAGGTGGTATCCGAACCGCACAGGTCCGAAGCGGCACCAAAGCTGGTTTGCCCGTGCTGGAGGTTGAGGGTGAAGCTCGCGGTGTTGATGTAGGTCTCGTTCTGGACCTTGCCTTCCAGCATCTGGAAGTACGGGCGCCCCTCGTGGGTGTAGAGCACGAATTCGTAGAAGTGCTGCTGGCCGGCGATGGAGCGGACCACTTCGAAGGGGTCCCCGTCCACGGTCAGCTGGATCTCACCACCGACGGTCTCGGTGCGGAACTTGCCGCGAAAAACGCAGTCGTAGGCGGGGGCGGCGAAGGTCTGGGCGGTCATGAGCATGAGGCCAAAGGCGAAGAGGGTCTTCATGAGGACTCCTTAGTTAGACGACTCGATTACACCCCACTGCTGCGCACCATGTCTACAAAGCTCCACTGCAACACCACGCCCTTCCCAAGTTTGGGCGGCAGTATCCTTCTAAGCTAGAGAGAGCAGGAGGTTGGCTATGAACGACGCATCCCTCACCCAACAGATCCTCGACTGCGAGCACCGCTACTGGAAGGCGATGAGCGAGAATGACGTGGAGAGGGCCATGGCCCTGACCCGCTTCCCTTGCACGGTCTCGGGCCCCCAGGGCGCGCGGACCATCGGCATGGAGGAGTACCGCAAGATGATGAAGGCCCATGACGGGGCGATGTACGCCGGCGTGGCCCTGCAGAATCCCCAGGTGCAGTCCTTCACGGACGATTCGGCCCTCATCACCTACAGCGTGGAGATCAACGGCATGACCATGCTGGACGCTTCATTCTGGGTGCGCGAAGACAAAGGGTGGGTGTGCGGCTACCACTCGGAGTTCCCACAGACTACGTAGGAACACCTAGAGTTTGGCGCTCGTGATCCGGCGACAGAAGCTTTTTAAAGTTCGCTCACAAAGTCCTTTGGCGTTCGCTTGAATCTTCTTTAGCTTGGTGGGTGAACCCATGGACCGGGAGAATCCCGATTCGATATGTTTCATCACGCGACGCTCGGGCCGGTGTTTGGCGACGTAATCGTTGAAGCCCCGCCAATCCTCGGCCAGGGCCTCTTCCGAAATTCCTTGGACCGTCTCGGCCGGCTCGCCGTCGAGGCATGGCCCGAACTTTTTCAAGAAGGCCTCGTAATTCGTCCAGCGGAGCGGGGAGGTGCGGTCCGACATTTGCTGGATGACGGGTTCAACTTCCTTGTCAAAATCTTGGACGCAGACGTTCGCTCCGGCCGGAAGTGTCGCCAAAAGGCCCAAACTGAGTAGCATTTTCATGGTCCCCCCTGTTGCTGCCCAAGGGATTCTGCCGCAATTTCCCCCAAGGGCGAAGAGAAACCTTTGTCGCTTTAGTATTTCGAAAAGACTTGTGGCTTGGTGAATGGACCCACGGCGCGAAGCCGTGAGTCCCCAGGGTCCTACAGGTGGGGGCCGACGTACCCATAATCCACACAACGGTCATAATCGTTGCGACAACCTGCCCAGTCGCAGGTCTGAGCGTACTCTTCGCATCCGTGCGTGGCGCTGAACCACATGGCAAACACCAGGGCGACCAAGGCGCCGATGGCGAAGCCAGCGGCGGTACGGCCGCTCCAGCTTGCGCCGTGGGCGTAGAAATCATCCGAGGACTCAGTGATGAAGTTGATGAGTTCATCGTTGGTGGCAAAGCCCCCCGATGTGTGCATCCGGAAGCGCAGGTTCTCAACCACTTGACGGTTGTTCACCTTACGGCTGACCACGGCCAGGACGTCCTCTTGGGTCACGGACCCGTTGGACATCAGACCCTGCATGCGTTCCACCAGTTCTTTGGTCTTGGCTTCCTTGAAGGCCATGTCACGCTGGTCCCACTGGACGTTCATGGCGTAGTTGTACTGATCAAGGGCGGACTCAAAGGCTTGAATGGAGCCGGTGGCCGCGAACGCGCTGAGGGAAAAACACATGGCAACGAGTAATGAGACGATCTTCTTCACACACATCTCCTTGGTGAAAGGGCGGCACCTTAGTGGATGCCTCAAAAACATTTGCGAGGGGCGCTTTAAAGCACAGGGCATCGCCAAAGACCAACACCGCTATTGCTTTTTTACAGAGGAGGAAGGCGCAAGTTCGAAGAATGTGTGGACGCTGCCGGAAAATGTAAGAAGCCAGAATGTTAAGATTTTCCCAATCCGAACAGTTGCGAGGATGGCGGCTTAAGAACCTACTTGATAATATACCAACTAGTCGGTATATTGATCCGCATGGCACGTCCCAAGAAAGAAGAGGTCAAAAAACCATCTCGCGAGCTGCTTCTCGAAGCGGCCACCGAGATCATCCGCACCAAAGGGTACACTGCCACCACGGTGGACGATCTATGCGGTAGGGCGGGCGTCAGTAAAGGAACGTTCTTCCACAATTTCAGCTCGAAGGAGGACTTGGCCGTGGCGGCGGCCGAACGCTGGTCTGAGCTGACCACGGCCTTCTTTCGTGCTGCTCCCTACAACCATAAAAAAGATCCCCTCGACCGCGTGAAGGGCTACATCCGGTTTCGCAAAGAGATTTTGCGCGGTGAGGTTCCCGAGTTCACCTGCTTGGTGGGGACCATGGTCCAAGAAGTGTACACAACCCACCCCAGCATCAACGACGCTTGTTTTAAATCCATCTTCCGGCACGCGGAGGGGCTTGAGGCTGACATCGCAGCTGCCAAGAAAATCTACGCTCCTAGGGCTTCCTGGACTCCCAAGGGCCTTGCCCTCCACACCCAGGCTGTTCTGCAGGGGGCCTTCATCCTCGCCAAGGCTGGCGGCTCAGCCAAACTCGCCGCGGACAGCGTGGACCACCTAGAAACTTACATCAGCCTGCTTTTTGAGAAGTAGGCCATCCTTCCTCCCAGGAGAAATGCATGTCGAACAACACCGTGAACCTCCACCGCGTCCTCAAGGCCCCCGTGTCCCGCGTCTACCGCGCTTTCACGGACCCCGCCGCCAAGGCTACTTGGCTGCCTCCGTTCGGCTTCATTTGCAGCGTGCAGTCCTTTGACTTCAAGGTGGGTGGTACCTACCAAATGTCCTTCACCAACTTCACCAACGGGGGGAAGCACTCTTGGACCGGCACCTTCACCACTATCAAGTCCAATGAACTCCTCGTGTACAAGGACAAGTTCGACGATCCCAACTTGCCCGGCGAGATGACGGTGACCGTGGCTTTCCGTGAGGTCGCTTGCGGCACCGAGCTCACCATTAGGCAGGAAGACATTCCTTCGGTGATTCCGGCGGAGATGTGCTACCTCGGATGGCAAGAATCCTTGGTGAAACTCGCCCAGCTGGTCGAGCCAGAGATCAACCAATGAACCGCTTCAGCGTCTTCACCGGCATCCCGGAGATGACCAAGGGCCTGGTGCGCGAGCTACGCGTGCGCTGGGCCCACGAGGAGCTGGGCCTGCCATACCAGGAGGTGCGCTACCCGCATCCGGAGACCAAAAAAGATCCTTACAGGGAAAAGCAACCCTTCGGGCAAGTGCCGTACTTCGAGTCCGACGGACTGTGCATGTTCGAATCGGGGGCTATTCTGTTGCATCTAGCTTTGAAGCACGGCCGGCTTCTCCCGGCGGGCGAGAGCGAACGGGCCCAGGCCTTCAGCTGGCTGTTTGCCGCCTTGAACTCGGTAGAGCCCTATATGTTCCACTATTTCATGCTGAACTTTCAGGACCCGGACGCTTCGGAGGGCACCAAGTCGCGGGCGAAACAGATCGCTTCGGAGAAACTTCAGGTGGTGGCGAAGGCGCTGGGAGACGATGAGTATTTTTCGGGGGAGTTCGGCATCGCCGAGATCATCATGACCACCGTGCTTAAAACGGCCCTTTTTATGGGACTTCTGGGTGAGCACCCTAACCTGGCCAGCTATGTGGCAAGAAACGAGGCCCGTCCGGCGTTCCAGCGCGCCCTGGTCGAGCACGTGAAACTCTACGAAAACAAATAAAGGACAAGTCATGACTAAGATTACCGTAGGAACCATTGTGGCCGCTCCACCCCAAACCGTTTGGGAGTTCTGGACTGCCCCCCAGCACATCACCCAATGGAACTTCGCTTCCGACGATTGGCAATGCCCCCGAGCGGAGAACGACCTCCGCGTGGGCGGTAAGCTCTGCTCGCGGATGGAGGCGAAGGACGGCAGCTTCGGTTTCGATTTCGAGGCCGTGTACGACGAAGTCGTCGCCCAACAAAAGATCGCCTATACCATGGGCGATGGTCGCCGCGCGGTCACCGTCTTTGAGAGCGAGGGGGGAAAGACCAAGGTCACCACCACCTTCGACGCCGAGGGCACTCACTCACTGGAGATGCAACAAGGCGGATGGCAGGCCATCCTTGACAATTTCAAGAAGTACGCCGAGAGCAAGGTGGCCGGATGAAGGAGTTCATGGCCATTTACCTGGGCACTCCGGAAAAAATGGGGGCCTGGAACTCCCTGGACGAGCAAACACGGCGGGAGAGGGAAAGGGCGGGCATGGAGGCTTGGGCGAGGTGGGGGGAGCAAAACCACGCCGCTATCATCAGCCACGGCGCGCCCTTGGGCAAAACGAAGAAGATCGATCCATCCGGAGTGTCCGACGTGCGCAACGCCATGGCCGCTTACACCATCGTGCGAGCGGAATCCCATGAAGCCGCGGCCCACCTCTTCGAAGGACACCCCCACTTTTCTATCTTTCCCGGGACCAGCGTCGAGGTGATGGAGTGCCTGCCACTCCCCAAAATGTGAACATCCTCGAGGCAGGTTCGGCCTTACTTGGGGTGTAATGACAGATGGTGCCGATGAGGCCACCATGCCCTGAGTGAAAAAACTGGACCGGCAGCTCGTCTTTGATTACCTGATGCTCCACAAGTGGCCCTACTGGGGGACTGCTTGCCTCACGGGGTTGGTAGCGGTGTTTTTCGCCCAGGGGGTGACGTGGGCCGAGCGCGCCTCTCATGCCCTAATCCTACAGCACCCGTACGTTTTCCTCGGATTGGCCCCCGCTCTCTTCCTGGCTTCGTGGGCCTTGGTTTATTACTGGGCACCCGAAGCCAAAGGGAGCGGCATTCCCCAGGTCATGGCGAGCGTGGACGCCCTGCAAGCCAATTCCGATGATGCTCGCGTGGAACGTTTCCTCGGCCTGCGCTTGACCTGCGTGAAGATCCTCAGCGCGCTAGCATGCCTTCTGGGTGGTGGTGCCGTTGGCAGGGAAGGACCCACGATTCAGGTTTCTGCCTCCCTCTTCTACGTCGTGTCCAAGAGAATTAACTTTGTCCGTCAGTACGTGAAGCCCGACATCTGGGTAGTAACCGGTGCCGCCGCTGGACTGGCCGCCGCATTCAACACGCCCTTAGGAGGGCTGGTTTACGCCATCGAGGAATTGGCCACACAGCACATCAATAAGTTCAAGACCTCCCTCATCGCGGCGGTCATCATCGCGGGATTTTCTTCCCAGATGGTGCTGGGGCCGTACCTTTACCTGGGTTATCCTATCGTCCCTCCTCTGGCGCTGCGCTGGCTACCGTTCGCGCTTTTCACCGCGGGGGCTTGCGGTGGGGCCGGTGCGCTCTTCGGGCAAGGCCTGTTCCGATTGTCCCAGGCCCGCCTTCGCTTGTTCCGCACCCCCCGCGCCCTGGCGTGGTTGGCGGTGGGGGCTGGCGCCATCACCGCTTGCATGATCGTGTTCATCGACATCGATTTTGCGGGTTCGGGGAAGGAGCTCATCCTGCGGCTTCTCTTCACCAAGGAGCCCATGGAATGGCACCTGCCGGCCCTGCGGTTCGTGGCGCCGATGCTGAGTTACCTCTGCGGCGGCGCCGGCGGCATCTTCGCCCCTTCCTTGGCGGGTGGGGCGACTCTGGGACAGTTGTTGGCGGAGCTAGCCGGCGTCCCGGACACGAACCTCTTCGTCTTGCTGGGCATGACCGCTTTCCTCACCGGCGTCACCCGGGCCCCCTTCACGGCTTTTATCCTGGTGCTAGAAATGACCGACCGGCACTCCATCATTTTCCCCCTAATGCTGGCGGCCCTGGTTGCCACCACCGCCGCCAAGATGGTCAGCAAACACTCATTCTATGAATTAATGAAGGAAACCTATTTTCAAAGGGTAGGCGTTGTCCCAGGCCATTAAGTTCACCCCCTCTGCGCCGCTCACTTTGGGTGTGGAGCTCGAACTGCAGCTCATCGACCCAGAGACCTTCGACCTCGCTCCTCGCGCCATCGAGGTGCTGGCCGCCATCGGCGAACACCCCAACATCGTTCCCGAAGTCATGCAAAGCATGGTGGAAATCAAAACCGGCATCTGCCAAGACGCCCACCAGGCCCAGCGGGAGTTGGCGGAGCATCTCAGTACCCTGCGGAAAGCTGCCGGGGGATTAGGCCTTCACCTAGCGTGTTCGGGCACCCATCCCTTTGCCAAGCACTGGGAGAGGAAAGTTTTCCCGCTCCCTCGATACCAGGAGCTCATCGACCGAAATCAGTTCATCTCCCGGCGGCTGATCATCTTCGGCATGCATGTGCACATCGGTGTTGAGAGTGGCGCCCAGTGCATCGCCCTCATGAACGAGATGAACCACGAGCTGCCGCTGCTCTTGGCCCTTTCGGCGAGTTCGCCTTTTTGGGAGGGCATCGAGACCGGCCTCGCCTCCTCACGGACCACCATTTTCGAGGCCATCCCCACGGGGGGACACCCTTGCCAAATGCACAGCTGGGGAGACTTCGAGAACCTCGTCCACGTGCTGACCAAGGCGAGATCCATCCGCTCCCTGAAAGACGTATGGTGGGACCTGCGCCCGAGCCCCGATTATGGGACGCTGGAAATCCGCATCTGCGACGGCATGCCCGCCCTCCGGGAAAACACCGCCCTGGTGGCCTTCATCCATTGCTTGGCCGCGTACCACTTGGCCCGCATCAAGGCAGGGGAGACCCGTCCCCACTTGCCGGATTGGTGGATGAGGGAGAACAAATGGCGGGCCTCACGCCACGGTGTCGAAGCCGACTTGATCGTCTCCTGTGAAGGAGTGAATGCCTCAGTTCCGGACCTGGTGAAATTGTGGATGGGGCGCCTGAGGCCTTACATCGACCAGCATGGGTACGACGATTTCTGTGAGACGATGACTTCA
Organism: uncultured Bacteriovoracaceae bacterium; assembly: GCA_964399165.1. GTDB lineage: Bacteria > Bdellovibrionota > Bacteriovoracia > Bacteriovoracales > Bacteriovoracaceae > UBA6144. Next base: position 3,937 of record CAYNPO010000002.1, on the reverse strand, counting down.
CTTGCGGAAGGCAACACTTCCTATCGCAGACAACGGCAAGCTTACGAGGCCAATGGAGACATCCGTGACGTGGCCAGGCACCTGGTCGGGGAAATGACCCCCGATGTCTAAAGAGAGTACACAAAGAGACTTTGCAGGCTTCGAAATAAGAGACGATGGGAGGTAATAGTGGAACGACTCTTTATGCTGGTGGGAGCTCTCATTTTGGCTTCTTCATGTGCCCACCAGGCGCCCAGAAAGGAAATGGATCCAGGGCAAAAGGACAGAATCCAAAAAATTTTGGGGCAGGTCTGTCCCCGCTGGTGCGAGTTGCAAGCTTGCTGGGAGAAAGAGCCTGACGTTGGCATTTGCGAAATCAGGTTTTCGTTTGCCGTCGAGAGCTCGAAGCGAGAAGCGCTAAAGCAGATCGTGAGGAAGGCAGAGAAACATCAAATGAAGGTGGTCCTGTGTGGCGACGACACGTTTGCCACCAAGATGGTGGCCGCATTTGTTGGTGGAGCCGCCGCCGGCGCCGTGGCGGGCGCGACCCATTCATCACTGACTTCAGCGGGCCATAGCGTGGCTGGCGCCAATACTGCCGCCCGTGCTTGCAGTGACGAAGACGGGAAGTGAGGTAGTCAGGGGCCGAAAGGGGTAAAGGAGATGGTGCGCCCGAGTGTGGGAGTTTCGAAATGCATGTCTTCTAGGGGTTTACTGCTAAAGCGTTTTACTTGGTGTAGTGGCATCGTCATTAGTTTTTGTTTGCATATTGAATCTTCTCTGCTCAAAGCCTCTTATTTCTTTACGAGTACTCGCATTTGATTCAGTGTTCGTCAGAAAGTTGACGGCAACTCTTCTGTTTACAAGAGCTTACCGAGAACTTACTATTTTTAAAATGGTAACCAGGTTACCAAGGAGAAAAGCATGGCTACTGGAATTACAAACAATGAAAGACTAAGCCCTTTATCTAGGACAGCTAAAAGAATTGAAACTTCTTCAGGTGTTACTGATTTACCTGTAGGTCAAAGAGTTGCTCTCAGCTACTCAGGCAAGATGCCTGAAGCCGATATACTGACTCTGAACAAGTCGGTTTATGTAAAGGCAGGTTCAAAAAAGAATACTTCGACGAGTACGATCGAAGATGATTCGTTTGTTTTGTCAGACAATCTTTTAGCGCTCTCAAACCTAAAAATTCAAAATAAGAAATTCAAACTGATCTATCTTGATCCCCCCTATGGGACGGGAATGGGGTTCCAGACAAGATCACATATGCATGCATATGAGGATAGCTCCGACTTGTCGTCTTACATTGAGTTTATGAGACGGCGATTGGTATTGCTTAGAGAGGTTTTGGATAATGATGGGTCAATCTATGTTCACATAGGCCATCAAATGGTTTTTCACCTGAAAATTTTAATGGATGAAATTTTTGGACAAGCAAATTTCAGGAACATGATTACTAGAAGAAAGTGTAGCTCCAAAAACTTTACGAAAAACCAGTATGGAAATCTGAACGATTACATTTTGTTTTATACAAAGTCGGGTAGCTACATTTGGAATCAGCCTGGGGTACTTCCTGAGAAGGAATGGCTTGATAAAGAGTATCCAAAACAAGACAAAAAAGGCCGCTATAAACTAGTTCCTATACACGCGCCTGGCACTCGAAATGGTGAAACAGGAAAAGAATGGAAAGGCATGATGCCGCCACCTGGGAAGCACTGGCAATTTCAGCCAAGTAAGTTGGATGAGTTTGATAAAAATGGAGATATCCATTGGTCAAAAACAGGGAATCCGAGAAGGAAAGTTTACCTAACAGAATCCAAAATGTTGCCTATGACGGATTACTGGCATGACTTCAGGGACGCTTATCACCAATCAATTAAGATAACGGGGTATCCCACTGAAAAGAATTTTGACATGCTTAAACTAATTGTTCAGGCAAGTTCAAACCCTGGAGACCTCGTGCTTGATCCATTTTGCGGATCAGGAACGACATTGCATGCAGCGGCTGACTTAGGACGTAGGTTCATAGGTATCGACGAGTCATTCATGGCGGCTCACACTGTATTGAACAGATTCAAAATTGGAGTAAATGAAATGGGAGACTATGTGAACAAAAAGGTATCTCAGCCGAACCTTCTTGAAACATCTAAGCCAGTCTCAAACTTGAATTTATTCATTGAGCGATCGACATTTGAGCTTCATAAGGATGAGGTTATGAAGCTGGCCACTGAACCAGCCATTTTTTCGTAATCTGTTCTTCTGAAGTCTTCAGGGTGACAACCCTAATGTTGTCACCCCAGGCATGATCCAGCTTGCACGCCTCCTCCCAAGTGTCTTTATGGGCGAGGCCTGGACCATCGGCTAAAAAGACAATTTTAAAATTTATCTTCTTCTTTGCGCAGTACTCTTTAGCTTTTGACACTTTGTCAGAATTTCCACCTGTTCGATCATCTGACTGTGCACCGCCGCGAGTGGAGTCATATCGCGCAAAACCAACCGCACACAGTTTTTTTGTCTTACGCTCATGGATAACAAAATCACATGGGAAATTGTGTTCAAAGTCTTCGAAGTACTTATTTAGTTGTAAGTCTCTACCCGCGCCAGTCGGCCCCGCGATCTCGAACTCTTCTCCCATCTTCTTGTTGAACCAGTTGAAAAAGTATTCCGTTAGAACGTATCCGCTTTTACCTCTGGAGTCGTATTCACCAATTAAACACGCAAGCGTTCCTTTTTCGTCATCTGAAATTTTTCCAAACTGCTTTTTAAGCAATCCAATTTCTTTGAATGAATCACCATAGTTTTTAACTAGGTCCTCTGTCTTAACTTTGCTAATTTTCTTTGTCATCTCAGTATCAAGTACTGGCGAGACGCATCTCCGAAACATCTTCAGCAGCGACATTCTTTGATCTGAGGTCAAATCGCCACTCCTAACCCTAGCAAGGAGATCGGCTGAACTCTGAGAGAGGTTAATCAATGAAATGAATAGATCAATATCCTTGCTGTACTTTTGCTTAAGCGTTTCGACAATTTCAGGAAATCGAATATTGGTGTCAATCGCAGTTATGATTGAATTAGGGTTTTTTACATCTTTTAGGCGCATGCAACTTCCTTGTTACATACTTGATTCTAAAGGTTTAAGAATTTACTTCAACAGCAAACACAAGCCATTGCGATTACTGCGTGAGCATCTAAGGCGAGATTCTAGTATGTGTACTAGATATATTGACTCGGTGCGTTTTGAGTCGTAGGTTCTGTAGCTGGAGCTTAAGGCAACCTATTCGGTCCTATTTTTAGAATTAGTCTGAAGAATAGATGCAGCTCTTTCGAAAAAACTCTGGCTAGAGGATGTAAGCACCTTATGACGGTACCTTTCAAAAGAAGGGCATGTGTTAAGAAATTGGAAAAAGCCGCTATCGCATGTGAAAAGATCAACTAAGGGCATGACGGTGAAATGAATTGAATCACCCATCGTTGAGGCATGCCGCTGGAATTTTCGTGAACTGTAATCTTGCTTCGAGAACTTATGCCCCTTAGCGGCGTTAAGTTCATTCACCAAACCTTCAAAACCCATGATCGCCTTTAGCTCATGGGCACCTATCCTTTTATTGCCGATGAGGTACTCAAGACTCTCTGGAAAGGCTCTAAAATTCGCGGGCGTTCTTCCTGTTAGAAGTAGAATTGCAAAGATTGCTTCTCCGAATGTCAGAAACATATTCTCGTTTAGCCGCTGTGAAACGATCTCTTTGTGCTTGTCTTCAGCTTTCTGCCTACTAATCATTCTTCGATCATTACCTAGTCTGACGGCGCTGTTGAGTGACTCTTGTCTGATTTCCCCATAAAAAGGGCGCATCGTTGGATCTTGTAGGCATTCTTCATAGAAAGCTTCGATGTCGTCCGGTCTGACCCTGGCCCCTCTTTCGGAGCACCAGAAACTTCCCGGTTAATTCTGCTCAGC
>CAYNPO010000001.1:0-293566 GCA_964399165.1 uncultured Bacteriovoracaceae bacterium | reverse complement strand
ATGAAGATGATGCAGGGAGCGTGCTTCTTGCCTTGCTCGAAAAGGTCGCGCACGCGGGAGGCGCCCACGCCCACGAACATCTCCACGAAGTCGGAACCAGAGATGGAGAAGAACGGGACCCCGGCCTCGCCGGCCACGGCGCGGGCGAGCAGGGTCTTGCCCGTGCCCGGGGGGCCCACCAGCAGACAGCCTTTGGGGATTTTCCCACCCAGTGAAGTGTACTTTTTGGGGTCCTTGAGGAAGTCGACGATCTCGACCAGCTCTTCTTTGGCCTCTTCCACGCCGGCCACGTCCACGAATGTCACCTTCTTGTCGTTCTCGGTGAGCATGCGGGTGCGGGCCTTGCCGAAGCTCATGGCCTTGCCGCCGCCGGCCTGGAGTTGGCGCAGGAAGAAGTAGAACACCACGAACAACAGGATCATGGGGAACCAGTTGATCAGGATGGTGGAGAGGAGTCCTTGCTTTTCCTCGCGCTTGTAGTTGGGCACGATGCCCTTGTCGCGCAGGATGCGGAAAGTCTCGTCGCCGGTGTTGCCGGTGAGCTCGAAGAAGGTGCCTTGCTCGTAGCCGGGTTGGAAGCGGCCCTGGATGGTGTTCTCGCCTTGGAAGGTGACCTCGGACACGTGGCCCTTCTCCACTGCCTGGATGAACTGGGAGAAGGTGATCTGGCGTGCGGGGCGGCTGCCTTGCTCGATGGTCTTCATGATGAAGGCCATGATGAGAATCACCACGACCCAGAGGAGCAGGGTTTTCTGTTGTTTTTTCATGGAGGGGACGACCTTTTTGTCGGGAGTCTCGCGGCACGTCGCCGTCTTGGCGGGCCCTTCCATCTTAGACCCCCGCCGCGCTCCCCCGCAAGGGCCGCTTACTCGAGAGAAAAGAGCGGAACGAAGCGCAGGGCCAATGAAGGATCGCGCCAGCGCCGCAGCAGTTTGAAAGCAGACATGACGGCGCCCTCACCGCGGGCGGTGGTCAGGGGCCAGGAGGGATCCCGACCTGCGGAAACGAGCACGTTCCGACCATTTTGCTCTGGGGAGAACCAGATCCAAAAGGGTGCCTCTTGGACGGCCCCTGGACGGGCCGCTCGTGTCCGCAACATGTCGAGGAATTCCTCCCGCGTCCAGCTGCGCTCCTGTCCCCTTGCCAGGGCGCGCCGCCGAGATGCCTCTTGGTCCCGGAAGCGGTGGCCCGCGGGGACCAGAGTGAGCCAGCCATCCCAGAGATGCACCTCCACGCCGCCACTTAAACGGAAAGGCCCGCGTTTGCCGGCGCGGGAGGCGCGTAAGAGTTTTTCCACTTCCCCACCGGAGCGCCCCCGATCCCCGCGCCCGAATTTGGCCACCCATCCGCGAAGGTCACCGGCGCTGGGAGTGCCATCCACCAGCAGACCGTCTGCGTGGGGATAGACCGCCGCCGCCGCCGGTTTGAGCGCCAAACCCAACCTTTCCGCCAGGTGCTGTTGGCGGCGGGCATAGTGCTTGAGGTAGCCGGGGTGGCGCCGTTTTAAACGAGGGGCCACTTCCCGCCGCCACCAGTTGCGCTCAAATCGCGGGTCGGCGTTGGTGGGATCCTCCCGCCACGCCAGTCCCAGGGCGCGGGCGGCGCGGGTGATTTGGGAGCGGGTCACACATAGAAACGGCCTGAGCACGGGCCCCGATCGCAGGGGAATGCCCAAGGCGGATCTCCAATCCCCCGAGCGGGCTGCTTGGAGCTGGGACCATTCCCACGAATCGTCCAGATGGTGCCCCATCCACAGGTCCTCTCCAGGTAGCAGCGCCTTTTTCAGGGCCACGTGGCGGCGCTGTCGCAGAACTTGCTCCACGTTGGCCCGAGGAGCTGGCTCCCCCAGATGGAGCTCCTGGCAAGCGACTCGCCACCGCGCGGCCAAACCGCGCACCCATTCCCCGTCGGCCGTCTGCCCCACACGGGTCCCGTGGTGGACCACCAAAGCGCGCACGGATTCCAGCTCGCCGGCCCGCCACGCGTCCACAGCGCAAGCGAGCAATAGCAAGGAGTCCCGCCCACCGGACACCGCCACCGCCACACGGCGGGAGCGGGCGGGCACGTGGTCCGCGAGAAAGCGCCCCACATGCTGGAAGAGAGGATGCCGTCGCATGCCTTCAGTTTGGCCACTTTTCCAGGGGTTGTCCCCAAAAACGGCGGCGCTTTCGTTGACAAGGCCAGGGACCGTGGCTAGGATGGGCCTTCCTTAAGTGGCACTGTAGCTCAGCTGGTTAGAGCGTAGCATTCATAACGCTAAGGTCGGCAGTTCGATCCTGCCCAGTGCTACCACTTCCTCCCTTCACCGCTCAACCCGTCTTGCAAGCACCTTTGCCGCACGCATGCCCACAGGTGTTGATACCCAGCAGGGCATAGGGTGGGCACCATCCCAGCAAACCAGTGGCCAGTGGCACCAGGCCCAGCAGGAACCAGGGATTCTCCGGTCCCACGAAGGCCAAGGCCGTGAGGATCAGGCCCAGAGCGACCCGCGCGCCCCGTTCGACCGGATGGATGTTCTTTTTCATGACGACTCCTTGGTTGGTCTTGGTCTCTCCCAGACTACTCCTCCGTTTTTCGCCGGAACATGACCTCGGTCAGCGCGCCGCCCGATCCTGGGCACTAACCTGGGGGCACGAGGAGGATTTGATGAACATCCAAGACTTGACCGTGGACGAATACACCACCCCGGGGCCCTTGCTGGTGGGGCCCGAAGCCAGCGTCGAAGTCGCCTGGGCACTGATGCAGGACCACGATGTGCGGCATTTGCCGGTCAGCCGCGACGACGAAGTGGTGGGCATCATCTCGGAGAGGGACCTTCGCCCCTTCATCAGCCGCCCCTGGGGACAAGTGGTGCGCGTGGGGGATCTGATGCACGTTCCACCCGTGAGCGTCCCCTCAGGTACGCCCCTGGCCCAGGCGGCCCGGCTGATGGTCGAGCGCAAGCTGGGCTCCTTGCTCGTCCAGGCCGAGGACGGCAGCCTCGCCGGCATTTTCACCACCACCGACGCCCTCAACGTGCTGGTGGAGGCCGTTGATGGCACGGGCCTGGGCCGACTTTAAGGATATTTCATCATTTCTGGGCTCCCAAGCCGGGCCTTCGGGTGCAGAATGGGACGTATTCCCCCGGGAGGTCCCATGAACCGCATCCTCGTGGTCGAGGACGAAGCCAAAATGTCCGCTTTCATCCAACAAGGCCTGCTTGAACAAGGCAACTTGGTGGACGTGGCCCCCACGCCCAGGGAGGCCCTCCAACTCTCCAACGACGTGACCTACGACTTGATGGTGGTGGACGTGATGCTGCCGGAGATGAACGGCATGGAGTTCGCCCGCCGGGTGCGCCAGCAGGGCTACCAGGGGCTCATCCTGATGCTCACCGCCCTCAACACCACCCAGGACAAGGTGGCGGGACTCGACTCGGGCGCCGACGACTACATGACCAAACCTTTCGAGTTTACCGAGCTGGTGGCCCGGGTGCGTGCGCTGATGCGCCGGCGCGGCAGTTCCTCCCCCACCACGCTGGCCAACGGGGACATGGTCATGGACCTGCTCAAGCGATCGGTGGTGCGCGGGGGCAAGCCGGTGGAGCTCACCTCCAAGGAGTTCGCGCTGCTGGAGCTTTTCATGCGCAACGTGGACCGGGTGCTGGACCGCAACCAAATCGCCCAACAGGTGTGGGGCACGGAATTCGACCCCGACTCCAACGTCATCGACGTATACGTGAACCACTTGCGCAAAAAAATGGACCAGGGCTTCCCCAAAAAACTACTGCGCACTATCGTGGGTCATGGCTACGTTCTTTCGAAAAACGACTAGGCTCACCCGAGGCCTGCGCTTCCGCCTGTCCCTGGTGTATTCGGGGCTCTTCGGCATCTGCATGGTGCTTCTTTCCCTCTTCATCACCGGCGAGTACATGCAGTTCGCCCGGGACGAGTTCGACCAGTTCATGCGCAACTTCGCGGTGGACCTTTCCTCATCGCTCCACCACTCCCCTGATGGCTCGGTTTCCTTGGATGTCCCCCTCAACGAGGGCATCAAGTACTTTCCCTTCTTGATCCAGGACACGGTGGTCAGCGTGCGCTCCCTGGACGGCCGAGTGCTCTACGCCAACCGTCCCGGGGCCCCGGTGCCCTTCGTCCCCGAGCTGGCCCGCAGTCCCCGCTACACCAGCCGCTACCTGGACTACTCCCTGCCGGATGGCACACGCATGCGGGCCCTCAATCTAAAGGTGGAGCGCCCCGGGGAGGCCCTGATCCTCCAGGTCGCCAGCAAGACCGAGGGACTTGAGCGCCAGGAAAGCCGCCACTTCCTCTTCCTCCTCGTGATCATCCCCGCCAGCATCTTGGTGGCGGCCCTCGTGTCCATGCTGGTGGTGGGGCGGGCCCTTGATCCGGTGCGCTCCCTCATCCAACGCATGGAGGAGCTGCTGGCCAGCGGGGACCGCCGACCGCTCCCCATTCCCGACACCCACGACGAAATTGGCCAGCTGACACAGACCTTCAACACCATGCTGGAGCAGCTCCAGCGTACCCTGGAGGCCCAGGAGCAGTTCGTCTCCCACTCCTCCCACCAGCTCAACACCCCGCTGGCCATCATGCGCGGTGAATTGGCGGTGCTTCGCTCCAGGGAGCGCTCCCCCGAGGAAATCCAGCGCTTCCACGCCAGCCTCGAGCAGGAGTTGCAACGCCTCTCCCAGTTGGTGAAGGACATGTTGCTGGCCTCCCGCGTGGAAGCGGGCAAGGAGCACTTCCACTTCACCCCCGTGGCGCTGGACGAGGTGCTGGGAGAAACGCTGGAGCGACTGGCCCCCCACGCCAAGCGCAAGGGCATCGCCCTGCGCTTTGACCTCCAGCCGGCCCTGGTGGACCAAGCAGACGGCATGGTGGTCAACGGCGAGCGCCAGCTCCTGGGCCATCTCTTCGAGAACCTGGTGGAGAACGCCATCAAATACTCCCCGGTGGGCGGGCAGGTGGCGGTGCGGTTGCTGTCTCGGGAAGGGGGCGTGGTGGTGGAAGTGGCCGATCAGGGCCCGGGCCCGGACCAAGCGCTGCGCGAGCGGCTGGAGCGTCCCCAGCGTTTCTGGCGGGGCGAGAACACCTCCCAGGTGCCGGGCTCGGGTCTCGGGTTGTATCTAGTGTCGCGGATCGCCGGGTATCATGGGGCCGCGCTGGCGGTGCGGGAGAACTCACCGGCCGGCACGGTCATGAGCGTGGCCTTCAGGGTATGAGTTCGTCCAACGAGATCCCCCGGGGGGCGGGCAGCCCCATGGCCCGGCGGGTGGCCTCGCGGTGCTGCCGGTTGGTGTACGCGTTCAGCGCCCAAGTCAGGTAGTTGTTGGTCCAACCCGTGAGGTTGTGGGGGGCCTGAAGGCGCATCAGGCGGTCACGCTCGAAGAGTCCCAGGTTCAGCGGCTGGTAAACGAAACGGGAGGTGTTCACCAAGTAGCACTGCTCCCGCGCCCTCGAGACGTGGCGGTAGCCCTCGGTGACGTTGCGGTCATCCACGTAGTTGCGGAGTTGGTTGATCGGCGTCTCCACGCATTCTTCAGGGTTGCGCATGAGCGAGGTCGCCCATTCCTGCACGGGCATGGCGCGGTCGGTGAAGGTGGCGTCCAGGGCCCACAGCTCCCCGTTGACCCGCACGGTAGGGGCCACGTGGAACCACCAGGTGAACGGCCGGCCGGTGCGCCCCACCACGCGGTGGCGCATCTGGAACTTGTAGGTGAAGAACAGGAAGGCCTTGTTGGTGACGATGTTGGACTGGCGCTCCAGCAAATGGGACCACAGGTGCGCCCGCTGGAAACACTCGGAGAATTGCCCCATGTAGCGATGGTCCAGCTGCAACCGCCGGAAGAGCTCCTGGGCCTCCTCTTCGGTCACGTCGGAGGCGGCGAGGCCGTCGACCTCGACGAGTCTCGGCACCAGTGGGGAGCCGGGTTGCGCGAACACGGCATGGGACCAAACCAGGGCCAAGAGCAACAGCAGGTGACGCATGGGTATAAACTCCTCTCGTTGAGCAGCAGGGCGTTTGTAGCATGGGGTCGGGAAAGGGCCGGTTGGAAAAGGCTTTAACTGTCAATTTTTCATACACCCGGGTTAAAATCTAAGGCCCGGCGAGTTCCTATGCCCTCGAGAAAGCGTTATTCCCTTGGGGGTGCTCTGGTCCCGGGATTTGCAGGTCAGAACGGGACGGAAAGCGCGAAAAAAGTTCAGGGTCGGGGCTCCCCCCTTCTGACCTGGGATAAAGTTGGGTGCTCCTGTCTTTACCGGCGTTTGCCAAATGAGGTTTGCGTGTCCAAGGTGAAATCGTCCCGCCGTGCCCCGCTCTATGATCCCAACCTGGGGTTCATCGGCCAGGTCCGCGTGGACGTCTCCAACTACATCTTCAGCTCCCACCGCCGACGCAGCCCTTACGCCCACACCCGCCCCCTGGTGAAGGCCCTACTGGCCCGCGACGTTGCCAGCGCCCACGGTGACGCCCGCAAACTCACCAAGTTCATCAAGAAACGCGACCTCACTTTCCAGAAGAGCACCAAAGACGGCTCCTACCGCATCTTCACCGTCCCTTGCACCACCACGGTGGTGCCGCTGCAGAAGTCCGTCTTCAACAGCATCGAACGCGCGGCCCAGGCCCTCATCGTCTCACTCCGTTGCGTGATCCAGGACATCTACGGCGCCAAGAGCATCGAGGAGTCCGGGTTCGTGAAGCACTTGCCTAAGGACGTGCGCGGGATCTTCATCGACGCCGTCACCAGCTCCCCCAGCTACTTCACCCAGCTCCACCATCCCAACATGAAGAAGTACCCCTTCTTCGACAACGTCGGGCTGGACCTGGTGCTGGTGGAGGACTACCTCCAGGGCGCGGGCTCCTTCGAGAAGATCCTCAAGTCCGGCCGCACCGAGGACCTGCCCCGACTCCCCTTCCGCATCCTCGAGCTCAACGCCGGCGCGCCCTCAGGCGCCTCCAACAACATGAACGTGCTCGAGGGCCTCTACGAGCAGGACCCCGCGACCCTCGAGTCCCTGGGCAAGCTCATGCCCAACGACCACTTCCAGGTGCTGGCCGACACTTACCGCTCGCTGGGCGAGGACTGGACAGGCATCAAGGACGGCGTGCAGGTGATCCTCCCCCCCGGAGGCATGAACGGGGCCGCCCCTGAGATCCACAACCTCGCCGCTTACTCGGGCCTCGTGTACGCCGACCCCGTCCAACTCTTCTGCGACGACAAGGGCTACATCCGCCTGCGCACCATCAATGGCTCCAACCCCATCGTCACCGCCATCTACTCACGCATCAACGCCGACTCCGCGCTGTTTGATCCCGAGCGCGGGATCCTGCTGCGGGACGCGGATTCCGGCGAGCCCATCTTCCTGCGCGACGCGCTCAAGCTCGACAAGGACGGTAAGGCCACGCTGGTCACCGACGTGGAAGGCAAGCCGATCCCTCTGCAGTCCGACTACGCCATCCCCGGCGCCCTGGACGCCATCATCAACCGCCGCATGTACATGGGCGGCCTCAACCGCCTGCTGGACAACAAGATCATCCTGGCGGCCCTGACCACCTACGCCCCCAAGTATTTCGAGAAGCGCCTCAAAGAGCTGGGCCTCAGCGCCGCCGACTCCAAGATCGCGCCCCCCGAAACCCTCCCCTCCTGCGCCGAGTCCGTGAAGGTCATCGAACAGGACCCGGACGAGTGGGTCATCAAGGCCCCGAACCTCTCCGGCGGCACCGGCGTGTACATCCTCAAGACCATGCCCAAGGACAAAAAAGCCGACGTGCTGGAGATGGCCCGGGAAAACCCCAGCCACTTCGCCTACCAGCGTCTGGTCAAGATCGCGCGCATCCCCGTCGCCATGAACAGCAAAGACGGCGCCCGTTATGCCAACCTGGCGGCCGACATCCGCATGTGGGTCTTCTACGGCGGGGGCCCCAAGGCCCTCCCCCGCATGACCCATAACGCCCTGGTGCGCTTCGCCCCCCAGGAGAAAGGTCCCATGAGCTCCATCGTCAACACTTCCAAGGGCGGCGGCTACGCCCCCTTCGTGGTGGTGGACGATGTGGGCGACCCGAACGCGGTGGAAGCCAGCGAGCTGGTGCGGCCCCGTACCCCCGTGCCCCTGATGACCCACCTCCCGATGTTCGTCGCTGCCCAGCTGATCCAGGTTTCCCGCCTGGCCCTGGAGATGCGCCGCCAGCTGCTGGCGGGAGAAGCCGACAGCTACAAGCTCTACTGCCTCACCTCGGCGCTCAAGCACCAGTGCCGGGAAATCCTCAGCTTCATGAACCCCCGGGCCATCGAGCCTGTGTACAAGCTGGTGGACTCCCTTGAGGCCAAGCAGAACAAGAAGGAAGTCCAAGCCTACTACGAGACAGTCCATGGCAACCTGGTGAAGCTAGTGCCCACCCTCCAGCGCCTCGAGGCCTCGGGCAAGCTCCCCCGCGGCTTCCGCGACGAGCTGGACAAGCTCAACATCCTCAACGACGACATCGTCACCCAGCATTACACCGAGGAGCACCGCCGCCAAGACCGCCGCACCCTCAAGGTGCTGCGCGACCAGTTGATGGCCGGACGTAACGACGAAAAAACCCTGCGCGACAAGAAACGCGTTATGGCCCTGCTCGCCTCCGCCTCCAACGCGTCCTTCAACCGCGAGGTCATCGGCGGAAAGACCGCGGCCAACATGGTCCGCTTGATCGACGGGTTCATGGGCATGGTGCGCGAGCGCCTGCAAAACTCCGAGAAGGCCATCGAGTTCGCCAAACTCTTCAACACCGACGCCGCTCACCCCGAACTGACCTTCGAGACCTTCGGCCTGCGCGGCGAGGAGACCCGCAACGGACGCTACCTCACCGCCAGCCACCGCGAGTTCGCCACCGGCGAGCGCCTGGTGGACTCCGATTTCGTGTCCGCGCCCATCAAGGAGGCCCGCGCCTCCTGGTTGACCGTGCTCGCCGAGGCCAAGTCGGTCAGGCCCGAGGCCCGGGACGCCTTCATTGCCAAGCGGCGCGCCGCCCACTTCCAGAAATTTCCGTTCCTGGCCCGCTACCAGGAGTTGATGGGCAAGCACAACGCCACCGTGGCCGAACTGATCGAACTCATGCCTGTCATGCCCTACGCCATGTACAACCTCGAGCAGTTCGCCAAGAAGCAGGGGCTGGCCCTGGCGGACGTGTTCTCCCATGAACTCGCCCCCAACAAGATCTCCCTCCTCACGGGGGCGCAGATCTCGGAGAACCGCCTCTCCGCCCACCAGCACGCCGGAGAGTGCTTCGCCAAGAAGCGCAAGTCCCACGGCCTGTTCTCGGACTCGGACATCTTCCTATGGGTGCGCCGGGAACTGGATCCCCTGACCCAGATCTACACCGCGGGCCACGAGGTCATCCACTTCCACCAGACCGAGCAAACCACCCGCATGGAGGCCGACGCTCTCTCCGACGGCGCCATCGCCCAGGCCTACTTCCTGAACTTCTACGGGAATTTCCTGGGCATCGCCAGCGCGTCGCTGGAGAACACTTCGGTGGACGTCTCCGTGGAGCGCACACCGCTTTACGGGCTCGCCGACCGCATCGTGCCCCACTTCTTCTCGCCCATCGTGTCCGAAGTCCGCCGCGCCATCAACGGCCCGGCCGAGAGCTACCAGGCCGTGCTCAAGAAGTACGGCTCCCTTTTCGGGTACATGATGCCCAATTCGAGCCAAGTGCGGGTCAAGGCCCTGCAGGAAGTGATGCCCGCCTTGGAGAACGCCAAAAACATCCGCTTCGCCAAAGAACTGGGCCTGGACATCGACTGGGACGAGGTCAAGAGCGCCTTGCCCTCGGCCAACGAGGCCCAAGTGAAATTGCACGCCCCCAAGATCGAGCGCGCCCTTGGGTCCGCCAAGCCGGATTGGGAAGCCTTCGTCGCCATAGGGAACCACCAATACTACGGCGTCTCCTTCGGGTACAAGGAGCCGGCCCGGGAAACCCTGGTGCTGCGCCCGTTGCTCGGCATGGTCTCCCTCGGCAACAGCTACAACCAGACCCAACAGCAACAGCAGCAACAGCAGTAAGTAAGGACGAGCATGCAAACGCAGACTCCCTCCAGCCACGCCCCCGCCACTTCCGAAGGCTTGCGCTTCCTGCTGGGACAGCCCCACCAGGCGCTCTTCCCCTTCCTCGAGGAAGTTTTTAAGGACGGTGGCCAAACGAAGCTCGGCGTAAAAGAAACCACTCAGGCCTTCCGCCGGGAGAATGGCCAATCCGGCTTCCGCTACCTGGCCGATGGCTGGATCCAGGGCCACCTGGGCCTGGTCGTTCTGGAAGACGGTTTCGCCCTCCACACTTCTTTGGCCGAAGGCGGACTGGTCACCGAGCGCACCGACGTCTACGACGCCCGCGGCGAGCTGACCCACTCCCACCCCGGCGCCCCCGCCCATGTGCTCTTCACCGAGAACCTCGAGACCGACCTGGAGTGCCCGCTTCGCGACCACCTCTTCAACTTCCTGGCCGGTGAGTACGAGCGCGCCGGCACGGGCGAGGTGCGCTCCGCCCAGGTGGTGGCGGTGGAGCATTTCCTGCGCGCCCACTCCCGCGCCGGCGTCTCCTTCGCCCGCGCGCTGGAGCGGCGCCGGGATCCCCTGATCCGACACCTCTTCCACCGCATGCTGCTAATCGAGGCCGCCCCGGTCTTGACCTGGGAAGAGCGCCAGGTGGTCTACGAACGCATGCTCGCCGGTCTCGCCCGCGTGCTCAAGGTCAAGCGCCGCGCCCTCGGCATGGGAGGCATGGGCCAAGGCCTTCTGCTCCTGCGGTTCCGCTGGGCCTCATTCCTCCGCCGCTTCAAGACCCGTCCGCTGGATAACTTGCAGGGGCTGGCCAAGCGCTACACCTGGGACAAGATGGTGTGGTTCATCCAGACCGTTCGCAACAACCTGGGTTACTCCGTGGCCCTGGCGGTATACGGGCCCTTCACCTACTACTTCATCACCATGCCCATGAACCCCCACGCCATGCAGGCGGTGGGGCGCGTGCGCTCCGCCTACATCGACACCAAGACCAGGGTGGCCGACGGCATCGGCGGCATCCTGCAGGCCGGCCAGGGCGACGACGCCAGCGCCTCGAGCACCACCGTCGCCAGCACCTCGGCCCAAGCCAGCGCCACGACCGCTTCCCCCACAGTTCCCGCCCTGCGCTCCGACGCCGTGGGCCCCTCCCTCGTCGCCCCCGGCGGGGCCCGCCGCCTGGGAATGCCGCTCACCCCCGACGACGCCAAGGCCGACGGGGTGGACTGGTACGAACGCATGGGCAACTTCAAACAGATGCAAATCGCCTATGAGGAGGGCCTGGAGTTCGCCCCCCGCCTGGGCCGCCTGGAACAACTTGAAACCCTCTACAACTTTCCCATGGTCATGGAGAGCACCTGGTTGGAGATCGAGCGCTACAACGCCTCCATCTTCCGGCTGCGCCAGCGCCACCCGGAACTCTCCGCTAAGTTCAAGCAGTTCTTGGTCAACGAGGTCAACCGCTCTCAGCAACTGCAGCTCTACCTGTGGGACCGTATGGCGCGCTTCATCCTGGACCAGCCCTACGTCATGATGGACCGGGACGGTGAGCAGAAGAAAAACGACTACTACGTGGGCCGTGCCTTCGTGTTCATGGACGAGATGACCCGCACCATGGGCTGGCGCTACCCGGACTTCAAGCGCCCCCAGGGTTACGAGAAGATCGCCGAGCTCGCCAAGAAGTACCAGGCCGGACGGAAGGAAAAAGGCGACATCTTCCAGAACCTCCAGGCGAACTCCGACCTGTTCAAACAGAAGGACCCCTACTCCACCGCGGAGTTCCGCTCCTACATGAAGCGCCAGTGGGAAGTGCTCTACCTCCAGAACGCCAAGGCCGAGGAAGCCGCCAACAACGGCCTCAACATGTACATCTGGAGCGTGCGCAACACCGTATGGGTGCTGCAGTCCATCTACTCCGCCAAGCGCACCGAGCTGGAGCTCCTCGCCCAGCGCGACCTGGAAGGGCAGTTGAGTCGCGAGGCCAGCGCGGAAATCGCCAAGCTCGACCTCTTGTATGAGACTTTCTTCCACAACCTCACCTTGGAATGGGTCGGGGTCAAGGCCGAGATCGGCTCCAAGCTCGCTAAGGACATCGAGACCGAGCAGCGCCGGATCGTGGTGGAGAACCTGAAAGAGGGGCTCACGGACCGCGCCAAGTTGTTCAGCCGTCCCGCCACCACCGCCCATGTGGAGGCGCCGAACGCACCATGAGCCCGCGCGCGCGCCTCCCCCTTTTGGCCGCGGTTCTCGCCGCGGTTTTCTCCCTGCATGCCTCGGCCCAACAGCAGGGGGCGGACAGCACTCCCAACGCCGCTGCCCAGCGGCCCGCGGCGGCGCCCGCCGAGCTCGGGCGTTGGAACTGGGAGCGGCTCAAGAATGATCTTTCCTTCACCTACTACATGGCCTTCCTGGGGCCCTCCCCGGGCCTTAAACCCGAAGAAGCCTACAACAACTTCCTCGCCACCCCCGGCAACAACGGCAGGGGCCCTCTCCAGACCTTCTACGCCGGCAACCTCGCCTACCGCATTAACCAAGACTGGGGGGCGGGGCTGACCATTGGGGGCATCCGCCATCACACCCCCTCGGTGGACTGCGGGAACTTCTGCACCAATTCCAATGAGCCCGAACTCTACAACCTCCGCGCTTACGTCTCCCTGCCCATGCTCAGGGTGGGCCCCCGCGCCACGCTCTACAGCAACTTCGCGTGGGAGTTCCCCACCTCCGACTTCGCCGAGCGAGACAAATTCCGCTGGGGCTGGGTACTCAACCAGACCCTGGCGGTGAGGCTCCCCCACCCGCGGTTCTCCGGCGGCGTGATCGGCCAAATCGTGCGCTACCACTTCCAGCACGACTGGGGCGAAGACCTCCCCCGCATTCCCGGTTTCC
The DNA here is from genome assembly GCA_964399165.1 of uncultured Bacteriovoracaceae bacterium. Taxonomy (GTDB): domain Bacteria; phylum Bdellovibrionota; class Bacteriovoracia; order Bacteriovoracales; family Bacteriovoracaceae; genus UBA6144. The sequence continues at coordinate 280,643 of CAYNPO010000001.1, read as the reverse complement.
CCGAGCTGGTCGGCCCTCCCCGCCAAATCCTGATCGCCACCGTGGCGCCGTACCTCAACTACCAGTTGGCGCCCAGCTGGCAGTTGGCCAGCATGCTGACCTTCGACTGGGACCAGAACGGCGACCAGAAGAACACCCTGCACTTCAACAACAACCTGCCCCACCGCCTACGGGTGGCGGTGAACCGGTTCTTCAGCGTCTACCCGCTCTCCCACGTGGGCGTGTTCCTCATGGGACGGGCGGAGCTGGCGATGAACACCACCTCCGTTGGGGCGGATTTCACCCTGCGGTTCTGACCGCATCACCAAAAAATGGTCCTAACGCAAGTTCACCTCCGCAGCGGAGGTGGGTGCGCGTCAGGCGCACACGAAAAAGGGGCCCCGTGGGGCCCCTTTCGTTTCTGTTTCCTGGCTCAGGGATTGTAGCGGCGCCAATTCTTGAAGGCCTGCCGGCGGGAGGCGCGCACTTCGCCGTAGTTGAACTGGGTCTTCACTGCGCCGGTCTCTTCTTCGGCGCGGATGTCCAGGGGCTGGCGGAAGTACATGCTCTTGGGCATCAGGAAACACCAAGCGGAGTTCTGGTTCTGGCGGTAGTGGGAATACACGGAGACTTCGCGGCATTCGGCGTCGTTGTACATGAAGTAGTCGGTCCAGCCGCGGCGGGTGCGGGGAACCTGCATGTACTCGCGGTCCAGGATGTACTCGACCTTCTGGCCGTTCACGTCCACGTAGACGTAGGGGGCCACGTGGAACCACCAGTCGTACTTGTAGTCACGGATGTAGCGGGCACTGAAGAAGATGAACATCTTGCCGGTGACCACACGGCGCCTGTTCCACATGTCGAAGGCCCAGCCGTGGGCGCGGTTGTAACACTGTGAGCGCCACTTGGTGGCGCGGTCCAGGGACATGTTCAGCTCGTGGGCGGCCTCGGGTGAGGGCAGTACGGTGATTTCATCCCGGAAGTCGGCCACTTTTTCCTCGCCCCGCTCGAGCGGCGCGCTTTCGGCGTCCCGGGCGACGGACTGGGCGGCCAGCACGGCGCCGGTTTCCAGGTCATAGGAGAGGCGGAGTACGTCGCCGTTCTCGGCGGAGTCTTTCAAGGCCGCCATGAGTTCGTCGTCGCGGGCATCGGCACGCAAAACGCGGCCCTCATCCTCGAGCATCAGCAGGGCCTCGGACTCGCCTCGGGGGGCGTCCACGGAGATCACCCGTGTGGTGGTGACGGCGGCTCGGGCGGTCAGGGAGAGCAGGGCGCAGCTGAAGGCCAACAGGACGAGTTGTTTCATGGACGAGAACTCCTTATGGGGGGTGCGAGAGGCGAGCCTTGTAACGTGGAGTGCTATTGCTTGGCGACAAAATTCTGGACTTTCAATCATTTACGCAATGCGTTGGTTTTGAAAAATATACAAAGTCCTCAGATTCACATGGATCTGCTCCGGGGCCTGGGGTAACTTCTGCGGCGCACAACTCTGCCCCATTTCCGTGAAGGAGACTCTCATGTTGCGACAGGCCCTCGTGACTCTCGCCGTTCTCTCCACCGCAAGCTTGGCCAACGCCCAAAGCCGCAACAGGGACAATGATCCGCGCCTGCTGGAGATCTATCCTTACCGCCCGTTCGCGGCCCAGGAGATCCGCTCCAAAGTGGCCCGCGTGAGCGAAGAGGCCCGGCCGGTCATGAACGTGCACGAGATCGACGCTCGTCAGCTCACCTCCGGCACCGCCGCCACCCAACCGTGGGCCGGTCCCTACTGGCCCTTGATCCAGGGGCAAATCGCCAACACTTACCAGACCCGTAACTACATCTTCGTGCAAGACCTCATCTCTTGGCGCCACAACGTGGACACCTTCAAGCGCCGCCGCGAGCGGGTGCTCCCCAACGTGCTGGACTTGAGCGAGCAGGACCTCGCCAAGTTGGCCCCCTCCGAGAAGTATGACTTGCTCTTGGGCGACACCAACTTCGACCTCACCAGCCGCATTTGGAACTTCGTGGAGAGCTGGGGGAACGAGAAGATGACGGGCTTCATCAGCTCCATCGACATGCCTGAGGGATACCGCCTGACCACCCCGAGCACCAGCATGGCGTTCTGGGAAGGCATCTGCCACGGCTGGGCCCTCGCCGCCGGCGGGCATCCGCGCCCCGAAAACACCGTGACCGTCACCTTGCCCAACGGGAAACGCCTCCCCTTCTATCCCACCGACCTCAAGGCGCTGGTGTCCCTGGCCTACGCCAACTCCCTGGTGCAGGACAACGTGCTGATGGAAGGCCTGCGCTGCAACGACTCCCGTCCACGCCGCGATTCCTTCGGTCGCTACGTGGACCGCGTCCCCGAGCGCGAGAGCGAAGCCATCGCCCCCCGCTGCGCCGACGTGCACCCCGCCGTCTGGCACTTGTCCATGGTCCACATCATGGGCATGCAGCGCCGCTCGTTCGTGGTGGAAAAGGACGCCCCGGGCAAGGTCAACAACCACCCGGTCAGCGGTTACACCTTCCGCTACTTCAACCCCAAGACCGGCGGCTACGGCCCCCTGGCACGCTCCATCGTGAACCGCCTCGATTATCCCCGCGATCCCTACGCGGCCTCGCGTGAAGCGTCCGCCACTTCGATCCTCGGCGTGGAGATGCGCTACTCCTATACCGACTGGACCATGTTCCGTATGGACGCCGTGGACTCTCCCCGCCGCGATCCCATCAAGAGCGTGACCCTGTACTACGACTTGGAACTCGATGCCCAAGGCAACGTGGTAGGCGGCCAGTGGCGCGTGAACCGCCTCGCCACACCCTCACGCCGCGGCGGCGGGCCCCGCGGCGAACGCGGCGGCCGGGACACCACCCGCCAGCCCGACTTCTTCTGGGTTCTGCCCAAGAACTACATGACCCACTTCCGTCCTGTCCCGGGACTCGGGAACTGGGATCCCACCCGGCAGCCGGTGGCCCCCCAGGCCTGGAAGAACGCCGCCCGCACCGCCCACGCGTTCACCTACCAGATGACCCGCCAATACGGCTTCGATGAGAAGTGTACCGTGATCGGCGAGCGTGACCGCACCGTGCGCGAAGTCCCTTGTGAGTACAGGGTTCCCCGTCCCCAGCCCCTGCTGAACGTGGTAGAGAAGCTGCTGGAACTCTCCCGCCAACCGCAGCCGCGCCAGTAAGGGGAACGCATGCGCCTGGGTCCCGTCACCGCTCTTCTCCTCATCGCCGCGGGCGCGGCTTCGGCCGCCCCCGCCCGTGAGTTGGTCCTCATCAGCGGCTTCGAGCCCTTCGGACGCACCAATGGCACCAACAACTCCTGGGTGGTGGCCGAAGAGGCCGCCCGGCAGCTGCGGGCCAAAGGTGTAGACGCCCGTACCTGCCTCCTTCCCACGGTGTACGACCGGGGCGCCGAAAAATTGGAAGAATGCGTCTCCCTCCTCCCCCGCACCCCTGACCTGGTGCTCTCTCTGGGCGAAGGCCCCTGCCAGGTCCATCTGGAAACCCAGGTCTACAACCTGGACCACAATCCACGCCGCCCCGGCATCTCCCCCGACAACGAAGGCGTGCGCCGCACCCGCCGCACCATCATCCCCGGCGCCCCCTTCAACCTCGGCCTGCGCCTGGACGCCCAGGCCATCTACTGCTCCCTCACCCCGGAACAGCAGGCCTTCACCAAGGTTTCCACCACCCCGGGAAATTTCGTTTGCAACAACGCCGCCTACCGCTTCAGCCACGCCCACCCCGAGCTCCCCTACGGTTTCGTGCACGTCCCCGCACAGACCTGCCGGGGTGAAGCCGAGCTGCGTGTCCGCGCCGCCAGCGTGGTCCAGGGCCTGGTGGAGGGCCACCTGCGCGCCCAGGCCCAGGCCCCCCGGGGCTGGCCCCATCCCGGCAACGACTTGCGCCTGCCCACCCAGCGCCAAGTTGTCCGTGGACTCTTAAGCGGGCAGCAAGGCTGCCACCGCCAGTTCATCGAGGAATGGCTGCAAAACTTCTGATTCCAAGTCATTCCTTACCCTTATCCCTTTCGCACCCCACAAAATGACGCTTGATTAAGGCCCTCTTGATGGTCTACTAACGCTCCACTGAAATTTTTATAGGGAGCGTTCATGGGTTTCAAGCAGCGTTTGGTCTGGACCACTTTCTTCGCCCTGGGAGCCGTCAGCGCTTTCGCCGACGACAACCGCCGGGAGCAGCTACGGCAAATTTACCCACACCGCCCCACTCCTGTGGCGGAAATCACCGCCAGCATCCAGCGCGTGGCCGAGGAAGCAGCCCCGGTCATGAACCTCTATGTCATGCACGAGCGCGGCCTGACCCGCGGGCGCGCCGCCCAGCAGCCTTGGTCCGGCTCCTTCTGGCCCAATATCCAGGGGCAGATCGCCAACACTTATAAGAGCAAGTCCTTCTTGCGCCCCATGAACTACCTGGTGTGGCAGCGCAACCTGAACCAGTTCCACGCCCGTCGCGAAACCAAGCTCTCCAACGTCTACAACATGAGCCAGGCTTTCCTGGACAACATGGCCCCCTCCGAAAAATACGACCTGCTCCTAGGGGACACCAATTTCGACCTCACCAACCGCATTTGGAACTACCTGGACCTCTACGGCCGCCACCGCAACTGGGCCTTCGTCAGCGCCATCGAGATGCCTGAGGGCTACCGCCTGCCCAACCCCCGCGACGTGATGGCCCTGTGGGAAGGCCTCTGCCACGGCTGGGCCCTGGCCGCCGGAGCCGTTCCCCGTCCCGAGAAGACCGTCACCTTCACCCTGCCCAACGGCAAGTTCCTCTCCTTCAATCCCACGGACATAAAGGCCCTGACCTCCATGCTCTACGCCAACTCCGTGGTCCAAAGCCGCGTGCGCATGGAAGGCTACCGCTGTGACACCAAGAACCCTCGCCGTGACCGCTACGGCCGCTTCATGGACACCCTGCCCGCCAAACCCCATGAGCCCGTGCTCCCCCGCTGCGCTGACGTCCACCCCGCCATCTGGCACATGTCCCTGGTGAACTTGACTGGCGTGCAGGGTCGCTCCTTCGTGGTGGAAAAAGACGCCAACAACAAAGTCAACAACCACCCGATCCAGGGCTACTCCTACCGCTACTTCAACCCGATCACCGGCCACGTCGCCAAGCTCGGGAGGGCCACCGTGCCTTTCGCGCGCTACCGCCGCCAGGACGTGTTCGCCGCTTCCCGCAACGCCGCCACCCACTCTCTGGTGGGCGTGGAACTGACCATGCGCTACACCGACTGGACCATGCCGAAAAAACGCCGCACCGACTCCCCCCGTTTCGACAAGATCCGCCGGGAAGTCATGCGCTACGACCTGGAACTGGACGCCGAAGGCAACATCGTGGGCGGCCAGTGGCGCGTGACCCGTGACGCTCGCGCCTACAACGGCCGCGGAAAGACCGAGCAACCCGACTTTTTCTGGACCTTGCCCAAAGACTACATGAACGACTTCCGCCCCCTGACGAGCATCGGAGAGTGGGACACGAACACCCAGATGTCTCCCCCCGCTGCCTGGTCTGACGCCGCCCGGGGCGCCCACTCTTTCGTGTTCCAGATGACCCGGGACTTCGGGTTCGACGAGCGCTGTCCCGTGATGAACGCCGCCGGCTCCGTCATGTACGTGCCCTGCGAGCTGCGGGTGCCCAAACCCCAGCCGCTGATCAACGTGGTGAACAAGCTGCTGGAGCTCAGCCGCGCCGACGCCGCGCCGGTCCCCCGCTTCGAGATCCCCGCGCCGGTGGAGCCGGTTGAACCCGTCATCGGCTCAACCGCCTCTGTCCCCGTCGTCCAATAAGTCCCGGGCCAGCTTCCACGCCGCGACCCATCCATTCTTGTACAAACCGCCCATGGCCTGGAGTCCTTCACGGACTCCACCGCCATGGGGGCGACGGTCGGCGGTGCGCGCGCGCACGCCGGTGCGGAGCAAGGCCCGGGCCGGATCCGGCAAGGGCCGCTCCAACCTTTCCCTCCAAAACTCCCACTGCCCGCGCAGTCCCTTGAGATCGGGGATGAGGGTGCCGTCCTTCACCGACGTGGCCCCCATGAGCAGGCGCCGAGGAACGGCGTGATAGACCAAATTGTGCCCGCTCCAGGCCATGGCGAAGCTCTCTGGCCCCAGGTCAACGCCTTCCCATTGCCAGTAGGAACCTTGCACGGGACGAAGGTCCCCCAGGGGATGGCCCGGGGGAAAGAGTTCGCGCATCCAGGGCATCCACGCCCCCGACGCCAGCACCACGCGCTCAAAGTCCTCTTCCATGCCGCCGAGAAAGCGCGCGCGCCAAACCGGTCCTTCGCGGTGAAGGCGCGTGACCAAGGTTTCACGCCGTTCCCGGGGGGGGGTGGTCAGGGATGAGTGAAGCGCGGGCAGAAAAAGTGCGGGATCGATGAGCCATGCTTCCTCCTCCACTAAAAACGCGCTGGTCTTGCTGAGGGGCAATGGCGAGCTGACCGCCCGGGGCAAGTGGGAGAAGCGACGTAGATCTTTCTCCGTGTCCTCCACCACGGTGGTCAAACGGGCCGCGGTCACGCCCGGTCCGTCCCACGACTGGTAAAATTCCCGCGCCATCTCCCATCCCGCCACCAGCTCGTCACCCAAAGGAGAAAGCCCCGTCCGAGTGCCCCTGAGGGCCGCCACGGCGGTGGAGTGGAAGGAGCACGCGGGAGCTAGATCCGGGGAAGCCACCTGCACGATGCGAGTGAACTGCTCGGCCACTCGCGAAACGGATAGCTCCCGCAGGTAGGCCGCAGCGGCGATTCCCTCTCCAATAAGCAACAGACGCGACATGGCGCCAATCCCCTTTGTTTACTCCCATTCATGCTGCCACAAGCGCTTGCCATTGGCCCCTGGGGCCCGTTATCGTTTTTCCCTCTCCAGGAGACTTCATGGCCCTCGACCACTCTGCCCTCGTCTACGCCACCCAGAAACTCGCCCTCCCCCCCGCCAAAGTCACCGCCGTCGCCAGTTTGATCTTCTCCGAGCAGTGCACGGTGCCCTTCATCGCGCGCTACCGGAAAGAGGCCACCGGCGGGCTGGACGAGGTGCAGATCCGCGCCATCCAGGAAGCTTACGAAGAGCATATCGAGATCGAAAAACGCCGGGCGTTCATCCTGGACGCGGTGGAGAAGATGGAGGCCCTGACCCCGGAGTTGGCCAAGCAAATCAAAACCGCCGCCACGCTGAACCAGCTGGAAGACCTCTACGCCCCTTACAAATCCAAGAAGAAGACCAAGGCCATGGTGGCCAAGGAAAACGGATTGGAGCCCCTGGCCGAGGCGATCCTCACCGGCGCCAAGGGCATCGACGCCCTCACCCCCGAGGCCACGGCCCTGGCCGCGGCCAGTGGGGGCAAGGTCAAGGACGCCACGGAGGCCTTCGCCGGCGCCCAGGACATCCTGATGGAGCGCTTCGCCCACCAGCTGGAGCTCAAGGAAAAACTGCGCCACGAATTCTGGAAGTCCGGCATCATCAAGGCCAGCAAGCGCAAGGACGCCGAGAGCGTGGAGGACTTCACCAAGTACCGCGACTTCTTCGAGTTCTCGGAGCCGGTCTCCAAGATCAAGGAGGCCAAGGCGAGCCACCGCTACCTGGCCCTGCGCCGGGGCATGATGCAGAAGGTGCTCAAGGTGGACGTGGAGATCGACAGCGCGCTCGCCCTCGGCATGATCGAGGAACATTTCTTCCCGAGGAAAGGCGCCTTGGGTTGCCACGAGTGGCTCAAGAAATGCGCGGAGAAGGCCTACAACCACATGATCCAGCCCTCGCTGGACCTGGAAGTGAAAAACGACCTCAAGAAAGCCGCGGACACCGCCGCCATCAACGTCTTCGGCGTGAACCTGCGGGACCTCCTACTCCAGCCCTACTTGGGGGCAAAGGCGGTGCTCGGGATCGATCCCGGCGTGCGCACCGGTTGCAAAGTGGTGATCATCGACGCCACCGGCAAGTTCGTGGGCGACCACGTGGTCTACCCTTTCCCACCCAAAAACGACGTGAAAGGTAGCGCGGAGATCCTCTCGAAGATGATCGACGCCTTCAAGATTGAGTACGTGTGCATCGGCAACGGCACCTACGGGCGCGAAACCCTGGCCTTCGTGGAGGAACACGTGCCCCAGGTGAAGGCCGGCGCCGTGAAGGCCACCAGCATCTCCGAGTCCGGGGCATCGATTTATTCGGCCTCCGACATCGCCCGGGAGGAATTCCCGGACAAGGACGTCACCGTCCGCGGCGCCATCTCCATCGCCCGCCGCTTCCAGGATCCACTGGCCGAGCTGGTGAAGCTTGACCCCAAGTCCATCGGCGTGGGCCAGTACCAGCACGACGTGAACCAAGCGCAGCTGAAAAACTCCCTGGAGGCCGTGGTGGAGAGCTGCGTGAACTTCGTGGGCGTGGACTTGAACACCGCCTCAGCCCCGCTCCTGTCCCACGTCTCGGGCATCGGGCCCACCGTGGCCAAGAACATCGTCACCTACCGCCAAGAGAAGGGCGCATTCAAAAGCCGTCAGGACCTGCTCAAAGTGCCGCGGTTCTCCCAGAAGGTCTTTGAGCAGAGCGCGGGCTTCCTGCGCCTGTACCAATCTACCCAACCGCTGGACGCCACTTTCGTCCATCCTGAACGCTACCCCGTGCTGGAGGCCTGGGCGGCCAAGCAGGGAAAGAGCGCAGGGGACCTGGTGGCGGACAAGGAGTTGCAGGCGAAGTTCGAGCGCGACGGAGCGCTCAAGTCCGAGCTGGGCGAGATGACCTTTGCCGACATCCTCAAGTCCCTGCGCGCCCCCTCCCAGGATCCCCGCACCGCCTTCAAGAGCGTGGAGTTCGCCAAGGGCATCTCAGACCTGAAAGACCTCAAAGAGGGCGAGTGGTACAACGGCGTGGTGACCAACATCACCATGTTCGGCGCCTTCGTGGACATTGGGATCAAGGAGAACGGCCTTCTGCACGTCTCCCAGATCTCCGACACCTTCGTGGACAACCCCGCCGACAAGCTGAAGGTGGGAATGGAGCTCAAGGTGCGGGTGATCGGCGTGGACATGGAACGAAAGCGCGTGTCGCTCTCCTGCAAGTCCGACGTGCGCGGTGAGGCCCCCCCTCCTGGCCAGAAAACCGGCGCCAAAGTGCCCAAGATCCCCGCCCAGCCGGAATTCAGGAACAACGCGTTTGCGGGGTTGAAGAACTTGAAGCTCTAGTCGCTCAGCGCACGCAGGAAGCGACCACCGACCGGTCGCCGTCTTCCTTCACGGTCAACACCGCCAGTCCGTACTCGTCGTCGATCTCCGACTGGGAGGAGCCAAGGCTCGCGCCGTCCCGGAGCACGTTGATCACCACTAAGTTGCGGCCGTCCCATTCGAAGGTCACGGAAACGCCGTCGCCCAGGGACGTGCGCGCGGCCTTGCCGCGGGGGCGGGGATGGACTTTGTTCTCGGTCTTGTACTCTCCGTTGGGGGAATCGGAGAAACGGGCCTGACAGACCAGCGGGGCCCCCCGGCGGCTTTTGGGGACGGGGATGGCCTTGGGAGAGAGAACGGGTTTGCTGACTTCGGGGGCCGGGGATTGCGGGGCGGGTTTGGGTTGAGAAGCGCAGGCCCCGGCCATGAGCAGGGCGAGTAGAGCGGGGATGATGGTGCTGGAAAGCCGCGTTTTCATGGGAATTGTTAGCGCTCAGTACCGTGGTCCTTGGGCCTTTGTCCAGGGGGAAGGAGCAAGACAGCAGAATCAACACGGGAGTAGGCGAGCACCCCGCTCCGGACAGCTTTGCCCGCCTTCTTCCATCTCTCGCGCGACCCGATAATAGGGGCATGGCCCGTGCCAAACAACTCCCCCCTAACGGCGAGACCCTCCCTTCCACCCAGGTGGACCAGGATTTGGCGCGCCGGTTCCTGGAGGCCCGGGAACGGGGCATACGCGTGGAGGACTTCATCCAGGACTTCCTGGGGAGCTTCCTCTCCCCCGATACCCGCAGGGCCTACCAAGGCGACATGGACGCGTTCTTCGAGTTTGTCCGCCGGGGGGGCGAAACCCTGCGCCACCCGGCCGACCTCAAGGCCTACCACTTCCAGCTCTACCGGGACGAGTTGGTGAAGCAAGGCAAAGCCGCCGCCACGGTGAACCGCCGCCTGGTGGCGGTGCGCTCGTTCATGAAGTGGGCCCTGGCCGCCAAGCTCATCGACCACAACCCGTTGGACACGGTGAAGCTGCCCAAGGTGCAGACCGAGTCGCCCACCCAGGCCTTCGACGACGAGGAAGTCGCCCGCATGTTGGAGGCACCCGATCTTTCCACGCCCCAGGGCAACCTGCACCGTCTGGCGCTCACGCTGCTCTTTCATTTGGGTCTCCGTCGCTCGGAGCTCGCCAACCTGCGCTGCCGGGATTTCTTTCGGGACCGGGGGCACTTCGTGGTGCGCGTGCACGGCAAGGGCGACAAGGCCCGGCTAGTGCCCATCAACGATGTGGTGTACGCCGAGCTGGAGCGCTACCACCAGGCGCTGGGGGGGCGGGGCGTGAAGCTTGAGGGCGAGGATTTCCTGCTGCAAACCGACCCGGTTAAGCGCCGTGGCCAGCGCCTGGACGGTTCCACCATCTACCGGCTGGTGGACAAGTACGCCCGGGCCCTGGGGATCAACAAGAAGGTCTCCCCCCACTCTTGCCGGGCCACGGTGATCTCCCACCTCCTGGACACCCACAACACCCCCATCAGGGACGTGGCAACCTTCGCTGGCCACACCCTGGTCACCACCACCGAGCGCTACGACAAACGCCGCCAGAACCTGGAAAAGAGCGCCGCCTACCAGGTGGACTATCCCACTAAAAAGACGGGCTAAACCCGCCCTGTAAGAGTTACCCCCCCCAGGGGCCCCGCCCGCCGGGGGCGTGGTATGTTCTCCTCCTATGGCCTCCATCGTCTTGTACTACAACCAGGCAGCGGGGAACGGGCGATCGCCGTTCAGCGAGGATGAGATGCGGAAGTACTTCTTCCGCCACGACCTGCGCTTCCGTTACCCTGGCTCCCGAGCGGAGCTGGACGACCACTTGGACAGCGACGTGGAGGCCCGGGTCGACTACATCTTTTCCGTGGGAGGTGACGGCACCGCCCACTCCATCGCCCAAAAACTGGTGAACCGCGAGACCAAGCTGATGGTGCTCCCCTCGGGTACCGCCAACGACTTCGCCCACGCCATGGGGACCTCCGGCTGCATTAAGAAAATCGCCGACATCTTCCAGGCCCAGCAAACCCGCTTGGTGGACGTCCTGAGCGTCAACGGCGAGGCCATGGTGACCAACGGTGGACTGGGAATCGCCGCGGACGTGGCGGCGGAAGTGAACAAGAAGCGCGCCGAGAGCGCCCTGTTCAAAACCTTCATGCGGGAGCTCGGCAAGGACACCTACTCCCTTTTGCTCCTGCGCAACCTGCTGATCCGCCCCTTGCCCATGCGCCGGGTCGTCGTGGAGTCGCCAGAGTGGCCCCTGCCCACCATCGACGTGCGCACGCCGCTCATCCTGGTCAACAACCAGCCCAAGCTCGCCAACAAATTCGTCATCGCGCCCCAAACCAAAAACGACGACGGCACCTTCAACGTCACGGTGCTCACCCACCAGGACAAGCTCGCCTTCATCAAGGCGGTAGCCTATGTGCTTCGCCACCAGTGCGTGCCCCCCGGTGACGAGAATTTCGTGAGCTTCGAGACCAATTCCCTGACGCTCACTCCACTGGACGGCGAAGCCTGCTTCTTCGGTGATGGCGAGCAATTCGCCACGAAGGCGAGCTACGAGGTCAAGCTGCTGCCACGGGCGATCCGCGTATGCGCGGTCAACGGCGAGCACACCTGCGGCTCAAGCTATGACCTGGGCCAGATCCAGCAACTGCAATGAACATCCTCCTGACAGGCGCCTCGGGCTTCATCGGCCGCCGGCTGGTGCGCGCGCTGGCGGAGGGGGGCCACTCCCAGCAGCTGTTGGTGCGCTCGGAGAGCCTGGGAAAGGCCCAGCAGCTTTTCCGCGGGCTTCACGGGGTGAATTTCGTGGAAGGCGATGTTCGCCGCAACGGCGTGCTCACCCGCGTGAGCGCCACCCAGGTCATGAACTCCCCGGTGGATGCGGTGGTGCACCTGGCGGGGGCCTATGACTTGGCCATCACCCTGGAAGAGGCCTACACCCAAAACGTGATCGGCACGCAGAATATGGTGGCCCTTGCCAAGGGCCTTCCCGGTGCGCCCACCTTCCACCACGTGAGCACCTACGTGGTGAACGCGCACCGGGAAGGCCGCGTGGGCGAGGACGAGCTGGAGCGCGACGCCCGCCTCCCGGACCACTATGCGCAGACCAAACTCCAGGCCGAGGCGATCGTGCGGAACGCGGACTGGGGTGGTGCCCGCGCCCGCGTCTACCGCCCGGGCATCGTCATCGGCGACTCCCGCACCGGCGAGATGGACAAAGTAGATGGCCCTTACTACTTCTACCGCCTGCTCGAGCGCATGGCGAAGGACCGCGCCCTCTATGGCAAGGCCCCTTTCTTCCCCCTCCTGGGCAAGCGCGGGGCCCTGCTACCGGTGGTGCCAGTGGATGTGCTTGTGGCCTGGCTCAAGACCCTGGTTACCTCTCCCACGGCCCACGCTTTCCGGGCCTATCACCTGGTATCCCAGGAAAGAATCCAACTGGAGCACGTGCTGGCGGGCTCGCTCAAAGCCTACGGTCTGGCCATGGCCGTGAAACCCCTGCCGCTGCCGCTACCCGGCCCGCTCCTGCGCCTGGCCCTTCCCCGCCTGGGCATCCCCGCCGAAGTCATGGGCTACATGGACCTCCACGCTGAGTTCGCCCGGGACCACCTGGACGAGGACTTTCCGGGCCTCACCGCGCCCCTGGTGCAGGACTACCTGCCCCGGATTGTGGAGGGCGCGCGGGAGCTCTTCCAATGAAGGAAATCGTCAAAATTGCCTTCGGCCCCTCCTCGGAGAACTGCGATGCAGAATTCTCTTTTGCGGGAGAGAGTTTCCGGCTGAAGCGCCTTGGGGTGGATGGACAACCAGAGCTGGCGGTCCACCTGGTATCGCAGTACCGCCACCAGTGCGATGTCCTCGCCCTCTCCGGCTTTCCGCCCGTGCTCAAGCTCCCCCGCCGCACCATCATCCACCCCCAGGTGCGCGAACTCCACGCGGCCGCGGGCGGCGTGCCCCTGGTGGACGGCGCGCTTCTACGCCGGACGGCGGTGCCTTGGGCCCTGCGGGCCCAGCTGCGCCAAGACCCGCACCTCTTGGCGGAGAAAACCGTCGCCTTCTACGCCGGCCTCTCCCAATGGGAAAGCCTGCCCCTGTTTGCCGAGCACACGGCGGAAGTTTTGTTCGCTGACCTGTACTTCACTCTCGGCCTCCCCAAACTTCTCCACTCCGGCGAGGAGCTGGCCACCTCCTTCAAGCGCTTGGCCTTCGCCCTGGAGCACACCCGCCTGGGGCAGCGCGGGCCCGTGGACTTCAACTCCCGCTGGCTGCGCAGTCCCCTCATGCGCGCCTTCAACCGCGCCGACGTCTACGTGGTGAACGCCAGTCAGCTGGACCACTTACGCTTGCAGCCCCTCCAGGGCAAGACCGTCATCATCGACCATCTCGACCGGGGAGCGCGAGAGCGGCTGCGCGAGGCGGGCGCCGGACAGGTCCTGAGCTGCTTCCCGGAGTTCGCTCCCTACCCCGACATTGGCTACGCCGCCCTGGAAGCGGTGTTCACGGCCCTGCGTCCCCACAAGGTGCTCACGGAGGACGACGCCCTGGAGGAAGTCAGGCGCCTGGGCGTGCACCCTGAAGTCACGACCCTCAGCGCTCCCGCCGAAGGCAGCGAGCGCTTCGCCTTCGTGATCCATCCCCTTAGCACCAAGCACCTCTTCGGCTGGGCCCCTTTGCGTGCCTTCGGGAAAACCCCCGCCGCCCGATTGATGGAGAGGGGCATGGGTCACGTGCCGGGCTTCCACTACACCTACATCACCGGCATCCGCTCCGACCACAATGGCAAGCAGGTGGAGGGCGACCTCTACGTGCTGCCTTCCACCCCTAAACAGCTCCTGCGCTCGGACCCCGAGAGCGTTTACGCCCGCATCCACCAATTGTGTAAGTCCGCCCACCGCCGGGGCGCCAAGCTCATCGGCCTCGGGGCCTACACCAAAATCGTCGGCGACGCGGGCGTAACCATTGAGAAGCGCTCCCCGATCCCTGTGACCACAGGCAATTCACTTTCCGCCGCCGCCACCCTGTGGGCCGCGAACTTCGGCCTGGACAAGATGGGTCTCGCCGAGCGCGGCCCGGACGGGCGCTATCGCGGCACCGCCATGGTGGTGGGGGCCACCGGTAGCATCGGAAAAGTTTGCGCACGTTTCCTCGCCAACCAGTGGGAACGGGTCATCGTGGTGGCCCCGCGCCCCTACAAAGTTCTGGAGCTCGCCGACGAGCTCAAGGCCCTGCATCCCGGCGTGGATGTCGTCGGGACCACCAACCCGGACAAGTATTCCCCGGAGTGCCACCTCATCATCACTTCCACCTCCGCCCAGGGGGAGAAGGTCATGGACGTGGCCGCCATCCGCCCGGGCTGCGTGGTGTGCGACGTGAGCCGCCCGTTCGATTTGTCCCTGGACGACGTGAGCACCCGCCCGGACGTGCTGGTCATCGCCAGCGGCGAGGTGGAGTTGCCCGGCGAGGTGAAGATCGGGAATTACATCGGGCTGGAGGGAGGCGCCGTCTACGCCTGCCTGGCCGAGACCGCCCTCTTGGCCATGGAAGGGCGCCACGAAAGCTTCAGCCTTTCCCGAGACCTGCAGTATGACAAGGTGGTGGAGATAGATCGGCTCTCCCGCAAGCACGGGATCAGGCTCTCCGCGATCATGGGACACACGGGAGAGATTTCGCTGGAGGAAATCGCGCTTTGCCGGGAGCACGCGCTCAAACGCCTCAGCGCACCCGTCTGAGAACCTGGAACTTGTACATCTGCACCAGTTCTTTCTCCCATAACGGGCGCCACTCGTCGGTCGCATCCTCCCACCCCGTGAGGTCCATGCCCTCAGGAGTGCGCAGGTAATAGCGGGCCACGGCTACGCCCCCCACGACGGTTTTGCGGCGGATGGTCTGCCAGAAACTTTGTTCCAGCTCGCCGGCGAAGTAGCAAGGCACATCCGACAGGGAGACGAAATCGAAGGCGTCCGGGTCCGTCTCGGCCACCAGGGACTCCTGGGTGAATTCGGGAACGAGGTCTTGGCCCTGGATCGCGCGGTGGACCTCGGGTTGGAATTCCAATGGCAGGCCCTCCTGGTACTGGACTCGGCCGAGGAAGCATAGCTGGGCGAAGTGGCTCTTGCGTGGCTCGAGCCGCATGAGCCTGCTGAAGGCCTCTTGGTAGTAGTCGGTATAGCTGCGGGGGTCGTTCTTCTTGATGAAGTCGCCCTTGTACAGGAGCGAATTGAACACCGCCCGGTTGCCCAGAATGCGCACGAGGAGTTCCCAGCGCCACCCCGAAGGCACGCCCTGGCCCTTGAAGAAGCCGTCGCAGTTGTCCCCGCCGAGCATGGCGCGCGCGACCTTGGAGAAGGTCACGAAGGTCTTTTCCCACTTTCCCCAATAGAGCGGGGCGATGGAGGGGTTGTCCCGCAAGAGCTGCAAGAGCGGAGCGGGATCCATCTCCCCTTCGCACCATTGGCGGATGCGGGCGGCGCGGACCTCCTCGGCCATGGAACCGTTCCAGAAGTCCACCAACTCACTGTGGACGGCTCGCTTGAGGGTGAGCCACTTGAAGCGCACGAAGGCCACCTGGGGACCGGCCACGTCCACAATCTTGAGGCGCTCGGGATGGTGGGCGAGAAAAGGCAGCGAGCGGGCGCCGGAGCCCGCCACGGCGAGAATTTTTTTGGAACCGAGACGCTTGGTCATCTCGAATTCCACCGTGGTGTCCTCATTGGCGAGGGAATAGTTGAGGTCTTTGAAATAGTTGGTCGCCGTCAAAAGCTCCTCCCCACGTCCACCAGGACCCGGTCCTGGTCTTTGAGGGCGCCAAAGAGCGTGCGCCCGTCGTTCTTGCCGTTCAACGCGTCCACCGTGAGCTCGGCCCTCCATTCCTCCCACTCCAAGCGCTGTCGCAGCTGGACCCAAGAGTCGGAACGCTCCCCCACGAAACACATCACGGAAGGCTTCCACGCGCCGTACTTTTGCCATTCCAGCCGTCCGCCAGCGGTAGGACGCTCGAACTCCCGGTCATCCTGATACTGGATGCCGAAGAGCCATTCGTCCCAGGTGCGGTCCACGCCCACCAGGTACTGGAGGTGCTCCCGACGGGTGGTCTTGAGTCCTGTGCGCGGCACGGGGTCGTCTTCGGTCAGAAGTCCATCCCCTCGCACCACCCAGTCTCCCAGCACCTGGCTGAAAGACGCGCCCCAGGAGGAGACTTGCACCTCCGTCGGGCGGGCCTTGAAGGTAAGAGGGCCGGTGGAAGCGATTTCCAACAGCGTGGGGCGGGAAAAGTGGTGGTAGTACAAGAGGCCCACGTCGAGCCCATTCGCGAAGAGATGCTTCAAGCGCGCGCCGTACTCGGGGTCTTTGAACCAGGGCCGGTCCACCACTCCACCCTCGTATTCCACCGTCTCGGGGACCACGTCATAGGCGGAGCCCCGCCAGGGCAGGCGGTCGCCGTTACCCCACAGAGTGAGGATGCCCTGCAGCTGCCAGGGGCCGGAGTTCCACTGGAGATTGCCGCCGAAGACCGAGCGCTTGGCCCAGCCTAAATCGTTGAGCAGATAATCCCCGTAGTCCCGGGGGTTGGCCACGTCGAGGATCTGGAACCCGAAGGTCTCGCTGAAGCGGTAGCGCAAAAATCCCACCTGGAAGGTCCATGGGCCGGCCAGGCGCTCGAGGGAAACGTTGACGGGATCGATGACGGGCGGCTCATCGCTGGAAACGGGGTCAAACACGCGCAAGGAAACGGTTCGCTTGCTGGAAGCGTCCTCCGTGAAGGCCTGGTTCTGCCAGGAAAACTCGGCGTAGTTGAGCTGGTTGTCCCACCCATCCCCGCCGGTGAGATAGCTCCCGCGGGTCCCCAACGTTCCTTGCCAGGAAGCTTCCTGGGCCAGGGCGGGGAGCGTGAAAAGAAGGGCGAGCAGGGGCTTCACTCGAGGCTACGCTCCGTAAAGAGGGCGTCCGGGAGCGTTTTCGCCTCCATCTTCCCAATCAGGATGTCGGAGACCGCGTCCTTTTTCAGGAAATCGGTGATGCGGATGCGGGTAGGACGGCCCTTGCCGAGAATCTGCTTGTACTCGCCGTACTCCGCGGTCTTCACGGTCTTGCCCGAAACGGTGAGGAAGTCGGCGGACAAGGGACGATATGTGCCCTTTTCAACCGTGGCGCGGATCTTGGCGTAGGTCAGCCCTTTCTTGGCAGCCTCTAGGTCCAACACCCATTTTTTCTTGTCCTGGGAGGCCACCTTGGCGTCGTAATCCCCGCTCCACCGCATGCGCGAGATATCGCCGTTGGCCGCCTGCCCGGTGAGTTTCTGGGACAAGGACACCCGCACCGCACGCTTGAGGTTGGGGACGAACACCCACATGTTTTCCCCCAGCATGAGCATGTTGCGGCCCAGGTTTTTCTTGGGGGCGCGCACCTTCACCAGGGTTTTGTCGTTGCCCTTGAGGTGCACGGTGAACTCCGCGGGATCGTCCTCCCCGGTAGAGACGATCTTCACGTCCATGATGTAGGACTCGCCGGGGTTCCTGATCTCGTCGACTTTCTTCAAGATCTCGCCCGGGGTTTGGGCGTGGGCAGCCGATCCCAGCGCCAGGAAAAACAGGAAGGCTTTCATTGTCCGCTCCTCAGGAGGTGAACGATGGGTTGGCGCAGGAGTTTTCCCCCGGCCAGCAGGGTGCCAAGCAAGGTGGAGAATAGCCCGATGCCGAGGCACACGGGCACGAAGGACCACTGGAGTTCCACGAAGGTGGTGAACTGGCGGGTGATGCCTGGGCCCGGGGGCATTTGGATCCCGCCGGAGAGCGCGGTGGCATTGAGGAGCCAGGCTAGGATGAGGCCGGCGACGGCACCGGCGAGCCCCAGGTAAAGCCCCTCCACTAACAAAAGCTTCATGATGTCCCCCCGGCCCTCACCGTTGGCGCGCAGGTTGCCGATCTCGTTTTTGCGCTCGAGCACCACCGTGCTGACAGTGTTGAAAATACCGAGGATGACGATGACGAAAATCACAAGCAGGATGAAGCCGAACTGGGCCTGCAGGAAGTCCACGGAGTTTTGGTAGAAGACTTTGTCCAGCACGTTGAAGGGCACCGCCTCCAGGTCGGGAAACTTCTCCCCCACCAGCTCTTCCACGGCTCCCCAGTCACCGTGCGCCCTGAGGCCCAAGGCGACGTTTTCCACCTTGTCGGTTCCCAGAAGCGAGTGCGCCATGGGCAGTTGAATGCGGAAGAGCACGTCGTCGAAGGACTTCATGCCCGTGAAGAAAATCCCGGCCACGATGAAGTCCAGACCATTGAGGCTGCCGTCCACGGTGTTGGTGAGAACGGTCACCCTGTCCCCCACCTTCACCCGCAAGTTCTCCGCCAATCCCTTGCCGAGGATGATCCCGTCGGCCTCATCCGAGAGGGTCTTGCCCTCCACCACGTTCATGGTGGTGAAAAATCCCGCCTCCCGTTCTCCCACGATGCCCTCCCCATAGCCGGAGAGCGTCTGGTTTCCGGTGTTCAGGAGCGCGTGGAAAGAGACCCGGGGGAAGACGTGGGTCACTTTGGGCCGTGCCGCCAAGGCGCCGAGCACCGGGTGGTCGCCTGGGAGCCACTGCTCCCAGGGCTTGTCCCAGCGCTGGTCCCGGTAGCCCTTGAGGTTCACCTGCCCGTGCCCGTAGCGGGCGTGGATGGTGTTCTCCCGGTACTGGTTCATGATGCCGGTGTTGAAGCCGTGGTAAACCATGAGCGCGGCGATGCCCAAGGCCACGGTGGCCAGGATCGCCAAGGTTCGGGACTTCTGGCGGGAAAGGTTCCTGAAGGCGAGCTTCCACAGCATCAAGCCCCCCCTTCCAGTTGACCGTCCCGCAAACGCACCGTGCGCGGAGCCTTGGCGAGCACCATGGGATCGTGGCTTGCCACGATGATGGTGACGCCCTTCTCGCGGTTGATCCTGAGCAAATGGTCGATGACGTTCTCGCCGTTTTTTTGATCGAGTGACGCCGTGGGTTCGTCCGCGATCACCACCCGTGGGTTCTTGGCCAGGGCCCGTGCAATGGCCACCCGCTGGCGCTGTCCCCCCGAGAGTTGGTTGGGGCGCTTCTCGGCGTATTCGGAGAGCCCCACCAGGGAGAGTGACTCCTCCACGCGTTTTTTGCGCTCGCCGGGATTGAGGCCCTGTTGGATCAGGAAGTATTCAACATTCTCGCGGGCGGTGAGCACCGGGAATAGGTGGAACTGCTGGAACACAAAGCCCAGGTGGAAGCGGCGCAGGCGGTTTTTCTCCGCTTCGGAAAGGGCGTGAACGTCCTCTCCCTGGAAGAAAACGCTTTTGGTGGGCGCGTCCTCGATGAGGCCCAGTAGGTTCAGGAGGGTCGACTTGCCTGAACCGGAGGGGCCGGCCAGCGTCACGTACTCCCCATCGTTGATGGTCAGGCCCAGGCCTTTCAGGGCGGGAAACTCCTGGCCGTCCAGCCTGTAGGTGAAGCGCAGGTCTTTGAGCTCATACAGGGCGCTCATGCCAGGTCCTTTTCCACCAGCACGTACTCGTGTTCCCAATCCAGGGGGAGATCCCCCACCAAGCGGGCGCTGGTGTTGTCCACGTGGTAGAGCGGAAAGATGAGGCGGTTGATACCCTGTTCCCGGGCCTTGAGCATGCACCAGTGGGAGGCCCCGAAATAGAGGCCCTTGCCCCGTGCCTCGTCGAGGATCCCGGCGGTTTTCATGACCAAAGCGTCGCCATCCCGGAACATGAAAAAAAAGCCCAGGGGTTTGCCCTCGGGGCTCTCCATCATGCAGCTCAGACTAAGGTCCGTGCTCTTCATGTTAGGTACGTAGATCTGCTGGAACGCTTCGTAGGAGAGCGGGGTGTACCAGTGGGCCTTCTTGAAGGCCTCGAGCACCAACTGGTGTAGGACGGGCAGGTCACGCCCCAGATCGGACTCGGAGATGCCGCGGTAGCGGTATCCAGCCGCCGTGGACTTGTCATAGTCCTTGCGGGTGTTTTCCAGGTGGGCGTCCATGGTGCCGATGCTGGAGGAGGCGTACTTGGCCTCGTCGCGGAAGCCCCAGGAGAGGAATTTAAGGTAGTCGCGGCGGGGCTGCGCCGGTTCCCACCCAAAGCGCCGTGGATCCTGGTCCTTGCGGAAGCGGTAAGGAAACCACGTGGCGTAGGTCAGCGGGCCCACCACGCGCTTCATGCCCCGGGCGCGAAACCACTCCTCCGCGCGCTCCCAAGCTTCGTCCAGGTCCGCCCCGTGTCGCGGGTCCGGGCTGAGGGCCAAAAGCCCCACGAATCCCACCCCCGGAAAGGGCGAGACCTGCAGCCCGAAGGAGGCGATGGCCTCACCGGCGTCGGTCTGGGCGATGAAGAGTTCATGCTCAAGGGGGTAAGGAAACTCCAGGAGGCGGGCCAGGATCTCGGCGCGCGGGAATCCCACTTGCTCCTCAGCACTCAAAAAGCGCGAAGGCAGCTGAGCCGCCAATGCCTTGAGGGCCGGGTCCTGCTTGGCGGAGAGCCACTTCACGCCGGATCCCGCAGGATGGTCACCACGCCTTTCCCCGCGTCGATGCGCACGCGGTCCCCGGTCTTGAGCTTTTTCATGAGGCCGCCGTTAATGCCAATCACGGTGGGAAGCCCCAGCTCCCGGGCCACCACCGCGGAATGGGACAAGAGGCTTCCGCGCTCGATCAGAAGTCCCGAGCAGGTGGGGTAAAGGGGCACCCACCCCGGGTCAGTGCGCTCCGTGACCAGGATGTCCCCG
The DNA here is from genome assembly GCA_964399165.1 of uncultured Bacteriovoracaceae bacterium. GTDB lineage: Bacteria > Bdellovibrionota > Bacteriovoracia > Bacteriovoracales > Bacteriovoracaceae > UBA6144. Next base: position 259,725 of record CAYNPO010000001.1, on the reverse strand, counting down.
GCCAGCCCCTCGGCGTCCTTGAACTCCTTGGCCACGCGAACCACGCCCTCCACCACTCCCGGGCAGCAAGGCGTGCCCTTGAGGATGTTGGGATCATCGCTGACCGAGAGGTCCACCAAGAGGTCGAGCTGGGAGAGAACCGCCGCGTGGGGGTTGTAGGCGCCAGTGGCTCCCTTGGTGAGGAAGCGGTCGGGGGGCGGGGGTGTCTTGCGGTAATGATCGAAGAGCCGCCGCCGGGAAGCGGCCAGTGCCCTCAGGTCGTCGCCCAGGTCGCGCCCTTCCATGAAATCCCGGATCTCTTCCACCCGCAGGTAGAAGACGTCCGACTCCTCTTCCAGGTAACCCAGTTGGTGGAGATTGCGGCCGATGCCGCGGAAAAGGTGCCGCGCAATGCCGAATATCTTGGTGCGCAGGAAGCGCAGGTTCTCGCGGTTTCTGACGGCCTTGCGGGCCTGCTTGAGCACCCAGAAGAAAAGCCACTTGCGGGGGCCCGAGAGGGCGGCGTGGACCTTGGCCTCGGCCTTGTCCTTGATCTCTTTTTCCCGCCGCTCCATGGCCTCGATATCGTAGCTCTTCATCTTGATGTAGTTGGCGATGGTGAAGACCACGAAAGAGGGATCGTCGTGCAAGTCCGGCTCCTCGAGCTTGAGCTCGTTGGCGCAGCGGAAGCCGAAGCGGTCCAGGAAGGGCTCGATGATGGCGCGGATCTCAGGGTCTCCCAGGAGTTCCGCTGCCGGGCGATCCAGGAACTTGCGTTTGGCCGGGCCGTCCTGCTCATCCAGCTTGCGGGCGATGCGCATGAGCATCTTGGTAGGCTCGGTGCTCTCCAGGTCCCCCTGCCCGCACAGGAGGTCGTTCTGCAGGCTTTGGTTCTCGTTGCCGACTTTTATCCATTGGTCCGTAAGCTTCTTTAAAAGCCCAAAGAAGATCATGCACAAGTAGTCGTTGATGATGGGCGCCTTCCAGTTGGTCAGCACCTCCCCCTCCAGGTAGTGGTAGAGCGCCTGCTGCTCGGTGAGCGACATGGCCTTGAAGTCACGTTTGCGGTGCTTTTGGTAGATGAGGTCAAACTCGCGCTGGAAGTCGCCCACGATGGCGTCCATGCGGATGAAGTTCTTAAGGGTCATCCCAGTGACCAGGAGCTTCGCCTTGAGCGGCGTCTTCTTGTCCAGGCCGATGTTCTCGAAGAGCTTCTGGATTTCGGGATCGAGACCCTTCTTGACCCCCATCATGGTTTCCAGGAACCCCTTGTTGTTCTCCGAGCCGGGGAGCATCAGCACCAGCTTGTACCAATTGATCAGGTGGTAATAAATCCGCCCGCGCACCAGGCCGAGGAGGTTGCGGAAAACTTCCTGCTGGGCCTCCACGTCCTTCTTGGGCAGGCCCATCACTTCCATGAACTGGATGTAGACGGCGCGATAGGCGTAGGAGGCGAAGCTGAACGTGAGGGGCGAAGTGACGCCGGAATAGCTTTCGATGATGTTGGAGTTGTCCCATAGAACAGCGTCGCTACCGAGGATCTTGGCGTCGTAGAAGGCTTCCGGGGGGAGGTGGGTGATGGGCCGGGTCTGGAGAATGTGAACCTTGCCGTCTTGCTCCACCGCCCATTCAATGTCCTGGGGGGCGCCGAGTTTTTCTTCAAGGGAGAGGGAGAGGCGGGCGAGTTCGGTGAGCTGCCCCTTCTCCAAGGCGGGTGCCTTGCGCTTCTCGGCCGCGTTGTCGACCTTGCCCAGCTTCTCGCCGGCGAAGTCCAGGCGGAAGTCTTTGTCTTCAATGACAGATTTGTAAGCGGCGGGATCCCGGCGCGGGACCAGGAACTCGTCACAGCTCACCAGCCCGCTCACCACGCCCTCTCCCACGCCCCAGCTGGCGCTGATGAGGAGGTTGTCGCGGTCCAAAGGGTTGATGGGGTTCCTGGTGAAGCACACGCCCGAAGACATGGGGAAGAGCATGCGCTGGAGCACCACGGCCACCTTCATGCCCTTGAGCGGCAGGCCCTTCTCCACCCGGTACGTCATGGCGCGGGTGGTGAAGGCGGAGGCGAAACATTTCTTCACGGACTCCGCCACCTGGTGGGAGCCTTTCTGAAACAGGTAGGTGTTGAACTGACCAGCGAAGGAAGCCGCGGCGGAATCCTCGTCGCTGCCCGAGGAGCGCACGGCGAGAAAGCGGTCTTCCTTGTCCGCCATGAAGGCCTTGAGGGCAGCTTCCACGTCGGGGGGGAAAGTCCCTTTCAAAAAAGCCGCTTGGATGCGTTCCTCCCCTTCGGGGTGGGTGGCGTATTGTTCTATGACGGGCGCCAGTTGGTTGTGGGCCACGAAACGGTCGAACGCCTCTCCGGAGAGGCATCCCCACTCGGGCACCGGCATGCCCAGGTCGTACATGCGCTTCATGTTGAGCGCTTTGCCGCCCCCATGGCGCAAAAAATTTTCCACTCCGTCGCCGGGTCCGAGATATAGTTTTGTAGTCATGTCCCCAGGCTAACACGGAAGGAAAACCTCGCGTGAATTTGATGCGGGAAACGCTGCTCCAATTGCCCGCGTGGGGAACGCGCCGGGCAATAGTGAATCAAAAGGGGCAAGATATCTCCTTTGGGGAATTCGCGTCCCGGGCAGGGGTGCTGGCGGGCCACTTGCGCCGGGAGGGCATCGTCCCCGGTTCTAAGTGGGTGGTGTTGGCGGAGTTAGACTCTCCCCTGTACCTTGGCATCGCTACCTTGTTCCAACTCGGCGCCATCGTGGTGCTGGTGGATCCCTGGGCCCCCGCTGACTATTTGGAAAAGGCCCTGGGGCAAGTCTCTCCCGATGGTGTTCTCATAGGCGGGAAGGCCAAACTCTTCCTGGGCCGCAAGGCCTTCCGGAACATCCCGCGCCGCCTCTCCCTGGACAAGTTGCTCAAGCTTCCAGGCGAGCCGTTGTTAGAGGCCGCGGAGCGCTCCGACGACGACACCGCCCTCATCACCTTCACCTCCGGTTCCTCAGGCAGGCCCAAGGGGTTCGACCGCACCCACGGCTTCCTGCGGGCCCAGCAGGCGGCCCACGAGAAATTCTTCTCCCACGCTCCCGGGGACGTGGACCTGTGCATGTATCCCGTCTTCGTGCTCTCCAACCTTAAGCAGGGCATGACCTCCGTGTTGATCAACGCCCCCTTGCGCGACGTGGGCAAGGCCGACATGGAGAAGATCCTGCGCCAGGTGCACCAAGCCGGCGCCACCTCTTGCACCCTCTCCCCGCGCCTGTTGCGCATGCTGGTTGACCACGCCAAGAAACGCCGGCTCAAGCTCCCCTTCCATCATGTCTACACGGGCGGGGCGCCGATCTCTCCTGTCCTTCTGAGTGATTTTGAATCCGTGTGCGCAGGAAAATGGACCGTGGTTTACGGTTCCACCGAGGCCGAGCCCATCGCCCTCCTCCACCAGGGAGATGTGCCCCTTTCAACCCTGGAAGCCGAACCAGGCTTCCCCCTGGGAGAAGTCGTTCCGGATTTGCGGCTTGAACTCGTCCCCGTCACCGGGTTACATCCCGCTCATCCCTTGCCCTTGGGGGAAGTGCTCCTCACCGGCGACTTTGTGGGTAAGCGCTACTGGCAGAATGAAGAGGCGTTCCGCGAGAACAAGCGCGTGGACCCGGACGGCACCATCTGGCACCGTACTGGGGACGTGGTCTACCAAAAAGACGGCAAGCTCTTCATGGTGGGCCGGCGCCACAACGGGCTGGCCACCGCCCAGGGGCTGCTCTTCCCCCTGCCGGTGGAGAAAGAACTGGAACGCCTCCCCGGGGTGGAGAAGGCCGCGCTCCTCACCTTCCGCGGAGAAACGGTGGTGGTGCTGCAAGGCAAGGGTTACGATGCCCAGGCCATCCAAGGCGCACTCAAGGGCCTGTCCGCGCGCCTCGTGCCCGTTTCCGCGATACCCCTCGACTCACGCCACCGCGCCAAGATCGACCACCACGCGCTCACGCGCTTATTGGAATCGGAGATGTCCATGGACGCCAACGCCCCCCTCGCCGCCCGCCTTCTGGCCTACACCAAGGAACGCTTCCCCTTGGGGCCCATCGCGCTCTTCGTCTTCCTGCTCACCTTCAGCCCGGCCGCGCTCTTCGGCTTCCTCACCGGCACAAGCTTCGACTGGGACTCTGGGACCCTGTGGGCCGCCTTCGCCTCCACTTTCCTCTTGATGCTCCAGCTGCGCATGATGGACGAGATCAAAGACGCCGAGAAGGACAGGATCGCCTATCCAGAGCGCCTGCTCTCCCGCGGGGTCGTGACCCAGGCCCATGTGAAAGCGGTGCTGGTCACGGTGGTGGCGCTCCAGCTGGCCATCAACCTGGTGTTGGGCGGCAAGCTGCTGCTTCTCTGGGCCGTCACCAGCGCTTGGTCCTTCCTGATGTTCAAGGAATTTTTCCTGGGCGAATGGCTGGAGAAACGCCTGGGCCTGTACTTCCTGACCCATCAGGTGATCCTCTTCCCCATCGTCGCCTACAGCGGCGCCGCCCTGTGCGGGGTGGACGCGGTCTTGGGCCTGAACTCGCTGCCCCTGGCCTTGCTGGCCCTGTCCCTGCCCTCTTCCGTTTACGAGATCTCCCGCAAAACCTGGTCTCCGGACCGGGAAAGCGTCCACGCCGACAGCTACACCCGCGTGTGGGGCCGCACCCGCACGGTGGCATTGACCGCCGTGCTCATGAGCGCTCAGATCTACGTGCAGGGCCGCCTGGGCGGCGCCCGCGAGGTGCATTTGGGACTTTTGGCCGTGGCCGCCTTGGTTTACCTCATGCTGGCCGCACTGTTCTTGAAGAACCCCGTGCGCAAGACTTCCAAGAACCTGGAACACGCCGGGAGCCTGTTCTTGCTATTGGCCCACATCTTGAACTTGGTGTTCTTTGCCTGAGGACCTCCGCCAAGAGCCAACTCACGGGCCCATCGCCGGCCCCGGAGGCGTAGGGGCCCTGCTCTGGCGCCTTGCCCGTGTGCTTTTGGGTGTTGTGCCGCACATAATGAATAACGTTCCTCACTTCAGCCAGCGTTCTCATAACGTGTAGGTGGTAGCGCTCCAGCTGCACCCTCCCGCTTTTGAGCCCCTTGGCGAAGGTCACCGTCAACGAGCGCATCCCCCGCGTCAGCGTGGCGTTGTCCCCCGCCTCCACGATCAAATGCACATGGTTAGATTGCAGGGAGAACTGGTTCACCCGCAGCCCGTGCCTCCTACCGTTGAGAATCGCCCTTTTCAAAAGCCTGAGGCAGGTCTTGTTACGGATCCAGGCCTTGAGCTTGAAGTTCACGTGCAAGGGCGTGCGTGGATTGACCCGCTCTCGTCGACGATGGGCCACTCCCCTGGAGTGGATGGCCTTGCGCCCACGCCGGGGGCGGCGCCCACCGCGCTGGCCGCGGTAGAGGTTGAGTTCGATTTGTCGTGCCATACTTGTCGCCTCCGTCTGAGAAACAGAGTGTGCTCTCAGCGTCGGGCCAGCGTCTCCAAGGTCTTTGCCCTTGCGCCCGGAAATTCACTCATGAAACAGCCTGCTCGCTGATATATGCCCTTTTCATCCGAAGGCCTGACCCGGCATTGTGACCCGCGGCTTCAGGTCTTTGGCCTTGAACCGGCAATCAGTGGTCTGTGACCGGTCTCCCGTCAAGGGCACAGGAAGTGAACGCTTGAAAGAGGCATATATCCAAATGCACCTGACCGGGGACTTAGGGTCTATGGTCTATGCCCGGTGACCTGTGACCGGTATCCCGCCAGGAGCACGGGAGGTGAACGCTGGAGGGGCGCATATCTAGGGATGGGCCTCTTTGAAAAGGGCGCATGTGCGGCGTGGCGGCTCCCTGCCCCTTAGAGGGCGGGGACCGGACGAGGTGGGAATTGCGTGGAGAAGCGCAAGGCCCTACGGACTCTCCAAGTCCAAATCCTCCAGCAACTTCGGCAGCTCCGCACACAGGATCGGCACGCCGGTTTGCTGGATGGGCGCGCTCCACAGGTCGATTTTGTAGGATTCGCCGAAAGCGAGCAGTTGGAGGTTGATGACCTCGAAGAGGATGTTTTTGGGGCTCGGCAAACCGAGCTCGCTGGCGCGGGCGTCCTGCAGGGGTACGAAGTAGGCGAAGCGGTAGACCGACTCCAAAATGTGCCGGAGCATGCAGTAGTAGTTGGGCATCCGCTCCAGGGCGCGCACACCTTCCAGGGCCACGGCCTTGGTCTGGCGGACGTCCTTGGCCCTGGCCGCCTCTTCCAGCCGGTCGCGGTAGAAGCGCCAGTCGAAGGCCTCAAAGCGCTCCGTGGGAACCACGCGGCGCTCGGGATCGAAGTCGGGGGTGTTGTTCATGGACATGAACTCGTAGCAGAACAGCGGCAACCCGCGGCGCTGCCAGCGCAGGGCCCGGGCGTCGTACAGGGCCGCGGGAATGAGGCTCAAGCGCTCGGCGGTGATGAGGCGGTTGAACACGCGGTTGGAGCGGCCGGCGGTGATGCCACTGTAGAAATCGCGGCGGGAGGAGTTGATGTGGATGGACTCGCGGATGTGCTGGGTGAAGCACGCGCGGGCGTAGGACTTGGCGTGGCCATCGAAACTCATGGTCATGAGGAGCACTCCGAAGAGGAGAGAAAAACGCATGTGCCTGGATACACCGGATTCCGCTACCGCCCGGGGAAACGTGTAAAAATTCCCTAAGCGGCCCGAGGCAGCTTCACCAGTTCCCGGACCAGGCCGTGGGCGCGGGCCACGAAGGTCTCCAGGCGCTCGGCCAAGGGCCCATGGGAAGCCCGGATTTGCTCGTAGGTGACGTGCAGGTAGGTTTCCCGGGTCCGACCGGCATCGAAGCGCCCCCCCACCTGGAGATCCCGGCAGGGCACCTGGAACGCGTCCCGCTTGTCCAGGGTGTGGAATGGGTTGGTGCCCCACTCCCCGAGCTGGCGGCGCAGCTCTCGGGGGTTGGGGGCGGCCAGGGCGGCGCTGAGGGGCCGCTGCCCCATGAGGAAGCGGGCGCGCCCATGGGGTATCATGCCGGCGTAGAAGGTCTCGGCGGGCAGGCGCAGGAGCACCCCGCGGGTGGTGAGCTGTTCCACCTCCACCAGGCAGGCCTCGCCGAAACCCTTGCCGTACTCGGCGAGGATGCGGCTTTTGACCCGCAGGCGGAATTCACGCTGGGGGATGAGGTCTTGGATCAGGAACACGATGACGAAGTCCTGGTAGGTGCGCAGGTTGAAGCAGTCAGAAAGGGCCATCCGCTTCCAGGGGCCCGAGGGTGAGAGCAGGGAGACTTCGTGGAAGGCGGGGATGGAGATGCCGGGCACCGGGCCCGCCCCCTCCCGCAGGTGGCGCGAATAGAGTTCGTAGAGGTTCGTGCGCAGGACCCCGTCGGCCCCACGCAGCCAAACCGGCAGGTGGCGCAACTTCTCCGTGTCGGCCAGTCGCCGCTCGAAATCGGCGCGCAGGCCCGGCTCGCGCTGGACCAGCTCGCGCCACAGACGACAGGTCTCCTGGTCATCGGTCCACGAGAACGAGACCACCCCGTTGTCGGTCAATGGAATGCTGTCGGCCAGGGTCGGGGCCTGGACGGTGGAGGTGTCGGCGGGGACGAGCTGCAAGTTGGTGCCCATGGCAGGATCCTTTGCTCCTCCCAGTCTAAGGGCAACCGGCTTTTTTTCAACCGCGCCCTTAACCTGCCTGCCCCGCGCCCCTCACTAAATGGATGAAAGTACGGTTTTCCCGTCGAAACTGCGCGAACGATAGGAGAGAAAATACGGTGGCTATTAAGAATGGAGCAACAAATGCCAACACCTGCGCCTGCCACGAGAACTGGACGGGGAAATGCCTCTCCACGAACACGTCCGGCATCAAATCATGCCCATACCGCTCGAGCGCCCACAAAACCAGGCTGCCCACGCTCACACCCAGTAAACAAATGGCGCCTGAGAGCTGCACTACGAAGGCGAGGCAAAGGCGCTTGAGCCTCGGGAGCGACATGCCCATGATCCAGAAGGAGGCGAGGTCGGGCCGGATACGGGCGAAAAACAGGAGAAGCCCCGTGGTGATGGCCAAGGCCACCAGGAGGGACATGCCGATGAAGAGGGCCAGCATGACCCGGGTCTCCAGGTTGAGCGCCCACACCAGCGTGCCATGGGCCTCCTCCCAGCTCACGGCGCGCACGCCTTCCTGCCCGCCCCACTTTTCCCGCGCGCGATGGAAGTCGGCTTCCCGGAAAAACCTCCAGCGTTCGACCTCCCGTTGGCGCAGGATATTTTGCACCAGGGAGAGGCGCACCCACCCGTGGGCCATGTCCAGTTCGGCCACCTCGCTCACCAGGTAGTCGCCCACGGTGGTGGCCACCTGGCGCGGCACCTCCCCCATCAAGGCGTCCGTCGCGGCGGGGCTGACCAGGCGGAGTTCGCCGTAAAAGGGCACCTTCAGTCGGTGGGCCAGGTCCGCGCCCAAGACCACGCCACTAAGGTCCCTACCCTTCAAAAACGGCGGGGGGTTTTTCAGGTCGACCCCGTGGAGCACCAAAGGCGCCACCTGGCTCCCATGGCGCACCAGGAGCTCTGTCTCGATCTCTCGCACAGGGGAGAGCCCCATCCGGCGGGCCTCTTGGAACCACTCGGCCTCGTTCTCACGGAAGCCGGGCGCAAACACCATGGTGCCCGCGCCATGGAAGAGCTTGGAGCGGGCCACTAGGCTGCGCTGCAGGCCCCCCATCACCCCCTGCACCACCGTCAGGGCGAACGATGACAGGAACAACCCCGCAAGGGCGAGGAACAGAATGCCTTGGCGGGTGCGGCCGAACACCAGGTAATGCAGGAAGTACCGGTGGAAGGCCCACATGTCAGAGGTCGTAGAAGCGGCGTTTGCCCTGGGCGAGCTCCACCAGCAAGGGGGCCGGATGATAGCGCTCGGCGCTCACCTCGGAGGCGAACTGCTGCAGCACCGACAAGAGGCGGTCAGGCCCCTCGGCGTCTGCGTATCGCAGGAGCCCGCCTTTGAACGGAGGAAAGCCGGTGCCATACACCATGGCGAGATCCACGGCGGAGGCCTTGTCCACGATCTTGTCCTGCAGGCAATAAGCCGCCTCGTTGATCATGGGCAGGAAAAGCCGCATCTGGATCTGCACTTCCTCCATGGATAAGCGCTTCCCTGGCAGCATGGCCTCCACCACCGGATTGCGGCCGGTGACCTTGCCTTTCTCGTCGTAGAGGTAAAAGCCCTTGCCGTTCTTGCGGCCCAAGCATCCGGCGGCGTGCACTTTCTGCCCCAGCTGGTTGGGCGTCATACGGGCGCCGAGGCCCTTCTCCATGATCTTGCCCACCTTCTCGCACACGTCCAGGCCGATCTCGTCCATCAAGCGGCACGGACCCATGGGCATGCCGAAGTTCAGAGCGGCCTGGTCCAGGTCGGCGATGCTCACGCCGGCCTCCAAGAGCCACCCGGCCTCGTTGAGGAAGGGCGCCAGGATGCGGTTCACGAGGAAGCCTGGGCCATCCTGCACGATCACCGGCGTCTTTTTCACGTCCAGGACCCACTTGGTGAGGGTCCTGAGGGTTTGCTCGGAGACGCCGGGGTGGGCGATGATTTCCACCAGGGGCATCTTGTTGACCGGGTTGAAAAAATGCAGGCCCGCGAAGCGCGAGCCGTCCTTGAGGGCGGAGGCCATCTCGGTGACGGAGAGAGAGGAGGTGTTGGAGGTGAGGAGGCAGTCCGGGCGCACCTTGCCCTCGAGTTCGGCGAAGACTTTCTTCTTCACGTCCATGTTCTCCACCACCGCCTCGACCACCAGGTCCACGCCCTTGAATCCGTCGAAGGTGAGCGTGGGAGTGATCGAGCGCATCTTGCGGTTGAAGTCGTCTTCGGAGAGCCGGCGTTTCTTTAGCGCCGAGGCGAAGTTGTCCGACGCTTGTTTGAGGCCCAGCTCCAACGCGGGCTGGGTCAAATCCTTCATCAGCGGGGCCTGGTCCTGGCTGGCGAAGAGCCAGGCGATGCCGCCGCCCATGACGCCGGCGCCGAGCACGGCCCCCCTCCGCACCGTGGGTAGGTTCTCCTTCCCTTCCACCTTCTTGGAGGCGTCGGTGAGGAAGAAGATGTGCTGCAGGTTCTTGGAGACCACGGTCTGGGAGAGTTCGCCGAAGGCGTGCGCCTCCATGGCCAGATAGGCAGAGCGGGACTTGCCGTGGCCAGTCTCCAGTACCTCGAGGATGCGCAGCGGGGCCGGGTAGAAGCCCTTGGACTTCTCCAGCACGCCTTCGCGCGCTTTCTGAAAAATGATCTTCCTGGCGAAAAAGTTGTCCCCGGCCACGCGCTCCAGGGCCTTGCCCATGCCCCCGCCCTTCGGGGGGACGGGCTTGAGCAAGAGCGGCGCGGCCAATTCGGCCAGGCGCTCGGAGGGCAGCACCGCCTCCACGAGATTCATTTTCAGCGCGGCCTTGGCCCGCACCTGGCGGCCGGTGAGGATCATGTCCAGGGCGTTGGGCAGCCCCACCTTCTTGGGCAGGCGGTAGGTGCCGCCGAAGCCGGGCAAAACGCCCAGCATGACTTCGGGCACGCCCAGGGCGGTCTTGGGATTGTCGGAGGCGTAGATGCGCTTGCACGCCAGCGCCAGCTCCAGGCCCCCGCCCAGACACACCCCGTCCACCAGGGCGGCGGTGGGGACTTTTAAATCCTCGATGGCGTTGTAGAGGTCCTGGCCCTCCTCGGCCCCGCGGGTGGCGTCGGCCTCGGTCTTGAGGCCATTGATCAATGTCACATCCACTCCGGCCAGGAACACGCCGGGCTTGTGGGAGAAGAACATCACGCCCTTCACCTCTTTGCGCTTCTCCCGGGCCGCCAGATCCGCTAGCACCTGCTTGAGCTCCATGAGCGTCTCGCGGGTGAGGGTGGTCATGGACTTGGTCTCGTATTTCCCGAAACCCACGAGGGCGATGCCCTCGGCGTTGGTTTCGTAGGTGAGGTTGTGCAGGTTCATGCCGTCTCCTTGGCTCACTGGAGGTTCTCGACCACGACCGCGCCGCCTTGCCCGCCGCCGATGCACAGGGTGGCGAGACCGTACTTGCGCTTGCGCCGGCGCAGCTCATGGGCGAGCGTCACCACCAAGCGGCTACCGGTGGAACCCACCGGGTGGCCCAGGGCGATGGCGCCGCCGTTGACGTTGAGTTTGTCCGCGGGGATCTCCCCCAGGGCGTCGGAGAGGCCCCATTTGGCGGCGAGGGTTTTGTCCTTCATCACGCGCAAGCAAGCGATGACCTGGGCCGCGAAGGCCTCGTTGAGTTCCACCAGATCCATCTGCGACAGCGTGAGGCCCGTGCGCTTGAGCACGCCGGCGGTGGCGAGCACGGGCCCGAGTCCCATGCGCTCGGGCTCCAGCCCGTGGAAGTGGTAGTCCACCATGCGCGCCATGGGCGTGAGGTTGTGGCGCTTGAGCCCCTCCTCGGAGCACATGAGCCAGGCGGAGCCTCCGTCGGTGATCGGGCAGGCGTTGCCCACGGTGACGGTGCCGGTGCCTTTCTCGAAGTAGGGCTTCATCTTGCCCAGGCCCTCGACGGTGGAGCCCTCACGGGGCCCCACGTCCTGCCCGAGCACGTGGTCGAGCTTCTTGCCGATGGTGATGGGCAGGATCTCCTCGGCGAAGCGCCCCTCTTTCTGCGCGGCGATCGCGCGCTGGTGACTCCGGTTGGCGAACTCGTCTTGTTCCTGGCGCGTGATGCCCAATTCACGCGCTAACTTCTCCGCGGTTAAACCCATGTTCAAACCGCAAAAAGGATCCGTGAGGCCCTGCTCGATAGCCACGATGGGTTTGAGGTAGTCGGGACGGAAGCGGCCCATGATGGCGAGCTTGGCGCCTGTGCTCTTGGCCTTCATGAGGTCCATGAACAAGGCCGTCATCTGCTTGTTGAACATCAGCGGCATCTGGGTCATGTTCTCGACGCCGCCGGCGAAAACCACGTCGGCCCGGCCGGAGACGATCTTGTCATAGCCCTGGGAGAGCGCCTCCATGCCCGAGGCGCAGTTGCGATGCACGGAATAGCCGGAGGTCTTTTTGTCCAGGCCCGCTTCCAGCGCGATCACGCGGCCCACGTTGGGGTACTTGGCCGGAGTGCCGGTGTTGCCGAAGATGACCTCGTCCACGCCGTCAGCGGGGATGCCGTGTTTGTCGGCGAGGTGGCGGACCAGGTAATGGCCCAGGTAAGGCGCGGCCACTTCCTGCAGATCGGCGCCGGCCTTGACCTGCGGGGTGCGCTTCCCTTCCACGAGATAGACGGGTTTCATGCTTCTTCCTTGGCTGAAGTTGGATTGGCTTGATTTTACGGGAGAGAGAGGGAGGGCGGAAGTCCAACGCAAAAAAAAAGGGCCCCGGACGGGGCCCTTCGCGAGGTCAGGGAGGGAGAATCAGAAGATGATCAACACACCGGCCATCACGGACAGCGCGTTAGCCTCGATCAGCTCGTCGGAGAGCTGCTCCAAGCGGCGCTGGTCCGGGGCGTTGAACGGATCCACTCCGTTATCCTTGTTGTTGCCGCCGAAGCCGCGGGAATACTGCAGCTCGATGTTCAGGCCAACGGAGCGGGTGATCAGGACTTCCGAGCCGGCCGAGAAGGTGGCGGTGGCGTAGTTGCTGGTCAGCTCTTCCTTGCCGTTGAAGTTGTAGCCATAACCGCCCATGCCGTTCAGGGCGTTGGTCTCACGGTACTTCAGGGTCATGCGGTTGTAGCCGAGGCCACCGCCGATGTAGGGACGGAAGCGCTCGCCGCGGGTGATGAAGAACTTGGCATAGAGGTCCAGCCCCATGTTGCTGAAGCCGATCTCGCGGCCCTTGCCGTAAGCGTTGTAGTACTGGGGATAGTAGAACTCGTTCTGGTAGCCGTTGCCGAAGTCCTCGGTGCTGAACTGGGAGTAGTTGAAGCCGATGCCCATGCTGAGGCGCTCGGACACGTTGCTCTCCAGGCGCAAGCCGCCGGCGAACTCGGTCTCAAGCTTCTCCACGTCGCCTTGGTAGTTGGTGACGCCAGCGAAGGGCAAGAGTTTGATCTCCTCGAAGGGCTTCAAGGGCCCGCCGACGGCCGGGGCCACGGCCACGGACTGGGCGGGGGCGGCCTGGGCCACTTGCACTTGGTCCACCACGGGCTCCTGGCGGCGGTTCTTCACCCACTTGGCGCAGTCGGGGGAGTTGCTCTCCTCCAAGAGGCATTTGAGCTTCTTCTCATTTTCTGCGCTCTTCTTGTTGAACTCCTTGATGGCGGTCTGGGCCTCGATCTTGGAGTCGATGTACTCGTCTTGGCTGTCCAGGAGCTTCTCGGTCTGTCCGGAGAGCTTGCCCAGCTCCTTGGATTTTTCCTTGTTCAGGACGGTCATGTCCTTCTGCTTGCCGTACTCGGCTTTGATCTGCTCGAGTTCGCCGTCGGTGACCTGCCGCTCGCGCAGGTACCCGTCCACGTCGATGGGGGCGGAGTTCAGGACCTGATCGTCCTGGGCCATGGCCGCCCCGAAGCTCAGGGATACCAACACCGCCAGGCCAAGGTTCTTCTTCACGCTTTTCATAGCTCCTCCACAAGGGAAACACGGATTTGACGCTTTGCATAAGTATGCTAGTGGTAATTTCTGGGGGACTGGCGGGAAAACGCCCCTACACTGTAAAATTGACAGGGTTTTGCTCCTCCGGCCGGAGGACGTCCACTCAGAAGAGGTTTTCCAGGATGGGTTTTTCATTAGTTGTTGGTCTGCTCTGCGCCCTCCCCTCCCTGTCCTTTGCCCAATGGAATCCCGCCGTCCGCACCCAAGTGGAGGCCCTCAACGCCAAATACCGTTTCCTGGACACCTCGGGCCTGGGGACGTTCTGGGGGGGGCTCATGCGCTGGCGCCACCTTTCCAAGAACCAAGGGCACGTGACCCCTTGGCCCTCCTCCCTCTTTAAAAGCGGCCACGTGCCGGTTTACTTCTCCCAACGCCCCCATCCCGCCCCGCTGGCGGTGTTCATGCCGGGCATTTTCGGCGAAGTGGACAAAGGCTTCAGCACCCAGACCATCGACATGCTGGAGGAGCTTGGCTTCCACGTGTTGGCGGTTCCCAACCTCATGGCGGCTTCCTACATCACCGCCGGCCCCCTGTATCAAACCGACGTGGTGCAGGCCGAAGTTCGGGTCATGGAGGAAGCGTTGGACAGGGCCCTGGCGGAACTGGGCCCCCGGGCGGGCAAGGTGCACGTGGTGGCGGAAAGCCTGGGCACCGCCATCGCCGCCGCCTGGGCGGGCCACGACGCTGCCAACCATCGTCGGCTCCATGCCCTCAACCTGTTCTGGCCTCCCCAGAACCTACGGCGGGCCATGCACAACTTCGACCTCGCCATCAACGAACACCGGCCTTGGGCGGACCACTGCGGGCAGTTGCGCATGTACGCCCGCTTGGTGACGGACTTTCTCTGGAAAGACGTGCCCACGTCGCTCACGCCGGAGGAGAAGTGGTGCTTCGGCGCCCACGGCGTGGTGAAGGGTTTCCTCAAGGCGGTGGGCCACACCTACGGCGCCTACCAACGTTCGCGCGGCATCGCCAGCGAGTGGCGACCGGATGGTTTCGAATCCCTTTTCCGCCATTACCGTCCTGAACTCTGGAAACTCCTCGAGCGGGACGACCCGCGGCTGGACCTCGCCTACTGGATGACCCGGGCCCGGGCCAACCCGGGGCTCGCGGTGCGCGTGATGAGCGGAGAAGACGACTTCCTCAACCGGGGCATGCCCTGGGGGGAATTCCTGAAGCGCTCCGGCCTCTCGGCAGACCAGTTGATCGTGCTTCCCTGGGGCGGACACTCAGGCCCCATGGGCATGCCGGAGTTCAAGGGACTCCTCAAGGCGGCGCTGGAAAGCTAGCGGCGGATGCTGAAGCGCTTGTATTGGGCGTTGATCCCGCCACCGCCCATGATGTCCGAGTAGGAGCCCAGCGTGCTGTTGATGAAGCTGTCGGGGTTGTCCACCAAGTAGGCCTCGAAGCGGTCGAAGAACGAAACGCCCACGGTGATCATCACCGCCACCAGCAGCATGTACTCCACCGACGTCTGTCCTGATTCCTGGTCCGGGGCCATGCCCCATTTTACCCCAGGTCGCGGGCCAGCTTGGCCAAAAAACCAGCGGGCCCATGGGGCCTCAGCAACGGACCCACCGTGCACTCCACGCCTCCCATGGGCTCCCGAGTGACCCGGTCCACTACCATCTCCCGGCCGTCTCCGTCCTGTAGCCAGGAACCGGCGACACCGGCAAAGCGCAATTCCAGGGGACGGCGGGATGCGGGCAAGAGCCGCGCCAGATGCGCTTGGGCCAGGCTAACCGCCTCGTCGTGGACGAAGGCGGGTTTGGACCCGGGACGCTCGGCCGAGGGAACCATCACCCGGCCCCCGCCGGGCCCGCCCTCCACCAGCAACGCCGGGAGGTCCGTGCCCAAGCGATCGGCCGCCGTGCATGCCACCAGCTGGGAGCGCTCCTCCTGACCGTCGGAGTGGGGCCATTGGCCCCAATGATAAACGAGTCCCCGGTAGAGCGTGCCGGGAAAACGGCACGCGAAGTGGCCGTCCGCCGGGGGCAGGCCGTGCAGGATGAGGCGCTGGTGCGCGACCACGCCTTCGTAGCTGTCGAGCAAAGCGGCTTCCACGCGGCCGTGGTAGGTCTGCCAAGACTGCACCCCCGCTTTTTTGGTGTGCCCCCCCCGCTCGGTGAGCTCGCGCGCCAGTTCGCGGCAGAACCACGGCAGATCTAGCTCCCACACGGGAGAAAGCAGGGCCAGGGCGGTGGCGTACCCATCGTGGGCGTCCAGGCGCGCGGGCACGCCCCGGCCCAGGGCCACCGAATGGGCGCACAAGAACTGTGCCAGCTCCGGCAACTCCGGGCCTTGGTAAGGTCTTGCCTGCTCAGTGGCCAAGGCACGTTGGAAATCGTTGATCCACGGAACCCCGGAGCCCGGGAAGGCCGCGCGACGTTCGGCCGGCGCCGTCTGCAGCCACTCCCAGTACTCGCGGGTGGCGCGGGTGAGGTCGGCGTGGGCCCTCTCCCGGGCATCGACGGCGGAAGGGCCGTGGAGCGCGGGGAGCTTGCGGGCGTACTCGCGCAGATTGTCCTCGGCCGAGGCGCCGCTGGCCCATTGGAGCGTGGGCAAGTGCACGCTCAAGCGCGCTGTCCGCAAAAAACCCGCCACGCCCGCCAGGGTTTCCACGCGGTATTTTTCTCCCAGAGCACGCAAGGCCTCCAGCTCGAGCGTGGTCAGCCAGCGCTGGTCCTGGGTTTCAGTGGCCAAACGGCGATCGTCCAACACCAAAACGTCCTGCCCGCGGCAACGGAGCAGCAGGGCGTGCAGGAGTGACCAAGGGGTCCGTCCCCAGATCAAAACGTGGTAGCGGCTCTTCAGCATGGCGAGGGTTCCTCCAATTGGGCCAGCAGACCATCCCCGACGGAGCGTTGATTCTCCAGCCAAGGGGCCCGGGCGGCCATGTCCGCGGCGTCATGGGGGCCATCCAGGAGGTGCGCCAGGCGCGCTCGGTCCGGCAACACCGTGACCCCATCTCGGGCCAACTCCACCTCGGTGGAACGGTGAACTGCCGGCCCGCAGAACACCCGGGCCCCGGCCACGTAGGGCTCCATCACCGAGTGCACCGACTGGCCGAAGCCGCCGCCCACGTAGGCGAAGGCAGCTTCGGCGTAGAGTTCGCACAAGATGCCTTTGAGATTAAGCACCCACACCGCGCCCTCATCCGCGTCGCCCCCGCGGGGACCCTCGGAGCTCACTTCCCTCACGGGAATTCCCCGGGACGTGAGCCGCGCGGGCCAGGCGGGATCCAACCGGTGGGGCACCGCCAGGATGAGGATCTCCCGGCGCCGCACGCGTTCGGCCAACCCCGGAGACTCCAGGATGGCCAAGTCTTCTTCCCAGAAGCTTCCCAGCACCCATCGCCGTTCCCGGGGAACCGTCGCGAGCACTTCCCGGAAAGCGTCCCAGTGGGGAAAACGTCGGCGCAGGGTTGCTTCCCGGCGCTCAAGCCGCCCCATGATCTGTCCCACCCGCAGGTCCGCCGCCGCCAGCACGCGCGTGCCGGGCAAGAGGGCGCGAAAGAGTGCTTCGTCTTCCCGGGTGGCGGGCACGAGCCAGCGGAAAACGCCATAGACGTGGCCGTACCAGGCCCGCCACCAGGGACGCTCCAGTCGGTGGCGGCGGCGCTTGAAGGTCGCCCACACCAAACCCGCGCTCAGGTCCGGGCGCTGGCACAAACGCATGAGCATGGGAAAGAAATCGTATCGGCACATCACCAGCCGGGGTGCGGAGACGAAGGAGGCCAGCTCCCCCCAGCGGTAGGTCAAAAGGGGCAGCGCCCGCAGGCGCACCTGCGCGGGATGCGCGTCCTGCAAGGCCAACATCCCCTTCTCCACGCTGGGCGAGGCGAAGAGGATCTCCAGCTTCGCCCCACCCTCGAGCAGGCGCTGGATCCACGGGCGCACCTGCTCGAACTCCCCTTCGCTGGACACCTCGAAGGCCCAGTGGGCGCCCTGATGCCCGGGCCCGCGGTGACGGTTCTCCATGGCCGCCCGGGCCCGCCCCGCAGGCGTGAACCGGAGCGGGAAGAGCAGCAGCGCCAGCAGGGCGTGCAGGGCGTCCGCGGTCCACCACCAGGCGCGGCTCATGGCGCTGTCCCCAAACGACTCTCCATGGCCGCGTACACCCTCTCCACGGAAATGTGGTTGAAGCAGTGCTGCTCCCCCCGGAAGCAGGGACGCGCGCCGGTGTTGGAGCAAGGCCGGCACCACAGGGGCACCGAGAGGGCCGAGGAGGAGGGCAAATGCGGCGCGAACCCGAAGGCCTCGTGGGTGGGGCCGAACAGCGTCACCACAGGCACGCCCCCGGCCTCGGCCAGGTGGTTCATGCCCGAGTCGTTGCCCACCACCAGCCGAGCCCCTTGGGCCCAACCGGTGCTGGCGGCCAAGTTGGTTTTTCCCTGCAGGTTCAACAGCCGTGGGTTTTCCAGGGCGTCGAAGGCGCGGCAGTACTCGTCCCCGGGGCCGCCCAACACCACCAGGTCCAGGCCCGCGTAGCGTGGATCGGCCAGGAACCGCCGGGCCAGCTCCACGAAGCGCTCCAGGGGCCAGCGCTTGGGCGCAAACGACGCCACCGGTGAGAACACCACGTAGGGACGCGGGTGGTGGGGACGGGGGGCGGGGGGAGTGGACGTGAAAGGCCCGCCGGGTGCCTCCCACGGAGCGAGCAGGAGGCCCTGCCAATCTTTCGGCACGCGCTCCACGTGGGGCTCTCGCCCCAGCAGGGCCGCCCCCAAGCGCTTGGCCCACCGGCCCGGCATGTGCACCAAGAAGCCGCGGGCCCAGCGACGCTTCTCCACCACCAAGCGGGGGAGCCAAAAGAGCCGCAGCCGCAACAGGAAAGAGCGCGTGGTGGCGTGGAGGTCCAGCATGAGATGAAAAGGGTTTTCGGCGTGCAGTCGTTTGAGTTCGGCCACCAACCCCCCGAGCTGTCCACCGCGACGGTCATAAACCACCACCCGGTGGAGGTCGGGATGTCCCTCCAGCAGCGGAGCGAATTCCCGGGACGTCACGAACGTGATGCGCACGCGGTCGCCGTGGGCCCGCTTGAGCCAACCGGTCACCGCGGTCTGGAGGACCACGTCGCCGAGGCTGGAAAAACGCACGAGGAGCAGGTGCAGGCGCATGCCCTATTGTAGGAGCTTGGCAGCCTCTTTAGCAAAATAAGTCAGGATGACGTCGGCGCCCGCGCGCTTGAACCCCACCAAACTCTCCAGCATGACTTTCTCGCCGTCGATCCAGCCGCGCTCGGCCGCGGCCTTCACCATGGCGTACTCCCCGGAGACGTTGTAGACGGCCAGCGGCAGGGTGGTGGCCTGGCGCAGGCGCCACAAGACATCCAGGTAGGGCAGGCCAGGCTTCACCATCAGGATGTCGGCGCCCTCGGCCTCGTCCAAGGCCGCTTCCCGCAGGGCCTCGCGGCCGTTGGCGGGATCCATCTGGTAAGTTTTTTTGTCGCCCTTTTTGGGGGCGGAGTCCAAGGCCTCGCGGAAGGGGCCATAGAAGCCCGACGCGTACTTGGCGGTGTAGCTCATGAGGGTGGTGCCGGTGAACCCCTCCCCGTCCAGGGCCCGCCGGATGGCGCCGATGCGGCCATCCATCATGTCCGAGGGGCCGAGGATGTCGATGCCCGCCCGGGCCGAGGCAAGCGACTGGCGCACCAGCGCCTCCACCGTGGCGTCGTTGAGGATCTCGCCGGTCTTTGGGTCCACCAGCCCGTCGTGGCCGTCGGCGGAGTACGGGTCTAGGGCAACGTCGCCCATGACCAGCAATCCGGGCACGGCTTCCTTCACGGCGCGGGCGGCGCGGAAGTTCAGATTGTCCGGGTTCCAGGCCTCGCGGGCGTCGCTGGTCTTGAGCTTTTCCTCGATGGCCGGGAAGAGGGCCACGCAGGGCACGCCCAAGGAGTGCAGCTCCTTGGCCTCTTTCACCAGCTCGTCCACGGTGAGCCGGGCGTGGCCCGGCATGGAGGCGATGGCGGTGCGCTCGCCCTTGCCCTCGCGCACGAACAACGGGGCGATCAGGTCCGCGGGCGTGACGTGGTTTTCGCGCACCATGCTCCGGATGGCCTCTCCACTGCGGTTGCGGCGCGGGCGGGACAGGATCATGGGCGTCCTCCGGGGGAAGCGGCCGCCATGGACTGGAAAACGGCGGCGTACATTTGAATCTGCTTGAGCATGCTGGCCAGCCCGTTGGTGCGGTTCATGGAGAGATGTTCGGTGATGCCGATGTCCTTCAGGAAGTCGCCTTTGTCGGCGAGGATCTCGGCCGGAGTGGCGCCGTTGTACACGTGCACCAACAGGCCCACTATGCCCTTGACCAGCACAGCGTCCGAATCGGCTGCGAAGCTCACCTTGCCTTCGGCCAGACCGGGGTACAACCATACCTGGGACTGGCAGCCGCGCACCTTAAACTTCTCCAGCCGGTGTTCCTCCGGGTAAGGCGCCATCTCGCGCCCCACCTGGATCAGCTCCTTGTAGCGGTCTTCCCAGTCGGCCTTGGCGGCAAAACGTGCCTTCACCTGACGGATCCGCTCATCGATTCCCGACATAACCCCTCTCAATGCCGAGCATTATGCCCGCGCCCTTTCCCCTCTGTAAAGCCGCCTCGGCCGTCCTTAAGGCCTCCTCAGCGAATGCCGAAAAAATAGACAGCGAGGAGCCGCTTATGACGAGCATCGATTTGCAAGTGCTGACCGACGAGGACCTGGACGCCCAAGGACTCTCCCTGGAGGAGGCCTGGATGGTGCGCTTCGGGGAGGAGCTCCATGGGCCCTTCGCCGCCGACGCACTCAAGCAGTACGCCGCCGCCCATCCAGAAGTCTTCGCTCAGGCCGAGGCCACCGCGCTCCACCGGGAGCAGTGGGCCCCTTTGTCCGAAATGAGCCCGCCCCCCAAGCGTCGCCGTCCGCAACTCGTCCCCGCCTCGACCCTGCAACCACCCACGCAACTGCACGTGCTCAAGAACGGCCAGTCCATGGGCCCTTACGAAACCGTTTACGTATTGGGGCTTTTGGAGCGTGGGGAACTGGTGTTCTCTGATCTGGTCTCCATCGACGCCGGCGCCACCTGGCAGAAGGCGTGGGAAGTGAAGGTGCTCCAGGCCCGTCGCCACTCGGCCCAGGAACTCCCGCGCTCCCCCTCCGAGCAGTCTCTTTCCCATGGCTATGAGGAGGCCATGGAAGCCGCCGAGCACGAGCCCCCTACCATCAAGCAGGGCCTGGCATCCCTGGCTTACTTGGGCCAGCGCAAGTCCAACCCCACTCCGTCCCCTTTGAATGACCTTTACCCCCCCTCGCACGCCCAGGGCGCTGGCCGCGAGATTTCCCCCAAGGTGTGGGTCGCGGGCCTGGGTGGCGGTGCCATGGCGGTTTTGATGGCCATGGTGGTCTGGATCGGGCAACGTCCGTCGCCGGAAGGCGAGGCCATGGAACTGGCGGGTGCCGACGTGGAAATGACGACTCCATCCCCTTCCCGGCGTTCTCCGGCCGCGGCCTCGGCCCCCAAGGTGCGCGCTCAACGCGAGTCCCCCGCCCGCATCCAGCGCGCTCCGGCCAGCGTCCACCCCGCCCGCGTGCCTTCGCCGCCTTCCATGGTGGATCGCCGTGAGGAGCTGACGTCGTACCACGACGATCCTCCCCGCGATGAGGAAAGCCCCGTGGAACCCGTGGAGATGGACGACCGCTATCCACAGGACGACACCCAGGTTGCCGAGCGGCCCGCGGAGAACTCTCTCGTGCGCCGTCCCAGCAGCGGCGGTCCCGCCGAGGGCGTGGATGAGCGCGACGAACGCACGGAGCACACCGAAGAGCCGGCGGAGGACCACGTGGAAGTCGCTCCGCCCGAGAACGTGGAAGCCCCGGTGGTGGAAGAAGTTGGGGACTTTTAAGGCGCACCCAGCTAGCATGGGCGGGTGACGGCCTTTCTCAAAGCTGACCTCAGTAACCTCAACGAGATCTTCCGCGCCCCTGCCGTAGGCCAGGGGCTTTTTTTCACCTTCGAAGGCGCGGAAGGCTCTGGCAAAACCACCCAGATCAAGCGCCTGGAGGCCCATTACCAGGCCCAAGGCCGCACCGTGCTGTGCTTGCGCGAGCCCGGCGGGACGCCCTTCGGCGAGGAGCTGCGCGCCCTCCTCTTGGGCCAGCAGCGCCCTTCCCTCAACGAGATGACCGAGACCTGCGTGTTCCTGGCCTCCCGGGCCCAGTTGCTGCACGAACAAGTGCGACCCGCCCTCCAAGACCCCAGGGCGGTGGTGATCCTGGACCGCTATATCGACAGCACCCTGGTCTACCAAGGCTTCGCCCGCAACCGCGGCACCGCCATGCTGTGGGCCATGCACCAGTTCGAGCCTCTGAACCTCCTCCCCCACGCTACCTTCTTCCTGGACGTGGACGTGGACGTCTCCTACGCCCGCCAGGCCCAGCGCGGGGCCGCCAAGGACTACTTCGAGGCACGGGAGCGCCAGTTCCACCAGAGCCTGGTGGAGGGGTACCGCAAGGTGGCCTCGCTGCACCCCGAGCGCATCCACCGCATCGACGGCGAGCGAGGGGAGGACGACGTGCACGCCCAGCTCATGGGCATCCTCACGGCCCGGGGTTGGTCGTGAAGGCGGAGCTGCTGCAAGAGCGGCTGCTGGCCCGGGGCAAAGACGGGCGCTTCGGCCACTTCTACCTCTTCCAAGGCCGGGCCCACGACGAGGACAAGCAGAAGGAGTGGGTGCTCACGCTCATCCGCCGTTACTGGAAAGAAATCGAGAAGCGCTCCACCCTGCCCGCGGACCTGCGGGGGGATGCGGACCTTCTTTGGCTCGCCCCCCCCCGGGACGAGAACAAGACCTCCGATTACCGCCTGGAAGACTTCGAGGCCCTGTGGCGCTTCCTCCCCTACAAAGGCCTGGCCGCGCGCCGGCGCTTCGTGGTGGTGGAAGAGGCCCAACGGGTGGGCACGGTGGTGGCCAATAAGCTGCTCAAGACGCTGGAGGAGCCCGAAGGCGAGTTGAGTTTCCTGTGGCTCAACCCGGCCGGGCAAAAGCTCCTGCCCACCATCGAGTCCCGGGCCGTGGCGCTGCCCCTCAGCTGGCATGGAGGAATCACCCCTCCTTCCGAGGGCTTCCAGGAATTGCGCGGACGCTTCGCCCAGGGGTATGCGTTGGCGGAATTCTTGGAAGACGGGAAGCAGGGTGTTTTTTCGGCCAGCGAGGTGCTGGAAGACTTCCTGGCCCACGAGCAGCGAGAAGAGGGCCCCGCTGCTCTCAAACAAGAACTATTGGATCTGGTCCGCCAGTGGCGTGAGGCCGAACAATTTCACCAGCCCCTGGCCGTGCGCCTGCAGGGGCTCCACACCCTCCTCTCCCAACGATTCCGCGAGAATCGTTGACTTCTGCCCCCCTGAAAGGGAGCATGACCTGCTCATGAACGACACCTCTGACGCTCCGCTCAGCGGAGCTGACCATAGTCCCGAAACGCCCTTGATCGACGACAGAGCCCCGGAAGAAACCACCACCCCGGCCAGTGCGGGAGAAACGGAAGAAACCGACCATCGTTTCAAGGAAGGAGAGCTCCTGCGGCTCATCCGCGTGCGTTTCCCCGGGAACAACCGCTCCTTCCCCTTCTTGGTGGAGCGCCACGACTACGGCTACGGCCAGCGCGTGGTGGCCATGTCCGACAAGGGCCTGGCGGTGGGTTATGTGAACTCCTTCCCCTACGAGGCCCGCTTCCACAAGGGGCTTTTGCCCCTGCGGACCATCACCAAGCTCGCCACGGACGAGGACCTGCGCGCCGAAGAGGACACCTTCCGACGGGAAAAGCGGCTGGCCGAGATCTGCCAGAAGCATGTGGACCGCAACCAGCTGGACATGGTGATCACCCACGTGGAACTCACCCAGATGGGCAAGAAGGCCGTCTTCCATTTCACCGCCCCTACCCGCATCGATTTCCGTGGGCTGGTGCACGACGTGGTGGGTGAGCTCAAGATGCGCGTGGAGCTGCGCCAGGTGTCCGTGCGCGACCGCTCCTCGGCCATGGGGGGGCTGGGCCCCTGTGGGCGCGAGCTCTGTTGCTCGAGCTTCCTCTCCAAGTACGGCAACGTGGGCATCAAGCTCGCCAAGAACCAGGACCTCTCCCTCAACTCGTCCAAGATCAACGGCGTGTGCGGCCAGCTCAAGTGCTGCCTCACCTACGAGGACGAGGTCTACGCCCAGAAACGCAAGAAGTTGCCCAAGGACAACGGCCTGGCCAAGACCAAGGACGGCAACCGCGGCAAGGTGATCCGGCTGCACATCCTGTTGGACCAGTTCGAGATCATCAACCCCGAGGGCGTCATCCGCCGCTACACCGCCGACATGTGGGACGGGCATCCCGGCGAGGGCTTCGAGATGCCCCGCTACTTCGAAAACGGCATCAACGACCAATCCAAGACCGTCATCGGACTCGACGCCGTGCTGGCCGCCCAGGCCGACGAACACGCCCGCGACCTGCAAGAGGCCAAAGGCCGCGCCAAGGACTGGGCGGACGAGGTCTTCCAGGAACTCTTCGGTGAGAAGACCCTGGGCCTCTCGCTGCCCGAAGTGGCCGAGCCTGAGACGGGCGTGCGCCGCCCGGTCATCGCCGAGGAAGAAGAAGAGATCGCCTACGTCGCCCCCGAGGAAGACTTGCTGGACGACGAGGACGGCGATGAGGACGAGGGTGAGGGAAGCGACGACGAGGAAGGGGATGACGAGTCCCCCGAAGGTTCCCCCGTGGACCAGATGCTCTCGCCCAACCTGCTGCCACGTTTGGACGAACCCCCGGCGGAACGTCCGCCCCTGAGACCCGACAACCGCGCCGAGCCCCGGCGCGACCAACGCCCGCAACGCCACGACCAGCGCCATGAACGGCCTGACCACCGGCGCGACGGTGGCGGCCGCCCGGACAACCGCGGGTCCCGTCCCGACGGACAGCGCTCCCCCGAGCAGCGGGCCCAAGGCCCCCGGGACGGCCAGCGCCAGGACGGCCCCCGTGACCCCAACGGCGGCGGAGGTGGTGGCCAGCGGCGCCGTCGCCGCGGCGGACGCGGTGGGCGCGGCGGTGGAGGCGGAGGCGGTGGAGGCCAGCGGCCCCCGCAGGGCTGAGGAGCGCGCATGCTCAAGCTCCTCCACACCTCGGACTGGCATCTCGGAAAAAAACTCTTCAAGCTCGACCGCCTGCCGGAACAGGAACTCTTCTTGGACTGGCTGCTGGGACGCGTGCGCGAGCACGGCGTGCACCATCTTTTGGTGGCCGGCGATGTCTTCGACGTTCCCCAGCCTCCCCATAAGGCCCTGCGCCTCTTCTATGATTTCCTCTCTCGCCTTGTGACCGAGACGGATTGCCAGGCGTGGATCATCGGTGGCAACCACGACTCCGGCGCGCTCTTGGAAGCACCCTCCGCCCTGGTGGACTCCGGGCGCGTGCACCTGCACGGACAGCTGCGTGAGGATCCCGCCCAGCAGTGGGTGAAGCTGCCCTTCCCCGGCGGAGGCGGCCACTTAGACCTCTGCCTTCTCCCCTACTTCCGCCACCACGAGCTCTCCCCCTGGCGCGGACGTTGGGAAAGCGACCTCGCCCGGGAGGACTGGCCGGAGCAACTGGTGCGCCAGTTCCTCGCGGCGCCACCGGCAGAGAAGGCCGCGGGAAGGATTTTCATGGGACACCACCTCTTCGGGCTCTTCGAAGCGGCCGGCTCCGAGCAGGCCTTGGCCCTGAGCGGTCTTGAGAGCGTGCCGCTGGACTGGCTGGCGACCTTCGACTACGCGGCCCTGGGCCACATTCACAAACCCCAGCGCCTGCGCGAGAAGAACCCCATGGTGTGGTACAGTGGCTCGCCCTTGCCCCTGCGCTTCTCCGAAACCGCCCCCAAGCAGGTGAACCTTCTGGAATGGGAGAGCTCCGGCGTTTGGCGTTGCTCGCCCTTGCCTTTGCCCGCGTGGCGGCCCCTGCCGCGACTCAAGGCCCAGGAGGGCGACTGGCAGGCGGTGTTGGACGGTGTTTCCCTCGAAGCCCCCTTGGCGCCGGCGGTGGAGTTGGAGCTGATGCTGGATGCGCCCGTGCCGGGTCTCTTGGAAAAAATCCGCGCCCACGCGGACGCCCGGGGCTTCGCCGAGCTCCTGCTGCTGCCCTCCTTCCGCGGCGACGGCGCCAAGGAAGAGGCCAAAGACTGGACCGCGCTCCTGGAACTCGACCCCCTGGAACTTTTCGACTCCTTCTACAAGGCCAAGTACCCCGCCGAGGCCCAAGTCCCGGCGGACCTGCGGGAGGACGTGAAGGCCCTGCTCGAGGAGGTGCGCCATGCTCCTCCACCGGCTTAAGGTCAAAAACCTCGCCTCACTCAGGGGCGAGCACACGGTGGATTTCGAGGTGCTCTCTCAGCAGGACCTCTTTGCCATCACGGGGGAAACCGGCGCGGGCAAATCCACTCTTCTCAACGCCCTCTCCCTGGTCCTCTACGGCAAGGTGTACAAGCGCCAGCTCAACCAGTCCGACCTGGTGACCTTGGGCGAGCGCGAGGCCCACATCGAGCTGGACTTCAGCGCCCGGGGTGAGCGCTACCGCGCCACCCTGGAGATGGTGGTGAGGAAGAAAGACGGCACGCCCTTGGCCGCCCCCCGTTACCCGCGCTTCCTCTACCGCCTGATGCCCGACGGTGAGGCCCGCGTGATGGAGGGCACCGCCGAGAGCACCTTACAGCTGGACTTCGAGCAGTTTTGCAAATGCGTGGTGCTCAACCAAGGGGAGTTCGCGCGGTTCTTGACCGCGGGCTTCGCCGAGCGCCGGGACATCCTCGAGCGCCTCTACCCCGGCGACAACATCGACGCCGTGGGGGGCCTCGCCAAGCGCAAGTGGGAAGAGCGGCAGGCCCGGCTGCGCGCCCTGGAGGCCCAGGCCCACGTGCTCCAGGAGGAGGCGCTGTTCGACGCGGACTCGGCCCGCCAGGAAGAGGCCCGCACCAAAACGCGCCTGGAAAGCGCCCAATCTGCCCTGGAAACCTTGCGGCCGCGGGGCAAGGTACTCGCCACCCTCATCGAGCAAGTCAACGCCCACGCCCGGGCCAGGGACCAACGTGCCCTGGCCCAAGGTACCTTGGAAGGAAAAACCGAGGCGTCCAACCAGGCCCTCTCCGCCTGGCGTGACCACAACGTTCGGTTGGAAGAGGCGCGGGAGCGCTGGGGCAAGCGCCGTCCGGAGGTGGAGGGGCACGTCCAGCTCTCTCAGGAGGCACGGATCAAGGAAGAGGAGCTGCGCGCACTGGATGCGCGTCTGGAGGATTTCCGGCTACGGCTCGTCAAAGGGGAAAGTGCCCGCGCGGCCCTGGTCCAGAGGCGCGGGCAGGTGCAGGAGGCCCTGCAAGGGTTGGCCAGCAAGGCCAAGCACGTGCCCCCCTCCACCGATTGGGCCGGCGTGGACCTCGCGGCGGGCGTGGCATGGGAAAACGAAGCCGCCGTGCTGGAGCAGAAACTCGAGGCTTCCCAACGGCTCCTCACCCAACTGGAGACGGACGGAAAAGAGTCCCGTGCGAAACTCGAGGAAGCCGAGGCGCAAGAGCGCCGCGCACGTGGGGAGTTGCCCGAAGAGTGGCGAGGTCTCGAGCGCGCTGGGCTGGAGCGCCAGCTCACCCAGGCCAGGAGCGCGCTGGCCAAGGAAGCCGCCCGCCAGGAGACCCTTTCCCGCGTGCAAGCGCAGATGGCCGAGGACCGCGCCCAACTCACGGCGCTGGCGCCACGGCTGGAGGAATTGGGCCAAGCTTTGCTGGAGGGCTCCTTCCTCCAGAGCATGGGCAAGTTGCGCACCCATCTCCTGGCCCACCACCCACAAGGTCTCGGACACTGCCCCCTTTGCGAGCAGACGGTGGGCGAAGAGCTATGGGGGCGACTCACGGCCTCTTGGAGCGAGGCCAGCGCCCAAACCCTCAACGCGCGACTGGCCAAGCAGGAGCAAGAACTCCAGGCATTGCGGGGGGAAGAGGCCTCGCGCAAGCATCGTTTGAAAAGTGCCGAAGACGAAGTGGCCCGCCTCACGGCCGAAGGGGGCATGACCGACGTGGCGGCTTTGGCCCGGGCGGAAACCGTCTACCCGGAATTGGTGCGCGTTTCCTCTTTACTGGAGCAACTGCGGCCCGCGGTGGAGACCTCGCGCAAGCGCTGGAGGCTCGAACACGACAAACTGGCCCAGCTGCAGGCGGAACGCGACAAGCTCCTGGCCAGCTTCTCGGATTGGGCAGACAAGACCAGGCTCAAGCTCGGCACCTCCCTGGTCTTGAAAGGGACGATTCTGCGGGAACTCCAGCAGGACGAACAACTGGCCCGTGACTACCAGGCCCTCTCCCGGGAGGCCTTCGGGCTGGAGGCCCAGCTCACCCAGGCCCAAGAGGAGCTGACCGAGCTGAATGCCCAGCGGGCCAGGGCCCTGGACGCCCGGGAGCCATTGGCCCGTTGGGTGGCCGAGCGAAAAGGTGAACTCAGCAGGCTCTATCCGGACAGCACCCCCGCGGCTTTCCTCAAGGAACAAGACGAAATCCTGGCCGCCCTGGGGCAAACCGACCAACGGCTTCACAATGAGTATCGCCTGCGCGAGAAGGATCTGGGCGAACTCCGGGCCCGCCTCTCCGCCACCGAGGAGCAGATCCGCCAGGTGGAGTTGCTCTTCACCCAGGAGAAGGAAAAACTCGGGACCGTGGCCGTGGAGATCGGAGAGGCGATGGAAGTGCTCACGCCCATGGCCCAAAAGCACGAGGAAGAGGAGCGGGCCCTCCAGGAAGAACTCTCCGTGGCCGCGGGCAGGCTCTCCGAACTCAAGACCCGCCTGGAAAAAGACCGCCAGACCCGGGAGCGCCGCCAGTTGCTCCTCGAGGAGCGCACGAAACTCTCCGCGGAATCAGCTCGCTACCAGCGCCTCATGGACGTGCTGGGGCAAGACGACCTGCGCACCTACGCCCTCTCCATGGTGGAGGCGGCCCTGGTGCGCCAAACCAACCACGAACTGGAAAAGCTCTGCGGCGGGCGCTACGAGATCCAGCACAACTCCAGGAAGGGCAAGCCCGCTCCCGAGTTTTGGATCATCGACCGCTGGCGGGACGGGCTCTTGCGGAAAGTGACCACCCTGTCCGGAGGGGAGACCTTCATGGTGAGCCTGGCCATGGCCTTGGCCCTGGCCGAGATGGCCCGGGGCCGCGCCGACGTGGATTGCTTCTTTATCGACGAGGGCTTCGGCACCTTGGACGAGGACTCCCTGGACGGGGTGCTGGAGATGCTCCAGCAAGTGCGCTCCCGGGGCAAGCAGATCGGGCTCATCACCCACGTGCGGGCGCTGAGTTCTCGCCTGCCGCTGAACCTCCACGTGCAGAAGGACGTGCGGGGCAACTCCAGCCTAGGGGTGGTCTGGAATTAGGGCAAGAACACGACCACGCCATGGGTCCGGCCCTGGCGGTCGCTGGAAACGCCAATACCCACCCGGCGGTAGTATCGGTCGCGGATCAGAGCGCGAACCCGCGGGGTGCGCAGCCACAGCCCGAGGTAATCGGTGGTGTCGGAGATGTTGGTGAACCAGCGGCCGTAAATTTCGGCGCAGGAACCAACGCCGCGGCGGCGTCGGCGTAATTCATCGCACACACTCTCCCCCCGCAGGATGCGCCGGTCACTGCGGTCGGCGGCCATGGCGCGGGCGGCGTCCTCGGCGGTTTGATCCACCCGAAGCGAGGAAAGCCCGGCACGCTGGCGGACCTGGTTCATCTGCCGCAGAACGCTGCTTTCATCCATCATCACCGCGGAACTGGAGGGCCCGGAAACGTCTTTTCCCCCACCGGTCTTGTTCTTGTTGCCGCAGGCGGCGGAGGCGAGGAGCACCAAGAGGAGCATCAAAGCGTTTTTTGTTTTCATGCCCCCATTCTGGCCTTGGCCCGGGCCAGGAAGTCCAAACCGGGTAAAAAATACGGCCTCGCCCGTTCCCCGAAAAGGCCCACCCCCTTAAAATAAGGAAAAGCCCGGAGGCCAACATGCGCTTACATTACCCCGCAGACCTGGAACGCCAGCTCAAGCGTTTCAAAAACCCGGAGGACATTCAGACCTTCCTCCACCGCATGCCCTACAACTCCGGAGATGAGACACGCTCGGCCCTGGGATGCTTTCGCCATCGGGCGGGCCACTGCTTTGAAGGCGCCCTCTTTGCCGCCATGGCCCTGGAATACCTGGGACACAGGCCCTTGGTGATGGACCTGCGGGGCCACGGAGACGATGACCACGTGGTGGCGCTCTTCCGTCAAAACGGAAAATGGGGTGCGGTCAGCAAGACCAACACCACCCTGCTGGATTACCGTCCGCCTTTCTTTCGCGATCCGCGGGAACTCGCCATGAGCTACTGGGCCATGTATTTTAACTGGAAGGGCAAGTACGCCATGAAGGATTTCGGGGGCCCCATCGACCTGCGAAAAGTCCCCGGCAAGGAGGACTGGCGCTTCGGCGAGGACGACATGGCGGATTTTGGGATGCGCTTGGATCGGTTTCCGCATCACAAGATCATTTCGGCCGGGGCCTTGGAGAAGCTACGGAAGGTGCCGGAAAGGTTGCGCCAGGCTTGCTTCGTGGGAAGTGACCTCAAGGGCGTGCGGAAATCCTGAGCCGTGGTGACCTAAAACTTCCGCGCGTCATCCAAGCACTTCTGGTCATACATCACCACGCCGCCGCTGGTGATCATGTTACGCACGAAGTTCGCCAGATCTCCCGTCCCCTCGTTCACCCAGTACATCACGCAGTCCGGGTTGTTACAGTGGGCGCCGTGGTCCGCGTCCTTGTGGGGCTGGTGCATGGGGATGCCGTTATCTACCAAGCCTAAGGCATGGCCCAGCTCGTGCACCACGGTGGATTGCTCCACGTAGCGGGGGACCAGCTCCTGCATGAGGGGCGCACTTTGCCCCGCGCCGGTGCCCTCCACCACGTCCTTGAAGATGGCGATGACCGTGGTGCCGCCGATGGCGAGTCCCACCGTCCCGGTCTGGAGCTTTTTTCCGTCGTGGTAGTGGCCTTTGAGGAACACCACCCAAAAGTAGGTGTGGGAGGCCGAGGACTCGCCGTTTCTGTGTTCCTGGGCCAGCTCGTAGAGCTCTTCCAACTTCCAGCTGGTTTTGTTCTGGGCGGGAATCACCTGGAACTGGTCCAGGGTCTTGGGCACGGAGATCAAGGGTGGATCGGCCCGGCCCTGGTAGAGCGCGAAGAGGTTCTCCTCCGTCAGTTGCCACACGGAGAACGGGTTGCCGGGGCTCACGGACCCCGCGTAAGGTTCGGCCGCGGGCTCATAGGCCACCTGGATGGTGAGGCGCTTGGAAACCTTGAAGTAGTTCTTGCTGCTCTCATGCTCGTTGGTGCCATGATCACCGGTGCGCGCGTCCTTGCCACCACCGCCACAGGCAGTGAGGAAAAGTGTCAGCAACAGGGGCAGAAACCTCATGGAGGGCTTATCGGACGATTCCGGGTGACTTCGACCGCCTGAGGCCTTTAAACTTAAAGAAAACTTAGCGAAGGGGACGCCATGAAACACCACTGGAAACTGCTCCTGGGGCTCGTTCTGGGCATTTTGGCGGGCACGCTGGCCCATAACGCCGTGGACGCCACCTGGCTCCAATCCCTCAATCAAAACCTGATTGCGCCCGTCGGACAAATCTTCCTGCGTCTGTTGTTCATGATTGTGGTTCCCATGGTGTTTTCGGCCCTGGTCTTGGGCGTGTACGAACTCGCTTCCAACCAAGGAGTGGGCAAGGTCGCTTCCATGACACTGCTCTACACCATCATCGCCTCGTCGGCCTCGGTGATGATCGGCATCGGGCTGGTGGAAACCTTCCGCCCCGGTGAAGGCTTCAACCTGGACCGCAGCATCCTGGAGAACGCCAAGGCCAACGTGGAGAGCATCAGCGCCAACGCCCTGAACGCCAAGCCCGCCGCCCAGGCCTTCGTGGAGATCATCCCCAAAAACCCGCTGGACGCCGCCGTGCGGGCCCTGGACGGCGAGATGCTCGCCCTCATGTTCTGCGCCCTGTTCTTCGGCTTCGCCTTCCACCTGTACCAGAAAAGCCGTGGCGCGGGCGCGGGCCCGCTCCTCATCATGAGCTTCTTCGACGAGGTCTTCCAGGCCTCGCTCAAAATCGTCGAGTTGGCCATGAAGCTCGCGCCCTACGCCGTCTTCGCCATCGTCTTCCAGACCGCCTTCAAGTACGGAGCGTCGATCTTCGAGTCCCTGCTCTATTTCGCGGCCACCGTGGTGGCGGGCCTCCTCATCCAGCAGTTCGTGGTGTACTCGGCCATGCTCAAGCTCATCGCCAACATCTCGCCCTGGGCCTTCTTCAAAAAATGCCAGAACGTCTACCTCTACGCCTTCTCCACCAGCTCTTCCAACGCCACTCTCCCCAAAAGCATCGAGACCGCCGAGCATGACCTCAAGCTCACGCCCTCGGTCTCGCGTTTCGTGCTGACCGTGGGGGCCACCGCCAACCAGAACGGCACCGCCCTTTTTGAAGGCGTGACCGTGCTGTTTTTGGCCCAGGTTTTCCAGGTAGACCTGAGCTTCGCCCAGCAGCTCCAGGTGGTCGTCATGTGCATCATCGCGGGCATCGGCACCGCCGGGGTTCCCGGGGGCTCCTTGCCCCTCATCATGATCATCATGAACACCGTAGGCATCCCCGCCGAGGGCATCGCCTTGATTTTGGGCGTGGACCGCTTCCTCGACATGTGCCGAACCACCCTCAACGTCAGCGGGGACTTGGTCATCGCGGCCTTGGTGGACGGTAAAAAAGCCGCGTAAATCCCTGTCATTTTTATAGTTCACCGTCCCCCTTCCCGGGGGCGGTGATATTTTAGGCGCCTTTGGAGGCTTCCATGCGCGCTCGATTCCTGGCCCTGGGTCTGGCCCTCGCCACACCGCTGGCGGCGATGGCCGACACCAGGATCATTGGCGGAACCCCGGCACCGGCCACCACGGCCCCGTGGGTGGTGCAGATCCGCCAGCATGGCACCTCTATGTGTACCGGCTCCCTAGTCCACGAGCGCTGGATTCTCACCGCCGCCCACTGTGTGGCGTCCTCGGCGAGCAGCTACTCCTTCTGGGGCGGTGGAACCGGCGCTTACGACCATCTGAGAGAACTCCCCCGATCCGCACGCATCATCATCCATCCCGAGTACGCCTCTTATGAGGTCAATCCTGGAAACTACGGCCGAGCGGACCTCGCGCTGGTAGAGCTGGAAGCTCCCGCCCAGATGGGGCCGGATTTGCGTCCCATCGCCATCGACCCCACTTTACTCTTGCTCAGCCCCGCGGCAACCGTGGCCATAGCCGGTTGGGGGAATACCAACGAGTACACCCCCAATCAGCAACACCTGCTCTCGACTACGGTCTCCCTCCCCGATTCCGAGCAACGCAGGCAGATACGCTCCCATAGCTTCTTTTTGGTCTGGCCTAGCCTGCTGGCACCAAGCTTCGTCCACCTCCAGCGTCACGACGGTATCACCTGCAACGGTGACAGTGGCGCCGGCTGGGTCATGGGACCCTCCGACGATCCGCGCTTGGTGGCAGTCCACGTCGCCGGCGACTACTGTGGTAGCCTCGCCATCGGCACGGATCTGGGCCCTTACCTAGACTGGATCCTCCGAACCCTGGAGGGATCGACGTGAACTCGCAGCTCTTCTTGCTCGCCTGCATTCTGAGCGTAGTCTTGCCACGACCGCTGGCTGCGCGCGTGCACGTGGTGCAAGGAACTCCCGCCTCCTCGCTGGAGGCGCCGTGGGCCGTGCGGATTTTCGAGTACGCCGTGCCCAGCTGCACGGGTTCTTTGGTGGGAAGCCGTTGGGTTTTGAGTGCCGCCCACTGCTTCAAGGAGCCCATTTACGCCTACCTTCTCAAAGCCGGCGGTGACGGCACGGACGCCAGGTTGCGCGACCTGCCCGCCATCAAGGAAATTCATAAAAAGCCTGGGCACGGTCTCAACTCGGACCTCGCCTTGGTTGAACTCTCCGCGGATGTGCTTCCCGCTCCGGATCTCGCTCCCATCACCATGGATCCTTCGCTCCCCCTCCCTCCTGCCACAGAAGTAAGCATCTACGGGTGGGGCGCCGTAGCCTATGGTGGGCGCTCCTCGCCACGCCTCATGCGCATGCGCCAAAGGATCAGTGAATCCTTCACCCACGCCGAGCGCCGCTTTCTTGAGCGCCGCCCGGTCTACTCCTCGCCGGAGTTCGTCTTCCTGAGCGGGACGCAAACTACCTGTGCCGGCGACAGCGGCGCAGGATGGATCGTTTCCACCCCCGAGGGCCCACGCCTGGTGGCGGTTGTCAGCGCCGGAAACCACTGCGAAAGCCTGAGCATCGGCACCCGCCTGGGCACGGAAGGCTTCATGGACTGGATCAACCAGACCATGGGGAACTGACATGCGCCCTTTTCAAATCCTCACCCTCTGGGCACTCCTCACTCCCCCCGCCCTCGCCGGCGTTCGGGTGGTCAACGGCGAGCGGGTGGCCCCGGAGGAAGTGCCCTGGGCCGTGCAGATCAACAAGACCGGGGAACAGTGGTGCACGGGATCCATCATCGCCTCGCGCTGGATTTTGACCGCGGCCCACTGCTTTGCGGACGCCGATCCTACCCTCTACCAAATTCGTGCCGGAGGTGACGGCCGCGCCCCAACGCTCCAACTCCTGCCACAGGTCGTCCGCATCGAGCTCGCCCCCAACTATTCCGTCCTCGGAGTGCACGGGGACGCGGCCTTGATGGAACTGGAGAGCGACATCCCTTTCGGCGCCACCATCCAGGCCATTCCCCTGGCCGGGAAAGCCGAGCTCGCGGAACTGGCACCCGACACCTTGGTCCGCCTAGCGGGCTGGGGGGCCATTGGTGTTCGCTGGGAGAGCATGCCCCCGATGTACGAAATTCCGCCCCTGCCTGAAATCGACCTCGGGCGCTCCATCGACTGGAGTCGCCCCTTCGTCTTCACGCCCCCTCCCGCTCCGCGCCCTATCGAAATGCCACCTGTCCCCACGTTCCCGGCCGCGGACCGCCTCACCATGCTGGAGCTGCCCCTGGCCATCCCCGAGAGGATCGCCGACATGGACTTCTTCCGGGAAGGCCACAACGCCGATTACCTCGATGGCAATTTCCTTTTCATGCGCCAGTTCGGTTACACCAGCTGCGCCGGCGATAGTGGCGGCGGATGGACGGCTCAGATCGCGGGAGAGCGCAAGTTGGTGGCCATCCACAAAGCCGGGGACTACTGCGTGAGTTTGGCCGTGGGGACGCGGGTGGATGGGTTTTTGGATTGGATCCGGGGATTGATCGGAGAGTGAGCGTTCAAATTTCCAGGAACAAAAGGGCCCAGTAAGGTTTCCCTTCTCGGTCGATGGCCTGGCCCAGTCCCACACGGGTGTAGCGCCCCTTCTCGATCTGCGCCCGATGCCCGGACGATCCTAACCAGGACGCCATCACCACCGCAGGCGTTTTCTGATAGCGCGCCACCACTTCTCCGCAAGCGTTTCCGCCACCCAATTCAGAGCGGGCCTGGGAACAGCGCCCGGACATGCCGGCGTGCCCGAAAGACTGGGTGCCATCCGCCATGTCATCGACATGCCGCTGGACCGGTTCCTCCAAAGCGTCCGCACGCACGAGCAGGCCCACACCCAAGGAGGCCCGGTGGGCGTTCACCAGGCGGAGCAACTCGGATTTGGCGGTTTCCGCTTCGGCCTGTTGCTGTGTCATGGTTCCCGCCGCTCCATCACCGGAACCACCAGTGCCACCGCAGCCGGTGAGCAGCAGGGCGAGAATCAACATGGAGGATCGTAGAAACATGCACCCAGAGTATCCTGTACACGGGAGGGGGGAAACGCGGATCCACTGGTTCCCGTGATCCTGGTCATTTGCCCCTCCTTTCACGCCAGCTTTACCGTCTTGACGGGCCAGGGGCTCGGCCATCCATCTAGATATGCCCTTTTCAAGCGCGTGCGCAGGGGGAGCAACGCCCCCTCAAGGCGTCCATTTGAAAAGGGCGTATATCAGAGCGTGTGCGGAGCATAGAGCACTCGGAAAGTCCCAAGCAAAAGCAAACTTCGTCGAAAATGAAAGGCAGCGAAGCCGCTGGTCTGTAGCTTTTACACGCTCCCCAAAAGCCCCCTCCTCCCCCTTTACCGCCTCCTGCCCTTTTCCTATATGCCTCCCAACACTTACAAGGACCTCCCATGAAAACGCTCCTGGCCCTGGGCCTCGCTTTGTCCTCCGCTTCCAGCTTCGCCGTCCCCGACCTCAAATGCTGGGACACCATCCGCCCGGACAATGAGTCCGTGCTTTTCGCCGTCGTCCGCGGCCCTCGCCTCCTGGACGACATCAGCGTGCGCGAGGCCGCAGGCGCCACCTGGGAAGTGGAAGGCCTGACCTCCCGCTACTTCGCCGACACCATTTCCTTCAATTTCACGCTTGGTGAAGGGGCCTACACCCTGGTGCTGCCAGCTGACTTCGCCACCCCGGACGAGCGTCCCCAGATCAATGGGATCCTGCGCTCCGACGTGGGCGGCCGCCGCCTGAGCATCGGCCTCACCTGCCGAACGGACGACTGAAATGAAAGGGCCCCAGAAGGGGCCCTTTAGGTCTCATCAAAATTCCGCGTTCCGCGGCGTCCGCGGGAACGGGATCACGTCCCGGATGTTCTGCATCCCGGTCACGTACATCACTGCCCGTTCAAACCCGAGCCCAAAACCCGAGTGCGGGACGGTCCCGTACTTCCTCAGATCCAAATACCACCAGTAGTCCTTGGGATCGAGCTTGTTCTCCTCCATCCGGCCTAGGAGCTTCTGGTAATCGTCTTCCCGCTGGGAGCCCCCGATGATCTCACCCACGCCAGGCACCAGGATGTCCATGCAGCGGACGGTTTTCCCATCGTCATTGAGCTTCATGTAGAACGACTTGATGCCCTTGGGGTAGTCGGTGACGATGGTGGGCTTCTTGAAGTGGATCTCGCACAGGTAGCGCTCGTGCTCCGTGGCCAGGTCCCCGCCCCACTCGGGAGCGGCGAACTCGAACTTGTGCCCGCCTTTCTGGGCGTCCTGCAGGATCTTCACCGCGTCGGTGTAGCTCACCCGGGCAAACGGCGAGCTGGAGACGTGCTTGAGGGTCTCGAGCAAGTTGGGATCATTCCTCTGGGAGAGGAACGCCAACTCGTCCGGGCATTTCTCCATGGCGGTCTTGATCATGTACTGAATGTATTCGGCCCCCAGCTGGGCCACGTCGTCCAAGTCAGCGAAGGCCACTTCCGGCTCGATCATCCAGAACTCGGCCAAGTGGCGGGCGGTGTTGGAGTTCTCGGAGCGGAAGGTGGGCCCGAAGGTGTAGATCTTGCCTAGGGCCAGGGCGTAGCACTCCCCCTCCAACTGGCCTGAGACGTTCAGATAGGTCTCCCGGGCGAAGTAGTCCTTCTCGAAGTTGGGCTTCTCGCCCATGGGCAGTGTGGTCACTCGGAACATCTCGCCGGCGCCCTCGCAGTCGGAGGCGGTGATGATGGGGGTATGGAGGTAGGTGAAGCCGCGCCCGTCGAAGAAGTCGTGGGTGGCCTTGGCCAGCACGTGGCGTACGCGGAAGACCGCGGCGAAAGTCTGGGTGCGGGCCCGCAGGTGGGCGTTCTCGCGCAAGAACTCCAGGGAGGTCTCTTTCTTCTGCAGGGGGTAGTCCTCGGGGACCGCGCCCACGATCTTCACCGCGGAGGCGTGCATCTCAACGCTTTGGCCTTTGCCCTGGGAAGCGACGAGCTTGCCCTGGATCTCGACGGCGGAATGGAGCCCCGCCTTGGAGGCTTCCTCGTAGCCGGGCATGGTCCCGTCCATGATGACCTGCAGGTCCTTATGGCAGGAGCCGTCGTTCACGACCAGGAAGGAGAACTTCTTGGCCACACGCAAGCTCTTGACCCACCCTTTGACGGTGTAGTTCTGGTCGACGGCAGCGCCGGAGAGGAGGGTTTTGACGGAGGAGAAGTCTTGCATCATGGGTCTAACCTCGGGAACCGTAAACGTGTTGGAGGATGTCGAGGGTCTGCTGGCGCTCCAGGCGCGGCCCGTATTGGGACACGACCTTGGAAGAGGCGCAGGAGGCGAGCTTCCCGGCGCTGGCCAGAGTGTGCCCGTGGCTGACGGCGTAGAGGAAGGCGCCGGCGAACATGTCCCCCGCGCCGTTGGAGTCCACCGCCTTCACGGGATAGGGCTCGATGTCGATGAAGGTCTCGCCGTCCCAGATCATGGCGCCGTTCTCACCCAGGGTGATGACAAAGTTCTTGGCGACTTTCTTCATGGCCTCCCGAGCGACCAGCAGGTCCGAGGTGCCGGCCCAGGCGCAGGCCTCGCTCTCGTTGGAGAAAAGCAGGTCCAAGCCCCGGGGCCCCACCATTTCCCGCAGAGAGTCCCCGCAGAACTGGATCATGGAAGCGTCGGAGAAGGTCAGGGCGGTTTTCACGCCGTGGGCCTCTGCGAACTGGCGCGCCTTCACGGCGGCGGCGCTGCCGGTGGGAGACGCCGCCAAGTAGCCCTCGATGTATAGGTAGTCGGAGTCCTTGAGGGCAGCCTCGTCCAGCTCCGCCACCGAGAAGGTGGAAGTGATGCCGAGGAAGGTGTTCATGGAACGTTCGGCGTCCGGGGTTACCAGCACCAGACACTTGCCGGTGGTGCCGGCGGGCAGCCCGCCCGGGCGCAGGTTGGAGTCCACGCCGGAGCGCTTGAGGTCGTCGGCGTAAAACTCGCCCCAAGGGTCACTGGCCACTTTGCAGGAGTAAAAGCACTTCCCGCCCAACTGCGCCACGGCCACGATGGTGTTGGCGGCCGAGCCGCCCCCTTGGCGCTTCTTGGGCATGGAGCCCAGATGGGCCAGGAGCGCTGTCTGGCGCTCCTCATCCACCAAGGTCATGCCGCCCTTGACCACCCCATGCTCGCGCAGGAAGTCACCGGTGACCTCGAACTCCATGTCCACCAAAGCGTTCCCGATTCCATAAACCTGGTATTTTTTGGTCACGTTTCTCTCCTGAAGACGTGACCATTTTAGGCGAAGAATCAGGGCAAGTACACGTCGAAGCGCACCGCCTTCCCCTCTTGGGAGAAGCTGGGCGCGGGCAAGAGTTCCTCTCCATGAGGTGGGCGCTTGATGATCAACCGCCTCCCCAATCCGCGCAGCCTCCTGGCCTCTTCGGCCGCATCCGCGTCCTCGCCTAACAAGCTTCGGAATATGCGCATCTCCTTGCGGGGCAGGGCCGAGCTCTCCGGACCGCTGTACATGGGGTCAAAGTAGGCCACGTCCCACTCCGGGGGAGCGCTGCCGTCCAGGCGCAATTCCCATTGGGATTTGAGGGGATCCTGCCAAATCTCGTAGGCCCGCAGCAGCATCAACGCCGGCAAAGGGTGGCGTTCGGTGGAAACCACCCGGCAGCCAAACAAAAGCAGCATCAGGCTATCTCCGCCCAGCCCACAGGTGACGTCCCACACCCTCGGACGCTCGCCCCCCCTCCCTCCCAAAGCTCGGAAGAGCGGCTGCGAGCGCAAGGAGCGCAAGGTGGGACGCAGTTGGGCGAGTTCCCGGGCGAAGTCTAGCCGCACGGGCCGCTCACCTTCCACCGGCGAGAGCAACTCCCAGCCCCCTTCCCAACGGCGAAGCGACCCGGCCAAACCCCGCCGTTCCAGTTCGCTCAATAAAGCTTGTTCGGTTGAGTCCAGCACTCCAGGGAAGTCCTTAACAAAAAGCGGCCCAGGCCCTAGGATAGGGGCCAATCCCAGCTCCCGCAACCAGCGCATCCGTCGGACCCGTCACCGGAGGAATCCATGAGCCGTCCCGCCCCCCTTCCCTACCGGCCCGAGACTCTTCCCCGCGAACTCAAGCCCCACTACATCGGCGCGAGCGAGTCTGACATCCAGGCCATGCTGGGTGAGATGGGACTGAAAAAACTCGATGATCTCTTCGCCCACATCGATCCCGCCCACAAATTCAAGGGACCCATCAATCTGCCCCCAGCGATGGGTTACCAGGAGCTGGTCCAGCACGTGAACGATGTGGCGGCCAAGAACCGTCCGGGAATTTCTTTCCTCGGCCACGGCCTGCCTCACTACCAAGTGCAGGAAGTGGTGGGCCCCGTCTGTGGCATCCGAGGCCTCACCACCGCTTACACCCCCTACCAACCCGAACGTTCCCAAGGCACGCTCCAAACGCTGTGGATCTACCAATCCCTGCTCTCCCAGCTCACGGGCTTTGAGGCGGTCAACGCCTCCCTGTACGAGCGGGCCACCTGCCTCTTCGAGGCCCTCGCCTGCGCCCAGCGCCTGGTGAAGAACGCCAACACCGTGGTGGTGGCGGGCACGCTCTACCCCGGGGACCTGGAAGTTTTGGAAACCCAGGCGCGGGAGACCTCGCTCAAAATCGTGGTGGCGCCCCTCGACGCGACCACCGGCACCCTGGACCACGCTGCCCTCACTCAACTTCTCGCCTCCGGCGGCGTTTCCGGCTGCGCCTTCCCCCATGTGAATTCCTTTGGCAACCTGGAAGACGTGGACGCCCTCACGGACCTGTGCCGCTCCCACGGCGTGAAATCCATCGCGGTCTGCGACCCCATGCTTTTGGGGCCCAATGGTCTCAAGCCCCCCGTGCGCTGGGGCAAGGAAGGCGCCGACATGGTGGTGGCGGAAGGCCAGCACCTGGCCTTGGGCCCGAACTTCGGCGGCCCTGGGTTGGGCATCTTCGCCATCCGCTTCCACGACAAAGACCGCAACTCCATCCGCTCCACCGCCGGCCGCTACGTGGGTAAGGGTCTGGACGAGCACGGACGCGAGTGCAAGGCCCTGATCCTCTCCACCCGGGAGCAACACATCCGCCGGGAGAAGGCGACCTCCAACATTTGCTCAAACCAGAGCTTCGTGGCCACCTTGGCCGGCGCGGCCCTGCTCAATCGCGGTGACGAA
The DNA here is from genome assembly GCA_964399165.1 of uncultured Bacteriovoracaceae bacterium. GTDB lineage: Bacteria > Bdellovibrionota > Bacteriovoracia > Bacteriovoracales > Bacteriovoracaceae > UBA6144. Next base: position 219,236 of record CAYNPO010000001.1, on the reverse strand, counting down.
GGGCTCACCCGCGCCGCCGTGGCCGGACACGACGGCATCCGCCGCGTGGTGAAGGAACTCACCAAATGCGCGGGCGTCTCCCTGCGCTTTCCCCACACGGCTGCCTGGAACGAAGTCACTCTCAAGCTGCCGATCCCCGCAGCGGAACTCATCCAAAAGGCCCGCCAGCATGGCCTGCACGTGGGCGTGGACGTTTCCCGCCGGCTGCCCGGCAACGACCACTTGCTCCAGCTCGCCGTCACCGACGTGCAGACGGAGGCCCACCTGGAGGCCCTCACGGGCTTCTTCCAAGCGCAGTTCGGCACCGGAGGCCAAGGACAAACCCTCCCCGCGGTCCCCGCTGGGCACCGTCGCCCCGATGCCCCGGGCATCCCGCGCCTGCCCGCCGCCGAGATCGTGGCCTACTACGAGAAGCTCGGGAAGCAGAACCTCAGCCCGGACGAGGGCATCTACCCCCTCGGCTCCTGCACCATGAAGTACAATCCCTACATCAACGACTACGCGGCGTCGCTCGCGGGGTTCACCGACATGCACCCCGAAGCGCCCCTGGAAGACGCCCAAGGCTGCTTGGAAGTGCTGTGGGCGATCCAAGAGCAGTTCACCGCCATCACGGGCCTGCCTGCCGTCACCACCCAACCCCTGGCCGGCGCCCAGGGCGAGCTGGTGGGGCTCAAGCTCTTCCAGGCCTACCACCGGGACCGCGGCGAGGGCGACCAGCGCGACACCATCCTGATCCCGCGCTCAGCCCACGGCACCAACCCGGCCACCGCCGCGGTGGCCGGTTACAAGATCGCCCTCATCGAAGCGGACGCCACCGGCCAGATCAACCTGGAGCAGCTCAAGGGCGTTCTCGCCCAGGACGGCAAGCGCGTGGCCGGCATCATGGTCACCAATCCCAACACGGCCGGCATCTTTGAAACCGGCTTTGCCGAGATGGCGCGACTGGTGCACGCCGCCGGCGGGCTCGTCTACATGGACGGGGCCAACATGAACGCGGTGGCCGGCGTGGTGGACCTGAACGCCATCGGCGTGGACGCCGTCCACAACAACCTCCATAAGACGTGGACGATCCCCCACGGGGGCGGCGGCCCCGGCGACGCCATCGTGGCCGTTTCCTCACGTTTGGTGGACTACCTCCCAGGGTACCAAGTGGTGAAGCGCGCCGACGGCAGCTTCGGCGTCGAGCGCCCCAAGAAGAGCGTGGGCTCCTTCCACCGCCACTGGGGCAACTTCGCTCACAAGGTGCGTGCCTACACCTACATCAAGGCCCTGGGCGCCGAAGGCGTCACCCGCATGAGCCAGGTGGCCGTGCTCTCCGCGCGCTACCTCTTCCACAAGCTTTCGACGAAAGCTCCGACCCTGCCCGCGGGCACGGAGAAAACCCCGCGCATGCACGAGTTCATCCTCACGCTGAGGCCTGAGACCTTCGCCCGGGTGGACGCCTCAGGCACGCCCAAGGCGTCCACCATCGCCCGCATCGGCAAGCTCTTCCTGGACTTCGGCTTCCACGCTCCTACCGTGGCCTTCCCAGAGCAGTACGGCCTCATGATCGAGCCCACGGAAACCTACGGCAAGGCCGAGCTGGACCAGTTCGCCAACGTGGTGGCGAAGATCCTGGACCTGGTGGACGAGCACCCCGAGGTACTTCAGACCGTGCCCCACTTCACGCCCATTGACCGGGTGGACGAGGTCACCGCCAACAAGACGCCGGTCCTGGCGGAGAAGATCACCCGCCACTTGCCGGCCATCCTTCCCGACCGGGTGGATGTGGCTAAATTGCGCCAGAGCGCGCCGGGGGATTTGTGCGCCATGATCGTGGAGGCGCACCGGAAGGCGGCGTCAGAGGGGTAAAAGGTAGAAGGTGGTGCTGGTGGCGGGGGTGAAGACGAGGGTCCCGGAGTTGTCCTGCCACCAGAAGTCAGCGTCCCCGTCGAAGCTGTTGCCGAGCAGAGTGCCGGGGAACGTGTCGATGTCGGCGTCCAGGTCGACGTAGCAGTTGTCTGTGGGGCCTTGTGACGATACCTCGCCCTGGGTGGAAATGCCGGAGGCCACCAAGGCCAAGCTGGGATTGAAGGTCTTATAGTCGAAGTAGAGCCTTCCATTTGCCGGCAGGGTCGCACCGGCGTCATCCATGGAAGTGATTTCCAACACCCCCCGGTTGGCCACGGTTCCGCCCACGATGGTCTCGTAGGCCACCAGGTTGCCGAGGGCGAAGGGAGGGGCCCAGGTCACGGCGCCGGGAATGGAGGCGAGTGTGTCTTCAAAAAGGTAGGCCCCGTCGAGGCGCGGGAAATCCACCTTCGTGGCTACGGCCAGGCTCCCGGCCGCACCAGCACCTGTGGCGGAGTACGAGAGACGGAACTCGCGCTTGTTGGGTTTAAAATAGACGGTTGCCGTCGTCGAGTCGTTGGCGGGGATGGTGGCCGTTGTGACGTCGGAGAGCGGACTCCCGCAACTAGTCGAGTAGAAGGTGCAGGTCCCGTCACAATCCAGATTCACTGTCGCCCCGGCGGGGAGCGTGAGGGGAGCCTGGCTGGCGTCCTCGTTGCGGATTTGGAAAGTTTGGCACGCCCCTCCGGTGTCGTAATCGGGCCCACCGGTCCAGCTCTCGTTATGGAGCGCCAATTGCGCGGACGGAGGGATTTCTTCCATCATCACCACATTCGTGGTCGCAAGTACGGTCCCGCTCGCAGCGTCCGTGGACCCTTGTCCGATTCCCTTGGGGAAACGATAGGTGACGCCCGTACCCGCGCAGCCGGCCGAGTAGTAAACTGTGACATGCGTATTCACCGGAAAATCACTCACGGTACCGAAAGGCAGTTTAACGTTGGTGGTGAAAGTTCCGGAGCTGGGGGCCACGCAGGTGCTTTGCATGTAGCCATTTTCCCCGGGAAGAGTAATGCGGATACCAGCCGCCGCGGAGGTGGTGGGGCAAGCAGCGGAGTTCAAGGATGAATTATCGTCACAGAGCCGCACACGGATCCCATTGAAACTCACGGCGCCGCTCACGATCTGCCACCCCTCACCCGGCGCAGCCCACTGGCCGGTAGAGCACTTGGTTTTGTCGTAGACCAAATCAACCGTCACCGCGCCACCGGTGAGTCCCACTTCGGCCGTTCCACACCGCGGCTTGCCCTCCATCGGATCCGGATCGCTGTTGTCCCAGGTAATGAGTGAGATGCGCCATTTACCGTTGGGAAGGTTCGTATTGTACGAGGAGCCCGTCAGTTTCACCGCGCGTTTGTCAGGGGCATCGAGGCGCTGCAGGTAGAGCATGCCGGGTTCGGAAGGGCCGAGGGCAAAGCCATGGACCACTTCCAGAGACGTGTTGGGCGACTCCTGTCCGCAAGAAGCGAGCAGCGCAGCCATAAGGAGATGGACGAGCACGAGGGTTTTCATCGCAGGGGCTTATCGACCAAAAGGCTCCGGTTACTTAACCCCGCGTTGCCAAATCCAGGGTCAGCCTGTAAGCTCCGGTAATTCCGAGGATCCCATGACCCAACTCCCCCGCTGCACCTTCGCCATCATCTCCCACCCGGACGCGGGTAAAACTACTATGACGGAGAAGCTCTTGTGGTTCGGGGGCGTGGTGCGGGAGGCCGGGATGGTGAAATCCAAGACCGGCGACTACGCCAAGTCGGACTGGATGGAGTTGGAAAAGCAGCGCGGGATTTCCATCACCTCTTCGGTCATGAGCTTCGAGTACGGCGAGCGCGCCTTGCACCTCCTGGATACTCCCGGCCACAAAGACTTCTCCGAGGACACCTACCGCACTCTCACCGCGGTTGAATCCGTGCTGATGATGATCGACTCCGCCAAAGGTGTGGAGGAGCGGACCATCAAACTGATGGAGGTCTGCCGCATGCGCGACACCCCCATCGTGACCTTCATGAACAAGTACGATCGGGAGGCCATGGACCCCTTCCAGCTCATCGACGACGTGGAGAAAGTCTTGGGGATCCAGTGCGTGCCCATGACCTGGCCGGTGGGCTCCGGCGTGGATTTCCGCGGCGTCTACGACTTCGCCACCAAACGCATCCTGTCTTTCAAAGACGCCAAGGACCCCTTCTCCCCCACTTTGGTCGATGCCTCAGACCTGGACGCCCCCGCCCTGAAGGAGTTCCTCGGCGAGCGCATCCTCGCCAAGTTCAAGGAAGAGCTTGAGATGGCCGTGGGCCTCATGCCCGAGTTCGACAAGGAACTCTACCTCGCCGGCAAGCAGACGCCCGTGTTCTTCGGGTCGGCACTCAAGAACTTCGGCGTGAAGGAAACCCTCGACATGATCTGCGCGGTGGCCCCCACCCCACGTCCTCGCAACGCCGTGCTGCCGCCCTTCGACTCAAGCGCCGAAGTGGTCACGATCTCGCCGGACGACAAAGAGTTCACCGGCTTCATCTTCAAGATCCAGGCGAACATGGACGCCAAACACCGCGACCGCATCTCGTTCATGCGGGTGTGCTCCGGCACCTTCAACCGCAACGACAAGCTCTACCACGTGCGCACCGGCAAAGAGATCCGCATCTCCACGCCGCTCATGTTCCAGGCCCGGGACCGGGAGATCGTGGAGGAGGCGCACCCGGGGGACATCGTAGGCCTCTACGACACCGGCAGGTACCAGATCGGCGACACCTTCACCATGGGCAAGAAGCTCATCAAGTATACCGGCATCCCGAACTTCGCGCCGGAGCTCTTCATCAAGGTGATTCCCAAGGATCCCATGAAGGCCAAGCACCTGGAGAAGGGCCTCTCCCAGCTCTCCGAGGAGGGCGCCACCCAGCTCTTCATCCGTCGCCACACCAACGAGAAAATGCTCGGCGCCGTGGGCGCCCTCCAGTTCGAGGTGGTGAAGTTCCGACTGGAGGACGAGTACGGCGTGGAGTCCGTCTACGAGACGGTGGCCTGGCAAGGAGTCCGCTGGCTGCGCTTCCCGGACAAGGCCACGGAAGAGGATTTCAACCACGCCTACGGAAACTTCCTCATGGTGGACCGGGAAAACCGCCCGTGCTTCGCGGTCAGGACCGAATGGGACCTCAAACTCGCCATGGAGAAGAACCCCAAGGTGGAATTCTTCAAGAACTCGGACTACATCGCTTGAGGGGCGCCAACGTCCAAGCGCCGTCCAAGCGCCGTCCAACCGCGCCCGCCCACGCTTCCGGGATAATCTCCCCATGAAAACCGCCGTTGGCCTCATCCTCGCCTTCTCTCTCCCCGTCTCCGCCGCCACTTACCGGGGCTACCCCGTGGCCGGTGGGGACCAGGGCCTTTTCCTTGGACTCGATCTAGAAGGGCGCAAGACCCGCTGGGATCTTGCCCACTTCGCCACCACGGACAAGCGCCTCCTGGCCTCCTGCGGAAACCTCTCAAGCACGCATGCGGGTGAAGTGGAGATTGGTTACGAGGAGATCCGCCGCCCCGGTTTCCCCCCGGAGCGCTCGGAGATGGTGGCGCTGGTCAAGTGCGTGGTGGCGCCAGGCTTCATCGAAACCTGGCGCCGCGCTTTTCCTGAATTTAGAACTGGTAGCGGGCGTTGATGCCCATCCACCAGGCGCTCATGTCCTTCACCTGGGTCCCGGCGTCCTTGTAATCGGCGAAGCACTCATAGGCCAGATCCAGGCCCAGGGCGAGCTTCTCGGGCAGAGCGGACCACAGGGCGCCCACGCCGTAGCGGAAGCTGGCCACGTCGGGATCCTGAACCGTGCCGTCCACGCCCTCGGTTTTCACGTCCGCCCCTCCGGTGGTGCGGTAGCGGATGGAGCCGTTGACCAGCACCGCTTCGGCAACGGCCTTCTGCAAGGCCACGAAGGAGGTGCTGATGTGCTGGGCGTGGGTGGTGGTGTCGGCCGAGCCGTCCTTGCCTTCGGCGTCCGACTCCAGGTTCCACTGCATGTCGGTGCCGGCGCTCATCTCGAATTCTTTGAATTTGCGGCCGAAGCGCAGACCGAAGACCCAGGCGTCGCCGCCGCGGGCGTAATCGGAATTGTCAGCGTCGTACTCGCGGTCGAAGAGGTCCGGGGAGTAGGCCACGAACGCGTCCAGAGTCAGACTGTTCTCATGGGCGGGGGCGAAGCGGTAGAGGGTCCCGAGGAAGGGGTTTTGGGGCCCGTCTTGCTCGCTGTCGGCGTTGGCGACTTCCAGCTCGCCCTTCAGGCGGTGTTCGTAGGTGGCGTACACTTGCCAACGGTCACTCACGCCGTAGCGCACTTCTTGGCGGAAGTACTGGTCGTCGGCCTCGAGGTCATCGTCTCCGAAGTCTCCCTTGGTGGACCCCATCTCCAGGGAAGTCAGACCGAAGATGGTGCCTTGGGCGGGCACGTACATCAGGTCGGTGAGCTGGTTAGAGGTGTCCGGGGTCAGCTCGAGGGCCAAGGCGGCCGGGGCGACGGACAAAAGGGCGAGGCCAAGAATGCGTTTCATGCGTTTCTCCCGATGCAGTTGAGGTCCTCAAAGGACTGTTGAAGGCGTTTTACGAAGCTTTCTTCCCCCTTCCGCAGCCAGACGCGGGGGTCGTAGTGTTTCTTGTTGGGCGCGTCCGGGCCCTCGGGGTTGCCGAGCTGGCCCTGCAGGTAGTCCTTCTTCTCGGCGTAGAAGCCGCGCACCCCGTCCCAGAAGGCCCATTGGAGGTCGGTGTCCAGGTTCATCTTCACCACCCCGTACTGGATGGTTTCCCGGATTTCGGCGCGGGTGGAACCAGAGCCGCCGTGGAAGACGAAGTCCACGGGACGTGGGCCGGTCGTGAGGGTTTTCTGGATGTACTCCTGGGAGTTCTTCAGGATCACCGGCGTGAGTTTCACGTTGCCGGGTTTGTACACACCGTGGACGTTGCCGAAGCTCGCCGCCACGGTGAAGCCTTTCCCCACCTCGCGCAGGACCTTGTAGGCCTGGGCGACATCTTCGGGCTGGGTGTAGAGCTTGGAGCTGTCGATGCCCGTGTTGTCCACGCCGTCTTCCTCGCCGCCGGTGACGCCCAGCTCGATCTCGATGCCGGTGCCGATGGCGTGCATGCGGCGGAAATATTTCGCGGAGATCTCCAGGTTCTCGTGCAAGGGCTCTTCGGAGAGATCCAGCATGTGGGAACTGAAGAGGGGGCGCTGGGTGGCCTGGAAGTGTGCCTCGCCCGCGTCCAACATGTGGTCGATCCAAGGCAGGAGTTTCTTGGCCGCGTGATCGGTATGGATCACCACGGGCACACCGTAGTGCTCGGCCAGAAGCTGGATATGGCGGGCGCCGGAGATGGCGCCCAAGGCGGCGGCCGCGTCCCCGGGCAGCTTGAGTGACTTGCCCGCGAAGAACTGCCCGCCCCCGTTGGAGAACTGAATGATCACCGGTGAGTTGACCAACTTGGCCGCTTCTAAGACCGCGTTGATGGTATTGGTGCCGGTGACGTTCACCGCAGGCAGGGCGAAGCTGTTTTCTTTGCAATGCTGGTACAGGTCCTGTAGCGCTGCGCCAAAGACAACCCCGGGCTTAAACTTGGCCATGCATTCTCCTCTTTACCGTATCCCGATTGTAGGGAATCTCCCGCTCTCCGTAAAAAGTTTTTGGTCCTGAGGCCTGAATATGAGTTCTGTCATGGCTTAAGGCCACTTCCGTGGGCTTTACTGGGGTCAAAGCGCACCGGAGGCACGATGTATTTTCCCCACACGCTGCATGATCTTGCGCCAGCCGCTTTGGTCGAGGAGGCCATCAAGCAGGGCGAGGGCAAGCTGAGCGCTCAAGGGGGGCTGGTGGTGGAGACGGCGCCCTTCACTGGCCGCGCGGCCGACGACAAATACGTGGTGGACGGCGACTACGCCCGCTCCCGCTTGGATTGGGGCAACCAGCTCCACCGCATGGGCAGGCCCGAGGCCCAGGCACTGCGGGCGGAACTGCTGCGGGTTTTGGGAAAAGCGCCGGTCACTTATGGGGCCACCCGTTGGGTGGGGGCCCATCCCCGCTGGCGGCTCAAGGTTCGCCTGTTGACCGATTCAGCGGCCCAGGGCTTGTTCTTCCACCACATGCTGCGGGAGGGGGACGGCGGGGCCCTGCAGGAATGGAGCGTGATCCATTGTCCGCGGCTCTTCATCCCCGACCCCGCCCGCTTCGGCCTCGCCCGGCCAGTGGGGATCGTGCTGGATTTCGAGCACCGGGAAGTCATGGTGGTGGGAACGTCCTATGCCGGCGAAGTGAAGAAGGCCCTGTTCTCGGTCATGAACACCCTGCTGCCCGACCATGGCGTCCTACCCATGCACGCCGGGGCCAACGTCGGCGCGGGCGGTGACGTCAGCGTTTTTTTCGGGCTGTCGGGAACGGGCAAGACCACCCTGTCCACCGACGAGGGACGCGCGCTGATCGGCGACGACGAGCACGGGCTCGCCGACGACGGCGTCTTCAACTTCGAGGGGGGCTGCTACGCCAAGACCGCGGGGCTCAACCCCGAGACAGAACCCCAGATCCACGCGGCCGCTGGCCGCTTCGCCACTCTCCTGGAAAACGTCGCCCTTCCTCCGGACCGTGTGCCAGACTTCTCCGACCTGCGCCTCACGGAGAATGGCCGCGCCAGCTATCCCCTCTCCGCCATCCCCGGCGTGCATCCAGGCCAGCGAGCGGGCCTGCCGCAAGACCTGTTTTTCCTTTCCGCCGACGCGTTTGGGGTAATGCCGGCGCTGGCCTCGCTGACGCCCAAGCAGGCCATGGAGTATTTCCTGTGCGGCTACACCTCCAAGCTCGCGGGCACCGAGGTGGGCATCAAAGAACCCCGGAGCGCCTTCTCCCACTGCTTCGGCGCGCCCTTCATGCTGCGCCGGCCGCGAGAGTACGCCGAGCTGCTGGGCGGCCTGATGGAAAAGCACCGTTTCAACGTATGGTTCATCAATACCGGTTGGACCGCCGGAGGCTACGGCCGAGGCCAGCGCTTTCCGCTGAAAGTCACCCGTCAAATCATCCGCGCCATCCAAGAGCGCCGGGTGGATCCCAAAGACCACCAGGTGGACCCCGTGCTGGGACTGGCGGTTCCTCGCCAAGTCCCGGGGGTGGAGGCCCGTTGGCTCCTGCCCTCCCGGGATACCCAAGCTGAGCGAAAGGCCCAGGAGATCAAGCGGCTCTTCGCCCAGCAGTTGGAAAAGGTGCAGGCCGCGTTTTGACGGCGACCGGGGATTGTATGACAATTCCCCCATGCCCATTCCCCGCCAGGACCTCGAGCATTACTTTCGCGCTTTGCTGCGCACGGAACTCTTCGAAGACTACGCCCCCAACGGGCTCCAGGTGGAAGGCAAAGCGAGCGTGGACAAAGTCGCCTTCGCTGTCTCGGCCACCCAGGATTCCATCGCCGAGGCACTCGACTGGGGAGCCGACGCCCTGGTGGTCCACCACGGCGTGTTCTGGAAACACCAGGGGGCCCGTCCCCTGACCGGGGCCTGGGGAGAGCGTGTCTCCCTGGCGGTGCGGGCCCAACTCAACCTCTTCGCCTACCACCTTCCCTTGGACGCGCATCCCGAAGTGGGCAACGCCGCGGCACTGGCGCGGGCGCTGGGCCTCACCGACCTCACCGCCTTCGGACCGCATAAGAAACAGTTCTTGGGCATACAGGGACGCTTGCCCTCTTCACCCCCGGCCTCCCAGTTCGCCCGCCACGCGGAAAAAGTCCTGGGCCACTCCGTGCTGCTCGCCAGCCATGACTCCAACGCCCCCGTGCGCACCTTGGGCATCGTCACCGGCGGCGCCAACAACGACTGGGGCCACGCGCTGGACGCGGGCCTGGACGCCTACCTCACGGGTGAGATCTCCGAGTACAACTGGCACGACGCCCGGGAGGCCCGCGTGCACTACTTCGCCGGCGGCCACCACGCCACCGAGAAGTTCGGGCCGCAGGCGCTGATGGCGCGCATGCTGGCGGATATGCCCCAGCTCCAGGCGCGCTTCTTCGACTCCCCCAACCCCGCCTGAGCGTGGACAAGCAGACCCTCATCACCTACGGACTCATCAGCCTAGGAATAGTGCTCGGCGCGCGCTTCTTCGCCAACGCCCTCTTCGTGTGGATCGAGGGGTTTTTCTTAGGCAAGAAGCCGGAGCGCTCCCTGGACGATATGGTGAGGGCCCGCCTGCGCGCCATGGGGGTAATGCCCAAGTCACCGCCGCCAACGGCCACACTGCCCTCTCCTGAAAAGGAAATCGGCGCCACAGCGCTCCTCCCCGAGGAGGAGGATCCCGAAGCACAAAAGCGCAAGGCCCTTCTCCGCCGCATTTACGAGCTGGACCTGAAGCAGCTTCCCGGGGAGAGCGCAGAGGCCTTTGCCCGGAGGGTACTGGGAGTGGGCCCAGCCGCCGCGTCAGACGAGATCAAACGGGCCTTCAAAACCAAATCGAAGGAACTCCACCCCGACACCTTCCGCCACGAGGGCTTCGACGCCAAAACCCGGGCGAAGCTGGAGGCACGGGTCCACGCCAACTACCTGGCCGTCAAGCAAGCCTACGAGACTTTGACCAAAAAACGCCCATGACTTTGGCGGGAGCGCTCAGTTCCCCCGCTCCATCTTCTTGATCAAGAAGAACTGCTTGCCCATGCCGTGCAAAGTCTCGGCGTAATGGGCGGCCCGGCGGCCGAAGCCCATGTACAGGTCGCAGCGGGCGTTGCCGCGGATAGCGCCGCCGGTGTCCTGGGCCACAAAGAAGCGACTGAAGGGCTCCAGGGGGCCGGCGCTGCCGTCCTCCTGGGGCTCGGACTTCTCCGCTTGCACGAAGGTGATGAGGCCGGTCTGGGGATACACGCGCGTGTCGATGGCGAGGCTTCTCCCCTCGGTCAGCGGGATGTTTTGCACCCCGTGCGGCTCTTCGTCGGTTTCCTTGAAGAACACGTAGGCCTGGTAGGTGGAGAGGATTTCCCGCTCCATGGCCGGGTTCTGGTCCAAGTAGCGGCGTTGGGCGGCAACGCCGGCGTCGTCGGCCGGGAGATACCCGCGCGAGACCATGTAGCGCCAGATGAAGCCGCCGGGACGGTTGTTCTTGCCGGCGAAGCTCAGGTAGCGGAACTCCTCGCTGCCGTCGTCGTTCACCAGGCGCACGCGCCCGCCCCCCTCCACGTGCAGGATGTAGAGGTCAAAGCGCGCGTCCTCGGCCCAGAAAAGCTCCAGCCCCTTGCCGTTGAGCCTGCCGTCGAAGTCGATTTGCTCACGGGTGGCCGCGCGGTCGTCGGCGTCGGTGGGGAGCGCGTAGATGGGGTGCTTGAAGCGCTCGCTGGGCGTGCGGGAGCCGGTGATGTCCGGGCTATAGTAGGCGGTGTACTGGGTGGTGTTGCCGTTGAGTTGCCCTGGCTCGCCACGGCCGGGAATGGGGGCGTAGATGCTGAAGCGCTCGTTCAAGCGCGCGCTGAAAGTGTCCCAGCATGCGTTTTGGACCTGGTTGCCCATGAGGCAGGCGCGGGCGTCGCGCACCAGTCGGCGCATCTCTTCAGCGGAGGCCTTGAGCACGGAGGCCGGATAGACCTTGGTGCCGAAGCGGATGCGTCCGGTGGGAGGGAACGCCGTATAGGCCTCGAGCTGGCGATCCAAAGCGAGCTCCAGGTGCTCGAGGTCCAGGTCGTCGTGGAATTTGATGCTCTGGAGCACCACCCGGGTAGGAGTGGTCTGGAGCTGGGCCAAGGCCGGCGTGGCCAAGTACCAGGTAACGAGCAACATCAGGGCGGCCGTCTGAAGCTTCACTCTCACAGTGACTCCTTTCACCAAAACTTCGTTTGGACTCTGTTAAGTCTAAGGGGGGGAAAAACCGAGCGTCAAACCAACCTTGCTGTAGCAGTGCTATGCGACAATAGATCTGTTTCTGGACCTCCCCGGGGAGATCGCGATTGCCAGGAAGACGCCAGCTCTGTAGAACACCGCACAATCAACCCATCCCCAGGAGGCCCTCATGAGAAAAATGTTCGTTCTCGCCCTGCTCGCCCTCAGCGGCTTGGCCCAGGCCCATGAATTCTCCATCGTCCGTCTCGAGAATGTGCAGCTGGTAGACGTGGTGAACCGCGGCCAGATCTGCGCCCCCATGCCCGGCGGCCCTTGCGGTGATCCCACCGATAGCACCCTGACCTTGCGGGTGACCATGCAAAGCGGCTGCTTCAGCGTCTGGGGCGAGCCCGTGGTTTCCGCCGCCGTGAAAGATGGGAAACTCGAAGTGGCCGTGTGGGCCTTCGCCACCCGCCGCCACGCCATCTGCAGCATGGCCCTGCGCAAGCACGACTTCCAGTTCTTCACCGGACTGGGTGCCTTCAGCGCCGACGACATCGTCATTAAGACCCCCCGCCTGAGCAACACCGCCCCTGCGGGTCACGACGTCGCCGTCTTCCAAGTGAAGAACGGTCGTGTCCTGGCCGTGCTCCCCACCGACGAAGGCGCCCAGGTCCAGGTGCAAACCGGACTGCCCGACGGCTGCCACTCCTTCCACGCCGAGCCCCGCTTGGCCTCCGGCGAGAGCCAGCAGGGAGAAACGGAACTGCGCCTGTGGGCCGTGGGCGTGCACCACATCCGCCGTGCTTGCCGGGCCATGCCCGTCAGCCGCATCCTGACCGCCATCGTAGAGGGGGATGTGACCGCGGACGACCTCTCCCTTACCTTCCCCACCATCTCCGGACGCTGATTCTAATGGGGGACCTTCAGGTCCCCCAACTTTTCCCCAACATCAACAAAGGCCGCCCCTCCCACAACCGCTCAACCCGGTGGGTGAACCCGTTCTTGAGGTAGAAAGAAACGTTGCGGGCGGTGGGAGATGTGATGAGGTGCAGTCCCGGTACGCGCTCCTGGCGCAGTTGCGCCTCAAGGGCCTGCATGAGCAGCCCCCCCACGCCCTGCCCGCGGGCCCGTGCCGTGAGATTGATGTGCAGGTGCGCCGGGTAGCGGGCGAACATGTCCTCAAACACCGCCAGGTGCGGGTTCGCGGCCCGCACGTCCGCGGCCCCCAAGGTGTCCGGCGCCCCGACGATGTAGCCGAGCACTTCCCCGTCAAGCAGGGCCACCCAGGCGTGGTGGGGGTAATGGTCCAGGTACACGTCCAGATAGCGCCCTTGGAAGCTGGCCTTCTCCCCGGGAGAGGCAAATTCCGTGCGGGAGGAGGTCTCCCAGAAAATTTCCGTAACCTGCGCCCGGGAATGGGGTGCCCGGGCCAGGGGAACTATGTCAGCAGCCATGCCGCCACCTTGCGTTCGTGCCGCTCATGCGGCGGGAAGGCCCTAAGATCGGTGTTGGGCCAAGGCCGTTCGGCCAGCCAGGAGAGCCCCTGCTCCGCCAGCACGTCCCGAACCCAATCCTCCTGCAGCCAATGCAGGGGCGTCTTCACCAGCTGGCACACCAGGCGAAATTCCCCACTCTCGACGGGAATGTCGGCGGGCGCCGTTCCCTTCAGCTGGCGCAGTCCCTCCCGTCGCTCCCGCCACGTGGCCACTTCCTTCTCCCCCTTCCCGCCCAAGGGCTGCAGCAGATGCCACCCCTCGTTGCGGGAAAAAACCGCGGCCAGCAGGGCGTTGGACACGCCCAAGCGCGGAAGATGCTTGTCGTAAACCCGCTGCATGCCCTCGGGATCGGGCAGGCCCCCGTGGAACTTGGCGGGCAAGGTGGGCGCTTCCTGAATGCGGTTCCAAAACGCGAAGGGCCGTCCCGACTTGCGGGCCTCCTCCCCCACGTAGTGGGCGGTGAGGAAGGTCAGATCCATCTGTTCGAGGAGATCCGCCAGTGGGAGGGAAAAACTGAAGCCCAGCTTGAGGGCGAAACGGTGGGCCCGCAGGAAGCGCACCGGATCCTTGGGGAAGTGCTCGGGGGAGCAGGGCACAAGTTCTCGTCGCGCCAGGTCTCCAGTCCCGTCGAAGGGATCCACCAGGACCCATTCCCGCCCGTCGAAGCGCGCCGCCAGGGCGTTGACGGTGAAATCCCGGCGCAAGGCCGCTGCGGCGGGATCCAGGGCGAAGGCGGTTTTCGCCTCGAAGTCCGAATGGGAATAGGTGTCCTTGGGCGGATAGGTCTCCACCCGCGGGGGGGCGAACTCGAACTCCCCTGCCGCCATCACAGGCCGGGCCTTCACCACGTGGTGGGCCTGGTTCTCGAGCTTGTAGAAGGGCCTCAGCTCGCGCAAAAGCTTCTCCCAAGCCTGGTTACTTCCCTTGGGATGGGCCAGTTCGAAATCCCAATCGTGGATTTCAGGGGCCCCAAGCAACAGGTCGCGCACGGCCCCTCCCACCAGGCTCGGGGAGAACCCATGGGCCAAGGCGATGTCGAGGAATGGTGCCAGGGCCTCGGGCAAAAGCTCCGGGAGCCGGGCCAGGGCGTTCATGCCTTCTTCTTCCCGAAGCTTTGGGCCTGGGCCTGCAAGTAGGCGTAGAGACCTTTCACCTTGAGGGTCTCGGCCTCTTCCACCCGGCAAGCGAAGCAGATGGTGTTGTTGAAGACCTCGGAGCCCTTGAGCGACTTGATCCTGTCGCGATAATAGGAGCGGTTGAGCACGTGGGTGGGCACCACCGCGACCCCCAGGCCGTCGTGCACGGCCTTCAGGATCTGGCCGAAGGAGTTCACCACCAGCCTGGTCCGGTGCCCTCGGGGCAAGGCCTTGAAGCGCTCCTGGCACCAGCGGAAGAACAGCGGGTCATTCTCCTCGAACATGAGCACCGGCAGGGCCAGCAGGTCCTTGAGCCCGGTTTTCTCGGTGATCTTGAAGTCCTTGTGGTCAGGGAACACCAGCACGGAATGCTCCTCGTGCAGCACCCATTTCTCGGCCCAGGCGGGAACTTGGTAGTCGGGCAGGATCAGGCAGTCCACCTCCCCGCGCTCGAAGCGCCGGGAGAGCCCTTCCGGGAAGTCCATGCTGATGCGAACCTCGAGTTCAGGGTGCTCGGCCATGAAGTCGATGATCCGGGCGCTGAGCCAGGACTTTCCCAGGCCCGAGAGCGTGCCCACGTGGAGAACCCCGCGCACTTCGTTGCTCTCTTGGTGGATCTGGTCGATGGTCTCTTCCACCCGGCGCAAGTACTGCTTGGCCACCTTGGCGAGCTTCTGCCCGGGTCCGGTGAGGATGGTGCTCTTCCCATGACGGGCCAGCAGCGGGAATCCCACCTTGGCCTCGAGGGATTTCAGTGTCTGGGACACCGCGGACTGGGTCACGCCCAGGCTTTCAGCGGCCTGGGAGATGCTCTCGCTCTGAGACAGAGCAACCAGAACCTGGAGATGGGAAGACTCGAATTTCATGCGTCAAAAAAAAGGGACCGGGTTTGGCCCGGTCCCTCGATAGTCCCTTGGGGGGAAGCTTACTCCGCGCGCTCCTGCAGTTTCTCTTTGCGCTCGGCCTGCACCTTCTCCTGCACGTGGCTGGGGCAAGGCTCATACTTGGCGAACTCCATGGAGTAGCCGGCCTTACCGGCGGTGCCGGAGCGGAGGGCGGTGGAGTAACCGAACATTTCGGACAAAGGAACGTGGGCGGCGATCACGGCGTCACCAGTATCGGTGGTCTCCGAGCCGAGGATCACACCACGGCGGGAAGAAAGGTCGCCGATGACGAAACCTTGGAAGTCCTGCGGGGTTTCCACTTCGACCTTCATGATCGGCTCGAGGAGGATGGGGTTGGCCTTGCGGATGGCGTCGCGCATCGCCATACGGGCCGCGATACGGAAGGCCAAGTCGCTGGAGTCAACGTCGTGGTACTGGCCGTCCTGCAGAACCGCTTCCACGTTGATCACGGGGAAGGCGGCCAGGGGGCCTTTGTTCATGACGTCGTTGAAGCCCTTGTCGCAGGAGGGGATGAATTCGTTGGGAATCACGCCGCCTTTGATCTCGTTGGTGAACAGGTAGACCTGGTCCTCGCGCTCCTTCTTGGAGTCGGCGAGAGGGCGGATCTTACCGGCCACTTTGGCGAACTGGCCTGAACCGCCGGTCTGCTTCTTGTGGGTGTACTCGAAGTTGGCCTCCGCGCGGATGGTTTCGCGGTAGTTCACCTGGGGGGCGCCCACTTCCACTTCGGCCTTGTACTCGCGCTTGAGGCGCTCGGTGTAAATCTCCAGGTGCAACTCGCCCATGCCGGCGATGCGGGTTTCCCCGGATTCCTCGTCGGTGAACAGGTGGAACGTGGGGTCTTCCTTGATGAAGCGCTGCAGACCTTTGGACATGCGGGCCTGGTGGTCCTTGTCCTTGGCCTTGATGGAGAGCTCGATAACGGGGATGGGGATGTGCATGCCCTCGCAAGACAAGTGCTCCATGTTCCCTTCTTCGTGTACGAAGGTGTCACCGGAGGCGCAGTCCACGCCGATCATGGCGATGATGTCCCCGGCGCCGGCGTAGTCGATGTTCTCGCGGTCGTTGGAGTTCATGCGCACGATACGGCCTACGCGCACGCGCTTCTTGGTGCGGGTGTTGATGAGGGTGTCGCCCTTGTTGAGCTTGCCTTGGTAGATCCGGGTGTAGGTCAACTGCCCGAACTGTTCGTCGGTGATCTTGAAGGCCATGCAGACCAGGGGTTTGTCGAAGTCAGGGTAGAGGTCGACCTTCTCGTTGGTCTTGCTGTCGATGGCCTTGGGACGCTCGGCGCTGACCGGGGATGGGAGGTAGCGGGCCACGGCGTTGAGCAGCAGCTGCACGCCCTTGTTCTTGAAGGCGGAGCCCATGAACACGGGGGTGAGTTTGAGGGACTGGGTGGCCTGGCGGACGACGCGGTGGATAGTCTCCTCGGAGGGTTCCTTGCCCTCGAGCAAGTCTTCCATCATCTGGTCGTCGAAGGCGGAGATGGCGTCCAACATGGCCTCGCGGTAGCTGCGGGCGGACTCCTCCACCTCGGCGGGGATGGCCTCCTCGCGGATCTTCTCGCCGTTGTCGCCGTCAAAGTAGTAGGCCTTCATGGTGATCAGGTCCACCACGCCCTTGAAGTTTTCCTCGGCGCCGATGGGCACCTGCATGAGGACGGCGTTGTGGCCGAGCTTCTCGCGCAGGGCCTTGGCGCCGTTGTAGGCGTTGGCGCCCATGCGGTCCATCTTGTTCAGGAACGCCAGGCGGGGAACGCGGTAGCGCTTCATCTGGCGGTCAACGGTGATGGACTGGGACTGCACCCCGGCAACGGAACACAGGACCAGGATGGCGCCATCGAGCACGCGCAGGGAGCGCTCCACTTCCACGGTGAAGTCCACGTGCCCCGGAGTGTCGATGAGGTTGACCTTGATGTTCTTGCCGTCGCCCTCGGCGTACTGGATGCCCTTGCCGTCGATGCCGGGCCACTCCACGGTGGTGGCCGCGGAGGTGATGGTGATGCCCTTCTCGCGCTCGAGTTCCATGTGGTCCATGGTGGCGCCCGCGCCGCCGCCCTTCACTTCCTCGATCTTGTGGATCTTCTGGCAGTAGAAGAGGATACGCTCGGAAAGGGTGGTCTTCCCGGAGTCGATGTGGGCCGAGATCCCGATGTTCCGGGTCTTCGGCAGGGCCTTCATGTCAGCAGCACTCATGGACGCTCCAAAAGTTGAGAGTTTCGACGCTCGTTGAACGATTTTTTAGACTCGCGCATCATAGGGAATTCACGGGGCACCGTCAAACGCTTTGTGCGCTGGTCCGGGTGTTTTGCCTGTTGCGAAATGGCCAGTTCCGAAGGCAAAATCACCGGTCATGACGCTCAAGAAAGACTTGGAAAAGGAAATGCTCTACCAAGGGGTCAAAACCCTGGTGGAACATCCCTGTCCGCACATTCACCTCCCCCAGCAGAAGCTCTTCACCCTCTTCAGCGTCGCCTTCCAATACATCCTCTTCCGCTCCACCAAGAATCCCGGCCACTACATCATCCGCATCGAAGATTCGTTCCTCGCCGAGAAGCTCGCACGCAAGGCCAAGGACGAGAGCACCCGCCGTTTCCTGCAAAAGATGCTGCTGCCCCGGCGCCTGGCCTACGGCAACTCCACCTTCCACCTGGACTATTTCACCCTGGGCTCCTGGGGCGTCACCAAGGATCTCCCGCGGGAGAAAATCCAGGCGGCCGTGATCGTCAAGAACACCTCCCACAATCCGCTCATCGACGAAGGGGATTTCCGCCACGTGCCCGAGGACGCCCAGAACGAAGCTGCGGCCCAACTCTTCGGCAAGCACTACTACCTGGCCTCGCTCATGGAGACCGTTCCCCGCACGGTGACCATCGCCTACGACGAGGACTACCAGGGAACGGAGAAGGTGTCCTTCGGCTTCATCGAGGACGACGCCGCTGGGCCGGCCGGTGGGGTGCGCCTGGCGGCGGGGTTGCAGTTCGAGGAGTAGTCACTCCTCCTTGCGCTTGCCTTCCACCCACTCCACTTCCCGTTCACCCCCCTCCCGGTCCCACTCCTTCCACAGACCGTGCCGCAAGTCTTGGCGGAATTTCCCGCGGGAACGGCGGGCGCCATTGCCGTAGTAAAAGGTCCATTCGCCGTTCTTGAACCCTTCGAGGTAAGACCCCTCGCCCAGAAGTTTGCCGTTCTCGTAGAAGTGCTTCCATTGGCCGATGCGCCGGCCTTTGAGCATCTCACCTTCCGCGGCAAGGGTCTGGTCTTCGTAGAGGATCCTCATCACCCCGTCCTTTTGGGCGGGACGCTCCAGGAAAGTCTCCGGAGGGGGCAGTTCCCAACGAAACCCCTGAATGAGTTCCTGGCGCTGGAGCTTGCGCACCGTCTTGAGGAGGAAGAAGCGGGCCGACTCGCGCTCGGCATGCGGCACCTCTTTGAGCAGCCCCCACTCATCGCGCAGCTTGCCCATGTGCCGGGGGAACACGTGGGCCATGCCCTGCAACTCCTCCTCGCTCCCCACTCCCAGGGCCTTGGCCACCAGGGTGAGCATGGAGTCGTTGGAGCGGATCACGGCCTCAATCTCGTCGGCCGGCAACTCCAAGAAGTGGGGAAAGCCCCGCAGGTTGCGCGTGACCCAGCACATGAAGCGCGGGTCTTCGAGGATGCCGTTCAACAGGATGGCGGACCGTTGCGCGGGCAGGGAGCATTCCAGGGACTCCACGAAGTCCTTGAAACCGTCCCACTGCTTTTTCTTAATGCGGTCGAGCATTCCCATGAAGGCCCATTATAAGGCCGTCCCGGACGCCACCCACCTTAAATGGTGGCCGAAGGGAGTTTTTCCAAGACTTGTGCAAGGCGTGGTTCCAGGGCCACCCAGTCGGCTTCCCGAAATGACCAGGGCAGAGAGAGCCTGAGCCCGTTCTTTGCCCACTTTCCGAGCCCCAGGGCTTCCAAAAGAGGACTTGGGCGAGCCGAGCCCGAGGCGCAGGCCGAGCCCGCGCTCAGCTCCAGCCCCGTCAGATCGAACAACGGTAGGGAGCGATCGGATGGCAGGCCGCTGACAAAAAGAAGCGTGTTGAGGTTCAGGTGCCGGGCGCCCGCGGCCACCCGCAATCCCTTGCCCGCCAGCTGTGAATCCAGGAAGGCGCGGGCGCGGGAGATGACCCTATCCAGCTGGACCGGGTCAAAGTTCTGGGCCATCTCCTCCAAGGCGAGCTTGGCCGCCCACGCGCCCAGCACGTTCTCCGTGCCCGCCCTCAATCCCTCCTGCTGTCCACCCCCGAGCATCCATGGCGGCGGTACGGCGCCAGAGGCGAGGAAGCTCCATCCCGTTCCTACCAGACCACCGCATTTGTGGGCGGAAAAGGTATAGGCGTCAAGTTGCTGGTCGGGCGCTGCCCAGTCCGCCACTTTGCCCGGCGCCTGGGCCGCGTCCACGTGCACCAGGGCGCCGGTGCGGCGCTTGAACTCCGCGGCCAAGGACAAGGGCCACACCACGCCGGTCTCGTTGTTGGACCAGGTCCAGTTAGCGAGCAGCCGGGCGTGGGGCGATTTGGCCTTCGCCCGTTCCAGCGCCGCCACGGCCTCCTCTAGCCGCAGCTCTCCCTGCCCGTCCACCGGCAAGGCCAGGGTGCCGTGGCCCTGGCTTTCCAGACGGGCGACCTGGGCGCGGACACAGGCGTGGTCCAGCGGTGAGTAGGCGTAGAGGATCTTCCCAACGGAGGCGTGCCCTTGAACGAAAGAGTTCACGCCCTCGGTGGCGCCAGAGTGCAGGACCAAGCGGAAACGCGTGGCGGGAAGGCCACAGACCCTGTGCAGAGCTTCGCTGGCCTCTTCCAGGCGGACACGGGCGCGCTTGCCGGAGGAATGCTGGGACGACGGGTTCGCCCAAAAAGCATCACCCCCGGCGAGCCATCGTTTGACCGAGGCTGCCAGGGGTGACGTGGCGTTATGATCTAAGTAGATCCGATCCAAACTACTGGTTCACTTCCCCGATGTTGGCGCGGATGGAAGAACCGAAAGCGTTGTTGCCGTTGGCGGCAGCACCGGCTTCGCGGGTCTTGCGCATCAGATCGCCCAGGGTGGTGGTGGCCAGGTATTCCTGCATGATGTGGCCCAAGTTCTCGAAGTAACCCTTGGTCAGGTTGAACTCGCGGGTATCCACAACGGCGTTGAGCTCGTTGCCTTGCTCGTCTTTAACGATCTCGATGCCGGAAGAGGGCACGCCGAGGATGTCGCGGGCGGGGTTGATGTTCTCACCGACACAGTCCAGGACGTCCTTGATGGAGATCTCATCCATGGAGCGGGCAAGCACGTAGCCGCCGCCGGGGCCGCGCACGGACTTGACCACTTTACCAGTGCGCAGCTTGCGGAACAGCTGCTCGAGGTAGTGCAAGGAAATGGATTGGCGAGTGGAAATCTCTTGCAGACGAACGGGATTGCCATTGCTGTTGAAAGTCAGGTCCAGCATGGCCCGTACAGCGTAACGACCTTTCGAAGTGAGTCTCATAGTCTTCCTCCATAAAGAAGTGGTTGGTGGTTCGGCCAGGCGACGTTCTTCCATGAAGCCCGGGAGAACTTTTAGTTGACCATTTCAAGTCAGACTAAAAGTGTCTCCTGGATAGTATGGCGCCCGGGGATTTCCGCCGTCAACTTTTTCTTCTGGGCCTTTCCTTAAAATTTTCTGACCCTGGGGAAGGCCAAAAAACTCCCACGAATATCAACGCTTTCAGGCCCGAATTGCCTGCCGCAAACCTGAGCGGTGGCATTCTGCCCCTACGGCAGAATTTTCCGACTGAAGCAGGCGATCAATCCTCGTGCAGGGTGGAAAGGGTGAAGTTACGGGGGGCCTCCTCCCCTTCAGCGAGCTCACCATTAGGGCGGGCGAACTCGACGTCCAGCACGTAGGGAGTCCATGCCTCGGGGAGTTCTCGCAGGAGCCGCCGGTGAAACTTCATACCCCACTCCACCAGGAACCAGTGTTTGTCTTCCAGGTAAAGCGGGATCTCCAGCTGCAGGACTTCTTCCTGCTTCTCGAGCCGATAGAAGTCCGCGTGGAGCAGGCGCTTCCCCTCGGAGAGCACGGCGTAAGTGGGGCTTGCGAGGGGTTGACCCTCGGCGAAGTGCTGGCAGAAAGTGGTCTTACCAACGCCCATGGGGCCCTCAACTAACACCAGAGCCGGCACCTTCACCAACTCCTTGAGCTCGTAGACGATGTAAGGCAAATCCGAGAGGAAAACCTTCCTCCACTCGCGGACGGTCTTGAGGCTCATGGGTTCTCCTCCCCGTCCAAATGGGCGAAGGCGGCGGGCAAGGACTCCAGCAGGCTGATGGCGGACATGGCCCGCACGCCTTTGTCCCGGGCGGCGATGGAGCCGGCCAGCGTGTGGACGTAGACCGCGGAAAGGGCAGCCTGGTGGGCGTGGGCGTAGCGCTGGAGCAGGGGCTCGCCCTTCTTGCGGAAGCCCCTGTCCTGGGCGAGGAGCCCTCCCAGGATGCCGGCCAGCACGTCTCCCACTCCGCCAGTGGCCATGCCGTCATTGGGCAGGAAATTGAAGTATGTGTGCCCGTTGGCCAAGCCGAGGAACGTGCAGGGCCCTTTGAGCAGCACAGCACAGTTAATGCGCTCCACCGCCTCCTTCAGGAGCCGCACCGGATGGCGCTCCACTTCTTCCAGGGATAGGCCGCAAAAGCGCGCGAACTCGCCGAAGTGCGGGGTCATGACGGTGGGGGCGTGGCGGAGGGCGAACACCTGGCCATCCTCTTTTAAGCTCAGAACGTTGAGGGCGTCGGCGTCCAGCACCAGGGGGCCAGGAAAATTGTTGAGGATCTCCAGCACCAGTCGGCGCGCCCGGGCGGAGCGGCCCAACCCCGGGCCGATCACCAGGGAGTCGTAACGGTCCAGGCCCCGCAGGAGCTTGTCCCATTTGGCCTGGTCCAGGGGAACGTAGCCGGACATGATCTCTGGCGGTAGTCGCGAGGCGAACTCCGTGTACTGGGGCTCCCAAGTGCAGGCGGTGACCAGTCCTGCACCGGCCCCCAGGGCGGCCCGGGCCGCCATGATGGGCGCTCCCGTGAGGCCGTGGGAGCCACCGATCACCAGCATGTGTCCAAAGGTCTTCTTGTCGGCGAACTTGCTGCGCGCCTCGGGGTGGTACGGCAGGTTCTCGCGGGTGAGCAGGAATTTGTCGGCGCCTTCCGCCGCCAGCAGGGGGGGGAATCCCACCGCCAACGTTTGCACCTCGCCGCTGAGGCGGGCCCCATCGGCGGCGTAGTGTCCAACCTTGGGAAAGCCCACCGCCAGGGTGAGGTCGGCCTTGATGGCGTTGCCCTGGGCGTGGCCGGTGTCACCCTCCACGCCGCTGGGGATGTCCAGCGCCACTGTGTAGTTGGCGTGCTCGTTCACGAAATGGATCACGTCGTAGAGGAACTGGGAGAGAGGGAGGCGCACACCGGTGCCGAAGACCGCGTCCACCACCACCTTGGGCGAAGGATCTTGGGCGAAGTAGGCTTCCAGCTCCCCCAGGTCTTTCAAGGGGCCGGTTTTGACCCCGTAGGAGCGGGCCATGGTGAGCTGCACCTGGGCCTCGGGGGAAAGCTCTTTTTCGGGGAAAAGCAAAAACGCCCGCACCGCCTGGCCCGGATGCGCCAGAAGGCGCGCCAGCGCCAGGCCGTCGGCGCCGTTGTTGCCCTTGCCCACCAGCACCACCACCTCCGCGGGAGCGCCGAGGGCGCGCAGGCGCTCCTCCACCACGCGGGCCCCGTTGATTGCGACGTGCTCCACGATGAGATGCTCGTTGAAACCGTGTTTTTTGGCGGCGGCTTCTTCCAGCGCCTTCATTTCTGACTGCGTGACGATCCTCATGCTTGGCCCCCCAGCGCGGCGTGCAGCGCGCGCACCACTGGCCCCAGCCCGCGGAAAACCGCCTCGCCGACGATCCAGTGTCCGATGTTGTATTCCTCGAACAATCCCTGTGCCACCAACGGCGCCACCGAGCGGTCGGTGAGACCGTGGCCCGCATGGAATCCCCGTCCCGAGACCTTCCATTGGACGTGGGCCGCGCGGTATCGGGCGAGGTAAGGTTCCAGATCATGGCCCTGCAGGGCCGCCTTGGCGTAATCGCCCGTGTGGATCTCCACCGCGTGCACCGGCAGGGCCAAGCAACGCTCCAGCACAGCGGGGTCGGCTTCCACGAAAAGGGAGACGCGAGTGGCGGGCGATAACCGCGCCAGGCGCTCCACGGCCTGTGCCACGCGGGCGTGGACCGTGGGATCTCCCAGGGCCAGCCCCCCTTCGGTGGTGCGCTCCTCGCGCTTCTCCGGCACCAGGCACACCCACTCGGGCCGCTGGGCGCAGGCGATGCCCACGATGGAAGGCTCGCAGCCGATCTCCAGGTTCAAGGGGCGTCCACGGCGCCGGCACACCTCGTGCACGGCCGGGACGTCGTGGTCCTGGATGTGGCGGCGGTCCTCCCGCAGGTGGATGGTGATCTGCTCGGCGCCGGCGACCAGGCATTCCTCGGCGGCGCGTGCCACGGAGGGATAGTCTTCCCCGCGCTGCTGGCGCAGGGTCGCGACGTGGTCGATGTTGACTCCCAGGCGCGGATGCATGCTTAACCCAGTTGCTTGGCGACCACGTCTTTAATCTGGTGGCACAGCTTGTGGACCAGGGCGTGGTCACGCCCCTCCACCATGATCCGGGCCAAGGGTTCGGTGCCGGAGTAGCGCAGGAGAAGCCGTCCCGTGCCGCCCAACTCCCGCTCGGCGTCCTTCACCGCCGTGGCGATGGCCGGGACGTCCTCGAAGGCGGGCTTGCGGGCGATGGTGGTGTTCAGCAGGACCTGCGGGTAGAGTTCCACCTGCTCGGCCAGCTCCTTGAGCCCCTTCCCGTAATGTTTCATGCACTCGATGACCTTGAGGGCGGCCAGGATGCCGTCGCCGGTGGTGGAGTGGCGCTTGAACACCAGGTGTCCGGAGGGTTCACCGCCGAACACCGCCCCGGAGGCGCGCATGCGCTCCACGATGTAGCGGTCCCCCACCTGGGTGCGGTGGAGTTTCAGCCCGTGACGCTGGAGGAACACCTCCAGTCCGAAGTTGGACATGACGGTGCCCACGATTTCCGTGTGGCCCTCCAGCTGGTTGGTCTCGTGCAGGAAGCGCGCGCACAGGCCGATGAGCTTGTCCCCGTCGATGACGGTGCCATCCCGGTCAATCAACACGACGCGGTCGGCGTCGCCGTCCACGCACACGCCCAAATCGGCGCGGTACTTCACCACATGGTCGGCGCACTGTTGGGGGTAAAGCGCCCCGCACCCCTTGTTGATATTCAGCCCGTTGGGATCCTTGCCCAGGGCGATGACCTCGGCCCCCAGCTCCTCGAAGACCTGGGGGGCGAGTTTGTAGGCCGCGCCGTTGGCCCCATCGACCACGATGCGCAGGCCCTCCAGCGAGTAGTGCGGGTTGAATGCGGACTTCGCCTGGACGATGTAGCGGCCGATCACCTCGTCCAGCCGGCGGGCGTTGCCCAGCTCGGCCCCCACCCGCGCCGGGATGAGCCCCGGCTCCGTGATCATGCGCTCCAGTTCCAGTTCCACCTCGTCCGGCAACTTGTGGCCGGAGCGGTCGAAGATCTTGATGCCGTTGTCCTCGAAGGGATTATGGGAAGCGGAGATCATCACGCCGGCGTCGGCGCGCATGGAGCGGGTCACGAAGGCCACGCCCGGCGTGGGCAAGGGCCCCGTCAGGATGGCCCGGCCGCCTTGGGAACACACGCCGGCGGAGAAAGCCTGCTCCAGCATGTAACAGGAAAGCCGCGTGTCCTTGCCGATGATGATCAAGGGTTTCCGCGAAGAGGTCATCTGGAAGTGGTGGGTGACGGCGCGGCCCAGGGCCATGGCGATTTCCCCGGTCATGGGATGGACATTGGCCTTCCCGCGGATGCCGTCGGTGCCGAACAATTTTCGGGTGGAACTCATGGGTTTCCTCGGGAGAGAGTCTGCCCCCAGGTTACCCGGATTAGGGGCCCTCCACAAGGACTGACGAAGGGCGCAACTCCACCAGGTGGAGTCGAGGCGGGAGCACTGCCCTGAGTGGCACCCGCTGTTGCCCACGCTTACCTTCGGGCACCTCGGCCCACACCTGAACGTTCAAGTCCGTTTTCTCCACTCGCCGGACCAGGTCCGCGGGCGCCCACAGCACCACTGTGACCTTGGAAGCGCCGGTCACCCGACCGTCCCCGAGCACCCTAACCGGAACGCTTTCGAGCACCAAGTTGGCACGCCGGGCGGTGAGTTCGTAGGAGAGCTGGGGCGTGCCCGCGGTGGCCACCACCAAGCGTTCATCCGGTAGTTGCCACTCCAGGGAGATCGTTTCCTGGCCCAACAACGACTCCACGTCCACCGGCCGCGTGGTGACTTCTTTGAGACTGCCCACCAGGCTGCGCGGGCCCACCACTTCCACTTCGGAGGGACGCACCCGTAATTTTTCCAGGCGCAACTCCGAGGGCAACTCCCCCACCAGCGGCGCCTTCACCGGCACCACCTTCGAGGCCTTGCGCTCCAGTCTCAGCTCCAGCCACCGGGCGGAGAAGCGCTCCACCCGCACGCCGAAAGGCAAGGGGATGTCCTCCGGCCTGAGTGGCACCCGGGGGTTGGATTGGTCCCGCCAAGGCCGGCGGGTCAAGTCCACCACCATGCGCTCTTCCCTCGACTCCAGCTGGCGCATGAAGGCCCGGGGGCCTTCGAGCACTACGCCCACTTCCGCCGGGGGCCGCTTGGCGAACACGGCGTGCTCGGGCAGCACGTATTGCAGGAGCACCACCTTCTCCACCCGCACCCGGGCCGCGTTGAGCACATAGAACCAGATGAGGAAGCCCGTGACCACCGAGAGGAAACGCAGGGTGCCTTTCTTCGGCCGAAAGCGCAGGCGCATGGCTCAGGCCCCCCCGGTGGCCAGGGCGTCCCCGCCCCGTGAAGAGGAGGACAGGTGCTTGCGCAACCCGCGCCGGAGGGCATCCTCCCCATCCACCGGGTGGAAGTGGCCATCCGAGCAGATTTGGATCCGGCCGGTTTCCTCCGAAACCACCACCACCACCGCGTCGCTCACCTCGGTCACCCCCAGGGCGGCACGGTGGCGGGTCCCGAAATGGCGATCCACCTCGGCGCTCTTGGAAAGGGGCAAGAAGCAGCCCGCGGCCTGGATCACGCCCTCGTACAGCACCACGGCCCCGTCATGCAGGGGTGAGTTGACCTGGAAGAGCGCGTATAGCACGTCGGCATGCAACCGGGCGTCTAGCCGCGTGCCGGTTTTGGCGTAGTTCAAGAGGCCGTGGTCCTTCTCAAAAACGATCAGGGCGCCGGTGCGCTCCCGCGAAAGGGCGGTACAGGCGGCCACCACTTCCTCTATTTGTTGCTCCAGGTTGGACTGGCCGCTCTTGCCCCAGAAACGCGTCCCCCCGAAGGCGGCTAGCGCGCTTTTGATCTGGTCCTGGAATAGCACGATCACCAAGATGACCAGGTAGTCGAAGAAAAGCTGCAACAACCAGGTGAGGGCGTGGAGTTCGTAAGCATTGGCCACGGCCCACAGGGAGACCATGGCCCCCAGCCCCACCAGCATGGGGACCGCCCGGGTGCCCTGGACGATCAGGAGCAACCGGTAAACGATCAAACTCACCGCCATGATGTCGAGCAAGTCGACCAGACGGAAGTTGCGCAGGAATGGCAGCAGTTCCTTCAAACGGGTTCCCCAGGGGTTTTACCGGCTTATCGGCGCCCCCCTGGGGAAACTGAGGCTTAGGCGGCTTCGTCCGCCTTGTCTTGGCCGCTCGTCTCGACGCCTTCCGCGGCGGGCGCGGGGGCGGCGGGACGGGGATGCTTGAGCTCTTCGATGATCTGGTCGGAGGTGAGGAGCTTTTTTCTCAGGGCCTCTCGGGACATGCCCATGGCGATAGCGGCCTTGGACTTATTGCCGCGGTGGCGTTTGATTTCGGCCAAGATCATCTCCCGCTCGACCAAGGCCACGCGGTCCTTGAGGGGGAGCGAGGGGTCATCGGCGTGGGCGATATGCTCCAGGTTGCATCCACCCGACTTGCTGGCATCCAGCACCGGCGTGGCCTTGCTGCCGAGGTCGGTGATGATGTGGGCCTTGGGGTTGTAGAGGACGGCCTTCTCGATCACCTGTTCCATCTCGGCCACGTTACCGGGCCAGTTGTAGTCGGCCAGGGCGTCCTTGAGGACGGGAGAGAACTCCTTCAGGAGAAGGCCCTGCTTGCGGCACTCCTTTCGGAGGAAGAAAGCGACCAGGTCTTCCACGTCCTGCTTGCGCTTCCTCAGGGGCTCAACCGCCATCTCTGAGGCGGACATCCAGTGGAACAGCTCGGGATTGAACTTGCCTTCCGCCACAAGGCCGGGGAGGTCCTGGCTGCTGGTGAAGATTGTGCGCAGATCCAGCACGGAGGTGCTCCCGGGAATCCGGCGCTCTCTCAGGGCATGCACGAGGCGGCCTTGCAACGGCAGCGGCATGTAGCCCACTTCCACGAAGGCCACGGTGCCCCCCCCACATTCCTCCAGCTTAGAGCCACGCCCGGCTTCGCCGAACAGCTCCCGCTCCAAGGTCTCGGGGTCAACGCCCTGGCATTGCACTTGGCCCCAGGGCTTAAGCCCGCGCTTGCCCTCCACGTGGAGGATGCGCGCCAACAACTTCTTGCCCGTTCCGGGCTCGCCGTGGATCAAAAGGGGCGAGTCGATGTCCTTGAGCTTGACGATGGCCTTGCGCACCTCCGCGGTTACGGCGGAGCGGCCTATCCAGGCGTGCTCCCGGTCAAACGGGGTGGAGAACCGGCGCACCAGGGACTTCTCGGAAACGGGGTTGTAGTTGTGGAAGACCGAGGAGCAGATGAGCGCCAGCACCTTCATGGTCTTTTCGTCGTCCGCGGTGAAGCGGTCCTCGTTCCTCTTGTTCAGCACCTCGATGACCCCGATGATTTTGTCCTCGCGGTTCATGATGGGGCTGCAGATGATGCTCTTGGTCTGGAAGCCGGTGAGCCGGTCGATCTCCTCGGAGAAGCGCACCTTGTCGGTCTTGCAGTCGATGTTGAGCGACACGCCGGTGGTGTAGACGCTGCCGGCGATGCCTTTCCGGTAATCGAACTTCAGCGAGGCCTTATCGATGCCCAGGGCGGCCACGGCCTCCAACTCGTTGGTGTCGGGGTTGATCAGGAAGATGCTGGCACGCTGGGCATTGAGGATGCGGGTAATCTCCTCCAGCATGCTCTCGACGAATTTCTCCTTGTTCCCGAACTGGGTGATGTCCTTGAAGAGCGACAGCATCAGCGAGAACATCTCGAAGCCCTCCTCAGCGGAGGAGAAGCGTTCAGTCAGCGCCAGCTGGATCAGGCTGTCCTTGAGCCGTTCGGGGGGGAGGCTGTTCACGTACTGCTCGATGAAGCGCTTCATGGCAGGGAAGTCGTCCTTCTCCAGCTCGGCGCCGTAATCCATGATGTCGTCCTGCCCCGGCTGGCGCGACTGGAAGGCGCGTACGATGTTGGCCATGAACTCGTGGCGGAAGCGTTTGAACTGGATCGAGCAGCGGACGCTGACCCCCACCGCCAGGCGGGCCTCGGAACAGAAACCCAGGCCCGACATGCTCACGTCGCGCAGGCGGGTCTTCTCCAGGGGCCTGAATTTACCGAATTCGTCCTCGATCTCTACCAGGAACATCACGTCGTCCCGGGACTCCACCGGCACGCGGAAGGATTGGTAATACTTGAATTCGGCCAGGCTGGTCAGCATGCGGGACACCCCTTGGGAAAACGACACTGCCCATATCGGTTGGCAGCAGGCCAAACTTGAGCGCCCCCGACCGGAATGGGCGGGAACCTTTTTACAGACCCGGCGGCGCCTCTATACAATCATCCCCATGAAGTTCATGGCACTGCTCCTCCCCACGCTCATCTCCGCATGCGCGGCGTCCCGCCCGCCTGAACCTGCCAGTGGAAGCGCGTCCGGGCCCACCGCGTCCCCCACCCCTGCGCCGGTGAACGTCTATGTTCCCCCCGCCCCACCCACTCCCACGCCTGCGGTTGAGAAATGGTGTGCGCGCATGGATCTGGCCTTCCAGCGCTACGGCTGGGGCGCCAGCCGCTGCCGGGAGTTCACATGGAACCACGTCAGGAACAGCGAGAAAGGAATCCCCCTGCCCTGGGCGGTGTTCGGTTCCGAGGAAAACCTCGCCGCCAAGAACGTCACGCTCCTCATGTGCGGCGTGCACGGCGACGAGATCACCCCCGTGAAATTCTGCTTCGACGTGCTCTACGATTTGCGCGACTTCCACTGGGACCTCACCAACCGCGTGGTGGTGGTCGCCCCGCTGGTGAGCCCCGATTCCTTTTTCGTGGAAAGGCCCACGCGCACCAATGGCCGTGGGGTCGACGTGAACCGGAATTTCCCCACGAAGGACTGGCAAGCGGACGCCCTGAGACTGTGGAAGCACAAGCACCGCAGGGACAAGCGGCGCTTTCCCGGGCACAAGGCACTAAGCGAACAGGAAACCGTGTTCCAGGTGAACCTGATCAAGCGTTATCAACCTTCCAAGATCATCTCCGTGCATTCACCCCTGGGGCTATTGGACTTCGATGGTCCCGACCTGAAGAAAGACAGCACTCGCCCGGCCAAGGACCTCCTGCTCTCCATGTCGGAGAAGGCGGAGGGCTACAAGGTCTCCAACTATCCGCACTTCCCCGGGAGTCTGGGAAACTGGGCCGGGCGCGAGTTGGGTATCCCCACCTACACGCTGGAGCTGCCGGACTCGGACCCGAGGAACAGTGACCGTTTCTGGAAACTTTTCCGCGAGGCCATCCACCACGCCATCGAGCGCGAGGTGGGCCCTATCCCTGAACCCCTGC
Source organism: uncultured Bacteriovoracaceae bacterium (assembly GCA_964399165.1). Lineage (GTDB taxonomy): Bacteria > Bdellovibrionota > Bacteriovoracia > Bacteriovoracales > Bacteriovoracaceae > UBA6144. The sequence goes on along the minus strand of CAYNPO010000001.1, from coordinate 189,111 downwards.
CTGGGGCCGCGGCAGCGCCCGCACCATCAGCATAGGAATGACCAGGGCGATGGCCCCGGCCACGTAGGTGGGGGCCCCACCCCAGCGCCAGTAGGCGAGGCTCGCCATCAACGGCCCCACCACGCGTCCCAACGACCCGAGCCCACGGAACTGCCCCAGGGCTCGCCCCTGCTCCTCGGCCGGCGTGAACAAGGACACCAATGAGGTCAGGCACGGGATGACCATGGCGGAACCGATCGCCAAGAAGCCGAGCCCCGCGTAAAGAAGCCCGCCACTGGAGGCCCAACCGATCATCAATAGGCCAGGCACGATCAATCCCAGCCCTTGCACCGCCATTCTCCCCTCCCCCACCTGGTGGGCCTTGCGGCGCACGTACCCACCTTGGGTGAAGCCGATGAGGAGTCCGATGAACACGAACATCTTGGCGTTGTCCAAGGGCGAGTAGCCGAAGCGCTCCACCGCCAGAAAGGTCAGAGTGAACTCCATGCCGGCAAACGCCGTGATGAAGAGGAAGTAGGCCCAGTTGGTCTGGTTGGTGCCCTTGAAGGGCAAGGGAGCGAAGAGCTTGGCCAGGTTGGCCGTGCGGTGCAGACCCATGCCCTGGCCGCGTTTTTCCTTGGGGAGGGTTTCGGGGAACCACAGGGTGACGGTGAAAAGGTTGACCAGGGCCAGCACCATCGACACCAGTGCGGCGGTGGAGAAGGGATTCACGCCCCAAGTTTCGAGCATTGGCCAAGCGGCCGTGAGGCTGAAAAGCATGCTGATCCCGCCGATGGCCGGGCCGAAGATGAAACCCAGGGCAAAGGCGATGCCCACCACCGCCATGCCCTTGGAGCGGTTTTTCTGGTCGGTGACGTCGGCCACCACCGCCGAAGCGATGGATAGGTTGCCACTCATGAGCCCCCCCAGGGCCCGGCCGGCGATGAGCAAGGTGAACGTGCCAGCGAAGAACCACAGGCCGTAACTGATGAAGAGACCCAGGATGGAAACGACCAGCACCGGTTTGCGTCCCACCCGGTCCGAGATCGCTCCCCAGGCGGGGGCCGCGACGAATTGCAGGAGGGAGTACAAAGCGCCCAGGATGCCTCCGAACAGCACCACGCTGCCGGCGCTGCCCGCGGCCTCGCCGCCCAGGGCCTGGATGTCACCCACCAATCCGAAGATCCCCCGCAGGAAGACGTTGTCCGGGTCCGTGGCGAGGTAGTGTTTTGCCAAGGCGGGGAAGAGCGGGAAGATGATGGAGAAGCCCATGAGGTCCAAGAACATGGTGAGGAACATGAGCTTGAGCACGCGCTTGCTCTCCGCGGGCAAGGGGGCGGCGTGGTTTTTGGCCTGCTCGGCGGTGGCGTGCATGTAGTCCTCGCTGACGTCGATGGGATGAAAGAGTGATTCCCGGGCGGCGCGGTCTCCGTTGACCTGGGTGTTGATGAATCCAGCGTAGTCCTTGAGCCAGCCAACATCATCATTGAGGCACGGGATAGCGGTGAGCTTCCCTCCCCGCTTTTCGACCTCGTGGCGAAGCTCGTTGCCGATCTCGTCGGTGGTTTCCAGGCAGTCCACCACGAAACTCGGACAGTACACGGCCACGTGCTTGTGCCCGTCCTCCACCAGCTGCTCCACCGTGGCGTCGGTGTAGGGGCCGAGCCAGACTTCGGTGCCGAAGCGCGACTGGAAGGTCATCTTCACCGGCACGTCGAGCTTGCCCAGGCCGCGCTCGATCAGGCGGAAGGTCTCCAAGCAATGGCGGAAGTACGGGTCTTTTTTGTCCAATACCCGACGCAGTGGGATGCCGTGGAAGGAGATCACCAGCACGTCCGGACGTGCCGAGGTCAGAGACTCACGGATGCGGCGGACGGAGTTGTCGATGAAGCAGCGGGAGCGGTGGTAACTCTCCAGCACGGAGAAGCGCGGAATCTCCACCCTACTGTGGAACTCCTTGGCCACCACGTCCACCACGGAAGCCGTGGTGGATTCCGCGTACTGGGGGAATTGGGGCAACACCAGCACGTCCTGGGCGCGGGTGGCGGGGTTTTCTTGCTCCCAGCGGTCCAGGACCTCGCCCACGCGCGGATCGGCCAGCAAGAAGCAGGCCTCAACCTCAATGTTCCCATCCAAATGGGGTTTAAGCCCTTCAGCCACCTTCAACGTGGTCTTCACCAACGGGAACCCATCCCCATCCCAGATCCGGGCGTAGGCCTCGGCCGAACGCCGGGGCCGGAAAGGCAGCACGAAAAGATTCAAAACAATGGCCCATAGCCACCGAGGGGCATCCACCACCCGGGGGTCCCCCAGGAATTCCCGCAGGAAAGCGCGCACATCCCCCACCCGTGGGGAACGGGGCGAGCCCAGCTGGGCCAGCAGGACCTTGGTCTTGGTGGACATGCCTCTGTTTTTGCCATATATGCCCAGTCTATGGCCAAGAAAACTCAGGGAAGAAGCGGTAAAGAGCTCAAGGGCGTCACCCATCTGGGCGAGGCCCACACCGACTACCCCCAGACCTACTCTCCCGGGCTCCTGGAGTCCTTCCCCAATAAGCACCCCGACAGCGACAACTGGACCACCTTCGTGTGCACGGAGTTCACCAGCCTGTGCCCCAAAACTGGCCAGCCGGACTTCGCCCGCGTCTACGTGAACTACATCGCGGACAAGCTCATGGTGGAGTCCAAGTCGCTCAAGCTCTACCTGTTCAGCTTCAGGAACCACGGCGACTTCCACGAGGACTGCATCGCCAAGATCTGCAAGGATTTGGACAAGCTGATGAAGCCCCGCTACATCGAAGTCATCGGCGAGTTCACCCCCCGTGGGGGCATCGCCATCTTCCCCTTCGCCCAAGCCGCCAACGGCAAGGCCTGGGAAGGGCTCAAGGCCATGCGCTTGGCCGACTACGCCCCCGGTAAGTACACCCTTCCCCTCAACCGGGTGTACGGCTAAACTAGAGCTACAAAGGATTCCCCATGTTCGGACTTGGTTTTGGTGAACTCGTCGTCGTGCTGCTGGTGGTGCTGGTGTTCTTCGGTGGCAGCCGCCTCCCGAAGCTCGGCAGCTCCTTGGGCGAGGCCATCAACAACTTCAAGAAGGGCATGAAGGACGGGAAGGACGAGGACAAGCGGGGCTGAGCCTGTAGTTTTTCCCCTCCCCCCAACTTCCCATCGACTTCACGCTCCCCCCGTCTTATGAAGCCCCAAATCCCTTTTGGAGGCTTCTCATGAAACGCGCCCTCGTCCTGCTCGCCCTCGCCACCAGCATGAACGCCCTGGCGCTGGACCTGGCCTGCTTCACCCTCGCCCCCCTCAACACCTCCATCGGCCCCGTGCGCGCGGTGACTTTCACCGGCGTGGACCGCGGCGAGGCCGTGCGCGCCTCCTTCCCCGACCAGAACGCCATGACCGCCTTCACCGAAGCGGACGGCAAGTTCGTCGCCGAGTTCTCTAACGAGTGCGACAACCACTACAATGTAACCTTCCCCGCCAACGACTTCCTGGCGATACTCGCCGGCGAGATCTACGAGATCAACGGAACGGTGGACTACGAGGGCGCCGACGAGGTCTCCGGCTCCGCCTTCCTGCGCTGCCGCGCCCTCTAACGGGAGGCGAGCAGGGAGACGCGGTCGAAGTACACCTCGTTCCTGGTGATCTTCCCGTCTCGGGTCTCCACGATGTCCAGGCCCGTCTCATGCACCACCGTCCCCCCGTTGGGGATGGTGGCCCGCCATTTCAGGCAGAACCCTTTGGCCGTGGGCAGGATCTCCACCGGTTCCCACACCCAGCCAGGGTTTTTCGCCAGGAGCTTACGGAAGTAAGGCAAGAGTTCCTCCCCGCGCAGCCCGTCCGGGCGGGCGGGGTCGCGGTAGAAGGCGTCGTCGGAATAAAACGAGCGTAGGTGCTCGGGGCGGTTGCCGGTCCAGGCGGCGAGCCAATCGCGGCAGAAGACCTCGCTCATGGGGCGCCTCCCAGGTCGAAAGAGAAGAAGTGCGATGTCTTGTAGAGGATGAAGCCTTCGCGCAGGTAGAAACGGTGTGCGTCGTTGCGGAGCACGTTGCTTGAGAGGCGTAGTTCGCCCACCCCTTGTCCGCGGGCCCAGGCCTTGCCTGCGTTCACCAAAGCCTTGCCCACCCCGGCGCTGCGGTGGTTTCGGTCCACCACCATGGCCGCCAACTCCACCCCGCGCTCTTCCACTAGCACCGCGTGCTCGACCCATAGCTGTACCCAGCCGACCAGCCGCCCATCTAAGAGGGCAACATAGGATTGGTGGTCGGGGCGGCCCTCGTTCAACTTGAATCGGCGGGCGACCTCCTCCAGGGTGGCGGGATAGTCCAGTTGCACGCTGAGGCGGGCCACTTCGGGCAAATGTTCTTCTCGCATGGGCAGGATGGCGACCGTCACGCCTTCACTCCGAGGTGCTTGAGCACCCTCAACACCACCGGGCCCTCCCCCCCGGCCTCCATTTCCGAAATCACCAGCTCCACTCCCCGTTCGTACGGAACTTCCACGCCCCGGCGCCCGGCCAGCAACTGTACGTAGCGCGTGGCCCGGTCGATGAGCTTGTTGTTGGAGGGGCGCACCCAGGTCATGACGTTGTCCAGGTAGAAGCCCCGGCGCCCCATCATGGTGGTGGACAAGGCGTTGAGGGCCATCTTGAGCGAGAGGTGGGTGGTGAGGGGGTGTTCATCCCACAAGGGCTGGGACCAGGTTTCCCCGCGCCCTTCCCAGCGCACGCGCCCGGGAGCGCTCGTGAAGCGCACGCTCTCGCCGCCGCGGCGAGCGGGGGCGTTCAGGGAGATGTCGAAGCCATCCAGCACCTCACGGCTGATGCGCCCGCCGAACTCTTCCCACTCCAGGCAACGGGGTTCCCGCGACAGGAGCATCCGCCACGCCGCGGAGGGGCCCACCGCGCCCTCCACCGCGAGGTAAATCGGCGCGAGGCCTTCCTTGAGCGACACGTTTTCGAAGGCGGGTTGGGAGAACGTGGGTGAGCGCTCGGTGGTGTCGGTGAGGATGGAGATGGAAAGGTTGGCGTCGGAAACATAGGTCACGGGAGTACCGCTGGCGTGGTCCCTGGCCTCACCCACCACAAAGGGGGCAAGCCCCTCCAAGTTTTGGTGAGCATGCCACTCGCGCCAGGCGCTGATCCCTCGGCGCATGTGCTCGGCGTTTTCCCAGTCGTAGAGGAGCGCGAAGCCGGCCGCAGCCATCTGAACGGTGGAGGCCTGCATACGTGTGCTTCCGGTAAGCGCCATCGGACCGCAAGTGAGGTTGAGCTTTTTGACGTGAGAATGGCCGATGATTTCTCGACAGCGCTGGAGTCCCAGGAGTGCGTCGTCCGGGTTGCAGTAGAGGAACCACGGGGCTTGGCGCGAGGTGCGCGCGGCTTCCAGGCAGGCGCCGATGACGAAAGGGGTCTCCCCTCCCTCGGTGATGGCGAGCAGGAGGTCCCCGTCCTTGAAACCAAGTTCGCGCAGCTGGCGGGCCCCATAGTCGGTGCGGTCCTCGAAGCTCTCCACGGACTTGACCAGGGCGTAGTCCCCTCCGGCCATGAAGGCGCGGATGCGCCCGGGCGTGCGACCCATCTGGCGCGAGAGCGTCTCAAGCACCAGGCTCAGGCGGCCCGTGGCCCCGCAGCCCACCATCAACACATCGTGGCCCTCGGCCAGCGTGTCGCGGATGTCCTGGTGCAAAGCCCACAAGCCTTCGCCCACACGCTCGAGTACAGTGAGCGCTTCCACATCCACACGGTGGAGGCAAGCGAGGCCCGGGCGCACGTCTTCAGCACGGGTCAGATCAGCCAAGTGAGTGGTAAGGGGATGGGCCGATTCTGTGGTGAGATGACCGAGGCGGAACTGATCTGCCACCCGCAAGAAAGCAGCCGTTTTCTCTAATGTGGACGACATGAAACGAAGATTACATGCGGAAGAATCAAAAAAAAAGGAGCACTTAGCCTACACATGCCTCCATTCCCGACTAAACCTCACGCGTTCAACTATCTGCCCGCCTGACCGATAGGTGGGGTATGAAGAACTGGGTGAAGAAGTCGGCCGTGGTCATGGGAATCTTTTTCTCTCAAATGGCCGCGTCCCAGATGGTCGGCGGAGGTGACCATGGTGCTGGTGGCTCCACCACCCCACCGGGCCTGGAATCCAACCCCTTAACTTCATGCGAACTGTACCCTACGGACGCCATGAGCTCTTTGGCATCACAAATTCAACAACTACGTGGGGCAGCTTCCGGCGATCCTGCCTGCCAAGAAATGATCAACGCCGCGGCGGCGTTTCAATCAGCGGCAAATCCTATGATTTCACCATACGCCATGGGTGGTGCGCCGCCGGATATCCGCACCCATGTGGCGTCCGGCATGGCACAGATGGTGAACGCCTTCAACACCTTCATGGCCGCCAGCAATGCCGGCAATAGTTGCGCACGCTCTCAACTGGGCAGCCAGCTCAGGGACAATGTCGGCAGTGTGGCCGTGAGCATCGCCACCCAGCTGAGTGGAGCTTCACCATTTGCCCCTGTGGTGGGCAGCCTCGTAGGGGCCATCACCCAGCACTTCTTCCGATCACTGCAAGGCCCCAACCTCGCCGCCATCAACGACGCCACCTTGAACACGGAGCAGAGGGCGAAGAAGTACGGCTGCCTGTTCCACAATTTCACCAGCATGTTCATAGGCCAATGCCAACAGCGAACCCCCTCGGGAGTCGGCGCTTACGCCGCTCCCCTCCCTGGCACCCAGCCCGTCTGCCCGGCAGGTGTATTTACTTCAGGAGTTCTTCAGGTCCAAAGCCTGGCCGCAATGGTCTTGGCGGTGACTGCGGCTCCAGACTCCCCTCTCTTGCCGGACAGCACACGACGTACTCTGCAACAACTTCAGCGCTCCGTTCGCGAAAACCGAGTTCCATCCCCTGATGGAAATGGCAGCAAATCTCTCTATGAATGGTTGCGCGTGGCCAGCCTCTACTTCGCCGAGGAGGCCAACGGATATCCTAGGAACCCTTCCTTGGCCCAATCCGCACTGGCCTTCGCCGCAGAATTGGACGCGATGGACGAGTTACTGAGAAATCCTCAGGCCCAAGCCGCTGATTTGCACGCTAGCCTCAGCCGTATGCAAGCGGCATTGCAAGGCCTGGAAACGAACGCCCCCACTGCGGCACCAGAACTCGCTTCCGACACCGGCGTATCAAGGTCTGTGGGGAGCTCCCCAGGCGCCATGGCGAGGCCGTCAGTGTCCATTTCTGTAGGCACCCCTCTAATGAACGGGAAAGGCATCGCCCTCACGCTGATGGCCTATTTTCAGCAGTCAATGCCGCAGGCTTACACAAGGGTCCGGCAGATTTCCGACATGCTTACCCTGTCGGGGGATCAGCTACAAAGAAACCTCGACACCGCCTCCTCAACGAGCGCCGGTTTGTCGGTGTCCGAGCGCGACCGCCACCAGGCTTTTAACGCCATCATGGCCATCACTCAAAACCCCATCATAGAGCACATGGGTTCTCTACGGGCCGACACCGTCCCCGGCGGGGGCCGGACTCATCGATCCATTTGCCAGGCCCATGCCCAACTGGCACAAAATTGTGCTTCATTGGCGGGGGTCTTCTTCTACAGCGTAGGTAACAGCGAGAGGAACGAGCAGGGGGCCAACATGCTTAGCTCCCGGAGGCTGCGGGAGTACAACGAACTCTGCGGGATATACCTTGAAAAGGATGTCATCCCGTCGCCACTTGACCCACCACCGCACCTGGGCACGTCATCGCCGCTGGAGTGTGGCCGACTCACACCCAACAGACGCCTCATTCTGAGTTTGACCAGCGAGAACACACTTGGCTGCGCGAGTCTTCTACAGGCTACCCAGTGCCATGCGCCCACCCGACATGACATCACGGCCCGCATTGCCTCGGAGTTTGGATGCGGAGGAATGGGGGCCTTGCCCTAATCATACCTTCCAGCGCGAGGGCAAAAAAAAAGGGAGCCCCTGCATGGCTCCCTCTTTTCGGCATCCTGCCTAGTGGAACAACATCCTGTCGTCCCTTACCCCAAGTATACCTGAACGAAGGGCGGATCAAAGTAAAATATCGGTGGGCAGTCTTTTCCCAAGGGCGGTTGTTTGGCCCGTCCTAAATCCTTCTTTCTTGTGGGCCATGTCCTGTTAGAATGTCATGGAAAGTCAGTCCCCCAACACCAGCAAACGGCCGAAACCCCGGGAGCGCGCGAGTGAAAAAGTCCGGTTCCAAGAAAGCGACCAAAGCGTCCCGGTATTGGGACCTGAAGACCTTCACCTGGTACATCCCCGCCCCCCCCGCCCACGGCAAAGGCCACCGGGAGAAGGAGTTCGACAAGGTCCTGCATGGGATCCTCCAGTCGGGGCACGAAGTGGTGGAGTGGAAACTCCAGTCGGTGGGTGGAGACGGCGGGGGCATGTACGCCGTGTTCCTCCTGGGCAGCCTTAAGAAAGACGCCATGGGTCCGCAATTGGACCTGCACGACCGTTTCACCCTGGGGGAATCCCTCCCCGACAACCTTGAACTGCTCGATGAAGACATGGCCTAAACTTTCCTTGCTCCTGGCCTGCCTGGTGGGCACGCTCTCCTGCGCCCGGGTGATGCGCTCCCTGAAACTCCCCACCACCGTGGAGAAGGAACAGAAGTCCCTACCAAGCGAGCAGGTGCCCATCCATTGCGCCCGGCCCGCCGACCAAGGCCTTTCCTTGGTCGGACCCAGCACAGAGGCACAGAAAGTCTTTCAGGCCTTCCTGCGGCAAGTCCCATCGTCCACCAAGCTCTCCTTCGTGGACCAGGCGGTGCTTTGGGCCCTCTTCCAGACGAAAGTCCGCCCGGACTTCGCCTCCCCCACCGCCCGGCTGCAGTTCTTGAGCCGCACCAGCTTGGGAACCCGCTACTGGGACTTCACCGGAGCAGGGGCGGGACCAGAGAGCTATCCTTTCCTCCAGGGTCTCTCCGCCTTTCTCGCCTCCCACGGGGAGAAGCGTCGGCTCGCCTGGTACGCACGCCTGCTGGACCAACACCTCAGCGGGTCCGTGCCCGCCGGCCGGGCCTTGGAAGAACATCTGCGCACCATGGAACGTGCCATCGCCGCGGACCCAACGCTCCGGCGCCACTGGTTCCGTGGGGACGAGCTGCTGCGGGAGAATGAGCGCCTGCCGGCTGTGCCCCTCTCCCCTTTCATGGCCCTGCCCCACGATCCCCCCGCCGTCCCCATGCCCTCGCTCTTCACCTACCGCCGCACCCCCCGGCTGGACGTGCGCTGCAATTATGATTTCACCCTGTACGACAACTCCATCTTCCTCATCGACAAGGGAGAAAATCAGGGCCACCTTTTCGGGCTGACCGCCGGTGAAGGCTCCTTCCTGGCGGTGGCGGCCCAAAAAGCGGGGCCCACGGCCTCGCTGGCGGGCTCGCCCGTGTTCAAGGGTGATCCCCGCGTGCGTTCGGCCGCCTTCTGCGTCCTCCAGCGCCCTGAGGGCGAGGTATGGTTGGCGGCCAACCAAAGCCGGGACCCGGGCCAGCATGTCTACCACCTGTTCCGTTACGGCCTCATGCACTCCCAGACTCCCGAGGCCATCGAAACCCTCATCCGCCACGCACGGCACATGTTCCTTTCCGATCCTCTCCGCCTGGTGATCGAGTCGGCGCGCAGCCGGGAAGACCAAGTGAGGGACCTGCTCAAACTCAACGTCCCCATCTACAACGCCAACGCCATCGGCAACATCTGGGCATGGGCGCGTTTTGAGCGGGAACGCGGTGGCCGCTTCTTCATGGATGACCGCAACCCCGGGGCGCTCTTGTGCCCCTGATCCTGGTGCGCGGCCGCGCCTCCGGCCGAGAGCTGGGCGCATGGGAGGCCGATGCCCAGGAACTGCTCATGCGCTTCCTCCATGAGCGTGGAATTCCCATCGCGTCCTCCTGCGACGGGGAAGGCGTGTGCCGCCGCTGTACGGTCAACGGGGAACTCTTAAGCTGCCAGACCACCGTGGGCGCGTTCATGCGCCTGCATCCCGACGGCGTGGTGGTGGTGGATTACCTCTGAAACAAAAAAAAAGGGCCCCTTCGGGGCCCTTCGGAGGAAATGCGGGTCGAGGACTTAGAGCTTGGTCACTTGGCCACGGCCAGTGATGTGGTAGGTGTCGTTGAGCTCCTCCACTTTCAGCACGTTGCTCACGCGGTACTTCACGTTCAGGACGGCGGCGGCCACGGGCTCGGCGCGGGTGCCGACGTTGGTGATCCCGTTGAGGGTCATTTGAGAGTCGAGGGTGAAGCCCCAAGAAGCGGTGGAGTGGGTGGGGATGATCTGGGCGGCGGTGATGTAGCGGCCAACACCGTTGTAAGTGCCGCCGTAGGCGAACACCAGGTTGTACTCGAACACCACCACTTCAGCGCCGAAGCCGTTGCGGTAAACGGCGCGCACGCGCTGGGACTTGGGCAGCTGCCAGCCTTCGGTCTCGGAGATGTCCACGGCTTCACCGCCGTTCTTGGGCATCACGCTGATGGGGGCGTAGTTATGGTTGACCACGGGGCGGCCGCGCTCGATCAGTTTGTAGATGTCCTCGCCCAGGGCGACCAGGTCACGGATTACGCGGATGACTTCGCCGGCGGTGCGCACGGTGGTGTCGGCGCCGCCGTTGTCGGGGGTCAGGCCGGGGAGTTGGTAGTCGAATTTGGGGCCGCGGCGCTCACGGCGGCGGCTGCCGTCGTTGGCGGGGGCGTCGTTCATGTCTTCTTGCATGGTGGAAACGAAGGTGTCGCCGCCACGGGTGGTGGTGGTGACTTCCACAGTGCGGGAGTCGATGTCGAAGTAGCGCTCGAGAGCGGCGGTGTCGGCGTGGGCGCTACCCACGGCGGCTGTTAATACGAGAACGGAAAAGGCCAAACGGTTCATATTTTCCCCCTAAAGCCCAAACCTCATGGTCTGGATGATTGTTAAGAGGTAGATACTTATTACCGACTCCCTAAGTCAAATTACATTTTGCTTACACCCGCTAACATTGTGTTGCGCGGCGCGTGATTATGCCAAAAATCTTACTTTCTCGCTTCTTATGCCCAAATACCGGGGTTGAATGATCGGCTTATTTGGCTATAATGCCGAGCAACGACATATTAGTGCAGCTAATGCCCACCCCAACCCGTGCTAATTTAACGCACCTCAAGGAACCACTGCATGAAACATCTTTTTGTGCTCATCGCCATCGTCCTGCACTTCCCGGCCCGGGCGGGTCTCGCCGTAGGCACCTACAACATTCGCAACTTCGATTACGATGAACGCTCACGGGTGCGTACGGACAAACCGGCCCTGGAAACCATCCTGCAGTCGATGCGGTTTGACCTCCTGGGACTGAATGAGATCAACAACACGCAAGAATTCGAGCGTTTCGTTGCTCGACGCTTTTCGGGGTACGCGGTGCGCTTGTCCACCTGCGGTGGCGCTCACGGCCAACGGTTGGGTTTTCTCTATAACCAAAGCAAGCTGCGCCTGCTGGCCTTTAACGAGAACCTCAACTTCTCCGGTGACAATGGCGGCTGCTACGCCGGCTCGCGTCCCGCGGCGGTGGGGCTGTTCGAAGAGATTGAGAGCGGCACGCGCTTCTACGCGATTCAGCTCCACCTCAAATCGGGAGGAAACGCCAGCGATGTGCGTAAACGCTATGAGCAATACCAACTCTTGGCCGACTTGGTGGCCGAGATGAGGCGAGCAGGTCAACGCAACGTGGTCGCCATGGGGGACTTCAACACTACTGGCTATAATGCCCGCAATGAGGACTACCGCCGCTTCACGGCGATGGTGAGGACGGCGGGGCTCATCGACCTCTCCGCCAACGTGCCCTGCTCGGCCTACTGGTGGGGCGGCAGCGACGACGGTCTGGAATCACCATCCCTTCTGGATCACATCCTGGTCAGTCCCGATTTTTTGCGCGTGAGCGCCCCCCGTGCCACCGTAGGGGGCCATTGCGCCCAGGTCTCGTGCCGCGAAGCCTCCCCCACTGAACTGGGCCAAAGCTACCGGGGGGTGTCCGACCACTGCCCCCAGACCGTCACCATCCGCTGAGCTTTCCACCGCGGGCGCTTCGGGGCAGAATGGGGAAATGCGCTACCTCAGCATCGACATTGAGGCCACGGGCCTCGCGGAAACCGACCTCATCATCGAGTTCGCCATGGTTCCCTTCGACGCCGGCACGCTGCGGCTGGAGGAGGACCTGGCTCGTCACTTCCTCGTGCAGTGCCCTTCTTTCGAGGAGCTGCGGCCGCGTCTGGATCCCTGGGTGGTCCAGCACAACGAGACCTTGATTCGCAAGGCCCATGCCGAGGGCGTGGCCCTGGAAACGTTCCGCGAATCCATGCGTTCCTACGTGGAGGCCCCTGAGGTGAGGGCCTACTTCAACAACCAAAAGATCATCCTCTTCGGCAAATCCATGTCGGCCATCGACCTCCCCTTTTTGAACCGAGATCTGGGTTGGGACTTCATGCGCAGGTACTTCAACCATCGGCAGGTGGACCTCTCAGGCGCCGCCTACTCGCTGATGGACCTGGGTCTTTTGCCCCCGGGCATGGAGTCTGGGTCCGCGTTGATGAACCACCTGGGCATGGGGGCCGTGGCGCACACGGCGCTGGAAGACGCCCGCAACACCGCCATTATGTACCTGAAGCTGGTGGAGCGTTTGAGGAAGGCCGCGCCCTAACGGGACTTGCCCAGGTAACGGGCGGGGTCCCGCGCCTGGTCTTTTACGCGGATCTCGAAGTGCAGGTGCGGGCCGGTGGAGCGGCCGGTGCTCCCCACCCGCGCGATCATTTGCCCGCGCTTCACTCGTGTTCCTGCCCGCACCAGGTTTGTCTGATTGTGGGCGTAGACGCTGAAGACTTTCCCCGGATGCTCGATCACCACCATGTTGCCATACCCGGAAACACGGTCGTCACTGTACTTCACCACGCCGGCAGCACTCGCCACGACCGGAGTGCCCCGGGGCGCGGGGATGTCCACCCCCTCATGCTTGCGGCCCCAACGGCGCCCGAAATGCGAGGAGATTTTGCGGTGGGTGGGCACGGGCCAGGCCCAGGCGCCGGAGCCCAGGGCCGAATAGTCCTCCACCACTTTGGTGCCTTCCATGAAATCCAGGATGCCCACACGGTTGGGGACGAAGAGCCACTGCCCGGGACGTGCCTGGGGATTGAGCTCGCGCAACTGGGTGGCGGTGGTGCCGTTTTCACCGGCGATCCGCGCCAGTTGTGTGCCCGGACGCCAGTACACGTGCTGGCCCTTGCGCATGTGCGAACACGCGACGGCGTAGAAGAGGAGCAACGGCAAAAGGAGTTTAGGCGAAATGGCGGGCATGGGTCTTTTCCACCAGGGTGCGCAGGGGCCCCCAATCGGCGCGCTTCTCCCCGACCAAGTCGTGGGGCGTAACGGCCACGTAGCCATCTTCTACCGCCGCGCAGTCCGAACTAGCGTCGGGGGCGAAGCCTTCATAGAGGCCCGCGATCCAGTAGTAAGGCCGGCCCCGGGAGTCGGTACGAGCGTGCACGTCCTCGGAGTATCGCCGGAAACCCACGTGGGTCAGCCGCAGTCCTTTGAGTTTGGCCACCGGCAGGTCGGGCACGTTCACGTTGACCAGGGCCCGCGGAGGCAGGGCCGCGACCAGTCCCTCCTCCAGCAGCCAAGCCACCACCTCGGCGGCGCTGGCGTAGTGGGGGGCGGGGTTGGTGAAATCCCGGAAGCACAGGCTCACGGCGACTCCCGGCACGTCATGGAAGGCCGCCTCTCGGGCGGCGGCCACGGTGCCCGAGTAGTACAAGTCTTGGCCCAGGTTGGCCCCACGGTTGATGCCAGAGACCACCAAGTCAGGACGGTTGCCCCTGCACACGTGGGCCAGGCCCATCAACACGCAGTCGGCGGGAAAACCGCTGCAGCCCCACACACCCTCGCCCAAAGCTTCCAGCCGCAGGGGCTTATCCAGGCTCATGCTGTGACCGGTAGTGGAGCGCTCTTCCAGAGGGGCGACACGCACCACTTCATGCCCTCGCGCCAGTCTTTGGTGCAGGGCCAGGATCCCGGGGGCGTGGACGCCGTCATCATTGGAGAGCAGGAGGCGCATCTTCCCATTATAGGGCGAGGGCCACCAGCGCACGAAACAACGGGCCGGGGCAAGATGTGCCCACGGATTCCGGATGGAACTGGTACGTCATGGCCCGCTCATGCAACAGTCCCACCCATTCACCGTCATGGGCCCATCCTTCCCACCCCACGGGCAGTGGGAGGGCCGGGACGGCCAAGGAATTGTAGCGTTGGGCGCGGAAGCGGGCGGGCAGTCCCCGGGAGCGCCAGGATGCCGGGGCCTCATACTCCACCCGCTCGCCATGTTTGCGCTCGCGGCTGGGGCCCACCGGCAAACCGAGCATGCGGGCCATGAGCTGGTGGCCCAGGCATACGCCCGCCATGGGCGTGCCGTGCTCCCACCAAGCACGCATGGTGGGTAGCATCCCGTAATCGTCCGGATGGCCCGGACCCGGGCCCCAGACCAGCAGATCGGGGGCCGGCGCCACACCGGGGGCCGGCAGAAGACGCCAAGGCACCACCTGGCAGGAGAGCCCCGCCGCAAGGAATTCCGCCGCCACGTTGTGGGTGAAGCTGTCCTCGAAATCCACCAGCCAGGCGCCCATCAGAACTTCTGCTGGCGGAACCAGTCCCGCCGGTAGTCCTGGAACTTCTCGTCGCCGTAGTTGAACATGACGTTGAAGGAGTAACGGAAGCCGGTGAGGGCCTCCTCGTAGTTCAGGCTCAGGATCCAGCAGTTATTGGGGGGCATGATGTCCACGGCGTAGAGATCCCGTAGATCCTCGCGCGCCTGGAGGTCCACCTGCTTGGCGTAGGAGAAACCCAAGGCGTCCGTGGGCCGCAGTTGGAGACCCGCCAGCAGGTTGTGCCGCTCGGCCAGAGAGTTGTAGTTGTAGGACGAGAGCACGTTGAAGAAGTCGAACTCGCGCTCCCAGGCCAGCTGGAACATGTGCTCGCTGTCCCGGTGGAAGAAATACTCCGAGAGCGTGAGGTTGCCCCTGGAAAGGCGGTAGCCCGCCAGCACTTCCAGGCGGGTCAGGCGCTCGCGCAGCTCCTGGAACTCGTCATTCTGCCCTATCAGGTAGCCCTGGGAAACGTTGAAGAAACCCAGACGGTCATATCTGAAATTGTCCCGCAGGTAGCGTTGGTCCGTACGCCAGTCGGCCCCCTGGGACTGCTTGCGGATGAGAACGTTGTTCCACTGGAACTCCAGGGTGTTGGTGGGCGGGATGAGGGTACGGGTGGTGTTGGCGCCGAGCAGGGCCTCTTCGGAACGGATGGCGTCCGTGTAGTCAAACCAACCGGTGTTACTGCGGATCTGGGTCAGGAAAGCGGGGTTTCCGGACTCGTTTTCCGCCGTGATGTAGTGGTGGATGAACTTGAACTCCTGGGAGTGGCGGTAGGAGTGGCGGGGCACGGCCACTAGTTCGTCGGTGAGACTCAAATCGTAGCTGGGGAGTTTCCCCACCAGCTTACGCTCGCGCTGGGGGCGGGAGAGTGGGCGAGGCCCCCCCTCACGGGGCCGCAGCTCACGGCGCTTCTCCGCAGGTAAGTCTTTCCACGCCACCTTCTCGTCGTAGGCCAGTCCGAAGATGCGGTCCATGGTGAAGGAGAACTCGGTCTTGAGGAGGGTGGCGTTCTTCTCGGCGCGGGAATCATCCAATTCGTTGAAGCGGTAGCGCTGGTAATCCCCCCGCAGTTCACCTTTGAAGGCCACCGGCCCCCACGTCAGGAAATGCCAGTTGATGTAGGGGTTGGCCGTCACCCGGTCGGCGTTGCGGATCACGCCGCCGTCGTTGCCGGTGACCTGCCGGAAGCGCGTGAATGAGCCGTCTGCACCGGCCAGGATGTGCTGGAAGAAGGGGACTTTGGTCTGGAGCAACGATACGGGCGCGGTTCCCGCGGACACCCGCGGCACCGTCTGCACATAGGAGCGGTCGAAGGCCACGGGATCGGCGAAGAGCTGGTTACGTTTGTACTCACTCTCCAAGCTGAGTGACCACAGGGAGCCCCGCCCGTCCACGTGGCCGGTGAAGCCCAGGTCACTGCCCAACACGCGGTCCTCCACGTACTTGGGGTGGTCACGCATGATATCCAGGTCCCGGCTCCCCGTGTAGCGGAAGTGATGGACCCAGTCAGGGGTCCACAGCCAGTGGTTCTCCGCTTCGAGGAAGTAACGGGTGTAGTTGGAGCCCGACTCCCCCTGGATGTTCTCCTCCGGCAGGTAGATGGTGTCGTTGAGCACACGGGTGCTGCCCTGGAACCACCGCTCGGGAGCGAAGCGCTGGCGGTACTCCAAGTCGCCCCCGTAACCGCGCTTGGCCCAGAAAGTGGGCGTGATGGTGGCATCCCGGCTCTGGTCGATGGCCCAGAAGAAGGGCTGGCCGAGTGAGATCCCCTCCCCCACCCGCGAGTTGAAATTGGGAAATAGGAGGCCCGTCTTGCGGTCTTGGAGGGGTACCACGAAGTACGGCAGGTAGAACAGGCTCACGCCCTTGACCTTGGCGAGCCCGTGGTGGATCTCGGCCCGGTCGTCCAGATAAACCACGATGCGCTTTCCGTGCACGGCCCAGGACTCCACGCAGTCACGACAGGTGGTGAACTCGGCTTCTTGGGTCTCGATGACCTTCTCGTTGCGGCGGATGATCCGACGGGCGACGATGTTGAACTGGGGGTGGATGATGCGGGCGTTGTCGATCTCCGCGTAGCCGGAGAGGGCGTGGTACTCCAGGCGCGAGCCGTAGAGGGCGATTTCCCCCGTGATCAGGCGCACGTTGCCCTCCACCTTGAAGGTCATGCTACGGCGGTCGAAGTGGGCGGACTCGCCGTAGAGGGTGTCTTTACCGCTCACCACCACCACGTTGCCCACGGCCTCGAAGACTTCGCCGCCGTCCTTACGAAAGGCACGGTCGGAGAACACGGAGAGGGCGTCGCCCAGCTGGAATTGGGGGTCAGCGCTCCAGGCGCTCAGGCAGAGCAGCGCCGCCCAGAGCGCGCAGGCGCTCCTGCACCAGCGCCACGAAATAGTAGGAACCCGTGACCAACACGCGGCGGGGTTCATCGGCCTGGCTTGGGAACAGCGTGCTCCATTCATGGACGGCTTGCACGGGACTTCCTTCGTCCCGCCGCCACCAGGCCTCCAAAGGAACCGCCTTTGGGTGCTCGAACTGGGTCAGTTTCACGTCGGCGCCGTCGTCGGCCAAGGTGGCCAAGGCCCGCGCCATCGCCCGCAGATCTCCGGTTGGACGCCGGGAAAATGCGGCCCAGACTTGGTGGAATTTCTCCTCTGGAAAAGTATAGGTACGGCGTCGCAAAAACTGAACCAATTTCCTCACGCCATCTGGGTTGTGCGAGCCGTAAAAAACCCATTCGTGGGATCCCCAACGCCAGCGCTCCCCACGCCCGGGGAAGGCCCCTTCGCCCACTCGGAGGGGGGTAAATCCCAGCGCCTCCCATGCGCGCTCGGCCAAGCGGCGGTTGCGCGAGGAGAATCCGTCAGCGACGCCCACTTCGCCCGAGGCAAAGAGGTCCTGCCAGCGCGCCCCAAGCCGCTGGGCCTCGGCCTGGGCGAGGGAGCGTAGGTAGGCAAGCTCCAGCGTCGATACCAGCGTGGCCCCGGCCCTCAAGACCCCGAGCTTCTCTCCCAGAATGGCGCGGTAAGTGGGACCTAAATACTCTTGGTGGTCGCGGGAAACCGAGGGGAGGGCCACCACATGGGCATCCAGCAGGTTCACGGCGTCGAGCCTTCCGCCCATGCCCACTTCCAAAATCCACAGGGGCGCCCGTCGCCGCAACCCCCATCGCACAAACGCTGCCCACAGGGCCTCGTAGTAGCTCAGTCCGCTCCCGGCCACCTTTCGGAGCTCTTCGCCCTCTTCCACCAGTACGGCCAACTCCTCCACCGGAATTTCTCCGTCTTCGCAGCGAAAGCGCTCGGTGACGCTCAGAAGGTGCGGGGAGGTCCAGAGGATGTGAGGGATGCCGGCAGCCCGGGCCAGGGAGGCCAGGGCCAGCGCGGTTTCGCCTTTGCCGTTGGTGCCAGCGACCGTCACGATTCGCGGGGCCAGCTCGCGAACACGGGCCAACTCAGGCGCGAGAAATCCCCCCACCCGCGCGAGCCCCGGCAGGAAACTCTCCGCGCCGTAAAGCGAGAGGAGCCGCTCCTGCAGCCGTTGCGCGCTCATGCGGCGCCGGGAGTAAACATCCGGAGGAAGAAGGCCAGCTCGCGCTTGAGGTTCTTGCGGGCCACGATGCGGTCGATGAAACCGTGCTCGAGCAGGAACTCGGCGCGCTGGAAACCTTCGGGTAAGGTTTGTCGGATGGACTGCTCAATCACCCGCGGCCCCGCGAAGCCGATGAGCGCCTTGGGCTCGGCGATGTTGATGTCCCCCAACATGGCGTAGCTGGCCGCGCACCCGCCGGTGGTGGGGTCGGTGAGGACCGAGATGTAGGGCAGGCCCGCGGCCTTGAGTCGCGCGCGAGAGGCGGAGGTCTTCGCCATCTGCATGAGAGACAAGATGCCTTCCTGCATGCGGGCGCCGCCGGAGCAGCTCACTACGATACAGGGAATTTTCTTTTCATAGGCGAGGTCCATGGCCAGGGCCACTTTCTCGCCTGTGACCACCCCCATGGAGCCGCCCATGAATCGGAAGTCCATCACCGCCAGGGCGCAGGCCTGGCCTTCGATCTTAGCGGTGCCGGCCAGCGTCCCATCACGCAGGCCCGTGGCCTTGTAGGCCGTCTCGAGACGTTGCTGATAAGCCAGTTTGTCCGTGAAGCGCAGGGGATCGGTGCTCGCAAGCTCCTCACCGGCCTCCTCAAAGCTACCCTCGTCGCACATGAGCTCGATGCGCTCGGCCCCACCCAGGCGGTAGTGGTGCTCGCAGTATGGGCAGACCTGGTGGTTTTCCTCCAACTTCTCAGTCTGCATGATCTCGCCGCAGCCCACGCATTTTTTCCAAAGTCCGGCGGGCGTGGCGGAGGGCCCCTTCTTGAGGTTTTTGAGCTTGGGATTTTTGACCTGGTGGAACCAGCCCATGGGAACTCCTCTGGGGCCCTGCCTGGATAAGTGGGCAGGGACTCGCGCCGCGGCTGGGGCCACAGCAGAAAGTTAACTCTTGGATATTCCTTACCATGTCGTCTTCCCAGCGGGAAAGACGGGAATTCGCCCTATCCGAGGCTTGCGCTCGATTAAAATGCTCAAGTGGAAAGCCAAAGCCTCCGAAAAGCCGATGTAGGAGACCGTCTCATGCGCTATCTCTTGGCCCTCTTTTTCGTGTGCGCAAGTGCCTGGGCCTCGCCACAAACCTCCCCCGAGCCCCGGCAGTTCATCAGCGCCGACAGCTTCCGCCTGATGACCCGCCCCCAACAGCGCGCGCTGGTCCTGCGCGCGATGGAGGCCATGGCCGCCGCCGAGGAAGCCGTAATGAAGGCGGGCCAGCATCCCGCCACGCTTCCCAAAAACGATCCACGCCGTACCAGCTGGGAGAGGTTGCGCCGACTGCAAGACCTCCTCTCCGAGATGGTGATCCCTTCCGCCCACGCCACCTCCAACCAATGCCCCACCGGCGCCAACTCGGCCAACTTCGCCAACGCTGCCGGTTCCGGCGAGCATTGCCTTTACGCCGGCTGGCCCTCCGCCTTCGTGGAGAGTGGCGGCCGCCGCTTCTGCATTCACCCTTCCTGTGAGCACACCAACAACACCGGACGCCAGGCTTACTTGCAGGCGGCTGGCCAATGTGGCCCGGGCCAGCTCGGGTGCAACCCCGCGCTCTTTGGCCACAGCGCCGCCACCTTCAACCTGCCCGCCGCCAGTCGGCAACCCCTGTGCGTGCCAGTCCAAAGCGTAGGCCCCCACAACGCCTCCTTGGCCTGCATGGCCCGCTTCCAGCGCGAGGGCAACCTCGAGGGTCGCCTGGACGCCATCATTAACAATCTCCTGCGGGCGGACAACGAACAAGGGCTGCAGGAGTTCCTCCGCCTGATCAACAACATCCTGCGCACCTGCGCCTGTGAGCAAGGGGCCGGCTCCACCATCCCCGCCGCCTACCGCCGCTACATGTACAATCACCGCACTTGTTACGCCCTCCTGGCCCAAGTGGGCAGCGTGCTGGAGGTGGCCCAAGACCAACCTGGCTGCCAGCTCGTCGAAACCCAAACCAACGGCGGCGTCGCCGCGCTGATTTCCGGTCTGAGCACCGTACGGCAAAACCTCGAAACCATCCTTGGCGACAACAACACCGACGCCCGCATCGACCCCTTCCTGCAACAGTTCCGAGACCACATGCGCCATCAGCGCGTGGACGATCTCGCCAGCATGAACCAACCCATTAGTGACATCCGCCAGGCCCTTGGGGGAAGCTGCCAAGACCTCACCCAGGCCGAGCGCAGGCCCCTTCCCCCTGCAGGAAGGCCGGTGGTCCTCAGTGGCACTCCCACTCCAAACAGGGATTTAACCCAAGTGGGTGGCCCCCTCACCAGTACCCTGGAGCCCGCCACGCTCCCTTCTTCCCCAACGCCCACCGACACCACCATCCCTGCATCTCAGGGGGGAGAAATCACTTGTTCTTCCATCGACATCGGCGACGTGACCCTCTCGGATTCCATGCAGGATGAAGGGGGTTCCCCGCCAGGCGTGGCATACTACACCGTTCCCGCCACCTTGAATCTTGCGGGTGGCGAGCTCCCCCCAAGCGCGCGAGTGACCTGGGTGGTCAACGGCCAGCCCCGTTCCGACGTGCCTAGAATGGGTGCGACCTTCCAAATTCCCACTAACGAAGTGGGCGACACCCTCAGTATCACGGCCACCATCGCGCTGGATGGCCAAGCGCCGGGTCCGACCTGCTCCAGCTTGCCCATATCCTTGCCGACCCAACCCGTGGAGCGAGCACCGGCCACTGCCTGCACCCTCTCGGGCACAGTCACCCTGGCTGAGTCTTCCCAGCGACAAGACGAGGATGTGAGCGGGGGCGGCGTTTACTACAGCGTGACCCTCCCCCAGGTGACCGGCACCGGTACGGTCGCCCGTTGGTCTCTGGGCTTTCCCTCCGAAGCTAGCAACGTCTCAGAAAACCAGATCGTACTGCAGGCAGCGTCGGATGAAGGCGAGCTTCAGCTGAGCGCCTACCTGGAAGACGGCACCGTGTGCGGCCCCATGACCGTCCAACGCCCCACCACTACCACGGAAACCCCAACCCCCACGGAGAGCGACCAGCCAGTTGAAGAGGCCACCGCCTGCAGCATAGATCCTGGCACCCCCAACGCCGATGGCTCCTTCAATCCCCGCATCATCTTGCCCGCGGGCAGTCCCACCACCGGCTTCACCGTCGAGTGGAGTGGCATCTCTACCTCCACCGCCACCGGCGATGGCGCCCTCCGACACAGCGGCGGCACCGTGCCCATGGGCGAGGACAAGGTGGTGAGTGCCACTGTGACTTTCTCGTCGGACGAGACGAGCTTGGAGTGCACCTCGGCTCCCTTCGACGTGGCCCCAAGGCAGGGCACCCCGGGCGGTATCCCCGGCGTTCAAGGCGGGGGCTTCCCCAGGGTGGGCCCCCAGAGCTACGGCAAGGGCGGCCGGCTCTAGAACTGGAATTCCATCCCGTCCTTCATGAGGACTTGAACCCGGGAGTCGTTGAGCTCGGCGATTTCCGACTCCAGCTCGCCCCGGAAATTCGGCTTGAGGTGAGTCAGGATCACCGGCACCCCCGCGGGCATCTTGGCGAGTTCTGCCCCCAGCGTCTGGGGGGTGTGGTGGTCACTGGCGTCAGCGACTTTCTGCATGCGGTTGGGGAAGCTCACCTCGGTGAAGATGGCGCGCAGGTGGGGCATCCCGCGGGCGATCTCCCAGATGCGCTCGGTGGGGCCGGTGTCCAGGGTGAACAGGATTGCTCTTCCCTCTTTCTCCAGGATGTAGCCGTGGGCGTCGCTGGGATGGGCCACTGGAACGGGCGTTACGTGGAAGCCGCCGATCTCTACGCGCTTTTCCGAAGCGAGCCCGTTGAAGCGGATGGTGGGTTTTTCCGCGGTGGGGATTTTGGCGAAGTCGGGCCATATGGTGTCGTTGAAGAGGTGCCGCTGGATCAGCCCCACCACCGTGGGATGGGCCCAGGCCTCGAACGGCGACGCGCGCATGCCGAAGCAGTTGTCGCACAAAAACGCCAGGTCCTTGATGTGGTCCAAGTGCGGGTGGGAGACCAGGATATTGTCGATCTTGCTTTGCTTTTCGATGGAGAGGGTGGAGGCGGCGGAACCCGCGTCGATGAGCATGCGCTCGTCCACCAGAAACGAGGTGGCCTGGAATCCGATGGTGACGCCCCCGTGACCTCCCAGGATTTTAACTTTCATGACGGCTATCCATTAAGTGATTCTAAACGGAATCCGGCCGGGGAGAGCTAGGATTTCGCGCCCCGGTTAATTTCGGCATAGATTTCCTTGGCGGGACGCTCCAACACTTCCCCCACCAGACGCGCCACCGCCTTATTTCCCACGCCGCCGCTCAAGATAGCCTCGGCCGCTTCTTTCACCGCCCCCGGTACGGTGGGACGCGGGTCGGCCGGCAAATGGACCAACCAGACGAACTCCCCTTTCTCCACCATCTCCGCCAGGGCCTTCTCCCCTTCTCCCGCACGAAAGCGCCATACGCGCTGGTAGCTTTTCCCGATTTCCTTCACCACGGCGATCTCCGCTGCGGGCCAGGCCTGGGCCGCCAAGGCCAGGGTGGCGCGCAGGCGCCCCGGCGCCTCAAAGAAGATGTGCGTCCCTTGCCCCAACTGACCCAAGGCCGCGCGAATTTTCCCTTCGTCCCGAGGCAAGAATCCGTGAAAACTGAAGGGCAACGGAGGCAAACCTGAGAGTTCCAACGCCGCCACCACCGCGGTGACGCCGGAGAAGGTTTCCACTTCAATCCCATGCTCTTGGGCCAAGCGCACCAAGGGATAGGCCGGATCCGAAAGCACGGGGCTTCCGGCCTCGGAGCACACGTGGAGGTCATGCCCCTCGCGAATGAGGTCGAGCAAGCGCTCCCATTTCGCCTCGGAACTGTGGTCATGCAATGACAGGACCCGTTTCCCCTCGCCGGACACCCCCACCCGCGCCAAAAGCTCCCGGAAAGAGCGCGTGTCTTCCACCGCAAAATGGGTTCCCTCCCGCAGGGCCGCGAGAACCCGCCCGCTCATGTCGGCCAAGTCCCCTATGGGGGTGTTAAGTAAGATCAGGCGGGGCATGGGGTCCTTTTTGCCTTGATGGAGGGGGCCACACCCCAGTGATACCATGGAGGGATGTCTCCGTCAGGACACCAGGAGGGTGCAAGCGCATGAGCATGAAGGCCAGAATGAACCGGGACGCCCAGGGCAACATCGTGATCCAGATGGAGGGTGATCTCCACTATGAGCACAGCCTCCCCTTGCGCATCGAACTCCAGGGGCTCGCCCAAAAGCACCCCAACGCCCGCATCAGCATCGACCTGGGCGGCATCGACTTCGTGGGGTCGTCTGGCATCTGCCACTTCGTGGAGACCCTGAAAATCCTCAAGGAACAGAACAACCGGGTGATCTCCCTGGGCAACGTGAAGGCCGAATTCCGCAAGGTCTTCCGACTCTACGGCCTGGAGGACGCCGCCTTCCTCGCCGACCAGTTCAACTTCGACACCGACGACACGGAAGTGGGCATGCGCGGTCGGACCTTCGAAAACTAAAAGGCAGCGGAAAACAGCGTGACTTGCAAGGGAGGCAGCTGGCCTCCCTTTTTCGTTTCAAAGCCACGGTAGTCAGCGCTCGCGAAAAGGTCTGGGCCGCGAGTGGCAGGAATGGACGAATCGAAGAAACCTCCGCCGCCCTCGTCCCCGTAATCGCCTTCGTCGGCATCGTCCTTGTAAGGGCTGGAGCGGTCGTCGTAGGAACCCTGGCGTTGGTGATGCGACACCAACACGTAGGTGCCGAAGAGAATGCCGGCGTAAAGGCCCAGAGAGGCGCCTTGGGCCACCGCACGGGAAGACGTGCCGAAGGCCATACTGGCCAGACCCAGGAGGGCGCCGCTGCCGGCCCCGTAGCCGCTGACCATGAGAAACGCCTTCACCTTGGGGGGCATGGCCGCATGAGCGCGGGAAGGGGTGAGGGCCATGGTGGTGATCAGGCAGCACGCCAGCAACAAAGACAGTCTTTTCTTCATGCTTCAAGGTTAAAAGAGAACGGCGTCATTGTCCAACCGACAGGCGCGCCGGGGCCTCCAGGAGCGCGGCCAAAAAAACCGCCGAGCCCCGCAGCCGCGCCCTTTGGGCCGGGCCCCATTCTCCTCGGGCCCCCTTCACCTCGTGGATCTCCAAGAGGAGCGGCGAGCGAATTAACCTGACGAGATCGCATTGCCCCAGGCCCCGGCAGCGCAGGACGCCCGCCCACACCAACACCGGGGTACCTTGGGCATGGAAGGCGCGAGAAGCGTGGCGCTCCCTCTCACGCCCCCGTGAAATGTGCCTGGACGGGGGCGAAGCTTTTGCGGTGCCACGGGCAGGGCCCGTGCTCGGCGAGGGCGGCGAGGTGCTGGGGCGTGCCGTAGCCCACGTGCTGTCCAAAGCCGTACTGGGGGTAGAGTTCGTGGTACTCGCGCATGACACGGTCACGGGTCACCTTGGCAATGAGGGAAGCGAGCCCGATGAGGACGCTCTTGGCATCCCCGTCCACCACCGGGTGGCGGGCCCACTCTTCCCTACCCTCCTTGGGGACACGGTTGCCATCAATCAACCAGACCACGGGCAGGTTTTGCGCTTCCGCCACGGCCTCCGCGGCCGCGCGCATGGCGAGCAAGGAAGCATTCAGGATGTTCAGCTGATCGATCTGTTCCGGCTCCACTCGGGACCAGGCCACGCGTAGGCCATTACCCCATACGTGGGGCTCCCCGGCGGGCAGGACGTCCTGCCAGCCCAGGGAACGCAGCACCTCTCGCCGCTCCTCCGCGCTGAGGCGTTTGGAGTCGTGCACGCCGCGCCGGCGCAAGCGACGCAGCTCCTTGGCGGCGGCTTCGGGGCAATCCACCCGCATCGCCACCGCTCCCGCCATCACGGGGCCCGCCAGCGGGCCGCGGCCCGCCTCGTCACTGGCGACCAACAGAAAGGGGGCGTCGGGCAGAAAGAATTTCTTCTCAAAGGCCATGGGCAAAAAAAAAAGGGCCCCCGTGCGGGGGCCCTTCCTGGATGCGGGTTATTCGCGGTTGTAGTCGATGGCCACGCGGGCGGATTTACCCAGGCGCTCGCGCAGGTAGTAGTGCTTGGAGCGGCGGGATTTACCCTTGCTCACCACCTCGACGGATTCCACGACCGGGGAGTGGAAGGGAAACACGCGTTCCACCCCGACGCCGTCGGAGATCTTGCGGACGCGGAAGTGGCCATGCAGGCTGCCGTGGGCCTTGATGGCGATGCAGGTTCCCTGGAAGTACTGCGTGCGGGTCTTCTCGCCTTCTTTGATGCGCACGCCGACGTTCACGGTGTCGCCGGTGCGGAAGGCGGGCAGGTCCTTCACTTTGGGATTGAGGTGCTTCTTTTCGACCAAATCGACCAATTTACCGAGGCTCATACATGCTCCCTTGAGCGGGCCTTCCTTTCACCGAACAATGACGGCCAGAGGGAAGGAAAAAAGTTATGGGGTTCAGAGGCTTCGTGCCAGACGGTCGGCGTAAATCGCCGCCGCTGAGCGGACCGACAAATGGTTGTAGCCGTCATGGGCTCGACTTGTGATCGGCCCCAAACGGAAATCCGCTTGGTCGGTGAACGAGGCAGGTAATCCCCAGCCGGTACCAAATAACAGCAAGATGGGTCTCGAGTCAAGGGAGACTCTCCGCGCCAGCTCCGATTCATCCCCATGGGCGACTAATTGCGCCCCGGTGACCACCACCAGAGGGGCCTTCCCTTCCTTTTCCTCCACAATGCGCCGCGCGTCTTCCGCGGTGTCCACCAATTGGGCCAAGGCCAGGGCATCGGAGCGGTCTGGGTTGTAGAGGGAGCCTTTGTCACTCTCCCAGTGGCCTAAAATGCGCTTCACCAGCTCGTGCTGGATTTTCACCGGCGTGATCAGGAAGTAGCCGCGAAAGCCAAAAGTGCGGCAGGTGCGTGCGATGTCGTGGATGTCCAGGTTGGTGACGGAAGTGTTGACCAGGCTGCCCGCCTTGTCGCGGACTGGCCCGTGCACCAGGCCCACGTATACCGGGTGCCTCAGCGGGGGCGCTTCTGCCATAAATCCGGGCGCTGCTCTCGGGTGAGCCGCTCCTTCTCCTGTTGTTGCCATTGGAGGATCTTGGCGTGGTGGCCGTTGGCTAGCACTTCGGGCACCGCCTCCCCTTCAAACTCCCGGGGCTTGGTGTACTGCGGGCACTCCAGCAACCCATCCTCGAAAGAGTCTTGGTTCGCGGAGAGCTTGTTGCCCAGGATGCCGGGCACGAAGCGCACGGCGGAGTCGAGCATGGCCATCACGGCGATCTCGCCTCCCGTGAGCACGTAATCCCCCAGTGAGTAGCACGCGTCCACGTAGCGGGAGAGAAAGCGCTCGTCCACGCCCTCATAGCGCCCGCACAGGAAGACGACGTCCTTCACCGGATGCGCGAGCACATCCGTGGCAAAGCTGCGGGCCACGCGGTTGTCCCAGGGGATCCCACGTGGGGAGGTGAATACCACGTGGAGCTTTTCCTTCCAGTCGTCACCATACCCCCCTGCCTCCACCACGCCTTTGTGGAAGGCCTGGGCCAGCACGTCCGGGCGCATGACCATGC
The DNA here is from genome assembly GCA_964399165.1 of uncultured Bacteriovoracaceae bacterium. Taxonomy (GTDB): domain Bacteria; phylum Bdellovibrionota; class Bacteriovoracia; order Bacteriovoracales; family Bacteriovoracaceae; genus UBA6144. The sequence continues at coordinate 162,310 of CAYNPO010000001.1, read as the reverse complement.
CCGGGCCCCCACCATAAGGTGTGTCGTCCACCGCCTTATAGTTACCCAGGCCCCACTCCCGGACATTCACGGTCCGCACGTCAAAGGCCATGCCATCGGAGCGCTCGCCCCGCAGGGCCTGCCCGGCGATGCCGCAATCGAGGAGCGGCCGGAAAAACTCGGGGAACAGGGTCATGATCCAAATGCGGCGGGGCCGGTTCATTCCAGCACCTCCGGCAAAACCACGGTGACGGTCCCTGCCTCCAGGTCCACGGCGGGAAAAAAGTTTTTCACGTACGGCAGGTCCACCCGTTCGCCACTCTTCAGCGCCACGGTGAAGACCACGCTGCCAGGAGTATCGTAGGAACTTTCGATCTTGCCCACGGCGTTCCCCTGCTCGTCCAGGACGGTGAGCCCCAGGAGATCCACCACGTAATGGTTGCCCTCCTCCAGCGCAGGGAACATGTCACGATCGCAGAGCACTTCGAACGGCAGGATCTTCTCCAGGGCGGTGCGATCGGGCACGCCCTCAAAGGAGAGCAGCACCTGGTTGCCTTTGCGGACGTTGGTGAGCGTGGCGTGCTTGCCCTCAGGGGGCAGCGCCGAGGCGGGGGCGAGAGGGCGCAACCACACGGTGTGGCCGCGCTCCAGGAACGTGTTGCTCCCGGTGGCGGTATAAAACTCCCCTTCGCCTTTTAGGCCGTGCGGCCGTTTCACGACACCGAGGGGGATGAGTTTCTTAGAGCTATTCAAGGATTTCTAAGACGGCGCGCTTTTTGAGTTTGGTCGCGGCGCCGTTGAGGATGGTGCGCAGGGCGCGGGCGGTGCGCCCCTGCTTGCCGATCACCATGCCCAGGTCAGTTTTGGCGACCTTGAGCTCGATGACGGTGGTTTGCTCGCCCGCGAGCTCGTGGACTTCCACCTCTTCGGGGACGTCGACCAGGGCCTTCGCCATGGTCTCCACGAGACTCTTGAGCTCGCTCGCCATGAGTCAGAGCTTGATGTTGTTCTTCTTGAGCAGGGTCCTGACGGTGTCGGAGAGTTGGGCGCCTTTGCTCAACCAGGCCTTGATGCCGTCCACGTTGATGCTCTTGAGCGTCTCGGGGGCCTTGGGGTTGTATTGGCCCAACTTTTCAATGAATTGGCCGTCACGGGGGGAACGGGAATCGGTGGCCACGATGGTGTAGATGGGAAGGTTTTTGCGGCCGACGCGGGCCATGCGGATTTTGACCATGGGAACTCTCCTCAAAAGTTTCGGAATTTTTAGCGCTGTGGCGAGGTTAAGTCAATTTTTCCCGGTTCTTAGAAGTATTTCTTCCCGAACGGCGACTTCTTAGGGCCCTTCTCCCGCTCACCGAGGAAGGGCTGATCCCCTTTTGGCGCTTGGCGAAAACCTTTCACAGGCCCCATCCCCGGCAGCTGAGGCATGGCACCGCCCTTCATCATCTGCATCATGCCCACCATCATTTTTTCCATCTGGTCGAACTTCTGCAGGAAATCCCGCACGTCCCCTTCCTGGCGGCCGGCGCCCTTGGCGATACGGGCGACGCGGGAGGGTTGGCGCAGCAGCTTGGTATCCTCGCGCTCGTGCTTGGTCATGGAGTTGATCAGCACGCGCATGCGCTTCATCTCGTTTTCGGCAGGTGAGAGATCCCCCATTTGCCGCAGCATCCCCCCCATGCCGGGGATCATCTTGAGGAGTGACCCCATGGAGCCGAGGCGGTTGAGCGTCTCGAGCTGCTTGAGGAAATCGTTGATGGTGAAGCGCCCCTTCTCGAGGTTCTTCATCATGCCCATGGCCTCGTCCTCATTGATGGCGTCTTGCGCCTTCTCAACCAGGGTGAGCACATCGCCCATGTCGAGAATCCGCTTGGCCATGCGGTCGGGGTGGAAGGGCTCAAGGTCCTTTAACTTCTCGCCGGTGGAGATGAACTTGATGGGCACGCCGGTGGCGTGGCGGATGGAGAGGGCCGCGCCGCCGCGGGCGTCCGAGTCCATTTTCGAGAGCACCACGCCGGTGAGCTGGACCTTCTCGTGGAAGACCTTGGCGACGTTCACGGCCTCCTGCCCGGTCATGGCGTCGGCAACCAGTAGGACCTCCGCGGGCCTGACCGCCGCGCGCACGTTCACCAGCTGGGCCATCAGTTCCTCGTCCACCTGCAGGCGGCCGGCGGTGTCGATGATGACAACGTCCTTCCTCAGGCGGCGGGCCTCTTCGATGGCGGCCCCGGCTATCTCGGCGGGGGCGCGGGAGAGGTCGGAGTCGTAGAAGTCCACGCCGAGGTTTCTGGCGTGGGTCAAGAGCTGGTCCTTGGCCGCCGGCCGGAAAGTATCGGCGGGCACCAGATAGGGTTCCTTCTTGAGCTTGTTGCGCAGATGCAGGGCCAGCTTGCCGGAGAAAGTGGTCTTACCCGCGCCATTGAGGCCCACTACCAGAATGACCGCTGGAGGCGCCACGGCCAGTTTGAGCTCCTGGTGCTCATCGCCCATGAGCGCGGCCAGTTGGTCGTGCATGATCTTCACGAACTGCTCGCCGGGCTTCACCCCACGCAGGACTTTCTCACCCAAGGCTTAGGTCTTGACCTTCTCGACGAACTCCTTGACCACCTTGAAGTTGACGTCGGCCTCCAGCAGGGCCGTGCGCACCTGCTTGAGGGTTTCCTCGATGTTCTCCTCGCTGATCTTGGACTTGCCCTGGAGGGAGCGGAAGGCGTCGGAGAATTTTTCGCTTAAGGTGTCGAGCATGGCCTTATCCTTGGGTCAAACGGAGGAGGAGATCATAGCAGCCCTCCGGGGATTCCGCGAGGGCGTGGGCCCCATGTTCGCTGAGAACCCCCTTGGACGAGCGGGGATTCCAGCAGGCGCCCAGGGCCACACAGCCGGCTGCCCGGGCCCCCTGCATGTCGGCCCAGGAGTCACCCACCACCGCGGCGGTGGAGGGCCGCGCTCCATCCAAAAGGTCGAGAATGCCTTGGGGATGGGGCTTGGGAGGGCCCTCAGAGGAAGTGCGCAGGTCGTGGAAAAAGCGCAGGAGATCAACTTGGCGCAGATAGCGCAAGGTGGAGGCGCGGTCGCGTCCCGTCCATACATAGAGGCGGCAGCCCGCGGCGTCCAAGCGCGCGAGCAACTCGGGAATACCCGGGTAGGCCCGGACCCCCGCCGGAGCATCCATGTCCAGCAGCGTCCCGTCGCAATCAAACACCACGTGCTTCATGACGCCCCTTGACGAGAAAGACCAAATTCTCTACTTCTGCCTCTGCGAACACAACCCCCTCCAGGTAGCTTTTTTTGGGTCAGGCCCCCCGTCCCTTCAGCCCCGCGCTGCAGGCCAAGATCGAACGCTTCTTGCCCCTGCGCCAACCGGTGCGTCTGGGCAGCGTCGCCTTCAAGTCACGCCTCCTCCTGGCGCCCATGGCGGGCATCTGCAACATCCCGTTCCGCTTGTTGATGGAAGACCTGGGCGCCGGGGGTACCGTCTCCGAGTTGGTTTCCTGTCATGGCATCAACCATGGCAACCAACGTACCCTGGACATGCTCAAGATCCATCCGCGGGAAGAAGTGGTGGGGTTACAGCTTTTCGGCGAGGAAACCGAGGCCATGGCCCGTGCCGCCGAGGTGGCCGAGTCCTTCGGCCCGGGCTGGCTCGACATCAACATGGGTTGCCCCGTGAACAAGGTGGTACAGAAAGGCGGCGGTTCGGCGCTCTTGAAGGAAACCACGAAACTCGCGCCGCTCTTCGAAGGCATGCGGGCGCGCATGAAAAAACCCCTCTCCATCAAAATCCGCACCGGTTGGGACCAGGATTCGCGCAACGCCCTGGAGGTGGTGCGAGTGGCGCGGGAGTCGGGCATCGAATGGGTGGCCATCCACGGACGCACGCGCACCCAGCAGTACACGGGCCATGCCGACTGGGATTTCATCGAAGAGCTGGCCGCAGAGGCCGTGTTGCCCTTGATCGGCAACGGCGACCTCCATCACCCCGTGTTGGTGAGCGAGCGGCTGCAGGCCACGCGCTGTGAAGCGCTCATGCTCGCCCGCGGGGCCCTCCGCAACCCGTTCCTCTTCCTGGAAGCGCTGGATCCCGCCTACGCCCGCCAGCGCCGCTCCGACTTCCTCGGCGCCGACTACTGGGAGGTCATCCAACGCCTGTGGCACTACGTGGAGGAAACCTTCGGCGACGAACGGATGCTCTTGGTCCAGGCCCGCAAACTCATCGTGTGGTTTGCCGCCGGCTTCCCCCACGCAGCCGCCTTCCGCGGCCAGGTCTTCGCCACCCAGAGTGCGGCCGACACCTGGAAGTTGACCGAAGACTACTTCCTTTCTTTGGGCGCCTCCCAGAAAAGCATCAACTATGACGAGGCCTTCATGAGTTCAGGACACGGCTAACCTGTCGTAATCCCGTTCCTTGCTTCCCGACCTTCGGCAAGAAAATCCAGCCCCCCTCCTGAGAGTAAAACCCCCCGTTTTTTCGGACGTTAAGCCGTCTGAGGAACCAGATGCTCACGAGACTCTTAGGTCCCATCATCCTTCTTTTGTCGCTCTCCGGGTGCTTGTCCCAGGCGCCTAAAGTCGCGCCCTCGGGCGTCACTGAGGGAGGCGCGGGGACCGGCGGCACCACCACCTCGGACGTGGCGCTGGCATGGTACCAAAATTTCGCCAGCTCCGACTCCATTGCCTTCTACCGCGACTCGGCCGAGCACGCCTACCTGCGCGGGACGCGGGTGGAGTCCTTCTTGGTCAACCGCAACGACCCCACCGCGAGCTATTGCCTGGAAATCGACATGGGCGCCTCCATTCCCGTGAGCAACCGCCGCTACCTGCGCGCGCGCGCGGTGCCGGTCTCCGTCAACAACCTCGGCAAGGGCACCAAGACGCTCTACCTGCGCGTGGACTTCGGCAACCCGTCTGCCGGGACTTCCGTGTGCGCGCGGGACAAGCTCGAATACGTCACCGACACCCAGACCCAGGTGGTGGCCTACAACGCGGGCCTCGTGGCGTTCACCCCTGCCGACATCTGCGTCAGCTGCGTGAGCCAACTCAACTCCTCTGTCATGCGCCTCTACGCGGTGGAGGCCTCGGCCAACCGGCTGCGTGAAGTGCGCTCTCGCGAATTGGACCTGGGCGGCGTCCAAGTGCAGCTCAAGACCGGCTCGCTCCCGGGCAGCTCCAACGGCTGTACGCCGTCCAGCTGCAGCGCCCTTGGATACGACTGCTGCCTCAACCAACAATGCGTGAACGACGCCTCCGTCCGGCCCGACGCCGCCACATCCAGCCAGGCCTTCTTGGCCGCCGAGCAGGAAGTGCTCTCCAACCGCCTCGCTTTCCTGAAATACCCGCAGTTCTACCACATCTGTGGAACGCAGCCGGCGCCCTCCACCACCGGTGGCAGCTCCGGTGGCGCCGATCCGGGCACCGTGGCCCAGGCCCGGCTGGCGCAGATGCAGGCCGATTACGCCTGCATCCAGCACCTCAAGGCGAAATCCCCGGCCACGCCCTATCTCCTGCAACCTTACTCGGCCAGCGCCACCTACGACCAAACTTTGTGTAACACCGTCACTCCGTCGGCCACCATGTACTACCAGAGCGTGCTCACGCGACTTTTTGAGAACTGCGGCTGCGGGGCCGGCGGAGGTTACGCCTCCCTCCTCGCCAACTGCCCACGCTTCGACTACCACGTCACCGCCACCAGCGCCGGCAAGCCCGTGCAGTTCGAGTGCCGCGTGTTGGACGAGACCAACGAGCCCGACGCTTACCAAACGGTGTCCGTGCCCTCGCGCAGCGTCCCCCACCGCTTCTTCGCCACCACCGGCGAAGAAGTGGATCCGACGGTGACTTCCTCCGCGGGCAAGACCCAAGAAGGCACCGCCTTCTCCTACGACGACCCTGAGCGCCTGCGTCCCAACAACGGCAGCTACAACATGAACTCGATCCTCGGGCAGCTCACCGTGCCCTTGAGCGGGGCCCAGCCCGCCAAAGTGGTGGAAGTGGAAGTGGACCAGGTCTACATGATCGCCACCCACTCCGGGACGTCCACGCCCTGCCCGAGCTGCGCCAAAGACAGTTGGTTCGCCAGCTTCAGTCCCGCGCCCGCCACGAAGGTGGGAACCGGGCTTCAGGCCGTGGGCCACACCACCGAGCGCGACGCGTGGGGCGGCAATAGCCCCGGTGGCAATTACGAAGACACCATTTTCGGCCGGGCCTGCTGGGTTCCTCCGACCATGCTGCCCTTCTCCCAACCGGTGAACCAGGGAAGCGTCGAGACCCAGCGCCAGACCCGGCTCAAGGTCCAAGCCGCCCTGTGGGCCAACGGCTACCAACGCGACTGGTACGGCTTCAATAAAGGTGCCCTCATTGGCTCCTTCGATGGCGTGAACTGGTTCGCCGTGGGCATCGGACGCATCGTCCGCAGCACTTCCAACAAGCTTTTCCTCGCCATTAACGCGCCCTATGCCGATCTCAATGCCAGCGGCGCCCACACGGTGAGCGTGCAGCTCTACGATGGTCAATCCACCGCCGCCACCATGGACTTCGACCCCGCCTACGCCCAGGGCGACGCCGCCCAGAACCTCGCGGGCACGTGCCAGGCCTACCATCGCTGCAACACCGACAGTGACTGCGTGACCCGCCTGGGATGGGAATACGCGTGCGCCGACGTGACCCAGCTGCGCACCCTTTGGCCCACCTTCAACCCGGTGGGCGCCGGCGAGAAGCTCACCACTTCACCGGCCGCTGGGGTCGGGGTCGACACTATTTTGGCCCAAGGACGCCTCCCCGACGGCTCCCCGAAGCGCTGCGTTTACCGTGGGGCGGGGGCCCTGTGCCGCACGGACGCCGGCAACATCCCAAACACTCAACTGGAAAAACGGCGCCTGCTCACCTGCGCTCCCAACTTCTGGTGCGCCGACGTGGACTCCAGCAACGCCTACGTGCCGGGCCCGGGCACGCCGGTAGCGGTGTTCAACCGAGAAACCGCGCGCATGAACGGGGACCTTTCAGACTCGCCCGCCTCGAACAACCACCTGTATGGCCGCGACGCCAATATCCTCGGCCGCCCGCTGGACTACGTTCACTCCACTTCGGGTGCCACCAACCTCTCTCAAATCACCGACACGGTCCTGCGGGCGACCATCGACACCAACGTGGCGACCATGGATGCTAGCGCCGCCGGCAAGGCGGGCATCTGCCGACCCGGCAAACGCCTCCCCGCCTCAACCGACGTCTCCACCACCTGGTCGCCCTTCGTGCAGCACCAATATCTGGACCAGTACTCCCGTACCGACTACATCAACCAGATCGGCGCCTGCCCGGCCAACTACCTGAGCCGCAACAAAACGGTGACCTGTCCCGTGATGGACGCCGATGGCAACTACGCCCATTTGACGACGGCCTTCTCTTCGGCCACTCAAACCTCCTGGAGCAAGGCCGCGGCCCTGCAAAACAGCTGTGGCCTCGAAACCCTCAAGACCGGCTCCTCCACCTCCGGTACGGCCGACCAGCTGCAAACCAAATCTCCCTTCTCCGCCATCGAGGGCAAGCCCCTGAACGCCCAGACCGTGGTGGCCCCGACTTTGGTGCGTGACGCCTGCCTGCGCAAGGCGGGCAGCGTCTGCCATACGGACCTGGACTGCGGCCCCAATAAGTTCCACGCAGAGCAGGCGGCCTACATGGACGACACGTTCTTCGGGAACCTCCCTAACCGCGCCTACTACGAGGAGCCCCTGGTGTGTGGCCAGGGAGATCCCAAGCCCTTGACCACGGACGAGACCTACGACGAGTACAACACCACCCTCAACCGCTGCTGCCGTCCCGTGGGAAGCAGCCTCACGTCCTACTCCACCAACGAACCATCATCGGTGACCGCGGATGAATCCGCTTCCTCCGCGCTGGATCCCATGCGTTTGGGGGCCACCGAGCCCACGGCCACAGCCCGCTACGAGCGCTTCGGCAACGTGGCCGACCTGGGTGGCAGCGACTATCCCGTGCTCAACGCTTACGACGAGCGCAACGCCGCCACCGGGGTCATCCTCACCCGTACCTTCGGTAACCCCGCCACCTCCTCCGGCAACGTCTTCACTTCCAAGCAATGGAAGACCTTGGACGCCGCCAACTCCAAGACCTGTTGCGGAGGAGGATGGATCCGCAAATTTGCCGACGGCGGTACCGACTGGTCCCGCACCGACCGCGTGCAGCTGGACGTGACTAACTTCCGTTGCCTCAACTACCTCTCCCCCTTGATCGACGCCCCGGATCCCACGGTATGGGGGCTGACCAGCCAGGCCCAGATCGACGCCGACTACGGCCGTTACTGCAGCGACATCTCCGGCGCCACCGGCGGCTGCGCCCAGATCACGTTGCAACAGAGCACCAACCTCAGCACCGCCCCTTCCTGCGCCTCCCGTGAATACGATACTGCGGGGGTGAACCCCTACGAGGCCGCGGGCCAGGCCCAGTTCTCCACCCTTCCGGGCGAGGTGGCCTGGACCTCGGCCTACAACATCTTCGCGTTTTTCTCCCCAGCCTCTGCCGACGGAGATCCCGCCACTCTCATCGACTTCTCCGTCTCCGGGGGCCGGCGCAACATCGCCTTCTACATGCCAAGCTACGTGGGCTCCGCCATCACCGCCGTCCAGATGCAGCGTCGCGATTCTTCCAACGTGCTCAGCGAAGACACCTGCGACCTGGTGGGCACCATCGGCGTCACCGCCCCCACGGACACCGGTGCCTGCGCCGCCGCCGGCGGGGGATGCTGCTACGAATACGATGCCACCAGCCGCCTCTTCAAGGCCAACATCAACGTCGGGGGTGCCAACGCCTTCTACGACGGCACCTCAAGCTCGGGCCGCTACGGCGTGAAGATTACCTTCACGCCGCCGGGCGTGGACACCGCTCCTTACGCCAAGCCCGCGTGCACGGACTACTACTACTTGGACCTTCTGGGGCGCCTGGAGCTCTCCGGCATCCCCCAAGTGACCCATCCCAAGATCCTGTGCAACAACAACTCCGAGCGCCTGGTGCCCGGCCTCTACGACATCGCCGACTCCACCAGCAACCGGTCAAGTTTCAACGACGATTCCTTCGCTTTCCGCGCCAACCTGGCCTCCGATTGGCACACCAACTACCACGGCCTCACCCCCGAGCCGGTGTTCTCACCCCACGACTTCAAATGCTGTACGCCCCTGGGCAAGACCACCAAGGACGGGGCCACCTGCTGCTCGGGCTACTACGAAGAGTATGAGGACCCCACCCAACCTCCCCCCACTCGGCCCAACTACCTGTGCAAACTCCCCCGAGGCGCGGACCTAAGCGTGTACTTCAACCGCTTCGTTTCCAATGAGGGCACCAACTCCGAGTTGCCGGGAGGCGGGCTTTCCACCAACGACTTCAACACACAGACCGGCGAGCCCCTGGTCAACGCCACCGTCAACAACAAGCTGGTGGCCATCGGCAACGAGCTGTGCGCCGGCGACGACGACTCCCGCACCCGCCGTGGGGGGGCCTTCGGCAGCTTCCTACCTGAACCCCTTTCCGCCGCCAACAACGGGGCCACCGTCTACGGCATCGTGGACTCGGCCAACGACTACGGCACCCAAACCGGGGTGGGCGAAACCTACGACGTGGGCCACAATGCCTTCGTGCGCGGCTTCCGCTGGAACCACCACGTGTACTGCAAGTGAGGCAAGGATGAAGACGCCCAGAGAGAGCCAGGTCGAAATGCGCGAGTTGGTGATGCCCGGGCACACCAACCCCCAGAACACGGTCTTCGGAGGCGTCGTGATGAGCTGGATCGACGTGGCCGCCGCCATGGTCGCCGCCCGCCACTGCGGCCGTCCCGTGGTCACCGTGCATATCGACGACATCGATTTCATCGCGCCCATCAAGATGGGCTACCACGTGCATATCCAGGCCTCCCTCAACTACGTGGGGCGCACCTCCATGGTCGTCGGCGTGAAAGTGGTTTCGGAGAACCCCTACACCGGTGAGTCCCGTACCACCACCACCGCCTACCTGACCTTCGTGGCGCTGGATGATCTGGGCAAGCCCGTGCAGGTGCCTGGTCTCAGGCCGGAGACGCCGGACGAAATCCGCCGCTACGAGAACGCCAAGGAACGAGTGGCCGGGAAGAAGGCGCTGAAGGCCCGGCTGCGTCCCAAGGCCTGAAGCCTCACACTTTCCGGGGATGGATGATACTCAACCCTGGCGATTCGAAAACGTCGGGAAGGGCCCCCACCCAATCGTGGAACTCCTTGCTGAGGATATACATCATCAGCATGAGGGATTTCTCACGGGGTATAAAAAGGGCGGCGCCGACCCCATGGAGGACGCTCCTGAAAAGATAGGCCTGGAACTCATTCTTGAACCCGTAGCGGCCCATAAGGTAGCGGGTGGTGTATTCTTTCTCTTTCGCCCGGATGATCTTCCCATACCGACATCTGGAATTGCTGAACTTTTGGTAGAAGGCGTTGATCTCGGGGTACTGAATCATGAGGTCCCTGGATTTCTCCAAAGCGGCGACCACTCCTTTTTCCCGCAGCAACGCCTGTCGCTCCTCCGAAATGCAGAGGAAGTCATCAATGGCGGTAATCAGCCCCAGGTAGAGAATCTCTTCCTTTTCCCTGCCGTAGTATTTGTAGATCCAGCTGCGAGAAACACCGGCGGCCTCCGCGATGGCGCTGATCTTCCATTTGAGATGCCCGTGGGTGATCTCATGCTGCAGGATGATATAAGCGACCTTGTTGAACTTGAGAATCTTGCTGTCCATAACGCTTAGTTTAGGGAAAATGGTCGGCTTCCGGGCCAGCTTTTTTAGGTGGTGACGCTTTTCCGAGCTAAGTGTCACCACTTGCTTCCCCCCCACGGGAAACCTAGGTTATCAACATAGGAAGCTAACAATGAGGAATTCCATGCGACTTTTGAAGGCCCCATTCCTGGTATCTCTATGGTCTCTGCCCTTGCTGCCACTGGCAGTGAACGCCGGGGCTCATCCCAAGGGCTATCAGCGTTTCTCCCAGGGTTGGACCGCGGAGGTCCGTGGGAAGGCCTACCACCAGCGGGCCGGTTCTGAGATCATGCCGCTGAAGTGGCTTTCGGCGCTGGAAATGGATGTTTGGGGCACGCGTCTTTTGGACATCCTCCCCTCACTGGGTTTTCTGCAGGATGATTCCCACTTGGTCCTGAACCCCCATCGCCTACCCATTGGCTTCGCCGTCATCGACGATGAGGAAACCGCCCACCTCTACGGCGATAAGACTTGGGTAGGCGTGAACTGTATGGCCTGCCACACGGCTGCCCTGAACATCCATGGCCAACGCTTTCTGGTCGAAGGCTCGGGGGGACAGGTGGACTTCATCAAATTCCATTATGCCGTCCAGGACGCCGTGGGCGAGACGCTGAAATCCCCCTGGATGTTCGAACGGTTCAGGAGAAGGATGGGAGACTCGAACTCCGAAGAACTACGGGCGTATCTGGGCAAGTTCAAGCGGGATTTCGACAAGGTCGTGGCGGGCACCTATCTCGACGCCTACGGAAGGCGCTACTCCTTCGGCCCCTCTCTCATCGACGCCCAAAATGGCGGAACGAACTTCGCTGCGGGCTGCAGCGCCAACGAATTGACCGACTCCCAACTGGCGGCCCTTGTTTACCGACCAGATAACTGCCAAGTCCTTTCCGCTCCCGTATCAATTCCCCACATCTGGGGGACAAATTCCTTCGACGGGACTCAGTACCATGGGAACGTCGGAAACATCACCGGTCGAAACGTGGGGTCTATGATCCAGGCCCTCTCCAACACGCGGATCGTGAAAAGACCCGAGGGGGGAATCCAGTTCCGGAGTTCGGCGGACCTGCGCGCCCTGCATGCGCTGGAAGTCTGGATGAAGCAACTCAAGGCCCCCACTTGGAAAGAGCTGGAGGCGAAAGGCGTCCTCCGTCCCATCAGGCTTGAAAGCGCCAACCGTGGGAAGGCCCTGTATGAGCAAAACTGCCTGGGTTGCCACGCCGTTGCCCCCGAACTCACGCCATTCAACGAGTACGGTGTCAGCGCTTGGAAAATGACGCGGATCCCGGTTGAGGAAGTGGGTACCGATCCCCAAACTTTCTCCACTGACAGTGACTTTACCCGGACGCTACCCGAACTGTTTGTCCCGGCCTTCAAGCAGGCCTACGGGGAGGACTCGGTGCGTCCGGGCAACAAGGTTTCAGGACTCAATTTCCGCGAATTTTTCGTCGGCGCCGTCATCCGCGACGAGCTCAAGCGCCAAAACGTTTCCCCTCTCGAGACTCTCGTGATGTTTGGCTGCCGCAGCCCAGAGAATCCGCCGCTCCCCAACAACGTTTACAAGGCCCGTCCCCTCGACGGCATCGCCTTCACGGCCCCCTTCCTTCACAATGGTTCCGTACCGACGCTCTGGGATCTTCTCCAGGCCCCGGAGGACCGTCCGCGCCTGTTCTACACTGGGTGCGAAGACTTCGACCCCCGCAAGCTGGGCTCGGCCTGCACCCGATACTCCAGAAACAGTTTTCTCTACGACACCCGGAAATTTGGACACTCCAACCAGGGACATGACTACGGAACTCAGCTGACCAATCATGAGAAGTTGGACCTGCTGGAGTACATCAAGACCATAGAATCGCCGGCTCCGGCGCCCATATTGCCGCAAAGTCCGTGTTATGCGGCTGGCGAAATCCATTGAAGGAGAAACTATGTTGAGAATCTTCCCCCTCGCTCTATTTGCCCTCACTCCCCTCGTCTGGGCCAATGATTGCATCAAGACGCTTCAAGATTCCCTTGCGAACAACCCGTCCAACCGAATCGTGCGGTTTGTTGACTCCTATGAGTGCCTGGAGGGAAACGCTTGCGCTGTCACGTTCGAGCATGACAGCTCACCTTATCCGAATTCGTTCATCATGGCCTACCGGGATGAGAAGCACGCCCAGGGCATGGAGTGGGGAGTGATGTATGAAAACAGGGCAAGGGGTTGGACCTCCTCAGGCACCTACTCCTGCGCGGAGGTGAAGAACTATTTCGACACCGAAGAGCTGGGCCCGACATTCGAGTACTCTTTCGAGCGGCGGACCGCCTACGACACGATGTTCTGTCCCGTCTCGAGGGTGTTCTTCAAGTATTCCGCTGTCTGCCACAGGCTGTAGGCATACCTATTCAAAAAAGTTTCCGCGAGCGGGTCCCCTCCAGCGCCCGGGCACGGATGCCTTCCACATCATACCCCCGCTCGCGCCGGTAACCTTGCCGGTTGGGGTCGCTGGCGATCTCGATCTGCCGCCGGTTCATCTCACGAAAGGGCGCGAGGAGAGACTCCCAGTCCCGCGTCTCCTCCATCCCATGGCGCTCTAAGGTCTGGAACAAGAGACGCGCGGCTTCCACTGTGGACAAGCACCGTGAGTCCGGTTGCTGCTTGATCAGAAACTCACTCAATCCCGTGGGCTCCAGCGCCAGGCGGGGCATGGCCTGGAGATTGGGGTTGAGCCGGAACATTTTGCGCGCACAGGGCCACGTGGCATCCAAGAGGAAGACCGCAAGCCGCCTTCCTTCACACCTAGCCGGCAGGCCTTCGGGCCCCTCCCACGGTAGCGCCCCCTCCCCTGGCCATAGCAACACGGGATAGAAGGCCGAATCGGCCAGAAGTTCGTTCACCCGGCGGTCGTCGGAAAAGTCCACGCCCATGCAAACCTCCGCCTCGGGCAGAGCGGCACGGGTCATCTTGCCTGTCCCCAGGGGTTCTTTTTTGAACTCCTTGGGGTGCATGAGGATCACCAGCTTGGTGCGGGTGGGAAGATGGGGGATCAACGGACACAGACACGGCTTGAGGCCCTGACCACAACGCAGGCACCGGCTCACAACTGCTCTACTTGAATGGTGATAGATGGACAGATTCGAGAATGGTCTCGAGTAGTTACGGTGAACTTTGTTAGCCGCTTAAACACCCAGCCACCTTCCCGCCGCGTGAGTCACAAGTCATCACCATTCAAGTGGGGCAGTTAAAGAAAAAAGTTGGGCCCCCATTCGGGGGCCCGGTGTGTGTGCAGGTTTCTTCCATGTCTCCCAGAAGAACTTTGAAATGTGAGGGATGAGATATTTCTATGAAACCGTCAGCGGAGGACGCCGTCAACTACATCTTGTGGCGCCCCTACGTCAAAAAACCGTCACGCCCCTAGTTGTGCCGCACAAAAAAGGCCCACAAAGGGGCCTTTCGTCGGAGCAACAAATCTGTGAGTGGACTACTTGTTGTGGTTCTTAAGGAGCTTCTTCTTACGGGCCAGGCGCTTGAGCTTCACGCCGCTCTTCTTGTTCTTGCTGGCCTTCTTCTTCGCGCGGGACTTTTTGAGCTTCTTCATAAGGACTCTCCGGTCTAGGATGTTAACGTGGTTTTCCCAGGTGTTATCACGATTGCTCTGCGCCGCAAAGCCCTAAACCCGTGGTTGGTGGGGTGCCTCTGGGCCTTTGCCGCCTATGGGCAGTCTCCCACCAAGCCTACGACCCTCACCTACGCCGATTTCGCCCACGCCCACAAGGGCTGTCCCGAAAATTCTGAGTGTGGCCCTGAGATGGGACGCCTGCTGCAGGAGTGGACGGCCCGCACCGAGCGCTGGCGCTCCCCGACCGTGCCCACCGCCCAAAAATTGAAAGAGATCCGCGAGCAGTTGCGCACCCAGGGCTGGCCCGTGGAATTTTTCACCAAACCCGCCGCCCAAAATGGCTTCGCGCCGGTGCAGTTCAACTCCTCCTGCTCCCACCACAACCCCAAGGACAACGTGGGTAAAATCACCCGCGGTCAGGCCTTCATCAAGGGTCTGGAAAAAGACCACGTGGTGGTGTCCCGGGGGGACACCGAGTACAAGGTGCGGTTGGGGGACCTCATGGCCCTGCAGCCCGTGGACATTCATCGGGAGGACAGTGCCACCGTCCGTTACTACCTGCCGCTGGATGAGCGGCCTGCTTTCTTGGAAAAAGGACGGCTCCAGGTGCTGGCGGAGGCCAATGAGCTCTACGTGGTGCTCTCCATTGGCGTAGACGGGCCCTGGGAAGTCTCCCTCCCACCTGAAAGGAGCCTGGCCCCCTACTTCGAGGAACGCCAGGAAATCGCCTGCCCGAAAGACGCGCCCACGCCCCTCGCCCCTTGGTTCCAGCGGACCTACTGTCAAAAGCTATGGGACAAGGAGGCCAAGAAAACGGTCATCGCCCAGTTTTACTGGGCGTGCCCCTGAGGGTCAGTTGAGCCCGGTGAAGTTGGCTACTTCGGTGCGGCCCTGTCCGGCAGGGCAATCGGAAGAATCCACCCGGCGGTAACGGGTCACCATGCCTTTGAGTTGGCCCGGGGAGAAATCCAATTGGAAATCGTCCACGCGGCTGACCTGGTAGCTGCTGGCCCCCGGGGTGACGAAGCCGGTCTCAAGCCGGATGCACCGGACGTCGGGGTCGCCGGAGCAATTGGAGACGGAATAACCCACCGCCATGCCGGTGTCGAACATCATGGGCTGTTTCCAAACACCCACATCGTCCTGGCGTTCGCACAGTTGATCGATCAGGCCGTCCTGGTCAGTTTCCACCGCGCCAAGAACGCCCGATCCAGAAACCAGGCGGTACTGAAGGAAGCCACCGCTCAGTTCCAGTTGGGCCACCGCACTCCCGCTGGCGGTGACGGCGCCGGCGCAATCCCGGGTTTGGGTGGAGAATTTGAAACGGTTGCCGCTGCGACGGTGGAGTTGGTCGAACAGCGCCTCCTTGCCCAAGAGACCTGCGCAGATCGACTCCACGGCGGTGATCAAGTCGGCAGGGGCGTCAGTTTGCACCGTGCTCCGGAAGCTTCCTGCACCGTCGCCTGTCCCCGCGCTGGGGTCCACAACCCCCACCTTGCCGCAGGCGGCGAAGACGAGCAAGGACAAAGGGAGCATGAAACGCATACGGACTCCTCGACTAGTGCGTTTTGGCGGCCACTTCCAGGCGCTTTTTTTCCAATTGAACCAGGTAGGCTTCAAGCTGCCAAGCGTGGGCCTCTTCCACCAAACGTTTTTCGTGGGCCGTAGGGGCGGCCCGCATGAGCAATACGTTGGAGAAAACAGGGATCTTCAACAAGGCGGCCATGCCCTCGCGCCCCTGGAACTCCGGACGGCCAGCGTGGTAGCTGACCATGTTCTCCAGGCGGAAGAACGCGTCGGTGGCGCCTTCCTCACACATCTGGCGCACTTCGCGCCCGAGTTTGCGCACGTGGGCCGCAAGCCCGCGCTTCAAGGCCTTAGGCGCGGCCCCCTTCGACTTCCAGACGGGTTTGCCACCACTGACCAGGGCCCATTCGGGATAAAGCGCCAGGTTCTCTTTGGAGGGACGAGTAGAGGCGAAGCTGCGTCCCGGAGCGCGCCCTTCCTCGTCCAAGACCAAGCGGTCATGATGGTACTGGGGACAGGAGCGTAGATTGGCCTTACGACCGGCGCTGGCGGAGAGCTCCTTCCACTGCTGGTACAGAGCACGGAAGTACATGCGGCGCAGGGAGGGCTTTTTCTCGGCCTCCTCCATTTCCCGCACTAGCTGTTCATCGGAGGCGGGGGCCCGGACGGCACCCGGGGCGGCACTGGCAAACACCTCGGGACTTAGGACGTAGTTGGGCATCCCCGTGTTCACCTCATGGCGGTCCACCCGCCAGTCGCCGGGCAGGTCTGAGGCCGGCGCGCGGTACTTGTGGGCACATCCCACGAAGGTGGAAAGGGCGAGCGCGAGGGAGAGGGTTTTCATGGGCCATCCTTGGTAGGGTCCCACCGGGGACCACGTGCCCATTTCGGTTGGCGGAGGGCGACCCTTGATTACCCGACCTTTTGAGTTAAACTCCCGCTATGAACTACTGGCTCATGAAATCCGAACCCGACGTGTTCTCCATCGACGACCTCCGTAAAAAGAAGGCCGAGCCCTGGAGCGGGGTGAGAAACTACCAGGCCCGCAACTACATGCGGGAGATGGCCGTGGGCGACCTGGCCATCTTCTACCACTCTAGCGCGGGCGAGGAGACCGGCGCGGTCGGGATCATGAAAGTGGTGAAGGCCGCCTACCCCGACCCCACCCAGTTCGACCCCAAGTCTGAGTACCACGACGCCAAGGCCACCAAGGAGAACCCTCGCTGGGATCTAGTGGACGTGGCCTTCGTGGAGAAGTTCCCGCAGACCCTGCTGCTCCAGCGCCTGCGCGAGGAGAAGAAATTGGCGGGGATGGTGCTGCTCCAACGAGGCACGCGCCTTTCGGTCACACCGGTGGCACCCGCGCACTTCGAGCTGGTCCTGCACCTGGGCCGCGCCCAGGGCTAAGGATTAGAAGGCGACGAAGTTGCCGTTGGCGGCGATCCGGTCGTCCACGCGCACGTTCACCCGGCGGGTTTGCCCCGCGCTGGTGACTTCGAACACATAGGATCCGGCCGGGAGCACTTTGTAGAATTCCCCGCGCTGGAAGCCAAAGGAGCCCAGAGAGCGGCCGGCCTGGTCGGTGATGACCACGCGTCCCTCGGCGCTCCGGTCGGAGAGCTTCACGCCTGCGCCCTGGTGCACCAGCTCGGCGTAACGGAGCATGGAAGCGCGGTTGTCCCGGTAAAAGTTGGGGATCAGGGCGTAGCTGGGCCACTTGATGTCGGACAGTTCAATGGTGACCTGGAGGTCGTTGTGCCAGATGTAACTCCAGTCCTGCATGCCGCCTTCCACGATGTACCAATCAGCACCATTGACGATCCCGCCTCTGAATTCAGTCGAGGCGCGCATGGGAGCGTTCAGGTTGGCATACTCAAGCGAGAGGTCCTTGATCATGTCTTCCAGGGGGTGGGCCTCATAACGCGAGTCCCAAGGATAGTTCACCACCACGGCGCCGCCGTGGAAGTTGGCCGAGAGGCTGAAGTTGCGCGATGCCTGGAAGGCCATGATGGCCTGGACTTCCACCTGGCGGCCGGCGGGAGTATTGGGGTCCCGGCGTACGAACTCGGGGAAGTTGCGGTTGAGGTCGTAGCCGTTGGCGTTGGCGCGGCGGCGGGCGGTGGAGCCGTCCGGGTTCATGGAGGGCATGATGTAGATTTCGGTGTTGTCGATGAGGTCGGTGATCTGACGGTCTCGGCCATAGGAGGAGAGCATTTCCTCGGCCAGACGCAGGGTCAGCTCGCGTCCAGTGATCTCGTCCCCGTGCATGCTGGAGATGTACTTGAACTCGGGCTCCACCTCGTCGCGGCCGACGTTGTCGGAGATCTTCAGCACCAACAGCTCGCGACCCTGGACGCTGCGGCCGATGGTCTCCAAGCGCGCGATGGAGGGGAAGCGTGCGGCCAGATCCTGCAGCTTGGCGCGGACCTGCTCGAAGGCGGGGTAATCGGTATTATCGTCTTTGGAACGGGTCTGGGCCATGTCGAAAAAACTCACGCCCCGCTCTTCCAAGAGCTCGGAGAGGCCCCGGGGGCCATAGACTTCGAAGCCTTCTTCGTGGACGTGGTCCACGGAGAGGTCAGGGTGGCGGGCCAGCTCCCGCACCAGTTCCGGGTGGGAACCCAGCACGAAAAGTTCTTCCTCAATGGGAGCAGCGATGGCCATGAAAGGGAGGAGGGCCAGTGGGAGGGAAAGGAGTTTTTTCATGGAGTTCCCCATTGCGAAAAAGGCGGTGGTTGGCTCGAAGCTACCTTTTCCGTCGCACTTGGTTAAGTCCATTAAAAAAATGAAATGATTTGTTAGGGGGTGGAAGAATTACTTGAAGAAAAACAACCGGTTACGCGAGCTCAGCACCCCCAGCCCTTCCTCGCCCAAGGCGGCTTCTCCGAACACGGCCGACTGGTCATGGCCCAGGGAGAAGTGCCCCACTTCCCGAAAACTGAGGGGGTCGATGGCGGCGATTCGCCCGCCGAAGGCCATGACCACCAAGTGATCCTTCCACCAGAGCACCTGGTTGATGGGTTGCTTGGAAACCTTCGCGCGCTTGAGGACCTTGCCCTCCAGGGAAAGGTACACCACTTCACCGTCCGCATTCCCCAGCACCAGGTTCTCCCCGCGCAGCAAAGGATGCGAGAGCGACGATTCCCCATAATGCCGTCGCACGGCCCCGTCTTGCGGAGCCAAGGCCTTGAGTTCGCCCGAGGGCGATCCCGTGATGACCAACCCCCCGACGAGGAGCGGATTCAAGTCCACGTCCACGAACTTCTGGGTGTCCACCAGCTTTTGCTCCCACTGCAGGAGACCTTCCTGGAGAGACAGCGCGCCGGCGTACCCGTCAGCGAATCCCACAATGACAGAGTTCCCCACCACGAGGGGCCGTGTGGTCCTCTGCAGCGTCACCGTCACGGGGACCGCCCGGCGGTAGTTCCAGATGATCTTTCCGGTTTGGGCGTCTAGACACACGATTTGGTGGCCCCGCAAGTAAACCAGCAGGCGGCCATCATGGAGCACGGGGGCAGACTCGATGGCACCGCCCAAGTCAATGGCGTAAACCAAATCGCCGGAAACGGGATGACGGGATACCAGGCGTCCGCCTTGGGTGCCGTAGACCACGGTGGTATCCGTGACCAAGGCCGGGGCGGCGATGGGGCGACTCTCTTGCGCCTTCCAAAGCTCACGTCCGTTCTCCACGTCCAGGGCACGGAAGATCCCGTCCAAGCCGCCTACGTAGAGGACACCGGGCCCGCTGGCAACACCCCCCACGGTCATGGAAAGATTGCCCGAGCTATAAGCGGGATCCAGGTTTTTGGCCCAGCCCACTTGGAAGAAGGGCGTATTCTTAGGAGGTGCCTTGACGCTCAAGCGTTGCGTTTGGGCGCAACCGCTGGCGAAGAAGACCAGAAGAAGAAGAGAAAGAAGTCCCCGCATCACGGGGCGCTGGCCAGCCGCTGTTGGTACAGGCGGGCGATCTTCGCCAACTCGTCGTTGGGGTGGTCCTTCACGATGGCCTCGAAGCGCTTCTTGGCGTCGTCCTGGCGGCCCTTAGCAAGGTAGAGGCGACCCAGGTCCAGGCTGGCCTTCACGGCGAACACCTTATGCCCGGCCTTTTCGTAGGCTTCCAGCACGCGGATGGCCTCGTCGATCTGGCCCGCGTCCTCTGCGGCGGCGGCGTAGTTGAAGGCGATGAAGAGATAGCCGGAAGACTTGGGAGGAATGGCGTCAGCCACTTGCTTCAAGAGGGCAAGGGCCTCAGCCTTCTGGCCCTTCTCTTCCAGTAAGCGCGCGGACTCCAGGGCCACGGGAATGACGGCCACGGTGGACTTGGCTTTAGCGTCTAGTGCATTGAACTTGGCCACCATTTGGTCGGCGGGCAGTTTGCCTTCGCGGAAAGGCGTCAGCACGGCGCCTTCGAAGCGGTGGATCGCGGCGGATCCTTCCAACAGCACATTCTTTTGGTGCTGCTTCCACCACAGCCAGCCTGACGTGGCGACAAAAACCACCAGGGCGGACGCTAAGAACGGGGTCCGGTTGACGTAGAGCCAGTGGCCCAGGTCGGTGCGGTCGAGGGAGGCTTGCAGCTCAGCGCTGGTGGGAGGGGTCGCGGTGTCGGCCATGGCTCATCCTTGAAGGGGGTGCTGGAAGTTTAGGGCGACCCAGGAATCGTTGTCAAAGATCAAAAGATTCCGTAGCCTTTTCCCATGACACACAAAGTTCTCGCGCTGGTCTTCGCCCTGGCCCTGGCTGCTCCCGCCTGGGCGATGAACAAAACCGGACGCCTGGGTGTGGGGCTCTCCAACCAGCTGGTCAACGACCTCCCCGCTCTCTCCCTCAAGGTCCAGCAGAACCGCTACTACGCCCTGGGCGGCCTTTTGGCTTTCCGCTCCGATGAGGACACCACCCTCTACGGCGCGGGGCTTCGCATCTACCGCGTCATCTTCGAGGAAACCCTGCTCAACTTCTACATGGCAGGCACGCTGGCTTCCCTTTCCTACGAGGAAGACGAAAAAGCCAAATCCGGTTACCAATTCGACGGCACCTTCGGTACCGAGTTCCACCTGGAGGGGGTCGAGAGCATCGGCTTCAGCTTCGAGTTCGGCGTCTCCATGAACAAAGGCCCCGAGGGGCGCCGCTTCGAGACCCTCGGGAACAACTTCCTCAAATCCGCCGTGCATTTCTACCTGTGAAGCGATCGCGGCTGGCGCCCTTCTTCCTTGCCCTCATGCTGCTCCCTGGCCATGCCCTGGGGCAGGCCGACGCCTCCCCCGACGACATGATGGATGATGACCTGGCGATCGAGGGCGACATCTTCAACGACTTCAACGAGGACTTAGAGGCCAGCCAGGTGCTGGAGGACGAGCGTTTCTACCGCTATGGGCGCTTCTTCCAGGCCAACGTGGGTCTGGGCCTCACCACCTTCACCGGCAACCGCGGCAAGGCCTACACCGACAACCACCCAACCTTCCACCTCTCCGTGGCCTTCTTCATGAATTTCCGGGCGGCCCTGACCCTGGGCGTGGAGTACTCCAAGCACACCATGTTCATCGACACGGAAACGCTCACCTTCGACAGCAAGGCGCCAGGGGCCATCGAAACCAGCATGTTCCGGCCATTTGTGGGAGCGCGCTATTACATCGACACCACCGATTTAGGCACCGCGGTCACCTACTCCAATCCGCACTTCATTGGGCGCATCGAGTACTGGTACCAGAGCAACAAGTTTATCGATGACGAGACATTGGGTACCCAAAAAGGCGGGGGCATCGGCTTCGGGGGCGGATTTGGCCTGGAGTTCCCGGTGGAACTCAAAGTCAGCTACATCAGCGTGGAATTCCTTTACCACAAGGTGGCCTTCTTCGACCGCTTCACCCGAGATTACGAGCAGGACCCCCGCAATCCTGACAGCACCTACGGTTACGACAACCTCACGGGTGACGTGCTCTCCCTGATGATGACTTACAACTTCACTTGGTAGCCCGCTTCCCCGCCTCCACCTTCTTCATCCGCCGCTCCAAATCGCTGGAGGTGCGGAAGATCAAGTGAACCGGCGTGTTCGCCAGGTGGAAATCCTGCCTCAGGCCGTTCACCAGGTAGCGCCGGTAGTTCTCCGGGATGCCCTGGCTCTTGTTGGTGAACAGCAGGAAGGTCGGAGGCGCGGACTTAATCATGGAAGCGTACTTCACGCGGAAGCGCGAGCCACCTGCGTGCCGGAGCGTCACCGGGTTGCGCTCTACCAAACCGGTCACGCTCTTGTTGAGTTGGCCGGTGGGGATCTTGCGACTCCTCACGAGGATGGTTTGCCGAATCGCCCCTTTGAGCTGCCCCAGGTTGCGGTTCTGCTTGGCGGAAATGGTGATGAGCTGGCAGAAGCCCAGCCAGGGAATCTTCCACTTGAGATCGGCCAACCATTCCTTCTTCTTCTTGGGATCGGCGAAGATCGGGCGCAGGAGGTCCACTTTGTTCAGGCAGATGATGAGCGACTTGCCCTTCTCGAGCGCGATGTCCAGGAGGCGCCGGTCCTGGTGGGTGATGCCCAGGGTGGCGTCCACCATGAAGACCACCACGTCGCTGCCGGTGATGGCGCGCAGGCTGCGGTAGACGGACTGCTCCTCGATGAAGCCTTCCACTTTCTTGGCACGGCGAATGCCCGCGGTGTCCACCAGCTTGATGGAGCGGAAACCGGCGGTCTCGCCTTGGCGGGCGGAGGCCATCTCCAAATCTTCCGCAGCGGATGTCTCCGCCTGGGCGATGGCGGCTTCGATGGCCTCCTCGCCGAAGTAGTCCTTCATATCGAAATCGGCCACCTGGGGTTCAAACGAAGCCGCTTCCGGCTCCTCCAGCGGGGCCGCTGCTTCAGGCTCGTCGTCGTCGGTGAGGCGCAACTCCGGCGCCATCTGCCCGTACTCCAGCAGGATGGCGTCGTCCAGCGCCTCGTCCTCGGTATCCAAATCCATCCCCTTTCCCGCCATCTCTTTCATCTCGGCGTAGAGGGAGGCATCGTCTTTCCTGAAGGGGTTCGCCTGGGGCGAGAGGATGTGGGCCTCGTGGGAGAACATCAAGTCGATGTAGCCCTCGATGGGGTCCACGGTGGTGCCGGCGATTTCGCTCACCAAAGCACGCTGGGCGCCCACTAAGGCGTTCAAGAGGGTGGACTTGCCCGCGTTGGGCGCACCCACGATGGCGACCGAGGCGACCACGTCGTAGGCAGGCTTCACGCCTTTCTGCAAATCGCCTTCCGGCTCGACCTCCGCCTTCTCGAAAGCGGTGGCGAAGTTCCACAAGCGGGTGCGCAGGTCATTGAGGCCGCGGGCGTGCTCGGCGGATACCAACAGCATGTCCTCGGCGTCGATGCCTAAGCGGAAGAAGTCCACTTCGTCGCCTGATTGCTTGTCCGTGTCGAACTTGTTGACCACCAGCCAGACCGGTTTCTTCTCGGCGCGGATGAACTGGAAGATGCCTTCGTCGAAGGGATTGAGCCCTTCCCGTGCGTCCACCACGAACAGCACCAGGTCGCTCTCGCGGATGGCCAGCCGGGCGTGGTCGGCCATGATGTTGAAGAACGGGTCCACGTTGTTCTTCTTCTTGGGATCTATGTCGATTTTTTCGGGATAGAACCCCCCGGTGTCCACCAGCACCAGCTCGCGCTCGCCTCCGTCCCCTTCCTCAAGGGACAAGATGCCGTAGTGGCGGTCGCGGGTGACGCCGGGCTGGTCGTGGGTCATGGCCAGCGCCGAGTGGCGCATCAGCCGGTTGAACAGAGTGGACTTGCCCACGTTGGGGCGGCCGATGATGGAGACGATGGCGGAGCGGCGGCTCATTTTTTCCTCCATACCCTGGCCTGAGTCTGGGAGCGGGGCAGGCCCAGCTCGTCCAGCACCCAGTTGTTGCTGAACCAGTTGGGAGACACCTTCACGTGCAGGTTCAGGTGGACCTTGGTGCCCACCATCGCCTCGATCTTTTTGCGGGCGGTGGTGCCAATCTCTTTGATCACGGTGCCGCCGCGGCCCACCACGATGGCGCGCTGGGAGGGGCGGTTGACCAGGATGGAGGCGGAAATGTGCGCGGCGGCCTGGGCCTCGTTCTCCGGGCGCTTGGGGGGGTCCTTGTACTCATCCACCACCACCGCGAGCTCATAGGGCAGCTCTTCCTTCAGGAGTCGGAAGGCCTGCTCGCGGATGTACTCGGTGACGAAGAAGCGCTCGTTCTTGTTGGAGACCGCGCCATCGGGGTAGAAATGCGGGCCCGGGGTCGCGGCGTCCACGATGGCGCCGGTGAGTTCGTGGATGTTGGTGCCGTCCTTGGCGCTGATGGCGAAGAAGCGCTCCAGCTGCGGGCACTGGTTCTGCAAGCGGGTGAAGAGCGACTTGTAGCCGTCCATGGTGGTCTGGGCCAGGTCGGTCTTGGTGAATAGCACCCAGGTGCGGCCCAGCTGCCATTCGATGCTGGAGAGGAATTCCTGGAAGTCGCGCTCGGGGTGGTCGGTGGCGTCCAGCAAGAGGAAGTTCAGGTCGGTCCCCTCCGCCCCCATCTCCGCCTGGTGATTCATGCGCTTGTTGAGTTCCTGGTTCACCTTGTGCACCCCCGGGGTGTCGACGAGCACTACTTCGGTGCGGTCGATGGTGAAGTTGCAGTGGAACTGGTTGCGGGTCGTCTGAGGGCGCGCGCTGACGATGCTCAGGTCAAACCCGATCAGGTGGTTCACCAGCGTCGACTTGCCCGCGTTGGGACGGCCGAGCACGGCGATCATGATGTGTTTGTTGTGCGGGTGTTGGTCTTCGAGCAACATGCTTAAGCTCCTTGCGCCGTCAGGTGCAGGTGTTGGTCTAAACAAGCGCGGGCGAGCCATAGCTCGGCCTTGCGCTTGGAGGGGTTTTCAGTCGAGAGGAGGGGCCGGCCATGCACGCGCAGGCTCACCCGGAACAGGGCGGGACGGCCGCCCTCGCGCACTTCCTGGGCCTCATAGCTGGGCAGCTCCTGCCAGGTCTTCAAACAAAACTCTTGAAGGCGCGACTTGGCGTCGAAGTCCTCCAGGTGGCGGGGATCCAAGAGGTCCACGCCCAGGGCCGACTCCCAACGCTGCCAGGCCGCCTGGGCCGCACCGGGGCCACCGTCCAGGTAGATCGCGCCGAGCACGGCCTCCAGGGCGT
The DNA here is from genome assembly GCA_964399165.1 of uncultured Bacteriovoracaceae bacterium. GTDB lineage: Bacteria > Bdellovibrionota > Bacteriovoracia > Bacteriovoracales > Bacteriovoracaceae > UBA6144. The sequence goes on along the minus strand of CAYNPO010000001.1, from coordinate 137,291 downwards.
CGGCCAAGACGGAATCGCGGGCGTCCGCGCCACGGGCCTCGCCCTTGCCCAAGAGCAGGTGGTCCTGCAGTCCCATTTTCCGCGCCAGCGCGCTCAGCGTGGGCTCGCTCACAGCGTGTCCCCGCAGCTTGGAAAGCTGGCCCTCGGCCAGCTGCGGGTGGCGGGTGTAGAGCGCGGTGGTGATCATCAGCTGCAAGACGGCGTCGCCCAGAAACTCCAGGCGCTCGTTGGGCCCAGGCGTGCCCGGGTTCTCGTGGTGAAACGAGCGATGGGTGAGCGCCGCGGCCAGCAGCTGCTGGTCCTGGAACGCGTAGCCCAGAATATGCGTCAAAGCGTTGAGCTTCTCTGCCCTCAACATGATGGTCCCTAGGTCGTCTGGTCCCGTGAGAAGTCCGGGACATGGTCCATAAAAGAGCCCCCTACTTAGCATGAGCGTTATGAAGCAGCAAGCCAAACTCCCCCGCAGTGGCAACTCCTGGGTTTTCCGGGCATAGTGGGGAACATGGCCACTGTCGACCTGCTCAAAACCCAACTGCAATTCATCCGTACCCTGGAGCAACAGGGAAAGAGCGATAACACGGTCAAGAATTACCGGGCCGACCTTCACGCCTTCAACAAATTCCTGACCGAGCGCCAACGTCCCCTCGTGCTCAAGAATCTGCCCAGCGCCCAGGTGCAGGAGTACGCGGGCCACTTGGAAAAGACCTATGGTTCTCCCAACTCCATCCGCCGCCGGGTGCAGACCCTGCGCATGTACTTCGACTTCCTGGTGCGCGAGCACGGTTTTCCCACCAACCCTATCAAGCAGATCCAAGCGGCGCCGAAGGTCCTGGACCTACCCTCGCCCCCGCCGTTTAAGGAACTGGTGCGCGTTCACAACTGGCTGGGCGAGCGGGGCAAGGCCCTGCCCGGGCTCGAAGGCCTCCTCGCCAAACGCAACCAACTCATCCTGTGGCTGGTGTATGAAGCGGGCCTCAAGGTTTCCGATCTGGCCCGGCTGGAGCTCCAAGACCTGATTCCCGACAAGAAAGAGGGCATGCGCGTGCTCGTGCGCCCGCCTAAGCGCGATCCCTACTCCATCCCCGTTGGCGCGGGCCTCAAAAAATTCTTCCAGTCCTACATGGCCGAGCTGGAAGCCAGCTGGCCCCACCAGGCGTCTCCCCGCTTCGCCCTCTTCAACGCCAATCCCCATCGCATCCTTTCCGGCTCCCTCTCCCCCCGGGGAAGCGAGCTCGTCTTCGAGGAACTTCGCCGCAGTCTTAAGCTCGACATCACCCCGCGCAGTGTCCGCCAGGCAGCGGTCTTCCGCTGGATGACCCTCAAGACGGAGGAGTCTCAAATCCGCGAGTGGCTGGGGGTCGCGCCCGACTACGACCTCGGCCTCTACAACAAAGTTTTCCACCAGGGCAAAACCACCCCGATCTACCTGGACCTGCCCCATGCATGAAGCCTACATGCGCCGATGTTTCCAGCTGGCGCTGCAAGGAGCGGGAATGGTCTCCCCGAATCCCATGGTGGGCGCGGTATTGGTCAAAGACGGGCGCATCATCGGCGAGGGTTTCCATGCCAAGCACGGTGGTCCCCACGCCGAGCCCGCTTGCTTCGACTCCTGCACCGAAGACCCTGCGGGCGCCACGCTTTATGTGAACCTGGAGCCGTGCTGCCACACCAAAAAGCTTACGCCTCCCTGTGCCCCCTTGCTCGTCTTCAAAAAAGTCGCACAAGTGGTGATCAGCAACCTTGACCCAAACCCCGCCGTCGCCGGAAAGGGCGTGGAGCAGCTGCGGGCCGCCGGCATCAACGTCACCGTGGGCGCGCTCGAGGCCGAAGGCGAGCGCTTGAACGAAGCCTTCTTCCACCGCATGCGCCAAGGGACCACCTACGTCCATGTGAAAGCCGCCGCTACCCTCGACGGCAAATCGGCCCTGCCCGACGGTACGTCGAAATGGATCACCGGCGAAGAGGCGCGCTTGGACGTGCACCGCCAGCGCCTGCTCCACGACGCTATTTTGGTCGGCGGGGAAACCGTGCGCCAGGACGATCCCGCGCTGACAGTACGCCTGCCGGGTGTCAAAATTGCCAAGCAGCCTTACCGACTCATCCTCACCCGCTCGGGCAAGCTGCCCGCCACGAGCCAGGTTTTCACCGACGAGTTCCGCCATCGCACGCTGGTCGTGACCGGGACGGACGTCCAGGTGGACGTGCTGCCCCCCCAGCAAGTCATCCGTCTCCCGTGTCTCGATCCCCTGCCGTTTCCGGAGTTCTACGCCCAGCTCGCGGCCTTCGGCATCCACTCCCTGTGGGTGGAGGGTGGCTCGCACATCCATTCCCTTTTCCTCGCCGTCCAGCAGGCGCACCGGATGACGTTGTACTTCGCCCCCAAGATCATGGGCGAAGGCCGGCCGCTGTTCACCCATGCCGCCCCCCCCTTGTCACGGCTCCCGCATCTCATCCAAACGGAGACGGCCACCCTGGGCGCCGACTGGCGGATCAGCGGCAAATGCACTTGGCCCACTTGAAAAGGGCGCATGTCCCCTTTACTCTCCCTCCTATGCAAAACCTGCTCTTCGGAACCCACCCACACTGCGCATGGGCCTGATCAACCTCAAAGACGCCATCCCCGACCGTGTGGAAGACTATGGCCCGCTCTTTAAGGGGGCTGTGCTGGAGCTCGCCCAAACCTGGAGTGCCCAGACGATGGGCTTCCATTTGGAAGTCCTAGACCCAGGGACCTTTTCTTCGCCCTATCATTGGCACACCGGCGAGGAAGAAATCTGTGTGGTCATCGAAGGCGAGGCCATGCTCCGCAAGAGCGGCGAGTTTTTCCGACTGAGGCCGGGGGACCTGGTCTTTCATGGCACCGGTCCCGAGAGCGTGCACCACATGTACAACCACACCAATCGACCGTTCCGCTTTCTCGCCCTGTCGTCGAAATTCCCCGGTGAAACTTGCCACTATCCCGATTCTCGCAAAACCCTGGTCCGCGATGGCAAACGAGTGGTCATGCAGGATGGGAAAGCCGTGGATTATTGGAAAGACGAAGAAGACCCCCGACGTTATTGGCCGACCTGGGCCCTGGAAGGACGGACCTCCCCCTGATAAGCTCCCGCGCATGTTCACTGGGCTCATCCAAGACGTCGGCACCATCCAGTCCCTCACGCCCAACCGCGAGGGGCGCGAGTTTTTTATCAAGACCTCACTCGCTGCCGACATCAAAGTTGACGACTCCGTGGCCACCAACGGCGTCTGCCTCACCGCCACCCATGTGACCAAAGAAGGCTTCCGCTGCCAGGCGGTCCCCACCACCTTGGAGAAATCGGCCCTGGGCGACCTGAAAACCGGCGATCCTGTGAACCTGGAACTCTCTCTGCGTCCTCAAGACCGCTTAGGGGGCCACATGGTCCAGGGCCATGTGAATGGCATGGGAACGATTAAGGCCATCACCCAGCACGGAAAGACCTGGGAATTCCGGCTTAGCTTCCCCCTGGAACTACGCAAATACATGATTTCCGAAGGCTCCATCGCGGTGGACGGCATCAGTCTCACCATTGCGGGACTGTTTGAAACTGAACTCACCCTCGCCATCATTCCCCATACCTTGCAGAAGACCACGCTCGGCAGCAAAAAAATTGGTGATCGGGTCAATCTTGAGGTAGATATGATCGCCAAATATATCGAGAACTTCCTGCTTCGCGCGGATGGTTCCCGAACCAAGGAATGGGCGGAGAATTTCTTCCCCGCCAAACGGACCGACTGATGCGCCCCCTGGACACCATCGAAGCTGCCCTCGAAGACCTGCGGCTTGGCCGCATGGTCATCGTGGTGGACGATGAGGACCGGGAAAACGAAGGCGACTTCATCATGGCCGCCGAAAGCATCACCCCCGAAGCGGTGAACTTCATGGCCACCCATGGCCGCGGCATGATCTGCGCCCCCATCAACCGGGACCTCGCTTTGCATTTGGAGCTGCCCCTGCAGGTGGGCAACAACACCGCTCCCCTGGGTACCGCCTTCACCGTCACCATCGACGCCACTGACCGCGTGACCACTGGCATCTCCGCCAGCGATCGCGCCCATACGCTGAAGCTCCTAACGACACCAGGTGTACGCGCCCAGGACTTCACCCGTCCCGGCCACATCTTTCCGCTCATTGCGCGTCCAGGTGGCGTGCTCGAACGTCCCGGGCACACCGAAGCAGCGGTGGACATGGCCCGCCTGGCAGGCTTCGCCCCCGTAGGAGTGATCTGCGAAATCATGAATCCCGATGGCAGCATGGCGCGCCGTGAAGACCTCGAAGCTATCGCCGATCAACATGGGCTCAAGCTCGTCTCCATCGAGGATCTCATCCGCTGGCGCAAAACCCACGAGTACCTGCTGGACGAGCACGAGGCCACCCCCCTTCCCACCAAACACGGCGAATTCACTCTCCACGTTTTCCGCTCGAGCGCCCTCGCCCAAGAGCATATCGCCCTGGTGAAGGGCGATCCCGGACTGCTGGCCTCCGGCAACCCGCTGGTGCGCGTGCACTCTGAGTGCTTTACTGGCGACATCCTGGGATCCGGACGCTGTGATTGCGGCGACCAGCTGGCACGCTCCATGGAGCTGATGGAAAAAGAAGGTTCCGGAGTAATCCTGTATCTGCGCCAGGAAGGGCGGGGCATCGGACTCATGAACAAGGTACGCGCCTACCAGCTCCAGGATAAAGGCCTCGACACCGTCGAAGCCAACTTGAAATTAGGCCTTCCCGCCGACGCCCGCGACTACGCCATGGCGGCCCAAATGCTCCGCCACTTCGGCGTCGCCCGGGGGCGCCTGCTGACCAACAACCCGGACAAGCTGGCGGCGCTGGCACGCCTCGGCCATGCCAACCTCGAGCGCGAACCCCTCGAGTCCGCCCCCCACGCCAGGAACACCTTTTATCTCCAGACCAAGAAAACCAAGCTGGGCCACTGGCTCGGCCACCACCTCCTGAATCAGTGAGCACCCCCATGACCAACAAAATCGAAGGCACCCTCAACGCCAACGGCCTCAAGGTCGCCCTCGTCACCGCCCGCTTCAACGACTTCATCACCAGCAAACTACGCGACGGCGCCGTGGACTGCCTCACTCGCCACGACGCCAAGCCCTCCGACATCACCGAAGTATGGGTCCCCGGCGCCTTCGAGATCCCCCTGGCTGCCCAGACCCTGGCCGAGTCCGGCAAATTCGACGCCGTGGTGTGCCTGGGCGCGGTCATCCGCGGCGCCACCTCCCACTACGACCTGGTCTGCAACGAAGCCGCCAAAGGCGTCTCCCAGGCTTCCCTCAAGTACGGCATCCCCGTCATTTTCGGGGTCCTGACCACCGACACCATCGAGCAGGCCATCGAGCGCGCCGGGACCAAAGCGGGCAACAAGGGCTGGGAAGCCAGTCTCGCGGCCGTGGAAATGGCGAACCTGATGCGCCGCCTCAAGTCCAATCGCTAAAACGCGGTGGACAAACACCCCCGCCCGTCCTAAAAATACAAGGCTTTCCGTGTGAGGAGACAGGCTCCCGGAGAGCGATTCATTTATAAACGTTTCCTGTCACCATGAGCGCTTGCGCTTGAATTCAACGGACCCCGCACCCCTTTCTGGGTGTGCTGATTCCCTCGCATTCATTCCAAACGCATTTTAGGAGCAACGATATGGCAAAGATTACGATGGGCCGTTCACGGTTCAAGGTTCAACGCCGCCTGGGCGTCGAGCTTCCCGGTTTGGGCAAAGGCGGGGCCCTCGAGCGCCGTCCCTACGGCCCCGGCCAACACGGCATGGCCCGCAAGAAACTCTCCGACTTCACCGTCCGCTTGATGGAGAAGCAAAAAGTCGTCTTCAACTACGGCGTGCGCGAGAAGCAACTGGTGAACTACGTGAAGAAGGCCAAGCGCGCCAAGGGCCAAGCCTGGGTTGACGTGCTGATCATCCACCTGGAGTCACGCCTCGATAACGTGGTCTTCCGCCTCAACTGGGCCCCCTCTACCATCGCTGCCCGCCAAATGGTCTCCCACGGCCACATCAGCGTGAACGGCAAGAAAGTGAACGTCCCCGGCTTCGAAGTGAACCCCGGCGACGTCATCGAGATCTCCGACAAGGGCGCCCGCTCCGGTAACTACCTGCAGGCCAAGGCCCGCCCCCGCATCTCTGCTGTGCCTGCCTGCCTTTTGGTCGAGAAGTCCGGCGAAAAAGAGAAAGGTAAGATGGTCGCCAAGCCCCTGCCCGACGACATCCCCTTCGAGTTCGAAAAGCGCCTCGTGACCGAGTACTACTGGAAAGTGAAGTAAGCTTTCCCGATAAAAAAGGCCCGCGCAAGCGGGCCTTTTTTTTCCGTCTTAGCGTCGCGCCCCCGGCATCATGGACTGCCAATGCATTTGGGCGTCCATGGCGTTCTTGTCGATGTTGCGAACGAAGTTGTCCCGCGCCCGCGCTGAGGAGAAGTGGTAGACCTTGTCCTGATACGTGGCCTGGTAGTCGGCCTTGCCTTTCACCAGTTTCTTCTTGGTGCAGACGGCGTAAGCGCAGTAGCCATCGAACTCGGGCTTGGCCGCGGTGACTTTGGTGGGAGCGCAGGACTCCTCGCCGCAATGGCGGTGGGCGCAGGAAGCGAGGGTGAAGCAGGCCAGTAGGCAGACGACGGCAAGACGTGACACGGGAACCTCCGGTTTAGAGCGTAAAGCCATATGCTGGCCTTACGTCCCCGCGGAGACAATGACGGAAATCAGGACGAAACCTAGGCAGACGTCAGTTTGAGGCGATGGCGTTCCGGACGCCCTGACAATGGCGGGACACGATGTCGCGCAGGCGTTGCCCTTCGGCCTGGTATTCGGTGTAGGGCACGAAATGGTTGCCACCTCCGTAGGGCATGTTGGTCATCCCCTTGCGGTAGGTGTGGGTGGTGGGCCCAAAGTAGTTGGAGTCGATGACCGTGAGGGAGTAGCCGTTGGAAGTGGGACGCATGCCGATCACCAACCAAGCGTGGGCGACGATGCCGGGCATCTGCAGCTTCTGGTAGACCACTTGCTTCTGCACCTCCACCAGGTCATAGAGAGCGTGCATGGCGCGTTCCATGGAGGAGGCCGTCACGTTACTGGCGCCCCTCAGACCGCGGATCCAGGCCCCCCCTACTCCTTCCGAGCGCTGCCAATGGTTCAGGGTGCCCTGGATTTCGGACTCGAAGTCGCGGGAGAAGTCGTGCAGGTTGGTGTAGCCAGGGACGTTTACGATGCCCTGGCCCGCGCGGATGGCGCGGATGATCCGGCGAGCACCGGCGGCGTCCGGCCGGGTCTCAGTGGGCCGGAAGCGCGCCAAAAAAGCCGCGTTGCGGGTGAAGCGGCTGTGCCACCAACACACGCCCCCTCCGCCGATGCCACCTTGGTTGCGGAAGGCCAGGAGGTTGCCGTAACCGCGCAGGTGCTGTTGACCAAACTCGCGAGCGCCTCGGGCCTGACAGAAATCTCCCTGGGTCTCGGCCTGGGCCGATGCCAGCAAGAACAGGATGAAGAGGAAAATTGTGGGCAACAGGAAGAGGGGGAAATGCAGTTTTTTCATACGAAAAGTTGACCGCACCACATGGGGATTGTCGAGAAACAAAAGCTCGTCTTTACGAACGCTTTTGGCAATCGGGACAGACTCCCGAAAACTCCAAATGATGTTTCAGAGCAGTGTAACCCAGGTTGGCCACGCTTCGAAGCGTAGCGTCAGGCAAACAGAGCTCTAGCGTGGTGATGCGCTTGCAAGAGGTGCAGATGAGATGGTGATGGTGGTGAGCATGGTGATGCCCGTGTCCGGATTGGGCCAACTCCCAGCGCTGGGCCTCGTCGCCGAAAACCACTTTCTGCACCAGGCCGGCCTCTTCGAACACGGTCATGTTGCGGTACAGAGTCGCGAGATCGAACTTCTCCGCCTTGAGCTTCTGGGCCATCTCCTCGGCGGTAAAGGGACCATGGTTATCCAGCAGCAGGGCCAAGATCTTGCGGCGTTGGTCCGTGACCTTCAAACCGGCGGCCCTGAGGAGCTCCTCCACCTGAGCGCTCACGGTGGTGGCTCCGGCAGCCGTGAGAGAAGGGAGGCTCGCAGCTCGCGCAAGGCCTCGGCGCTTTGCTTGAGATAATCGTCGGCCTTCACCAAGCGGGTGCGCTCTTCCGCGGGAAGCTTAGCCCCGGACTCCAACAGCTTCACAACCCTGCGGACCGCCCCCTGAGCGATGGTGAGGTGATTGGCCAGCTCGTGGATGAGCCGGCGCTCCTCGGCGAAGTCCGCGGCGGGCTCAGACCGGCTTGAAGATGGCTTCAAGGCACAAGACGGTGGCGTAGACGCCCGCCATGAGGGGGATGAGGGCGATGAACTTCAGCCACTTGGTCTCTTCTTTCAGGTGCATGTAGTAGTAGCCCACCAGGCCGGCCTTCACCACCGCCATGGCGGTGAGGGTGGCGCCTTTGTTGAACTTACTCATGGGCAGCTCAGCGGCCCAAATTTCCAGTACCGTCAGCACGCCCAAGGCGAGGAACACCAGGAAGTACTCTTTCTTGTGGCTCTTGTGCTCAACGTGCGTTTCTTGGTGGCCCACGGCTCACTCCTTCGTTACGGGACGGTTGATGAGGAGTCCCACGTCGATCATCAGCTGGTCGACGCTCTTGTCGTCATAGTCGTAGTACCCGCGCACCCGGCCCACCTGGTCCACCAACACGATCTTCTCGGTGTGGGCGATGTCCATCAAGCCGTCCCCGGGAGCCACCGGCACCTTAAAACCATCGCGGTAGAGGGCCATCAGGGCGTCCGCGTCGCTGGAGGTGAGAAAGTTCCAGATGTGGGGATTGGCCTTGTGGGCCCGGGCCAGCTTGAACAGCGTGGCAGGTTGATCGTGCTCGGGGTCCACGGTGAAGGAGGTGATGGCCACCTTTTGGCCAGTGCCGCGCACGCGTTTCTGGATCTTTTCCGTCTTACGCAGCATTTCGGGGCAGACGGTAGGGCAACGGGAGAAGATGAAATTCGCCAGGTACACCCTCCCCTTCAACTCCTCGGAGCCGAAGGCGCGGCCGTTCTCGTCGGTCAGGCGCCATTGAGGCAGATGCGAGAGGATGGGGAGCTCGGGTGGAAGCGTGCGGTTAAGCGACTTCCAGATGGGGAAAGCGAAGAAAAACCCGATGACCAGTACCCACACCCACCAACGGGTGAGCAGCCCGGGAATTCCCTGGGTGCGCATGTGGGGATGGAGGACAACGGCGGTCATGCTCTTACTGCGCTCCCAGCTTGTTCATGAGTTCAGCGCGCGCGGCGGGATCTTTCTTAAGTGCGCGCAGGCTCTCCACATAGTAAGTCAATGCCCACAGGTCGTTGTCCTCCACCACGCCTTTCCAGCCAGGCATGCCGGAGCCGGTCACGCCGTAGAGGAGGCGCTGGTAGATGTCGAGGTGGGAGTTGACCGTGCGGAGCTCGTGCAGGGTGAAATCAGGAGGCAGCACTTTGTAGGCGTACTCCGAGTCCTGGGGCTTTAGCTGGTAAAGGGTGGCGTCGAAGTCCGTCATCGCCGCACCGTTGATTTCCTTGTTCCAAGCGTTCAGCTCTTCCTTGGTGGCATAGCCCCGGTGGCAGGTCGTGCACTGGGCGACGATGTGGTAAACCTTGGCCCCGCGAACCACGGCCTCGGCGCGGCTCGCCTCGCCGTAGGGATCCGGGGCGTCCTCGATTTTGGTGCCTAAAGCTTTGTCGGCCCCTTCCCACACCGCGGGGGCGAAAGTCTTGATGTACTGTGTGACCGCATGCAAGCGCTCATCCGAGATGTCCCAAGGGAGCATGGCGGTGCCCTTGAGACCGCCCCGGATGATGCGGTGGAAGTCCTCGTCGTGGGGCAATTCTCCGTAGGGCACGTTAGGGAATTTGTAGAGGCCCTGGGTCAGGTTGCGCGGGGGCGGGATGAGGCCCTTGGAGGAAACCCCTTGCCCGTCGCCTTTCACCCCGTGGCACTGCACGCAGTACTCCATGTAGGTGGTGTAGCCCAGGTTCAGCGTGGCCGCGTCCACCTTGATGCCCCCCGCGAAGGTGCGGGATTCCTTGAACGGCGTGCGCTCACAGGCGGCGAGGGTCAGGAGGAGGAGCGGGAGCAGCAGTTTCATATCGTTCCTTTTCCGTCTAAAACACGAAAAGCATCAAATACATGAGGAGCCAAACCACGCCGAGGAAGTGCCAGAACTTACCCACGTTCTCCGTCTTGATCGCGGAGGGCGCGCTCAGGGCAAGCCAACCCAGGCCCATGAGGCCCAGCACGATGTGGCCGGCGTGCAGCCACGTGAAAGCGTAAACCATGGAAGAGACCATGCCGTTCTGGACCAGGACGCCCATGGCACGCAACTGCCCCCACAGGGCCCACTGCATGCCCAAGAAAACGGCGCCCAGGGCGATGGTGGCGTAGAGCCAGTTTTTCCCCTGTCCACGCTCGTGGCGCAGGAAAGTCCAGGAAGAGAGGGCCATGACCAAGCTGCTGCCCAAGGGCAGGGCCTGGGGCAACCCCTCGAGCTCCACCGGAGGCCACGTGGGAGCGTTGAAGCGCACCAGGAACCACCCCAGGAAGAGGGCCGCGAACAGCATTCCCCATGAGACCAGTGCCACCGTCATCGCGACGGCGCTCTGGTAACGTCTATCCTTAGGGTTGGTCACGATTGCCGCCATTTCAGGCCTTCACCAATTCCTCGGTTTGGTACTGGAAGTCGCGCCCACCGGTGAGGTTGGGGTTCCCGAACTCGTGGGGCCCGCACTTCACGGTGGGGATGCTCTTGAAGTTGTAGTGGGGGGCCGGTGAGGGGATCTCCCACTCCAGCGTGCCCACTTCCCAGGGATTGGCCGGGGCGGCGGGGACGTTTTTACCAAACACGGTCTTAAAGAAGTTATAGAGGAAGATGAACTGTGCCACCCCCATCGCCACGGCGCTCATGGTGATGAAGGAGTTGATGGGCATCAGTTTCTGCGTGAACTCGTAGATGAAGGGGTTGTAGAGGCGGCGGTGCATGCCACCGTAACCGACCATCATCATGCCGGTGAAGATTCCGTTGAGCGGAATCATGGTGCACCAGAAGTGCCATTTGGCGAGTTTCTCATCCAGCATGCGACCGAACATCTTGGGGAACCAGAAATAGGTGCCGGCGAAGCCACCCAGGAGCACGGACGCAGCCATGGTGTAGTGGAAGTGGCCCACCACGAAGTAGGTGTCGTGCAGGTACAAGTCGATGGAGGTCGAGGCAAGGTAGAGACCGGTGAGACCGCCCAGGCCGAACACGAACACCACGCCCAGGGCGAAGAGCATAGGGCTGGTGAAGCGGATGGAGCCGCGCCAGAGGGTGCCCAGCCAGTTGGCGTAGAAAATCGCCGACGGGATGGAGATGAGCATGGTCAGGGTCATGAAGCTCTGGGTGAGCAACGGGCTCATCTGGGTGGTGTACATGTGGTGTCCGTACACCACGGTGGAGAGCACGGTGATGGCGGTCATGGAGAGCGCGGTGGTCTGGTAGCCGAAGGCGGGCTTCCTCGCAAAGAAGCTCAGGAGGTCGGACACGATCCCCCAGGCGGGCAGGATCAGGATGTAAACCTCGGGGTGGCCGAAAATCCAGAACACGTGCTGGAACAACACAGGGTCACCTGTGCCGCTGGTGGCGGCGGCGCCCGCCAAAAAGAAGGTGGTGCCGAAGACGCGGTCAAAGGTCAGGAGCAAGAGTCCCGCGCCCAGCACGGGCACGAAGATGGCGTTCAGGATGGCGGTAAGCCAGATGCCCCAGATGGTGAGTGGCATTTTGAAGTAGTCCATGCCTGGGGCGCGCAGGGTGATGACGGTGGTGATGTAGTTCACGGCACCCATGGTGGAGCTCACCCCGAAGAGGAACAAGGAGAGAAGCCACAAGGTCTGTCCCGCGCCGGGGGAGCCCAGGTTAGTGGAGAGCGTGGGATACGAGGTCCAACCACCGGCGGCCGCACCCAAGGGCAGGCAGAGGGAGGCCAGTAGCAACACGCCCGAAGCCACCGAGAACCAGAATGAAAGCATGTTCAGCGTGGGAAAGATCATGTCCCGGGCACCGATCATCAGCGGGATGCAAAAATTCCCGAAGGCGCCGATCAGGATCGGCGTGATGGCGAAGAAGATCATGATCGTGCCATGCATGGTGAAGAGCATGGCGTAAGTATCCGGTGGGACCACGCCGCCGGAGTTCGGGAACAAGAGGTGGCCGATCACGGGGAAAGGCACGCCCGGGTAGGCCAGGGTCCAACGGATGAGCAGGGCCATGAGGCCACCCACCATCAGGAAGAAGATGCCATACCAGAGGAACTGCTTCCCGATCACCTTGTGGTCGAAGGAGAAGACGTACTTGGACCAGAAGGAGGTCGGGGCGTCATGGATGTGTTGTTCGACGAAGGCCATAATTAGTTACTCCCCCATTTCCAACCCCAACGGAGATCGAGGTTTTCCTGGTCATTGGTCGCGATCGCGATCTCTTCGGTCTCTTGCTTCCAGCGGTCGTAGTCCTCTTGAGACAAAACGGTCATCTGGGCGCGCATAAGGTAGTGGTGCGTGCCGCACATCTCGGCGCAGGCGATCTCGTAGGTGCCGGTCTTGTTGGTGTCGAACCACAGTTTGCCCAGGCGGCCGGGGATCACGTCCGCCTTGATGCGGGCGTTGGGCAGGTAGAACGCGTGGATCACGTCCTTGGAGGTCATCTGAAGCATGACCTTCTTGCCCACCGGAACGCGCAGGTCGTTCAGGGTGACCACGTCGTCGCCGGTGTTGAACTCGCCGTCGGCTCCCGCGTAGCGGATGTTCCAGGCCCACTGCTGGGCGAGGACTTGCACCTTCACCACTTCAGGATCATTCTCGGGGAAGTTCCAGAAGGTTTCTTTCATGTCCCGGCCCGAAACCTTGGTGATCACCAAGTCGACGGAGACGAACACCAGCACGCCGATCCCGGCGGTGATCAGGTAGTGTTTCTTCTCGGTCCCGTGAGTGTAGAAGGCCTTCTTGTGGCGCTTGGCGCTGTACAGATAGGAGAAGCCGAAAAGGCCTAAGCACACCAGGGCAAACCAGAAGAGGTTCACGTAGGTGGTGTAGTTGAACAGCCAGGTGATCAGGTGCCCGTTGCTGGAGATGTCCTCGGGGGGCATCATCCGCTCCCATAGGCTCATGCTTTCAGAGGACACCTGCAGGAGTCCCCAGGCAATATCGGATAACAGCGGCATCGCGGCCTTCCTCGGGAAAGAGTGTTGTTCTTAACTCGTCGAATTTTATCAACGGCCGCGCGAGATTGCCACGCTTTTCCCGCAGTCTTACTCAGGGCAGGATGAGCAGGGCCGTGAGCTGTAGGGGCAAATAAAAAAGCGTGCCGAGAAAGTAGAGTCGGGCCCACCGCCTGAACTCCTCTCCCTCGTCCTTCATGAGCCAACCCTGCAGGGCCAGTCCAAAAAAAATCCCACCCAGAAGCAGTGTGACAAAATGATAGGCTGCGTTGCTTCCTTGCCAGTCATAGGGGAAAAAGCCCAAGGCCCCCAACACGAAGGACAGCACGAGGATCCAGCGCTTGATGAAAGCGGGCCCACGCTCCCGGAAGAAGGTGGCGATGTGGGCCTCGGCGTAGTCCTTCTGGTGGTACACGGCGATGGCGAGGAAGTGGGGCAGCTGCCAAAAGAACAGGAAGAGGAAGAGATACCATCCAGGCCCGCTCACCTCCCCGGTCACGGCCGTCCACCCCATGAGCGGCGGCGTGGCCCCGGGCACTGCCCCCACCACCAAGGCCCAGGGCGAGCGCTGCTTTAGCGGGGTATAGGCGTACAAATACACCAACACGGTGAACACGCCGATGCCGGCCGTGAGCCCATTGCTGGCGGCGAGGATCATCAGCGTGCCTACGCCCACCAGACCCCACCCGATGAGGTTAGCGGTGCCAACACTCATGCGACCACCGGGCAGGGGCCGTACGCGGGTGCGCTCCATGCGCGCGTCGACGTCCTTCTCGATCACGCAGTTGAGCGCGCAGGCGCCCATGGCCTGGAAGGCGATGCCCACGAAAACGGTGAGGCTCGCCAGAAACGTCAATTGGAAGGGCGCGATCAGCATTCCCACCAACACCGTCGCCATGACGAGAAGTCCCAAGCGGGCCTTGGTCAGGAGAAGCAAGTCCCCCAGCCATCCCGGCACGGGGTTGGCTTCGCTCCGGCGTACGTCCTCACGGGCGGCGAGCAGCAGGCACAAAAGAACCCCGGCGCCTCCCAAGTGAGTGACGGTGGCCCAGGGCCCCGGCATCCAGCGGGCCAGGGCGAAACCGCCCAACAGTTGGAAAAGGGCGGCCAGCGGCACCAAAGGGAAATACCAGCGCCGAAGCGGGACCACCCTGAGCATCCAGCCCCAGGCGGCTCCTAGGCCGAGCACGCCGAGCACACCGAGCGTGCGATGCAAAAGGTGCAGCTTCTCCACCGCGGGTGGCATGGGCGAAAGCCCACTTCCCCCAGTCTTGCGGATGAGCCCCCCCAACAAAAGCTGGAAGAAGAACAGGATCAGAAATAGGTTCGGGACGTCTTTGGCGTGCCGGGAAAAAGGGACGCTCGCTGGGGTCAGTCGCAGACGATGGGATAAATCCAGCAGCGACCACAGGTACACCGGCACCAGCAACAGGTGCAGCAGCGTGACCAGGGTGGGAAGCCGGTGCTTGAACGTGACCCACCCCAGGGCCGCCTGCACGACCACCCAAAACAGTGGCATCCAGTGGCGACCCGAGAGTACCGCGCGCCCATGCAGGACCAGACCGAGCACCAGGGAACCCACCCCCAATAAACCGGCCAACAAGCGATGGGCCATTTCATAGAAGAGCTGCTCTCCCGGCACGGGCAACAACTTGCCGTAACACAGGGGCCAGTCGTCGCATACCAGGGTTCCGGGCCGGGCCTGCACCAATCCCCCCAACGCCAGCTGCCCCAGCGCCAAGGCGATGAGGGCGATGGTCAGCAACCGGGGAAGCCAGTTGGATTTAGGAGGCGTACCAGACATACAACATGAAATAGATGAGCACGCCCGTGACGGAAACGTACATCCACACGGGGAAGGTCCAACGGGCGATACTCCGGTGGGCATCCCACTCGGCGCGGAAGGCATGCCAGAAAGTTTTGAGGATCATGGGCACCATGAGAGCAGCCAGAATGATGTGGGGGACAAGGATCACCAGATACAGAGTCTTGATCCACCCCAAGTCTGGGAACGGCCGGGAACCCGCGTGGTAGTGGTAAACCAGGTAGCACGCCAGGAATACCGCCGATACCAGCGTCGCCGCCACCATGAGGTTGCGGTGAAGGTCGCGCCGTCCGCGCCTGATGGCCACCCAACCGGCGGCGAGCAAGGCGGTGGCGGCCCCATTGAGGGAAGCGTTCACCGCGGGCAGGTCAAAAACGTTCATGGGGCGTCTTGGGGGACGTTGGGGCCGCGCCCTTTTTTGATGAGGCGCCAGATTACCCAATACGGCACGTAGCAAGCCAGGATGAAGAGGCTGAGGATCAGGGTGGTATTGCTGTCGCGTCCCTCTTGTCCGTTGCCCATGCAGTATGGGCACGCCAAAGCCATGGCGGGAACGAGCCAGCCGCCGAGTAGCAGGAGGCTGGCCCGGGCGCGGGTCACAGGAGGTAGATGAAGGTGAAGACCAGGATCCACACCAGGTCCACGAAGTGCCAGAACAGGCCCACGATCTCCAGGCGGTTGATGTTGCCGTCGTCGTAGGCGCCTTTTTTGGCGTTCAAGTACTCGCAGATCAGGTAGACCACGCCGGTGAGCACGTGGAGACCGTGGAAGCCGGTGATCATGTAAAATGTGGAGCCGAAGAGGCTCGGGCCCTTGGAGAAGGAGGAGAGCGTGATCCCCTGGTGCACCAGGTGGGTGTACTCGTAGGCCTGGATGCCGAGGAAGGTGGCGCCACCGATGATGGTGAAGAGCAGCCAGTTGAGCATGCCCTGGCGGTTTCTGTGTTTGCAGGCGTCGATGGCGAGCACCATGGACACGGAGGAGCAAATCAGCAAGAAGGTGGCGAAGCCGGAGAGGCCGATACCCAAGTGGTCAGCCGGATGGGGCCAATCCAGCTTGGAGCGCAAGACCGCATAGGCGATCAGGAAGCCGGAGAATGACATGGCGTCGGTCACCAGGAAGATCCACATACCCAACTTGCCCGGTGATGCTTTACCGAACTGGGGATCCACTCCGCCGATCAAGGGGTTATGAGCGTGACCGTGGTCATGAGCGTGGGCCATGGGAGGAGGTCTCCGGGTGAAAAGTTGGACGTTGCTTCTCCGAGTCTAACCCAACCCCTTAAATTCCCGCAAGGAGCATTCGGTCTAACTTGTGATGAGTGTAGAAAACTACAAAAAGTTTTACGATTCCCACATGAGAAATAATGAAGCAATTAGCACTCAGACTCTCCGTCGCCACCGCGACCAACTCTTTAGCCACCTGCGGCAGCTGGCAGATCTCCACATGCGTCACAACGTGGGGAACTGCCGCTTCGGCAGCCAGGTGGACAACCACCGCCTGTTCTATCGCGGGGTGGAGCGTGGAATCCAGCTCGGCCTCGACCACTTCTTAGAACAAGTGTTGGCCAACCGCCAGAACAAGCCGGTGGCCCTCCAACTGCTGGAGTTCAAGAACGAGGTGCTGGAACTCTCCCTCATGCGTCCCTACCGGGCCATGATCAAGTGGAAGATCGTTGAGCTGGATGATCTGCTCGACGTAGAACGCCAGGACCTCCTGCATGGACTCCACCTGGGATTCACCACGGTAGAACTGACTCTCCCCCGCCTCTTCAGCGGGCAAGGCCGCAGGCTCACCCTTAACCGGACCCGGGCCAGCCAGATTCTCGCCCAATAAAAAAGGCCCCTTCCGGGGCCTTTCCTTTTTGTTCTTCGTCTACGCTCAGTCGTCGTAGTTGTTGCGGTCACGGCGGTTGCCGCCGCTGAAACCACGATCACGGCCACCGCGACCACCGCCGCCGCCACCGAAGTCGCCGCCACCGAAGTCACCACCGCCGAAACGGTCGCCGCCGCCGCCGAAGCCGCCGCGGTTGCCGCGGTCGTCACCGCCGCCAAAACCACCGCCGCGGTTGCCACGATCGTCACCATAGCCGCCGCCACGGGGACGGTCACCAAAGCCGCCGCCGCGAGGACGGTCTGTCTGGGGTTTAGCCTCGGACACGCGCAGGGGGCGGCCACCCACGTCTTTGCCATCCAATTGGGCGATGGCGTTTTGGGCCGCTTCTTCATCGGCCATTTCCACGAAAGCGAATCCTTTGGAGCGCCCGGTTGCCTGGTCCATGATCACTTTCGCCGAGAGCACTTGACCGGCGACGGAGAAGGTCCTGTTGAGCTCCTCATTGGTCATGGAGTAAGGGAGGTTACCTACGTACAGTTTCTTGTTCATGCAATACGCCCTCCTTCAGGCGTGGGAAATGGTCCGACAGGATCATAGCATGGGCCAAATACTCGTCTACAGGAATTCAATTGTGACACATTGCAGCATTAAGCATTGTCGCAATGTGTCCTCTATGGCATATAGCGTGCCATCTCCCATCAAGGAATTCCCCAATGAAAACCCACATCCTCGGTAAAGACGCCGCCCTAGAAGACTCCATCACCCGCATGAAAGGTTTGCTCGCGGAGGTGGGCTTCAACGTCGAGGAGGCCTCATGGCTCAATCCCGTGCCCCACGTTTGGTCCCTCCACCTGCGGGACAGAGACTGTCCGTACCTCTTCACCAACGGTAAAGGCGCCACGGAAAAGGCCTGCCTGGCCTCCGCCATCGGCGAGTTTTTTGAGCGCCTCAACTGCAACTATTTCTTTGCGGACTTCTATCTTGGCAAAAAGCACGCCGAGGGCGAGTTCGTGCACTACCCCCAGGAAAGGTGGTTTCCCGCTAACCCGGAGAAACTTCCCGAGGGCCTACTGGATGATCGCCTGAGGAAGTTCTACGACCCGGGCAACCAGCTCACCGGCGCGCATTTGGTGGACACCAATTCCGGCCACCGCGCCCGCGGCGTGTGCGCCCTCCCCTTCATCCGTCAGCGCGACCAACAGACCGTGTGGATCCCCATGAACATCGTGGGCAACCTCTACGTCTCCAACGGCATGAGCGCGGGCAATACGCCCACCGAGGCGCGGGTCCAGGCGTTGTCCGAAATCTTCGAGCGCCACGTGAAAAACCGCATCATCGCTGAGGGGATCACGCTTCCCGACGTCCCCCGCGCGGAGCTGGAGAAGTTCCCGCGCATCGTGGAAGCGATCCGCGAGCTTGAGTCCCACGGCTACCCCATCCTGGTGAAGGACGCCTCCCTGGGTGGCAAATTCCCGGTCATGAACGTCACCCTCTTGAATCCCAAGGACGGCTCCGCCTTCTGCAGCTACGGCGCCCATCCGAAATTCGAGGTTGCCCTGGAGCGCACGCTGACCGAACTTCTGCAAGGCCGCTCTTTGGACAAACTCGACGTGTTCAGCCCGCCCACATTCGACATGGACGGCGTGCGCGACCAGCTCAACCTGGAGGCCCACTTCATCGACTCCAACGGTCTGGTGGGCTGGGACTTCTTCAAGGAAGGGGCCGACTTCCCCTTCGTGGCCTGGAACTTCAAGGGCGCTTCCACCCAGGAGGAGTTCAACACGCTCCTGGGCGTGTTCCACGAGCTGGGCCACGACGTGTACATCGCCGACTACGAGCACCTGGGTGTGTACGGCTGCCGCATCCTCGTGCCGGGCGTCTCCGAGATCTACCTGCCCGACGACCTAGTATGGGAGAACAACAACTCCGCGGTGGACCTGCGCGATGGCATCCTCAACGCCCACGGGCTCACCCGCGAAGGCTGCCTGAACCTCTTGCGCATGATCGACGACAAGGGCTTTGACGACATGCTGCTGGTGTCCCACGCCATCGGGGTGATCCCCGACGCGGGCACCGCCTGGGCCGAGCTGCGCTTCGGCGAGTTCAAGACCATGCTGGCCCTGGCCGCGGGCGAGCACGCCATGGCCAAGACCCACACCGAGTGGGTGCTCCACTTCTCCCCCCTCACCGACGCCCGCCGTCGGTTGTACTTGTGCCTGGATGCCCTCCTGCACTTGGAGCTGGATGAGGAGCGCGACACGAAGGCCTTCTTGCCGGCGTTCCGCCGCATGTACGGCGAGGACATGGTTTCCCAGGCGCAGAAGCTGGTGCTGGGCGAAGAGCGCTTCCATGGGCTCCATCGCACCTCACTGGCATTGGAGGGCTTCACCATGCACGGGAAGCTGATGGCGGCCTATGAGAAGTTGCAGGTGGCGAAAAGGAAGTGGGCGCGGGAGAAGGTTTGAAGGCCCAAAAGGTTGCAAATTGCGGCCTTTAATTAATCGCAAGACCAAACTTGAGGTCGCAATTTGCGACCTCAAATGAATAATTCATTAAAATCAATAACTTGAGCCTGTCCCCCGTTTTATGTCTACCGATGCGCTCATTCTGAATCGGGAATTCTCACGCGAGTTCGATTGGCGTGGAGAACGGCTGCGAGTTGCTTTCCTCAAGCCTGGAGACGGTGCCAAGATCAGCGAAGCCCTGAAGGGTCTTTCTCCTGAGACCATCCGCCAGCGCTTCTTCGGTCCCAAGAACGGTTTCACCGATGCGGAACTGAAGCGCCTCACCCACTTGGACGGTGACCAACATTTCGCCCTAGGGATCGCGGGCCCCCTGCCGCAAGAGTTAGGGCTGGGGATCGTACGCATGGTGCGGGACCCGGCCAAGCCCGACGAAGCGGAGATCGCTCTGATCGTGGTGGATTCGCACCAGAAGCGCGGGCTGGGGACGCTCATGATGGAATTGTGTCTGGTGGCGGCGGCGGAGCGGGGGATACGGGTGCTGCGGTTTAGTTATTTGCCGGGGAATGAGGCGGTGGAGAAGTTAGCGCGGAAGGGGGCGCGAGTAGAGGTGCACTCCCCCTACCCAGGAATCAAAGAAGCAAGAGTGATGGTTGAGCCGACAGCAGTAGGATCTGCGCGCACGGACCTCTCGAGCCTCTTCCAATAGGAAGGGACCTCTCCTGAGGTCCCTTCATCAGCTCACCGAAACTGGCCTAGGTCAGAGTCGGGCTTAAAACGAAATCAGATCAGCGACTTCAACTGGGCGTCGGACACGGGCACGTGGGCGTGGTCCACTTCTTCCAGCTCCTCACGCTTGATGCCGCGCTCGGCGCCGCCCTTGCCGTAGATGTACTGGTCAAATTCGTCGGTCAGGTCCAGGCCGCTGAAAAACTCCAAGTTGTTCTTGAGGTGCTCGGTGGTCACTTGGGTGTACTTGTAGGTTTGGAAATAGCCGCGCAGGAAGGGCTTGAGGCCTCCCTTGTCTTGCATCATCCAGTCCAGGTAGGCGAAGAGGCCGGAGCCCACGGCGTAGCCGCGGTCGTCGGTGTTGCGCTGGTACGGGGAGTGGCCGGCCAGGTTGGCGGCCTTGCCGGGGACGGAGGAGCGGTTGTAGCCGTTGTCGCGCCAGCGGGCGATGCCCTCGTCGATCCAGCCGGAGTTGCCGTTGGCGGGCATCACGCCCTTGGCGAAGTAGGAGTGGAGCATCTCATGGTCCAGAGCGCCGATGGAGGTCATGGTGGCGCCAGCGTGCTCCATGCCGCCGCGGCCGGCGCCGTAGGCGATGAAGAAGGGGTGGGGCCAAGGGCCGTAGTCCTTCTCGAGCTCGTGGAACACCTCAACTGCGTATTTGCTGAAGTCGGAGATGTTGGGGATCAAGCCTGAGTAGGTGGTGAAAGGCACGTCGCGGCCGTCGATGGACTTGACGGTGAAGCGGCGGATGCTGAAGGCGCCCTTGGGATAGGTGTGGAAGTAGACGCAGGCGGAGGTGTACCAGGCGGGGAACTCGATGCGCCAGCTTTTGTTACTGGTCTTGGCCACGCCGCCGTTGGCGTGCAGCTCCTGGTTGAAGTTCTTCTTGCCGGTGAAGTTCACTTCCAGGGTGCGGGAGTGCTGGTCGAACTCCAGGTTGCCGGGGAGGTACTGCTCGAGGAACTTGCGCTCGGTCAGGTCGCGGATCCAGAAGGCGGAACGGACGCCGCCGCCACGGCTGAAGGAAGTGTTGGCGGTGATGTTGTGCTCCATGGTGACCACGTGGTCGCCGGGGTTCAGCTCGCGGCCGATCAGGCGCATCTTGGAGACGTTGCCCGGCAGATTGATTAAACGTTGGGTGGTGCGAGTGCCGTTGAGCACCAGGTTGCGCGGCACGGGCACCAGGTCGAAGAGGGGGTAACCCTTCTTGGTCTGGGTGAAGCGCAGCTCGGAGCGGGCGGTGGCAGTGCCCTTTTTGCTGTCGTAGGTGATGCTGTAGTTGGCGTGGGTGATGTCCACGAAGACGGCGCGCTGGCTCCCGAGGTTGAAGTCAGGGGGCGCAAGGTGCAAGTTGGCGTGGGCGGCACCGGTCACGAGCGCGGCGGCCAAGAAGAGAGTTTTCCTCATAAATTGTCTCCATGGTGGGTCCGCTCGCAGGCGGAGGTCAAAAGCCAGCTGAATATGCGGTGTTTAACGGCGGGAAAGGAAAGCTCCGGGTGGAACTGCACGCCCAGGGCGGGGCGGTCGGTGAGTTCCATCGCCTCGAGGATCTTGCCCCCTTGGGAGGTGGCGGTGATCTTCACGTCCGGATGGCGCGCGGGGTACGCGGTCAGGTAGTCCATGCGCGGGTTCTGGTGGTGGTTCTTGTAGCCGCGTTCCTCCCCTTCCGGGAAAATCTTGGACATGAGGTTGTCGCCGCGAGCGACGTCGAAATCGTCGAAGCGCTTGCGGCGGTTGTCGATGCCGGTCTCGGCCTTGATGTCGAGGACCAGGGGAATCCCCTTGGCCACCGCCATCATCTGCATGCCCCGGCAGATGCCGAGGGCGGGCAGGGTGGCGAACTCGGGTTGGCCAAAGTAAGCGCGGTAAACGCCGTACTCGAAGGGGTCGCGGCGGGCGCCCTCACGTGTGGACTCGTAGTGGCGCCGGTGGCGCTCCACCAGGGCAAGGATCTCAGGCGGCAGATCCTCTTTGGCGTAATAGCTGGGGTTAATGTCGGCGCCGCCGGGGACTAAGAGGGCGTCCACTTCGCGCAAGGCCTTCGCGGGGGACTTGCCGCGCATGTCGCTGAAGCGCACTTGATAGCCCAGCATGCGGGCGGAATTCTGCAAACGGAAGGTGGTGAACCAGTCGAGCGTGTGGGTGTGCCCCACCACCAACGGACGGTCCTGTTTAGGTCGGCACGTAGCGGCTTTTAGCGGGACGGCGGCGGCCAGTGCCACCGCCAGAACGAGCGCCCTTCCTGGGAATCTCAATCCGGCTCCTTCCTTGGAGTTCTTCTTCCATGATAAGCGGCAAGGTTGGACGGCCAGATGTTTTTTTCTGACAGGGCATTTTTGTGACAATTCGGACTGACTAAGTCCGTCGCGCTTGCGCGCTAAGGACCGGAATTTCCCAATTGAATGCTGCCCGGGTCACCTTTACGATGGGAGGTGTTCATTACCCACAAGGAGAACTCAGATGAAATGGATTTCATTGCTCATGCTGTCCGCCGCGCTTGTCGGCTGCTCCCACGGCGGCCAAGGCGGCAGCGCCACCGCCGACTGCTGCAAGAAGAAAGAGGCTTGCTGCAAAGAACAGCGTGCTTGCTGCAAGAAGAGCAAGGGCGACTGCAAAGACGGCTCTTGCGACAAGAAGCCTAAGAAAGAAGAGGCCAAGAAGAAAAAGTAGTCAGTCCAGGATCTGGCAACGCGGGAATTCGTGGTTCAAACGGGCCATGAGTTCCCGCAGCTGCCCCTCCCCTTTCGTCTCCAATGTGAAAAGCACGTTCGCCCCCGTGATGCCGGTTCCCTCGGAGTCCCGGTCATGCACCACCTGCTGAATGTTCGCCCCCACTTCCTTGATGATGCCGGTAAGCTGGTGGAGCGTTCCCGGCCTGTCGGCGATGGGCACGCTCAGGCGCACCTTGCGGTGAGACTCGATGAGACCACGCTCGATGATCCGCTCGAGCAGGTTCACATCGATGTTGCCGCCACAGATGACCAGCACCACTTTCTTACCCTTGAATCGCTTGGGGCTTTTGCGGTGAAGTTCGTCGAGCAGGGCCAGGGGTAGCGCCCCCGCACCTTCCGCGATGATCCGAGCCTTCTCAATCAAGCGCAGCACGGCCAAGGCGATCTTATCGTCTGAGATGGCGTGGGCCTCATCCACCACTTGGTCCAGCAACCGCAGCATCTCGGGGTTGGCCTTGTTCACGCGTATCCCGTCGGCGAACGTGACCGCGTCCCCCTCCGGCTTCACCACCTTGTGGCGCTTGAGGGAGGCCACCATGGTTCGGGCCCCCGCCGCTTGGCCAGCGATGAGCTTCACCGCGGGACGCAGTTCCTTCAGAACGCCGCCAATGCCTGAAACCAGCCCGCCCCCGCCGATGGCGCTGAACACGTAGTCCATGTCGGGCAGCTGCTCCAGGAGCTCAAAGCCAATGCTCCCCTGCCCCGCGATCACAAGAGGGTCCTTGAAGGGGTGGATGAAGACCATCCGGTGCTTCTTCATGAGCTTCTCCGCGTGGGCGAAGCTCTCTTCGATGGATGAACCATGCAGGATGACCTTGGCGCCCAGGGCCTCAGTGTTGCGGACCTTGGTCAAAGGCGAGCCTTCGGGCATGACGATGGTGGCCTTCACGCCATAACGGCGGGCGGCCCAGGCAACACCTTGGGCGTGGTTCCCCGCGCTCACCGCGAGCACGCCCTGTTTCTTCTCAGCGGGGGTGAGGTGGTGCAACCGGTTGGTGGCCCCACGCATTTTGAACGACCCCACGGGCAACATGTTCTCAAGCTTGAGATAGACCTCGCAGCCATACTGCCGCGAGAGCCACTCGTTCTGGATGAGGGGCGTGGGGGAAATACATTTAGAGAGGACGTCATGGGCCGCGCGGAAATCGCTGAGCGTGATTTTCATGAAGGGAATGTTATCAGAGGAGAATTTTCACGCCGAGGAAAATGAAGACCAGCGCCGCCAACGTGATAGCCGATTTCTCGGGCAGCTTGGACATCCTTTGGGAGAGCCAGCTGCCGCCAAAGGTCATAAGTCCGGCAACGACCCCAATTAACGCGATCGTCCATCCCGGCCTGGGTAAAACCACCAGTCCCATCCCGGCCACCAGGGCGTCTAAACTTGTGGCAACCGCTAGGACAAAATGCGCCTTGTGATCCATGGGCGCGCTCCGGGGCACCCCCACTCCCTCTTCGGAGCCCCAGACATCCCACAGCACCTTAAGGCCCAGGCAAACGAACATGAGGGCGGCGCCCTTCTCGGCAACCTCAGTACTGACGGGTAGAAAAGCCAGGCCCGCCCATCCCAACACCGCCATGCCTGCTTGGAAGGCGCCAAACCACAGGGCCAACCGCACTCCCGGCCCCAGACCGCGGCCCGGGTGCGCCAGTCCCAGGGCGAAAGCCAGCACCGCGGTGTCCATGCCCAACGCCAAGGCCAACAAAAGCTCTGAAGCCGGTGTCAAACGCCCCTCCCCAATACGTGAGCGATGCTTTATCCTCTCTCGTAAAAACGCCTTCTTCCACGGGAAACAGCATGGATTCTTTCCGCCGCTTGATCGGTCTGACCATTTTCATGACCTACGTCGTGATCCTCGCCGGCTCGGTGGTGCGGGGAACGGGTTCCGGGTTGGGTTGCCCCGATTGGCCCCGTTGCTTCGGGCAATGGATACCGCCGGTGGACATCTCCGAGCTCCCCGCCGACTACAAGGAAGTTTACAAGATCGACGGCAAAACCATAGCCGACTTCGACGCCTTCAAGACCTGGACCGAGTACACCAACCGCCTGCTGGGCGTGGTGCTGGGACTCATGGTGATGTGGCTGTTCTTCCGTTCCTTCCGCCACACTGACAAAGAGCCCAACCTACCCTGGTTCTGCGGGGGTCTTTTGCTGCTCATCTCGCTCCAGGGAGGAGTGGGGGCGCTGGTGGTCTCAAGCCACCTCAAGCCTTACGTCATCACCATGCACATGTTACTGGCGCTGGCCCTCCTCTACGGGCTCCACTACCTGCGCAAGTACTGCCAAGACCTTGAGAACTTCGGCATCGACTTCAGTGCGGATACCCGCAACCTCCCGGCCACGAAGATCCTCATCGGCCTGCTCTTCCTGCAGATCCTCATGGGCACCCAGGTGCGCGAACAAGTCGACCACCTCATGCGCGACACCGCCCAGGCCTCTGCCGCCACGGTGGTGGACCAGCTAGGATGGATCTTCTACATCCACCGCACCTTCTCCCTGGTCATTTTTGGGGTGGCCGTGTGGGCCGCGGTCCGTCTCTACCGCCACGATCTAACCGGCCGGGCCTTCAAGCGGGGCCTGTGGTTCGTGATCGTGCTCACCGCAAACATAGCGGTCGGCGTGGGGCTGAACTACGGCGGATTCCCCGCCCAGCTGCAGCCCCCACACCTTTTCCTCGCCGTCCTGGCCATGGGCACGCTATTCAAGCAGTATCTGGACCAGAAAGGAACACTGCTGTCCTGACCATCCCTTACGGGATGACCAGGATCTGGCCGCCCACGTGGGCGGGGTGCATGTGGCACTTCATCTCGTGCAGGCCTTCCTTGTCGGCGGTGAAGGTCACCACCTCTTTCACGCCCCTCTTCACTTCCTTGCGGACGCCGAAGACCGGGATGAAGAAGCCGTGGATGCCAGAAGGCACATTGTTAATCAGGGTCAGTTCCACCGTGTCGCCTTTCTTGGCGATGATGGTGCCGGGGAGCCACTGCTTCACACCGTCGGTTTCGTAGTTCACCAGGGTGATTTGGCGTTTTTCGGCCGAGGCCATGAGCGGCATGGCCGCGAGGGCCAGGGTGAGGCTGAGTCGTTTCATTGTTCCCTCCTAAGGTCGGTTTAGAGGCGGATTGTCCTCCCAAACCCCTCCCCGGGCAAGAATTAGCGATTGCCGTTTGCGGCAAAACGGTTTATCAATTTCCTGTATTTACCCAATCCAACCGGAGTTTAAGCATGGGCCAAGGCCGCAAGAAGAGCACCCTGAAGATGGATCGCAAACGCGCTCAAGCCAAGAAGAAGTCCAAGATCCAGGCCAAGATCGCCGCCGGCAAAGCCGCCCGCAAGAAGTAAGCCTCACACCCACCTGATGGGTGCCAGGAAAGGCCCGAGGGAGATCTCCTTCGGGCCGCACGCTCCCCAAAGCAACCGCACTTTCTTCTCCCACCTCGCCTCTTCCAGCACTTTCATCCTCAGCTTCACATCATCCACCAAGAAGAGGCTCGCGTAGCCAAGCATGACTTCGTCGTCGTTGATGATACGCACGAACATCTCCAGCGACTCCTGCTTGGGGATGTGCTCCCGGGCCCAGTTCGCCAGGGATGCGCGGAGCCCTTCCTTTAAAAACTCCCCCTGCCCACTCAAACTAGGGTCTTCCGAAAGGGGCCGATACCCGTAAACCTCATAGGGCTCCCCTGCGCGCATCGATGCCGTCAACCGGCCCTTCACCTCACCCACCAGCACGATGTCCATGCGGCCGTCGGGATACGTCTGCACCACCTCCGGCACTCCCCCGGCAAACACCTGCCCTTGGTAATTCCCATCCACACGCGCAGGCACGACCGCCACCGGACGTTCCATCTCAATGGCATCGTTAATCATTTCACGGTAGCGGGGTTCGTAGACGTGGAATGGGAGACCTACCCGCAAGAGGGTCATGGAGTGAGGGAGGGGGAAGAGGTAGACTTTTGGTTCCACGACTTGTTTTAACTCGCCAAGTGCTTCCAGTCATTGACTTACCTTGGACAGCGCCAGGCCAATCGGCACTAAAGCTCACTCATCTTTCTAATACGGCTCGTAAGAGTGATGAGGATTTTCTTCATCCACTTTGGCTGAGCTGCGAGCATTTCCTGAAATTCTGAGTATTCGAGAACGATAAGCTGGCACTCAGTGGCAGCCTTGACCGTTGCAGACCGAGGCTTCTGATCAAGAAACGATAGCTCGCCAACCAGTTCACCCGCCTCAATGGTATTGAGCCGAACCTGGTGGTTTTGAACCACCTTTACTACTTCGAGCTGCCCGTGCATTAGCCAAAAAAGTTGATTCGATCGCTCGCCCTCGCGGACAAGAACCTCTCCTGCCTTGAGAAGCATAATCCCTCCACTATCACCGACTAAAACCGCTCTCTATTTAAGCCTAACTCTAAAGAGACCGATCTCTAATTGCTTAAATTTTCGAGGATTCAGGAACCGAGGGCAACAAAATCTTTGTGTGAACGAGGCACTATGAAGCAGCAAAAGTTTGGAGTTGAGGAAGAAGTCTTTCTCATTGAAGAGGTTGGCTTATCTAAAGGTAAACCCCAAAAAGAATTGATGAAAGCATTCGCCGAAGCAGAACAGTTTCGTGTTGTTGCTGTAGACCACGACGGCCTCCCGCTACAAATCAACAAAGACGTAGCAGAAGGTGGGTACATCTCGATCAAGTTCGACTCAACTTACAATATCTTTGAAATTGCATACCCCCCTACCGGCAGCCTGCAAAACTTTCAAGGCTTCACCCAAAGACTATGGGCCAAGCTTCAATCCCATGGAAAAAATTTGGGTCTCACATTCGAAAGACGTGGGTACCGCAACTTCGATCTACAAACAGAAGATTTTTTCTCGAAAGACAGTGTGCAACAAACTCTGACTCGACCATCATCAGGGAAAAGTCACTTCGATCGCTTCTACCCAGGAAAAATCTGCTCAACACAAATACATCTGGATCTGAAGTCAGATGAGGCGTTTGCGCAGCTTCGGTACCTATACGCCTTGGAACCGCTCATTCCAATGCTTTTCTCAAATAGCCAGGTGAGTGGGGTCGCTCACTGCTACCGCCTACTAACGCTTCAAGATGCGTTCCGCGATGATTATCACTTTTTCGGCTTCCCTAAAGAAATCCCTACTTCGCAGCAACACTACGACGCGCTCGTAAAGAAGTCTGTCGGCTTCTGGCGTGACTATTCCTCTATCGTTCCTCGTGCTCACGGCACCTGGGAGTTCCGCTCGACTTGCATACAAGCCACTGAACTAGGAACTGTTGAAGTCGCAGCCTTTCGCCTGGCTGTACTCAACTGCATGAGAAACCCGGCCTTCTGTCACATGGTAGCAAAGCTTGAGAACCCCCGCGCCGTGTACATGCAAGCATGCCTTAACCTGCAGTCCCCGAACGTAGCCAACTACTTCAACCAACTCGGAACGTCAGGGGTTCTTCAGTTGATTGCCCACGAAATGGACAAGCTTGGCTACTCAGGCTCCAGCAACAAGCTTAAGGACACACGGAAGATCGCTTGATCATCAAAAGTATCACAGACCGCCGCCAGATCCTAGGGCTTCTTCGCGAAGTCGAGAAGCATGCACGTCCTATTGTCATTGAAGGCCAGGAGCATACTGCGCAGCTAACTCTTCTTGTAGATGGCCTTAAGCTCAACGCCTCATTCCAGCTAAGACTGACTTGTGAATCCGAACTTCCTTCCGAAGCTCAGATCTCGTTCTGGCTAGAACAAGGCTTCTTTAAATGCAGCATATCAGGGGGGAAGGGGAACACCTTCGACGCACCAGCAGAACTCCAGTCAATCGAAAGGCGGACCGCCGAAAGAATCCAAGCAGGCGACTTGGATAAGGAAGTTGTTGCGGTCTTATCTCTTCAGCGCGAAAAACTATTTGGCGAGCTGCGCGACTTGAGTGGAAGCCACATAGCGATTGCAACTGGCAGCGACCTTCCAAAAGGGCCCTCGGGGCAAGGACGCCTATCCTTGCTTCAAGGCGGCAAGCTCATTGGAGATCATTACATTATCGTCGACAGTGAGAGCAATGACGGTGGCACCATCTTAATGCGCATCCAAGCCCTGCCGGAACGACTTAAGCGCGCTAGCCATCGCGGAAGCAAAATCGAGGGCGTTGCACTCAACCTATGCTGGCCCGATGAAAACGGCTTCTCGAGTCTTATGAAGATTACTGAGATCTCAGGACTGGGTATGTCTGGTTCTTGCCAGGGTGGTGCGATCGAACTCTTGCCCGTGGGCACGATTTTTTACGAGAAATCTACTGAGGCACGAATTCGACTCGCCTGGAAGAAAGACGAGATGGTTGGTTTTAGCTTTGACACAACCGAACCTGGCTTGCGTGAAAAAATCATTGAAACCATCCGCGTCTACTCCCAACAGGAAGAGCACCTCTCGCTTCGCAAACGGTCTAAACGAAATCTGCACATCTTAACGAAGTCTGGCCTAGTCAAGGGAAGTCGCGCTCTATCGTACAGCAACGCTTCGAAAGCCGAACTCTTCTACCAGCGCGCGAATTATTCGAGTCGCTGGTTCTACAAGATTGAATCTGAAAGCCACTTCCTATCATTCCTGCGTGTTTCCGATGAAGGGTGGTTGATCCAGGAGCTCGCTTCCTCGGGCGCCAAGGGAAGTGGCGAAGCGCTCCTCCTCGCGGGCATCCATGACTACATCAAGAACATGCATGAGGAGCCGTCTGCGCACTCAGCCATCATCGGCATTTACGACCTATCAAGTCCCTTCAACCAATATATGTGGCGAGAGAAGATTCCGCCTCTCTTCCCCGGCTGCGTTACCTACAAGCACGTTCTCTTGGGGCAAATCAAAGGGTGTCGCCTCCAGGACAGGCGGCAGTCCCCCTACGCGTGCGAATTGTCCTCGTCGCGTGACTGGTTCCACAAGCGCGCCATCACTCCAATCGATCCTGTCTTAAACGCATTTGGTGTATCATTTCAAGCCATTCACCCCGGCATCCTGTCTAACATCCTCAGGTCCGAAGATCTCAAGCTAGACCGAGAAGTTTTCACAATCTCGCATCCTCAACTTGGCATTTGTGCTATCGCAGTGAAGCTCGGATTGCCGCCTGTGTCCAATGTGACTTCGCTGGCCGAAAACATGTACATCTTTCATATCGCTGGGGACCCTGGGGATTACCTTCACTCTCTTCTCTTTCAAGGCAATCCGGCCCTTACAGGCGTCGAAGACATATGCATCGTCTCTAACTCCTCCCTCTCAGACCTGGCGCTTGATCACGTCATCCATGGATTTGCTGGTCGGCCTTTCGAACTTGCCCTTCTCCCCATCCACGCCTACGACCCGGGAGAAGAAGCATGAGACGTGTCTTCGCGAGGATTAATAGCGTGCAGGCGGCGCTGCTTCTCTTGAGCTGCCTAGGGGCTTCATTAGTCATCAACCGCGACAACCTTATAACCCATATCGCGCCAAAGATTGGCGCCACCGTTTACAGTCCTGTATCCATCTCAGAGCGCGAGTGTGACGATGAGGCGTGCTGGATAAGGTATGAGTACAGACTTGAAGACTCCTCAACTTACGTCGGCTTCTATGGATTTAATGCGTCTGCGTGCGTAATCAAGAGTGCTAGGGCAAGGCAATGCGACGAGAGCACAGCAGTGGCTTCGCTAATTCCCAATTTCTACAAATTCAGCACCACTCCCATCGACAATCGTCAAGAAGGCGCCGATTCATTTTTTCTGCTCGTTATGAATCTTCCAAACACGCCTCGCCTTGGATCCTCACGGCCAACCGTTTTTGGAGGAGCGCAGAAATCAGTTG
Source organism: uncultured Bacteriovoracaceae bacterium (assembly GCA_964399165.1). Classification (GTDB taxonomy): domain Bacteria; phylum Bdellovibrionota; class Bacteriovoracia; order Bacteriovoracales; family Bacteriovoracaceae; genus UBA6144. The sequence continues at coordinate 106,658 of CAYNPO010000001.1, read as the reverse complement.
AAGGATTGCGCACGGTCTATGAGCTCCTGAGCGTTCACATATATCTCTTTCAGGCGCTTCTATTTGTCTTGATACCTGCCTTTCTTGCAAGCTCGGGTCTCTTTAAGACTAGAGAGGAGCAGACATCGGCATTCATACTCGGATCAACAGGGGCCATTTGCCAGCTCGTCTTCTCTCACTACTTCAGTGAATTCCTATTCCTCTCCGGATTTCAGTTTGACCACTTCTTGGCGCTTTGCCGCACATCATTCCTGGCCTTCTTTGCCTATTATGTGTTGCGAGTTCGCTCACATAGCATCTGGGTCTTCTCGCTCGTGGCATACTTTTTGGCAAACGTGATCGACTGGCAGTTCAAGCCTATTCTCCAGGCTTACCCGTACCGGTGGCTCGTTACTGGCCTTAGCGCCTATCTGGCCTTTACTAGTGTTCGTGAGCGCAACCTTGGCAAGATTGTATGCCTGGCATTTGCGTTTAACGATATCTCTCTGATGTTCAATATGCCCTGGAGTGATGGGAAAAACTCAGTCCTGGCACTCGGCATATTCGCGCTTTTCATAGCCAAGTATGCATCCACAATCGAAAGCTTCATTAGGAACAACCTCTTCGCGATTCGAAAGCGGAACTTGGATGAGTCGCTTGAGGCCATCAAAGCTATGGCGAATGCTCCTGGCGTCACCCCCCAGGACTTAGCACACAAGAGCCTTGAGCTCATCGCTCAAGCGACCAATGCGAAGCGCCTCTCCTTATGCCTCAACATCGACACCGATCCGCTCATATGCAGCTTCGCAGATGGTATCGCCTCCAGCCTTAGCAGTGGCACTATCCCAGCTGTTTTCGCTCGTGTCATCCAAACACGTGAGGCCCTCATGTGGTGCGCGGACGACGAGTTTTCAAGAATCAGAGAATTTAGCAAGATCGCTCAAGGTTCTCAAAGATACAACTCCCTTTCCTGCGTCATACCGCTGAAGCAAGGGGATGTTGTCTATGGCGCATTTGCAGCGACTTCGTTCGATGATAAAACACTTCAAGATCAACGCGAAAAAGATCTTTTCATCTATCTGTCCTCCTCTGCTCTAGACATTCTCATTGGCGTCCTCGCCATGAGAGAGAAAGACCATGCAGACAAGGTAATGGCTACTGCCAAGGAAACCAGAAGTCGTGCAGCTGCGGCTTGCTCGACCAGCTCTACGTTCAGCCAAGCTTTCCACGCCGTCATCGAAGTCATCTCCGACGCGCATGCTAAAAAATCTATCATTTTCAAGGTCAACTCTCAGAAAGAACTTTCACCCGACTACTTCTCTGCTAACTTCCCCAAAGCTATAGCCGAACGATGGGCCAGCATCCCCTTCGTCATGCGCCAGGAAAACCGTCTCGGGCCAATGCCTGTTGCATACAATGAAAAGAAGCCTGTTGTCATTCACCGCATCGCCAACTACTTCTCCTTACTCTCCAAGATGAGCGTTGATCTAATTACTGAGTCACAGACGTCAGGCTTCTATGTCTTTCCTTTTGATGTCGGCGGACAGGAGCACCTGATCGTATTTCTCGATGCTGACACATCAGTACCAGCAGGAATCAACACCGAGGGTGTACGACTCAGCCTCGACATCCTAGGCTTTTATCATACCCACTTCTCGATCAAGGATGAGCTAAGTCGGGCAGACAACGTCATTTCTCGGTTTGCCTCGAGCCGACTTCTTGATGTCGTTAAGACAATGCCCACGTCGGACCGTATTCTAGCTGGTCAGACTATAACGAGCAGTATGTTCCTATTTGACATCAGGGGCTCAACTAAAGGGTCTGCTTTTTTTGATGACCCCGAAGAGATGGCTAGATGCTACTCTGATACTTATGCGGATATCGCTGACCTTGCCTCAAGTCTTGGTGCCCGATTTGAGAAGTCCAACGGAGACGGCATCGTGCTCACATTGCCCGGTTCTTTGGATTCTAGCCTCACGCCGCTGCACTTACTCTTGTCTGCCTATAAACAAATTGACTCCATCGCCAAGACTCGTCTTTTTGCTAGTGGAGTAGTAGCGGTTCTGCATCACGGCACTGTATTCCAAGGTGTTTTTGGGAACTCACAGCGAATAGGCTGGGAGAACTATGGCCGTGATCTCAACTTCGCTTTCGAGATTGAAAAAGTCGCTAAAAAGATCCCGGGCGCACGTTTCGCCATCAGCGACCAGTTCCGCCCCGCTCTTAAGTCGATCTTTGCGACTCAATATCTCGACGATCTATTGGTGCGTCACGAAGTTATGGGCGTCAGCACATCATTTTTTGCTCTAGCTGATCGAGATGTCGAAACTATTGCAAGATTCTTTGCCCTTCGTGAGCACAAGGCCGCTTCGTGAGCTACCGCAACCTCAAAGGCATCCTCATCTTACTGCTCTCTTCGCTTCTATTTGCTGCAATGAATGTGGTTATTAAATACCACTGCTATGAAGACTCTCGTGCGTCACTAATCTTTTCTAGGGGTCTCGTCGGCTTATCCCTCCTAACTATCTACTTCGCGTTTAAGCCTGTCGCATTCCCTCCTGCTCCATTAAATAAACTTCTTTTCCTAAGGAGTGTCTTCGCATCCTTGTCAGTGGCCGCACTGTATCTCAACCTCAGCCTGACCTCTGCCGCAAACGCAACCTTCCTGCAAAATCTGTCATTCATATTTGTCTTTTTATTTACGTTTCACATACGCTCGCAAGGTAAGACCACCATCGGGGTCTTGCTAGCTGGGGTATCGATCCTTTTTGGACTCATTGGCTTAATTAACCCGGCTTTCTCATCTCTTAATCTCGCAATTCTAACAGTGGGACTGTTGTCCGCTTTGTTTTCTTCCTTATCCATCATTTCGCTCAAGCGAATGTCTGCATCTCTGCAGGCGCCGGTTATCACCGCGGGTTTTGCTATTGGCAATATCATTACAGGATTAGTGCTATTGCCAATTGAGGGGAATGCCTCGGCTTGGTCCTGGGTAGGAGTCGGTGCGGGGGGGATAGCACTCGTCGCACAACTGGTACTGACATATGGAGTGAGATTCGTGCCCTCCTCAGTCGTTGTTCCAATTTCATTTTCGATCGTTCTCTTCTCTTTCCTCTTGGAATCCACGATATATATGGGTGCATCAACTAAGGTCGGGATGGGATATTCAATTCTTATTCTGCTTGGAATTGGAATCTTACTACTGGTGAATCGAAGTGCTGCTGCCGAAAGCTCAAGTTAGCCTAAAGCTCCACCTCGACCCTCTCCACCCTCTTCCCACCCCAAGCCACCGGCCACTCCACCCGATGCTGCTTACAATCCACCCAATCCTGCCAAGGCTTCGCATCTTCATGGGAATCGTACCGGCTGTTCAATCCCGGCAGCACGAGCCACAGCTCAGGCGTAGGTTTCATCTCTACGATCAAACGCTCCGATGCACCGGCATGGTGTTCGTAGTAATTCTCATCCTCGTTCCAACGCACGGACCCGGGATTCAGTGTCTGCTTGTCCCCGGGCGTAGGAACCACTGGCGAGAAGGCCCACTCCTTTCGGCCCGACAAATGGGGGAACGGGTTCTTGTGGACCTCGCCCCACTTGCGACCATCGATTTCTTTCCATGCTTGCTTGAATGAATCCTGAACGATTGCGCGCCACTCTTCGTGGTTTTCTTGTCCCAAACGCCAGAAACCTATCTCTTCCACCATCAGGCGCGAATAGCTCAAATCCAATACGCGGCGGAAGACACCGCACACGGCGCAGTCCGTGCCCGTGGAAAAGTCCCAGTTCTCAAGCTGCTTGATCCAAGCCTTCTGGTCAGCGCTCCACTCTCCCCCACCCAATCCCTTCACCACCAACGGCGCCAGGAACTGGCCATCACTCGCGTAGGTGTCGCACTGGATCCTGCGGAAAGACTCCACGTCGTGTTTGGGAGTTCCCTCCAAGAGCGCGTCCAAGCGCCAGGCCCGGAAGCCCGCTGCATAGCCACGCCCACCGTACAAGCTCGAGTCGGCGGGCCAATGCCGGTTGTTGGCGGTAGCCACGTAACCCCGCTTGGGGTTAAACACGTGGGGGATCTCCTCCGGAGTAAGGAAGTCTGGGTTCGAGGCCTCGGCCAGGGTACCCTCGCGGATGCCGAAGGCGTCTTTTCCCTGAGTGCGTATGCCTCGGCCCACCACGCGATGGCCGATTTTGCCTTTTACGTCGGCAAAAACGAAGTTCCAGGCAGGCACACCAACCTGAGAGAGCGTAGCCTCGGCCTCTTCCGCGGACGAAGCCTGCATAATCCGGCGCATGGCCGCTACGTCTTCTCCGCGCAAATGGAAGCCAGACCACTTAAGCACTAAGGGCCGCGGACTGTCGCTGTCGATGGGCAAAACTGGCAGATGATCCGGTGTGCGCTCGAAGCTTTTGAAGAAGAACGGGAATTTCAGGAAGCCCCACTTCACCCACACCCAGGGACGGAAAGACTTAAGCTGCTTCGCCTCGGCGTCCGAGAGGCGGACAATGTCAGCGGTGTTCACGTAGGCATTGGTGAGGCCCCAGGAGACTTTGCGGTTGCTACCGCTCACCACGACCGGAATCCCGGGGAGCGAGGCGCCCACCACGTCTAAATCGGGAGACTCGATGTGCACCCAGTGCCAGAACATGGGGGTCTTGAGATCCAAGTGCGGGTCATTGGCGAGAAGGGCGTGGCCCGAGCGGGAGCGGGACGGCGCCACCGCCCAGTTGTTGCTCCCGGATTCCTCGCCGAAGGGCGTGGGGAAACGTTGCCAGGTGCCGGTTACAGGCTGACCTGCGGCCGGGGCGGGACGGGCGGTGGTACTGGCGGGATACTCGCCTTTTTTCAGCACGGTGGTGTCCCAGGGCACGCCGTCGGGATCGTGCAGGCTCGCCACCTTGTCGCCCCAACGCATGCGCGCTTTGGCCTCGTCCCATTCCACAGAGAATGTCTTCCGGGTTTGATCGAAAGACTGGAGCAGCAGTAACGCCAATGAGTGCTGAGGCTTCCAGGCCTCTGGGAAGGGATACCCTTGGCGAAATTCCTTCGAAGGCTGCTGCCTAGCCACACGGAAGCCGTGGTTCACTCCTGCGGCATAGTCCTTCAACCAACGCTTGTCTTCCTCGCTCAACTTCTCCCACAGCCGCTCGGCGTGGGTCGGCAAATCCAAAAGCCGCATCATCAGGTCGCCCTTGATGTGGGCAAGTCCGTGAACCTCGGCGTTCTCGCCGCGGGTGGTGCGTCGGAAGTAATCCATTTGCCAGGCGCGGTCGCGGCCGTGCAGGTAACCAAAGCAGTACGTCGCGTCCCGGTTGGTAGCTGCTTTGGCATGGGGAATGCGCAGGGAGTCTTCAAACAGCTCGCAATGAGTGGCGTGGGAAAGCGCCGGTAAGACAAAAAAACTCACTCCCAGGGCCCATGAGCGCATAAAATCCTTTGGAGACCGAAAAGCGTTTCCCCGATTGTAGATTTCCCTATGCCCACGGTCCAGGTTCCATGACAAAACCGAGCGCGCTCCTCTTCTTTTCCCTCTGGCTGGCCAGCGTGCCAGTTGGCGCGGTGGTGTCGGCGGCCCTTCGTGAGTTACCACCAGACCCCGTGGCCTTGCGGGATGATCTGGCCCTCATTCTGGATGAGGCGAAGTTCCCCTCCTCGGCCCTGGCTCTTCAACTGGAAACCGGCTCCCCTGCCCGCGTACGTCTGGAGTGCCGCGGAACCAGCAAAACGTTGAGAGTGAGGGCGCCGGCAGCGGAACAGGCGGCGACGTTCTATTATGGCCTCAGGCAATTGGGATTCCTCTTTCCCCATCCCCGTTGGCAAATCTCGCCCAAAGGTGATTTCAAGCGCGCTTGTGGCAAGGAATGGACCTGGGAGCCAGTACTGCGCTACCGCGGCTTCCATCTCCACACCCTCCACCCCAACGAGTGGGTGCATGGCTTCCAGATGGACAAGCCGGAAATCGCCCTCCAGTACGTGCGATGGCTGGCCCGCAACGGCCAGAACGTTTTCCAGTTGGCCCTGTTACGCCAACCGTTGCCAGACATCGCCCGCCGGTTGAAAGATCCTTTCCAGTTGGCGCGCGGCCTGGGCGTGCACGCCGGGGTCTCCATCGGCGTGGCCCTCCAGCAGCAAAAAAGTTACAAGCTACTCCCCCTGTGGCAAGCGGTGACGGGCTGGGGCGCGGAAGACCGCATCCGGCAAGGCATGCGGGAACTCTTTGATGCCGTCGACGTGAGCTTCCTCACCTTGGAGGCCGGCACCAGCGAGTTCACCTCCACCGACTACGAGGAGACGTTGCGCTGGCTCAACGCCGCCGCCGAGGAAGCCAAGGCCCGAGGGAAACCTCTCTTCACCAAGGTGCACGTCTCCAGTAACCAGCATGATCCCAAGTGGGGGAATTACAATTTTATTCCCGCCTATGCTGATCCCTGGGTGGGAGTGCTTCCCCACACGGTGATGTTCTACGGCCTACTGGACAAGCTCGCGCCCATGTACGGCAACCGCGACTTCAGCGCCATCCGCCGCTTCACTCTCCAACAGAACGATCGCCGACCCACCTGGTACTACCCCGAAACGGGTTACTGGGTGGGCATGGACGTGGACATCCCCCTCTTCCTCACCGACTACCTCGCCACCCGCGCCGAGGATCTGCGGTGGCTGGTTTCCCGCGGCGTGGAGGGACAGATCACCTTCAGCACGGGCCATGGACTGGGCGGGTGGCTGTTTGACTGGAACTTGGCCCTGCTCACTGACAAGAAGATGGACTATGACCCTTTAGCGGGGGTGAAACTCCTGGGCGAGGACGCCGGGACTTGGCAGCGATTACTGGCCCACCAGCGGGAATGGTTCAAGCGGCGCGGTCTCATCGCGGAACTCTCCGCCGCCAACATCCAGGACGAACTCACCACCCGCCACCGCATCCATCACCGTTACCTGCTGCGGGAACTGGCGGAGAATCCGGCCATACGCCGCGAGCGCATCGGACTCCTCCGGGAGGCCCTGGCGGCCTGGCCCGAGGAACTCATGCCCCGTCACCCGGAGCTGGCTTCCTTGGCCCGGATCACGCGCCTTCGCCTGGGCCAGGCACTGGCGCTCCGGGAGGCCCTCTCCGGATCCAAGGCCTCGCAGCTGGCGCGCTCCCAGGAACTGAGGCAAGCAGCATCGGAACTGTTGCTCCCCTTGAAACTCAATCCTCTCAACTATCCTGACGCCAGCGTTTTCGAACGCCATCCCAACCCCACCTCCTACCAGTACGGCTACCTGTGGCCCGCGGCCACGCTGCATTTCTGGCGGCGGGAAGAGGGCATGGTTGCCAAAGACAGCTACTTCCCGTTCCAGAAGAACATCTACAACCTCTGGGACATCCTGTTTTAGGCCGCTTCCGGCAAAACTCACCACTTGACCGGCGACCTCGAGAATTGGGTGGGAGGTGTAACCGATGCGGGAGGCATGAACAAACTCATGCTGATCGCCCTCTTGTGGAGCGGCTTCGCCCACGCTGCCAACTACCGGATCACGGGCCTAAAGGCCACGGAGATGGAAAACGCCTGGGATTTGAAGATCTCCCCCGGAAGTGCTCGGCTGGATTGCCAGAGTTTCATCCACAACTTCACCCTCAATGGCGCCATGGCCTACCTGGATGAAGAGGAGTGCTGGCATTGGTACAGCATCTTCCGGACCGCGCGTACGTACGCGCCAGTGTGCCTGTCCCAAGACGGGGATGCTATCCTTCGCGTGGACTGCCCTTAGACGGTGAAGCAATCCCGCATGATCTGGCGGATGAGCTCTTCGACTTCGGGTTCTTGAACCTGATCCATGGTCCCCCCTCCCTTAAACCCGCCGGATGGTTTGCACGCGTCCGTTCTTGCGCGCCACCATGGGCAGGGAACTAATTAATCCGAAGAAAAAGAAAATGCAGGACATCACCAGGGCGTCATGGCTGTTCTCTGCCGTGGTCCCTTCTAGGCCGAAAAGACCCGTCAGTACCGCGAAGAAGAAGAACACCAACGACCATTTTCCCGACATACCTCACCTCCGTGCGCGTCCTGTGACCAGGGTACCGGTGCGAGACACTGGAGACCCCAGGCCCGGGTGAAGCTTTTGTGGCGAGAGGAACACAGGTAAGGCGATGTCAGAGATAGCCTCCTCTAACCCCTTGTTTCCTTATAAAATCCTTAGGTTAGTCTCAGGAATTTCCAATTCTTGTCTATGTAAGATTTGCTCGAACCCTTGTTTGGATCGACCCTTGTGGATACGTTGCTCGCCCTATGATGACCCTGCTGATGGCCAGTTTTCTCTCCGCTCCCGCCGCCGCCACCGAGGCGCTCTTTCCCAACGGGAGCGTGGAAGTACTCTCGCGTGAAACCATTCGCGTCGGAGAGGGCACCCTCCCCCTGGCCTTGGTAGTGGAGGCTGGCTCACCTTGGGCCAACCGGGGCACGCTCTTGGAGCACCTTAACAAGAGCAACCAGATCTTCTCCCAGTGTGGCGTGGGCTTCGGTGACGTGGAAATCGTCAATGTGCGCCTTTCCCCCGGTACCGTCCGCGCCCTCACTAGCCCCAATCCTTACGTGGGCCCGGCCGAAGTGGTGTACGCCGGCGACGAGCAGTTGCCCACCACCCGTCCCTTGGCCTTCCTGACCGCCCAACGGCGGGGATACTCTGGCGTAAACGCCTTTAACCTTCGCTCGATTCCCAATGCCGTCCAAGGCCGCCCTCCGGAAGCCGCCGCCCGCATCCGCGCCATGTTGGACACAGTCCACATCTCCTGGGACTTCGCCAACGCCTATGGGAGCGTCCAGGATATGCGGGCCTTTGCCCCCAGCTTCAACACCTTCGCCCATGAGCTTGCCCACGTGTATGGCAACCTCGAGCACACGCCAGTTCCCTACAACTTGATGAGCTCCTCTTCCCTACGCAGGTCCCACACGGGAGATCTGAACTTCAGTCAGTGCGATGCCATTCGGGCCTATGCCCATAGCCCGGGATTGCTGCCTAACCTAGAAATCGCGTTCCAGGAGGCCGTGGAAGCCTCGTCTGGGCACGAGAACCACTGATCCATTCTTACTCCAGGCAGAACGGATCCATCTCCTCGCGTCTCTTGTATTCCCCCGCCTCATAGTCGTAAGACCATTTGCTCTGCCAGTTGAGGCAAAACAGGGCCTCCTCGGGGCGCAGTTGGGTCGGAGTGGCCTCCACGGGCACGTCCTGGGTCATGAAGAGGCATGCCTTAAACTCAAGGGAGACGGCCTCTTCGCCCAGGAAGGAGCGGCTGACGCCAGAGGGCAGGTCCCGGACCGCCAGGAACGGCGTCGTGGGTTGGGTTTGGTAGGCGAACCCACCTCCGTCCACCCTGTAAAGGCCGTGGCGGTCTGGGCCATGCTGGGCCTGGTCCCCAGGGGTCATGTTGTTGAACATGGGATCCACGTCCACGGAGTCCACCACCCAATCCCGATGCCGGAAGGGTTCCCGGGCACCGAAGAACTCGCGCTGACGGCCTATGTGCTTGCTGATGGTGCCGTCGGGCATCCTTTCGGTGGCGTAATGGCAGCCACGGATGAACTGGACGACGGCGAACTTGCGCAAGTCTTCCACGGTCCGGGTCTGATAGCGCAGCTCCATGCTGGTGCGGAAGGTGGGGTTGTCTTCGCTCCCCGGGTAGCTAAAACGGTGCTCAGTGACCGTGAGCTCGGCGCCCTGGAGGTCGCATGAGCCGTTCCGCGCGCAAGCGAATAGACCATTTTCATGGGTGAGGCGGTGCTGGGCCACAATCTCGGCCTGGGACCAGGCGGCGGGGGAAAGGGCCAGCAAGAGGAGAAAACGGGGATGTCTCATGGCACGCTCACCAATCCCCCGATGCCCACCCGGAGCACCTGGCGGGGAACCCAAACATGGTTGTTCTCGCACTCAAAGTCGTCTTGATAACCGTCGCAACTGCCCTCCGTGTTTCGCACGAGGTACTCGCAACGGCCCCGGTCGGGGTTGAAGCGGCGGCCTACCACCGAGGAGGCATGCCACGTGGTGACGGTCTGGAGCATGTCGGTGGTGGGAGGGCGATAGAGGACCTCCGCATCGTAATCGATGCCCACGGGAACACCCTGGCTCAACCGGGCGTCCAGCTCCTGGTTCAGGCCCGCGCGGTTGGTGGAGTTGAGATCGGGTGCGCGGACCTCCACCCCGTCCAGAGGCACCGGGGTGCAGCTGCGACCGGCGAGCTGGGTGAGGATATAACGGAAGTCGTTTTGCTGGACCAACTGAACCAACTCGGCCAGGTGGGGTAGCCGGAAGACGCCCGCGAGAGCCTCCAGGTCAATGGGCAGCGGCGGTTGCGCGGGGGGCTTGGGTTGTCCGGGGAGGGGTTCAGGTGGCAAGTAGCCGTAGGGCTCGGAGGGGAAATCGGACTCTAGGCAGATCCCGCCGGCGGCCTGGGCATCCTCAATCGCTCGGGCGGAGAAGCCTCCCCCGAAGGGATAGGAGCTGGCTATGCCCGGCCGACCGGGGGTGAAATCCCCGGCACGGGCGTTCATGTGGTGGCGGGCCACGTCCGCGGGCGAGAGGTTGTGTCCGGTCTTAAAGGATAGGAGGTCCGCCGCCACGAAGGCATAGCACCATCCCGTGTTGGTTTGGTGGCGTCGGGCGGGCAACCCGCGCTCTGCCATGGTGGGCCGCAGATCCACATCGGAGCATTCCGCACGCTCGCTGGCTTCCTCGTAGACGAAGGCGATGGGTTCTTCACCCCAGTCTACCGCCGTAACGTCCTGTGCCTTGGGCACATCCAGCGTGTACGTCGTCACTTTCAGGGGCTGGGCATGGCCCTTCGTGAGAAGCATGGCGAAGAGGAGCGGCAGCATGGAACCTCCGGGGGGCGAGTTCTACCACTCTTCTTGCCCCGCTCGAGGGAAGCGGAAGATATTACAACCCACCTGTAGCTTTTACCCTCCCCCCTTGGCGCAAGTGGGCCAGGAGAGTATGGAAAGCCCATGAGAATCCTCCTCCCCGCCCTCTTACTCTCCGCCCTTCCCGCCTTCGCCGGCGATCGCTACCTGATCTGCGAAACCCCGGATGGGGAACCCGTTGCCAGTAGCGCCATCGTCCGCAACCGCGGGGCCGTGACCTTCAACCAGCGCGACTTCACCTACGTGGTCCTGGTCAACGAAGACCGCGTTTATAATGAGTACGAGTTCACCAGGGTGGACCGGGCCCAGGGCGGGTACTACCGGCAAGTGTCACGGAATTCGGATGACATGCAGCCAGTGCCGGCGGCGCCTGGGGTGGATTGCAGAATAACTGACTAGCCTGCTTCCTTCGTCACTTTCCCCCTGGATCAACCGAAGAGTAGCTGATGGCCATCCGTCGCTACCTCCTCTTTTTCTTCGTGCTTGTTTGGGCGCCACATACACGCGCGTTGGATTGTGCCGACATTTATCAGGACTATTTCAGCGGCCTTTCCGATGACAGCCGAGTCCGCGAATTTCTCGAGCTTAGGGCACGCATCACCTTGCAGCGGCTCGCCTATCAAAGGCTCCGGAGCATGGAGGAGCCAGCCTACATTGACGTGCAGGGCACAATCCTGGGCCTGTTGGCCCAGTTGGAGGCCCAGCGGGATCCAGCTTTTTTGGGAGCGCGTGCGGCGTTTGAGCGGCATGAGTTGAGTTTTGCCTCGCTGGCCCGAATCATGCCTGATGTGGTCCATATACTACGTTTTCAAAACGTCGAGTCGAATGTGGAAAGACGCAGAGACCTTTCACTCAACACGGACGATTTGAAAATCTTCGACTTGCTAGGCCGGTTGGAAACCCAACAAGGGGTCCAGGGATCCGGACTGCTCGCCAGTGTCCGCGCCACGAATCTTGCCTTGGCGAGGGCCATGGCCGGAGAAACTTCTTCCGCAGTGCTGGCCCAGAATCTTGAGCTCAGCCAGGGTGAAATGCGGCGCCTGTTGGCCACACTCCCTTTTCCGGACACGTGCCTCTCCTCGCTCCGTTGCGGTCTCGAGGAAGATGCCATGGCCGGGAGGTCTTTCCTCGATCAGATGCTCCAACGCCTCGATCCCCCACCCGCCTTTGAAGATTGGACCGCGCAAATCGGCGCCTTGAACCTTTTCTCGCCGGGTGACCAAGTGGCGTGCGACACCACCGTCCCGGCGCCCATGCATGCTTACATGGCCCCGGGGACGCAGCTACCAGCGGGAGATCTCCGGCGGCTCACTGAAGCCGTGGCCCGCAGAGTCCTCGACACTTATCCTTCGTATTTCCCCAACCTGGATTACCTTTTGGTACGGCCGGAGCTGACCTTGGCCATCGGCGACGCTCTCTACCATGGCAGGAGCTATTTCGTTTTCCAGAGCCGCGAATTCTACCTTCCCAGGGTTGAAGGCAATCTCCCTTCCCGCGAGGACCTGCCACAGAACCAACGCCCATTCGCGCTCGCAAATGAGCGGCTCCTCAATGAACGCCATCCCAGCGTGTTCGACCAGGGCATACGGAACCATATCGAGTTCCGTCGTACATGGGTCGCGCTGCGAGATTTCTCTGACCAACGCGGAACTTTTGCGTTCAACGGCGAAGCCTATGATCTCGAGACCGGAACGCGCGTTCGGCCAGGGCCCAGTGTTTTCTTCACCTATCCCCGAGGTGACGCCCCGAGGGACATCCAGTACCTCTCCTCCATCGCCGCCTATCCCCCAGCACGCCTAAGGGAAATGGCCGATCGGGGGTCCATCGGCCAAAGAACGTTCTTTGACGCCCAGGGCGCCTACTTCATCACGGGGACCGCCATCAACCCCCAACGCGAAATCCCTCGCTACGTTGCCCACATGAACCGCCTCAGCACTCTAAGTGACGCCCCGGGGGAACAACGGATTTCACGCGAGGACCTGGAGGGCTTCATTGCCCGCCATCCCGAGTCCCGGCATGAGATCATCGCCTCTATCGGCGACCGGGCCCAGGCGCTGGTGGGGGGGAATGAAGTCTTCCGCCCACGCATCGCAGACCCCGCCCAGCGCATCGTATCCTCTGACCGGGCCCTCACTCTCGTCCGCCGAAACATCGATCCCTATACCCGTCCGGCCTTTGATCGCCAGAATCGAGCCACCGTTCTTAGGCAATACCAAGCCTTGGTAAGCGGTCGCAGTGCCTTTTTCCATGAGGGCCGCGTTCGAGAAGTTAACGACACAATGACGGAGGACGAGATCAACGCCCTCCCTACGAATCTCGAGCGCATCCAGGCCTACCACCGTTACGTGGCAGAGAACCCTTGTCCTTACTATACCGTAGTTCACAAGGCTGCCCTTCCTCCCATCATGCGGATTCACAACAATGCGGGTGAAAAGACCCATGAGTGGGAAGTCCTGGTGGGCGCGGAGCGCGGCGACACCCGCACATGGTTCCTCAGTGGCACGTCGGGGGAACGCAATTACCGAAGCGAGCGGACCAACCGCACGACCGGAGTCGGGGTGTTCACGTCGCTTGGGTATGTCACCGACGATCCGAGCACGACTCTAGATGACTATTACAATGATTACGGTTGGCAACTCATGCGGGTCAATACGGACGATGACCACTTCCAGCAACCTGCCAACACAACCGAGGTCGGCGTTGTGATGGCCATCCACGCTGTTCCCGCAAGCCGCTCAGAGCGCCTGCGCTTGTTCTATGACGGGAATCCCCGCAACAACCGTGCGTCCAACGGTTGCGTCAACATGCTTCCCGAGGAATTCCTCGAGTACCGAGCCGCTGCTCCGCTCACCGGCTGCCCCATTTACGTTCTTCCGGACGGAGACGAGGCCACGAGCCCCACCCGCTTCCAAGTGCAACTGGGCACTCTCGTGACCGAACGCAATCCCAGTGCCATCAGTCCCATCCCTGATAACAACACAGACTGGTACATCTCGAGGGATCCACGCCGCGAACCGGTTCGCCCGATTTACGTGAACCTTTTAACCCCTAACCCGGGCAACGCGGACTTCTTCCTCCAGACCTTGGCAGAAGAGAAGGCGAACATCATGCGGATCTATGGCATATCCAACGAGGATTATGATCGCCTGATTGCGCTCGCCTACGCCATTCTAGGCGTGGAGACGGCATTCGGCACAAGCCGACGCTACCACGCCAAGGAACAACTTCAACTGGCCATCACCGCGGGGCGCAGGCTCGCGGGGAGCGACCAGGATAACAGCCGTGGTCTGACGCAAATCAAAGACGTTCGACGCTTCCTTGATTTCAACACCCGAGGACATCCCATCACCCCGCGTCCTTACCCTGAAATCACCGAGGACACCCTGGGACAACCGCGGGACGCCGCCATTGCAACCATGGTCACCCTGGCCCGCCAATTGAGGGAGATGCGCGGCACCTTGCGGCGGATGTCCTCCCAGGGACGGCCCTTCACCGCCATCACGCCGGAAAACGAGATCGAGTTTCTCTACTACATGTACAACGGAGACAGTGACCAGATCACCAACCGAACCGCCACGCGCGACCTCAATCCCCGTATTATGGAAATCATCGATCTCATGTCTCAAGTCCAGGTCATCCAGCGGGTACCACCGGCCGTAAGTGCCCCTAGCGCTTAAAACGGCCAAGTCAACGACAACGGACTCACGTACCACTGCCCATGCGGATCCCCCTTGATGTAGGGAGACACCCACATGATAGACGGCGTCCAGATCGTGAAGAGCCGCAAAGCCGCCACGGCTTGAGCACGGTGTTTTTTCAGGTCCAGGAAATCGCTGCGCTTTTGTCGGACGGAGGCGTACTTAGCGGTGAGCCCGAAGCCCTCCGAAATTCTCCACACCAGCGCGCCCTCCACGGCGTCTTCGCGGAAGGCCGCGGAGTTCATTCCTTGGTAGCCCCCGATCAGGTTGAAGTCCCCCAAGGGGACTACCACCGACGCCCCGGAGGTCACGGCCAGGAAATTCTCATCGAGTTTCTCGCCGAACTCCCCGCTTTCATCCCGGTCACCGGTCTCCTTGTGCACGTCCCGGTAGAGATCGGCAAAATTGTGGTCGCCCATATCGTTGTAGCCCACTCCCCCATCCAGCTTGAGCGCCCATGTCTTATCCGTATAGAGGGTAATGGACTGGTGAAAGGCCGCCTCCACCCACTCCGCGTGGGCCCCCACGGGGTTTTCTGACTTGTCCTCGTCATGGCTGGTGCGCAGGGCGGGAATCAAGTACCGGCCTTTGTAGGACAACGTGGAGGAGTAGTGATCGTCCCAGGTGGCCATGACGGACAGGGCACCGGTTTCGGTGACGTGCTTGTCGGTGTTGCCGATGAAGTCGTTGGCCTCGTGTAGGCGCACCCCGGGGACGGCCAAAAGGTGGCGTTCGGAATCCCCGGGGAGGGCCGGGGGATTGACGTTTAAGGCCTCTGGGAGGATGGCGGCGTGGGTGGGAATCGCGATGAGGATCGGTAGGAGCAAACACAGCATGGGTCACTCCGTGACCCTCCCGTTATACCCCGTGCTGTCCTAGGACCATCATAAACGGATGTTGCACAAGTCCCTGAGGATGCGCTCGGGGCGGCTACCCATGGCCACCACGTTGAAGTCCTGGTCCTCGATGATCGGCCGCTCCAGCACGTGGTAGTGCTTGCGCAGCCACTCCATCCGCCCGGTCGCGTCCAGGCGCAGGAACATGCGCTCTGACTTCTTCCATAGGGTGCTGCGACCGTTCACTGGAAACTCCTGCCCCATGTGCTCGGCCCACTTGGCCAGCTGCTCGTCGGTAGGTGGATAGTCGCGGTAGTCGTAGAAAGTGTGCGGGACCTCGAAATCGGCGAAGACCTGCAGGAGCTTCTCCATCTCGATGTCATTCTTGATGCCGTAGACATGGAGGTATTGGGGCTGGGACATGCTAGAACGTGTGGTTCTCGAAGCGCCTCAGCCTGGCGAGCTCTGCATCCAAGGTCTCGATAGCGCGGGCGATCCCATTCCGCCGCTCTTCGGCGCTTGCCTGGGCGTACGGGACGGGAGTGCTTCGGCATTGCCGAGTGCGCATCATTCCGTAGAAGTCCTCCCTCATCTGGCACACGACATTGAGAGGCTCGACCCGCAGGCTGATGCGGGGATAGCGGCTGCTGATGTCCTGCTCCGTTTGCTCGCAGCTGTTGAACCTGGCCTCGAACTCCCTGATGCTCGCCCGGGCCGCTTCGGCGCGGGTCTCCGTTTCCAAGTCACGGTTCCAGACCGCCCAGTTGCCCGAGGTGGGGTAGTAGGAGTAGGTGCGCTCAAATACCGCCGCGCTCCCCCGCTGGATCTCGCGTTTCATCTCCCTGAGGACGCGCCGGTCATGGGCCACGCACTCTCGGAATGTGATTCCGGCGAAAGCAGAGTCAAAAGTCGCCAAGGCGAGGAGGAAAATGAATTTTTTCATTCGGGAAGGGTAACTCGAAAACCCGTCAGGTCGCCTTCCCCTGTAAATCTTTCAAGCGGAGCAGCTAAGGCACGAACAACCCATGCGCCTCGAAGGTGTCCCCTCCCCCCCGGGCGGCCTCGTCAAACTCGGCTCCACACCGCCCCACCAGCAAACTGTCCAGGGCCCCGATCATGGAGCGGAAGTTCTCGTCGGCCTCGGGGAGGCCGTTGTTGAAAAGTAGTCCTGCCTGGGGCGCCACTTCCCGCAGGTCGGCCATGAAGTGCTGGCGGCTGGCGCAGGAGAAGAGCCCCAGCACCAAGTGGGGGTTGCGCTGCACGCCCCGGGTGAGGGCGCGCACCAACTCCACGTGCCCTCCCCTGCCCTCGCGCCGTTCACGCTGGTACCACTCATAGTTCACCCTGCCGTTGGGCTTGAGCTCCACCGGACAGAAGTCCGGGCCCCCGCCGTCGCGGGAATGGCCCACGTAGAAATTCACATCCAATCCCGCCCCCACACGGTTCATGAACCCCTGGGTGACGGCCGCACAGCGCTCGTCCTGTTGCTGGCGGTAGACGCCGGTGTTCTGGGAAAGGAAGGTGCTGTAGGAGCCGTGCTGGATCTGCAGGATGATCCGCCGGGGTGCGCCCTCCCACATGTCGCTCTTGTTGAAGACGTTGGGGTTGTTGGTGCGGCGAAAGCCGCATATCCCCAGGTGGCGCGAGATGCAGGGTGAGGTCAGTTGGGCCTCCAGGGCCATGCGATTGTATTGGTCCGTCACGCGGTCGGCGATGCCAGAGCCGATGTTGTCGTAGTGGCCGAAGCCGATGTGGATGGTGAGTACCCCGTCGCCGTTAAGCTGAGCGTAGCGGCGCTGGCACGCCTCAGGAATTGCGAGCCCACGGTCGCAGGGCCGTCCCCGCGGGCATCCCCGTCCGTTCAAGCGATTGAGCAAGCTCACCTGCTCGCGCACCTGGTCCTCGGCGGGGCCGGCATGGGCGGTGAGGGCCAGACTTAGGAGGAAAAAGACCATACCTCCTGATCGGATGAAGCTGTGAAAACCCATCGCAACCACCCTATCCATCTGGAATCACGAACGAATCCTTACTCCACCCAAAGCTTAAATAAGGTAAATTAATAAGCTTATTTCTACGATACTATAAGTAAGGTTATGAAAAAGACCGAGTTGGCCCCCATTCTGCAGAAAACCGTCTCCAAACAACAAAGTTTCGGCGTTTCTCACGTTTCAGAAAAAGGGTGGCAACACATCCCCTTCATTGTTCCTCCACCCCCACCTAGGAAGCTGGAGGGGCCCATGCCCTACAAACTCATCGCGGAGGCCATGAAGGTCCTGGCATCGCTCCCCGGCCTCGCGGAGATGACTGACATCGATCGAATCGTGAACAACCTCTTCATCCGCCGCGAAGTGGTCCAGTCTTCTCGTCTGGAGGGGACCTGGTCGACGGTTGACCATGCCCTCACACCGAGTGACCTGAGCGAGGCGGGCACGGGGAAGGACCAGCACGTCGCCGTCCGCAGCTACGCCAAGATTATCGACAAGATCGTGGCCGAGGCGATGAACAAGAAAGAGAAGATTTACAGCATCAATCTCGTACGCGAAATCCAGCGACGCATCGTCGAGCACGATCCGCAATCACGGGGAGTGCCCGGGAAGCTACGCACTCCTGGGGAGCCAGGCAGTCTCGTCACCATAGGGGGGCTTAACCGCAAGGAGGACTCCCGCTATAACCCCGCCCCGCCCCAGGAGGTGCGCCGGTGTCTGGAGGAAGTCATGGACTGGTTCGGCGATGAAGACCTGGCCCTGCAAGGTGATGCCGGGCAAGGCCTGAGTCTTCCGGTGCGGCTGGCGGTTGGTCACGCGCACTTCGAGGCCGTCCACCCTTTCACGGACGGGAACGGAAGAACAGGGCGGACCCTGTGGGCCATTCAGATGGTTTGCGCGGGCTTCGCACCGCTCTATCTCTCAGGTTACGTGGAGGTGAGAAAGGACGCCTACGTAGCGGCGCTCGCAATCGCCCAAAAGAAACTCAACTACGTGCCCCTGATCGAATTCATCTGTCACGCGATCATCGAGAGCCAGCTGGAGCACCGTAAAAGTCAGGAGGCCATCGCGGGCATGCCGGGCCTTTGGCAGCGCCGGGGCGAATTCAGGAAAAACTCAGCGGCCGAACGTGCCCTCCGTCTTCTCATACGGAGCCCTATCATCACCTCGCTTACGCTCCAGGAGGGACTCGGCATCTCAGGGCCCGCCAGCACGAACGCGATCAACCAGTTGGTGGAAAGAAAGATCATCAAGAAGCGCCACTTCGAAAACCGGCGGCCGCTCTACGCGGCTGAGGAAATGATCCAAATCCTGGCGCGTCCGTTTGGCAGCGAGGTCGAGTTGGCGCTGGAGAAGGGACAGAGCATTCTAGAATGCTGACGATCGTGTGAACGACACTGACCGAGTGCTTGCGGCTGGGTGCAAGCGTGTACTTCTTACAATGTCCGACCTTTCGCTGGCCATTCCGGGTTAATCTTCTCCCGACCTCATACCTTGGAGTGGACTATGAAAATCGTCATGATTGCCCTTTCCTTTGTCATCTGCGCTACGACGTTCGCTGACCCCCCCCGCCGACAGCGCGATCAGGGACCGCGCCGCGACCGCGGCCGCGACAACCATCACCGCGAAGCCAGTCCCCGCTACGTACTCTCCAATGACATCTATGGCACCAAACGGTGCTACATGGCCGACGTCCGCGGCACTGCTTTCGGCAACGCCGTCGACAACGAGTACTGCCGGGCGGACTATGCCCTCGCCCGGGACATTTACGGCAGCATGAGGTGCTTCATGGTGGATGTGGACGGGACCGCCTTCGGCAACTCCGTGGCCAACGAACTCTGCCAAGACGTCCGCACCCGCGTCACCCGCCGGGGCGACGTCGTCACCCGCGAGGCTTATGTGACGAGCCTGGACATCTACGGCACCCGCCGCTGCTTCATGGCCGACGAGAACGGCACAGCTTTCGGGACTTCCGTGGACAATGAGCACTGCCGCAGGGGTTACGCCACGTCGCTGGACATCTACGGCAGCCGCCGCTGCTTCATGGTCGACAGGGAGGGCAATGCCCTTGGAACGTCACAGGCCGACGACCTATGCGTAGCCTACTACAGCATCGGCCGTGACATCTATGGCAGGAACCGTTGTTTCCGCACCGACCGGGAAGACCGCCACTTCGGCCAATCCGTGGAGGACTCGCTCTGCCAAGCACGACGCTACTGATTCAATCCCAATGCCGAATTTGAGGCCCGCGAAAGCGGGCCTTTTTTTATCCAACGCCGCTGGGCAGGTGCGGAGGACATTAGGGCCAACGCCAGAAAGGAAGCGGCAGTATCCGGCAGGATCGTGTGAACGACACTGGACCAAGTGCTAGAAACCCTTTGTGAATGAAAACGAGGGAATAAAAAAAGCCTCTGGGAGTTAACCGACAGAGGCTTTTTTATTTGGAGGTGACGGGCGGATTTGAACCGCCGGCTTTACGGTTTTGCAAACCGTTCCCTTGGGCCACTCGGGCACGTCACCCTAATCGTGTCTTAAAATGAAAAGGGAACTCCATAGTCGGGAGTTCCCTCTGTTTTGTCAACGACTTGGCGCTCTCAGGCTTCGCGGATGACGTACTTGTCCTTCCCTTCATCCACCATCTCTTTGAGCTCTTTGCCCACTTTGAAGAAGGGGACCTTCTTCGGGGCGACCTTCACCACTTTGCCGGTCTTGGGGTTGCGCCCCTCGTAGGCTTTGTAGTTGCGGTTGGCGAAGGAGCCGAAGCCGCGGATCTCGATGCGCTCATCATCGAACAGCGCTTGGATCATGCTGTCGAAACAGATGTTCACGATCTTCTCCGCCTGGTGATGGGGAAGGTTCGCTTGTTTCTCGATCACGGCGATCAAATCGGCTTTGGTCATGGATGCTCTCCTGAGTGGTATTCAAGCCTTACCCCCATTCTATCGGAGTTCCCGGGAATTTTCTAAAGCCCCTCCCCTCCGGATTTTCAAGTTCCTGCGCCGCCCAGAGACGCAAGCTGCTGAATTTACATTGACTAGGGGCGGCCAAGAATGCCTAGGTACCCGACCCTTTAAATCCTGTCGCGTCCCCTACCGAAACAACCCCGTAGGAGACCCCTTTGAAGGCCCAACGCTGGAACCTCCATAGCTGCTTGTTGCTCATCCTTTTGCTGGGTGTGGCCGCTTGCAATGAGACGGTGCCCACCAACCGTCCCTTGCTGACGGCCGGACAAACGGACGATGGCGGTGATGATGACGGCGACGACATCCTCAAGCGCCCGGACGGCGAGGTCTTCTTCAAGAACAACATCTGCGGCTGCAAGAACGGCGTGAACATCCTCGCCACTAACGACTGCAGCGCCTTCTGCGCGGCCAACGCCGCCAACACCGGCGGAGAAGAGCGCCTGTACTTCTCCTTCTCCGTGGGCACCGCCATCGAACTCGGCCCGTGGCAAACCGTGCGCGGCTGGTGCGACACACCCATCGAAGGGGAGACCGCCCCGGGTGCCGTGGGCTGCCAGCTCAAGGCCCGGGCCCAGGGCGAGACCGAGGTGATGATGAGCGTGGTCCCACGCCTGGATGGCAACTCCTACTACGCCAACATCTCCAGCTTGGACTACGACAAGACTTACATCCTCACCATGTTCCAGACCACCTCCGAGGTGAGCTCCGACTCCATCCAGATTCGCAAGCTGAGCGACGGCCTGGGCGATTTGCCCGTGGGCCCGGTGCCGATCCAGCCGGTGACCCAATACGCCTGCATCAAGCGCAACGCCCTCGCCAACTGCACCGAGTCCGGCGAATGTCCCACCAGCGGTCCCTTCTACTATGAGAACGCCCTCCGCCAGCACTTCTACTTCGTGGAGCACATGCGCCCCGACCCCGTCACCCCCGGCGCCCTTTCCCAGATCTTCTGCCACAACATCCAAGAGCACGGGGCCCTGGACAACGCCCAGTTCCCCCGGCTGGAGGAAAACGCCAAGGCCCTGGCCCTATGGAGCCGGGACGACGTGCGCATGCTCACCGTGAACGGACGCATCGACATCAACCGCATCATCGAGCACAAGCTCAAGGACCTGGGTTACACCGCCACCGGCCTCAACCTGTTCTTCCCGTTGAGGCTCTCCCCCGGGCCGGTCATTAACGAAGCCGGCAACCCCTCCAACAGCGGCAACAACATCGCCCTGGGCTTCTTCATGTCCTCGTTCCGCGATTCCAACAACAACGCTAAATGCCCCGTGCAGGCCGATTACATGGACATCACCAACCCCACCTTCCAGGTGCTAGGTGACTTGCTCCAGGTGGACACTGAAGGCGTCTATCTCGCCCGCCGGGAGGCCCAAACGGATTCCAGCGGCAAGTGCCTCCCCACCGACTGGCTGATCGTGCGCGAGAGCGAGGTTTCGCAGAAATGGTTCTACTACAAGAACCAGCTCCCCCATCGCCCAACCCAGCCCTCCCACTTCAAGAACAACAAGATCATCTTCTTCCACCCCTTCGTACCCGGGGACACCGACCCCACCATGAAGAAGCCCAACCAGCGCACCTACACCATCGTCCTGCCCAGCGACGCGAGCAGCGGAAGCTGCACGGAGGACAACGGTGGCCAGCCCACCACGGACGAACTGCCGACCTCCATCGCCCCCCACGACAAGCGCTTCGGGTGCGTGCCCGTCTCCCCCTCCCAAGAGGACGACGAGGACGAGAACTAGGTCAGGAGAGGAAAGCCGCCCGGGCAATGGCAACGGTGGGGCCAAGCTCCTGTTCGAAGGTCGCCCAGAAAATCGCGAGGCTCCCCGCAAAGAAGGCCAGGCTGAAAACCAATTGGTAGCCCAGCTTACGGAAAAAGCTCGCCCGCCGCCCCTGCACCTTCTTGCGCACCACCAGCAGCAGGATCCACAGCACGATGCTGGCTATCCCACAGTTGCGCATGGCCACGGTGCGGTCGAGCATTTTCACCAGCTGCGGGACCGCCCGGGGGTCGCGCATAAAATCCACCATGAAGTCGAGGAACTTGGGAAAGCGGTCAGCGACCTTACCCCAAGGGGTCTTTTTAAGCTGCTCGGCGAGCATGGGCCGCACGGCCTCACGGGGCAACTGCGCCATGGGGTTGTTCTGGAAGGCGTTGATGAAGCTCTGGCGCATTTTCTTGTCGCGCAGGATGTCCAGGGCGCTGGCGCCTTTGCTCATGGCCCCTTGGAGGGCCAGGAGGTCTTGGTCAATTTGCTGGCCCACGGCCCCTACGGAGGTTTTGGCCTGTTTTTCCCGGGCGGCGGCGAGCTCGTCCACCACCTCCTCGTCCCCCCCATCGCTGGCCTCCAAAACCGTCTCACCAGTCTCGGAAAGCTCCCCGCCCCCTTCCGCACCCTCCGCGGACGCTCCCGCGGCGGACTGGCCCTCTCCACCCCGGGCGTCCCACGTCTGCACCTGGGCGACCCCGGCAAGGGGTCCCCAGAGGCAAGCCAGCAGAACGAGGGCGCGCAGCAAACTCAGCCTGCTTTAGGGGCGGAGGTCAGCGCGCTTTTGTCTTTCTGGAAGCGGTCCAACCAGATGGTGATCGGAGAGGCGATGAAGACCGTCGAATAAGCGCCGACTACCGTGCCGATGGTCAGGGCGAAGAAGAAGTCCTCGATGGCGGAGCCGCCCATCAGCCACATGACGACGGTCACGATGAACACGGTAAAGGCCGTGAGGATGGTGCGGGACATGGTCTCATTCACCGCGCGGTTGATGACGTCTTTCATGGAAGCGTGGGGCATGGCGGTCTCGAGTTCACGTACGCGGTCATAGATGACCACGGTGTCGTTCACCGAGTATCCGATGATGGCGAGCAAGGCGGCCACCGTCTGCAGTGAGAACTCGCGTCCCGTGAGGATGAATGCCCCCACGATGAAGAGCACGTCGTGGGCCAGGGCGGCGATGGCGCCGGGGGCGTACTTGAAGTCAAAACGCAGCGAGAGGTAGATCATGATCGCGAGCAGGGCCCAGGCCATGGCCTGGAAGCCCGAGGTGCGCAGCTGGGCGCCTGCCTTGGGGCCGACGATGTCGTTTTTCACGATGGTGGTGTTCTGGTCGCCGAAAGCGGCATTGAGCTTCTGCTCCACTTCCGTGGACACCTTGTTCAGGTCGCCCTCGTCAGTCTGGACTTTCAGCAGGTACTCGCGCTGGCCCTCTCCGATGGTCTGGACGCTAGAGACGGGGATGGTGGTGCCCTGGAGGGCGTCGCGCACCTGCTCCATGGTGACATCGGCCCCAAACCGCACCTGGATCTCGGCGCCTCCGCGGAAATCCACGCCGTAGTTGAGGCCCTTGGTGAAGAAAAGCGTTCCGAACGCGATCATCATGAGCGCGGAAGCCACCACGCAGAACTTGAACTTGGAGACGTAGTCGATGTTGAAGGTTTTCATCGGTGTCCTTAGATGCTGAGGGTTTGACGGGGCTTGGAGACGTGCCAGTCAAACAGGATTTTGCTGACGAAGTAAGCGGTATACACGGTGCAGGCGAGACCGATGAGCAGGGTCACCGCGAAACCGCGCACCGGACCAGTGCCGAAGTTCAACAGGCACAAGCCCGCCAGCGCCGTGGTGATGTTGGCGTCCAGGATGGTCCAAAAGGCCTTGTCGAAACCAATGTGAACGGCTTCCTTGGGCCCCACGCCCTTGGCCAGTTCTTCTTTGATGCGCTCATAGATGATGATGTTGCCGTCCACCGCCATCCCCACCGTCAGCGCGATGCCGGCGATGCCCGGAAGGGTCAGGGTGGCCTCGAGGAACACCAGGCAGGCCAGGCCCAGGAGCACGTTCACGACCAGGGTGAGCGAGGCGTAAACGCCAGAGATCTTGTAGTAGAAGCACACGAAGAGGAAAACGAAGGCGCAGGCGATGGTGGCGGCGAACTGGGCCTTCTGAATGGTGTCAGCGCCCAGCGACGGCCCCACCACCCGTTGTTCCTCGAAGTCCAACTCCACCGGCAGGGCGCCGGCACGCAGGACCAGGGCCAGGTCGCGGGCCTCGGTGAGCTGGTCGTTATAATCCCCCAGGCCCAGGCTGATCTGGGCGCTGCCGCCGCCGATCCGCTCTTGGATGACCGGCGCTGAGTAAACGTTGCCGTCCAACACGATGGCCATGCGGCGTCCGACGTTTTTGCCGGTGATCTCCTCGAAGATCTTGGCGCCGGAGGACTTGAAGTCCACGCCCACGTAAGGACGGTTTTGCTGCTGGTCGATGCGCACGGAGGCGTCCTGGATTTCTTCACCGGTCAGAGAAGCGAAATCCTCCAACAGATAGGGCGTGAGGGAGGTGATGTCGTTGGTGAGCTTGCTGACTTCCTTGGAGAAGTACAGCATGAAGCCCGCGGGCAGGTCGCCCTTCACGTGGGCGTTGACCTTTTCCACCCATTCAGAGAAGCGCTCGCCTTTCTTGTAAACGATGCCGGCGCCCTCAGCTTTTTTCACCAGCTCGTTTAGGCGGGATTCGGCGACCTCGTCGTTGACGAAGCGGAACTCAAGTTTGGCGGTTTTGCCAATCAGGTCCTTGGCGCGGTTGATGTCTTTGACGCCAGGAAGCTGGACCACGATGCGGTCCTGGCCCTGGGACACGATCTCGGGCTCGGTGACGCCGAACTCGTCGATACGGTTGCGGATCACCTCGATGGACTTGGATACGGCGGTTTCCTCGATCTCGCGCCGGTACTCCCTGCCCAGGCCGTAGACCAGGGTCTTCCCGTCCTCCTTGACCAAGCGGCGGGTGTAGCCGAAGTACTCATCCATCTTTTCCCGGGCGGCGCCCGCGTCCCCCTCGACGGTGAAGGACTGCAGGGGATCCGTGGGATCAGTCTGGTCGATCGCACCCGGCACCACGGTGACGCCAGCCTCTTTCAGGTATTTCTCCACGCGGCGGGCCCCGCCGATGCTCTCATCGCGATAGACCTTCGCGAAATCGATTCCCAGGACCATGTAAAGGCCGCCCTGCAGGTCCAAACCCAAATTGATTTTTTTGGAGAAGGTCCATTTGTCGGGATTCACTTTCGTGAAGGTCGGAACCAGGGCGAGAAGGGATCCCACCACGAAAACGGCCAGGACAGCGGTACGGATCCACCAGTTACGGTTCATGCAGACTCCATTCTGAACGGAATAAGGGGCTAACCAATGGAAAGTCTAAATCAAACGGCGAGAACTAAGCCAGGAAAATCCCGGTCAGACGGGAGAAGAGGGGTCTTGGCTTTTTTTGTCTTGGTGCGCCACAGTTTGGGGTGTGGCGTCTTCGGAGGGGATTTCGGTGATCTCGCGCTTCGCCTGATCGAGCTGCTCAGAGAAGCCTTTGGTGGCGTTTTGGAAATCGCGGATGCCCTTCCCGAGCCCGCGGGCGAGCTCGGGAAGTTTTTTGGGGCCGATGAAGACCAGCGCAATCAGCAGGACGACGACGATCTCGCCGAACCCCAGTCCGAACATTACTTGGTCCCGTCGGCCAGCACGGCCTTGGCGGAGCCACCGATGTGGGACTTCAAGACCTTCATCTTGCTGCCGCCCTCGATTTCGAGTGTGACCACTTTGTCGGCGATGCCGGTGACGCGGCCGAGGATGCCGGACTTGGTGAAGACTTCCTCGCCCTGGGCGAGCTTGCTCAGGAAGTTTTGTTCTTCTTCCATGCGCTTCTTCTGGGGGCGGATCATGAAGAAGTACATGACCACGAAGACCAGGATGAAGGGGATGAAGGACATGATCGGGTTCTGGCTGGCCACGGGTGCGGCGGCTTGGGCGTGGGCGGAGGAAATGAGCAGGTTCAGCATGCGTTACTCCCAGGTGTTCGAGGTGTAGTCGTTATAAAACTTCCGGTAATGATCGTCAAAAACGCCCTGGAAAATGGCCTCTCGAGCATCCCGCACCATCTTCAGGTAGAAATAAATGTTGTGGAAGGTGATGAGCTGGCCCGCCAGGTACTCCCCCACGTTAAACAGGTGGCGGACGTAAGCGCGGGAATAACGGAGGCACACCCGGCACTCGCACTCGGGGTCAGGTGGCAGTTGATCCTCCAGAAAGCGGGCCTTCTTGATGTTGAGAGGGCCTTTCTTGGTGAGGAATTGTCCATTGCGGGCGTTCCTGGTGGGCAACACGCAGTCGAACATGTCGATGCCGGCGCGGATGCCGTTCATGATGTCCAACGGCTTCCCGACACCCATCAAATAGCGCGGCCGGTCAGAAGGCATTTCCGGGGCGAAGGTGTGGCAGAGCTCCACCATCTCCTCGTTCTTCTCCCCTACCGAGAGGCCGCCCAGGGCGTAGCCGGGGAAGCCCAACTCCTTGAGGCCCGCCAGACTTTCCCGGCGTAAATCCAGCTCCAGGCCCCCTTGCACAATTCCGAAAAGCTGTTGGTGGGGCTTGAGCTCCACCGACTTGCAGCGCTTGGCCCAACGGAGGGTGAGCTGCAGGCTCTTCTGGAGCGTCTCGCGTTTAGCCGGCAAGGCGGGACATTCGTCAAAGGCCATCACAATGTCGGAACCCAGGGCCCGCTGGACTTCCATGGATTTTTCCGGGGTCAGCAGGTGGCTGGAGCCGTCGATGTGCGACTGGAAGGTGACGCCCTCCTCGGTGAGCTTGTTCAGCGAGGAGAGCGAGAAGACCTGGTAGCCGCCGGAATCGGTGAGGATGGGTCCGTTCCAGGACATGAACTTGTGGAGCCCGCCGGCGCGCTCGATCAACTCGTGCCCGGGTTTCAGGTACAGGTGGTAGGTGTTTCCCAGGATGATCTGGGCGCCCAGGGCCTCCAGGTCTTCCTGCCACAGTGCCTTCACGCTCGCGCGCGTGCCCACCGGCATGAAGATGGGGGTCTGGATTTCGCCATGGGCGGTGCGGAGGGTCCCGGCGCGGGCCTGGCCAGAGGTGGCTTCGAGGGTGAAGGACATAGAGGCGGTTCTACCACCGCTTGAGGAACATGGCATCCCCGTAGCTGAAGAAGCGGTAGCGCTCGCGTACGGCTTCCTCGTAGAGAGCGAGGGTGCGCTCGCGGCCCGCCAGCGCACTCACCAGCATGAGGAGCGAGCTCTGGGGCAGGTGGAAGTTGGTGAGAAGCCCACGGATCGAGCGCACGGGTACGCCGGGATGAAGGAAAATACGCGTGCGCGCGGGTCCCTCTGGCGGGTGGAAGCCTTGTTCGGTCCAGCAGGACTCCAGCGCGCGCAGGCTGGTGGTGCCCACGGCCACCAGGTTGCCATCGGCCGCGGCGATAGTGCGCGCGTCCTCGGGGGCCACCTCGAAAATTTCCTCGTGCATGTGGTGGCGTCGGATGTCGGCTTCCTTCACCGGTCGGAAGGTGCCAAGCCCCACGTGCAGGGTGACGAATGCCAGTGGGTGCCCGCGTCGGCGCAACTCCTCCAGCAATTCCGGCGTGAAGTGCAGGCCCGCGGTGGGCGCGGCCACGGAGCCGGTGGAGCGGGCATAGACGGTTTGGTAGTCGGCCCGGTCACGCTCGTCGGCCACGCCGTCGCGGATGTAGGGCGGGATGGGCAGGGTCGCTTGGCGCTCCAGCTCGGCCAGGAAAGCGTCGTGGGCCAGGTTCGGACGTACCCAGAAGGTACCCTCTTCGCCGAGCTCAACCATCTCCAGGGTGAGTCCGTCGAAATGGAAACTCTCCCCGGGGCGGCGCTTGCCCGAGGCCTTGAGGAGCACTTGGTAGAGGCCATCCCGGGGCACCAGCGAAAGCACGAAGGCCTCGGCTTCGCCGCCCGTGGGACGCTGACCGCGGAGCCGACAGGGAAAGACACGGGACTGGTTGAAGACCAGCGTGGCACCGGGAGGCAGGGCCTCCAGGAGGCCAGGGAAAAGGCCGTGACGGGTCTCCCCAGTGGGTAAGTCGTGGATCAATAGTCGGGAGGCGTCCCGGCGGGGGGCGGGGCGGTCGGCAATGAGCTCGGGGGGAAGGGCGTAATCGTAGGAAGTCAGGTCCCAGTCCGCCGGGGTGAAATTTACCGTGTGCATGGACGCGGGGCCCTCCCGGGGGTCATACTTAGCATGGGAGGAACCCCATGGCGATGATCCCCTTGTTGGCCCTGCTGGTGGCGCCCGCCTTCGCGGCGATGACGCCGGAGGAGCGCGCCCTCATCCTCAACGAAGAAATGGATTTCCTGCTCAAAGCCGCGCCCCAGGCGCGGGTGTGGTCACGTCCCGACAACATTCCCTCCACCACTCCCCGCTCGGGGCCCGCGCCGTCCCAGGTTCCCGGGGTCGAGAATTTGGAAGACCGCTTTTTTAGCGACGAGGTGAGCTTCCAGGCGGCGGCATCCACCGACCCGGCCGCGCAGGAAGAGGACGCGCAGGAGCGGCCAGCGGCTAAGCGGGTGGATGGGACCCTACCCTACCCCCACGAGTTCTGAGTTGGTTTAGGCCACCATCGCCATCAGCGGGGCCAGGCGGGCCAGCATCTGGTCAAACCAGGCCTTCACCATCACGAACAGCGGGTAACTCTTCACCTGCTCCAGCATGAAGGTAAACACGGCCTGGAGCTGTGCCAAGAGCGGGCCCAACTCCAGCTTCTTCACCAAAAGATCCAGCCAGCCGGAGGCGGCTTCCACTTGTTGGCCTTTCACGACGTAGAGGGGATTCTTCATGGGCAGAGCTCCTGGTGGACCGACTGGGCCATGCGCAGGAACTGCTCCTGGATGTCCTTGAAGTCGCCGGTGGTGTAGTCGAAGACGGACTTACGGGCCGCTTGGGCCTTGGTGAACTGCACGCGGTTGGTGAAGGCCCCGTGGAGGGTGCCCTGGGTGAGCTCGGCGCCGATGGCGTCAAAGTCGGCCCGGGCCTGCTTCCGGCGGGCATCGAAGAGGTTGGGGATGTAGCCCAGGTTCTTGGGGACGCCGCAGATTTCCATCTCGCGGATGTCTTCCACCACTTGTTGGATGTTCTTGAGGCCCTGGCGGGAGAACGAATCGGGCACGAAGGGATAGAGCACGCCGTCCACGGCGCACAGGATGTTCACCACCAGGAGCCCCAGGGTGGGAGGGCCGTCGATGACGATGAAATCGTACATCTCGCGCAGCTGGTTTTTCTCGATGAAGCGCTTGAGCACCAGCTGGCGGGGGGAGTTGATGCCGGCCACGGTGAGCTCGAAGCCCGAGAGCTCCTGGCCCGCGGGCAGAACGTGGATGCCGTTGGGCATGCGGTGGATGACTTGGTCGAGGAAAGCGGGAGTGTGGAGGGCCTTGAGCTCCTTCAACGAGTTCACCAGGAGGTGGTGGATGCTGAAGCCGTCTTTGGGCTCGACGCCGAAGTAGGAAGAGAAATTCGCCTGGGGATCCATGTCCAGGCACAGGACCCTCTTCCCGTCTTTCGCCAACGCGTGGGCGAGGTTGAAGGCCATGGTGGTTTTGCCCACGCCGCCTTTTTGGTTCATGAGGGCGACGATTTTGCCCGCGCCTTCGGGAGCCACTGTTTCAGAAGAGACCATTTTCCAAATGCTTTTCATGTCCACCCCGCCATGGCCTCAAGCTTAGCAATCCAGAAGTGCCAAGAAAAAGACTAAATCCCCTGAAAAATCATGTCTTTTGAAACTTATATGTCTTTTCCCACTAAGGAGGTCGGGATTTGCGCCGATAGGGGTGCCTATGAAGACTATCGTTGGGTTCTGCCTCTTCCTGGCCACCCCCTTTGTCTGGGCAGGAATCCTGGACCACGAGTTCCGATGCGCCGAGGCCCTGGCGAGCTACGTGGGGGGACAGCACTTCGGAGATGACGTGGATTACGACAACTCCCGTTTCACCGTGAGGGTTGGGAACCTGGAACGCGTCACTTGGAATGACACCTCATTCCAGCGGTGCGAGCGGCGGACGGTGGAGCGAAATTGGTCATGCTCCCGGAGTTTCAACGCTAACGACCCCCTCCATTACACTGCCGTCCGTTTGGCGATCCGGATCCTAACCCCGCTCGCGGCCCGAAAACTGTCCCGCAGCAATAATTGCACGGATGAGTTCCAGCGAGTGAAGACCGCCTTCAGGCACTGCCAAACCGCCGTCACCGCCCATGCGACTTCCTGTGACATTAACAACCCATCCTTCGGTTGGGCCGCCGTGAACAGCTCGGTGGTGCTAAATGGCCTATTCGCTTTCTGCGGGAATGACCCCCGCAATTCCGTAGCGCACCAGTTGGAGATGTGGGATCCCTGCACTCCCACGGCGGGCGGTCTCCGCCGACCGAGCGTGAATCAACAGT
This sequence comes from uncultured Bacteriovoracaceae bacterium, assembly GCA_964399165.1. Lineage (GTDB taxonomy): Bacteria > Bdellovibrionota > Bacteriovoracia > Bacteriovoracales > Bacteriovoracaceae > UBA6144. The sequence goes on along the minus strand of CAYNPO010000001.1, from coordinate 76,067 downwards.
AATTAAGTCATGATTCCAATGGGTTAATACCGGCAAATCCTGCCTCCCCTCCGCCCCTATAAAAAGCCCCCCCAGACCACCGATAAAACGAAGGAGCCAGACTAAAAAAAGGATTTTTAGTCATGAGAACTTCGTTCGTATTGATGGCCTTGTTGGCGTTGGCGGGATGCTTGCCACAGGCGAAAACACAGTCGTGTGGATCCGGGAGCGTGTTCAACAGCACCGCCCGTGCCTGCGTGCCCATCACCGCGGCCGGTGCCGCCAGCGGCGTGAGCATCACCGCGAGCAGTCCCCTCACCCCCACCGTGACCGTGTCACAGACCCAGACCACCGCCACCCAGTTTTCCATCACGGTCAATGACCGCGACAACCAGGGCTACCAAACTCGCTGGATGCTTTACCCCCCTAGCGGCGTGAGCTTTGCCGGCAACCCTTTGTCCCAGAACACCGCCAGCCTGAACCTGATCCCGAATAACCTCGCCCTCCAGACGGGGCTGTGGACGCTATCGGCCGAGGTGCTCAACGCCAACGCCACCAGCATCGTGGCCAGCAAGCAGTGGGCCGTGAACGTCACCTCCCAGCCCACCCCAACCTTGTCAATCAACGCCGGCTCGGGGCTGACCGGTCTCACCGGCAACCGCCTGACCACCGACGTGGCCACCCTGAACCTCTCGGTGAACGTCAGCGACACCGTGGGCAACACCTCTTGGCGCCTGCGCTGGTACTACGACGGCGCCGTCATGAGCGCCGTGGGCCCCTTTGCCGGCACCGTCAATGGCATGGCCCAGACTTTCTTCAGCACCGTCAACGCCCTCTCCACCGATAATCCGCCGCTCTCCGCGGGGCCCCACGTGATCCGTGCGGAGTTGCGCAACTCCGCTGACACCTCCGTGTACAGCAGCCTCGAGTGGACCATCTTCGTGTACGCGCCCAACCTGCCCCAGGTCTCCACCACCGCGGCTCCCATCCCGGACACCTCCGTGACCGTGTCCGCGGTGAACGGCGTGACCATCGCCGCCGGCGGCTACAGCTCCAACGGCACCGTCCTCACCACCGCCGACGCCTTCTGTGTCGCCGTCAACGACTTCAACGGCACCCTCGACGCCGCCGGCGGCGTGACGGTGCAGTTCAAGAAAAACGGCGCCAACACCGGTGTCCCCCAATCCTTCACCGCCAATCATGGGCGCGTGTGTCTGAACTCGGCCAACCCGACCTACACCATGACGCTCGCCAACCCCGCGGTGGGCGAGTTCCAGACCGTATCCGCCGCCATCACCGACGTGGGCACCAACACCGTGGTCGCCACCGTGAACTGGGGCGTGAGCGTGCGTCCCAAGAACACGGCCCCCCTGGCCAACATCGATGCCCCCGCGACGCCTTCCAACCATTCCCAGGGCGCGTTGGTGTCCTACTCCCTCACCGCCACCGACGAGGACACTACCAGCACCGACGACATGGGCGTGTACTTCTTCTATGACGGCGTGGCCTTGGACGGGGTGAACTTCTTCCCCGGTACCTCCATCACCTCCCCCGATTGCACCCATCCCGCCGGCGCGGGCCCCGCGGGCGCAGCCCGCATCACCTGTGATCTCACCCTACCGGCGTACAACCTCACCGGCCGGATCGATCCTGCCACCGCCAACTACACGCTGACGGCCTACGTGGCGGACGAAGTGACCTTCGGAGGCGCGCCCCAGAACTCCAACACCATCAGCTGGACCATCCAGCCGGTCCTCTCCAACAGCGAGTCCGTGATCGCGCCCCAAGGTGTGACCACCAGCACCCCCTCCACCGGCACCGCCGCCGCGGCCGCGGGGAACAGCTACATCGCGCTGCTGACCTCCCCGACCACGCCCACCGTGGGCCCCGTTTCCGAGGGAACGAGCATCGTCTTCAACGTCCTGGTGAAGGACGACGACCGCGACGACTTCACTATTCAGATCGACCGCTGCGTGGACGCGGGATGTACCGTAACCCAGAACGTGGTGGCCTCCACCACCGTGGCCCGCTCCACCGACTCCCTCGGGCGGCGCGCCCCGTATTCCTATACCCTGGCCGAAGACCTGGTGAGCGGCATGGTCTCCGACGTCATCACCTTCCGCGTGACCACCCGCGACGAGCTCCCCGACGGCTCCCAGGGCGTGGCCCAAACCATGGACATGACCCTCACCGTGAACGACTACAACCCCTTCCCGCTATGGGCCGGCTCCGGCTCCGCTTCGCCCGCCCTGGGCGACGTGGTCAGCGTGGTAGCGGGCATGCCCTTGACCCTCGACCCTGGCAGCATCACCGACGCCAGCACCACGGACGGATCCACCATCGTCTACCAGTGGGAGATCAGCACCGACGCCGGCGTGACCTGGTCCTCCATCACCGGGGCGACTTCCCGCGTGTTGAAATGGACTCCCGGCAATGACTTGGGCGGCACCGCCGTGCGCCTGCGCCTGTGCCTGGGCGACGACGGTTTCGGCAACGAGATCACCCTCTGCACTGGCATCGCCAACCCCGGCGCCCCCGCCATGCCCGCCACCACCCGCGTGGCCGGCCCCTGGACCGGCGTCACCGCTCGGGCCAATTCGCTCGCCAAAGACGCTGCCAACCCCGACCACTCGGGGGACGTGGCCAGCTGGTTCGATCCCTCCGACCGCGCCTGGTACATGGCCTACGTGAACAAAAACGGCACCGACGACGGCACCATCGTGGTGGAAAAACACTCCATGGCCGCCAACGGCACCTTGAGTCTCGCCAAGACGGTCTCCTTCCGCACGGAGGAGAGCGGCACGTTCTATGATGCCCAGTCTCTGGGATTGGTCGGCCAGAGCGTCACGGTGGGTGCTAAGACCTACAAGGGCCTCTACCTCTCTTACGTCACCCAAAGCGCCCCTTCCATCGCCCCACGCCTGCGCGTGCGCCACCTCGACATCACGGACGGGGACATGCTGTTCTCCTACTCCGGCTTCACCGAGAGCGACGCCACCACCACCAACATGTCCGCCACCACCAGCTCCACCGCGGGTGAAGTCACCCTCGAAGTTTTGGATCCGGCCTTCGACGCCGGCGAGTACATCACCCTGAACGGAATCCCCCTCACTTCGGTGGCGACCACCGCCACGCCCGGCGACTGCGAATTCGAGGCGGACAACACGTTGACCGCCGACCAGGTCATGACCAACATCTTCAACGCCTACGCCACTTGCGTGGCCGCCACTTCCGACGCCCGCGACTTCGCCCCCAACGGCGCCGTCGTCGCCGACGAGTGGGCGATCACCAACTTCCCGCGGGACTGGGTAGATCTCGGATACTCCCTCTACCTCGGCAAGGTGGGCACTCCCATGGTGCAGGACGGCTACCTGCTGCTACCCTTCCTGGACAACCTGAACACGGGGAAACTCTCCGTCGCCGTCATCGACACCGTCGGCGGGGGCCTCGCCTCGGGCGCCCTCGGCAGCACCGCTGGTTCTTACTCCCAAATCCCCAGCTACGTGGCGGTCAACACCACCGTCCAGGGCCTGGACCTCTCCAACAGCCACAACGACACCGCCAACTTCGACGTGGCCATGGTCACCACCGCCTCGGGTCTCAACGTTTACCGCCTGACCTTCACCGCCCCCTCCACCATCGCGGTGACGGGCTCGGTGACCAACGTCTTCGGCGCGGGCGAGTTCATCCGCAAGCCGCGCATCGCCTCCGGGCCCGCGGGCACCAACAACCACGTGTTCGTGGTGGCCGAAGACACCTCCAGCCTGACCCGCGAGCTGTTCTTCGCCCGGGTGGACGCCTCCACCTACACCTTGGCGGCCGGCATGCCCGTGATCCCGCTAGACGCCGCCCACGAACAGGCGAGCGAGCTGACCGAGTTCCGCATCAGCGCCCTCTCGGGTAGCAAGCGCGCCGCCCTGGGTGTGCTCACCGACGCCGGCGAAGTGCTGGTCTCCCTCTTGAAGCCGGTCAACCCCAGCCCCGACATCCCCTCCATCCGGCCCGTCACCGGCGCCGGCGTGAGCTATCCCAAGGTGGACGACTCCGTGACCATGACCGTTCCGGTTCTGGCCATGTCCGAGGCCGGCACCTTGACTGTGGGTGATCCCGGGGCCACCGCCGGAGAGAACGCGAAGGAAGGCGTGGTGCTGGTCCATTCCAGCAGCGCGGCCACCGACCTTTCGGCCACGTTCGTGAACGTGACCGAGGAGTCGATCAGCGCCACTGCGGTGAGCGGGACCGGGTTGTTCCAGCCGCCTTATGTGAAGTAAAAACAGTAACAAAGGCTGGCTGATGAGCAGGTTTCTTACTCTTCCCCTCGCTCTCTTTGCGCTGATGCAGAATGCATGGGGTGTGGGGGAAAGCGCCCCTAGCCAACTCTACAGGTGCGGTGTCTCAAGGATTGACAGGGGGGGAGCCACTGTCTCCTGTATGCCTTACGTCAGTGATTCGGTGGTTGTGGCATCACCTCCACCCGTTACTCCAGGATTTCCCCCGGCCCTGGTCTTCCGGCTTAGCGGCGAGGGCGTACACAGGGCCATGAGTTCCGAGTTTCCTCTGGCCGAGCTCGATCTTCAAAGTTGCGCAGCCTCCCCCGAAGTCGACGCCCGCACGGCCGAGAACCAACGCCGAGCATGCCGCCGCGGCTTGATCACACGCTTCGCCGAGGAGCGCAGCCGGACCTTCACCCTGTCCCTGGGCATGAGCGGGGATCCCGCCCATGGATTCCCGAACACTCCGCCTGAGGCCTTCACGGGCGTACAAGACTTTCAAGTGTCTCTCACCGGCGCGGAGCCTACAGGTAGAGAAAATCCCGAGCGGGTCTTTGAGCTGTGGATGCTGGTACAAGGCCGTGTCATGCACGATGGCCGCACCTACTCTCTTCAAGGGAACTTCCGAAGATCAACGGGAGGTTCCATACTCCTTACCCTCCAGGACACGGTAGGCCCCGCCGCTGGCACGGGGGAGCGGGTCCCAGGGGAGGACCTTCCTGCTTCTTATGAGCCTGCAACGGGCACACCAACAACCAATCAGAATTAAGCCGTTTCCTCCCTCCAAGGTGAAGTCCGCATGAAGAGCATGCTTTTCTTGATCCTCTTGGCCTTCTCCCCTCTTCCCGCATTTTCAGCGGAAGCGGATCTCTGGAGGGCCCAGGGTTTCACCGGTACCCAAATCCAGACGGTGCGGGAAGAAGAGATCTATCCGAATGGTGCCCAAGGCCTCACTCACGGGCTGGAGATCGACGCCGTCGTCTTGCGCGGCAATCGCTGGGACGGGGAAAACATCGTCGAGCGCTACCAACGGACTGCCGTCGCCCTGGCCTCATGCAATGTGAAGATCACCCAACTCCGGGTCATCCGGACCGATTCCCTGAATGGGGTGAAGCACTTCACCACGGGGGATGACACCGGCTACCGCACCGACCCGAACAACATCTATTTCACGGCCAATGCCATGGACCCCTTGGTCAAGGACCGCACCACGGTCATCTACGTGGGCTCCACCGACACGGGGAACGGCTACACCGTGGTCCCCAGTTGTACCCAGGAACCCTACTCCGTGCTGTTCAACAAGCACTGGATCCCCGAAGCGTCCCTGAATTTGGTGAACAACGGCATCAGCCGGCTGTACTCTTCCGAAAGCCACGAGATGGGGCACAACCTGATCCGCTGGCCCGAGTTCGATCGTCTCTGCCGGCCTGAGGACTTCCTCTCCACCGAAGAGCTGCGGGTGCAGGAGGCCTCCCTTTCCCGCGCCGAACGCCAGCGCCGGGCCGCCGCCCGCGAGCGCCGTGCCTCCGTGCGCATTAACCGCCAGCACGTGACGGGCGAGGAGCGCAACGTGATGCAGGACTTCCCCTACTACTTGAACAACCAGTTCAACGCAGACCAGTGCCGGCGTATCTTGCGGCATCCCCTGGTGAGGGCGCTCTGAGGGCCTAAGCCTCGGAGGGCCTCAACGGCGGTTCGGGGGTCTCTCCTGGGATGAGGGGCCGTAATTCCATCTCCCACCACCCCACGTCGTGCCAGGCCCCCCGCTTGAAGCCCACTTGCTGGTACACCGCAAATGGCCGGAATCCCAGAGACTCATGGAAGCGGGCGCTGGCCTCGTTAGGCAACGTAATCACGGCATAGGCCCGGGTGAAGCCCTGCTCGCGCAAAAGGGCCATTAAACGCGCGTAAAGGGCCTTCCCGACGCCCGCACGCCGCCCCCCTTCCCTGACGTAGGCCGAGACTTCCGTGACCCAGCGGTAGGCCCCGCGTTCGCGGTAGGAGCTGGCGTAGGCGTACCCCAGGATACTTTTCTGAGGGTCGAGCGCCACCAGCCAAGGGTGAGTGCGGGTGTAGCGTTGGATGCGCTCGCGCATTTCTGTGACGGTGGGCACCGTTTCCTCGAATGAAACGGCGCTATCCTTCACCCAAGGGGCGTAGATTTCGAGCAAGGCCGCGGCATCATCCGGAAGGACCGGGCGGATTTCGATTCGCATGCCCCATGTTATCGCGGCCTCCGATTTGCTGGATACTGGCGCTTACCAGTTTTCTCGCTGGTGCCAGGTTAGTTTTTCCTTTCACCACCCGGGGATCATGGTGGGTGGTATGTGAGGGGCATAAGGAGATCACATGAAGCTTTTCAGCATAGCCGCCCTCACCTTCGCCTTTGCCACGCACGCCCTGGCCAGCTCGCCCACGGCGATTGAATGCAACCTGGTGGGTCCCACGACAGAGACGCGGACCATCCGCATCCTGCCCCGGGATCCATCCCTTCCCCACGAGCTTCCCGCACCGCTGGACCTTGGAAACGGCGTGACCGTTTACTCCCGGGGCTATGCCCCCATGGTGGATGGCCTCGGCTTCGCCGTCCACGTCCAGGCAGGGCAGGTCGGACTCATGGTTATGCGCGGAAGCTTTGGTCCCGCTCCCGAGGTCATCCGCCCCACGCAGGAAATGAGCATCCCGTTGCCCACGGGCCGTTTGCGTGTGACATGCTCCGCCGTCTACGGCGGGTAAGGTGCCTTAAACCGTCCTACTGGAAGTCCCGTACGGCGGGAGGCGCGTCCACGGCGTCGGCCTGGGTGCCGGTGCGTCCATTGGTGTTGTCACCCCAGCAGGTGTACTGGAAGGCGCCGGAGACCGCGCAGGTGTGGGCGGAGCCGGCGTAGACGTCGGTGTAGGGAGTGAGGAGCGTGGCGGTGGAAAGGTCGGAGACGTCCGCGCCACCGCCGGAGCCCAGGGCGTCCAAGGCGTTTGAGCCCCAGCAGACCACTTCGTCGTCCTCGCCCCGGGCGCAGGAATGGCTGCCGCCCATGCGCAGACCGGTGATGGTGGTAAAGGTCCCGCCGGTCACGCTTAGGTCGATCGGGGCCGCGACGGCCGCGAGAGTGTCGGCCGCGGTACCGGCGTTGTCGGTGTTGCCCTGACCCAACTCCCCTTCGTCGCCATTCCCCCAACACACGGCGCTGTCGGCCCCGGCCACGGTGAATTCGGCGCAGGTGCGCTGGGATTGCGCGGAAAGGCCGGTCATGGTGGAAACGTCGAAGGCCGCGTTGAAGGCCACCGCGGAGGCGTAAGGGACGGTGTGAAGGTAGCGATTGGCGTCGTTGGAATCCACGCCGAGGGCGCCATCGGTGTTGTCCCCCCAGCAGAAGACCTTGTCGTTGGAGGTTTGCGCGCAACTGTGGTTTGAGCCCACGGCTATGCGCTCCACCGTGACGCCGGCGTCTGGGAACGCGAGATAGTCCATGCCCGCGACCTCCCCGAAGTCATCGCCCTGGCAGAGGGTGTTCGGGGTGGTGTCGTTGCAGGTGGCGCCGCTGAAAGCCAGCCCCAGCTGCCCCTCCTCGTTCCTGCCCCAGCACTTCATTCGGCCGCTGCTGGTGAGGGCGCACACGTGCATGGACATGCTGCTCGCGGCGATGTCCACAATGACGGCGCCCAGGGGAACGGTCGGCAGGTTGCTTCCCATTTCCCCGGAGCTATCACCGACGATGGCATAGGCTCCCGAGGCGGCACGGTCCAGGCCAAGCTGGCCGTAAGTGTTGTCGCCCCAGCACTTCACGGTGCCGGCAGCGGAGAGAGCGCAGGAGAAGTCGCGACCCGCCACCACTTTCGTGGCGTTGAAGCCGGCGCCGAGGTCCACCGCGGAAAGGGCGCTGACCAGTTCTCCCGGGTCGTCGCCATAGTCGCTGGTGGTGCCCTGGCCGAGGACCGGCCCGTAGCCCCAGCATTTCACCACGCCCGAAAGGAGGCCGCAGGTATGGCGGTAACCGAGCGCGAGCTGCAAGATGTCGTTGGCGCGGATGGTAATGGTGTCGGCGGCGGTCACCACGTTGGCGTCCACGGACGTCGCGCTGATGGTGACGATCACCGTCTCCGCGTCCTCGGGAGAAGTGTCATCTATGATGCTGAAATTGAGGGGAATGTTCTGCACGCCGGTGCTGGCGGCCACGTTGACCACGCCTGAGGCGGAAAGGGTGTGGTCGAGCCCCACGCTGGAGGTACCGGTGACAGCATAAGTCAGGGAGAAGGGTTTGGCGGTGGGCTGGACCGTAATGACGTAGCCCGCGGTTTGAAGCACTTCCTCGTAATCGGCGCTCGCAGCGGCGATGGAGACGTCGGGGGCCGCGTCGTCCTCGGTGATCTCCAGCGAGTGCGTGAGGATGCTTCCGAGGGAGGCCTTGGTGGCGGAGGTGATCTTGAAGACGGCGGTCTCGTCGCCTTCGTAGAGCGCGTCGGCGCACAGGGTGAGGTTGGGGATGGCAAACGGCATGACGCTGCCGCCGGGGATGGTGACGCTGCCCGAGTTGGTGTCCTGGATGTCCTGGGTGCCGCAGGCGGCGGATGATGTGCTCGCGCCCGTGACGGTGTAACCCACCACCACGTCACGCTCGCTGGCCCCGTCCAGGGTCAGGTTGATGGAGATGGCCCCCGGTGCGGCTTCGGCCACGGTGGAAGACGTGGCCTCAAAGGCCACCCGAACCGCGGGGTCCGCGTCCAGGATCGTCACCACGTGGTCGTCGTTGCTCGCGGCGGTGTAGCCTGCGGGCGGGGTCAAAGAGAGCGTGAAGCTCTCGTCATCCTCGTCCACGCCATCCTGGATCAGGCCGATGGGCACACTGACCTGGGTTTGACCGGCGGGAATGGTGACCGTGGCCATGGTCATGGTCCAATCGCTGGCGCCCTCGGTGGTGCCGTTGGCCGTGGCGAGGGTGACTTCCACGTCCTCCCCCGAGGCCTGTGAAACACCGGCCAAGGTCGGATGGTAGAGCCGGATCGTGGCGTAGGCGGTGGTCACGGACTCCGAGCGGGTTTGGGCCGCCACGGTAAAACCCACCAGCGGAGGCGTGTCGTCGTCGGTAATCTGCACTTCAGTACTCTCGAAGCCGGCGTCCACGGCGACCTCGGGCCCGCCTAAAAGCTGGAGTACGAAGCCCTCGGTGGGCTCGAAGAGCGCGTCCTGGGCGATGGTCACCGGGATGGTGACGGAAGCGGCGTTGGCCGGGATCACGACCGACCCCACGGAACCGTCAAAGCCCGTGAGCGTGAAGTCTGCGGGCAGCTCCGCTCGCTGGGTGGCCGCGATGGCCGCACCGAAATCCACTGAGTAGTAGAGCAGGACCGCGTGGTCAGTCACCCCAGTGAGGTTGACGGTAACGTTGACCACACCCGCGGCTTCCGCTTGCGCCCCCAGGGCCGCGATGGCGGCGGTCACCTGGTTGGGCACTTCGTCCTGGGTGATTTGGATCTGGTGGGTGGCCTGGGTGCCGATGGCACCGTTCTCAGGGTCATAGAGGTTCAGCACCACGGTTTCGTTGGGCTCGATGGTGCCATCGCCGTAGATGGTGACGTTGACGGTAGCGGTGGTGCTCCCGGGGGCAAAACTGACGCTGGTCGTGTCGATGTCGTAATCCACGCCCTCGGTGGCGGTGCCGGAAAGCCCGACTTTGACGTTGACCGTCTCAAAAGATGCGTTGGCCAGTTCGATGTCCACCGGAACAACCGTGGTGCCGGCCGCGCCTTCCGCGATGGAGCCGGAAGAGGCGACGTCAAACGAGATGCGCGGGGGGATGGCCGAGTCCTGGATGTAAACCGTGGTGCTGGCGGGGTCCCCCACCTTCACGTCCGTGTCCGTTCCGGTGAGGGTCAGGATAATCGTCTCATTTCCCTCGTACGGCGAGTCCAGGCACAGCGTGATGGGGATGGTGGCCGTGGTGGCGCCGGCCGCGAACGTCACGGTTCCACTCGGGTCCAGGTAATCCTCCCCCGCCGAGCAGGGGGCGGCGCCGCCGGTGGCGGAGCCGGTGAGGGAGTAAGAAACGGTGGTGGCCGTGTCGAAGGCCTCGGACAACACCAACGGGATGATCACTGAACCCGCGCTTTCCAGGCGGTATTGCGTGAGAGAGGTGAAGGAGGCGCGCACGGACGTGTCCACCACGCCGGTGGAACTCACCTTCGCGGGCGGGGTATTGGCCACGTTACACGCGGCCAGGAACAACAATAGGGGCAGCAGCCAAAATGGGCCCAAACTCCCTCCTCTACCTGGTCTTGTCGTTCGTCCGCCGAGGTTTCTTAAAAGCCCGACAAGGCTACTCGGAACACACTTGCCCTGGTGTTCCGAGTGGTTGTGCTATCATTGGGGTATGCGATTTCTCCTGGCCTTGATTATTTCGGCCTGGTTCCTGCCCGGAGCCTCCCATGCCTATGAGCTGATGGTGGTCCAGGCCGTCTCGGCGAGCAAAAAGAGCTTCGTCACCCGCAATGGCCTGCGCCAGGGCGTGGTGCCGGACGTGAAGGCCACCTTCACCGCCAACGACGTCTCCGTCATCGCCCGGGCCCGCACCGTCACCTCCGGGTTCACCCAGTGGGAGATCGTCAACCAGGAAGCGGTGGTTCCTTTCAAGCACGGGGACCTGGTCACCTACCACCCGGCCCAGGAGTACCTGTGGGCCCTCAACCCCGAGGAGAGCCGACGCAAGGCCATCATCCGCGCCCGTCCCCCGGTGCGCCGTTCGTGGTTGGTCAAGGCCGGGGGAACCCGGGGGCTCAACGAGACGGTCTCCGAGGTCGCGCCCCAGGACACTTCGCGCGGGGGCGTGGCGCTGGACGCCTTGTATGAGCGCGAGTTCAACCGCAACTTCGCCTGGGACGCGGGCGTACGCTACGAACGCGAGACCGTGAACGTCACGGGGGGATCCCTCGTCACCCAACGCCTGATGGCGGTGGGGGACTTCTTGTACTACTTCGATCCTATGGAGGAATTCCACGCCGCCCGCGTATTCTTCGCCGCCGGGATGGGAATAGGGCAGTCCAGCACCACCATCGAGTCCGTCGTGCAGTCCGGGAACGCGCTGCTGCTCCCCAGCGCCAAGGTGGGGATGTCACTGCCCTTCAACCAGGCCTGGGAGATGCTGGTGGAGACGGCCTTCGAGACGCTCAAGACTGACGAGAAGCTGGAAAGCGGTGGGCGCCAGACGGTGAACCAGTCCAACCTGCGGGTCGGACTGGGCCTCAGGAAATTCTTCTAAGACTCACTTCTTCAGCAAACCGATTTCGCGCAGACGTTGCATCAGCCACTCGTGGCTGTTGACCGGCGCGTACTTCTCCCCAGTCCCGCGGCACGAGGGGATGCATGAGAGCACGGTGTCCGGGTTGGGGTGCACGAAGAAAGGCATGGAGTAACGGGTGGAGCGGAAATCCCCCGGGTTCACCACACGGTGGGTGGTGGCGGGAATCACGCCGTTGGTGAGCACTTGGAGCATGTCGCCCGAATCCACCACCAACTGCTTTTCGTTGTTCATGACGGGCAACCACTTGCCGTCGCGGTCGAGCAGCTCCAAACCGGAAGTGGTGGCGCCCACCATGACGGTGATGAGGTTGATGTCCTCGTGGGCGGCGGAGCGCACGGCGTTCTTGGGGGCGTTGGGTTCCACGGGCGGATAGTGGATGGGACGGAGGATCGAGTTGCCGTCCTGGAGCATGGTGCGGAAATAGGTCTGGGGCATGTCCAGGGCCATCCCCAGGGCGTCCATCAGGAGGTTGGCGGTGGTGTCCAGGGCGCCATAGAGGTTCAGCATGGTCTGGCGGAACTCGGGAATTTCGGTGGGCCAGATGTTCTCGGGAAAGTAAGGGCGGAACTTCTCGTCCACCAGCTGCTCCCGGCCCACGTGCCAGAACTCCTTCAAGTCGGGCATGTCGCTGTTCTTGGCGTGCTCCACGCCGAAGGCGGTGTAGCCGCGCTGGCCCCCGCCGGCCTTGCACACGTATTGGCGCTTAGTCTCGGTGGGCAACTGGAAGAACTCGTGGATGTGCTCGTAGGCGCGCTTGGTGATTTTCTCGTCCACGGTGTGATCCACCAGCACGATGAAACCGTAGTCCTTGAGGCCCGCGAAGAGGTTGTCGACGAAGCGGGCACGGTCGGTGGCGCTGCCATTGACGAAGCTCAAAAGACTCAGTTCGGGCACTCTACGCATGGGCGACATGGGACCTCCGAATGGGTTGGCCCCCCATCAATAAGCCTGGCGCGTCATAATGGCAAAGCAAAAAAAAGATGATTGTTATCAGGATATTAGGAAAAAAGCCGGGATCCCACCCGGACCCAGTCACTGCCTTCCTGGAGGGCGATGAGGTAGTCCCCGCTCATTCCCATAGAGAGCTCCAGAGTGGAGAGACCTAGCTCTTTCACGAGCTTATCCCGCCATTCCCGCAATTGACGGAAACAGCGTTGCGCCTCCTCCTCGGGGTGGTCGGTCCGCAGGGTTCCCATGGTCATTAGGCCCTGCAAGCGACCAGAAGGAATCTCCCCCGCCGCCGCCCGCACTTCTTCCCACCCTTCCAGGCCGGACTTCTCCCCTTCCCCGCTGGTGTTCACCTGGAGAAACAGCCCCACGGTCGGGGCCAGCGCTGGCAATAACCGGCGCGCCAGCTCAGGCGAATCCACCGAGTGGACGGCGACTAGGTTGGGCACCCGGGCGAGTTTGGGGATTTTGTTGGACTGCAAGTGACCGATGAGATGCCAGCGCAGTCCCGGCAGGTCGGCGAGTTCCGCCGCCTTCTCCTCCAGCTCCTGCACCCGGTTCTCGCCGAAGTCGCGCTGGCCCAGGGCGTAGAGCGCGCGCACTTCCTCCGCCGGTCGCGTCTTGCTCACCACCAGGAGGCGCGCGCGGTGGCCGCTCAAGCTGGCGCGGACCGCCTCGAAGTTCAGGCGGAGGCGCTCGCTTCGATCAGGCGTCATCCCGGGGGCCCTTGCCCGGCTTTTTCTTGAAGCTGATCTTGGCGTTGACCTCGACGTCGTAGTCGGCCAGCACGCGGTCGATCTCCTTTCTCACGTCGATGCGGTCGAGCCATCCTTTCACTTCCGCCTTGGCGGAAGCCACCAGCTCGCTCTTGGCGGCGCGGGCGTCCTCGATCAGGCCCTTCATGGTCTCCCCGCCCATGCTGGCGGCGGCGGCGCCCGTGGATACCACCGTCTTGAGGATGTCGCCCAGTTTGCCTTTGCCTTCTTTCTCCGTCATGGGGACCTCAGAGCGATGCCGCGCGCTTGGCGAAAGCGCGCATGTTCATGGGGAGGTTGGTGTTGACCATGGTCTTCTCGATCATGCCCAGGCCGGGCAGGAATCCCTTGAGTTCCACTTCCAGGTGGTAGGTCACCTCGGTCTTGCCGCCGCCCAAATCTTTCAGCCGCCAGCCGCCGTTGTTGACCTTCATCATGTCGCCGCTGACCAGCGTCCATGACACCGCCTCGTTCTTCTTGTGGGTGAGCTTGAGGGTGTAGGTGACGGACTTGATGAGCTCCAGGTTGAACTTCACCGTGGCGCCATCGGGAGACTCGCTCTGGACCTCCACCGACTTCATGCCCTCGGTGAAACTCGGGTAGGCCTTGTAATCGGTGATGGCCTGGTAGAACTTCTCGCAGGGGACGTCGTAGATCTCGGTGCGCTCGGCCTTGGCCATGGGACTCTCCTTGTCAGTAACGGGGTTTCTTGTCGAAGTGGTGTTCGGCGCGGATGTGGCGGATGGTGCCGGACTCCGAGCGCATGACCAACGAGTGGGTCAGGGCGCCCCAGGGCTTGAACAGCACTCCGTCGAGGAAGCTGCCGTTGGTGACGCCGGTGGCGCAGAACATGACGTTGCCCCGGGCCAAATCGTCGATCTTGAACACGCGATCGAGATCCGTGATGCCCATCTTCTTGGCCCGCTCACGCTCGGTGTTGTCGCGGAACTTGAGGATGCCCTGGAAGTCGCCGCCCAGGCACTGGAGGGCCGCCGCGCCAATGACCCCCTCGGGGGCCCCGCCCACACCGAAGAGCACGTCGATGCCCGAGTTGGGGGTGGCGGTGGCGATGGCGGCGGAAACGTCGCCATCCCCGATGAGATGGATGCGGCAGCCCGCGGCCCGGATCTCCTCGATGAGGTCCTTGTGACGGGGGCGATCCAGCACGATGGCGGTGAGGTCCTGCAGCCGGCACTTCTTCACGTCGGCGATGCGCTTGAGGTTCTCCGTGGGCGAGAGACGGATGTCGATCACGCCTTTGCACTCGGGCCCCACAGCGATCTTCTGCATGTAGGTGTCCGGCGCATGCAGCATGCCCCCGGCCTCGGAAATGGCCATGACGGAAATGGAGTTGGGGCCACCGGTGGCACAGATGGTGGTGCCTTCCAGTGGGTCGAGGGCGATCTCGAGCTTGGGGCCGTTCTTGGTCCCGACTTTTTCCCCGATGTAGAGCATGGGGGCCTCGTCGCGCTCACCCTCCCCGATCACCACGGTGGCGTCACAGTCCACCGAATCCAGCATGGAGCGCATGGCGTCCACCGCCGCCTGGTCCGCGGCCTTCTCATCCCCCCTGCCCATGAGTCGGGCGGAGGCGATGGCGGCCATTTCCGTGACGCGGACGAATTCAAGGGCAAGGTTGCGGTTCATGGGCTCTCCTGGGGGATGACCCGATCCTACCGTGAAGGAGCGCCCGCGGGAAGGGGAAGCCTAGCCGAGTTTAAGACGCAGGAAGGCCAGGGCAGCATCGGGAAGAAGATCGGGACCCAAGCGGGCCAGCAAAGAGCGCGCGCGGCGCAATTTTTCTTCGTCCAGGGCTTGGTCGAAACGGAACAGGAATTCGTCCTCGTCCACCAATGGCGTGTCAACGTTGCGCTTGGAGAGGATGCGGCCGGTTTTAAGGCCCTCACCGTCCTGCCACTCCACGAAATTTTCCAGAAGAAGCACTTGAAACTGGGCCACTTCACCGTCTTGGTGTTGCCAGACGAACACCTCAACGGGCCCATCGGAGCGCAACCAGTACTTGAGGCGGGCGGGAAGCTCTGCCCCATAATCCATCCGGTGCAAGGGCTTGAGGGCCGCCACCAGTCGCTCCTCCGCCAAGAAGCCCAGCACGGCCTGGGCCGTTTCCGCCCGCTTCACGAACTCCACCCCGGCCCGACCGGGAGTGGCCCACACCACTTTACCCTGCAGGGCCATTTCATGGCCTAGCCAATGGACGGTTCCCTGCAGCATCTGGCCGGGACTGAACTCCAGCGCACCTTCCTTGATGCCCACCTGCATCCCCGTGTGGGAGATGTCCTTCACCTCGTAAGCCCGCCCGGCCCGCTCGGGTTTGAACGTGAGGTAACAAACGGGGAAGCGCGGCAAGACGCGTTTTTCCTGCTGGTCGATATCGGTCTTGATGAGGTTGAAGTGCCGTTCAGTCATGGCGTTTCCTTTGAGAGTCTCGATTGTAACCGTGAACGGACAGTGGCGCAGCTTTCTTTTGCCCGCACAAAATGGAGCTGTTAAACTGGCGCGGTGAACGACCTCGAAATCGACAACCTCCCCAACCGCCTCACGCTCCTGCGTATGCTGATGATCCCGGTGGTGGTGCTGGCGTTGTATTTCGTCTACCACCCCGAGCAAGGCACCGGCACCATCCCGCCCTGGGCCCTGGGGCACCTGGCGGCTTGGACCTTCGTGGCGGCATCCCTCACGGACTTTCTGGACGGCTGGATCGCGCGCAAGCGCAACATCGTCACCGTCTTCGGTTCCTTCCTGGATCCCATCGCCGACAAATTCCTAGTGGTTTCCGCGTTGATCATGCTGGCCGCCATGGGACGCGTGCATCCGGTGGTGGTGATCGTGCTGGTGTTGCGGGAGATGTACATGACCTCGCTGCGGCTGCTCGCCACCAATGAGGAAGTGACCATCCCCGTTTCCCAAGGTGGGAAATGGAAGACCGGCTTCCAAATGACCGCCATCCCCATGCTGATGGTCGGCTACGACTGGTTGGGCCTCCCCTGGCACATGCTGGGCACCATCTGTATTTGGGTGGCGGGCCTTCTCTCCCTCGGCTCCGCCGTGGCCTACTCCTTCGACATGATCCGCGCCCTAAAGCTCAAGCGCGCCGACAAGAAACGCCGCCAAGAGGACAGCCGCCCATGAACCAGCCCCACGTGCTCGTCACCGTCACCGGTCCCGACCGTCCCGGCATCACCGCCGCGCTGATGAAGTGCCTGGTCAAGAACCAAGCGAAGCTCATGGACATGGGGCAGGCGGTGACCCATGGTCTCCTGAGCCTGAGCTTCCTCCTGGACATGGGCAAGGACGAGTCCCAGCCGGCCCTGAAAGACTTGCTCTTCGAGGCCAAGCGCCTGCACATGGACCTGGACTTTGAGCTGATCGAGCGGCTGCCCGACGAACGGGCGGTGAAGGAGAAGTACATCCTCAGCTGCGTGGCCCCCGAGGGCGTCACCGCCGCCTTCATGGCGGAGGTGGCGGAAACGCTGGCCGGGTTCAACATCAACATCCACCGCATCGACAACATGTCGCTCGCCGGCTTCAAGAGCCTCGACATCGCCGCCCACGCCCAGAAGCCAGTGGTGTGGGAGGAGATCAAGACCCGCATGATGGACATCTCCAACCGCCACGGCATCGACGTGGCGTTCATGCGCGACACCGTCTTTCGCCACAACAAGCGCCTCATCGTCTTCGACATGGACTCCACCCTGATCCAAGGCGAGGTCATCGACGAACTGGCCGAGGTCCACGGCGTGGGCGACAAGGTCAAGGCGATCACCGCCCGGGCCATGAACGGCGAGCTGAACTTCGACCAATCTCTGAAGGAGCGGGTCGCCCTGCTCAAGGGCCTCAAGCGCTCGAAGCTCCACGAGATCCATGAGCGCTTGCCCCTCACCCCTGGCGCTGAACAGTTCGTGCGCACGGTGAAGCGCCTGGGCTACCGCACGGCCATCGTGTCCGGGGGCTTCAAGTTCTTCGCCGAGGCCCTGCGCCAGAAACTCGGCATGGACTACGCTTTCGCCAACGACCTGGAGTGGGACGGCGACGTGCTGAGTGGGAAAGTCACCGGCCAAGTGGTGAACGCGCAACAGAAGGCGTTCATCCTGGAACTCCTCGCCCAACAGGAGAGCATCCACCTGGAGCAGGTGGTGGCCATCGGCGACGGCGCCAACGATCTGCCCATGCTGGCCAAGGCGGGCCTGGGCATCGCCTACCACGCCAAGGAAAAAGTCCGTAAAGAGGCCCGCCACCAGATGAGCCACGGGCCAATGACCTCCATTTTGTATTTCCTGGGCATCCCGGGGGAGCATCTCGATGGGAATGTATAAGAGTCTAGCCAAGGCCCTGGAAAATCCCTCCGACTGCACGGTCCTGAAGGCCACCATCAAGGGCGACGCCTTTCCGCCGGAGATCTTCGCCTTCCCCAACCTGCTGGAACTCTACCTCGAGGCCCCGGACATGAAGGAGTTTCCGGAGAGCATCCCGGATTGGGCGAAGCTGCGCACCTTCTCCGTGCGGGCCCCATCCTTCAAAGGCAGCTTGGCACCCCTCTTCTACTTGCCCTCCTTGACCCACCTCAAGGTGCTGGAAACTCCCCTGGAACCCTTGCGGCTTCCCCTGGGCGGCGGGAGCCGGGCCCCCTTGAAAACCCTCACCCTCAAGCGCTGCGGGCTCAAGGCCCTGCCCCCGGAGTTTGGGGACCTGGACACACTGGAAGAGGCCCATCTACAGGAGAACCTGCTTAAGGCCCTGCCCCCCACCTTCGTTGGGCTCAAGGCCTTAAAACGGCTTAATTTGGACCACAACGCTTTCAGCGTTTTCCCCGACCTGGTGGCCCGCCTGCCAACGCTTCACCACCTCTCCTGTGATCACAACCCCTTCCCTGAAGAAGAGAAGGAAAGGGCCCAGCGCCTCTTCCACGTCACCATCGACTGACACCGCCCCGGCGTCCGTTTTTGCACCACCACTGTCGACATAATTGACACCACACTACGGGAAAATCCTGCCTTGCGATGGCGGCCCAACCCTTAAGGCTGGCACAATATTTGTATCACCTTGGAGCAGTCGTCCTTGGGAACAAACAAAGGGATTTTCATGAAGAACTTCACCGCCGCCCTCCTCCTCACAACGCTCACCACCGGCGCCCTCGCGGCGACTTCCGGCCAGCTGCTGCTCAAGGGTAACGTCCCCCGCTTGCTCAGCATCACCGTGACCCCCGAGACCATCGCCTCCAGCCTGCCCCTCAACACCACCCAGGCCAACACCAAGGTGGCCACGGTGAACGAGAAGTCCAACTCCAACACCGGCTACAAGGTGAGCATCGCCTCCGCCAACGCCGGCAAGCTGGTGCACGAGAGCGTTGCCTCGTCTTCCATCAACTACACCCTCTCCTACAACTCCAACAGCGTGAACCTGGTCTCCGGCCAGACCTTCACCTACTCCTCGGCCGCCTCGGTGAACTCCAACCGCGACGTGAAGATCAGCTACACCGGCGTGCCCCACGAGAACTTGGTGGAAGGCGATTACGCTGACACCGTCACCTTCACCATCGCCGCCAACTGAGCCTTAGACACCCTTTGGGAAGGGGGACTGCGGTCCCCCTTTTTTTAAGCGTCATGATGAGAATACTCTCCATAGCCATCCTCCTGTCCGTGTACGGCGCCCAGGCGTCGACCTCCGGACAGCTGCTGATGAAGGGCACCGTGCCCCAGCTGTTTAACCTGACGGTGCTGCCGGACGCGCTCTCCACAGCGCTGCCCCTGTCCACCACCCAGAACCGCACCCGAGTGGCCCGGCTCAAAGCGAGCGCCAACACCAACAACGGCTACCGCATCAGCGTGTCCTCCGCCAACGGCGGCAAGCTGGTCCACGCAACGTCGCTGTCCTCCAACGTCCCCTACACCCTCCGTGTGGGGGGGCGCGAGACGAACCTCGTCACCGGCCAGACCCACGTGTTCAACCGCAACTCCCCCGTGGTGAACCGCAACCACGGCGTTCGCATCAGCTACACCGGCATTCCCCACGAAGACCTGCTAGAGGGCGATTATTCCGACGTTTTGACCTTCTCGATCTCAGTCAATTGACCGACTAAAGAAGTACATCATTCCTTCCGATGAGACGTTTCATGAAGAACGGCCTCCTCATCCTCGCGATCCTCCTCGCCCCCCTCACGGGACCCGCGGCCACGTCCGGACAGCTGCTGCTGCGGGGACGAGTGCCCGCCACCGCTGCTGTGGTGTGGAGCCACCGCTCCAACAGCTACCAGCTCAAGACCAACCAAGGCCGCCACTCCCTGCGCACCATCGTGCACGAGTCCGAAGGCGCCGCGGGCCTGCGCTACGTCGTCGTCATTCCCCAGTAGCCCCCTCCCACCCCCCATGGTAACTTTTTAAGGCCACCTTAACTGGAGCCAAGGATGACTTCCGCACGCCTGCTGCTGCCTTTCCTCCCCCTTCTGATGTCTTTCGCCTTCACCCCCATGTCCCAGACCATGGAAGCGGGACAAAAGCAGGTCCAGTACCTATTGGACAACCCCAGCGGGGAACCCATGGCGGTGGAAATCGCCCTGCGCGAGCGCATCCAAAAAGAGGACGGGAGCGAGGACAATCCCCCCACCAAGCAGCTGGCCGCCTTTCCTCCGCAGCTGATCATCCCCCCCAAAGAAAAACGCGCCGTCCGCGTCAGCTGGGTGGGCCCGGCCCTGGCGCAGGGGACGGCGGAAAAATCCTTCCGGGTGGTGGCCGAACAACTTCCCCTGAACGTGGACGGGAAAAAGCAGAAGGGCTCCGGCATCAAAATGTTACTCAAATACGTGGCGGCCCTTTACGTGAACCCCGGCTCCACCTCACCGGAGGTGCAGGTGGTGAAACTGGAGCCCGGCAAGGAGCTCAAGGTGACCGTGGAAAACCGGGGCACCGAGCATGCTCCCCTCACGAACCCAACTTTGACCCTCACCAAGGGGTCACAAAAAATCGTGCTCAAAGACGGCGCCGTGAAGGGGCTGGCCGGCGAGAACATCCTGGCCGGGGCCCGGCGCGTCTTCACCCTGCCCGCCGTCCCCGCCGTGACTCCCGACTTCAAGGGAACCCTGAAGATTGATTAACCTCTTCCTGACGGCGGCCCTGCTCCTCACGGCGCCCGCGGCGCTGTCACAGGAGGCCGCCCCGCCGTTCGCCCAGCACCGCCTTGAAACGCCCTTGCCCTTGGTCGTGTCCGGACTTCCCGCCGGCGAAGTGAAGGCTCGGCTCTTGGGTGAGAGGTTGGTGGAACTCGAGCGGAACAGCTTGCTCAAGGCCTTGAAGAAATCCGCCCGCCCTCCCCTGTATCGGCACCTCCTCACCGCGCCCGGCTGGGTGGCGGTGGACGCGCTCAAACTCCCCTTGCGCTACAACCCCACGCTCCTGCAGCTAGAAATGGAACTGCCCCCCAAGGACCGGGCCGGCAGACGCTTGGAGCTGTATGAAGGGCCCGATGAGGAACTCAAGGGACAGGCCTTGCCTGCCGCCGGTTTCGGCGGCGCCATCAACTACCGCGTGGAAAAGGCCTGGGGCTCGGATACCTTGGGCGGCGAGGGCCTCAACGCCTACACCGATTCGTTTCTCAACCTGGGCGGCGTGGTGCTGGAATCCCAGGCCAATTACCAGGAAACCCAGGCCGACGGCACGGGTTGGTTCCGCGGCGACACGCGGTTGGTGAAAGACTTTCAAAAAAAGCAGGTGCGCACGGAGGTCGGCGACGTTTATCCGGCGTCCTTTGGATTCATGCCGGCGCGTCCCGTGGGCGGCGTGATGGTGGCGCGCAATTTTACCCTCAATCCTTACCGGGTGCCCTTCCCCCAGGGACGGGGGAACTTCGTCCTGCGTACCCGCTCCCGGGTGCGCACTTTCGTGAACGGGGTTCCCGTGAAAGACGAGATGCTTCCCCCGGGAAACTACGATTTGCGCGACGTTCCCTTGACCAACGGGCTCAACACCGTCCTGGTGGAAACCACCGACGAGCTGGGGGACAAGCGCGTCTACGAGTTCCGCCTCCCCACCTCGGTGGGGTTGCTCAAGGACGGGGACTGGAACTTCTCCCTGTCCCACGGCAAACCTTTTACTGACAACCTTTTCCGCCGTTCCTACGACGGCGACGAAGTCACCAGTGGCTACGTCCAGCACGGTTTCACGGACCATTTTTCTCTCGGTGGCTACGGGCAGGGCCAGCAAGGCCACACCTTGGGCGGCGTCGAAGCGGGTTTGGCCACCGAGGCGGGAAACTTCTTCCTCGGTGCCGCCGCGGTCCAGGCCGACGGCGAATCCGCCGGCGCGGGTTCGGGCACCTGGCAGTTGCAGAAGGTGGGCACGAGGCTTTTCGACACCTACACGCTCACCGTCCGCAACGAGCGCTATGGCGCCGGTTTCAGCGCGCTTCCCGGGGCCACCCAGGCTCTCAAGGCCCAGTGGCAGGCCAACATCACCCTGCCGGTGCGCGAGCTCCTCACCCTATCCTTGGGAAGCACACTGGGAGAAGTGCGAGACACCGAGTTGGCCAATCGCCGCGGCTGGGACGCCGCCATCAACCTGCGGGCCTGGCGCAACCTCAACCTGAGTTTCTTCATGTCGCGCACGCGGGATGAGTACAAACAGTGGAACGACGTGGCCTACGCCTTCTTCACCTGGACCTTCGATGGCGCCAACCATCTCATCAGCGGCTTCCACGACGCCGAAAACAAACTCAACCGGGTGAACCTGATCCACGACAACGGCAACCGCCTCTACGAGCCGCGTGTCAGCGCCACCGCGGAAGAGTCCGTGACCCGAGACTCCGGGGAGCTAGACGCCTTCCTCCCCACACCCATGGCCGATCTGGGCGGGCGCTACACCGCCGCCCGCTTTTCGGACACCCACAGCACCCACGGGCGCGGAGTCGCCCGCTTGGGCCAGGCCATCGTGTTCGCCCACCAGAATGGACGCTTCGGCATAGGTCTTTCCCGCCCGGTGCCTAACAGTTTTGTGCTGTTCAAACCTTCTCCCGATCTCAAGCGCCAGAAGCTCGGCCTGCGGTCCACGTCGCCCTATACAGAAGGGGCTTCCGGTCTCTTCGGGGAGATCACCTACACCAACCTTTTGCCCTACCAGTTCCGGGAGGTTCAGATCGACCCGACCAACCTGGACCCCGGCACCTCACTGGTGCAAGAAAAATTCGTGGTGTACCCCACGTACCGGAGTGCCCACTTGATCCCCCTGGAGGACAAAGGTACCGTGGTCCTCGGGGGCCAGCTGGTGGACAAAGACGGCAGGCCTTTGGGCCTTCGGGTCGGGGAAGTGGGCGGGCGCCCGTTCTTCACCACCCGCGAAGGGCGCTTTTTCATCGAAGGGCTTGAGGAGGGCACGCACATGCTGAAACTCTCCGACGACCACCAGGGGCTGCGCATCCGCGTCCCGCCCCGCGCCCGCGGCATCAAAGACCTGGGCGTTGTCCCCTACCGGGAGGAAGAATGAGAACCCTTTGGCCCACTCTGCTCTTTCTGCTCACCACCGCCGCCCAGGCCGACTGCGGTTACACCATCAACATGGGCAGCTTCATGGCGGCGGTGCGCGAGGACGCCCAGGTCCTTCCCCATTCCCTCACCTTGGAGCGCACCCAGAGTTCCGAGAACAATTGCGGCACCTACCGTCTCTACTTCGGCAAGGGTTACGCCAACTCCTACCAGCGCCGGGCCTACAGCGGCATCCGCAGCGTCACTTACAATCTCCATCCCACCATCAACACCGGCAACATCCTCAAGGAGCGCGGGGACGCGGGCCCCAACGAGTACATCGTGGGCCAGGCCCCCTCCAAAAACGTTCCCTACACCTCCAGCTGGTACGTGAGCGTGCCGAGCCTCTACTCGCTCTTCAGCTCGCCGGCCGGCGTCTACACCGATGTGGTACCCATCTACGTCTACCAGGTGAAAAGCAACGGCGACGTGGATTACGAGACCACCCGCTACCTCACGCTCTCCTTCACCATTCCCCGCTTCGTCGAGCTGAGCCTGGTGCCCGAGAACGCCAACCATGACCCCTCCGCCACCACCTACGTAATGGACTTCGGCGAGCTCTCCCCCGGGGAGGAGCTACGGGCGGATCTGCGCGTGATGGGGAACGTGGGCTATGGCGTGTCCATCACCTCGCTCAACGGTGGCCGGCTCATGAATGGCATGGACACGGGGGTGCCCTACCAGATCCGCGTGGGCAGCGCGAATTACTTCACGCCCACCCCCGCGGGGTCCCCCCACCAGGTGGCCCAACGCTACTTCGGCACGGACACCGACGGCGAGCGCTACAACCTGCGCGTGAAGATCGGCAACTTCACCAGCTCGGCGCTCTCGGGCGGGGACTACCAGGACGTGGTCACCATCACCGTCCAGGCATGGTGATGTCCATCCGCCCGTCCTGCCACTTGAGTTGGACCTCGCCTTCGGGCAACTTCCCTTCCAGCAACAACTTCGAGAGGGGCCGCGTGACCAGCCGGTTGAAGACCGCGTTCAAGGGACGCGCGCCGTAGGTGGCGTCGTAGCCCTGCTCGGTTAGGGCGTGGTAGGCGGCAGAATCCAGCTTCAGCTGCAGCTTCTTGCCCGCCAGGCGGCCATTGAGCAGCGCCAGTTGCTTGTCGATGAGCTGACGCATGATCGAATTGTCCAAGGCGCGGTAGCGCAAGACGGCGTCGATGCGGCCTATGACCTCGGGCTTGAAGTCGGCGTCGGGGTTCTTGGAATTGGACGTCATGAGGATCACGGTGTTCTTGAAGTTCGCCGTGCGCCCCTTGTTGTCGGTAAGGCGTCCGTCGTCCAGGATCTGCAGCAGGATGTCCGCGAAGTCCGGGTGGGCCTTCTCGATCTCGTCGAAGAGCACCACGCTGTAAGGGCGACGGCGGATGGCCTCCGTGAGCACGCCGCCTTCCTCGTACCCTACGTAGCCCGCGGGCGCGCCGATGAGCTTGGCCACGGCATGCTTCTCGCTGTACTCGGACATGTCCAGCCGGACCATGTGTTCCTCGTTGTCGAAGAAGAACTGGGCCAGGGCCTTGGCGGTCTCGGTCTTGCCGACGCCGGTGGGGCCCAGGAGCAGGAAGGATCCTAGGGGGCGGTTCTCCGCGGTGAGCCCAGCATGGGAAGAAATCAAGACTTCGCTGATCTCGTGCAAAGGCTCGGGTTGGCCGAAGACCCGCTTCTTGAGGAACTCTTCCAGCTTGAGGATGTTCTCCTGCTTGCTCTTGAGGATCTTTTCCACCGGCACTCCGGTCTGGCGGGCGATGACCGCCGCCACGTGCTTGCGTCCGAGGACCCAATCCCCCTGGGACTGGGCGATCTGTTTCTCGGCCTCAGGAATGAGCGAGTACTTGATTTTGGAAGCCTCCTCGTAGTTTTGGGAGCGCTCGGCCTGCTCCAGGGCGAAGTGCAAGCGGTCCAAGCGCGCCTTGACCTCGGAGGTCTTCTTCAGGGCCGAGACTTCTTTCTCCCACACCGCCTTGTCCTCATCGAAGCGACGCTGCAGTTTCTCGATGTCAGAGGCGAGATTTTTATTGTCCTTTTCGATCTGGGCCAGCACGCGTTTGGAGCGCAACTCGGCCTCCAGCTCCACCAGGCGGGCGGGCATGGCCTCCGCCGAGAGTTTGAGTCCCGCCGCGGACTCGTCCACCAGGTCGATGGCCTTGTCCGGCAGGTACTTGTCGGTGATGTACTGGTCGGAGAGGAACACCGCCGCGTGGAGGGCGTCGTCGGAGATCTTGATCCCGTGGTGGGCCTCGAGTTTCCCCCGCACGCCCATGAGGATCTCCACCGCGTCCTCCTTGGAGGGCTCTTCCACCGGCACGGGGCGGAAGCGTCGCTCGAGGGCGGGATCCTTTAAAATGTACTTTTGGAACTCATCCTGGGTGGTGGCGCCAATGCAGTGGAGCTCGCCGCGGGCCAGGGCAGGTTTGAGGAGGTTGGCCGCGTCCATGGCGCCGTCGGTGCGCCCGGCGCCGATCAATTGGTGGATCTCGTCGATGAAAAGCACTACCTCCCCGGACTTGGACTTAACGAACTTGAGCAGGTTCTGCACGCGCTCCTCGAAATCCCCGCGGTACTTGGTCCCCGCCATCAGCGACCCCATCTCCAGCGAGTAAACGGTCTTGCCCCGCAGGACATCCGGTACGGAGCCCTTTACGATCTGTTCGGCGAGACCCTCGACGATGGCCGTCTTACCCACGCCGGCGGAGCCCACCAGCACGGGGTTGTTCTTGGAGCGACGGCCCAGGATCTCCATGACCGCACGGATTTCCCTGCTGCGCCCGATGACGGGGTCCAACTTACCCTGCTGGGCCAGCTCGTTGAGGTTGATGAGGAAGGATGGGACTTCCTGGTCCCCTTCGGCTTCGTCGGCAAACTTGGCGTAGTCGACTTTGAGATTGGGGAAAATTTGTGGGAGGAATTTCAGCAGATCCTTCTCCCCCATTTCCCCGCGTCCGGCCTGGGCGGCGTTACCGCCGGCCAAGGCCAGCCACTCTTGCAACTTGGCGGAGGGGCGCAGTTGGTCCAGAGGGATGGGATTACCGGCCTTGGGCAGACGCTCCAGCCCCGCCTCGATCTCCTTGGCATTCTCTTTCAGCGCTCGCCCCGCATAAGTGGACTTGCTCTGGACCAACCCGTGGAGAAGGTGGTCCGCGTGCAGCTCGGTGTTGCGGCGTTTGAGCGCCTCTGACTGAGCGATGTCCAAAGCGCCAAGGACAACTTGATCAAATTTGTTCATGATCCCTCCGGACGGAAAAACCGTCATGCCTCCAACATGGGCACCCCCGGGGTGGACGTCAAGGGGCGGGGACCTAATCCTTGCTCAGGCGCACCCTCCGTGCCCCGGGCAACTCTTTGACGGTCTCATAGGACGCCAAATCTCCGGCCCGTAACTGATCCACGTCATGGCGCCATTCTGTTGGGAGGTCTTTTTTCATGACCTGGAAACGCTCGAGTTCCAGCCTTCCCTCCGCCGGGCGACACACTTCCCACTCATAGGAGAATTTGGTCTCGGGGTGGACGCGGACGAGCCGGGCCAGTTGGGATGAACGTGGGCCTAAAGGGCCGCGTTTGAACATGTGCACCAGCACCGGCTGGCGCCGGCGGTCCTTGTGGCAGAGTTGGGTCAGCCGCTCCACGTCGGGAGCATGCCGCAGCTCTAGGATCTGGTGGCACCAATCCTTCTCCGAGCCATGCCAGGGGCAGGCGGCGTGGGACAAGCATGGATAAAGCTGGTTCCATCCAGCACCCAAAAGGGCGTCCCGCATGGGGAGGAAGCCATGAAACACTTCCTTGGTGCCCGGCTCGACGAACCAGACCATGTCGGGGTCATGCTCCTTCACGTACTCCATGGCCCGCGCCTGTCCCATCTCATTGAAGGAATGGCCGAACAGCAGCAGGCGCTTTTGACCAGACCGTTTCGCGGGCGCTCCGAACAACGCCTTCTCGCCGTGCAACCCTTCCCACAGCCGCGCCGCCTGCTCCCGCATGAGCGCCGAGCCCTCCACCATGCCAGGCGGCACCTGGCCGCCCAAGTTTTTCCACGCAAGCGAGAATGTCCCCGGGCCCGCCCCCACGTCCACCAGCTGCCACTCGCGCAGGAGCTCCTGGCGGTACTCCGGCGTGAGCACCCGCATGACCGCCTCGAGCTTGGGGAAGTTCGTGCTCAGGTAAAATGCGGTGTACGCGGCGACCAACCGCGGGTCCGACAGGTACTTGTCCAGGTTGACCCGGTCCCGCGTGAAGGCCTCGGAGAGCTCCTCCACCGCGCGGACTAAATCCGCCTCGCTGGGAAACTGGTGGAGAAGATGGGGCAAGAGTGAAGCGAGGTCCACGTCAGGGAGCGGTTTGGGTGTTGGCCGGGTCAGGGCCCCACCCCGGCTGCTTGTCCAGCCACAGGCGCTTTTTGGTCTCTGGGGCCGCAGGCTCAACCACGGGTGGGACCGTTTCAGAGGGCGCAGGTGTGGCCGGTGAATGCTCGCGGCTCTCCCGGGGCTCGGTGGGAGGCGTTTGCACGCATCCCACCAACAGCAACCCCAGGAGGACCCTCACCGGTTGAGCTTCTTGTTGGTCTCGCCGACGTAAATTTGCCGCGGGCGACAGATCTTGAACCCGGGCTGCTCGAGCATTTCCTTCCACTGGGCCATCCAGCCGGGCAAACGGCCGAGGGCGAACATGACCGTGAACATCTCGGTGGGGATGCCCAGGGCGCGGTAGATGATGCCGGAGTAGAAGTCCACGTTCGGGTAGAGTTTGCGTTCCACGAAGTAGGGGTCTTTGAGGGCGGTCTCCTCTAGGCCCTTGGCGATGTCCAGCAGGGGGTCCTTCACTCCAAGCTTCTTCAGCACGGTGTCGGTGGCGCGCTTAATGATCTTGGCGCGGGGGTCGAAGTTCTTGTACACGCGATGGCCGAAGCCCATGAGGCGCTGGGCGTGGGCCTTGTCCTTCACATGCTCCAGGAACTGTTGGTAGGTCACGCCTTCCTTGTGGATGGACTCGAGCATCTCCAGCACGGCCTGGTTGGCCCCGCCGTGGAGCGGGCCCCACAGAGCATCCACGCCGGCGGAGATGGTGGCGAAGGGGTTGGCCTTGCTTGATCCTACCATGCGCACGGTGGAGGTGGAGCAGTTCTGCTCGTGGTCCGCGTGCAGAATCAGCAGCACGTCCAGGGCCCGGGCCACTTCCTTGTCCACGGGTTTGCCGGTCATCATGTGGAGGAAGTCGCTGGCGTAATCCAGGTTCTTGTCGGACTTCACCGGCGCCTGGCCGGTGGCGTGGCGGTGGGCGAAGGCGGCCATGACCTTGAGCTGGCCCATCATCTGCACCATCACCTCGTCGCGCTGGCCAGAGGTGAGGTTCTCGGCCAGGTATTCCTTATGGAAGGCGGACAGGGCCGCGAAGCTGGCAGAGAGCACGCCCATGGGGTGCGCGTCCTTGGGGAAAGCGCGGATGATGTTCTTGAGGCCTTCCGGGATGTCGTCGTAAGAGGCGATCTTCTGCTCGAACTCCTTGAGTTCGGCGGCACTGGGGATCTTGCCGTAGATCACGAGGTAGGAGACTTCGGTGAAGGTGGATTTTTCGGCCAGCTCCTCGATGTCATAGCCACGGTATTTGAGGATCCCCTTCTCGCCGTCGAGGAAGGTGATGGCGGAGGTACAGGCGCCGGTGTCCATGTAACCGGAGTCCAGGGTCACGAGCCCCGTCTCCTGGCGCAGCTTGGTGATGTCCAAGGCCTGCTCGCCCTCGGTGCCGGTGAAGACCGAGAGGTCGTAGGTTTTGTCGTCCAGCAGTAGCTTCGCCTTGTTCGTCATTCAGGACTCCTTAATATTGGGCACGCGCGTCAGTGTTTTCGGTATCTTACACCGCCGAAAGCCAGTTGGTAAATGGTTTGGCCCACTTAACGGCAAATGGGCCCAAAAACTGAGTTCCAGATGCTATCTGATTTCAAGATAAACACCATTTGACCTCTCTGATTCCCAGATGCGTTGTGTGAGCGTAGAAAACCGTCCTCACACTCTTTGCCCGAGGTTTTCCATGTTCCGCCTAGCCGCCGCCTTCATCCTCCTCGTCAGCGCACTTGGTGCTCGCGCTGCCTCACTGCATTTGGAAGTGCTGGACGTGGAGATCGGCTTCAAGGATTACGACGGACAACCCACCCTCTGCCTCACCAGGGCGGTCGAAGTGGGCACGGGGAGGTCCATCGGTTTGGTGGAAGACATCACGGACTGCTACTGGGCGCGCCAGGCCCGCGCTTCCCAAGGCGTCCTACTCTACATTCCCGCCAAGGACTTCTCCCCGCTGGTGGACGACGCGATGTCGTCGCATTTACAAGCATTCGATTCGCAGCTAGAGTTTCTTTGGTCCACCGCTGACTGAAGGGACGACATGGCCGCACCCTCGCTCATTGAGGGACGCATCCTCAAACGCTACAAACGCTTCCTTGCCGACATCGAGCTCGCCGACGGCCGCGTGGTGGTGGCGCATGTGCCCAACACCGGTAGCATGAAAACCTGCTGGGAACCCGGCTGGAAGGCCTGGCTCTCCCACTCCCCTGATCCCAAGCGCAAACTCCCCTACACGCTGGAACTCACCTCCCCCGGCCAGACCCTGATCATGGTCAACACGGGCCAGGCCAACAACCTGGCCAGCGAGGCCCTCCGGAGCGGGCGGTTACCGGCCTTCACCGGTTACCGCGAGGTGCTGGCCGAACAGAAGGCGCTTGATAGCCGCTTCGATTTCTTGCTGAAAGGCCATGCCACCTATCCTGACTGCTGGGTTGAGGTGAAGAACGTGACCCTCCTAGAGAACGACGACCTCGCCACCTTCCCCGACTCCGTCTCGGAGCGCGGCCGAAAACACCTGCGTGATTTGATCGTGCTGCGCCAGCAAGGCCAGCGGGCCGCCATGCTCTACGTGGTCTCCCGCTCGGACGCGGGCCGCTTCGCCCCCGCCGCCCACATCGACCCGGCCTACGCCCAGGCCCTGCGTGAGGCCCACGCCGCCGGGGTGGAAGTGCACTGCCACCAGGTGGACTTCACCGGCGAGCGCTGGATCCTGTCGCGCGCACTGCCCGTGGAGCTGGGCGCTTGAGGCCCAACCAGCTATGGCTCGACCTTTCCCACGGAGACCTGCGCGTGTGGGTGGACGAGAAGCTCATGCTCGCCCACGCCAAAGGCGGCCCGCCCCACCGGCTGGGTTTTCACCAAGAAATTCCGCTTTTCCATCTGGGCGCCGAATCGGCCAGGCCCCAAGGTTGGACATCCTTCCGCTGGGAGGACGCCCAGGGGAAGTTCCCTTTGGAGGAAAACTTCTGGATCACTCTGGAAGCCGCGCGCTTCGACCTCCTTGCTGAGCGGCCGGGACAGCACCCGCTGCAGCCGCCGCTGGGGATCGATTTCCCGCTCGCCTCGGAAGTGCTGTTTTTTGCGGGTAGCTTCAACCCTTGGCATGAGGGACACCAGGCCTGCGTGGACCTGGCGCCGCCCGAGTTGCCGCTCATCGTGTGCCCTGACCACAATCCGTTTAAGACGTCTTCCCGCCACAAAGACGCCCTCGCGTTCTACTTGTCTTTCCGGGAGGCCATGCGCGTGCCTGAGGGGCGCACCTGCCTCCCCTACCCGGGCTTTCTCCTGCGCGACTGCGCCAATCCCACGGTGGAGTGGGTGCTGCGGCTGAAACGCCACCGACCGGACCTGCGGGTCTCGCTGCTCATGGGTTATGACAGCTTAAAAGCCTTGCCCACGTGGATCCAGGCCGGAGAGCTAGTGAAACTCCTGCACGGTCTTTATGTCGTCTCGCGCGGTGAGGAGGAAACAGACCACGCCGCGGACGCGGCGTGGTTGGAATCAAAAGTTCGGTTCTTGGGGCGGCACGCTCATGAGGGCGTGTCCTCCACCGGGTTGCGCTCCCCGGGAACGGCTAATTAGTAGACCGAATCGCCACACACAGCGGAATTATTATTGAAGTACTCCCAGTCGTTGCAAGGAGACTCCCTCCCTTCACCGGGGACGCCCCAAACGGCTACGGCTACGGTCAGGAGGATGATAAAGCCCAGGTAGAAGTAAGGCTCGGCGTCGCCAATCCAGCTCGCGCCAGCAGCACCCGAACGAGCTACCAATCCATGGACCAATTCCCTCGCCTCCGCAGTGGTCAGGCGGTCCGCCTGGAGGCTGGCGAAAGCGGCTGACGCTTCGGCGGCCAGCGCGCGGTTCTTGATATGGGATGTGGTGAAGGAAATGAGTTCACCGTTAGTCAGCCCGGCTTCCTGGAGGGCCTGGATCCGGTCCTGGAACACATCGGCGGCTGCCTGGCGACTCTCTTCCCTGGAGGCGGCGCCGGCGACGTTCAGGGTGTAGTCGAGTTCGTCGAAGGCGGCTTTGAGTCCGCCATGGGTCACGGCCTGTGCTTGCGCGGTGACAAGCGCAAAAGCCAAGATACAAGTAAACAACCGGGACATAATTCCTCCTCTATTGTGGTCGGACAGTGCGCGCACATTAGGCGCGCACTGGAACCGAGTCAATCTGGTGGAAAATCAAAGCGTACCAAGGTTTGGTACGGCCAGCCCTCGGAGGGGGAATGGGGCCACGCCAGGGAGGAACGGCGTGGCCCAGACCGGGACGTCGATCCCGGTGATTGAAGCCTGGCCTAGTCCCACATCCAGTCGTTGTCGAACTCGTCGTCGCTGCGGCACTCAGGATAGTTGGGGCTTCCCTCCCGGCACTGCTTGGTGTTGGCGCCCACGAAGAGTTCGAAAGCGATCCACAGGGCCGCCACGATGAGGAAAGTGCGGGTTTGGGCGCTCACTGACCAGCTGGCTCCACGCTGGGCGCTGCGGCTGACCACGTCTTGGGCCAGCGCTCGGGCCTCGTGGCCACTCAGCCGTTCAAGGTCCAGCCCGGCGATCAAGGCGCGGGTGTCCCGGGCCAAGTTCTGGTCATGCAGGCGGGTTAGGGTGTAGTCGAGCAGTTCCTGGTTGCTCACGCCCTCGGCCTGCAGAGACTCCAGGCGGGAAATGAGCTGTGCCTGGGCGGAGCGGGTTGCTGCCCCACCGGGCACCCCTTGGGCGCTTTCCACCGAGTAGGCGAATTCGTCGAAGGCGGCCTTGAGGCCGGCGTTAACGCCCGAGGCCTGCGCCTGGACGGACATGAGGGCAGTAACCAAAAGCATAGCGAAGAGCTTCCTGAGCATGACGGCCTCCTTTGGCAATCAGTTGTTGGGGTGCGGCTTCTTTAAGCGCGATCCCAAAAAAACTCACGCTCTTTTTTTGCTAAGTATAAGAAACGCCGTAGTGACAGAGTGACACTGAGAAGCCGGTCGTTCTTACGAGTTCTGACTGAAAATCGAGTGAGGAAGAAGAAAACGGGACCAGAATGGCCCCGTTCGGTGGGAAAGAAGTTGGACTCAGTACCAGGGATCGTTGAAATCATCCACCACCGGGTCGCAGGCGGAGGGATTCTGCTCGTAGTACTCGGAGTCCGCGCACAGCGGAGTCTCGCCGGAAGTGGAACCAAGCACCAGCAGGAGCAGCAGCACCATGCCGACGGGCAAGAGCCAACCAGCCTCGCCGGTCCAGCTGGATCCGCTTTGATAGGTGCGGCCCACGAGGTCGCGGACCATGTCCAGGGCCTCCTCGCCGGAAAGGCGCTCTGCCTGGATGGTAGCGAACACGGCGCCCAGCTCGGCGGCGAGCGCGCGATTTTTCACTTGGGACTGGGTGAAGGTGATCAGCTCAGCGTTGGTCAGGCCTTGCTCCTGCAGAGCGGAGACGCGCTCGGAGAAAGTCTTGAAGGCGCTAGCGCGGTCCAGGTGCCGGACCTCCAAGGCGTAGTTGAGTTCGTCGAAGGCGGCCTTGAGCCCCTGCTGGGAGCTGGCCTGGGCCTGGACGGTCAAGAGGGCGAGGGCGATGAAACAAGTGAAGAGGCGGTTGAGCATGCGTTCCTCCGGGTTGGTGATGGGTCCACGCTAGGTCGGGGGCGCTTATCACGGCCAGGCGAAATATGGGGGGGACAAAAAAAGCGGGGCCAGTTTGGCCCCGCTGTCGTTCATGCAGGCGATAAAGTTGGGTTCATGAGCTGAAAAACGAAAGGGGCCCGAAGGCCCCTTTCTTTGGAAGATCCGAAGATCTTAGTAGCAGTAGGTCTCGTAGCCGCAGTCGCTGTACCAGTAGTTGCCCCAAGCGTCGTAGTAGTCGTAGCAAACGTACTCGTCGTAGCAAGAAGAGCCGCCGCCGGAAGAAGAACCGCCGCCAGCTGCAACTGCAGCGATGAGCAGCAGAACAACCAGGCCGCCCAGCAGGAGGGCCTCAGAAGTCCAAGAAGCGCCTTGGCTGTAGCCGCGGGAAACGATGTCGCGGACAGTGCGGTTGGCTTCAGAAGCGGACATGTTGTTCACGGAGATCATGCTGTAAGCGGTCTCGATGTCGCGGCGGAGAGCTTCGTTCTTCACTTGGCTCTTGGCGAAGTTAACCAGTTCAGCGTTGGTCAAGCCGGCAGCTTGGAGCTCGGCGATGCGGGCCTGGAAACGGGCAACAGCGGCGTCGTTGGCGGCGCGGTTGTTAGCGGCACCTTGTACCTGCAGGGAGTAGTTGAGCTCGTCGAAAGCGGCTTTGAGGCCGTTGTTGGTGGTGGCCTGAGCTTGTACGCTAACGATAGCGAAAGCCAGGAAACCTACGAAAAACTTGCTGAACATGGAAACCTCCGTAGTTCGGTTGGTAAGAATGGACCTAAGGGACCAATGCGGCGGGTTCTAACCCGTGCCTCCTCCCACGACAAGTGCCGAGGATCAGGGCTGTAAAAATGACAGGGGTGGGGAAAACAAAAAAAAGGGGGCCCTTAGGCCCCCTCACGGAACTGATAAGAAAAAGAAAGGGGCCCGAAGGCCCCTTGTTCTTAGTAGCAGTAGGTCTCGTAGCCGCAGTCGCTGTACCAGTAGTTGCCGTAAGAGTCGTAGTAGTCGTAGCAAACGTACTCGTCGTAGCAGGAAGAGCCGGTGCCGCCGGAAGAAGAACCGCCGCCAGCTGCAACAGCAGCGATGAGCAGTAGAACAACCAAGCCGCCCAGCAGGAGGGCCTCAGAAGTCCAGGAAGCGCCTTGGCTGTAGCCGCGGGAAACGATGTCGCGGACGGTGCGGTTGGCCTCAGCAGCGGACATGCTGTTCACGGAGATCATGCTGTAAGCGGTCTCGATGTCGCGCTTGAGGGCCTCGTTCTTTACTTGGCTCTTGGCGAAGTTAACCAGTTCGGCGTTGGAGAGGCCCTGGGCCTGGAGGGCAGCGATGCGCTCCTGGAAGCGGGCAACGGCGGCGTCGTTGGCGGCGCGGTCGCGGGAAGCGCCTTGCACCTGCAGTGAATAGTTGAGCTCGTCGAAAGCGGCCTTGAGGCCGTTATTGGTGGCTGCCTGTGCCTGAACGGTCACGAGGGCGAAGGCCAGGAAACCTACGAAAAACTTGCTGAACATGGATACCTCCGGTGTTCGGTTGGTGGCGTGAATGCCGTTGTTGAATTGCTTGTATCCATCCGTTCCCGACAACGACAAGCCGGTTTTTCGCGCGCACGCAAAATATCAGGGCCGTCTTGGCCCCGCCTTTCGGTGGCACGCTGGTGACAGCGTGACACCGGAAACCGTTATATCGGGAGGTTGTTCTAGAGGCCGCGGCGGTCGTAGCGCTGGAGGATGCGCACGCGCTGGTTGAAGCGGTCCGTGCACAGCTGGTCGCAGGTCGACAGCACGCCTTCCACGAATTGCCCGCGAATGGTGTTGCTGGTCTCGAGCCGTTCACGAAGCGCATAGACGAAGCGGTCGGTGGCCTGGCCCTGTCCGATGATCGATTGCAGGTCCCACAGCATGCCGAAGACGAAGTCGGCGTTCGCCCAGTCCGTGGTCTCGAACTGCACGCGGTAGGTCTGCATGCGGCGCTGGTTGGCGCGCTTGCCGTTGAAGGTGTTGTAGTCTTCGATGTTGGTGGCCAGGCGCGGGCTATTGGCGATGCGGCCGGCGAAGTAGTCGGCCATGCCCTCGATGACGGCGCTGGAGTGTGAGAGCACCAAGTGGTCGGAGAGCGCCACGTGGGCGTACTCGTGGTAGATGATCTCGGGCACCAGGGCGCTGTCCAGGTGGAAGTGCCGGCGCGAGAAGAAGCGGGCGATGGGATCACCCCAGCGGTAGACGGCCTCGAGCAGGAGGGCGGTTCCCGCCACACGGATGAGATTCTCGGTCTCAAAGTAGGTGCCGCTGCGGCCAGTGGCCTCCAGGGCCGAAGAACTCAGGAAGCGCGCCAAGGTCTGCATGTGCGCTTGCTG
Organism: uncultured Bacteriovoracaceae bacterium; assembly: GCA_964399165.1. Classification (GTDB taxonomy): domain Bacteria; phylum Bdellovibrionota; class Bacteriovoracia; order Bacteriovoracales; family Bacteriovoracaceae; genus UBA6144. The sequence goes on along the minus strand of CAYNPO010000001.1, from coordinate 41,007 downwards.
CCGGTAAGCGGAGAGCACGCCGCCCCATTCGCCCAGCGCTGGGTCACGCAGGTTCAGCTCGGCGATGTCGATCTGCTTAGCGGGCCGGAACCAGATTTCGGTGTTCCATGTCCGGCGCTCCGCCGGCGGCACAAAGTCAGGGGACTGGCCGGGGGGGATGGTCAGGGCGTTGTTGAACTGCTGGGCGACCTCGTCGTGGGCAAACTGGCCCATTTCGTTGAACTGGTTTTTGATGTTCACCCGGATGATCATCTGGGGCAGGGAGCGCACGTGGGTGGCGGCGGTGTTGCGCACGAACCACTCCCGGGCCTTGGTCAGGTGGTAGTAAGCGGTGGCAGCGCGCAGGACCAGCTCGGTGTCGGGATTGTCCAGGCGGATGGCCTCGTCGGCCTTGCCGTCCACGACCTTGAAGTAGGTGCCTTCCAGGCGCCCGGCGACGGTGAGGTCGGTCAGGGTCTCAGTGCGGATGACGGCGTCGAAGTCCGGCTCGCGCACCACCACGCGGGTGCGCGCTGTGAGGGCATGGGCTTCAATGGCCGAAGAGAGGACGAGGGCGATGGCGATGAGCTTTTTCATGTCCGTCTCCTTAGAGTCCCACAATGGTGTCGGTGTCGTCGTCGGGGTTCTGGCGCAAGAATCCGTCGGCCACGACTACCGCCAGCGAGGGGATGAAGCCATAAGGCGGTGGGATAACCACACCCAGGGTACCGGCGGCCAGGCGCGCCCAAATGGCGTACTGTTCCCAGAAAGTCTTGCGGGGATCCCACATCTCCTGGAGGTTGGCCACGGTGTCGATTTCGGTGGCGGGCACCACGCTCATTTCGTAGGCGGCGGTGATGAGGTCGGTGAAGCTGGGGGCTTGGCCGTTGAAAAAGCTGTTGGCCGCGAGCAGGGCCTGGTCCCGGCGCAGAAGCCGGATGCTCATGCGGAAGCGCTCCATGGGCTCGAAGGGGATGACCTCCACGTTGTCGGAGCGGTCGTGGATGTGCAACTCCATCCGGGGCGAGTCGATGCGCCGGCGCAGGTTGCGGATCAAGTCGCCCATGAGGCTGATCTGGATCGGGGAATACAGCTCATAGAGGCGCTGGCGGTGGGAATTGGAGCTGCGGCCGGCCTGGCGGCCGGTGAAATCGGTGCGCTCATTGGCGTCGCGCAGGGGGAACTGGGTGCGCAGGAACTGCTTTTTCTCCAGGTAGCCGGCCAAGGAAAGACGCCACTCGTCCATGCGGAAGCGGGCGGCGGCGCGGAGCTCGTCTCGGCCCTTCTCGGTCAGCAGACGGGCCCGGTAGGCGGCGTCCACCCGGCTGCCGAGGTTACGGACGCCGAAGTTGCGCTCACCCTGGCGAAGGGCGCCGAAGAGGTCGCGGAAGTTTTCGTTGAGACACTTCCCCCGGGCACGGCGCTGGGAGAACTCCAGGAACGGGCGCAAGGACGCGTCCACATTCCCTGTGGGGTTCACCCAGGTGTCGTCGGCGCTGGCGGACACCGCGCCGTTGATCTCGCGGGCCTTAAGCAGATTGTCCAGTACTACGTCGTCGATGAGGCCGTACCAGCGGAAGGCCTTGAGGAACAACTCACCTTTGTTGCGGTAGACGGGAAACTGCGCCTGGACGGTCTCCAAGGAGCGGGCCCAAGTGATGGCGCAGGCTTCGGTGGCGCGTACGTTGGCCGCAGGCAGGGTCTGCCGGAAGGCCGGCTCCAGGCGGGCCCGGGGGGCCTGGGCCTCCAGGCGCTGGAGTTCGCGTGCGTTCGACTGGCTCACCAAGCGCGACGCTCCTTCGCGGTCGTTCAGATACGGGTGTACCTGGGCGAGGGTCGCAAGGGGGAATGCGATCGTGATGAAAAGCGTGAGCAGACGCATAGGACACCCTTTTGTGTGGGACGTCCCAATATAGCGTTTCCTCGTCCCTGCGGGGCCGAAGCTGTAAAATCTATAGGATTAAGGGCGTACAGGGATTTAGGGGGCCTCTTCCGCCGCCACGGAGGGCCGTTCAGAGGGGTCCGTGGGCAGGCGGGTCCCCGGGGCTTCCAAGCGTCGACGGTGCGGCCAGAGGGCGTACCAAAACGCCAGTGGCAGGCTGCAAACCAGCATGATGTAACCGAATGTGCGCCAGGGCTCTTTCACGTGCTCCGCCTTCTCCCCTCAATGATCTGCTTTTTTAGCGCCGGCGTGTTGTCCCCGTAAGGGGAGAAGGGAGGAGACAATATTTGTAAGATAAAATGACACCACCGGGGCCAAAACGCGCCCGACGGTTCAGAGGTCTTTGAGAACTACCCGCACCAGTCGGCGGATGTCCGACTCCAGCGTCTTACGGTCGTGGAAAGGCGCCTCTTCCGGGGTCAGGTGGCAGAGGTGGTTGGTGTACATGAGCGACATGTGGACAACGTTGGAGAAGATCACCTTCACGGCCCAGTACATATCCGCCTCCGGCACCTCGTGCCCAACGGCCCGGCGAATGGCCTCTGCCATCGCCCGGCCGCCGGGGGGGCCGTAGGGTTCCTCCTCCCCGCCCGCGCAAGCGACTTCTTCCTCTAACCCGGTCTCGGAGAGCATCATCTTGAAAATGGCGCGCAAGACATCGCCGTTGGAGAGGAAGTTCCCAAAAATCCAGATAGCGAAGTCCTCCACCGGCTCGTCGGGAACCGCGTCGCGGCGGCCTTTGATGGTGGCGGAGGTTTCCATGAAGACGCCATTGATCACCTGCTGGAACAGGTTGGCCTTGCCCTGGAAGTGGTAGTTCACCGCGGCCACGTTCACCCGGGCGTCCCGCGCGATGTCGCGGACCGAGGTCCCGTCATATCCCTTGGCAGAGAACAGCGCCCGTGCGGCAGTCAGGATCCGTTCTTTCGTATCCTTGAGTTGCTCTTCCGTCATGCCACACTCCCCTCTTCACCCGCAGCGGGCGCGAAGCGCCCCCCGAAGATGCGCTCACGCCGCTTCTTGCCCCAAGCGGTGAGGTCCTCGATGATTCCATACCCCGCCGGGACCCACACCAAGGTCAGGATGGTTCCGGTGGTGAGGCCCCAGGCCATGGCGAGGGTCATGGGCACCAGCATGGCGTCCGCCCCTCCCACGCCGTAGGCCGTGGGAAAGAGCCCTCCCATGGTGGTGAGGGAGGTTGCCATCACGGGGCGCAGGCGAATGGTAGCGGCCTTGATGAGGATGTCGCGCATCGGGAGCTTGCCCTCCTGCTTCATTTGGTTGATGAAGTCGATAAGGATGATGCCATTGTTGACGATGATCCCCGCCAAGCCGATGCAGCCGATCATGGCCAGGAAGCCCACCGGGCGCCCATGGGCCCAGAAGGCCAGCGAAATCCCCAGTAGACCCAGGGGAATGGTGGTCATGATGAGGCCCGGCGCCAGGTAGGATCGGAAGATGTACACCATGATGGCGTAGATCCCGATGAGGGCCAGCACCATGGCGTTACCGAGGCTCGCCATGGACTCGTTGGTGCTCTCCTGTTCGCCCCCGAACACCAGCGAGACGTCCGGGTGGTCGGCGCGGTGGCGCGCGAAGGACTCCGCCACCGCCTGGTTGGCGGCCACGGAGGTGGTTTTCTCCACGTCCACGTTCCCCAGCAGTGTCCGGGCCCGTTTGAAATCGAAGCGCTTGACCTGGGGAGTGCCCCGGGTCTCCCGCAGCCCGCCCAGCACGGACATGGGTACCAGGTTGCCCCGGGCATCCATGATCCGGACCTTCTGTAGGTCGTCTACACCGGTTTTCGAAATGTCGGCGAATTTCACGTTTAGCTGGGCCTCCTTGTTGGCCAGCGTGACGTCGGAGGCGAAGGTTCCGGTCAGCGCCGTGCGCAGGGTGTTCCCCACCGCGCGGGTGGAGAGCCCCAGCTGGTCGACCTTGGCGTAGTCGAGGTCCACCTGAATCTCATCCGGCCCGTAGACGTCGTCGATCTTGAGGTCAAAGACGCCGGGAAGCTTGCCCACGTCCGCCATGACCTTCCCGAGAAGGGCGTCCAGGCTTTCCCCGTCGTTGGAGCGGAAAGTGACGGAGATGGGGCTGCCCACCGGCGGACCGTTGATCTGCTCCTCGAAGGTGAGGAGGGTCGCACCATCCATCTTGATGGTGCGCAGCTTAGGCAGCACCTCCGTGTGAGGGATGTTGTTCTTGGCGTGGTCGGTGGCGAAAATCTTGACCAAACCCACGTTGTCGTTGGTTTGGCCCTTGGGATCCGCCGGGTCTTCGAGCTGGGAGCCGGCGAATGAGACGGTGTGCTTCACCACCTGGGGCCCCATGGTGGCGTGGATTTTCTCCTCGAGAATCGCCATGTGCCGATAAGTCTCCTCCACTTTGGTGTTCACCGGCAGTTCCAGGCGGGCCACGTACATTTCCGTCTGCTCCGCTGGGAACAGGATGAACTTATTGAACACGCCGATGACGATGAAGGAGAAGACCACCACCCCCAGCATCGCCAAGGCCGTGAGGTAGCGGTGATCCACCACCTTCGCCATGAAGCGCTCAAAAACGCCGGAGACCTTCTCAAACCAGCCGTGTTTCTTTTCTTCTTCCAGCGCCACTGGCATGCGGGCGGCCACCAGGTGCAGGCGCATGGGAAGCAACAGGAAGCACTCGAGCAGGCAAAAGCACAGGGCGGCCGTGACCACCACGGGAATGGCCCAAATGAAGCGGCCCATGATCCCGGTGGTGACCATCATCGGCAGGAAAGCGGCGATGGTGGTGAAGGCCGTGGCGGAGATGGGGATCCACAACTCCCCTACCGTGTTGAGGGCGGCGTTGAGGGAGCTGTCCCCGAGCCGGCGCCGACGGACGTATTCGTCCGAGATCACCACGCTGTTGTCCACCAGCATACCCATGGCGATGATAAGGGCGAGGATGGTGATGGAATTGAGCGTAAGACCGAAGGAAGGCATGAGACCTAGGGTCGCAGCGAGGCTCACGGGCAAGGACATGGCCACCATGGCCCCCACGCGGCCAGGCATGAAGAACAAAAGGACGGAAATGACGACGACCAGGCCGAAAACGGCGTTCGAGGCCAATGTGTCCAGCTTCTGCTGCACGCGCACGCCCTCGTCGTTGTATACGGTGAATTCCAGGTCGGGATACTGCTTACGGTAGCGCTCCAGCAGCGGGTTCACGTTCGCCACCAGCTTGAGCGTGTCCGCGCCGCCTTTCTTGAGGACGGAGAGCAGCGTCGCCTCCCTCCCGCCATAGCGGGTGAGGGTCCTGGCCTTCTCCTGCCCATCTTCCACACGTGCGACGTCCCGCAGGCGCACCTGCTGGCCGGTCAGGTTGGAGCGCAGGATGACGTCCGCCAGCTCCTCAGCGCTCTTGATTTTGCCCTCCACCTTGACCAGCCGGCGCAGGGTCTTGGTCTCGACCTCCCCCCCAGGGACGTTGGCGTTGCGCGCGGAAATCTTGGCCAGCACCTCGTCCACGCCGATGTGGTAGGCGTCCAGGCGGGCCCGGGAGAGCTCGATTTCGAACTCGCGCTCACGGTAGCCGTCCACATTCACGACCTTGACGTTCTTGTCGTCCTCGATGTCCTCCTTGAGGGCGTCGGCGACCAGGTCGCGGCGGCGCTTGTCGTTGCCGCCGATGACGGCCAGCTCGAGGGCGGCGAACTCTTCGCTCTTGATTTCGGTGAATTTGGGCTTTTCACGCAAGTCCTCGGGAAGGTCCTTGGCGCGGTCAATGGCGCGCTGGAGATCCCCCATGACGTCCTTGACCACCACCTTGGGGTTGTCCATGTCCACGCGGACCACGATCTTGCTGCGGCCGGCTTGACTGATGGACCGGACGTCCTTGAGTCCTGAGACCCCGCGAATCTCGTCCTCAATGGGCTTGGTGATCTTGACCTCGATATCCTCCGGCGTGGCGCCGAAGTACTCCGTCTCGATGATGGCGGTGGCGAAGTCCACCGAGGGGTACGACTCCGCGTTCATGCGGCTGATCCCCATGGCGCCCCAGATCAGCAAGAAAAGAGTAAAGACGAAGGTCAGTTTGGGGTTCTCGATGAAAAACTTGGCGAGGTTGCGCATGTCAGATCTTCCTATTGAAGTCACAGGGGGTATCGGTGAAGACGGTCAGGTAGTCGAAGAGCGTTTCCAGGATGGTGGCCTGGGCGCGCACCACGTCCAGCTCGGCGGCCAGCAAGGCGTCTTGGTCTTGGACCAGGTCAACCACGGAAATCCTGGCCTGGGTGTACTTTTTGCGCTCAAGCGCCAATCGCTTGCGCAAAAGATCCGATCCTTCCTTCTGGTAGCGGATGACGTCCACCAAGTGGCGCACGTTGTTCTTAAGCTGCTTGTGGAGGGCGTGCACTTCCGCCTCCATGCCGCGGATGGAGGCGTCGAAACGGCGCTCCTCCAACTGCTCCCGTGCCTTCTCCGCACCCACGGACTTACCGTCCAGGGGAACCGCGGCGTTAAGCGCAACCTGGAACCCGGTGCGGTTATTCTCGTTGATGTCAGACCAGGAGTTGCCGATGCTGCCCGCGTGGGTGTCCCCACGGGAGACGCCCGTGGTGCGATAGTCGGCGTCCAGGGAAACCCTGGGCCCGCCGGAGCGGCGGTTGGCTTCGAGGGCCTGGGCGCGCTCCTGCCGCAGAAGGGCGATCATCTCGTCGTGGCGGGTAAACTCGAGAGGAGTGTCTTCCCGGGCCCCAATCACACCGGTGCAGGCCAAGACCTCCGACACGGTGGCATCCAGGTCGCCGAAGGCCACCTGCACGTCCCGGCGGGAAAGGTCGGGCACCAATTGGGCCAAAGTGCGGACCAGCGTCGCTTTTTCATAGTCCAGGGACACCAAGGACGAGCGGCGGGAGCTCACCTGTGCCTCGTAACGGGCCACGTCCGCGGCGTCACCAATGTAGTTGGCCGAGCGACGTTTGGCCTCCGTGGATTGCACCAAGGCCTGGTCCAACAATCCTTGGGTGATCCTCCGGGCCAGTTCGTTGGCGACGAGATTCCAGTAAAGGCGTCTCAAGGTCACCCCGAAAGCGGCGCGGTTGACCTGCTCCTGGATGCGCGCGCGCTGTTCGGCGGCGGCAAGGCCGTCCAGGCGCGCCCGGGACGCCCGACCCATCAGGTCCTGCCAGAGGTCCATGCTCACGCCCAGGCGCAAGGTGGTGGTGGTGCCGTTTTTCACCGCGAACACCGGCGTGGCGCCGGTGATTTGCTCCGTGCGCACTCCCAGCGAGGCGCTCACCCCGCGGTTGAACGCCCGGCGCACGCCCACCTCGGCCACGCGCGTGGGCGAGTATACCGGTGCGAAGCTGATCAAAGGGCGGGCGCGGTTTTCCCCGTAGGCCCCGTGCCCGTAGGCCTCCCAGGAGTAACGGGCCTCTTCACCTTGCAAACCGCTCTGGGCCTGTAAAAGGAGCGCGCGGATCTCATCGAGGCGCGGAATACTTCCGCCTTTTCCCAGCTCCATGAGGTTTTTTTCTTCGAGGACCAGTGGAGGCGAGGCCCAACCGGAAAGGCAAAGCGCGAGAAGCACGGAGATCATGAAAACCACCCGAATCAAACAGTTGTTTAATGCAATCGTTTGTACTATAAAGAACCTCTCAAGAGACTTCAAGTACAAAGAAAGTCAGTCCTTTTTACTCAAAGCGTTAGACAGAGGCCGCCAACCCTGCTTTAAAGACCCCCGAGTTTCATTATGGAAAAGACCCCCCGTAGCGCCGACAGCATCGAAGACAAAGTCCTTAACTGCGACATCCAAGACGCCACCGGCCTCAATGACTTTCAAAAACTCCCCGACCGCCAGGGCATCGCCATCCCGCGGGTGGGGATCAACCGTTTCCGCGTGCCACTGACCTTCCGCCACCGGGACGGCTCCGTCATGAACCACGACTGCGTGGCCAGCATGTACGTGAACTGCCCGGCGGGAAAAACCGGCATCAACATGAGCCGGCTGTGTTCCATCCTGCAAGACGAAGGGGCGGCAAAACCGGTGTGCGCCACCTTCTTCAAGAACGTGCTCGCCCGCTACCGCGCAGAATTGCGCGACCATGAGGGCGAGGACAAGCTAGGTGAGGCTTTCCTGCGGCTCACCTTCAACTACCCGGTGAAGCAGCTCTCCCTGAAAAGCCACAACTGGGGCTGGCAGTACTACCGCACCCAGATGGAGGCCAGGGAAACCCAGGAAACGGGCTTCCGCCTGTTCCTCACGCTGGAGTACGAGTACTCCAGCGTGTGCCCCTGCTCCCTCTCCATGGCCAAGCAGTACGAGGCCGACTACGCCGCGGGCCTCTCCAACGAGGGCAACGGCATCGGCGTGGCCCACGGCCAGCGCTCCCGGGCCACCGCCAAAGTGGAGATCGCCCAAGGCGCCCCTTTCAGCATGGAAGACCTCATCGCGCTTTTGCGCGAGGCCATCCCGACAGAGACCCAGAGCCTGGTCAAGCGCGTGGACGAGCAGGCCTTCGCCATCCTCAACGGCCAAAATCCCATGTTCGTGGAACACGCCTCCAAGCGTCTCTACAAGGTCTTCAACGCCGAACCGCGCATCAAGGACTGGATCGTGTCCCTAGAGCATTTCGAGTCGCTGCACTCGCACAACGCCTGCGCGGTGATCAACAAGGGCGTGCCCGGCGGTCTAGAGCACGACCCCGTGTTCTGACGGGCATAGCGCCCGCCGGTAGAGCTCCACTCTTTCATCCTCGTCGTTGAAGATATCCAGTTGGGCGAGCACGTCCTCGGGACGTCCATCACGCACGTAGCGCACGTCTTCCCCATCGACCAAGAGGTAGCTGAGACACTCTTCTTTACCGCCCTCCGGCACGATGTTGGGGTCGCGCACGCACAGCACGTCGCGCCCCTCCCGGGTCTCAGCGGCATAGGCGAGGACGCCGTGGTCCCCCACCAATGGCCCCAGCAGGGCCAGATAGGGCACGTGGCCCAAGCCCAGGCGCCGGCGCGCCTCCTGGAAAACCGCCAGGCGGCGGGGCCCGGGCAAAGGGACGCGGTTGGCGAAGTAGCGCACGGGATGGGAGATGATCCAGGCGCGCAGGACGAAGCGCACGGTGGGCTGGGCGGAAAACTCGGCCAAGTTGGCCCAACCGGCGATCTCCACCGTCTCACCCTTGCCCATCCTCCGCAGCAATTCCCAGACATGGGAGCGACAAGCTGCGCGCTGAGTTTCGCAATCAACAGCTGCGGGCAGCTCAGGGCGGAAGTTCGCCAGCAGCAGCATTTGCTGGGTGAGGAGCGCGTGGGCGCGGCAGCGGCCCACCCCCCGATGGCCGAAGTTCGGGAACGAGAGGAAGTCTTCCTGTCGAGGTTTGGTGGGGAGGGCCCCGACTGCGCAGGCTGAAGCTGATTCAGCCTCCGCCTGGGGCCGCGCCAGCGGGGGCTTCATCTCCGCCGCTCCCGGATTTTCTCCCGTGCGCGCCCCACATCCCATGAGGGTCAACAGCAAGAGCCAAGCGACGGGCGCCTTGGTCACGTGCATGGAAGGTCCTTGGCGAGGGTTACTGGCTCAGTTCGTGAGCGAGTAGCGGATGGGCAACGTCACTTCCAGGGCCCCGCCCTCGATGCTCTCGGGGAGGGGGCCGAAACTGCCCAACGCCGCCACCGTCTCCAGGGCGGATTCGTTGAGGCGCCGGAAGGGCGAGGCCCGTGTCACGCGTGGCTTGATGATATTGCCGTCCCGGATGACTGTAAACGTGACTTCCACCGTACCGGTTTGCCCCAGGCGTTGCGCCTGGAGAGGGAACCGCTTTTTCAGTTCGATGCGCTCACGGATCGCGTCGATGTAGATGCGCTGCAAGTCTTGGCTCACTTGGTAGCGCAGTCCTGGCACCGCGTAAGGACCTTTGCCTGTGGGATTTTCAGGTGCGGCAGCGGCGTGGGTCTCCACCGCCTCGGGGGGCGCTGATGCCGGCTTGGCGGAGCGCGAGACCACCGGTTTCGCAGCCACCGGGCGGGCCCGGGGCAGCTCGGCCACGGCGATGGCATCGTCCAGCTTCACTTGCACCGGTGCGGACAGCCGCAGAGGAACGTCCCCCTCCCGACCCTCTTGGGCCCACTGAGCCGTCAGAAGCAGCCCGTGCGCCAGGCACAGGACCAGGGCTATGTGGGGGAGACGGGGTGAGTCGGCGAACCAAGTCATGACAGAGTTTTATATACCCAACCCGAGGGCCAGTCCACGACCCGCGCAAAAAAGAGAGGGCTTGACGGGAATAGCGGGGGGCAGGCAAGGTAGCTCAAAACTCCAATAAATCGGTGACTTGTCATGCTGGCGGAAATCACGGAACACCTACGTGTGTTGGGCGAATGGTGGGGACATAAACTCCTGACCGTCCAAGGCACCAAACTTTCCCTCGGCAACCTGGTCATGGCCCTCCTCATGCTCGCCATGGCCACCCGGGTTTCGCGCTTCATCGCCTCCCTCACCATGCGGCGCCTGGTGGAGCCCTTCGTGCACGAAAAAAACGTGCTGGGCTCTTATCGCCGGTTAGTGTTCATGGGCAGTTTCGCCCTCTGCGTGGTCCTCGCCCTTACCTTCGCGGGCATCCCGCTCACCATCTTCACAGTGGTCGGCGGCGCGCTCGCCATCGGTGTGGGCTTCGGTTCCCAGAACGTCGTCAGCAACTTCATCTCCGGCATGATCCTGATGTTCGAGCGCCCGGTGAAAGTCGGAGACGTGGTGGAAATGGACGGGGTCAAAGGCGTCATCACGGACATCGGCACCCGCAGCACCCGCCTGCGCACGTTGGACAACAAGCATTGGATCATCCCCAACAGCGCTTTCCTGGAGAAAAACGTTCTCAACTGGACGCTGGAAGACTCGGTGGTCCGCCAAGAAGTGAAGTTCGGGGTCTCTTATGGCAGCGACCTCCAAAAAGTGCACAATACCGTGTTGGGGGTGGTGCGTTCCTACCCCCACGCCGAGAAAGAACCCGCCCCGCGCTTGAGCTTCGACGATTTCGGCGATTCCGCCTTACTGTTCCGTTGCATTTATTGGTGCGACATTGACCGTCTCCCCCCCTCAGTGGAGGCCCCCAGCGACCTGCGGTTCTTGATCGACGCCGCTTTCCGCCAGGCCGGCATCGAAATGAGTTACCCCCAGCGCGATCTGCACCTGAAAAGCGCTACCACCTTGAACGTGCAGCTTCATAATTGAGCCTGGCCAAGGAGCCGCCCCGCGCATAATCTGGGGAGCGTTTTCCCCGAGGTGCCCGTGCTCGCGTCCGCCACTCCAGGTTTGGATCTCATCCGCGCCGTCGAACGGCTGAGCTTCGACTTTTCCGCCGAGCGCGCTCAATCGGGGCTCCCCCAGGAACTCGGCTCGCTGTTTGAGAACTCAGGCAAACGCTTCCGCCCCGCCCTGTGCTTTTTGTTCGGGCAGGTTTTCGGCGTGACGGAGGAGACCCTTCTCCCCTACGCCCGAGCAGTGGAGATGACCCACACCGCTTCCCTGGTCCATGACGACGTCATCGACGCCGCCACTCAGCGCCGGCAGTTCCCCACCCTGAACCACCGTTTCGGCAACACCACCGCGGTGCTGGCCGGGGACTTCCTCTTGGCGAAGGTGATCGGCGACCTCTCCCGCGAGGCCGGTAACCTGGAACTCATCACCGACCTCACGGACGCCATCAAGGATTTGGCCGACGGCGAATGGCTCCAGCACAGACTGAAGACGCGCTTCGAAGCGGGACGCGCCGACCTCGAGGCGGTGGCGAGCAAAAAGACCGGCGCCCTGATGGTGTGGGCGTGCGTGACGCCCGCCAAACTCGCCCGCCGGCCGGAAGGTGAGCTGCGCGCCTGCCGCGAGCTGGGCGACGGCATCGGCGTGTTCTTCCAGATGCTGGACGACGTGAACGACTTTAACCCCCGCTCCGGGAAGCCGCTCGCGCAGGACCTGCACAACGGGCAACTCAACTTCGTGACCTCCACCCTGCTCTCGCGCCAGCCGCACCTGCGGGATGCCCTCAAGGAATTCCCGCGCCACGGGAAATTCCCGCCCGGGGCGGAAGTGCAACAGGCGATCGACGTGGTGGTGGAGGACTCGCGCCAGCTCGAGGCGCGGTTGAACTCCCTCTTCGCGGGGCTGGCGGAAGGCTGCTCCCCCGCCAGCATTCCCGTCTTCGCGAAGATGCTGGCGAAGGTGCGCGAGGGTTTTACCCCCGCGTGAGCGCCCCTCAGGGGGCGCAGGTCAGCGATGCTTCGATGGCGTGGTCACCCTTGTAGAAGGTCCCCACCGCTCGGTCCTCGTCCCCGTCCTGCAGGCGGGCGAAAGCGACCATCTCCTCCTCGTCGGTAGCGGAAGCGCCCAGCACCATCACTTCCATGGAACCGGGAACGCCGTACATGTAACCCTCGATGGTCTCGCCGGCGTAGCGGCCCAGCTCGACGCCGCCCAAGGTGACGACCATGGAGTTGGCGCGCGCGCCCTCGAAGGAGACCGCGTAACGGATTTCTTGGCCCCCGTGGTCGCCGGTACACAGCATGTCGGTGGCGGCGGCGGCGAAGGAAGCGGTCAGGGAAAGCGCGATTAGCAGGGATTTCATGGGAACTCCTTGAATGGAAAAAAGGTTACTGGCAGGCCATGCCGTAGACGACGATGCTCACGTCGCCCTTAGCGATGTGACCCACGACTTCTTGGCCGTCCTCCCACTCGGTGCGCATGAGGAAGGCTTCCGGGTCGTCGGGTTCGGAATAACCGAACACGGCGCTGAGGCGGGTGTCGCCCTCTTGGTCCGAGCCGCCGCTGATCAGTTCGCCGGCGTAATCGGCCAGCAACTCGCCGTCCAGGGACACGCGCATGCGCTGGGGAATATCGCCCTGGTAGACCACTTCAAACTTGGCGGTGCGGCCCTCGGCGTCGCCGGTGCACACGACGGTGGTGGCCTGGGCGGCGGAACTCAAGAGCAGGGCGAGGGCGAGGGTTTTCATGGGGCCTTCGGAAAGGGTTTCCCCTCTTTTACCCGGGGCATCGCGCCGCGACCAGCCCGCGACGCATTAGGCGGAGCGTTTAGTGGCTACAAGTGACGTTGACCTGCCCGGTGGCCAGCGCCTTGGTCTCCACCTTGGCGAAACCCGCGCCCGGCTTCTGGTCCTGGTTGAAGAACACCAGGATTTCGTCCTCGCCGTCGGTTCCCAGTGTGATGCGCACTTTCTCCATGCCGTCCCCTTCACCCTTCTCCTCGTCCACCACATGCGAGGACACCTCGGCGGCGCCGAAAGCGGCGACTTGGCGGTCGGCCACGAAGGCGTTGAGCCCGGTCACGCCGCCAGCGGAGTCGGTGGGCATGTCCAGCCGCAAGGGGTGGTTGTCCTTGGTGATGCCGGCGCAGCTGATGGCGGCGCGGGCGGAGAAGGACGTGGCAAGCAAAGCGGCGGCGAGAAATTTCATGGATCCTCCGTTCCCATTCATCCTACCAACGAACGGCGGACCCTGCGCAGCGTCAAACTAAGACGTTCCTTCTCCTGCAGGAGACCGACTGACTCAAATGATAGGGAGCGCGCGTAGACGGTCCCCACCCCGTGCCGCATAAGCCGGGCGGGACCGCCGAAGACGTAGAGCGAATTGCCCGGCAGGAGCAGGGATTTTTCGCCACCGTCCGCGTCTTCGTACAGGAAGCGGCAGGTGCCGCCGAAGGAAAGACCCACCACCGGCGCCAGGTCCTCCTCCTCGCGGTCCACATGCAGGCCTAGCTTGGAAGCGTCGGTGTAGTAGTTCACCAGCACTGTGTCGGCGCGCCAGCCCGCCGCCTCGTCCGGGAAGCACTCATCCACCGCCTGGCGAGCCAGGACCTCCAGCCATGCAGGGACCGGTGGCGGGGCAACGCCCGTCTCTGGCTCCCGCTCCAGGTAACGGTAGTCCAGCGGGTTCCAGTAAAGCCCGTAGCACATGTACTTCTTCACCGGGTACTGGGGCCGGTCATGGAAACGGCTGGGACGCAGGAACGGGCGGCGGAAGCCCCTGGACACATCCTCGCCGTCCTTCAATACTTCCAACAGGCGCTCCCGCGCCTCGTTGGTGTCGAGCACATCCTCGGCCACGTAAAACCCTTCACGCTCTTGGCGCCACCGCATGGGCAAGAGGATAGCAGGGCCCATGGAAGACGCCAAAAAAGCCTCCGATGACAAAGTCCGCGCGGCCTGGAAAGAGGACAGTGCCATGGGACATTTCATGGCCGAAACCTTGGCCAACTTCGCCTACCGCTATTTCGGAAGCGCGGAAGTGCCCAATCCCCAGGTGGAGGCATTGGACGAAAAAACCCTCCGTGTGGTGGGGCGGGAGTCCTCCATGGTGTTGGCCTTGAAGATTGCCGATCCCATCGCCCAAACGGGCATCAAAGAGCTTGCCCGCACGGTGCCCAAGGCCCAGGGGCCCGCGGTGGCCTATGCTCTCACCTGTGAACTCCGCCGCGGGGACGCGAACGCGGGGGAACTGGTGATCACGGCAACGGTGGACTGGGGTTTCCCCTCCCACGACGATTCCCACAAACGCGTCTCGCGCGAGAAGGCCTTTAAGTGGGGCGATCTCCAGGTTTTCCGTAAGGGTTTTCCCCTGGCGGTGCAGGACGCGTGCGAGCTTTTCCTATAACTCCGCCACCGGGTCGCTCTTGCGCATGCGACGGCGCACGAGCCACACGATGAAGCCGATGGCCCCAAGGCCCAGAAGCACCAGCTTGAACTCCTGCATCTTGTCCAGAATCACCTCGCCATAAGTCGCCACCAACCAAACTTGGGTGGGGACAGAGATGAGGGCCACGAAGCCGTCGATGAGAAGGAATTTCCACACGGGGATCTTCATCAAGCCGCAAGCTAGATGCCCCGGGAAACGCAAGCCTGGGGTGAAACGGAAAATGCCGGCGCACCATATGCCGTACTTCTCGAACCACTTCTCGATCAAGACGAAGGTTTTCCCCGACATCTGCTTTTTGGCCCACTCGAAGCGCAGGAGCCGGACCCCCAGCACCTTGCCGATCATGTAAACCAATGTGTCCGAGAGGAACACGGCGAGAAAGCACACCACCATGAGCACTTCGACGTCCACGGGTTCGGCACCGGGATGGGGAGGCGGAAACTTGCCCGGCTGCGTGCCCATGTACGCCACCAAACCGGAACTGATGAGCACCAACTCTTCAGGCACAGGGAAGCCGAAGGAGCTGGCCATCATGAAGAGCACGATAAAGCCGTAAACCAGCGTGGGCCTGTAGGCGTAGGCGGAGAAAAAAGCCAGCAACCCTTCCGGGCTCAAGTCGATGCCAAACATGGTCTGTGAATTTTATCTTAGGGGCTTTGCAGCAGTCCAGCCGGACGCCAGAAGAAAATCTTGCGAATAGAGAAGAGCAGCGGCAGGGATGTCACCAGCGTTCCCCCACTCACCAAAAGAGCGATGAACGCACCATCCCACACAGGCGCGCCTTGGAAGACCTGTACGGTCAAGATAGCGGCCAGAAGAGCGCCTCCGAGGCCACCCCAGCTCAGGGCGATGAGGGCCAACACCACGTACTCGCCCCAGACCATGGCGAAGACTTGCCATGGGGGGATGCCGAGGACTTTTTCCAGCATCACCTCGCTCTTACGCCGCAGGAGTTGGTCCTGGGCGATGGCACCCACCACCACCACTCCCACCCCGAAGGCGAACACCGCCATGAAAGACAACGCTTGGCGCATACGCTGGAAAAGCTCTTGGATCCGACCCACCAACTGGGCCACGTCGATGGCGGAGATGTTGGCAAAACGTTGGGCCAGGCCGTTCTGCAACTGTGCCGAATGTTGCGGAGACAGGGGCCCCACGGCCGCAAGCCAGCTTTTGGGCGCGTCTTCCAGGGCGCCAGGGGCGAAAGTGATGAAGAAGTTCGGCAGGAAGCTGGTCCACTTCACGCTCCTCAGATTCACCACGCGTCCGGTGACAGGCACTCCCAGCACCTCGAACACCAATTGGTCCCCGAGCTTGGCGCCCACCCTCCCGGCGAAGCGCTCTTCCAGGGAGACGGGGAATTCGCCATCCGGCACTGTGGCTTGGCCCAGAGACACGCCTTCGACCAACGAGGTGCTGGGGTTGGGGACGCTCTCCCAGGTGAGGTTCATCATGCGCTGGCGAAAGCGGGCGTTATCCTCCTCCTCCCGGGAGCGCAGACCCGGGTCCTGGGCCGGATCCTCGCGGCGATAGGGCCTTCCTCCCAGCTCCACCAACTTCCCGCGCACCATGGGCGTGAAGGCCAAGACCGGCGCCGATTGTTGGGCGAGGAACGCTTTCAAGGGATCCACTTGTTCGTCCTGGATGTCGAAGAGAAAGAGAGAAGGTTTGCTCCCCTGCGCCACGGTGAACTCGCGTCCCAGGGACATCTCCAAGTGGGAAAGAAAAGACAGCAGGGTGCCCCCCAACCCCAAGGCAAGCAGAGTGAGGAAGGTGGGCACTGGCCGGCGCACCACCCGACGAAGGGTCAACCCCGCCAAGAGCCCCCCGGGGCGGTTGAGCCGGTTGAGTGAGGACAACCCGCGGGCCAACAACCAGCGCCCTGCCCAGGCTCCCATGGCCAAGAAAAACACCACCGCCACCAAGCCGCCCACGAAAATTCCGGCCGTGCGGGGGGAACGGGTGACGCCGCCGGCGAGCAGGAACAGGAGCCCGAGTTCCAGCAGCAGGAACGCCAGGTGCGAACGCCACGGAATGGCCGGCACTTGTTCCTGGTCCTGCAACAGCACGCGCACCGGTACCCGCAACGCCTCTTCCAGTGCCGGGGCAAGGCCCACCATGACGAGGAGAAACAGCAGGGGCAACTGGAACAGCAGCTCGGCCGGGAACGCCACCATGGGAAACTCGGCCCCGAAGAGCCCACCTAGGAGTTTGGCCGTGAGCGGGCGGGCGGCCTGGGACAGAAGCAGCGCGAGCCCGGTGGCGGCGAAGAAGTCCACCGCCAGCGGGAACAGGAAAAGTGCGCGCAGGCGCGCGCCGCCGGTCCCCAAGGCGCGCAGCACGGCCATGTCCTTGAGGCGCCGGTGGAGAAGCGATCGGAAAAGGTAGAAACAGCCCACCACCGCCAGCAGCAACGCCACCAGGGACACCAGTTGCAGGTAATCACCCAAGAGTTGGCCCGAGCGCGCGGTCTGCTCGCTCTCGTCCCGGGGGGTGCGCAGCCGCAGAACGGGATCTGGCAGGAGTTTTGCCAACCGCGCTTTCAGTTCGGAGGCCGGTGGGGCGCCATCCTTGAAGCGCACGTGGAAAGCGTGGGTGGCGATGCTCCCGAAACCCAGGAGCCCCGTGGCCTCCAGGCGCGAGCGGGCCAAATAGGCCCGGGGGGCCAGGGAAAAACCCCGCAATCCCTGGGTGGGGTCTTTCACCACCACGCCACAGATCCGCAGGCGCGCCTCACCCAGCTTGAGTTCGTCGTGCGGTGAGAGGTCTAGGAGACGCTGCAGTTCTTGGGACACCAACATGCAATCCTGACGAAAGAGGGGGTGCTCGTCCGTCAGGGCTATGGGCCCAGCCTGCCCTTCCAGCCGCCCGTAGAACGGGAAGCCAGGCTCCACCACGCGCACTTCCACCAGGCGGGAGGTTTCTTTCGCGGGTACATAGAGCATGGAACTCATGTCGACCACGCGGTAGTGGGAATTCCGCGTGTCCACGGTGGCGTCCAGTAAGGCCTGGATCTCGCCCTCGGCCAAAGGCCTGCGGGCGGTGAGCGCGAAATCGGAGGAAAGGAGTTCGCGCTCCTGGCGATGGAGCGAGAGGAGGAAGCCCGCCTTGAGTTTTCCGATGAGGAAAAGTCCCGCCACGCCCAAAGCAAGGGTGAGCACGATCAGCGCGTGTCCCGCGCCGTGGTGCTGCCACTCTCGCCGGGCCCAGCGCCACGGGCTCATGGCCGCAACCGCCCGCCTTCCAAGGTCAGCACGCGGTCGCAGCGGGCGGCGCACTCGCGGTCATGGGTCACGAGCACCAAGGAGGCGCCTTTCTCGCGCACCAACCGGAATAGCAGGTCCATGACCTGTTTCCCGGTTTCACCGTCCAGGTTGCCGGTGGGCTCGTCGGCCAAAAGCACCCGCGGCTGCCCGGCCAAGGCGCGCGCGATGGCCACCCGCTGCTGCTCGCCCCCAGAAAGCTGGAAGGGAAAGTGGTGAAGCCGCGCCCCTAGTCCCACGGACTCCAAAAGTGACGTCGCGACGGTCTGTGGGCCTTCCTGCCCCAGGATTTCCCCCGGGAGCATCACGTTCTCAAGGGCGGTCAGCGTCTGCACCAACTGAAACTGCTGGAACACAATGCCCATGGAGCGCGCGCGCACCCGCGCAAGGGCGTCTTCGCCTAGCCCGTACAGCGGCTGCCCTGCCAAGACCACTTCGCCTTGGTCAGGCCGATCCAGCCCGGCCAACAAGGCCAGCAAGGTGCTTTTACCGCTGCCCGATTTTCCGAGGATGGCCACCGTCTCCCCTTCCGTCACACCAAGGTCGAGCCCTTCCAGGACGGGGATCCGGCGCTCGGCCTGGCGATGGGCCTTGGAGAGGTTGTGGACCTGGAGGATCACAGGTGAGGCCCCAGGGCGCGCACCATGTTCTCGGCGATTTTCTTGTGGCCCGCCTGGTTGGGGTGGATGCCGTCGGGTTGGTTCATGGCGGGCACGCCGCCTACCCCTTCCAGTAAAAACGGCAACAGGGGGATCCGCTGCTCTTTGGCCAGGCGCTGGTACATCTGCTCGAAGGAGGCGCGATAGGCGGCGCCGTAGTTGGTGGGTAACTTCATGGCCGCCAGGAGGACCTGTACGCCATTTTCCCGGGCCAGCTTGATGGCGCTTTCCAGGTTCTTGCGGCTCTCCTCGGTTTTAAGGCCTCGCAGGCCATCGTTGGCCCCCAGCGCGAGCACCACCACCTTGGGTTTGGCCTTGAGGAACCAGCGCACCCGTTGGGTGGCGTTAGCGGTGGTGGAGCCGCTAATGCCGCCGTTCACCACCCGCACCGTGCGGCCCTGCTCCTTGAACAGTTTCTCCATCACGGCGGGGTAGGCCTCTTCCGGGTCTAGGCCGTATCCTTCGGTGAGGGAGTCCCCCACCACCAACACCAGCGGAGCTTCAGCGGCCAGCGCCGCGCTGGCCAGGGCCAATAAGAGGACCAAGGTCTTCATGGTGCGACCCGTTTTTTCTCGAGACCATCAAGTTTTGCCTGCAACTCGGCGACTTGGCGCTTGAGGGCGTGGATCTCACCCCACATGCGGTTCATCTCCTTGACCGCGTCGTCCATCCGCTCAAGGGCGTTGCGCCCGTTGGAGTCGTTGCGGTAATGGGGTTGGTCCTCATCCCGTAGATAGTAGGGAGATTGGGCCGCCTGGGAGGGAACCTGGGCCCACGCCGTTGAGCCGGCCAAGACCAACGTCACCAACGTTTTCATCTGCACCTCCGAGAGCGCGATCATCCCACGGATGGGAACGCCCGGGCCATGCGCATGCGCCGCAGCCAAAATTTTTCGGGTGTCCAAACCGAGGCGGCTGGCCTTAAATAGCCCATGGCCAAGTATTGCTTGATCCATTCGTTCAGGCCCTCGGCGTGGGTCAGCTGCCAGCAAATCGTGGCCAACCTGCTGAAGGCCTACCAGGCCTTGCCCGGCGAGTTCGTGCACGTGCACTACGGCGAGGACATGGACGAGTACGAATACACCCGCGCCTTCCAACTGGTGGTTGAAGCCTCTCCCACCCACGTTGTTTTCCTGGACCACAATCCCCACCCCGGCGCCCTCATGGAGCCACTCATGGGTGCTCTGAAAGAACGAGGGTTGAACCCCGTCTTCCACTTCCACGTCTACGGGGACTTCACCCTCACCTTCAACGAGTGGAAACGCACGGAGAAGCTCCTCCAAGGACGACCCGTGCGCTGGTTCGTGGCCTCCGAGCGCCAGGCCGCGCTCATGGGAGAATTTCTTCCCCGGGAAAGCCTGGAAGTCTGTCCCTTCCCGGTGGACCCTAAGGAATTCCACCCCGACGACGGATTGCGCGCCAAAGGCCGCGCCACCCACGGCTGGCGGGAGGGCGAGCGCGTCTACCTTTTCACCGGGCGGCTTTCGCGCCAAAAACGAATCCACCAGCTCATTCCTGCCTTCACGCGGTGGCGCCAGGAAAGTGGCGCGGACGCCCGGCTGGTGCTGGTGGGCGAACCCGACAAGGTGGGCGAGCCTTTCCTGCAGCAGCATGAACACGAGGGGGAGTACTTCCACCGCTTGTTGGCCTTATGGGAAGGGCTTCCCAGCGAAGAGCGCTCCCGGGTGGAATTCCACGGTTTCCGTCCCAACCGCGAACTCAACGCCTACTACAACGCCGCCGACTGCCTGGTGAATCTGAGCGTCCACAATGACGAGGACTATGGCATGAGCTGCGCGGAGGCCCTGGCCGCGGGATTACCGCTGATCCTCACGGACTGGGCGGGCTTTCCCTCCTTCCGGCGCCCCGGCCTTGAAGACGAAGTGAGGCTGATCCCAGCGCGCATCACCCGTGGAGGCAAACAGGTAGACACTGGCGCATTCCGCAGGGCCTTGGCCGAGCGGCAATCCCGTCCCGTGCCCGAGCGCCACCGCATCGCCGAACTCTCCCTCGCCCACACCAGCATCGCACGCGTGACCAAAGTGCTGGCCGAAGGGGAGCCGGCGGCATTCACCGGCTGGCTTCCCCGGCTCCACCAAGCAGCGGCCATGGAACGCTACCAGAACTGGTGCACCTTCTTCGATCTGCGCAAAAAGCGCTTCAACGACCTCTACATGCAGCTGTACCGCCATTATGTGGGATGACCTGCGCCGGCGGAGCGCCGGCACTCTCAACTTCGCCCAACACCGTTGGGAAAACCCGCTGAACCAGAAGGACGCTTCCGACCGGCAGGGCAAGCTGTGGCCATCAGGCGAGGATTTTTTCCACCCACTCAATCCTCTCTTCTCATTCTTCATCCGCCACCAGCACCAGCTGGAGCTGTTCCAGGTGTTGCTCCTGCGCGATGGCGCGCAGACCTTGTTGGACTTCTTCCTACGCTTCCCCTCCCCCAAGAGCGACACCCGCCTGTTGGTGGACGCCAACCTGGCCTTCCTGGTTCCCGCGGGCTGGCGTCCCCATACCCTGTATTGGCGCATGGAACCTACCCGCCCCGCTCCCCCGGCGACGCTGCATCACCTGCTCTTTTACGGGCTCTTCAGCCAAACCTTCTTGAGTGAACCCCTCTTCCGCAAACACCTTCACCAGTGGTTGGGCCAATTTCCGACGGATGCCGACGTGGGGGCCTACTTCTCCCAGCGGGGGGATTTGCTCGACCCCGGGGGCACCGAGCAGTTGATGGGATACCAAACCACGGCCGCCTTCCAATCCCGTTTCCGTCGGCCGCTGCGCTTCTTGCGCCGGCGCGAACTGGGCGAGTACGCCCTGGAGGGCCGGCACACCTTCGTGCACATGGACTTGTGGCGCCACGGCGTTTCCCTCTGTTCGGTGGAGTCCCAGATGATGGGCCGGGGCATGCCCCTGCACCCCCGCGGAGTTTACGGGGGGCTGGCCGCGGAGAAGATCGGCCAGTGGCCCCTTTCGTTCAACCACGCCCTGACTGTATGGCAGGGAACGGCCGCGGATGAGGACTTCAACGGGTTCCTCTTCGAAAAGAAAATTTCCCCCCAGAAGGATATGGCCCTGCCCTTCCCCATCAAAACCCATCTCCTTGGACTGCTGGAAAAACGGCTCAGCGTCCCCGGGATTCCCGGGCCCGTCTGAGGGACAAACGGATCTTGTGCCACCAGGTCAGGTGGTGGGAGATCACTCGTCCCAACAATCTGTCCTCTTCCACCGCCAAATCCAGCCCACGGCCCTCGAGGCCGCAAGTCAAATAGACCGCTTTGCCCGTGGCCGAAGGCACTCGGTTCTTGTGCCAGAGCACATGGCACACGGGCCTGGCCCCGTCCCAAAACAGCACCACGTCGCCGGGGCGCACGTCTGCGCCGATTTCCACCACGACGGAGGCGCCTACGGGAATCAGGGGCCGCATGGATCCGCTCACCACGCGAAACGGCACTCGCTCGCCTACCCGGTCGCGCAGGGCCATGAAATCTTCCCACCTCATTTCCACCGGCGCCCCCCGAATCCTGCCAGAAGGCCCACCCCATAAGAGGTGGGAACCAACCAATGTAGGAAAAACACCCATGCCCAAAGTCCCGGCCGTCGGGCCCGGACGCAGGCGAGCCAAACGTAGGCGCCCACGGGGAACGCCCACCACCCGGCCAAGGCGCCCACCAATCTTCCTCCGACGGGCAAGACGGCGTGGAGTAGAACGAAGAGGGCGGGGAGGGCCAGCCACCATGGGCCACCAATGCGGGCCCGATGGAAGCCACCCCAGAAACTGGCGCGGGCGATCTCGCGCACGCTCTCCCGACGCCGATGCCACACCACTAACGAGGGAGCACGCACGATCTTCGCGCCGGCGCGGGCAAGTTTTCGGAGTAGCACCGTCTCCTCTCCCCGGCGAGGCCCATCGGGAAAGCGCAGACCGCGCTCGAACCACTCGCGGCGCACCCACAGGTTGCAGGAGGTCAGCGTGGTTTCATCCGCGGGATGGGGAGCGCCCTGAGTGAGAGCATTGTGGCGGGCGGCTGTGGGACCTGTGCAAAGGGGAGAAGCCAGTGCCAGGGACACGGCCCGGGGAAACCCTTCCATGCCGGGTGGCGCTGCATCGGGACCGCCCAGCACATCCGCGTCGGGAGCTAAGGCCCGCGCTTGTTGCCAGAGCGCGGGATAGCCGGGGGGTAATGTCGCGTCGTCGTCGAGAAAGAACACCCATTCCCCACGCAGCAGCGGCAGTCCCACGTTGCGTGCCGCCCCCGGGGGCAGCGCCATGGTTTCCCGCCATTCCAGCCAGGGGGCGGTACGGGCGAATTCCTCCAACATGCCGCGGGTGGCGGCGTCCTCGCCATTCACCACCACGCACGCCTGGAGCTCGGTGGTCAGCGCCCACGGGGCCAGCGACTCCAGACATTTCTGTAGGAGCGCCGTGCGGTTGCGGGTTATGATCAGGACCGAGAGCATCAGCATGTCCCACCGGGTGGAATTCGATTTCTATGGTAGCACGATTCGCCTGTTATCCAACGGGCGCGGGTGCTTGGAAACGCTGGAGGCGGAGTTCCAACATTTCCGTGCGACGGTGGAAAAGCCGCGCTTTGAAATCGAGTTGGTCCCCAACAGAGCGCCCTCAGGTCTTCTTCCCGACCGCCCCGCCTCACGCATCTCCCCCAACGCCATCACCTACGACGACGGCCCTCGCCGCTGGAACGACCACCACGGCCGCGCCCTCTCCCTTTACGATCACGGGACGGGACGGGCGGTGGTGTGGTCCGCTGATCCGGACGTCCTCCATGAGGTGGCCTACCTCACGCTCCTCTCCCTGACCGGCAAGGACCTGGACCGACGTGGCTTCCACAAGGTGCATGCCTGCGGTTTCCGTCTGCGCGGGCGCGACGTGCTTGTCATGCTGCCCTCCCATGGCGGGAAAACCACGCTTTTCCTGGAGATCGCCCGCTGGCCCGGGGTGGAACTCCTCTCTGACGACACGCCCCTGGTGGACCGGGCCGGAAAGGTCTGGCCCTTCCCGTTGCGCCTGGGAGTGAAAGAAGCGCCCAGTTGGTTGCCTGCCCGTGAGCTGGCCGTTTTCAAGCGCCAACACCATGGCGACAAGCTGCTCATTCCCTTGGACCGCCTGGGAGCGCCCGTGGCCCGGGGCCCTGGCGGGGGCGCGCTGCTCCTCCACGGCAAGCGCACGGGCCAGGGCCCAGCTCGCCTTGTGCGCATGACCCCGATGGAGAGCCTGCGGGGCCTCTTTGAGCACATGGTGGTGGGCATCGGCCTTCCCATGGTGGTGGAGTTGTTCGTCCGCCACACTTTCCGCGATTGGATCACCCTTTTAGGCATCGCGCGTTCGCGGGCCCTGGCGGCCCTGCGCCTATGGCGCGACGGCGAGAGCTGGCTCTTCCTGATGGGGCCCGATCCGCGGGCCAACGCCGAAACCCTGCGCGCCTTTCTGGAGCCTAAGTGAGCGCGCTTCCCCGGGGATTCTTGGCGCTCGTGGCAGGGCTCACCTGCCTCCTGCTCTACGCCCCCACCCTCACAGGCGCTCCGCTCTGGGATGACCACCGCTTCATTTTCGCCCGAGGCCTTGGTCCCTACGCCTTCGACTTCATCGGTGCGTGGCGTTTCCACATTTGGCCCTTGTTCGACACCGTGAGCGCTCTGCTCTTCGAGATTTTCGGATTCAGCACGCTTCCCTGGCGGGCCCTCAACCTGGCGGTGCACGGGCTCAATGCCTGGATGCTCTCGCGCCTGGTGCGCCGATGGCGCCCGGAGTGGGCAGCTCCATTGGCCTTGTTGTTCCTCCTGCACCCTTTGTGCATGCTCTCCGTGGCCTGGATCATCCAGCTCAAGACGACCACATGCGCGCTCTTCCTCCTTCTTTCGCTTGAGGCCATGCTCCGCTGGGATGCCCGTCCCCGCGCCTCACTCCACGCAGCGGGGATCATCGCTTTTCTCGCTTCCGTGGCCACGAAATCGGCGTCTCTGCCCGTCCCCTGGTTCCTCCTGATTCTCCTGGCCGGCACGCGCCAGTTGAACCGACAGCACGCCATCGCCCTCATTCCTTTTTTGTTGGTGAGCTTGTGGTCCTTGGGCCGGATCGCCGGGAATCCATTAGTGCAAGCTCGCGTGGAGAACAGTACCCAGGCCGTGCTTTCCGCGCCGACCCCCTCCTCCCCTGGGACCGCCACCCCCGTGCCCTCTGAGGCCGCGGCCACCCCGTCACCTCTCTCCCCCAAGAAGCCCAAAACCGGCGACATCACGGTTGTACTACCTCCCGCCGACGCTCCGGCCCCAGCTCCCACCGCCGACTCCGCGCCACTCCCTCCCCCGACCTCACGGGCCGAACTTATCGCCTTCACCCTCGGCCGTTACCTGGCCTGGCCCTGGTGGCCTTGGCCTTTGTCCCCGCTGCACGGTCCCTTCGAGGGCAAATGGGATGTCGCCGCCGTGGCGGGATGGATCTTCCTTCTGGGCTTTTTGCTTTTGGCCTGCAGGCGCGAGCGCACGGCCGGATGGCTCCTCCTGGGCCAGGTGGCCATGCTCACGCCATTCATCGGATTGGTCATCCCCCCTTACATGTCTTTCACCGCGGTCTCGGAGCAGCACCTCTATCTGTCCCTGCCTTTGGGATTGGCCCTGCAGTTCCACTTGGCCTCCCGGTTGCCTGCCAAGCTACGGGCGGGAATCTTCTCCGCCGCGCTACTGGCGTGCATGCTGTTGGGCGGGAACTACGCTCCGGCCTTCAAGGACGACGAGGCTTTCTTCGGACGCGTGCTGGAGAGACGCCAGGACGATCCGTTCGCGCTCTTGAACCTTGCGGGCCACTATCAACGGATCGGCATGTACAGGCTGGCCCGCGCCACCGCCGAACGTGGGCTCGCCGCCCCCGGCCCGTGGCGTGCTGAGCTGGAGCGCTCCCGGGAGGTTTCCACCCGGGCCCTGGACGCCGGACTTTGAGAAGAGTCTGCGCGCCGCTGGCCCCTCAGATTCGCCCGGTGAGAGAAGTAAAATAGCGCAAAAGCTCCTGGTCCCCCAAGACGGCCGGATCCAGACCCTTTTCCTTCAGGAAAGCCGGGTCATACATCTTCGACGTCGCACGCTCGCCGCCGTCGCACATGAAAGTGACGACTCGGCTCCCGGGAGCGGCACCAAGCGCGGTTTTCACTGCGCCCGCCAGGTTCAGCATGGAGGACATGCCGGTGACGATGCCCTCCTTGGCGCGCAGCCAGTAGGCAAGCGATGTCAAGGCCTGGTCAGGCAGGGTGAGGGCGTCGTCCACCGTGGGTCTGGCCGCGCTCCAGTTTTCGGAGGGGCGGGTGATGCCCACGCCTTCGGCCATGGTGTACTCGCCCACGATGTCCCACTTACCGGTGCGGAAGTTGGTGGCGAGTGAACTCAAATGCGGGTCCACCAACGTGACCTTGGTCCGCGGAGACATCTGCTTGAGGTAGCGCGAGACGCCGGCGATGGTGCCTGAAGAGCCGGCCGCGCACACCAGGTGGTCGATCTCGCCTTTCATCTGGGCCCAGATTTCAGGGCCGGTGGTCTCGTAGTGGGAACCCCAATTGGCGGGGTTATCGAACTGGTTGGCCCACCAATACTCGGGCGAGCTGGTGCCGATCTTCTTGCCCACCAGGAAGAAGTGGCGCTCGTCCGGGTACACCACGGCGTCGGTTTCCACGATTTGGGCGCCGTAGAGGGAGAGCATGCGCAACTTGGAGGGGTCTTGCCCCTTGGGCAGCACCACGATGACCTTGTAGCCGAGGGCCTGCCCCACCATCGCGAGCCCAATGCCGGTGTTGCCGGCGGTTCCTTCCACGATGGTCATGCCGGGCTTGAGTTTTCCCTCGGCGATGGCATTGACCACCATCCCAAGGGCCGGTCGGTCCTTGATGGTGCCGCCGGGATTGAAGTTCTCGCATTTCATGAAGATCTCGCGCCCGGTGAGGGCCGAAAGGCTCTCCACCTTCACCAGCGGGGTGTTCCCCACCAGCTGTAAGAGGCCGGTTTTCTTCAATTGAAGTTTAAGATTCATGCATTACCCGCTAAGATGGAAACGACGCGCCACTATAACCAAAAAGGCAGTGTTATGTCCTCCGCCCTGGCGAGTTTTCTTTACCGCGAGCGCACCCTCAAAACCCAACTGACGCTCAATGTGCCTGAAATCCGTTGCGCGGTGGACGAGGTTTTGGCGCTGCTCTATCCCCAACGTGGCCGGCTGACGCTCAAAAGCGAAGCTGAGGCCGAGCGCGCTGTGGAGACATTGCGCGCTCGTTTGGTGGCGGCGGTGGGCGCGCTGGCCCCCCTGAAGGCCGAGCTGGCCGACGAGGCGTCGGACGTGGTGGAGAAATTCTTCGCGCAACTTCCCCAACTCGCCTCGCTCATCGACAAAGACGCCGAAGCCGCTTTCCAAGGGGACCCCGCCGCCTACTCGGTGGAAGAGGTCATCGTCACCTATCCCGGTTTCCACGCGGTGGCGGTGTACCGCCTGGCCCATTCCCTCCATCTTCTCGGCGTGCCGCTTCTGCCCCGGCTCTTCGCCGAGTATGCCCACGAGCGCACCGGCATCGACATCCATCCCGGCGCCAGCATCGGCGAGAGCTTCTTCATCGACCATGGCACCGGCGTGGTCATCGGCGAGACCTGCGACATCGGCACCAACGTGAAGATCTACCAAGGGGTTACCCTAGGGGCCCTGAGCGTGAAGAAACGCCTGCAGTCCACCAAGCGCCACCCCACCATCGAGGACGATGTGGTGATCTACGCCAACTCCACCATCCTCGGCGGCGCCACCACCGTGGGGCGTGGCTCTGTCATTGGGGGCAACGTGTGGCTCACCAGCTCTGTGCCGCCCCAGTCGCGCGTGTTCAACGCCCAGGACGCCGCCCAGAAATGAGGCGGCTCGATCCCGTCGAAGTGGCCCGTTGGCGCGCGGAGGGGAAACCTTTCCGCCTGCTGGACGTGCGGTTTGAGGAGGAGAGGGCCCTCTGCGATTTAGGCGGCACCTTGATCCCCTTGCCTGAGCTTGAGCGCCGCTGGCGGGAAATTCCCGGAGGCGAGGGCCCCCTGGTGGTTTACTGCCATCATGGCGTGCGCAGCCTCCACGCCTGCCGTTTCCTGGAGGCCATGGGTGTGGAGGCGGACAACCTGGAGGGCGGAATCGACGCCTGGTCCCTGTCCGTTGACCCCTCCGTCCCCCGCTACTAGAATGGAGAAAAGGGCCCAACTATGAAATGCCTCCTCTCGATCCCCTACAAGGCCGTCGCCATCGCCCTGGTGGGCACGGCCATCATCATGGGCGTGGTTTTCGCCGTGGGCATCCCGGCCCAGATCGTCGCCCTGATCCAAGGCTAGATCGACACTCCCACGCGCAGGCCGTGGGTTTTCTTGTCATAGGTCAGCTGGCTCTCACCGTACCCCACGAAATACTGCATGAAGCCCAGGGGCGCCGTCCGCCCACGGAAAACCTTGAAGCGGGCGCCGAACTCCATGTAGGAGCGCTCCAAGCGGTTCCCCTCCTTCCCGCCCGGCCTCAGGTGGAAGTACAACTCGTCGTAGGGGATCCAATTCGCCAGCACGCCGGTTACGGAGAATTCCAACTCGTACCATCCCACCCATTCCCGGGCGTCGGGGTTGTAGGCCTCCACGTCCCAGAGCAAGAACGGTTTCCAACCGACGTTGAAGCGTCCCTCCTCCCCCACCGGCATGCTCCACGGAAAGTGCGCGTAAACGCTGTTCCAGGAGCGGGAGTCGGTGTCGCGGGATTGGCCGTTAGAGAGGTGTTCGACGCCCAAATCGAAGAAAGGTAGCCGGTTCCCCTTGAGCCGCCAGCGGTAGAAGTACTCCGGATTGAAGTTCACGTCCTCCATGGGCGAAGACGTCTCCTGGAACAGCCGCCACAGCATCAACTGGGAGTAACCCAGGTAGTGGCCCGAACCTGATTTGAGAGGGAACTTGAAGCTGAAGCGGGCCTTGGTGTTGGGGCTGCCGGAGATGAAGTAGTTGCGCTCGTGGCGCTGGATGGGAACGGAGAATGCGCCATCCCCCTCGGCCGCGTCCTCGCGTTCAGGGGCCGCCGAAGCCGAGGCGCAAAAGAGGGTGAGGATGGCCCAGAGAACGCCCATGCCTGCCAGCATACGGGGCTTGGCGGCCAGGGTCGTTGGCCAAGGCCTAGACGCTTAGCGGGTTTGCCCGAACTTGAGGGTGAAGCCGAAGGAGTACTGCACTTCCGCCGGGGCACCCTGAGGAAAGAACCACGTGGCACCCGCGTTTAGCGCCGCCAATGATCCCAAGGCGAGAGTCAGGCCTGAGCCCGCGTAGGGATCCCACCACACAGGAGGCTTCTTCACATCCTTGGTGCCATCGGCGGTGTTGGTGATGGTGGTTTCCTGTTGCGTGGCGCGGGCGCCGGCGCGGAAGAACACCGCGAGCCATGACGTGGTGGGCACGGTGGAGCGCACGCCGATGAGCCCGCGGCGGATCTGGTCCTCGGCCTTGAGGTCCTCGCTGGGATAGTCGCGGCGGTCGTTGGCCTGGGTGGCCTCCAGCTCCAGCGACAAGAGCGGCACACCGGCGAGCACGCGCAGGCCGAAGAAGGTACGGGTGGTGGCCCGGGCGGGCTCAGGATAGCGGTTGGTGGCATGTTCAACGCCGAACAGGGGCTCGAACTTGATGCTCTGGGCATGGGCGCCGCAGGTGAACAAGAGAATGGCCAACAACGCACGCATGGCGCCCTCCTACCTCCCATGGTAAAACAAAGTGAAACGGTTGGTGCCGATGGCAAAAGCTTCCCCGCCCCCGATCCTCAAAACCCTCGTGCTGAACGCGGAGAACCTCTTCGTTTCCCTGGACCGCTGGGATGGCACCCCGATGGAGGAGATGGACGAGCGGCGTTGGCAGGGGGCCGCCACAGGCCTTTTGGGCAACAAGCCTCTGGCCAAGGTCCGGGCCCTGGCTTTGGCGATCCGGCGACTGGAGCCCGATGTGGTGCTGCTCACGGAAGTGGGAGGGCTGACTTCCCTGGAGAACTTCAATCGCCACTTTCTCGGTGGCGCCTATGCCCCCCAGCTCTTGGAAGGTAACTCCGACCGGGGCATCGACATGGGCTTCTTGGTCCGGGCCCCCTGGGGAGGGCCGTTGCGTTCTCACCGGGAGCATCCCCTGGCGCATCCTGTGTATACCCGCTTCTCACGGGACGTGCTGCTGCTGGAACTCACCTGGGACCACAGCACGTGGTTCAACGTGCTGCTGGTGCACCTGAAATCCAAGCTCAACATGAAGGGCGATGATTTCGAGGGCCGCACCCGCCGGGCGGTGGAAGTGCGCGCCCTGGCCGAGCTGGCACGTTCCTTGGGCCAGGAGGTGCCCCTGCTGCTGGGAGGGGATTTCAACGGAGACGCCCACTGGCCGAATCCCGAACCCGAGTTTCTTCCCCTCTACCACGGCGCCGGCCTCAGGGATGTGGCCGAGCTCGCAGGGGTCGAGGACGACGAGCGCTTCAGCCATATCCATTTCCGGGGTGGCCGACGGGTGGCCATGCAGCTGGACTACCTCTTCCTCAACGCCGCCGCCCAGAAACTGCTCCACCGGGCCTCGGTGCAGTTCCCCCGTTACACGGATGAGTCCGGCACTCCCTTGCCAATTCCTCAGGAATACCAGCAAAAGCGCCTCCTCCCCTCCGATCATTTCCCCCTGTACGCGGAATTTGACCTAACGCAACATCCCTTTTTTGCCTGACCGGCCCCCTCTGGCCTTTTGAAACGGCCCTGCTAGACTGGGGTGGTTTTTCAACCTTTTGAGGGGAGCCCATGGCCGAAAAGAAACACGCGAAGGAAAACGTCCGCCTGGAAATCACCGATGGCTTCGCCGTCGATAAGGCGCTCAAGAAGTTCAAACGGCTGTGCGACTCCTACGGCATCGTCAAAGAATACCGCGCCCGCGAGAGCTACCAGAAGCCCTCGGTGAAAGAGCGCGAGAAGCGCGAGAACGCCGAGAAGCGTCGGCGTAAGACCCTCTCGAAGATGCGCGGCCCCAGCCGCAAAATCTAAGCACCACCGAAACCCCCGCCCCAAGCGGGGGTTTGTTTTTTCTCCCCCTCCCCACCGACCGCTTCGTTCCCAAGTCCCGCTCACTCGCGCCGCCTGCGGCTAATGCGGGTGCATTCCCAATGCGCGCTTATGGAAATTCGACAAGGCGAAGGCCCCGCGGTGCCAGTCCACGTTGTACCAAGAGAGACCCTCAACCAACTCGGCTTGGGCGAGCACCCGGTCGTGGTTGAAATCCAGGGGCCGCTGGCGGTGGGAGGCGAAGGCGAAGGACCATAGCCCACCCGGATAGACCAGCATGGGCGCGCATAAGGACTCGACTATCGGGAAGGCGGCGCGCAGGTTCTGGTAGATTTGCCGGATGCCGTACTCGTCCAAGAAAGGATTCTCGCTTTGGCACATGAACACGCCACCTGGGGCCAGGGCCTTTGAGGCCAAGGCGTAAAACTGCGGCGAGAACAACCGGGCAGCGGGCCCGTCCGGATCAGTGCAATCCACGATGACCACGTCCCAGCGCTGGCCGGCGGTGACTTCGCGCTCGAGGAAAGCGTAGCCGTCTTCCCCATGCAGTTTGAGGCGCGGGTCCGAGAACACGGGGGCGAACTGGGGGAAGTGCTGCTGGCAAACCGCCGGCACCCGCAAGTCGATCTCCACCAGGTCGATGGATTCCACGAAGGGATAGCGCGCGTACTCCCGGGCAACCCCACCGTCACCTCCGCCGATGACGAGCACGCGGGAGGTACGACGTTGGACCATGGCGGGCACATGGGCCAGCACCTCATGGTAGATGAACTCGTCGCGCTCGCTCAGCATGGCCCGGCCATCCAGCGCCAACAGCTTGCCCACGCTGGATGTACGCCACACTTGGATGCGCTGGTAGGGACTTTGCTCATCATGGAGCAGCCCCTCCACTTTCCACCCTAGGCTAGCTGCAGCATCATCGGTCTTTTCCACGAACCAAGCGCCGGGTAGGAGCTCCACAATTTTTTTCCTTTCTGGGGCGGGATCTCAGATTGACTGGCCTTTATGTTTAACCTATCAAACATCTGTTCTCAATCCAAAACTCGGGGATCCATGAACCGCAGAGACTTCGTCGTCGGCGCGCTTTCCTCCACCTCACTCTTCCTCTTGAGCCGCGGGGCCATGGGCCATCCGGGCGCCTGGATTCCACCCTCGCTTCTCACACCGGACATTTCACCTCTGCAAAGACTTAACGTTTTTGGGGGAAGTCCCTTGATCGAGGGCGACACCCACGACGAGGCCCACGAAATTTTCTGGAACAAGGAAGGCTACATCGGCACTAAAGGGGGCATTCCCCGCACCAGCGCCCACTACGACGTTGTCGTGCTCGGTGGTGGTTTGGCGGGCCTCAACGCCGCCTACAATCTTCCCCAGCACAAACTCCTGGTGCTGGACGGACATCCCCGCCTGGGCGGCAACGCCAAGACCCAGTACTACGGGCGCGCCTTCGCCTCTCTGGGCTCGGCCTACATCACCAGGCCCGAGGCCGGGGGCCTCATCGACAATTTCCTGGGGGAGCTGCGACTCAAGGAGCGCTTCCGCGAGGTCGACCACTCCCAGGACGTGGTGGAATTCCAAGGACGATTCCTCAAAGGCTTCTGGGACGGTGTCACTGACCCCGCCCGCTCCGATGACTTCCGCCGCGTGCGCGCGGAGATGGCGCGGATCTGGGACAACGAGTACCCCGAGCTCCCCATCTGGGCCCCCCAGGACCGCCCGCGCTTCGACGCCCTCGACCGCATGTCCTTTGAGCGCTGGATCCGTCAGCACCTGGGTCAGCTGCATCCCCACGTGCTGGAGTACCTCTATCTCTACTGCTGGTCCTCCTTCTCCGCGCCCCCCGAGGAGCTCTCCGCCGCCCAGGCCCTCAACTTCATCGTCTCCGACATGGCGGGCACCCAGGCCCTCCCCGGAGGCAACGGGCTCATCGCCCAAGCGCTGTACGAGCGCCTAGCCGCCCGTCGCAACGCCACTTTGCGCGCGCCGTGCTTCGGCGTGGACGTCGCGCTCGAGGGCGGCAAGGCCCGGGTGTGCTTCAAGAACGAGCGCGGGGAGCTGGAGACGGTCACCGCCGACAAGTGCGTGTTGGCATCACCCAAGATGGTGATGAAGCACGTGGTGAGCGGATTACCCGCCGGGCAAGAGCGCGCCATGGACGAGATGTCCTACCGCGCCTACCTGGTGGCCAACGTTTTCATGAGGAAGAAAATCCCCTCCCAGGGCTACGACGTGTTCTCGCAAATGGGCCGCGTCCCCACCCACGGCACCCGCGACAGCCGCGAGCGCGCCATCGCCGACATCACCTTCGCCGACTGGGCCATGCGCGACACCGCGGAGAAGAGTATCCTCACGCTCTACATGCCCTTGCCCTACGACATGGCCCAGCAGTTCCTGTTCATCGACGGCCTCTACCAAAAGTACCACGACAAGATCCGCGAGCGGCTCTCCCCCGCCCTGGTGGGCATGGGACTTTCCTGGGCGGACGTGGAGGGCGTGCGTCTGGTGCGCTATGGCCACTCCATGCCCCAGGCGCAAGTGGGCGGTGTCGCCACCGGCCTGTTCGAACGGGCCCACGCGGACATCGCGGACACCCTGTTCTTCGCCAACCAGGACAACTGGGGCAGCCCGTGCTTTGAAACCAGTTTCGTGTGCGGGCTCCAGGCCGCGCTCAAAATTAAAGGCGAGGCATGAGCGCCGTCAGCTGGGGTCCCCTGCGCGGGGCGGACGGCGCCAGGGAGGTCTTTGAGCAGATCGACCGGGTCTTCGGCCAACAATCCCATCCGGACGCAGACCTGATGGCCGAGCTGGCCCGCCTGCACCCTCCCCTGCTCTGGCAGGCGCACCGAGGAGAAAAGTTATTGGGCCACGCCTGGACCCTGCCCTTCACCGACGCCGGCCGGGAATTCATCCTCCACCCGGACTTTCCCGAAGCGGACATGGGGCCCTCCCACTTGGCACTACACCCGGATCCCGCCGAAAAAATCCATTTCTTCGTCTACTCACTCTTGAGCGAGGAAGCCACGCTCTCTTTTCCCATGGTGGCGGCGGTCCTGCGCGGAATGGGAACCTTGCTCCCTCGTTGCCACCCCGACTCCACGCTTTTTGCCGAGGTGGTTTCCGGCGATGGTCTTTCCATGTGTCGCAAGATGGGACTCAGCTTCCACCACCGCTACCAGTTCCAGGGCGAGCTGGAGGTGAGCATTCACGAAGCAAGGGCCCAGGAGGCTTTCGCCCGCTGGGCCCCTTGGGAACGCTTGGGCGCCAGGCGCTTCCCCGTCCCTGGGGAATCAGCGCTCAGCGTTTGAGCTGCACGCGGCGGCGGTTCATGTCATACAGCTTGGCCTGGAGCTGCTGGAGCTTCGCCTTGGCGGGTTGCTGCTGGCGGTAGTCCAACTCGATCTCGGCGCTCTCTTGTTGCATGAGCTCTTGCCCCATGGCGATGGCGGCGTTGCTGGAAGTGGGCAGGCCCCAGTCCATGCCCTGCAGATAGGGGGTCACGTCCACGAAGAAGCCGAAGCCGCTTTTGCCCGGTTCGCGGGAGGCGAAGATGCCGGCGGCGCCCACGGTCTTATCGAGGGCGAACATGGGGAAGAAGTTCAATCCGCCCAGGGACTGCCCCACCGAATCCAACCCAGAGATGGGGATGGCCACGCCCAAGGCGTAGGCGTTGGAAGCCGCGGCAACGTAAAGCTGGGCGCCCTTGCCGAGGTTCACCGCCACGGCCGGGTTAGTCCCGATCAACGGCGCCAGAGTGCCGTTGGGGAGGGTCACGGTGCCGGCGCTGGGGAGATCCTGCAGCTCGGCCACATTCACGTCCACCACGAACTGGGTTTTGCTGCCCAGGACCGGAACCATGGAGACGGTGCCGATGGCCTCGCCGTCCTTGATGATGGGGATCTGCAGGCTGGGCATCATGATGTTGGCGAAGTCGATTTCGGAGGACACGCGCAAATGGAGTTGGTCATCCACCACGCTGGTCTCGACCTTGAGGCCTTTGACGATTTGCGTGCCGCTACCGCCGCCACAAGAAACCAAGGAACCGAGAAGGAAACCGCATGCCAGGCCTTGGTACAGACGTTGGAACAACATGGGAACTCCCGCCGGGTTGATGCCCGAAGGTTGGATTTGTGCCGCTGCTTACCACTGGAGTACCCACCACCGCAGACGTACAACGCAGAGACAAATCCGTTTTTGGTGCTGGGCAGTTTACGGGAACAGCCCTGCGCGCAAGCACAAAATCGCGTTTCTCCCTGCCGTCGCGGGGTTGGCCACGGGTGCGCCCCCCCGGCCCCCTCGCCTTCCCGGGGGAAAGATGCCAACATGACGTGGCAATGCGACGACTCGCCTTCTACTTCGACTACCTCTCCCCTTTCTCCCGCTTCGCTTGGCAGCGTCTCCCGGAACTCGGCCAAGGGGCGGAAGTGGAACTCCTGCCCGTACCCATGGGATCCCTTTTCAACCATTGGGGCATCAAGGGACCCGGAGAAGTCGCGCCCAAACGCGCCTTCATGCTCAAGAGCTGCCTCAGGCTCGCCGCCCGCCGGGGGTGGCCCTTCACCACGCCCCACCAGCATCCTTTTAACTCCCTCTATGCCCTTCGTCTCTCCCTCAAGGAAGTGGCAGGCGGCCACCAACCCAGAGTGGTGGCTGCTCTGTGGGAAGCGGGCTGGGAGCGCGGCATCGACATGGGAGACCCAGACCAACTCCAGGACGCCTTGGCGGCAGCGGGCCTACCGGCCGCCGAGCTTTACGAGAAAAGTTTTTCCCGCGAGGCCCGCGAGGGACTCAAGGCCAACCTGGCCCGGGCCCTGGAAGCGGGGGTATTCGGGGTTCCCAGCTTCGTCGTGGAGGGGGAACTCTTCTGGGGCCACGACTCCTTTCCCGACCTGTTGGATTTCTTGGCCGGGAAGGACCCCCTGGACCACAACAAGCTGGCTGCCCTGCTGGCCGCGGAAGCCGCCGCTTTCGCCAAGGGGCCCAAAGCGTAGTAGGATGGGCTCATGAGCCACAGCAAATTCATCGAGACCCTGGCCGACTACCTGACCCGGCTGATTTCCGAGACCAACGGCATAAGCCTTGCCGACACCCTGGAACTCTCCCTCATGGACGATGGCCGTGAGGATAATCCCCTGGTCAAGAAGACCTTGGCCGAGTTTCGCCGACTCCTCTCCGGGTTCCAGCAGGACGAGGTGGACATCAAGACCCTGCTCCACCACCCCGTGGCCGAGGCCCTGGGCATCTTCTTCAAGCGCTTCCCCAAGCCCTACATCGAAGAGCACATCCACCTCACCGGGTCGCTGACCGCGGAGTTCATCTTCCCGCACTTACAAAAACTCCTGAAGGGCCCCCACCGGGACCTTTACGTGGCCAAGATCGAGAAGATCTGGGGCCCGGGCAGCGCCGACATCAAGAGCGCTGAGGACGTGGACAACCTCATCCGCCTCAAGGACCACGAGTTCTTCGAGCGCTACCTCAAAATCCTGCTGCTCCCCAAGCTCATCCTCACCAGCCGGGACATGCACCGCCAGGCCGCCTACCACATGGCGAGTGAACTCAACTGCAAGTACAACATCGGCACCGTGCGCCTGAAATTCACCCTCTCACGCGCCTCCTCCGACGCCGACGAGAACATCCCCGGCGCCGAGGACGTCACCGAGGAAGATGTGGTGCTGGGACTCTACGAGGGCTTCGCCCAGTACCAACGCGAGGTACCCGATTTCAACTTCATCTTGAGCCCCTGTTTCCGCAAGGAAGCCGACTTCTGGGACAACCGGCGCTTCCCCTCCAAGAAGGCACACTTCCTGCACCAGGTGGACGAGATCCTGCACCTGATCGACAAGCACCCTTTCCTCGCCCCCCACCTCTGCGAGGTGGACACCGTGGGCAATGAGCGCGACCTCTACCGCAAGGGCCACTTCGCGGAGATGCAGCAAGGCTTCAGGAAGCTGCACTTCAAGGGCTTCCGCATCCGCTCCCACCACGGTGAAACCTGGCACACCCTGCGCCGGGGGGTCCAGGCGGTGGATAACTCCCTCAACATCTGGCACATCGACACCCTGGAGCACGGGCTATCCCTGGGCATCAATCCCAACTTCTACTACCACTCCCTCTACCAGCGCCTGATCGCCCAGAATGCCGAGGGCCACCCAGTGAAGCCCAACTCCCTGGAGCACAAGGAGCTGCTGGAGATGGAGTGGCGTGAGCACCAGGATGTCTACGACAAGCTCATGGCGGGCACGCCGCTCACCCACGAGGAGAAGAAGTTCTTCGTGAAGATCAAGTTCCACACCGCCCGCGAGGTGGAGCACTACCAGCACGACGTGCTCAACCGCATGATCAACAAGGGTGTCTCCTTGGTGGCGCTGCCATCCTCCAATAACAAGCTGACCACCTTCTTTCCGGACTTCAAGGACCACCCCTTCTCCTGGTGGGAAAAGAAGGGCGTGAAGCTCGGCGTGGGCACTGACAACTACGTCACCTTGGACACGGACTACATCCGTGAGCTCTTGATCCTTCTGTTCACCGACCCGGAGAACCTCAAGATCACCAAGCTCCTGATGGTGGCCACCGGGGAAACCCGCCGTCCTTTCCTCTCGCAACTCTTGTGGAAGATGCGGGAAACCAAGTAAAGCGGTTCAGAGCGCCAAAGACTTATCCAACCCTTCGTCTTTCCCATGCCTAGGCTCCAACTGGGGCGGGGCGTAAAATAGTTCAAGGGCGTTGCACGAAGGAGGGGTTATGGGGGGTACAATTTCGGGGATGCGCTGGTACATCTCCGGCATGTTGGCCATGGCCGTGGCGTTTTTCGCCACCTGATGTCTCACCGGAAGGGGCCAAAGGGCCCCTTCTTCATTCAGGGAACGAAGCCCTCATCCAGCAATTTCTCCGCCAAGGGGTTGGCCAGCTTGCGCTTGGCGCCCACCAGCCACAGCTCCATACTGGCCGGGATGGTCCCCCAGGAGACCAGCGTCTTGGCGCGCAACATGTCCCTGGCCTCCGCTTCCGGCAAGAAGGTCACCCCGCGGTCCGCGGCGGCCATGTTTTTGAGCAGCATCGGCTCATCCGTTTCCAAAACCATGTTCAAGGGCAACTCGTTTTGGTGGAAGACGCGCTCGATTTCATGGCGATGCCGCGACAGTGGAGAGGGCAGCAAAAGCGGAAGGCCCGCCAGGCCACGCAACAAGTCTCCTTTGGGTTTAGCCCGGACGGGCGAGGCCAGCACCATCAAACCCGTCTCGAGCACTTTTTTACTGTAGAGGATTTTCTTGTCCTTCTGGCCGGGGGCCTCGAGCAAGAGCAGCAGGTCCAAGCGGTGCTCCAGCAGATCCGACACCAGCGTGTCCGCCGACCCGTGGGTCACCGAAGGCAAGGTGGCATCCCCGGCCATGGCGAGCTTCAAGAGTGCCGTGGCGGCGAAGTGGGGCACGCCTTCTTCCACCCCCACTTGGATGCGACTGGGGTGGCCCTCCGCCACGCCGTCCCGGAGGGTGTCCAGCATCTCGTTGCCGAGCCCAAAAATCTCGCGGGCGTATTCCAGGGCGAGCTGCCCGGCCTCGGTGAGAACCAGCTTCTTCTGTTTGCGGTCAAAGAGCCGCTGCTGGAGACGGTCCTCCAAAAGCTTCAGCTGCATGGAGAGGGCGCTCTGCCCGACGCGCAGGACTTCCGAGGCGCGCGCCAGGGAGCCCGTCTCCGCGATGACTTTAAAGTAAAGAAGGTGATGGTAGTTAAGCCAGTTTTGCATGGGATCCTAAGGCAAGTGCGACAGGAGGCGCGCCAGCGCCCCCGCCACGGTGGTTTTTCCGCGTGATACTTCGTCGATGAGCAAGGCCTTCTCCCCGGCGGGCAAGCGGCGCTCAAACCAGCCGCGCAGCTCTTCGTTCAGAGAGTCATCCAGCCAGTGGGCTCCCTGGGAGTGGCGCTTGGCCTCAAGCCCCGCAGCGCCCAGGTGGGCGTAGAATTTGCCCACGGCTTCCCAGACTTCGGCGAGTCCCTTCTTCTCCCAGGCGCTGCAGGCGAGCACGGGTGGCCGCCAGCCTTCTTGCCGCAGGATGTGGAGGGCCTGTTCGTAGTGATGCACGGCCTGGGCCGCGAGCGTCTTGTTGTCCCCGTCGGCCTTGGTGACCACCACGGCATCCACCAACTCGAGGATGCCACGTTTGATGCCCTGGAGGTCGTCTCCGGCCCCCGGCTGCAGCAGCATCAGAAAACAATCCGTGAGACGGGCCACGGCGGTCTCGCTCTGGCCCACTCCCACGGTCTCCACCAGCACCACGTCGAAGCCGAAGGCCTCGCATAGGCGGATGGCCTCCCGGGTGCGGCGGGCGACGCCGCCCAGGGCGCCACCGCTGGGGCTCGGACGGATAAAAGCTCTCGGGTCCCGTGCCAGGTTTTCCATGCGGGTCTTGTCGCCGAGGATGCTCCCCCCAGAGACGACACTGGTAGGATCCACCGCCAGCACCGCCACCTGCAGGCCCAGCCCCGTGAGATGCAGGCCGAAGACTTCGATGAAGCTGGATTTGCCCACACCCGGGGTGCCGGAAATACCCACCCTTTTGGAGGATGGCCCCGCGGGGAGTTTCGCCATGAGAGCGGCGGCCTGTTGCTGGTGCACCGGCAATGTGGACTCCACCAAGGTAATGGCCTTGGCGAGGGCGTTGCGATCGCGGTTCTTAAAGCCTTCCAGCAGCTGGTCGTTGGTCAAACTCATGCGTGCCCAAGCTTCTTGCTGATCTTGCCTAACAAATCCCTGGCGGCGTCAGCGATGACGGTCCCGGGCCCAAACACGCCGGCGACCCCCATACTTTCGAGGGCGGGAT
Organism: uncultured Bacteriovoracaceae bacterium; assembly: GCA_964399165.1. Classification (GTDB taxonomy): domain Bacteria; phylum Bdellovibrionota; class Bacteriovoracia; order Bacteriovoracales; family Bacteriovoracaceae; genus UBA6144. Next base: position 1,621 of record CAYNPO010000001.1, on the reverse strand, counting down.
AGTCTTGCGGCGGCACGACCCCACCCACCACCACGAGGATGTCGGGACGGCCGGCGGCCGCAAGCTCCTTCAGCAGCTCCGGCACCAACGTCAGGTGGCCGGCCGCCAGCGAACTCACGCCCACCACATGCACGTCGTTTTCCACCGCCTGGCGGGCGACCTCATCCGGCGTCTGGAACAAGGGGCCCACATCCACGTCGAAGCCCAGGTCAGCGAAAGCGGTGGCGATGACCTTCTGGCCGCGGTCGTGGCCGTCCTGGCCCATTTTGGCCACCAGGATCCGGGGACGCCGGCCCTCCCGGGAGGTGAAGTCCTGCATGCTCTTTTGGATGTCGGCCACGTCCCTTCCCCCTTGGGCCACTTCCCTCAGGTACACACCCTGGATGGTCTGCACCGGTGCCTGGTGGCGCCCGAAAACTTTTTCCATGGCGAGGCTGATTTCCCCCACCGTTCCCCGGGCCCGGGCGGCGTCCACCGCCAGGGCCAACAGATTCCCTTCGCCGCTCTCGGCGGCGCGGGTGAGCGCGTGCAGTTTCTGCTCAAGGACCAACTCATCGCGCCCGGCGCGCAGCTGCTTGAGACGGGCGATCTGGGCGGCGCGCACGGCCTGGTTGTCCACCTTGAGCACCGGGACGTTTTCGCGCACAGGGTTCTTGAAAGTGTTGACCCCGATCACCGGCTGCACTCCCGCGTCGATGCGGGCCTGGGTGCGGGCGGCGGCTTCCTCGATGCGGCGTTTGGGAAGACCCGTCGCGATGGCCTTCGCCATGCCTCCCATCTCCTCCACTTCGCTCAGGTGCGCCCAGGCGCGCTCGGCCAACTGCTGGGTCAACGTCTCCACGTAATGGGATCCGCCCCAAGGATCGATGGCGTGGCAGGTGTCCGTCTCGGCCTGCAGGAAGAGCTGGGTGTTGCGGGCGATGCGCGCGCTCTCGCGCGTGGGCAGTGCCAGCGCCTCGTCGAGGGAGTTGGTGTGCAGGGATTGGGTATGGCCATGGGCCGCGGCCATGGCCTCGATGTTGGTGCGGACCACGTTGTTCCACACGTCCACGGCGGTGAGGCTCCAGCCGGAGGTCTGGCAATGGGTGCGCAGGGCGCGGGACTTGGCTTCCTTGCCCCCTTCGGCCTCCACCAGCCGAGACCACAGCACCCGGGCCGCGCGCATCTTGGCCACTTCCATGAAGTAGTTCATGCCGATGGCCCAGAAAAACGAGAGCCGGGGCGCGAAGGCGTCCACTGCCAGACCCGCGCGCTTGCCGGTGCGCAGGTATTCCACCCCATCGGCCAGGGTGTAGGCCAGCTCCAGGTCCGCCGTCGCGCCCGCTTCCTGCATGTGATAGCCGGAAATGGAGATGGAGTTGAACTTGGGCATATGGGCGGCGGTGTAGGCGAAGATGTCGCCGATGATGCGCATGGAGGCCTGGGGCGGATAGATGTAGGTATTCCGCACCATGAACTCTTTCAGGATGTCGTTCTGGATGGTGCCGGTGAGTTGCGCAGGTTTCACGCCTTGCTCTTCCGCTGCCAGGATGTAGAGCGCCAGGATGGGAATGACCGCCCCGTTCATGGTCATGGAGACGCTCATCTTGTCCAAGGGGATGCCGTCGAAGAGCACCCGCAT